>JAZKFJ010000019.1:0-94270 GCA_040386495.1 Pseudomonadota bacterium
CGGCGTCCCGAGCACGGTAGGACGAGGTGCGACCGGGCGGAGCCTGGATCGCGCCGGCGGGCACGGTGGCGGCTTCCAGCCCGAGAAATGCCCACAACGTCAGCGCGACGGTCATGTGCAGCGCGCCCAGGCGTGTGGCGGGCGCGTCGGCTTGCGCGGCTGCGGCGATCGCTTCCGCTTCGCCGGCGAGCAGCGAACTGTCCAGCCACCAGATCGCGATCCCGCCGAACAGCAGCAGCGGCAGCAGCTTCAAGACGGTGGTGACGATCTGCAGGCGACCGGCTTCGCGGATGCCGATCAGATTGATCGCGGCGCAGATCCACAGCGCCGCCAGCGCACAGGCCGCGCCGCGGAACGGCGTGGCCACGAGTCCGGGAAACAGGCTGCCCAGACTGCCGGCGAAAGCGACCGCAATCGCCGCGTTCGCGCACCAGATCGAAATCCAGTAGCTCCACGCGATCACGAAGCCGGTGGTGTCGCCGAAGGCCTCACGCGCGTAGGCGTAAGGCCCGCCGGCCTGCGCGCCGCGCGCGGCCAATCGCGAGAACGTGAGTGCCAGCAGCAAGGCGCCGCAGAGCGTGATTGCCCAACCGTAGAGACTCAGCCAGCCGTACGGCGCCAGCGACGCCGGCAGCAGAAACACGCCGCTGCCGACCATGCTGCCCGCGACCAGCGCGATGGCCGACCACAGGCCGAGCGGCCGCGGTGTTGGGGTCACCTGCGGAGCCGCGAATCACTCCGGTCGAGGGTGCCGGTTCTTCCCGTGCCGGCAGGTGCCGCTGCCGCAGGCGCGGCCGCCGGTTTGGCCGCCGCCCTCGGCCGCACGATCGGACGCGCGCCCTCCGCGGCTTCGGGCTGCGGTTCGAGATACGTCTTCATGCTGGCGAAATCCACATCGAGTCGCGAGTAGTAGTCGCGGTTCTGCGTATTGGCCAGCGAGCCGGTATTGCTGCAGGACGCGCTGCCGCCGTACAGCCCGCCGCGCAGCGCATAACCGCGCGGCCCGAGGGTGAACAGGCCCGAGCCGCTGCTGCCGCCTTCCGTGGTGCCAGCAAACCAGCCCACGGTGATGTTGTCGCCGTCCTTGGTGATCGCCTGGCCGCCGGATACTTTCTTGGAGTCGCCGCGCGGATGGTGGATCGCCAGCACGCTGCTGCCGTCGGCGACCGGCGCCGCGTTCCAGCCTGCAAAATATGCGTTCGCGGGCGGCGCGTTGTTCAGGCGCACCAGCATGCCGTCGGTGAGGTGATTCGAATACAGATAGGTCGCGCCGCCGCTGATCTGGGTGCTGGGTGCGGAGGTGAGATTGCCGCAGGCGGTCGCGTCGTAATTCCAGATGGTGTTCAGGGTGTTGGCGACCGTCTGCATCTGGGTCGGCACCGGCGCGACGTTGGTGTTGCTGGAGAAACAGTGGTTCGCAGCGTGGAAATACGGGATCTGCGTCACCGGCACGGTGTCCGCCAGCAGGGTGCCGGTGCAGATATAGGTGCTGGAGCCGATGACGAAGCGCATGTGCGCGACGGCGTTCCTGGCGTCGACGAAGGCCTGGCCGAGTTCGTTGACGCGGCAGACCGTGTCGACGTTGCAGCTGCCGGATTCGCCGATCTTCTCGATGATCTTGTAGGTGTTGCGGCTGTCGGCGATGAGGTGCGACAGCACGGGAGCCTCCAGCCGCACCGCGAACGCAGGCACGCCTCGCGGACGGAAGATCTCGATGATCTGGGTGTCGCCATCGGTATTCGGCGTCCAGAACAGGCCGTTGGAGCCCGGCAGGCGTTTGGCTTCCGCGCCGGTCATCTTCGCGACCACTTCCGACGGACGCGCCGAACCGCCGAAGCGCAGTTCGGCGCGGCTGTCCAGGCGGCTCACGTCCAGCCCGACGCGCAGCGCGAGCGCGTCCATGGAACGGATTTCGACCCTGGCGACGAAGCCGCCAGCGACGGGCCGCCAGGTCAGCGCCGACAGCCTGCGCTGCAGGCCTTCCTGTGACGCTTCGCGGCCGATGCCGATCTGGGTGGCCTTCAGACCCGGCGCCTGGTTCTTGCGTTGAAGATCGAGCAGGCGCGACGTCGCCATTTCGCGGTACTGCAGCTTCGCGACGCTCGCGGCCGGATAGGCGGCCGCGCGCCAGTTCAGGGCCGGCGCAGGGGCGGTCGTGCTGGGCTCGCCTGCGGCCTGTCCAGCCGGCGCAGCGGCGAACGTCTGGCCGGAAGCGATCAGCGCGGGCGCGGCCAGCGCCAGCATGAGGGCGATGCAAAGTCGGGTGTTCTGCATGATGTTCTTCGCTGTCTTGATGGATGGGCGATGAGAGGCGGCGATGGCGCAATCCGTGGCGACCGCCCTGAAGAATGCCGATTATGCGTCGCGATACGTGCGGCGCAACAGTTCATGGAAATGGTGCACCGCATTCTCGCGCAGCGGATTGAGACGGCCGGCCTCGTACGAGCCGGACGCCAGCCCGCGCTGCACGTCTTCGCAGATGGTGATGTCCTCGTCCTGGACCACGTCGCTGAACGACAGATCGGCCTCGCGGCGCGCGCGGCCCGTCTCGGAATCGTCCGGTGCGTAATAGAAGTCGAATTCCACCCGGCAACGGTCCGCGCCCTTGGGAACGATGCGGTTGGTCTGCAGCCGTCCGGGCAGGATGTTCAGCATCGTATTCGGCCACAGCCAGTAATACAGCGCGTCGCCGCTGCCGTAGAGGCCCTCTCCGCTTTCCAGCGGGCTGAACTGGAACGAATACCACGCCGCGGTTTCGGTGACGTAGCTGCGGTAATCCAACAGCCGGTTCAGCTCCGGATGGATATGCGGGACGTGATATCCCTCCAGATAATTGTCGACATACACCTTCCAGTTGCAGGCGATGTCGTAACCGACGCGATGATGGTGACCGTAGGCATCGAGCCTGCGCTCCGCGCCGATACGCGCATCGATGCCGGCGACGAAGGCCTCGAACGGCGGCGCCCGCGCCTCGTCCACCGCTGCGAACACCATCCCCTGCCACACCCGCACCGCCAGCTGCGGCAGGCGGATATCGTTCACCTCGAAATCGGTTGCCTCCGCCATTTCGGTCGCATTGCGCAGCTGACCATCGAGCGCGTACGTCCACCCGTGATACCGGCAGCGCAGCGACTTCGCCGCCAGCCCATCGCACTGCGCCAGCGGCCCGGCCCGATGCCGGCACACGTTATGCATCACCCGGATCACCTCGTCCGCCCCGCGCACCGCGATCACCGGCAAACCGCCGAGATCGGCGATGGCGTGATCCCCGGCGTTCCGTAACTGGCAGGCGTGCGCGACCAGTTGCCAGCTGCGGTCGAAGATCGACTTCCGGTCCAAGCCCACCGTCGCCGGATCGGTGTAAAACCGCGCCGGGAGTGCGGTGGCGCGGTCTAAAGGTTGGGGGTCGAGGTCGGGGGTGTGGGCGGAAAGCGTCATCGGACGAGTATCGCGCAGGCAGCGGAGCGCTGCCATCCGCGGCGGCCGGGCCGGCCGGCCGCCTGTTTCGCTCATTCCGCCGTCCCGCGCAGCCCCGCCTGCGCCCGCGAGAACAGAACCGCGATTGCGGTCGCGTTCAACTCCCGCCCGAGCGCACGTCTCACAGTCACTGAGAACACATCGCCGACCGCGAGGTCGTACAACTCGTCGGCATCGATGCGCGTGGTGCCATGGTCCTGCCGCAGGCGGTCGCCCAGTTTGCGCTGGCAGCCGGCCAGCACTTCGAGATCCATGTCGTCCAGGCCCAGATCCGCGTTCAACGACTGTCCCGGGCGCAATCGTTTGGCGACCGCACCCGAGACCCCGGCGATGTGCAGCAGGGTCTCGCGCAGGGCTTCGGTCAGGCGTTTGTCGATGATGTCGTCGTCGTCCATGGCTCGTTCCTCCGGCGCGGGCATCAACGCTTCAACAAGGCTTCGACCGGAACGCCGAAGTAGCGAGCGAACTCGCGCGCGATCCGATAACGCGTCGGGTGCCAGGTCTCCGCGCGCTTGATCGTCGCGATCGAGATCCGGATATTCCGAACCTCGAAGAGGTTGGCCATTTCCTCCTGACTGAGCATCCGCGATTCCCGCAGTTCACGCAGTACGTCGGCGTCGAGCAGCACGGCCCCTTTCTTCTTCGGATTCCCGTCGCCCGGTGGGCAGGCCGCCAAGGGAAGGCGCGAGGGCGAATGGGTCGGCAACGGATGGATAGGCATCGAACCGTCCGGCACCGACCAGATCAGGTCGCCGGATGCACCCGCATCTGCCGGGGTGAGGCGGATAGGTGTGGCCCGGCTGCCGTCGAAGACACCATAGATGACGGACGAGGCGGAATGGGTGGTATCGGTCATGACAGGACTCCCGAGAGATGGAGAAGGCCACCTGAGTGGCCACCTACCCCGCAGCAGACTGCTGCGGGGCGGATGGGAGGCTGTCGGAAGCGCGGTTTGGAGTCTTTACGGAGTTCTTACGGATTGTAAGTTGTTGTTTTGTTTATCTGGATATGGCCGCGATGTCCGGGTGGGAACGCAACTGCGAGTCCGTCGAACGTCTGTGCCGACGAATAGTTCTCATCTATCAAATCAGGGGGGGTCGTTGCCGACGAGGGGGTCAACGCTGAATGGGGTTCCCGTAACAGTATCCATCACGATCAATTCGACTTTCTCGGCACCGGTATTGCGCTCCATTTCGAATTCGATTCGGATCATCAGAGTTCCTGGAGGGAATTCTTCTTGAATGATCCCGAATTTCTTCCAGGCCTTGCCGTCAACGTAGTGAACAGAACTTACGGCGGCAGGGCTCTTGATCTTGTGGACATGGAATCGCGGGGAGTTGTTGCTGCCCATATCAAGTGAGGCCAAAGCGATGTAAAGGCATTGCTTGCGGTCTGCTTGAAACCATATCTCTGTTTCTTTCCAATCGTGAGTGACGTTGCCGGGGCTCCCCGGCGTTTCGTCGAAGTCGATGGAGACCATTGTGGCAAAATCTTTCTGGTCTTTCGGTAAGACTATCTTTACCGGTTTGGTCGAAGACGAAAATGCGTCGATGGGCTGTATACGTGCTGTGATGAGAGCCATCTCTAACCTCCGGTTCAGTATTTTTGATTCGTCCACAATTTATTAAGGACGGTTGTATGCCGCAGTGGCACGGAGGTAGTTTGATCGGTGTAAGTCGTTTGTTTTGGTGTTTTTATAGAATTAATTTGGGATCAGACTATCTTGAAAATATCTTATGAAGGCTATCGTCTGTATTCGAGATATTTATGGCACTTGCGGCTCTTCCGATGGGGGAGTTGACAACTAAAAGGCCACAGTCGTGACGCTCGGTGCGAGGCGTGACTCCAGAAGGAATCTCAGCGAATCATCTTCAGAATCATTTCCCTGGTGTCGGCGGTGTGCGCAGCAACGGCACGCCGACGCAGCCTCGTATCAGGCAAGGCCGCCCTCCCTTGGCGGGTCGTTGCCGACCAGCGGGTCGCAGTTGATCGCCTTGTTGAAGAAATCGCGATCCCTAGCGTAAACGGACAGCTTGAAGCTGGTGCGGATATCCCACGCGGGTAGACGCAGATGCAGACGCATGAAGCGGGTATGAGGCAGCACGTCGTCGGTGATCTCGTCAAGGCCCATCCAGTCGTCGCTGGCCTGCTGTTTATGCTCCACAAGAAGGATCCATTCCGGTTCGTTGGAGTCGATGCTGTGGAGATGGAATCTGGGCCGGTTGTCCGACATGGATTGCGGAGACTGGATCACGATATCGAGCACCTGCGCCTCGTTGTTGGTATGGAACCAGATCTCGCGGTGTTCCCAGCGGTAGCGCGGAATATGCGTTCCCGGAGGATGCCAGACCACAAGCCCAGTGCGTGCGTAATCGCATCGCTTCTTGGTCAATTCGTCCGTGAATCTGGCGCTTGAGAGGGTGCGGTCTTTGAAATCGCCGTATTGAACTGCCTCGAACGAAAACTGATTGATGATGTCGTAGGACATGTCGATTTTCCCTTCTGAACGGGTCGGTGCGATGATTGTTTCAGGATTCAACGCGCATCGGAGGCGCGGTTTCGGATGGTGTGAGTCTTTTTTAGGGATTCCGCGAGTAATGCAGCGTCCACTGGAATTTGCGGAGCGATGGATGCTCCGCCTCGCGTGCGTCGCAAGATCGCACCCGGAAAGGCGCGCGGAAGATCGAGAAGCTAACTTGCAAGACCTATCGGATGCTGCTTTCGAGAGCCACGAAATCCGGGTGAGCATAACCTGAAGCGGTCAATGTCCGGATCGACGCTTCCACCTCCGTCCGGTGCCCGAGCAGCATGTTGGCGTTGACCCAAGGTGCCAGCATGTCGGGATTGCTTGTGCTGGTCGCGATCCTGCCCATTGTCGATTTCGCGGCGTTCCAATCGCCTCTCGCGTCGGCGAGTCGCCCTGCATTGCGCAGCCGTGTTCCGCGAGAGATCAGCGCGTCGGCCAGCGCTGTCCTGGCGTGGGTATCCTCAGGCTTGGCGCTCACGAGCGCACGCAGGGATTCGATTCCCGCGCTCATGTTCCGTTCGCTGTCGGAACTTGCGCCATATCTACCTGTCCTGAATAGGATCATCGCGCTGAGTCGTCGCCACCTACTTCCGTCTTCCGCGGCCTGACCGGCTTCGGCCAAGCGCATGGCGATGCCCAGCCGGGTCGTGGCTGCGTCGGCATCGCCGCGCAGATATGCGATGTCCGCGGCCCTCATCAGCGCATTGGCGAGACCGTGCTTCCAACTCTGATCGGACGGCTGGATTTTGGTGATGGTCGTCAATCGATCGACGGCTTCGAGATACTGCGTTTCCGCATCGTCAATGCGTCCGAGGCCGGCCGACAGGCCGGCGTTGAAATGAAGCAGGCTGGCCAACTGCTGTTCCCAGTCGATTGCATCCGGCCTCTTCCCGAGCAGGGTTTCGAGTTCTGCTATCTGTCGGGAGTAGCCGCGCGAGGCTTCCTTGATTCGACCTTCCTGCGCCTGACAACGACTTACCATTGATCTGGCCACTATCCGGTTGAACCGCCAGGAATCCGCGCCCGGCTTTTTCCGGATGGCGCGTTCCATATTTTTGATCGCGGGTTCGAGCTTCACCATCGCCGATGCGCAGTCCCTGCGCTGTTGATCGAGGTAGCCAAGATTCGCGGTCGCATACGCATTTTCCTGCCACCAATCGGGATTGTCCTGATCGATTTCCAGCAATTTTTTGGTGTACAGCAGATATCGCTCCCACTCCGCCACCGCCTCGTCGCTCTTGCCGGAAGTATTGGATTGCATCCCCAGCCAGTAAGCCGTCTGCCCGGCTTCGACGATCGCCTGCGTCGACGTAGGCGCCATTTTGATGGCGCGAAGGGCTGCCGCATCCGCACGTTCGAACAGGGCGCTTGCGGCAACGTCCTTGCTTTCGACGGACAGCACTTCGCCGCGCGTGCGTAATGCGCGGGAATAGTTGATCAGATCTCCGGGCGACATATCCTCCAAGGGCTGTCTTTCAAGAAACTCCAGGGCACGAGTACTGATGCTTTTCATCGGTGCGGTGCTGGCCGTCGGGCGCAGCTGATCGGAAAGCTCGACCAGCATGTAGCCGATGAGATCCAGTGCTTCGTTCCTGTTCCGTTCCGCGATAACGCTTGCCTGCGTCGCCATGATCGCCAGCGATGTGGAGATGATCGACAGCGCCGCGAGCGCGGCGATGGCGATGCGCGAGAGAAGACGTCTCCTACTGCTCATCCGTTCCGATGCACGCAGAAGAGCGCTTTCGACTTCGCCGATGTCTTCGACGTATTGCTGTTCCACCTCGCGGGCTTCGATTAGCGGCCGTCCGGCATTTAGCAGATGGTCGTCGCGGCGCCCTTCGTCGTCCCAGCGCTTGGCCGCGTGTTGCAATCGTGCTCTTGCCTGCAGCAACCGCCGGTTGTCCTTTGTCCATTCCACAGCGCGCGGCCAGCGCCGTAGTAACGCTTCATGGACGACACTGAGAGTCGATTTTCCGTTGTGCTGATCACGGACGAACAGGCGGGCAGCGGTGAAGGCATCAATGAGGGTATGGGCATCGGCGTCGAAGGCGTCGATGCATGGGCTACGGCCACTGACGGCATCGCTGTCGATCTGAATGACTATGAGTTCGGCGAGGACGGTGTCGAGGTTCTCCTGTGCATTCGCCGGAAGGGTGGCGAACACCTGTTCGGCCCGATGAGCTACAGCACCTTCCAAGCCACCAATGTCGTTGTAGGCGTCAAAGGTGAGTTGCCGCTGATCGTTTCGACGTTCGTAGAGAGTCTGCAGGGTATGTTGCAACAGCGGTAGAGCATCCGGTTGCGACAACGCCGCGTCGCGCAACGCATCGTCGAGGCGTGTACGCGTCTCGGGATCGGTTTCGAAGCTCAGATCGGCCTTCCATGCGGGTGAGCGTATGATTTCGCCGATTTCGCCGTAGCGCGGTGCTATCACATCGAGGTGACCGTCGCCGGCTTTGAGTTCTGCAAGTGCCGGCAGGGCCTCAATTAGCTTTAGATAGAAATCGCCGCGCGCGATCATCGTGACCATGACGTGCGGGCACGCGCATAGCGCTTGCATCACGCGCGCGAATGCATCGCGCGCGTCCGCATCGATATCGGTCGTGGCGACAAGCGCTTCAGCGTGGTCGACCGTCAGCAACAGATGGGCATAAGGCTGTTCTGCCAGATCGCGTTCGGAGTGGCGTCGGAAGGCTTCGCTGACAAAGCCTTCGATCATGTTCGGCGTCTCGGTCAGCAGCGCCTTCAGTTGTTCCGGTGTTTGCGGCGGAAAGACCGGGCGGGTGCCGAGCGCCCAGGTCCCAAGCGCCGCTGTGAGGGGTACCAGCGGGTCGCTTCCATTGGCGGCGAGGTCGCATGTGGTCACCGAGAGCGCGCGCAAGCCATCGAAGCCGTCCGGCTTGGTCAGCAACGGAATTGCACCAGCGCGGAGGAGCGACGTTTTGCCGCAACCGCTGGCGCCGACGATCAGCACGAAGCGGCGCTGATTCTCGATCTGGACCCGCATCGCCCTGAGCAGATCCGCAACGATCCGGCTGCGCCCACAGAACACAGAGGCATGATCGGCACCGAAGGCGGATAGACCGACGTAGGGACTACCTTTCGTCCATCGTTCGGAGGGCATGCGTCGATAGTCTTCCGGCAAACTGACCTCTGCGATCAGTCGATAACCGACTTTGCTGACCGTTTCGATATAGCGTGGCTTTCGGCTATCGTCGCCGATGCTCTTGCGGATATAGGAAATGGTTTTGCTGACCGGACTGTCGCCGTAGACCGTGCTGCCCCACACTTCGATCAACAGGCGCTCGGTACTGAGCGTTTCGCCGGCATGCTCGGCCAGCATCACCAGCACTTCCATCCATCGCGGTTCGAGCTTGATCTCCTGTCCTTCGCGCACGACGATCAGACGGCCGGGGATGACCAGAAGGTCGTCGATCCGGAACTGCGAACGATCCGTGAAGTCATCCATGCGCCACCTGTCGATGCGAGAAAGAAAACGCTTTCGTGCCAGCGCAACGCTGGCGATGCGTCATCGTGTTCGAAGTCGTCGGGCAAGCGGCAATGAAGCGCCCTGATGCGGCGCTGCGATATTGAAGTGATACCGAACCTGACCTAATTCCATGTCCGCCCCCTGGCAGTGGGCGCGCCTGCGCCCCATCGGTGTTCAATCGTGATCTTGCGTGTGGTGCCAAGCGTCTGGATTCGACGCCGTTCCACAGCTTCCCTTGTCGCGCCATTGCCGGCGCTTGTCAAGAATGACGAAGGGCATGCCCGGACGAGATTGTGGCGTCATGCCATGCTTTTCGAGGCGAGTATGGTCAGCGCCTGGACGGGGCGGTATCGCTGACCCGCCGCAGGTCGGTCTATCGCATGCGATCGATGCGCTGCTGGGGCAAGCCGATCGCAGGGTGCGATTGCCCAGGACGGATGCAGAGGGCGGCGCTTGAAGGTTGCTTCGATTGCCGGCTGCCGTGCGATAGATGCCCTCTATCGACTGTGACGGTTCCGTGTCTCGACAGTGTGGTTCCCCTGCATTCCGCAACTGGCGAACCTGCGCGACCATGGCGGTATGGTCGGGAAATGCAGCGACGATGCCGACGAAAACACGAAGGCCCACCGATCGGGCGGGCCTCCGTGAAGGGTACTCGGCGGTGCGATGTCGTCGTTGCGGCGATGGGTCGGAGCGGGTTCACCCAGACGTTTCCAAGCAGATCATTGCATGTCCGCGTTTTTCCGCTTGTGCCGGCCTTCGGATCCAATGAGCAATATCCCGGTCACTGCCTTAGGCTCTAGGTAAAGCACGGGGCCGACGCCTTACTTGGTCGGCCTGCCCGATTTTTAGCTCTGCGTGCCCGGTGCGATCCAATGATAGAAATCAATGGTCTGGTTTTCTTCGCAGGCGTAGGGCTGCGCAACACCGTCGAGCGTTACCAATGCAGCGAAATGCTTGGTATTGTTCGGAGATGGATCTTGTCCCATCGTCGCATTGCTGATGTTGACGATGCCCTGTGAGGCGTCGATCGCGTTTTGCAAGGCCACTGATACGTCGATGGCCTGGGTCGAGTTTTCGTTGCCGCCCGCAAGAGCGCCATATACCGCGAAGTTGACTTTCAATGCCGACATGATTATTTCCTTATGTAGTGAGTCGATGGTTGGAAGGTGTGCGTGGGTTGAGGTTTTTAATGCGGCCTGCTGTGCTTGCTGACGCAGCGGGCCGACGTATAGCGGGAATCGATTCTCTTCCGCCCGCATTCGAATCCTGATCGTTTTCGGCGGCGCGCATGGGTTGTTCGCAGATCGCCCGCGGTGCCGCTTCGATGCGCTTCAGTGGTTGGATGCCGCCGTCGGGTTGTCCATGCGGGCGATCTTCGTCACCGGCACGTCGAAGCAGCGCGCGAATTCGCGGGCGATGCGGAAGCGCACTGCGCGTCCGGCTTCGGCGCGCTTGATCGTGGTGAGCGACAGTTGGATGTTGCGTCGCCAGCAGTCGTCGGCGAGATCCTGTTGGCTCATCAGCCTGGCCTGGCGCAGTTGACGGAGCAGGGCGCAGTCGAGCATCACATGGCCGACTTGATGGAAGCATCGTGGCCCGCGAGGGAAGATGTCGCGTGGACGTTGATCGGCAACCCCCCGACGTGATGCGTACTGCGCATAACGCCGGGGGGATTTGTGTTGGGTCGATTCACCCTGGAGTTCATCTGCAAATTGTGGGTGTCCTATGTTTTCTCATCCTATGTTTTCTCATCCTATGTTTTCTCCTATGTTTTCGGCCGTCTGGGGAGATCGGATTCGAGCAGGGCGGTCGCCACGCGCAGTCCGTTGGAAGAGCAGTCGGGGCCGCCTAGGAGGCTGGTGAAATACCTGCGGTAGCAGGTTTTCAGTGGCCTGTTAACGCAGCCATGGATGGCTGCGACGGCGAAACAAGCGCGTAAGCGATTGATTCGCCGTGAGCACGTCCGGACATGTGCCGGACGTGCGAACTGAAATACCTCCTGGACGGAGGTATTTCAGCAGCTTGCTACTGTAAGGCCCCCGGCGCGTGGTGGAACGCGTTCACCGCGCTACGGACCTGTAAACTGTCGGGCATGACACACCGGCATGGAACTTTCTTCGGCCTCTTCGCCGACCGCGATGTAGCTGCCTACCGCACGCTCGGCGTTTCGGAATACGCCAGCGACGCCGAGATTGAACAGGCCTATCTCCGCCTGATCGCCCAGTATCAACCCAGCAGCCTCGTTGGCCTCGCCGTGCCGCTTCGCCGTCTTGCCGAGAAAAAGGCCAGTGCGATCGACACTGCCTACGATCAGATCAGGACGCTACGCAAGCGTCCCGAGTATCGGCGCCCGGCGTCCGAATCGTCGCACTCCGCAAAGGTGACGTTGGAAGCTCGCGGCACGACGGGCGCTCTGTTATGGGTGGCCGTGATCGTACTGTTGACGGTCATCGGGCTCGCACTCTTGCGCGACCTGTTGATGCCGGTTCCGCCTCAGGCGCGAAAGCCGTCCCCGGACGCGAGCGCCGGGGCATTACCGGCTGCACCTGCGGTCGTCGCGCCGCCCGTGCCTGTTGTCCCCGCACCTGTTGAGGCTGCGACCGGCGGCACGGTGCAGGCCGAAAACATGATGGTGTTGATGCCGACGGAACCGTCGCCTGCGCAGCCTGTGTCGCCGGCCCCTCGCGGCGAAGCCGGACTCGTCGAAGGCCTCCGCGCCGGTCAACTCCGTCCTGCCAACGGCAACGATCTCTCGCGTTGGGCCCTCCGCTGGTCAGAGGTCAACGGCCTTGGCCTGCCGGCTGTTTTCCGGGAGCGCAGCCGGACCATGACGTCCTACGTGATTCAAAAGGACTTCACTATCCCGGAGGGTCTCAATGGTGCGCATGCAGTGATCTTCCTTCTCGACACCAGCACACCTTATCCGCGTGGCAATCCCGGTCATTCGGTGGTTCTGGATCTGTCCACAGGTGCCTGCGTGGGCGTGACCTGCGGGATGTTGCTGGACTGAGTCGCGGCATCCGCAATGCGTTGTTCGAGTTGTGCCGACGATAAACCAGCGACAAACCAGGATACCCACAAATCCAGGCCAGTGAGGATGTTGCGTGGACGTTGATCGGCAACCCCCCGACGTGATGCTTACTGCGCATGACGCCGGGGGGATTTGTGTTGAGTCGATTCACCCTGTAGTCCATTCGCAAATTGTGGGTGTGCTGGTTTTCCACTCTGGTTTTCCACCGTCGAAGCCGGCTCACAGCGTTTGAAAGTAGAATCGGTAATTGGTGCGGTCGTTGAGCATCGCAAAGCTTGCGAGGCTGCTGTTGGTCGGCGTACCGACCAGCGTGAGCTCGGGGATCGAGTTCAGCCCGTATTGGTAGGCCTGGGCTGCGGGGTTGTACGAGCCTTGGTGCAAAGCGGTGTTACTGCCGAGTTGCATGACGTAGATGCGATAGGCACTACCGTCCGAGAGCATCGCCCACCGGCTCCAATCCGAGTTCTCGGGGAAACCCGTCACGGGCAGCGAGGGGATGGAGTTGTAGCCAAACTGGTAGGTCGTTGATCCGGGAACAAAGGCCGCTTGATACAGGGTTGTCGGCGTGCCGAGCTTACGCACGTAGAGACGATAAGCCGATCCATCCCAGAGCATCGAGAAACTGCTGGTGTCCGCATCAGCCGGAATGTTGGTTAGCGTCAGGATCGGAATGGAGTTGTGGCCGTACTCGTAGGCATTCGTCGACGTGTTGAAAGCGAATTGATAGATGGTGTCGTTGGTGCTTCCTTTGAAGAAGTACATGCGGTACGTACTTCCGTCCCAAAGCATCGCCCAGCGGCGCCAATTGGTATCGGCTGGCGCGCCAGTGATCGGAATGTTTGGAATCGATTGATCGCCGAACTTGTAGGTGGTGGTTCCCGGGACGAACGCCGCTTGATTGACGCTACTCATGATGTTTTCTCCTTGGCATGATGTTTTGAGAGCGAACCCTGATCTCAGTTTCCTTGCGGGGCCGTGTCCACCTCCCCGCAACAAAATCATGATCGGTTTGAATGACGCCCAAAAGCCCTACGCAGATCGCCTCCGGTGCCACTTCGATCGCTTCAGTGGTTGGATGCCGCCGTCGGGTTGTCCATGCGGGCGATCTTCGTCACCGGCACGTCGAAACACCGCGCGAATTCGCGGGCGATGCGGAAGCGCACCGCGCGTCCGCCTTCGGCGCGCTTGATGGTGGTGAGCGACAGTTGGATGTTGCGCCGCCAGCAGTCCTCGGCGAGATCCTGCTGGCTCATCAGCCTGGCCTGGCGCAGTTGGCGGAGCAGGGCGCTGTCGAGCATCACGTGGCCGAGATGCAGGCGTTTGGCGGCGGAAGCCGCGGGCGCTTCGACGCTGCCGGCACGCGCGGTTGGGTGGAGCGATAGCGCCTCTGCATCGCAATCGTGGAGGTGCGTGGCGCCATCCCCGGTCTGGTGGTGAGCGTGCTGGACGTATGCGAGTTCCATGGATGATCCCCGGGTTGGACGGATGAAGGCCATCGCGGTCGATGGCGTCGATGGCGTCGGGGTCTCTGTCCCTGTGCTGCCTGTATGCGATGACCGGGCATGCATCGTCGCGAGCGGTGGAAGGCAGCGGCATGGACAGAGGCGGCGCCATGGGTCGAAGCCTGCGCAATCCGCTGTTTGGATACCTTCCTGCAACCTTCCAATCGCCAAGTGGTTGATGCATAAGCTTTTGCGGCATCAGCCGCGCTGCATCCGGCTCTGCGCAAGCGAGGCCGCTCCGGTACCTTCCGGGAACCTTCCGGGCGTCAAGTGATCGATCGATATGCCGATTTGCCTTGTGCCGCAGTACGCGGACGATCGTGCACGCCGTGGGCGTGCGGGGCTGCGGCGGGATATCGCCATGCCGGAAGGCAGGCGTCCGAAGCTGCGCCGGTGGTGGCGCATCGATCGCCAGCCCAGACGCTGCAGCGGCTCGCGTGTGCGGACGGCCATCGCATCCGGGCGCCCGACCCGGTCGCGTCGCTGCCCCGATTCACGGCGTGATCGGGACGATCCAGTAGGGGGCGGGTTTGCCGTCCGATGGCTGATAGATATAGATCTTCACCGCATTCCCCTCCGGGAACGGGGTTGCGTACTGCACATCGCAGAGGAAGCAGTAGTTGGTGCCTGCGACGCTCTGGCTGGCGAATGCGAGCGGCGTGTACTTCGCGCCGAACAGCGGCTGCATGGCGGTCTCGAAGGCATCCTTGGCGAGCGGGGTCAGCGTGAAGTCGAAATTCGACCAGTCGCCGAGTGGAACCGGGTTCGACATGAGCTGCTCCTTGTCCAGGGTTGCGGTCGCGATGCCGATGGTTCTCCGCAATCGCGGCGGCCGGACGACTGCGTTGCGACGTTCCCGGGCTTCATGCGCTTTCGCGTCTTCATCGTTGCAGGTCCGGTTCCGGTGGATGGAGGCCTTGCGGACCCATGCGGTGCCGGGCCGGAGCGCCGCCAGACGCGGTTCGCCGGAAGACGAAGGCCGACCATCGCGGTGGGCCTTCGACGGGCATCAGGTGGTTTTGATCGGGTCGTTGCTGGCCTGCGGGTCGCAGAAAATCGTCATCTTGGGATGCTCTTCATGCGTCAGGTCCACGAAAAGGCCAAAATCGACCAATTGATGGGGGAGCAGACCGATCGTCAAGACCGCCGATTGTCCGTTGTTGTACGTTGCGAACGACATGATCGGCGAGTGTTTTGCCGTCACCCCCGAGGACGCGTAGGTGGTCAAGGTCGCCTGTGATTTATCGCGCGTGTCGTTATGAAGATCGATTTCGACCACGGTCGGGGCGTCGCCGAGAATCACGGCAGCCTTCGAATACGACCAGAGATAATTCGGGTAACCCCCGCTGATCTTCAGTTGGATACGCTCAATTCCGGATGACGAGGAATTGCGGTTGTGCAGGTATCTTGACATGTCGGGTGCTTCTCTTCGTGAGGTTGAATGTCGTGGCCGTGATACGCACGGCGACAGGTTTCCGGTAAGTGCCGTTTCGACTGCGAGGGTATCGGGCCGCCACGCCGAGTGTTCCAGATGGCGCTTCGTATTTCAGCGTCTCTGCGGGTTCTCTCCGGTGTTCGTTACGCCACCGATGCCTGGCATGGATGCACCGCTGTGGGCGACGATCGCCATGAAATCCGGCTCGCGATAGCCGATGCCCGCCAGCCAGGCGATCTGCGGTTCGACGCGTTCGCGCGCGCCCAGCAGAAAGTGCGCGCTGACCCACGGCACGATGACATTCGGATCCCTGGAAGTATCGGCCATCGTTTCGAGCAAGGCGATCGCGCGTTCCCAATCGCTGCGGGCTTCGGCCGTCGATCCGATCTGCGAACGATACTGCCCGCGATGGATCAGGCCTTTCGCGAGCATGGACCTTCCGTGGATGCCGCCCTTGGCATCTTCGGCGGTGCGTTCCAACCCGAGGATCGCCCTGTCCCATTGTGCGTCGACGCCGTCCGTGCCTGGCAGGAAGCGCACGATCGAGAGTCGGGTGGCCGCCTCCAGTCGCTGCAATGCCAGCGACGCATCGCCCGATGCCTTCATCTCGCGGATCAGCCTGTCGGCGATCGATGCGTGCGAGACGCGGCTGCGGGCGTCGTCGCGCATGGCGGCCATTTCGCTGGCTTCGACATGCGCGATCGCGAGATCCCGAACCCAGACCTTGTTGCCGGGCTCGCGCGCGGTCACTGCCGACAATCGGGCGATGCTCTCTTCGATCTGCGCCTTCGCCTCGTCCATGCGTCCGCGGGAGACCGCAAGGTGGCTGCTGAAGAGCAGCGATGTCGCAAGCCGTCGCTCCCAGACGAGCGCATCGGGCTTGCTCGCGACCAGTGTGCGCAGCATGGCGATCTGTTCGGCGTATCCGGCCGCGGCCTGCTGCAGGCGCCCCTCCGATGCGTCGCCGCTGCTGATCCACGACAGCGTGTCGGCCAGATCGTATCGCAGCGCCTCGTCGTTCGGCCTCGTCGACAGGACGCTGGCTTTGAGCCTGGCCGAGCGTCTGAAATACGTCAGCGCTTCGCCGATATGCCCCTGATCCCTGGCCACTGCGCCGAGGTTGTTGAGCGCATACGACAGCTCGATCTGCCAGTCGGTTTTTCCGGGATCCAGACGGATCAGTTGTTCGCTGGTCTGCAGATACGTGCGCCAGTGTTTGCGCGCCTCTTCCAACTGGGCTTGCCGGAAATGGTAATAGCCCAGCCAATACGCCGAGACGCCGAGTTCGGCGATGGCTTCCGCGGATTGCGGCGCGCGTTCGACCGCGCTGCTCGCGGCCTGGCTGGCGCGCAGAAAGGCCGACTTCGCTTCCTTGAGTTTCGCTTCTTCCATCATCACTTCGCCGACCGTGCGCAGGGCACGGGATCGGTTGATCAGATCTTCCGTGCGCGTCTGCGCTTCGGGCTGGCGCTCCAGTTGGGCAAGCGCCTTGACGCTGATGCCGCCGAGCAGTTTGAGGTTGCCGAGCGGACGCAGTTTGTCGGCCAGATCCACCAGCATGAAGTCGGACAACTGCAGGGCTTCCTCGCGACGGTGCTCGGCCTCGTTGCGCGCCTGCGATGCGAGCAGCGCGAGTACCGCGGAAATGACCGCGAATACCGCAAGGCTCGCGATCGCACCTGCGCGCAGCCAGCGTCCGCGCCGATGGCGTTTCGCCGACGCGTGCAGGAACGCGCGTTCATCGGCGTTCAGATCGTCGGGCAGCTGTCGGGCGGCGTCCAGCGCCTCCTGCAACGGCTGGCCAGGATTGAGGAGGTGATCAACACTGCGGCCTTCTTCCATCCAGCGAGCGGCTGCGCGATGCATGCGGGCCTTGGATTGCAGCAGGCGGCGATTGTCCTGGGTCCAGTCGCGCGCGCGCGGCCATTGCCGCAGCAAGGCCTCATGGGTCACCCGGAAGCCGGCCTGGCCGTCGCTCAATTCAGCGATGAACAGGCGGGCGCGGACGAAGGCTTCGGCGAGCGCGCCGGCGTTCTCGTCCAGCGCCGACCATGCCACGCGGCGGGCGCTGACGCTGTCGTTGTCCTGCTGCATCACGATCAGCTGCGACAGGACCGTGTGGAGGCTACGTCTGGCCGCATCGGGCAGGGTCGCGAAGACTTCTTCGGCGCGATGCGCGAGCGCGCCTTCCATGCCCCCGATCTCGCGATAGGCTTCGAAGCGCAGTTCGCCGTCGCCGCTTCGGCGTTCGTAAAGCGCCTGCAGCGTGTGCTGCAGCAGCGGCAGCGCATCGGCGTGCGCGTTCGCCGCGTCGCGGAGCACGTCGTCGAGATGCTCCGCCGTCTGCGGATCTTCCTCGAACGTCAACCCCGCCAGCGCGGCGGGGGTGCGGATGATCTGGGCGATCTCGCCGGGACGCGGGGTGAGCACGTCGAAGTGGCCCTCGCCCAATTTGCGTTCGGCGATCTCCGGATACGCTTCGATCAATGCGAGGTAGAAATCGCCGCGGACGATCATCGCCACCATCACCCGCGGGGATTCGCACAGATGGTGCAGCGCGCGCGAAAATGCGCTGTCCCGCTCCGGGTCGCGGGTCCGGGCCGCGACCAGCGCTTCGGCATGATCGATCAACAGCAGCAGATGCGCGTGCGGCTGGTCGGCGAGTTCGCGCGATGGATGGCGGCGGAACGCTTCTTCGACACTGGCGCCGATCGATTCCGGCGACCGCCGGATCGTGGCGGCGAGATCGTCCGCCGGTCCGGGCGCGAACACGGGTCGTTCGCCGAGCGTCCACGTCGCCAGCGCTGCGGCGAGATGGGTCATGGCATCGCCGTTTTCGACGGCGGCCAGATCGCAGCGCGCGATCGACAGCGCGCGCAACCCATCGAACCCGCCATCCTGGCTCAGCAGCGGCAGCGCGCCGGCATTCAGCAACGAGGTCTTGCCGCAGCCGCTGGCGCCGACGATCAACACGAAACGCCGCTGGTTATCGAGCTGCTGGCGCATCGCGGCGAGCAGTTCCGCGATGACCCGGCTGCGCCCGAAGAAAACCCCGGCATGTTCGCCATCGAACGGGCTGAGGCCGACGTAGGGGCTTGCGCCGGTCCAGGTCGAAGCCTGCACGGCGACGCGACGGTAGTCGTCCGGATAGGAGACTTTGGCGATCAGTCGATAGCCGCGTTTGCGGATGGTTTCGATGTAGCGCGGCGATTTCAGGTCGTCGCCGAACACTTTGCGCAGATAGGCGATGGCCTTGTGGACCGGGTTGTCGCCGTAGAACGTGCCGCGCCAGACTTCGATCAGCAGTTGCTCGGCGCTGACCACCTCGCCCGCGTGCTCGGCCAGTGCGACCAGCACTTCCATCATCCGCGGTTCCAGCGTGGTCTCGTTGCCGTTTTCCAGCGACACGCTCAGGCATTCGGGCTGCACCAGTATCGCGCCGATGCGGAAGCGCGAATGCGAGGTACGGGTTCTGGTCCGGTCCGTATGCGGCTGCATTGGCATCCTGTCCGATGAACGAGCGCCGACGGCGTCTGCTTTGCGATACATGATAACCATCGCCGCGCGCATGCGAAGCGATCTCCGCTGCAGAAAGGTTCCGGCAACGAACGCCGCGCGGCCGAAGGCCGGCTTGTGCCGGCCTTCGATTTCGAATGGATGCGGCTTCGAGCGAACGCGGCTTCGAGCGAAGGCGAAAGCGGTCAGCCCTTCATCGGAGCGACGGACGCCTGCCACCCGCAGCTCTGTCCTTCGTTCTGCTGCTTCAGCCAGGTCTGCAGGGGGGCGAAATATTCCAGCACCGCGGAGGCGTCCATCTTTTCGCCGCCGGTGAGTTCCTTCATGGTCTTCTGCCAGGGCTGGCTGGAGCCCTTGCCGAGCATCGCCCAGTATTTCTGTCCGGCTTCCTTGTTGCCGTAGAAGCTGCATTCGTATAGCGGGCCCTTGTGGCCGGCGGCGTCGCACAGGGATTTGTAGAACTGGAACTGCAGGATGTGCGAGAGGAAGTAGCGGGTGTACGGCGTATTGCCGGGGACGTGGTACTTCGCGCCCGGGTCGAAGAATTCCTCGCCGCGGGCGGTGAGCGGGGCCACGCCCTGGTACTTCGCTTTCAGTTCCCACCACGCCTTGTTGTAGGCGTCGGGTTTGATGGAGCCGTCGAACACGCCCCAGCGCCAGCGGTCGATCATCAGGCCGAAGGGCATGAACGACACCTTGGCCAGCGCCATCCGCATCTGCGCGTTGATCAGCGCTTCGTTGGTCTGCTGCTGCGCGTCGACCAGGCCGATCGATTCCAGGTACTTCGGCGTCATGCCGAGCACGATGGTGTCGCCGATGGCCTCGTGGAAGCCGTCGTGCGCGCCGGTCTGGAACAGCGGCGGCTGGTTGTTGTAGGCGAGGTAGTAATAGACGTGGCCGAGTTCGTGATAGATGGTGGTGAACTCTTCCTCGCTGGGTTCGATGCACATTTTGGTGCGCACGTCGCCGTCCATCGTCATGTCCCATGCGCTGGCATGGCAGAGCACGTTGCGGTCGCGCGGTTTGATGAACTGGGTCTTCTCCCAGTAGCTTTCGGGCAGTTTCGGCATGCCGAGCGAGACGTAATAGGCCTCGGCGCGCTGGGTCATCTTCTTCGCCGTCAGCAGTTCGGCCTCGCGCTTGGCCTCGGCCTGTTCTTCAGGCGTGCCTTCGCCCACGATCTTCTTCCGCAACTCGGATAGATTGCTTCGTTCCCAGTCTTTCAGTGCGCTGTTGATATCGAGGTTGCCGGCGTTCTCGTACGGTTCCAGCACGTCCCAGAGATTGCCCCAGTCCTGTTGCCACAGGTTGCCCATCAGATGCGCGGGCAGCATGCCGCCGCTCACCGCACCCTTGCCCGGGCCGTACTTGGCCTGCAGTTTGGTGCGGGTATAGCAATGCAGGTCTTCGTACAGTGGTTTGACCTGTCCCCAGAGCCGGTCGGTTTCGGCCGCGATCTCGGCCGGAGTCATGTCGTAGCCCGAGCGCCACATCTCGCCGGCGTCGGCGAAGCCCATTTCCTTGGCGCCTTCGTTCACCAGTTCGACGAAGCGCACGTAATCCTTGCGCATCGGCTGGGAAATGGTGTGCCAACCCTGCCAGGCGTCGAGCTGCGCCTGATAGTCGCGACTTTTCGCCAGCACTTCGCTGAGTTCGCCGATGTCGCGGCAGACTTTGCTTTCGCCGGTGCCGGTGCAGGATTTGCCGGCGCCGTAGTCGCCTTCCATCTTGCTCGCGATGCGGGTCAGTTCGGCGAGCTTCTCCGGGTCGCTGGGCGGCGGCATCGAGGTGGAGAGTTTGAGCAGCAGGATCGCGCGCGCGCTTTCGGGCGACATTTTCTGGCCTTCGAACTGCTTGGCGGCCTTGATCCATCCGTTGAGCTGGCCGAGGAAACGCTCGTTCGCCTTGGCCGCGACCCGCTGGCTGTCGTCGTTGATGTAGGTGGTCGACAGCCACTGCGCAGCGGTGAGATCCGGGTAGATCGCCTTGATTTCCTTGTTCACTCTGGCGACGAAGGCGTCGGCGTCCTTGTCCACGCTGGTGGCGGTCGCGCTGCCTTGGGTGGAGGAATCGCCCTGCTGCGTATCTTTCTTGCAGGCGCCGAGGGACAGCAGGCCGGCGCCGATGGCGAGGGCCAGTAGGGTGTTGCGATGGTTCACAAGGTGTCTCCAGTGGCCTGGTGGCTATGGAAGCGGAGGCTAGAGCCCAGCCGCTGGCAGCGCAAGCCGTCCGGAGTCGCCGCCCCATATCGGCACTGCGGCATCAGGCATACAGGCCGTCGATCACCGAATATCCAGATGCATCCCAACTGTTCGGGATGGCATCGGCTTCCCAAGCGAGGAAGTCGGGATCGGCCAGCAGCGTGTCGCGATAGGCGGTGGCGGTCTCCGACATCGGTACCGAGTAGGTACGCAGGCGTGTGGCGACGGGCGTGAAGAAGGCATCGGCGATGCTGCGCTGGCCGAACAGGTAGGGACCGAGCGCGGCGTAGCGCTCGCGCAGGGTTGTCCACAGCTCCTCGATCCGGACGAGGTTGGCGCGAGTATCCTCGGGCCATTCGGGTTGTTTTTCCATACGGCGATGAATGTTCATCGACAGGTCGCGGCGTACGGCAGCGAAGCCCGAATGCATCTCGCACACGGCCGAGCGCGCCTGTGCCCGCAGCGCTGGATCGATCGGCCACAGCACGCCGGGCCCGGCCTGTTCCGCGGCCCACTCGGCGATGGCGAGACTGTCCCAGATCGTGATGCTGCCGGTCTCCAGCGCCGGCACGGTGCCGTTGGGCGACACCGCTTTCACCTCGGCGATCTGTTGTATGCCATAGCCGGGTTGGTCGAGGCGAATGATGCGTTCCTCGAACGGAATTCCAGCCCAGCGCAGGCAAAGCCATGGACGCAGCGACCAGGACGAATAGTTCTTGTAGCCGATGTAGAGCGTGTTGGGCATGGCGGGGCTCCTGGGCGGGTGAAAGAATTCGATCCGTGCGAAAGGCGAGCGAACCCGGTTCGCGACAACGGGTTGCATCCAGGCTCAGGCCAGTGCTGCGCCAGTCGCATGCTATCCGCGCAGCTGCGGCAGGTTATGCAGGAAGTCTGCAGCATCTTCAGCATCATGTTCGAACCACGCCTTGGCAGAGCCGAGCCGGAACGAATAGCCCCAGGCATCCATGTCGGCGAATGCGCGCTCGATCCCGAAGCCGGGCAATGCGTCTGCCAGCGTCAGTTGCAGATAGCAGGTCGCGTCTTCTTCGAGCTGGCAATCGCTGGCATCGGTGTGGATCGCGGCGCGGCGTTCGGGCGGCAGGACGATCAGATGACAGGCTTCGTGCAACAGCGAATGCAGCGGCGTGTCGCGGCGCGCATGCACGGTATCGCCGATCAGCCCGGCCTCGGGTTCGCCCCAGTAGCTGCCGGGAATCGGCGCACCGTCGTCGACCAGCGCCAGGCGCAGATCGTAACGGGCGAGCAGAGCCACGACGTCGGCGAGATCGATCTCGCCGAGGGTCAGGACGCTGGATGCTGTAGGAGCGGCGGAAGCCGCGATCGCGCTGACGGACATGCTTCATCGCGGCTTGCGCCGCTCCCGCGAAACGATCAGGGAATCGACGGGCGCCCGTCGGGCAGCGCGACCGAGATGTCGAGCACGTCGTGATCGCCGTCCTTCGCCATCTCGACTCTCACGGCGTCCACGTCGACGCTGACGTACTTGCGGATCACTTCCAGCAGCTCGCGCTGCAGCAGCGGCAGGTAGTCGGGCGCGCCGCGGCTGCTGCGCTCCTGGGCGACGATGATGCGCAGGCGTTCCTTCGCGACCGAGGCGGTGTTCTTCTTGGGCTTCAGGAAATCGAAGAGAGACATGGGCTCAGCCTCCGAACAGTTTGCTGAAGAAACCCTTCTTCTCGAACTGGGTGAAGCGCATCGGCCGTTCCTCGCCGAGCAATCGCGCGACCGCGTCGTCGTAGGCCTGGCCGGCGTGCGACTCCATGTCCAGGATCACCGGCTCGCCCTTGTTCGACGCGTTGAGCACGTCCGGCGATTCCGGAATCACGCCGACGGTCTTCAGGCCGAGCACGTCTTCCACGTCCTTGATGCTGAGCATTTCGCCGGTTTCCACCCGCGACGGGCTGTAGCGGGTGAGCAGCAGGTGTTCCTTGACGCGCTCGCCGTTCTCGGCGCGCTTGGTCTTGGAGGCGAGCAGACCGAGGATGCGGTCGGAGTCGCGCACGCTGGACACTTCCGGATTCACCACCACAACGGCTTGGTCGGCGAAATACATCGCCAGGAACGCGCCTTTCTCGATGCCGGCGGGCGAGTCGCAGAGGATGATGTCGAAGCCGTCGTCGGCCAGATCCTTCAGCACTTTTTCCACGCCTTCCTTGGTCAGCGCGTCCTTGTCGCGGGTCTGCGACGCGGCCAGCAGATAGAGCGTCTCGAAGCGTTTGTCCTTGATCAGCGCCTGTTTCAGCGACGCTTCGCCGTGGATGACGTTGACGAAGTCGTACACTACCCGGCGTTCGCAGCCCATGATCAGGTCGAGGTTGCGCAGACCGACGTCGAAGTCGATGACCGCGACCTTCTTGCCGCGGCGCGCGAAACCGCACGCGAGACTGGCGCTGCTGGTGGTCTTGCCGACGCCGCCCTTGCCCGATGTGACTACGATGATTTCAGCCAATGTACTTCTCCCGATGATTTAGCAGGTTGTCGAAAAACGCACGTCGTATGCGTTTTTCAAGTCGCGCGCTCAGGCGAGCGCGGCGATGTGGATCTGTTCGTTGTCCAGCCAGATCTGCACGGCCTTGCCGCGCAGTTCCGCCGGAAGATCCTCCATGACCTTGTAATGTCCCGCGATGGCGACGAGTTCGGCATGGAACTCGCGGCAGAAGATGCGGGCCTTGTCGTTGTCGCGCGCGCCGGCGAGGGCGCGCCCGCGCAGGGCGCCGTAGACGTGGATCGAGCCGTCGGCGATGACTTCGGCGCCCGCGCCTACGGTGTTCAGGATGGTCAGATCGCGCTGTTCGGCGTAGATCTGCTGGCCGGAACGGATCGGCGCGGTCAGCACCATGCCCGGTTCGCCGGCCGCGGCCGGCGCAGCGGCGCTTTTTGCGGGCGCGGCGGCTTTCGTGGGAGCGGCGGAAGCCGCGATGGTTGTTTCAGCGGGCAAGCTCGGGGCTGAAGCCCCTCCTACAGAAGGGTCTGCCGGTTCGTACTGCGCGCGGAACTTGGACAGCAGCGGCAGGCCGAGTTCGGCCGACAGGCGCTCGTTGTCGCCGCTGCCCCAGGCCAGCGCGACCGGGATCACGCCGGCGGCGCGCAGCGCGTCGAGCAGCGAGCGCGCGGTCGCCGCGTCCGGCGTGCCGGGCAGGGCGCCGAAATCGACGATCACCGCCGCGCGCTGGAACAGTTTCGGCGCGCGCGCGACGCGATCGCGCATTTCGGCGCCCAGGCGTTCGACGTCGAGGGTGCGCACGCGCAGGTTGGCGATGCCGACCTGGCCGATCTTGAGATCGCCGGCCAATTCGTAATTCACGGGCGTGGCCGCACTCACGCGGCGGTGCCCGTCGCACGCTGCGGACTGGCGCCGATCCGCGACGCCGTAAGCCACGGCACGTCCGGCAGATTGGCGCCATACGTCTCGCTGATCCACGGATAACTGCAGAGATCCTTCATCAGCATCGCGGCGCGCAGGCCGGTCTCGGGCATCATCTGCTGGCCGACTTCGCGGAAACCGAAACTGCCGTGGAACAGCAGCGCCGGATCGGGCAGGGCCGGATCGCTGGCGTTGTCGATGAACACTTCGCAGGCCAGTCGCGGGTAACGCATTTCCGCGTAGCTCTGGGCATCGGCGTAGAACGCGCGCCCGACGCCCCCGCCGCGGCGGCGGCTGGCGACCACGATGCGGTCGATGTAGAAGAACTCCGGATAGCGTTCCGCGAACCAGCGGAAGTTGCTGCTGTCGTGATCGGCCCGATCGCCCACGCCGATCATGAAGCCGGTGAGGGTGCCGTCGCGCTCGGCCACGCGGAAGTATTCGGCGGAGTCGAAGAAATGACGCAGACGGTTCTGGTCGAAAGGCAGGATCGTGGGGCCGGCGGCATTGTTGAGGGCAAGGACGGAATCCAGCTCGTGCTCGCGCACGTCGCGGATGACAATCGACATTCCAATGACTCCGGCAGTGGCGTGCGCGGGCGGGAGCCCTGCACCGGTATGGCGCGAAATTATCGCATGCCCGTCCCGACCGGGCGACATCGCGGTGTTTCATCGGCCTGGCTTTATCCGAAGTCCGGCCCGCGATCGACGCCACCCATGACTTCCGGTGGGGTGCAGTGGCCGGCAGAGCGCCTACACTCCCCGGATGTTCACACGACTGGATCACAGCCGACTGCTGCGCTACTCGGGCCTCTTCACCTGGGCGGTGGTCAGTGTGCCGCTGCTGTATACCTGGATCATGCCGATGCTGGCGGATTCGGACGACGACCAGTTCCTGCTGCTGACCATGCCGTGGCAGGGCTGGCTGGCCTACGCCGCCTTCGGCGCCGCCTATGCCTGGCTGACCCGGGGCCTCGGCACGCGCCGGCCGGGACTGTTCGACTACATGCTGCTGGTGGTGCTGACTCCCGCCGCGATCGGTCTGGGGTACTACAGCGAGAGCGGGCTGGGCAGTCTCCTGCTCATGGTAGCGGCCTGCGCCCTGCCGTGGCTGCTGTCGCTGCGGCTGGGCGTGGCTTGGCTGCTGTTGAGCCAGCTGGCGGTGGTGCCGGTGTTCATGCGCCGCGATTTCACCCTGATCGAAGCGGTGATGCAGGCCCTGCTGTATGCCGGGTTTGCCGGATTCGTGTACGCCACCAGTCTGGTGGCGCGGCAGCAGGCGCAGGCGCGCGAGGAACAGCGCCGGCTGAATTCGGAACTCCGCGCCACCCGGGCCCTGCTGGCCGAAAGCGTCCGGGTCAACGAGCGCACGCGCATTTCCCGCGAGCTTCACGACCTGCTGGGACATCATCTGACGGCCCTCAGCCTGAATCTGGAAGTCGCCAACCATCTGGTCGAAGGCAAGGCCCAGGAACATGTGTCCCAGGCCCATACCCTCGCGAAATTGCTGCTCAGCGATGTCCGCGAGGCGGTCAGCCAGATCCGCGAGGACGACGCCATCGACATGGCGGCGACCCTCTTGCCGCTGGCCGACAACGTACCCGGGCTGCAGATCGAGATGCTCCTGCCGGTGCCGTTCCTGCTGGACGACCCCGAGCGCGCCCACGTTCTGCTGCGCTGCACGCAGGAAATCATCACCAACGTGGTGCGCCACGCCCAGGCCACGACCCTGGACCTGGACTACCGCTGGCACGGCGACGGCGTTCAGGTGGTGGCCCGCGACGATGGCCGCGGCGCCGCCGAGGCGCCAGCAGTCGGCAACGGCCTGCGCGGCATGCGCGAACGACTGGCGGCTTATGGCGGCCAGGTGGAGATCGAAACCCGCCCGGGGCAGGGCTTCTGTCTGACCCTTTACCTCCCGGTCGTCCAGGCGACGGACCGGGTGGGACTGCCGCTTGGGCGGGGGCCGGCGCCAACGGGCGGCATTCCCGCGCCCGGAATCGCGGCATGACCCCTTTCTGCCTCCCTTTTCCCGTGGTTCCCGTATTTCCCAAGGACGGTTCGCCGTTCAATCCGCGATACGGTCAGAGTGACCGGCGCATTCACGGCTTCATGCAGGAGACGACATGATTCGCGTTTGTCTGGTCGACGATCAGACCCTGGTACGCCAGGGCATCCGTTCCTTGTTGGCCCTCGCCGAGGGCATCGAAGTGGTCGCCGAGGCGTCCGATGGCCGCCAGGCGGTCGAGTTGATTCCGAAGATCAACCCCGATGTCGTGCTGATGGACATGCGGATGCCGGCGATGTCGGGTCTGGAAGCGCTGCAGGCGCTCAGCAAGGTCAATCAACTCCCGCCGACGATCATCCTCACCACATTCGACGACGATCAACTGGTGCTGGCCGGCATGAAGGCCGGAGCGAAGGGCTATCTGCTCAAGGACGTGTCGCTGGAACAACTGGTCGGCGCCATCCAGGCGGTGGCGGGCGGTGGTTCGCTGGTGCAGCCGGCAGTCACCCAGCGCCTGCTGTCCGGGCTGGAGCACATGCGCAACGATTTCGTGAGCCTCGACCGCCCGGATCCGCTCACCGACCGCGAAACCGAGATCCTGCGCCTGATGGCCTCGGGCTTCTCCAACAAGGAGATCGCCAATTCCCTGGGCGTGGCCGAAGGCACGATCAAGAATCACGTCTCGAACATTCTGTCCAAGCTCGGCGTGCGCGACCGTACCCGTGCCGTCCTGAAAGCCTTCGAGCTGCAGTTGATCTGATCGCGGCTTCCCCCCGCCAGCCCGTTCCGGCGCCGCGCATCGGCGTTGATGACTGCGGGCGCCGGCGAATCGGCCTCATCCCGACGACGCTCGGCCGGTGAAACCGTACCTGGCCGTATTCGTTGCGCCGGCATTGCGGTCGATCCGATCGACGGGATTCCGGCGGCGGTCGGGCGTCGTGGCGGTCGTCGCCTTGCGGAGCGACTGTGGCCGTCATCATTGGTCCGGGCAGCCGTCCGCTTCGTCACTTCCGATACGGCCCTCGCTCCGCACCGCCGTTCCCTGTTAGGATTCGGGTCTTGCCCGTCATCAGCGGGTATTGGTCCCGGAGAGCCTCTGTAATGACACGTCTGCT
This sequence comes from Pseudomonadota bacterium, assembly GCA_040386495.1. Classification (GTDB taxonomy): domain Bacteria; phylum Pseudomonadota; class Gammaproteobacteria; order Xanthomonadales; family Xanthomonadaceae; genus Lysobacter_I. The sequence goes on from JAZKFJ010000019.1 coordinate 27,690, forward strand.
CGAGATCCTGATTTCCCTGGCGATCGTCGCCGCGCTGTTCCTCATCGTCGGCCTCGTGCTGCCGTCCAGTCGTTTCATGGTCGAGAAGATCGAAACGAACCGCAAACTGACCATCGTTTACGACACGCTGAACAATTTCAGCCGTTTCAAGGATTGGAACGCGATCGCGCTGCGCGACCCCAAGATGGAGTCCAGCATTTCCGGGCCCGAATCCGGCGTCGGCGCGGAATTCAAGTACAACTCCGATAATGCGCAGGTGGGTAGCGGCACCTGGAAGATCGTGGAGAGCGTGCCGAACGAACTGGTCGCGATCGCGATCGAGAACGACCGTCAGGGCAAGAACAAGCGCACCGAGTTCAAGCTCAAGCCGACCGGCAAGAACAACCGCAACGTCGAGATCAGCCAGAGCTACAAGGTCGACTACGGCTGGAATCTGCTCGGTCGCTACGCCGGTCTTTACGTGCGCAGCCACGTGGGCGACGACATGAAGTTCGGCCTGGCCAAACTCACCAACATGCTGGCCTCGATCCCGAACATCGATCATGCCGTCTATGGCGACAAGCTGACCGGTCTTGCGGTCGTGCAGGTTCCGGCCGAGCATCTGCTGTTCGTGCCCGCCGGTACGCTCGAATTCAAGGATGAAGTGATCGAGAAGTCGATGGTCGCCAACCTGGAGTGGATCAATCGCACCATGGCCAGCAACGGCCTCGCCGCCGCAGGCCCCATGCGCATCGTCACCAGCGAACAGGGTCGCGAAACCTATACCTTCGACGTCGCCATGCCGGTCCGCAAGGCCGATACCGCCGAAGCCGCCGCCACCGCCACGACCGAGCTGACGGGTCTGAACCTGCAGGGCCCGGTGAAGTACAAGCTGCTGCCGGCGCGTCGCGCGGTCAGCGGCAAGTTCATCGGGTATATCCGCGAGCTCGAGAACGTCCGCAACGCGCTTCGCGCCTGGTCCGGACCGCGCGGGCTCGAAGTCGCCGACCGTCCTTACGAGGTTTACGACAGCGGTATCGACGGCGCGTTCACGGAAGACGGACAATTCACCGCTTACTGGCAACTCAAGTAAGCCGGCGGCTCAAGCCAAGAGGCGTTTGTCCGCATCCCTTGAAGTGTTTCCGAAGCGCCGCATTCTGCGGCGCTTCGCGTTTGCGGCTTCAGCAAGCGCCGCTCCAACAAGCGCCGCTCTAACAGGCGCCGCTCCAACAGGCGCCGCTCCAACAGGCGCCGCTCCAACAGGCGCAGTTTCGATCACTACGACCCAGGCGGGAATGCGATGACGATGAAACCGCGCCGCCTGCACCGCATCCTGGCCGCCGCTGGTGGCGTGTTGGCGGCGGCAGGCGTTGGCCTGTCGGCCTATGCCGCGCACGGCGCCGAGGGTGTCGCGCGCGCGAACCTGCAATCGGCCGCGCTGTTCGCGCTGGCCCACGGCATCGCGCTGGCCGCGCTGTCGCCGCACACCCCGCGTCGCCTCGGCACGCTCGCGCTGACGGCACTGTTGCTGGGCGTGCTGCTGTTCTCGGGCTCGCTGGCGGCTGCGCATTTCTTCGGCACGTCGACGCGGCTCGCGCCGATGGGCGGTTCGATGATCATCATCGGTTGGTTGCTGTTCGCTGGCGACGCGCTCAGACGCTGATCGAGTCGAACGCCGAGAGAAACACATGCCCAGACACACCCGCGGCTTCGACACCCAGGCTGCCTACGAGCATCTCGCCCGGCGCGACCGCAAGCTCGGCGCCTGGATGAAACGCATCGGTGCGATCGATCCCGATCCGCGCTGGCGCAAACCGTTCGATCCGGTCGACGCGTTGGCGCGGGCGATTCTCTACCAGCAGCTCAGCGGCAAGGCCGCGGCCACGATCGTGAGCCGCGTCGAAGCCGTGATCGCCAGCGATCGCTTCCACTGCGACACGCTGGCGCGCTGCGACGATGCGACCATCCGCGCCTGCGGCGTGTCCGGCAACAAATTGCTGGCGCTGCGCGATCTCGCGGCGCGCGAGGCGCGCGGCGAGATTCCGGCCCTGCGGAAGATGTCGACGATGGATAACGACGCCATCGTCGACGCGCTGGTGCCGGTGCGCGGCATCGGCCGCTGGACGGTCGAGATGATGCTGATGTTCCGGCTGGGCCGCGCCGACGTGCTGCCGATCGACGACCTCGGCATCCGCAAGGGCGCGCAGGTCGTCGACAAACTCGATGCGATGCTGCCGCCCAAACTTCTGGCCGAACGCGGCGAACGCTGGGGGCCGTACCGCACGTATGCCAGCCTGTATCTGTGGCGGATCGCGGATTTCGGCGCTGACGCTAAAGCATCGAACAGAACGCCGACCAAGCGTTCGCAGGATTGATGCTGCGAAGTCTGTCGAAAATCTCCGTAGGTGCGGCGTTTTGCCTTTCGTAGGAGGGCCTTCAGGCCCGAGCTCTTGACTTGGATCGGGGTCTCCCATGAAAAGCTCGGGCCTGAAGGCCTTCTACGGGACAATCGTTCGGGATGCATCGGTGCCGCGCTCAACGCGGCAGATAGGTTTCCCAGAGCCGGTTGCGGAACCGCCGCTGCGGGTCTGTCTTCTCTTTCAGCGCCGCGAAGGTTTCCGCTTCCGGGTAGGCCCGCGCGAACTGTTCCTTCGTCGCATGCAGCCGGTAGGGCAGGTAGTACCGTCCGCCCATGCCCAGCGCCGCATCGATCAATTGCCGTGTCCATCGCGCCGAATCCGCGTCCGCCCAGCGCGACGAACGCTGTTTGTAATACAGCACGAACGAAAACACTTCGCGCGGCGCCCAGCGCATCAGCGTGCCGGGATCGGGCGGCGAATGGCGGATCGACACATTCAGCGCATTGACCTCGTGCGCGTGCAGGATCCGCCGCAACAGATTCGCGAAGCCGAGGAAATTTTCCGCCGGGATGAAGTATTCCTGGAGCAGATAGGTCGAGAACCTGCGCGTGCGCGGTTCCAGCGCATCGGCGTCGAGACTGGCTTCGCGATTGCGCCAGACCACCGGGCGTTCCTGCAACTGTCGTCGCGTCACTTTGCGCTCGCGCACGGCGTCGCCGTACGGCAGCTCCGACGCCGCCCAGATCAGGCTTTGTTCGCGGCCGTAGTCGCGGTCCACCGGGATCAACCGTTCGGCGATGGTGGTCGGCGCGTCGGTGCGCCGCCAGGTGATCGCAAGCGGGTGGTCGTAGTCCGGCGGTGCGAGGTCCGCGTTGTGCAGCACCGCATCGTCGCGTCCGATGATGTGTTCGCGGAACCAGTCGGGGTAGTCGGCGAGCGCGACGAATTCCGCTTCGCGCGCGATGCGACCGTTGCGATCCAGTTCCAGTTCGACCTCGGTGATGACGCCCAGCCCGCCGTAGCCGCCGATCGCCGCATGGAACAGCGCCGGCTGCGATGCGCGGTCGAGATCCAGCACGTCGCCGTTCGCGGCCACCATGCGCAGCGCGACGACGCTGTTGGCGATCGGGCCCTTGCCGACATAGCGGCCGTGGCAGTTCACCGATACCGAACCGCCGACGGTGAAATTGCTGTAGCTCTGCATGATCGCGATCGACAGATCGTGCGGATCGATCAGCGTCTGCAGTTCGCGCCAGCGCATGCCGGCCTGTACGCGCACGCGTCGCTGGGCGGTATCCAGATGCAGCAGCCGGCGCATGCCGCGCATGTCCAGATGCAGCGAATCCGGCCAGGCCGTCTGCCCGCCCATGCTGTAGCGCCCGCCGCCGATCGAGACCGGCGCTTGGGTGCGCGACAGCGCGGCCGATACCGCCTCTGTCGACTGTGGCCGCAGAATCGCCGCGACTTCGGTGTGGTCGATGCGACTTACGTCGTCGATGCGATGCGCGTCGTCGCTGCGGCGACAGGATGCTGCGGTCGAGACGATGGGTGCGGCCAGCAGCCCGGCGGCGAGACGACGACGCTGCGGGTCGTGGGTCATATCGGCAAGTGCGGCGTCGGTGTACGCAAGGTCAGCGCGCGCATCGATCAATGCGCATGCCAGCACCAGTGCCACGGCTCGTAGACGATGCCGTTGGGGTTGTCGCGCGGATAACTCATGACGAAGCCGTGATGGCCGGCCTGCGCCTGCAACCACGCGAACGCCGCGGTGCGTTCGAACGATTCCTCCGCGGGCGGTTCGCCGGGCGTGCCGATGTCCAGCGCGCGGCCGCTGTGGTGTTCGCTGTAGCCCGGCGCGGCGTTGACCGTGAGGATGTCGGGCACAGGAATTCCACGCGCGCGTTTGCGCTCGAAAATGCCCAGTTGATAATCGTGGCTGCGATAACCGGAGATCGCATCCAGCACGATGCCATCGCGCAGCGCGGCGGCGAGCAGCCTTGCCCAGGCGCGAGCGGCGTCGGGATGCAGCCACAGCGGGCGGCGATAACGGTCGAAGCCGGCGTGCGCCAGCCATCGCGGTTCGGACACCAGCGGCAGGCCGCTGAGCGCGCTGTAGTCGTCGGCATCCAGTCCCAGCGCATCCAGGCGTTCGCGCAGCGCGTGCAGGGGCAGCGTTCCGGGGCCGCGCATGCTGGCGTGTAGTGCGGGCGCATCGATGGCGTCGAGCGCATCGTCGATGCCCGGTTCGCGACTCCAGTGCGGATCGAGCGCCATCCAGCCCTGCGTCAATTCCGCGGCGAGATAGCGGCCATCGCTTTTGCGTCGGAGCACCCACCGCGCGCCCGCGACGATGCGCGCGTCGCGGTTGCTGCGCGGGGCCAACAGCCAGGCCGGCCACGCCTCGATCCGGGCGGTGTTGAGCAGGATGCGGGGCAGGGGGCGCATCGGCACAGATTAACGTTGCGACCGGGGCTTCGCCACGGCCGCGGCCATCATTTCGACGGCTGCGCCGCGATCCACGCCGCGACATCGGCGATCAGCTCCGGCGAGACGTGTCCGGGCGTCTGGTATTCCTGAAGATTGCCGTCGCCTTCGCCGGGAATCCCGAGATGGTTCAGCGTCTCGTACAGTTTGAAGGTCACGCGCGGCGTGTCGTGGAAGGCCGCTTTCCAGCCCTGCCAATCGGCGTCGACCACCTGGATGTCGCGCGCACCCTGCAGGACCAGCATCGGTTGCGCGATGGCTTTCGCCTCGGCGACCGGGTCCACGGCTTCGACGCTGCGCCAGTACGCGGGCGGCAGGCCCATCGGCGACTGCGCGGCGGTCATTTCGCGGCCTTTGCGTATCGCGTTCACGCTGTCCGCCAGGCGCTGGATCGCGGTGTTCTCGGCGTCGCTGACCGTGCCGTCGTTGAGGATGGCGAGACGGCGATTCTGTTCGATGAGGATGTCGAGCAGCGGTCGCGAGGGCGCCGCCAGCAGGATCAGCCCGGCGATCTGCGGGTCGCGTGCGCCGATCCGCGGCGCCATCATCGCGCCCTGACTGTGGCCGAACACGAACACGCGTTTCGCGTCGATGTCCGGCAGCCCGCGCAGCAGCGATGCGGCGGTCACCGCATCGTCGGTGGTTTCGAGGTCGATCGTGCCGCTGTCGGCGAACTGGTGCGGGTGCGCCCGGGTGCGCTTCTCGTAGCGCAGCACGGCGACGCCGCGTTCGGCCAGACCGCGGGCGATGTCCAGCAGCGGCCGGTTCGGGCCGATGGTGCTGTCGCGGTCCTGCGGGCCGGAGCCGTGGACCAGCACGACGGCAGAGAAGGGACCATTGCCGTTCGGCATCGCCAGCGTCGCCGGCAGTGCGTTCGCGCCTTCGCCGACCAGCACTTCGGTTTCGCGATAGTTCGCGTCTTCGGGCACCGCTGGTGCGACGGTCGCCGGTTTCGCCGCCTGTACCGGCCGGATCGCGAAGCCCGAGACCTTGCGTTCGTTGTCGAAGGCGATGATCGCGGTGAGCTCGCCGCGCTCGTAGCGCAGCGGTACCTTCACCAGCGCGCCTGTGTCGCTGGTTTTCACGTCCGGTTCGCCGCGCGTCTGCAGCGTGCCGACCTGGGTGGCGAGCGAGCCAATGCCCTGCTTCAGTTGTTCCGCGCTTACGGCGGCGGCCATGGTCGCATCGAAACGCGCATGCACAGCGGCGAAATCGCCGGCATCCAGTGCATCCAGCATCGTCTGCGCCTCGCGCGCAGGGTCGAAGTCCTGCGTAACGTCCTGCGCGTTCGCGCGCGACGACAGCAGCCCACCGATGCCCAGCAACAGCAGCATTGCGGACAGCAACGCCGCGCGGGCTACGATGCGGCCGGTGCCGCTGGGGCGAGCGAAATGGCGCTCGATCTGATGGACGACATGGATCATGTGGGCTCTCCTGCTTGTTTCGAGCATGCGTTGCGCCGCATTGCGTATTTCGAAAGCGAATCGATCACTTCTGCTTTTTGAAGTACAAGGTCGCCTGATTTCCGGCCATCTGGATCACTTCGACCAATTCCCAGCCCAGCATGCCGTGCTGGTTCAACACGGTCTCGATGTCTTCGCTCTTCAGCATACGCAATCCTTTCGCTTCCGCATCGACGACTTTGTATGTCCACTGTGTACTCATGATGCGTCTTCCGGCTCGGAGGGAATGGTCTTGTCGGGTAGTCGCCCGGTCTTGCGCAGCGCATCGCGCAGCACGTATTCGATCTGTGCGTTGAGGCTGCGCAACTCATCGTCGGCCCACCGCTGCGCCGCCGCGAGGACTTCGGCATTGATGCGCAGCGGATAGGCCTTCTTTTCGCTCATGACGGGCGCTCTTGCGCAGGAGCGGCTTCAGCCGCGATCAATACAAGGTGCCGGCATTGATCACCGGCTGGGTCGAACGCTCGCCGCACAGCACCACCAGCAGGTTGCTGACCATCTGCGCCTTGCGCTCTTCGTCCAGATGCACCACGCCGTTCTTCTGCAGCGCTTCCAGGGCCATTTCGACCATGCCCACCGCGCCGGCGACGATCCGCGTGCGCGCGGCGATGATCGCGTTGGCCTGCTGGCGCTGCAGCATCGCCTGCGCGATCTCGGGTGCGTAAGCGAGGTGGCTGATGCGCGAATCCAGCACCTGCACGCCGGCATCCATCAGCCGTTCCTGCAGTTCTTCCATCAGATGTTTCGAGACTTCGGCGGCGTGGCTGCGCAGCGCGAGCTGGCCATCCTCGTGCTGGTCGTACGGATAGCTGGTGGCCATGGTGCGCACCGCCGATTCCGACTGGATGTGAACGAAACTTTCGTAATCGTCGACGTTGTAGACCGCCTCGGCGCTGTCCACGACCTGCCAGACGATGACCGCCGCGATCTCGATCGGGCTGCCGTCCAGTTCGTTGACCTTGAGTTTGCTGCTTTCGAAGTTCCGCACGCGCAGCGAGACTTTCTGCTTGCTGTAGAAGGGGTTGTTCCAGCGCAGCCCGCCATCCTTCACGGTGCCGATGTATCTGCCGAACAGGCTCAACACTGCCGCCTGGTTGGGTTGCACGGTGTACAGGCCGCTCAGGCTGAAGATCGCCAGCAGCATGACCAGCATCCCGGCGATGACCTCCGGCGGCGATACCGGCCCATGGGCCATGCTGGTCACGAACAGCCAGATGGCGAACGCTGCGATGGCGAGTACGCCCAGAAGGAAGGGGATGCCGGGGAGCGAGCGGGAAGAATTCTCTTTCATGGCGCGGTCTCGCGTTGGTGGTGAATGATGATGTGATATCAAAAAGATATCACTAAGTGCAAGCCAATCCGGACGGACGGTCGAGTGCGTCGGAAAGGATTCTGCAAGTGTCTGATTTACAATGGCCTCTTTCCCGTCGAGCCTGCCCCATGCCCAGTCCGTCCGCGCTTGAATTCGGCACGCCGCTGTCGCCCTCCGCCCTCCGCGTGCTGCTGCTTGGCTCAGGCGAACTGGGCAAGGAAGTCGCGATCGAGCTGCAGCGCTTCGGCTGCGAGGTCATCGCCGCCGACCGTTACGCGGACGCGCCGGCGATGCAGGTCGCGCACCGCAGCCACGTGCTGAACATGCTGGACGGCGATGCGCTGCGCGCCCTGATCGCCGAGGAGCGGCCGACCCTGATCGTCCCCGAGATCGAAGCGATCCACACCGAAACCCTGGTGCAGCTGGAGCGCGAGTTCGCCGAACGCGGCACCCAGACGCGGATCGTGCCGACCGCGCGCGCCGCCCGGCTGACCATGGACCGCGAGGGCATCCGCCGGCTTGCCGCCGAAACCCTGGGCCTGCCGACCTCGCCGTACCGCTTCGTCGACACGCTGGACGATTACCGCGCCGCGGTGGTCGAGATCGGCGTGCCCTGCGTGGTGAAGCCGGTGATGTCGTCCTCGGGCAAGGGCCAGAGTCTGGTACGCACCGCCGAGGACATCGACAAGGCGTGGGACTACGCCCAGACCGGCGGTCGCGCCGGCGCCGGGCGTGCGATCGTCGAGGGCTTCATCGATTTCGATTACGAAATCACTTTGCTGACCGTGCGCCACGCCGGCGGCACCGATTTCTGCGCGCCCATCGGCCACCTGCAGCGCGACGGCGATTACCGCGAAAGCTGGCAGCCGCAGCCGATGTCGCCGCGTGCGCTGGAAGCGGCGCAGCGGATCGCGAAGATCATCACCGACGACCTCGGCGGCTGGGGCCTGTTCGGCGTCGAACTGTTCGTGAAGGGCGACGAGGTGTGGTTCTCGGAAGTCTCGCCGCGTCCGCACGATACCGGCCTGGTGACATTGATCTCGCAGGATCCAAGCGAATTCGCGCTGCACGCGCGCGCGATTCTCGGTTTGCCGATTCCGAAGATCGGGCAGAACGGGCCGTCGGCGTCGTGCGCCGTGTTGGCCCACGGCCACGGCGTGCCGGTGTTCGACGGCGTCGCCGATGCGCTGCGCGCGCCCGATACCGCGCTGCGGCTGTTCGGCAAACCGATGGTTGAAGGTCATCGCCGCGTCGCGGTGACGCTGGCGCTGGGCGAAGACATCGACGCCGCCCGCGCCACCGCGCGCGATGCCGCGGCGGCGTTGAAGATCACGCTGCGGTAATCGCAAGCGATGTCATCCCGAACGCCTGCGCAGCAGGCGGAGGGATCTGCTTCTGAAAAACAGATCCCTCGCTTCGCGTCGGGATGACAGGCATTTGGCTCTGCGCTTCCTGCTAGGCTTCCCCGACGCATGAGGAGCCATCGATGAACGACACCAACGGCTACGCCGTCTTCTTCTTTCCGCAGGCATTGGAAGTATTGGGCGATCCGATCCGCCCGTTCCTGCAGGAGGGGCCGGCCGGCCCGCACGTCGCCTGCACCACCATCGACACCGGCGGCGCATTCATTGAAATGACCCTCGATGGCCGCACGCCCGAAGGCCGCGAGGTGTCCCTGGAACTGATGGTGCCCAGCAGCATGGTGCGGATGGTGGTGTCGACCCAGAGCGAAGCGATGTTCGGCTTCGGCCTGCGCGACACCGACCCGCTGCCGGTCGCGCTGCCGGTGATCGGCCCGACCGCAGAGCCGGCCAACGCGCCGTCGGAAGCGCTGCCGTCTTCGGCCGAGGCCGGGACACCCGGCCCGGCCTGAGCGACTTCTCGCCAGCCCGCTCAATCCATCCGCGGCAGATCGAACACCAGCACTTCAGCATCGATACCGCTCGACACGTCGACCCGCGACTCATCGCGATACATCAGCGCGTCGCCGGCTTTCAACGCATGGCCGTTCACTGCGACTTCGCCGCGCACGACATGCACGTAACCGAGGCGGCCTTCATCCAGATCGAGCGTCGCGCGCTCGTCGCCGTCGAACAGGCCGGCGTACATCCGCGCATCCTGGTGGATGTTGACCGAAGCCTCCGCACCGTCCGGGCTCACCACCAGCCGCAGACGTCCGCGTTTGTCGGCATCGGTGAAGGTCTGCTGGGCATAGCCCGGCGCGATGCCGGTCGTCGACGGAACGATCCAGATCTGCAGGAAATGCGTGGCGCCGTTCGCATCGTGGTTGTACTCGGAGTGGGTGACGCCGCTGCCGGCGCTCATCCGCTGCACTTCGCCGGGGACGATGGTGGCGGCATTGCCCATCGAGTCCTTGTGGCCCAGCGCGCCTTCGATCACGTAGCTGATGATCTCCATGTCGCGATGACCATGGGTGCCGAAACCGCGTCCGGGCTGCACGCGGTCCTCGTTGATCACCCGCAGCGGGCCCCAGTGGACGTGGTTGTCGTCGTGATATCCGGCGAACGAGAAGCTGTGCCAGCTGTCCAGCCAGCCGTGGTCGGCATGGCCGCGTTCGGCGGCGGGGCGCAGGGCGATCATCGCGAGGCTCCGGTGAGGGCACCGGCGCGAATGGGACGAGCGGCGCGGTGGCGGGCGGCCTGCAAGTGGCTGACGGCGTTCATTGAATCCTCCCTTGGCGCCGGGGCCGGATGCCGAGTGCATCCTCAAGCCTGCGGCGAACGTTGCCTACTGTAGGAAGATTCGAAAATAGAACAATAATTGAAAATCGAATTTATTGTTCCAAATGAGGAGCGAAGACCGAGGTCAATGCGAGGTCGGCATCCGCCGCCTGGCGCTGTGGTTGGCGCGCTGCAATGGCAGCGGCATGCCCAGCAGATACCCCTGGCCGAACTGGCACCCCTGTTCCACCAGGATTTCGCGCTGACGGTCGGTCTCGATGCCTTCAGCGATCGTGTCGATGCCGAGCGTGAGCGCCATCGCCAGGATCGCGCGCACCAGCGCCAGACTTTCCGTACTGGTATCGCCTTCGAGACCGGAGACGAAACTGCGGTCGATCTTCAGGCCCTGGATCGGGAAACGGTGCAGATACGAGAGCGCCGAGAACCCGGTGCCGAAGTCGTCGAGCAGGGCGGCGATGCCGTGGTGGCGCAGATCGCGCAGGATGCGCAGCGCGCGCGGCGCGTCCTCGATCAGCGCGACCTCGGTGATCTCGATCCGCAGCCGTCGCGGATCCTGATCGGCCTCGTCGAGCATGCGCAGCAGGCGGTCGGAAAAATTGTCCGAGAGGAAATGCCGCGGCGAGACATTGATCGAAACGTAGTGGCCGGGATATTCGCCCATCGACGACACCACGTGGGCGTACATCAACCAGTCGACCTGCTCGATCAGGCTGCTGTCCTCGCCGACGCCGATGAACTGGGACGGGGTGAGCAGGCCGCGATGTTCGTGATTCCAGCGCACCAGCGCTTCGCAGCCGACCTGCTTGCCGTCCTCCAAGCGCAGGATCGGCTGGAAATGCGGTTCGAACGCATCGTGCATGATCGCCCGGCGCAGATCCGCTTCCAGATCGAGCAGGCGCATCGCTTCGGCGCGCATCTCCGCGTCGAACAATTCGCTGCGGTTGCGGCCGCGGCGCTTCGCGCGGTACATCGCGGCGTCCGCATCGCGCAGCAGTTCCTCGCTCTTGCGATAGCGCGGATTCCACAGCGCGATGCCGATGCTGGCCGAAGGAAAGACCTCGCGGCCTTCGATCCACATCGACTGCCCCAGCACGCGCCGGATCGCGGCGGCGTACTGCTCGGCGGTCTCGGCATCGTCGATGCCTTCGGCGAGGATCGCGAATTCGTCGCCGCCGAGGCGGGCGACGATGTCGTCGCGACCGATCACCTGCGAAATGCGGCGGCTGGCTTCCACCAGCAGTTCGTCGCCGGCGACATGGCCCACGCTGTCGTTGATCAGCTTGAAACGATCGATGTCGAGGAACATCACCGAAAAGGGCCGGCCGCCGGTGGACACGCGTGCGATGGCGTCGTCCAGGCGTTCCTGCAGCTGCGCGCGATTGGACAAGCCGGTGAGACTGTCGTGGCGCGCCTGATGCCGCAGTCGCTGCTCCGCGCGCAGCCGCTCGGCGATCTGTTCGCGCAGTTCGCGGTTGGCGTCGGCCAGTTCCTGGGTGCGGATTTGCACCCGCGTTTCGAGTTCGGCGTGCGCGGTGATGAGCTTGTCCTGCGCGCGTTTTCGCGCCAGTGCCGCGTCGATGTGATGGGCGACGAAGGTCAACAGCTCCTGATCGCGTTCGGTGAAACCGATGCCGGATGTGTAGCTCTGCACGCCGATCACGCCGAGCACGGTGTCGTCGCGACTCAGCGGCACGCCCAGCCAGCAATGCGCCAGCGGCCCGAAGCTGTTGACCAGACCCTGGGTTTCCAGCGTCTGGATCCGCGCCCGATCGGCCAGCAGCGGCCGCCCGGTGTCGATGACGTACTCGGTCAGCCCCTTCGCGCGCGGACGGTCGCGGACCTGGCGGATGTCGACCTCATCGGCGACATAGGGGAACTCGATGAACTTGCCGTCGTTGGAGAGCAGCGCGATGTAAAAATTCTTCGCATACAGCAGTTCGCCCACGATCGAATGCAGATCGGCGTAGAAACGATCGAGGCTGTCGGCGCTGACCGACAGTTCGGTGATGCGGAACAGGGCCTGCTGGAGTTTTTCGGCGCGTTCGCGTTCGACGACTTCCGCCTGCAGTTCGAGGTTGGCGATTTCCAGCGCGTGGGTGCGCTCTTTCACCCGTCGTTCCAGCTCGACGCGTGCGGTCTTGCGATCGAGTGCGGTCAGGATGTGCTGGGCGACGTATTCGAGCAGCGCGCGGTCTTCGGTGCCGTAGCGTTGCGCTCGCTCGTAATCCTGGACCACGATCGCGCCGCAGACCTGGGTGTCGCGCAGCAGCGGCACGCCCAGCCAGTCTTCGCTCAACGGGCCGCCGTCGTATTCGTGGTCCTGGATATTCAACGATCCCAGGATGTCGCGCGGCGAACCGATCAGCGGCCGGCCGTGGCGCAGCAGCGCCGCGGTCAGGCTGTGCATGTTCTGGTCGACCGCGTACTCGATATCGGGACTCGGGTCGAACGCATCGCGGCTGTCGGCGAAGTACAGGTAGCGCATGACCTCGCGATTGCCGTCGTACTGGACGATGTAGAAATTCTCAGCGGGCATCAGGCCGCCGACCACCTGGTGGATCCGCGCCAGCATCTCGCGCATTTCCAGCCCGGAACCCGCGAGGTCGGAGATTTCGTACAGCGCGTGCTGGAGGCGTTTGGATTTCTCCAGCGTCTCGATCTTCGCATCGGCTTCCGCGAGTTGCAGCGTGGCCACGATGAGGTCGCGTGCCATCGCGAACCAGGACGTCTGTGACCAGCCTTCGGGCGGCGGGTCCGGCAACGACAGGCCGAGCGTCACGCCGTTGCCTTCATCGTCGCAGAGACGATCGAACAAGATGCCTGGCGCGGTCTGGACAGAGACCCCTTGCCGATGATGGGCGAGTACGGCCAGCCGCAGTGCGTCGCTGCCCGTAGCAGTGCCTGCGCTGCCGAGACCGAGGCGCGCATGACGCCAGGCGATGGCGATATGCGTACCGCCGGGTAGCGTCTTCAGCAGAGTTTCGGCTGCCGTTCGTACAGCAGCGTTCAGCACTGAGGACTCCCCGACGTCGCCATCTGCCCCGGCATCTGCTTCGTCTTTGCCGAGGTTCATGAATGGAGCTTATACCCAAACTTTCGGTTACTACAACTGCATTCGTTGCGCTCTTTTCCATCCACCGAAGCCGGGCTGGGAAATGACGAACGGTGCGGAAAAAGCAGGGGTATTTCGACGTCGCGATGTGGCGTGGTTCGTGGGAGGCTGAACGTATACGAATCTCTTGTGAACGTGCGGCAATCGAAGAGCGGTTCGAGCGCCGACAGGCGTTCAGTCCCCGACGGTCAGATCGACCCAGACCAGACGATGGTCCGTCGCGGTGATCGCGGTGTGCTCCGGCGTGCCGGAGACCGGCCAATGCACGCCGCTGGCGGTCGCGCGCAGTCCCTTCGACGGCAGCAGATAATCCAGGCGCAGGTTGCCGACCCCGGGGCCGAAGTCGCCGGTGTCCTCATGCGGATCGCCGTGATGGCTGGCGTTGGCGCCGCCGGCGTTGCGCGTCGCGACGGCAGCGCCTTCGCTGCGCTGCGCGGGCATGCGCAGCGTGCGCGGATGTTCGATCAACTGCCGAATCGCTTCATGGCGGCCATCGCCGTCGATCGGGTCGTTGTTGAGATCGCCGGCGATCACGAAACGACTGCCTGCGGCCAGACCGCCGCAGCGGCCCTGGTCGTCGCACAGCCAGTCCCGGTCGGCGGCGTCGTTATCCAGATATTCGCGCCACAGCCGCAGTTCGTCGGCGTTGCGCGCGCCGTTGCGGTCCTCGGGGCCGTCGAACACCGGCGGGGTCGGGTGCGAGACCAGGAAATGCAGGACGCCGCGCGGCATACGCACCGGCACGTCCCAGTGCGATTTCGACGACAGCCGCAGTTGCCGCCAGATCGCATCCGGATGGAAAAAGCCCCGTGACTGCGGATCGATGGGCCGCGCCGCGTCCGGCATCGCGCTCCACTTCAGCCGCTGGAAACTGCGCACGTCCGCTGCGTCGATGGGATAGCGCGACAGCACCAGCATGCCGTACTGGCCTGCATGCAGGCCGTAACCCCACGCATCGTTGCCGCGCTCGCGGCCCTCGCCGCCGACGATGCCGTTGCCGTCGAGATCCAGGCCGCTGGGTACGCCGGTGTTCACCGGCGCGAAATAACGATACGGATACCGCAGCGCCTGGCCGTCGCTGCCCTGGGGCACTTCCAGGTAGTCGCGCTGGAAGAGGTCCGCGGAGCGGCCTTCGGCGTCGTAATCGAATTCGTTGAGCAGTACCAGATCGGGGCGCATCCGCTGCAGCACGCTGGCGATGCCACGTGCGGCGGGATCGCCGGCTTCGAGACGTCGGATCAGCCCGCCGTCGGTGTCGTCGTACAGCGAAACGTTGTACGTCGCGACCCGCAGCGTGGGCGATCCGGCAGCGACAGCGTCCGGATCGCCATGCACGTTGACGCGCACGCAGCCGGCGCATCCGACAGTCAGTGCAGCGGCGATAAGCCAATGCACGTTGCGAAGCGGGGAATGGACATTCATTGCGGATCGTCTCCGGCGAGGCGCGACCAGCCTTGGCCATCGAAGGCTTCCAGCGGCTGGTAGCGGCGTTTGTAGGCCATCTTGCGGTGACCGTCGATCCAGTATCCGAGATACAGATGACGTTTGCCGTCGCGTCGCGCCCAGGCGATCTGCTGCAGGATGGCGAAGGTGCCGAGGCCGCGATCGGTGGCGTCGGGGTCGTAGAAGGTATAGACGGCCGACATCGCATCGGCGACGACGTCGGTCACTGCCACCGCCAGCAGATCGCCGGTGCCGTGGGGCTCGCGGGTGCGCAATTCGATGAAGCGCCCCTGACCCCAGGTGCTGACCAGGAACTGGTCGAATTCCGCCGCGCCGTGGCCATCCATGCCGCCACCGGGATGGCGCGCATTGAGATAGCGCTGGTACAGCGCGAAGTGTTCGTCGTTGCGTTCGGCGGGCAATACGCGCACTTCGAGATCGGCATTGCGCGCGAGGCAGCGGCGCTGGCTGCGGTCGGGCCGGAATTCGTCCACCGGAATGCGCACCGCCACGCAGGCCTGGCAGCCGCGGCAGTGCGGACGGTAGATCAGATTGCCGGAGCGGCGGAAGCCCCAGCCGAGCGCCATCGGATACATCTGCGCCAGGCGTGGATCGCCTGGATCGAATACCAGGTCGCGCGCCTGTCGCTCGGGCCAGTAACCGCAGGCGTGTTCCGAGGTGTGGAACAGGCGCATCGCGTCGTTGGCATCCACGTCGTCGCGGTGCCCGGTGGTCATGCCGATACCCGCAACATGGGCAGCGCCAGCCAATAGACGATGGCCGCCAGCAGTCCCGCAGCCGCGCCCGCGACCAGATCCCGCGGCCGATGACGCGACAACCGCAGACGCGACCAAGCGATGCCTGCGGCGAACACGCAGCATAAGGCGATCGCCATAGGGCCCAGCGGCCACAGCAGCCCTGTGGCGTAAACCGCGAACGCGATGTGCAGCGAGAGCTTGCACCAGCGGACCGTCGACATCGCCACCGCGACGATACCCGCCGACAACGCGAGCGCGAGCGCCGGATCGGGCGAGGGCAGTGCGCGCCATGCCAGCAACGCGCCGAGGCCGAGCAACACCAGCAGCGTGCGATTGAGCGAGCGGCGTTCTGACTGCTGGCTGGCGTCTACGTGCGCCCAGCGGCCGCGTCGCACCTGCCACCACGACCAACCCATCACAAAGCCCGCAAACAGCGCGAAACCCGCGAACGTGGCCTGCAGCGTCCGCGGATCGCCGCCGCGCAGGGCGGCCGGCAGCATCAACGCCGCCGGCAGCGCCAGCAGCGGATGGCCTAGGATCGAAACGGCGCGGGCGAGGCGATCGATGGATGCGGATTGCGGCATGCGCGCAGGATAACCGCCCCGGTTCGCAGGCGCTGCGAACGCGGCCGCAAACGCTGTCGATCGGCGCATGCCGCCGAGTGCATGTCGCTCAGTGCATGCCGCTCAGTGCATGTCGCTCAAAGCCGGCCCGAGCCGATCAATCCCGCGATCAGTCCGCCGAAACCGCAGATGAAGCCGATGCTTGCGCCCAGCCAGCAATGGATGCGTTCGCGGCGGCGCATCTTCGCTGCGAGCACCGGATCGCGCACGGCTTCCATCGCGTGGCGGCGTTGGAGGATGCGGGGCTGCACCACGAGCGATTGGTAGAAAATCACCGCAATGAACGCCAGCATCGCCAGCACGGTAGGCACCCAGCCTTCGCTGAAGCGCGACAGTGCCAGCAGGGCCACCACGAACAGCACCGATGCCGTGCCGTTGATCGCGGCGCTGCGGATCAGTTCCCGGCGTTCCTGTTCGTCGATCGCGCCCTTCAATTGTTTGCGCAGGCCCAGCCAGATGCCGGCGAAGGCGCCGATCAGCCCGATGGCGATGCTGCCGCCCGCGCCCAGCGCGACCTTGCCGAGCGTTTTCGCGCCACCGACCGCGGCGATACCGAGGATGCCCTTTGCCGCGACGGGCGGACTGGCGATGGTCAATGCGGTGGCGATGATGCCGGTGAAAGCGGCTCCCGGCGCGCTGCTGGCGGCGAATTCGCCGAAGCGGGCCAGCAGATCCTCGCGCAGGCTCTGGCGCGCGCGCGACAGCCGCTTGCGCACCGCCGCGTCCGACAGCCCCAGCAGCAGTGCGACCTGCTGCGAACTCTGGCCTTCGCGATAGAAGAGCAACAGCACTTCGCGGCTTTCTTCGGGCAGCGCCGAGATCAGTTCGGCTGCGGCGTGTTCGCGCTCGTCTTCGACCAGTCGCTGCATCGGCGTCGGCGAAGGATCGGCGGCGAGTTCGATCGCGATCTCGGCGCCTTCGCCGTCGAGCGGCCGATGGCGGTTCGCGCGCAGGTGGTCGCGCGCGAGGTTGCGGGTGATCTGGCGCAGCCACGGCAGGAAACTCGACGGGTTCTGCAGGCGCTTGAGGTGCTGCCACGCGCTGAGGAAGGCTTCCTGGGCGATGTCCTCGCTCGCCGGCACGTCGCGGGTGATCGCCAGCGCCACCGCGGTGACGGTGTTCTGGCACGCGGCCACGATCCGGCCGTAGGCCGCGCGGTCGCCGCTGCGCGCCGCGGGCAATTCCGCGTCGATCAGGGTGTCGATGGCGTGAATCGTATTCACAGCCCCTCGTTCATCCGAAGAAGCGTTTGAGCAGCATGCCGATCATCGTACCGGTACCCTGCGCGCCGTAATGCAGGCCCAGATAGAAGATCGCCATCGAACCGACGTACAGCACGCCGGACACCACGATGGCCAGCGGGCCATAACTGAAGTTGTAGGCCCGGTATCGGCCCTTCGCGCCCTTGGGATCGCGTGCCGCGTCGCGCACGATCATCGGCTGCAACAGGTTGCGGATGCGCAGCAGAGTCCACAGCGAGGCGCACTCCGCCGCGATGGCGGCGATCATCGCCCAGGCGAAGCTCGGCACCCACCACACCACCATGAACGCGGCCAGCATCACGCTCAACGTGACATACAGATAGAGGCTGTAGCTGCGGAGGATCGCGTCGCGCTCTTCCAGCGTGTCGGCGAACACCAGCAGATATCCACGGGTGAGGTGTGCGGCGATCGCGCCGCCGATCAGCGAACCGCCGATCAGCCCGCCCATGCCCACGACGCCGGCGAGGCTTTTGCCCGCGATGGCGCCGCCGAGCGTCGCGGTGCCGATGGCGGTAGCGCCCGCCGCCGCGGCCGGTTTGCTGGCCATGCCCAGTGCGGTGATGATCGCTGCCGTGAACGCGGCCGACGGCGCCGAACTGCGCGCGAAGTCGCCGAAGCGTTTGAGGATGTCGTCGCGCACCAGTTGGCGCGCACGCGAGAGCCGCTTGCGCGCGGCGGCGTCGCTGATGCCCAGCAGCATCGCCACCTGCTGCGAACTCTGGCCTTCGCGATAGAACAGCAGCAGCGCTTCGCGGCTGTCGTCGGGCAGCGACGAGATCAGTTCGAATGCCGCCGACTCGCGCTCGTCTTCCATCAGCTTCTGCATCGGCTGCGGGCCGGGATCGGCGGCCATCGCCATCACCAGCTCGGCGTTCGGCCCGTCCAGCGGCTGGTTGCGGTTTGCGCGCAAGTGGTCGCGGGCGAGATTGCGGGTGATCTGGCGCAGCCACGGCAGGAAACTGTCCGGGCTGTGCAGGCGTTCCAGGTGCTGCCAGGCATTGAGGAAAGCCTCCTGGGCGATATCCTCGCTGGCCGACACGTCGCGGGTGATCGCCAGCGCCACCGCGGTGACGGTGTTCTGGCAGGCGGCGACGATCCGGCCGTAGGCGCTCTGATCGCCGCTGCGGGCGGCGGGCAGCTCGTATCGGATCAGATCATCGATGGAAAGCGCGGAAGCGTTCATGTGCGAAAGAGGGCTCGATCGGGAAAGGGTAACCGCTCAGGGACCACTGGTCCGCATACCCACAAGACCCGGCGCGGGGCCGAATGTGACCGACGGGCGTCAACCGCCGCCGCGCCGGGGCGTTTCCATGTCCCAAGCGGGCGCGAGATGCCCGACCCAACCCGCACACAACCTACAGGGACCGCCATGAAAACCATCCTCATCATCGCCCTTGGCCTCGCCGCGACCGGCACGGCCGCCGTAACGTTCGCGCAGACGGCAGCGCAGCCCGCTGCCCGCCACGCCAAGCTGGACACCAACAGCGACGGCGTGATCGATCGCAGCGAAGCGGCCAAGGCGCCGAAGTTCGCCGAGCATTTCGACAAGCTTGACGCGAACAAGGACGGTCGCATCACCGCCGACGAACGCCCGCAGCGCGGCATGCGCGATGGCAAGGGCGGGCGCGGCGACCGCATGGCCCAGCTCGACACCAACAAGGATGGCGTGATCGATCGCAGCGAAGCGGCCAAGGCGCCGAAATTCGCCGAGCATTTCGACAAGCTGGACGCGAACAGGGACGGCCGCATCACGGCCGAAGAACGTCCGCAGCGCGGCATGCGCGATGGCAAAGGTGGACACGGCGACCGCATGGCCCAGCTCGACACCAACAAGGACGGCCGCTTCAGCCGCGAAGAGCTTGCGGGCAAGGAACGCGTGCTGCAGAACTTCGCCGCGATCGACAGCAATCAAGACGGCGCACTGAGCCGTGAAGAAATGCAGGCCCATCACAAGGCGCATCGCGGCGAGCGTGGCGCACCGCGTCAGCCGAAGTAAGTGAAACGCTGAGCGGCTGCGGAAAAAACCGTCATCCCGAACGAGGGCGAAGCCCAAGGCGTGCCCCCGCGAAGGCAGGGGAGGAATCTGCTTGCGGCCGGTGGTGCGATGACAGCGGATCCCTGCACCCGCGATGCGGGCGTTCGGGATGACAGGGGAATGACGGGTTTGCGGTCGAGATGCGCTGCCCGCCTCGATCATCGGGGCGGGCGGGGGAATCGCCGGGCAATATTCGCTACGCGGTGCGTTACGGGACGACCCGCTTCACTTCCCACTCCAGATCATCGCGGCGCACTTCGAGCGTTCTGCTCTCCGCCTGCGCTTGGCCATCTTTGGCCCTGGCGATCTCAAGCAGCACCGTGCCGCTGCCGGAGCCATCGGTGCGATAGTCGCGCACGTCGATCGACAGCGCGGACGCGGCATCCGTCGCGGCCTGGCAGGCGGACTGCGAACGGATGCGCGCGCGGTCGCCGGCTTCGAACTGCGCCAGGACCGTCTCCGAAGGATCCGCGCCGTCCACGGAGAGACAGACGTCCGCGCCTTCGCGGGCGCGCAGCTCCGCCGTCGCCAGCATCGCGGCCAGCGCGCTCGGCACGGCTGCCACGTATGCGCTCTGGGGGGCATCGCTCGGCAACATCATGGTCTCGGCCACCGCGGCCTGCGGCGCCGACGCGACCGATGCCGGCGCCGCGCCAGCTGGCGCCTTCGACGTCGATTTCAGCCAGCTGAACAGGCCGAGGCTGATCGCGATCGTGATGCTGATCAGCAGGCCCGCCTTGATCCGGAACATGCGTCGCTTCGCGGGGTCGTTGGCATCGTTGCGCGCGCTGTGCAGCAGATCGGTCGACAGGTAGCTGGTGGGCGAACGGCCGGAATCGAGCAGACCCGCCTCGCGCAGCAGCTCGCGCGCTTTCGGCTGATCCTCGGATCGCACCACCCAGACCGCCGGCGGCGGGGTCTTGTTCGCGGTTTCCCGATAACTGAAGTTGCCGCGGAGACTGCCCTTGAACGTGCGCCCGTTGGTGATGCGGGTGACCACGCCGTGTTCTTGCAGCAGAGCGGCGACCCGTTCGACGTTTTCCAGTCGGGGACTGGTGAAGACCTGACGCATGTGTGATCAGCCTTTAGATGTGTCGTCGGCCAGCACGCGGATCATGCCTTCCTGGGCGGTGCTGGCCACGAGGTGACCCTGACGGTCGAAGATCTGGCCGCGCGCCAGCCCGCGGGCGCCCTGCGCGCTGGGGCTGTCGATCGAATACAGCAGCCAGTCGTCGGCGCGGAACGCGCGGTGGAACCACAGCGCGTGGTCCAGCGACGCCATCTGCACGTTCGGCTGGTAATAGCTGATGCCGTGCGGAAAGGTCGTGGTGCCCAGCAGATGGAAATCCGAGGCGTAGGCGAGCAGCGCGCGATGCAGCTCCGGCGCGTCGCCGACCGTCTCGCCGAGCTTGAACCAGACCTGCTGGAAGGGCGGGCGCTTCGGCGGATTGAGCTCGTCGCGCGGATAGATCGGGCGGAATTCGAACGGACCCATGCGGTTCAGCCAGCGCTGCACCTTGCTCGGCAACTGCGCGAGCTTGTCCGCCGTGAGCTTCGGCGTGGGCTCCACGTCCTCGGGCATTGGCACGTTGGGCATCGGCAGTTGATGCTCGGCGCCGGGTTCGGAGATCTGGAACGACGCCGCCATGACGAAGATCGGCTGGCCGTGCTGGATCGCGGTTACCCGGCGCACCGAGAAACTGCCGCCGTCGCGGGTGCGGTCCACGTCGTAGACGATCGGATGCTCGACATCCCCCGCGCGCAGGAAATACGCGTGCAGCGAATGCGCGGCGCGCGGGCCCTTGACCGGATCGATGTCCAGCGTCGCCTGCGCGGCCGACAGCGCCTGACCCAGCACCTGGCCGCCGAACACATATTTCGTGCCGATATCGCGGCTCTGTCCGCGGAACAGATTGTTTTCCAGCCGCTCCAGCGACAGCAGTTCGATCAATTCGGAGACGGGAGAGCTCATGGCCGGGCCGTTTGGGGAGTGCGCGCGATTATAGGCGCTGGGCAGGCGACTGCCCGGCACACATCGTTGCCGCGACGCTGTCCTCGACGCACCGGAGGCATGCGAACCTGCGCTCCCCACTGCAGGAGATCGCCATGACCATCGTCGTCGCGCCCCGGGTCCACGACATCGGCGGTCTGGAAGTCCGCCGCGCCGTGCCGTCCATCCAGGCCCGCAGCGTCGGTCCGTTCGTGTTCGTCGACCAGATGGGACCGGCGGTGTTCGCGCCCGGGCAGGGCATCGACGTCCGCCCGCATCCGCACATCGGCCTGGCCACCGTTACGTTCCTGTGGGCCGGACAGATCGGCCATCGCGACACCCTCGGCACCATTCAGGACATCGGCCCCGGCGACGTGAACTGGATGACCGCCGGCCGCGGCATCGCCCATTCCGAACGCACACCGGCCGGGCCGCGCGCCAGCGGCCATCCGTTGCAAGGGCTGCAGACCTGGGTGGCCTTACCCAAACCCGACGAGGAGACCGCCCCGGCCTTCCATCATCATCCCGCCGCCACGCTGCCGCGGATCGAACGCCCCGGCGCGCTGCTGCGAATCGTCGCCGGTCGCGGTTATGGCGAGGAATCGCCGGTGCGCGTGTTCGCCGACATGCTGTACATCGCGATCGATCTTGAAGCGGATGCCGAAACCGAACTCGATGCCGGCCATCGCGAACGTGCGCTGTATGTGCTGGAAGGCCAGGCGCAGCTGGACGGCGTCGATATTCCGGCGATGCACCTGATCGTGCTCGATGACGGCGTGCGTCATCGCCTGCGCGCGAAAACCCCTCTGAAAGCCATGTTGCTCGGCGGCGAACCGCTCGACGGCCCGCGCCACCTGTGGTGGAACTTCGTGTCGTCGTCGAAAGAGCGCATCGAACAGGCGAAACAGGACTGGCTGCTCGACCGCTTCGGCCACGTCCCGGGCGAGACCGAGTTCATCCCGCTGCCGGAACGTTGAGGCATGGCAAGGGCGGCTTCAGCCGCGATGCCGGATCGACGATGCGTAGCGCGGCTTACGGAAAACGCCGCCGAAATGTATCTTCGGCGGCGTTGGCGGTAAACGAGCTGTTCCGATCCTGCTTCGATGCAGGCTTTCAGAATTGACGGATAACCGCGAAGAAAAAGGTGCCGACAGCATCCGTGTCTTTTTCGATCAAAGGACTATCGGCGACTTCATCCGGCAACACGTCGACGTTGACGCCTCCCATACCGATCCACTTCGAGCTGAACGGCACCACGGTGAAGATGCTGAAGTGGGGAACCGTTGCCTGTCCGGGTTTGTAATCGACCACGCCACGTGCGACTTCCTTCGGCAACGTACCGTAGTAGTAGTTTGCGAGGTCTTTGGACATCGCGGTCACGCCGGCACCCGGGATCAACGTGACCGGGCCGACCTTGAAGGGGTGCCTGTAGTCCAGCGAGGCTTGATACCCGTCACTGGTGCTGGTGATATCGCCGCGGACATCGAGTTCGAATTCGCCGGCGGCTTCGGTGCGGAACGCTGCGGACAAGCCCGCGTCCGCGGCGTATTTCCTGTCTTCCAGCAGGTTGCGGTCGATGCCGTTCCGGGCAAGCGCATTCGTGCCCATGTCCTCGACGTCCACGCCATCGCCGCGCACGGCGACGAATCCGCTCAGCGTGAACATCTCGCCGTCGACGATCTTGTAGCCGACCTTGGGACCTTCCACGAAGAACCGTTCGCCTTCGTATCTGATGTAGGGGAAAGGTTGCACGCGCTTGGCTTCGCCGGCGTACAAGGTGCTGCGCGCGGCGACGCCCAAGCCCAGGCCCCAGCCATCGCCGGTGTCTTCGCGTTCCTGGGCCTGCGATGCGAACGGCATGATCAGGAGAAGCGAAAGCGCGCCTCCGATAAGAGCGGTCTTATGATGTTGCATGATCTTCCTTGGTGGGGGTGATGAATCAATCGCACATCGACGGGCGATTTCAGTCTTCCTCTGGCACGCACTCCGCGGGCGCTGAAAGCCGATTCCCGGGTCACCGCGGCCGGTGGAGCATAGCGGAGGCTTCCGACGACCATCAGTGATCGAATGATGATTAGGTATCGCGATTCAGCATGGACCTATGGCGCGGCCGATGATTGTGCCGGCGTACGCGATGCAGGTTGATCCAGTCCGAGTGGTGCGTACCACAACCGAGGTGGATTGACGTTGCGTGTGGTCACACATGGGGCGAGCGGAAGCGCTCATGGCCCGCGATTCATGCGTGTCCTGTTGTGCGATCATGACGCCGAGCGTTTGGCGCTTCGGCATCGAAGCAGATGAAATCGTTCATCGGATCGAAGCACGGAATATCGAGCGACCGCATTCATGATGCAACGGTTGATTGCAATTGTTTCAGCCGCAACGCATTGCGGTCGAGTCAAGGGTCGATCAACTTGACGATCAGATTCGCGACCAGCAGCACGGCAAGCGCGATGCAGGCAATCATCAACCAGGCCGCATGCATCAGGATGAAGCCGGGCGCGTGCATGACCGCGAACGTATGGATGATGGTCCATGGCACGAACACGATGAGACCAAGGATCGCCCCTTTCCACAGCGTACGGCCGCTGAAGTGGAGCATCAGCCAGGCGAGCGCTGCGGTCTCCAATACGGTCAATGCCAGGAACAGCGCAAGCAGGCCGAATGCCGGCGACCACGACGATGGCGGCTCGTCGTAGAAGAAATAATGATCGCGATCGAGGCCCATCATCGTCATCCCGACCGCCACGCCGATCCCGACGACGAGAAACACAGCAGGCAGGATCGCTTTGCGCCGACCGAAATCGCGTTTGACCGGAGTCGTCACGGTATCAATCGTTCCAATCCAACGGCCTCCATGATCCTTGCCCACGGAAACAGCGGCCCCGGATCGCGCTTCCGCGCCACCTGCACATTCGGATCATCCATCGCCGCTTCCATCTCGCGGTCCAGATCCTCGTGCCCGGCGATGAACTTCACGCTCGGGAACTGCTGCTGCAGCTGCGCCAACAGCGCGATCAGCGCGACGATCTGCGCTTCGGGGTAGGCCTCGTCCATCGCCTGATGCTTCGAATCGCGCCAGTGCGGATAACGGCCGGTGTTGACCAGTTCGATGCCGATGGAACGCGGGTTGTAGCCGCGCACGTGGTGGGCGATGCGGTCCGGGCGCACGTACAGCGTGGTGCGGCCGTCGCGGTCGATGTAGTAATGGCCGCTGTTGCCGGTGCCGCTGGCTTCGTACAGCACGCGCTCGCCGAATTCGCGCGCGGAGTCCAGCGTCGGCGTTTCGGTGCAGTGGATGACGATCAGATCGATCTGCGAGAGCGGGCGCGCGTCGAGTTTCAGTTCGTAGGGCAGGGGGTCAATGACCACGGGCGGCATCGGCGGAAGGTCGGGAATCATGCCGCGGATGCTAGCATTTGCCGATGTTGCCGCCCCCCGAATCCGAACTCCACCGCCTGATGACGCAGTTCCCCCGCACCGGCGAGGTGCGCTGGATCGGCCTGCGTCGCGCACGCGACGTACCGATGCGCGAGGTCGACAGCGCCGAAGCCGTGGCCGGCAAGGGCCTGCGCGGCGACCGCTACGGCAGCGGTAGCGGCAAGCGCGGGATCACCCTGATCCAGGCAGAGCATCTGCCGGTGATCGCCACCTTGGCAGGCCTCGAAGCCATCCAGCCCGCCACCTTGCGGCGCAATCTGGTGGTTGCGGGCATTCCGCTGATCGCGCTGAAAGGCCGCCGCTTCCGCATCGGCGAGGTGCTGTGCGAAGGCACTGCGCCCTGCGATCCGTGTTCGCGGATGGAGTTTGCGCTGGGCGCTGGCGGTTACAACGCGATGCGCGGCCATGGCGGCCTGTGCGCGCGGATTCTGGAAGGCGGCACGTTCCGCATCGGCGATGCGGTTCATTGGATAGAGGATTGAGTCTTGAAAGTACGCGGTCACTGCATTCTGTCGCACGGGTTCGAGAGTGGGCCCGACGCGACCAAGGTCGCCGCGTTGGCCGAGGTCGCCGAACGTTCCGGCTGGACCCATGAGCGCCCCGACTACACCGACCTCGACGCGAAGCGCGAGATCAGCACCTTGGGCGACGTCGAAGCGAGGTTGGAACGCCTGCGCGCGCTCGCATCTATGGCCGCCGCACGCGGCCCGCTGGTGATGGCGGGTTCCAGCCTTGGCGCCTATATTTCCGCGCGCATCGCGCTGGACCTGCATGGCGACGGCGCGCCGGTGAAAGCGCTGTTCCTGATGGCCCCGCCGCTTACGATGGGGCCGCTGCCGGCGCTGGACGCGCCGAAAATCCCGGTCTCGATCGTCCATGGGTGGGACGATGAACTGATTCCGGCGATGGCGGTCGCGGACTGGGCGCACAGTCGCCGCGCGAAACTGCTGATGGTCGACGACAGCCATCGCCTCTCCACGAATGTGCAGACCTCGGCCGACGCCTTCGCCGCACTCCTCACAGGTCTGTCCTTATGAAATTCCTCGCATGAAATTTTTCGTCAGCTGCTGCAAGGGTCTCGAATATCTTCTGGTCGACGAGCTGCTCGCGCTCGGCTGCGCGCACGCCACCGCGGCGCGCGCGGGTGCGAACGTCGAAGGCACGCTTCACGACGCGCAGCGCGCGGTGCTGTGGTCGCGGCTCGCCAGCCGCGTGCTGTGGCCCATCGCCGAATACGATTGCCCGGACGAACGCGCGCTGTACGCGGGCGCCGCCGCCATCGACTGGGCGCAGCATCTGCGCGCCGACATGACCCTGGCGGTGGACGCGCACGTCTCCGGCGACGCCATCACCCACGCGCGCTACGCCTCGCAGCGGGTCAAGGACGCGGTCGTCGACACCCTGCGCGGACGCGGCGGCGAACGGCCGAACGTGGATCTGGAATCGCCCGATCTGCGCCTGAATCTGGTGGTGCGCGCCTCGAAAGTCGCTCACAAGGCGATCCTGTCGATCGATCTGGGTGGCGGGCCGCTGCATCGTCGCGGTTGGCGGCAGATGCAGGGCGAGGCGCCGCTGAAGGAAAACCTGGCCGCCGCGGTGCTGATGCGCGGCGGCTGGCCGAATCTGTATGCCGAAGGCGGCGCGCTGCTCGACCCGATGTGCGGCAGCGGCACGCTGCTGATCGAAGGCGCGCTGATGGCCGCCGACGTCGCGCCCGGCCTGCTGCGCGACCTGCAGGGCGCCAGCGCGCCGCCGTCGCGTTGGCTCGGCTTCGATCAGGCGCATTGGCGCAGCTTGATCGAGGACGCGACGCAGCGGGAACGTCATGGGCGCGCGGCGCTGCAGATGCGTTTCTACGGCAGCGATCTCGATCCGCATGCGATCCGCGCCGCGCGCGAGAACGCGCAACGCGCGGGCGTGGTCGAAATCATCGATTTCACGGTTTGCGATGTCGGCCGGTTGCCCGCGCTGGCGGAGCCGCGCGGTCTGGTGGTCTGCAATCCGCCCTACGATGCGCGGCTCGCGGCCGATCCGCAGCTGTATCGGGCGCTCGGCGACGTGCTGAAGCGCGCGACGCCCGAATGGAAGGCCAGTCTGCTCTGTGGCGACGCCGAATTGGCGCGCGCCACCGGCCTGCGCGCGGCGAAGAAATATCAGGTCTTCAACGGCGCGATCGAATGCGCGCTGATCGTCTGCGACCCGGTGCGCCCGCCGCAGCGCGAGGTGGCCGCTGACGCACCCACGCCGGTGCTCAGCGAAGGCGCGCAGATGGTCTCGAACCGCATCCGCAAGAACCTCAAGGCCAGCAAGACCTGGCGCGCGCGCGAAGGCGTGACCTGCCATCGCGTTTACGACGCCGATATCCCGGAATACGCGGCGGCGGTCGATGTCTACATCGGCGATACCACCGGCGAACTGTGGTTGCACGTGCAGGAATACGCGGCCCCGGCCGAGATTCCGGAAGCCACCACCCGCAAGCGCCTGCAGGAACTGCTGGCCGGCGCGCGCGATGCGTTCGCGGTGCCGCGCGAGCGGGTGGCGGTGAAAACCCGCGCGAAGGGCAAGGGCGGCAGCAAGTACGCCGACAGCGGCACGTCCAAGCGCGGCGAGATCCTGGAAGTGCGCGAGGGCGCGGCCAAGCTGCGGGTCAATCTGTTCGATTATCTCGACACCGGCCTGTTCCTCGACCACCGCCCGATCCGTCTGCGCATCGCCGAAGACGCCCGCGACGTGCGCTTCCTGAATCTGTTCGCCTACACCGGCGCGGCGACCGTGCACGCGGCGGTGGGCGGCGCGGCGCAGACCACGTCGGTCGATCTTTCGGCGACGTATCTGCAGTGGTGTTCCGACAATCTGAAGCTCAACGGTTTCGGCGGCGCCCGTCACCGACTGGTGCAGGCCGATGCGCTGGAATGGCTGCTGGCCGACCGCGGCGAGTACGACCTGATCTTTTGCGACCCGCCGACATTCTCCAACTCCGCACGGGCGGACGATTTCGACGTGCAGAAAGATCACGTCCGCCTGCTGGAGGCGGCGATGACCCGGCTGGCGTTCGGCGGCACCCTGTATTTCTCGAACAACTACCGCCGGTTCAGGTTCGACGACGCGGCGGTCTCGGCGTTCGCGGTCTGCGAAGACATCAGCCCGGCGACCATCCCGCCGGACTTCGCCCGCAACCCGCGGATCCACCGCGCCTGGCGATTGCGGGCGCGCTGAACTCCCGGCGGCAACTGCATATCAGGCGGATATCGTCCGGCGAGCCGCCTGCCGCGGCTCATATCTCCCCGTAGACGATGCGATTCCAGGCATTCCTGCGGCGTTCCGCGCCATCGGCCGGCAACTGGGCCGCCACCCGCAGTTTGGCCTGCACCTCCGGCGGCGGGTAGATGCTGGGATTCGCGGCGATCGCCTTGTCGATTAGCGGCGTGGCGGCGGTGTTGGCGTTCGCGTAGCTCACCGCGCTGCTGATGTCCGCGATCACCTCGGGCTGCATCAGGTAGCGGATGAAACGATGCGCGTTCTCGACGTTCTTGGCCTTGCCGGGAATGGCGACGACATCGATCCAGCGCAGCGCGCCTTCGCGCGGGATCACGTAGCGGATGCGCGGCGCTTTCGTCTTCGCGGCTTCCGCCGCTTCCCTGGCCATGACGTTCGCCTGGTCCACGTCGCCGGAATAGGTCAACACGACGCAGAGCCGACCTTCGCTCAGATCCGCGATCAGCTCCGAGGAGGGGCTGAACTTGCGGATATAGGGACGGATCGCCCCATAGGCGTTGCGCACCGCGAGCAGGGCATTGTCGTCGGCTGCGTTGATGTCCAGCCCCTTCCAGAGCAGGGCGGCCGAAAACCCGTCCTGTTCGGCGTCCACGATGCCGATCCCGCATTTGGACAGCTTCTGCGCCGAGGCCGGATCGAAAATCAGGTTCCAGCTGTCCAGCGCCACGCCCGGCCCCAGGGCCGCCCTGACCATATCCTCATTGACCCCAAGACCGCTCGTCCCCCAGAGATAGGGCACGACATGCGCATTGTTGGGATCGATCCGGGCGAGATCGGCCATGATGTTGGCGTCGAACGCGTCGAATCCGCCCAGTCGCGTCCTGTCCAGCGTCGCCAGCAGCCCCTTCTCGATCATCCGGCCCGCATAGGGGCGTGCGGAGGGGAAAATCACGTCGTGCTCGCCGTGCGCTCCCGCCAACTGGCTCTCCAGTGCGTCGTTGTTGGAGAAGGTCGTGTAATTGACCTTGATGCCCGAAGCCGCTTCGAACTTCTGGATCGCGTCTTCGCTGATGTAATCCGGCCAGTTGTAGACGTTGAGGATCTGGCGTTCGGTCGTCTGGGCGACGACGGCTGCGGCTGCGGTAGCCGCGGCCGCTGCGGCTGAAGGCGGTTGCTCATGCTTGCTGCAACCGGCGCTGCCGGCGGTCGCAACGAGCAGTGCGAGTGCGACACGACTGGCTTTCCATGCCATGGGTAAGGCTCCTTGAGTGTGCTGTCGAGATCATCCATCCCTGGTGCGGACGCGCGTGGATCCTGGCTCCGGCTGCGCAATATACAGCCCGGCTCGAACGATCCGTTTCAGCTGCATGACTGTTCTGAGATGCCGGTCACCCCATCTCATGGTGTCCGAAACCGACCCGGAGCGACCATGTCCGACCACAACGTCACTTTTGCCCGCATCGCCCGCCGCGTCCACGGGCAGCCCACCTCCGATGGCGCCGGCGTCAAGCTGCGCCGTGTGATCGGCACCCCGCAGCTGCCGGACCTCGATCCGTTCCTGATGCTGGACGAGTTCGGCACCGACCGCGCCGAGGACTACATCGCCGGGTTTCCGGAGCACCCGCATCGCGGGTTCGAGACCGTGACCTATATGCTGGACGGACGCATGCGCCATCGCGACAACCACGGCAACGAAGGCGTGCTGGTGCCGGGGTCTGTGCAGTGGATGACAGCTGGCCGCGGCCTGGTGCATTCGGAAATGCCCGAGCAGCAGCAAGGCAGCATGCGCGGCTTCCAACTGTGGGTGAACCTGCCGGCGGCGCAGAAGATGAGCGAGCCGCGTTATCAGGAATTCGCGCCGGATCGCATGCCGGTCGCGCATCCGGCGGAAGGCGTCGCGGTAAAAGTCATCGCCGGCGAAGTCGCCGATGCCGATGGCAGCGCGGTGCGCGGACCGATCGCGCAGCCGGCGACCGATCCGCTGTATTTCGATCTCGAGCTGAAGCCCGGCGCGCGATGGATGTTCGATCTGCCTGCGGGCCACAATGCATTCCTGTATGCGTACGAAGGCGAGGTATCGGTGGGCGAAGGCGTCGATGCCCGCGACCTCGAAACCCATGCGCTGGCGGTGCTGGGCGGCGGTGAGCGGTTGTCGCTGCGCGCTGGAATCGAAGGGGTTCGGGCGATTCTGGTCGCCGGAAAACCGTTGGGCGAACCGGTGGCGCGCCACGGACCGTTCGTGATGAACACCCGCGAGGAATTGATGCAGGCGTTCGTGGATTTCCAGCAGGGGAAATTCTGATCCGAACGTCGCTGCAGTGAACGCGGGTGTTGCGCAGTCGCGACGCGACGGCCTG
The DNA here is from genome assembly GCA_040386495.1 of Pseudomonadota bacterium. Lineage (GTDB taxonomy): Bacteria > Pseudomonadota > Gammaproteobacteria > Xanthomonadales > Xanthomonadaceae > Lysobacter_I. The sequence continues at coordinate 58,227 of JAZKFJ010000019.1, forward strand.
GCCGGCCGCGCCGCGGTTGATCAGCGTTGCGCCACGTTGCCGGCGTCGAACTGCAGCCCCTGCACGACGCGCTGGTAGCGCCCCATGGTGTCCTTGTCCGACGTGCGGATGAACACATGCATCAAGCGGTCGCCGCCGAGTTTCACCAGCGTTTCGCGCACCAGTTCGCCCGGGCTCCCGGCGATTTCGGCGCGGTACCACCAGAGTTTCTGGCCCTGCATCTCTCCGGATTCTTCGCGCAGGCTGCCGGTCGGCTTGAACGGCGATTTGCGCGAGACGGTGACGGCGAACGCTTCCTGGCCGGCAGCGTCCATCGCCCGGCACAGCAGGGCGCTGTCCGTTCGCAGGGTGGTCCATTGGAGATTGGCGGCGTCGGACGGCAGCGTGGGGCATGCCGGGGCGGATTGCGCGGACGCGGTGGAAGCGAAGAGGGCGGCGGACAGCAGGAACGGCAGCGATGACAGTGGATTCATTGCGAACTCCGGGGTTGGATGTGGGTGGTCATCCGTGGACAGCGGCGCGATCGGCCCTCTGTCTTGCTGGGGAACGAAGCATCAACCGTGCCAGAGGTCTGTGCCGGAGCAGAAAAAAGCCCGGGAAACGTTCTCGGGCTTTTTCGGTGCGCTTGCGGCGCGTGTTTGCGGCGCGGGCCCCGGCCTCACTCCGGGATCAGTTGCGGTCCTGGTCCAGCCATTTGTAGAGGAAACCGCCGATCAGGCCACCCAGGATCGGCGCCAGCCAGAACAGCCAGAGTTGGCCGATGGCGCCGCTGCCGGCGAACAGGGCCACACCCGTGGAGCGCGCCGGGTTCACCGAGGTGTTGGTGACCGGGATGCTGATCAGATGGATCAGGGTCAGGCCTAGGCCGATGGCGATCGGCGCGAACCCGGCCGGCGCGTTCCTGTGGGTCGCGCCGAGGATGATGACCAGGAAGAACGCGGTCATGATCACTTCGCAGAGGAACGCCGCCGCCACGCTGTAGCCGCCGGGCGAAAGCGCATCGAACCCGTTGCTGGCGAACGCGCCGGCCGCGGTCGGATCGACGGCGAAATCCGGCTGTCCGCTGGCGATCTGGAACAGCAGGAATCCGGCCGTGATCGCGCCGAGCGTCTGGGCCACGATGTAGGGCGCCAGATCCTTTGCGGAAAAACGGCCGCCGGCCCACAGCCCGAAGCTCACCGCCGGGTTGAAATGCCCGCCGGAGATATGGCCCAGCGCGTAGGCGCCGGTGAGTACGGTCAGACCGAAGGCGAGCGACACGCCGAGCAGGCCGATGCCCAGCGGATTGCCGTCGCCGCCGAAATTCGCGGCCAATACCGCGCTGCCGCAGCCGCCCAGAACCAACCACAGCGTGCCGATGAATTCGGCGCTCAGACGTTTGATCATCACGTTCTCCTTGTGTGCGTCGACGGAACGGGAAAGCCGGCGGAAAATCCGGCAGGCAGGGCGCCGGCCATGGCGACAGCCCGCGGCAAGAGCAATCGTCGAGAGATGGGTCGTCCTGGCCGGTCGTCTCGATCGATCTGCCCGATCAGTCTTCCTGATACGGTGGGAACGGCAGCGACAGCACCATCTGCTGGCGCCTGGCCAGTGTTTCCGCATCGTTCGCACGCAGGAATACGTGGACGACGCGTTCGTCGCGCAGCTCGATCAACGCTTCGCGGATCAGCACCGTGGGTTCGTTGGGCACATCGCCGCGATACCACTGCACTTCCCGGCCGTTGAGCATGCCTTCTTCGGCGCGGTCGCCACGGCGTGGCTTGAACGGCGATTCGGGACTGACCGTGAGCGCGAACGCTTCCGCCCTGTTTTCGGTCGAAATCGCGCGGCACAGCAGCATGTTAGGTACCCGCAGCACTTCCCAGCGCAGCGATTCGCCGGCGTCCGCCGGAAACGCCGGGCAGTCTGCCATCGGGTCGGGAGCGGTTTGTGCACTGGAGACGCCAGCCCAGACAACAGCGAGCAGGAGAAGCCAGATCGAAGCCATCGATTTCACTACAGAGATCCCCGTGGTTGAGTTCGGCCGAGCCTCCGTGCGAGCGGTGTTGTCCGGATCATGGGGCGCTGCAGTGCGGTACCCGTGCCGGACGATGATGTCCCTGCAGCGAAAGTAAGCCAGAAACGCCTAGAATTCCAGCGTCCGACGCATTTTTCGTAATTGGACGCGCGCTCAGCGGCGCCGCAGCACCAGTTCCAGCACCAGATTGCTGCCGAAGAACGCCAGCACCAGCAGGGTCATCGCGATCAGCGTCCAGCGCACGGCCTTGACGCCGCGCCAGCCGTAACGCCAGCGACCGACCAGCAACGCGCCGAAGCCCAGCCACGACAGCACGCTGAACACCGTCTTGTGGGCCAAATGCTGCGTCAGCAGGTCTTCGACGAACAGCGCGCCCGTGAGCAGCGTGGCGGTCAGCAGGATGAAGCCGACCGTGATGGTGCGGAAGAGCAGCGTCTCAAGTTCGACCAATGGCGGCAGCGCGCGCAGCCAGCCGTGCAGTCGACGCCGACGCAGCGCGCGTTCCTGCGACCAGGACAGGATGGCGAGCAGCGCCGCGATCGCAAGCGTGGCGTACGCCAGCAGTGCGCACCAGGCGTGCAGTTGACCCTGCCAGCCCAGCGGCTGCGGATCCTGGCGGCCGAAGCCTTGGTAGAGCCCCAACGGTGCGGCGGCGATCGGGAATACGATCACGCCCAGCGCCGCCATGCGGCCGCGCATGCCCACCAGTACGGTCAGGGCGGCCATGCCCAACCCGACCAGCGACAACGCCGAAAAGAAATGCAGATTCGCGCCGCCGGCCTCGCGCCAGGCCAGCATGTGCGCGGCACCGTGCAGTACGGCCGCCGACGCGGGTATCGCCCAGAGCGCGACCGACACCCCCGGTCCGGCCTGCGTCAGCCGGCGCGCGAGCAGCGCCGCGGACAGCAGATACAGGACCGATGCGATGAGAACGATTGTCATCGGACCAGTGTCGCATACGGCGATACCTTCCCGCACCGCATATAATCGCCGTCTTTCCGCAGCGGTCCGCGCCCATGTTCGAGTCTCTCACCCAGCGTCTGTCCGGCACCATCGAGCGGCTTCGCGGCCGCGGCCGGTTGACCGAGGAGAACATCCGCGAAGCCACCCGCGAGGTCCGCATCGCGCTGCTCGAAGCCGACGTGGCGCTGCCGGTGGTGCAGGCGCTGATCGAACGGATCAAGGTCCGCGCGGTCGGCCAGGAAGTACTCAAGTCGCTCACGCCTGGTCAGGCGTTGATCAAGGTCGTCCGCGACGAACTCACCGCGGTGATGGGCGCGGCGGCGTCGGATCTGAATCTCAATGTGCCGGCGCCGGCGGTGATCCTGATGGCCGGCCTGCAGGGCGCGGGCAAGACCACCACGGTCGGCAAACTCGCCAAGCACCTGAAAGAAAAGCGCAAGAAAAAAGTGATGGTGGTGTCGGCCGACGTGTATCGCCCGGCTGCGATCGAACAGCTGAAAACACTGGCCGAGCAGGTCGATGTGCTGTTTTTCCCGTCCGACGCATCGCAGAAGCCCGAAGCCATCGTCCGCGCCGCGATCGACGATGCGCGCAAATCCTATGTCGACGTGCTGATCGTCGATACCGCCGGTCGCCTCGCCATCGACGAAGCGATGATGGCCGAGATCAAGGCGCTGCATGCCGCGATCAATCCGGTCGAGACCCTGTTCGTGGTCGACGCGATGACCGGCCAGGACGCCGCGAATACCGCCAAGGCCTTCAGCGAAGCGCTGCCGCTGACCGGCGTGGTATTGACCAAGACCGATGGCGACGCCCGCGGCGGCGCGGCGCTGAGCGTGCGCTACATCACCGGCCGGCCGATCAAATTCATCGGCATCGGCGAGAAGCCGGATGGGCTGGACGTCTTCCACCCGGACCGCGCCGCCGGCCGCATCCTCGACATGGGCGACGTGCTGTCGCTGGTCGAACAGGTCGAGCAGCAGGTCGACAAGGACAAGGCGCAGAAACTCGCCGAGAAGATCACCAAGGGCAGGAAGTTTGACCTCAACGACATGAAGGATCAGCTCGAACAGATGCAGAACATGGGCGGCCTGCACGGGCTCATGGACAAGCTGCCGGGCATGGGCCAGATTCCGGACAACGTGAAGAATCAGGTCACCGGCAAGGAAGTGCCGCGGCTGATCGCGATCATCAACTCGATGACCAAGAAGGAACGTCGCAACCCGGCGCTGCTGAACGGCTCGCGCCGCGCCCGCATCGCCCGCGGTTCCGGCCTCACCCCGGCCGACGTCAACAAGCTGATGAAGCAGTTCCAGCAGATGGAAAAAATGATGAGCAAGCTCAGCTCCGGCGGCATGAAGGGCCTGATGCGGGGCATGAAGGGGATGATGGGCGGTCGGGGCGGCGGGATGCCGTTCCGGTGATCAGGCTGCGCCTGATCACCCCAAAGTTCGCTGCGCGAACCTTGGGCCCCAGTCAGTGCGCTTCCATACCCCATTCGTGCCTTAAGGCACGAATCGCCCCTAACTTAGGGGCTGTACCGCTTGGGCAGGTGTTCGCGAAGGGTTTCCTGACCTGAATCAGTGGGTTATACTTGCCGGCTTACCCTGCCACTCCGGCAGCTGGGCTCCACAGGAACTATCGACTCATGGTCAAGATTCGCCTTACCCGTGGCGGCGCCAAGAAGCGCCCCTTCTATCACATCGTCGTCACCGACAGCCGCAGCTCGCGCGACGGCCGCAACATCGAGCGTCTGGGTTACTACAACCCCGTCGCCGCCGGTAACGAAAAGCGCGTCGAGCTCGACCTCGAGCGCACCAAGCACTGGATCGGCCATGGCGCCCAGCTGACCGACAAGGTTGCCGATCTCTACAAGCAGTTCGCGAAGCAGGCCGCCACTGCTGCCGTCGCTGCGGCTCCTGCCGCCTAAGCGGCCGGCCGCGGTCCGCCGCGGCCACCCAGCCCAATGAACGACCCGACGCGCCGCATCCTGGTAGGCAGGATCCACGGCGCGTTCGGCGTGCGTGGCGAGCTGAAACTCGAATCCCTGACCGAGCCGCAGAGCAATCTGCTGCGCTATCAGCCGTGGCTCCTGCGTGATGCGCAGGGCCGCGAGCGCGAAGTCGACGGCGCGCGTGCCCGTGCCGGCGGCAAAGGTCTGATCGGCACAATGCCGGGGGTCGAGGATCGCGATGCGGCCGAGGCCCTGCGCGGTGCCGAACTCTACGTGCTCCGCAGCGCGCTGCCGCCGCCGAAAGATGGCGAGTTCTACTGGATCGATCTCGAAGGCATGCGCGTCGCGAATGTCGAAGGCGTCGACTTCGGTGTGGTCACCAGTGTGTTCTCGAACGGCGCCAACGATGTGATGGCGGTTCGCGGCGATCGCGAGCGACTGATCCCCTTCGCCCGGCCGGATTATGTGATATCGCTGGATTTCGACAGCGGAAAGATCGTCGTCGACTGGGACGCGGATTTCTGATCGGCGCCTCCGTCTGAGTTCGCGGCCCAAGCCGCTCCTACGAAAAGCAGCCATGCGCATCGATGTCGTCAGTCTGTTTCCTGAATTCGTGTCCCAGATCGCCGGTCACGGCGTCGTCGGGCGCGCGCAGGAGCGCGGGCTGCTGTCGATCCATGGCTGGAACCCGCGCGACTACGCCGAGGGGAGCTACCGCCGGGTCGACGACCGCCCGTTCGGCGGCGGTCCCGGCATGGTGATGCTGATCGACCCGCTGCAAGCCGTGCTGAAGGCTGCGCGCGAGGCTGATCCGCGCCTGGCGCACATCATTTATATGTCTCCGCAAGGTGTTCCGCTGACCCAGGCCAAAGCCCGCGAACTGGCCGGGCGCGAGCGGTTGGTTTTGCTCTGCGGCCGTTACGAAGGCGTGGACGAGCGCCTGCTGCAGGCCGAGGTCGACGAGGAACTGTCGATCGGCGATTACGTGCTGTCCGGCGGCGAACTGGCGGCGGCGGTGGTCATCGACGCCGCCGCGCGGCTGCTGCCCGGGGCACTGAACGATGTTGAATCCGCTGCTCAGGACAGTTTCGAGGGCGAGGGCGGGCTGCTGGACTGCCCGCACTACACCCGGCCGCTGGAACACCCTCTGGGCGGCGTTCCACCGGTGCTGTTGTCCGGGAACCACGCCGAGATCGCCCGCTGGCGCCGCAAGCAGTCGCTGGGCCGGACCTGGCTGCGGCGGCCCGAGCTGATCGACCGCGCGGCCCTGTCCAAAACCGACCGGGCACTGCTGGAGGCTTTCCTGGCCGAACTGGCCGCCCCCGCCCCTGGAGTAGCCGAGCCCTAGCATCGCGGGGAAATTTCCCCTTATAATGCGCGGCTTACCGTTTTATTCCACACAGTTCTACCCATGCCATGACGCGGGTCCACGTGCACTCGCGCAACAACAAGCCTCTCGAAGGCAATCAACAACAGGCCAGTCCCATGAACAAACCCTCAATCAACACGCTGCTGCAGCAGTTCGAAGCCGAGCAGGTCGTGCGTCAGCTTCCGGATTTCGGTCCGGGCGACACCGTCATCGTCAACGTCAAAGTCAAGGAAGGCAACCGCGAGCGCGTGCAGGCCTATGAGGGCGTGGTGATCGGCATCAAGAACGGCGGCCTGAACTCCGCGTTCACCGTCCGCAAGATCTCGCACGGCTACGGCGTCGAGCGCGTCTTCCAGACCCACAGCCCGATCATCGAATCGGTGCAGGTCAAGCGTCGCGGCGCAGTGCGCGCCAGCAAGCTGTACTACCTGCGCAAGCTCGAAGGCAAGAAGGCGCGCATCAAGGAAGATCTGTCGATGTACAGCAAGGCGAAGGCCGCTCCCGCTGCCGTCTGATCCGCCGCAAGCTGCAATGTTGCGCAGAAAGGCCGCCGAAAGGCGGCCTTTCGCTTTTTGGGGAATACGCCGGCCATTGCAAGGTGGCCTTTCGCTTTTCGGAAATCGCGGCTACCGAAAGGCGACGTTTCGTCCGGTATCCTCGTGTTCGCCTCCGCTCCTTTCGTTTTCCGCTGATCTCATGCAAGCCGATGCCGCCATTACTACCGTCCGCCTCGACCTCTGGCTCTGGGCCGCGCGTTTTTTCAGAACCCGCAGTCTCGCCAAACAGGCGATCGATAACGGCAAGGTCGATGTGGCCGGACAGCGCGCGAAAGCCTCGCGCACCGTGCGCGTCGGCGATGCGATGCGCATCGCGCGCGGTGATGAAGTGTTCGAGATCGTGGTCGCGGGTTTGAGCGAACAGCGCGGTCCGGCATCGGTCGCGCAGACCTTGTACACCGAGTCCGAGGCGTCGAAGGCGAAGCGGCTGGATACCATCGCCGGCCTGCGCGCCGGGCGTGCGGGTTATCAGCCGCCAGAAAGTAAGCCGGACAAACGTGCGCGGCGCTTGATCCGTGCGCTGGGCGATCTCGACGCCCTCTGAAAGCCGACGCCATACGAAAAACGCCGACGGGGTGAGCCGTCGGCGTTCGGGTTCAAGCAGGACGCGGCGTTTGAGGCGTGCCGCCCTTTGAAATCACCTCAAACCATCACCGCAGATCGAAGCGATCGAGGTTCATCACTTTGGTCCAGGCGGCGATGAAGTGATTGAAGAACGTGTCCTTCGCATCATTGGCGGCGTAGACCTCGGCGAGCGCACGCAACTGCGAGTTTGAGCCGAAGACGAGGTCCGACACCGTGCCGGTCCACTTCAGTTCGCCGCTGCTGCGGTCGCGTCCTTCGATCACGTGCGTGTTGCTTTCGGAACGCTTCCACTTCGTGCGCATGTCCAGCAGGTTGACGAAGAAATCGTTGCTGAGCGTGCCCGGGCGCTGCGTGAACACGCCGTGCTTCGCATCGCCGACGTTGGCGCCGAGTGCGCGCAGGCCGCCGACCAGCACCGTCATCTCCGGTGCGCTCAAGCTCAGCAGGTTCGCCCGATCGATCAGCATCTCCGCTTCTGAACCTTCAAAACCCTTCGCGACGTAATTGCGGAAGCCGTCGACCTTCGGTTCCAGCGGCGCGAACGAATCCGCGTCGGTCTGCGCTTCGGTGGCGTCGGTGCGGCCGGGCGAGAACGGGATGGTCGCGCTGTGTCCGCCCTGTTTCGCTGCCGCTTCGACCGCCGCGTTTCCGGCGATGACGATGAGGTCGGCCAGCGATACCTTCTTGCCGCCGCCATTGGCGTCGAAGTCGCGCTTGATGCCTTCGAGAACGCCCAGCACCTTGGCCAACTGCGCGGGCTGGTTGGCTTCCCAGTCCTTCTGCGGTGCCAGCCGGATGCGCGCGCCGTTGGCGCCGCCGCGTTTGTCGCTGCAGCGGAACGTGGACGCGGACGCCCAGGCGGTCGATACCAGCTGCGGGATCGTCAGCCCCGAGCCGAGCACCTTGGCTTTCAGCGCGGCGACGTCGTTCGCATCGACCAGGGGATGGTCGACGGCCGGCACCGGATCCTGCCAGATCAGTTCTTCGGACGGCACGAACTTGCCGAGGTACCGCACGCGCGGCCCCATGTCGCGATGGGTGAGCTTGAACCAGGCGCGGGCGAAGGCGTCGGCGAACTTCGCCGGATTGGCCAGGAAGTCGCGCGAGATCTTCTCGTAGGCCGGATCCATGCGCATCGCCATGTCGGCCGTGGTCATCATCGGCTGGTGGAACACGCCCGGCGTGTGCGCGTCCGGCACGTTGCGGCCGGCGTCGCCCTTCGGCTTCCACTGGTGCGCGCCGGCGGGGCTCTTGGTCAGTTCCCATTCGTGACCGAAGAGCGTTTCGAAATAGCTCATGTCCCACTGCGTCGGCGTCGGCGTCCACGCGCCTTCGATGCCGCTGGTGATGGTGTGGCCGGCCATGCCGCTTTCGTAGCTGTTGATCCAGCCGAGGCCCTGGGTTTCGATATCGGCGCCTTCGGGCTCGACCTGTACCAGCGATGCGTCGCCCGCGCCGTGCGCCTTGCCGAAGGTGTGGCCGCCAGCGGTGAGCGCGACGGTTTCCTCATCGTCCATCGCCATGCGCGCGAAGGTGTCGCGGATGTCGCGCGCCGACGCCAGCGGGTCCGGGTTGCCGTCGGGGCCTTCCGGGTTCACATAGATCAGGCCCATCTGCACGGCCGCGAGCGGGTTGGCCAGTTCGCGTTCCCCGGAATAGCGGCCGCCGGGCTTGTCGCTGGTGGACAGCCATTCGCCCTCGGGGCCCCAGTCGATATCGGCATTCGGTTCCCAGATGTCGGAGCGGCCGCCGCCGAAGCCGAAGGTTTTGAAGCCCATCGATTCCAAGGCGATGTTGCCGGTCAGGATGAACAGGTCGGCCCACGAAAGATTGCGGCCGTACTTCTGCTTGATCGGCCACAGCAGGCGCCGCGCCTTGTCCAGGTTGCCGTTGTCGGGCCAGCTGTTGAGCGGCGCGAAGCGCTGGTCGCCGGTGCCGCCGCCGCCGCGGCCGTCATGGATGCGGTAGGTGCCGGCCGCGTGCCACGCCATGCGGATGAAAAAGGGACCGTAGTGGCCATAGTCGGCGGGCCACCAGTCCTGCGAGTCGGTCATCAGCGCCTTGAGATCGGCGACGACGGCGTCGAGGTCCAAGGTCTTGAAGGCTGCGCGATAGTCGAAGGTTTCGCCCATCGGATTGGCGCGCGGCGAGTGCTGGTGGAGCAGACCCAGATTGAGCTGGTTCGGCCACCAGTCGGCGTTGCCGCGGTGGCGCGGGCGGGATTGTGCGCGTGCGTCGCCTGAGAAAGGACACTGGGGTTCAGTTGACATGGTGGTTCTCCTGGGGCGGACTCGGGTGTGGGTTCAAGCTACTGCCGACAAGTCATCGATGGAATTCGATTGTTTGGACCAGATCGATAGAAATTGACTATTGCTTCGCGTGCCCGGGCACAGTGGCCCGTCCGCTCGCCAGGGGCACTGGCCGGTCGTCGCGATCGTCGAAGACAAGATGCCAGCCGCTGGCGTTGCGCATGTATCCCAGGATGTGCCGGCGTTCCTGCGGCGCGCGCGTGCACTCGAGGCGGAGATGCATGTAGACCGTATCGCTGTCGCCTTCGCCGGGTCCTGTATCCATCACCCTGCAATCCGGGTGCAGGCGTGCCGCGTCCGCACGGAGCTGTGCGGCTTCAGGCTGCCGGCCGCAGCCCGCCAGCGCGACGATCATGGCCGCCGCGCCGAAATGACGCAGGAAGCAATCAGCGCTTCCCACCCAGCAACCCGCCGCCGATCTTCAGCAGATCGCCGAGGCCGAGCTGGCCGTCGCCGTCCTGATCCAGCACCGCGCCGAGCAACCCGCCGCCGATGCCGCCCTGCTGCCGCGCCTGTTGTTGTTCCCGACCGAGGATCGCGCCCAGCACATCGGCGGTGGGGTTGCCCCCGCCGGCCATGCCGGCCGCCGCACCGCTGTCGCCGTCGTTGCCGCTGAACATGCGTTTGGCCAGATAGGCCATCACGATCGGGGCGAGGATCTTCATCAGCTGTCCGGCGCGGTCGCCGCCCAGGCCGGTGGCTTCGCCCAGGTGCTGCTCGGCGCGGCCCTGCTGGCCGCCGAGGATATGGCCGAGCATGCCGGCACCGTCGGTCTGGCGCGTGGCCGCACCGCCGCCCAGCACCATGCCGAGCAGGTTGCCGATATCGGCGCTGCCGGCGTGATCCTTCTGCAATGCGCCGAACAGCGCTTCCGCGCCCTGCGGCTGGCTGGCGTTCTTGCCCAGCGCGCCGATCAGCAGCGGCAGCGCGGCGCTGACCGCACCGGCCGCCTGTGTCTTGCCGATGCCCAACTGCTGGGAAATCTGCTGCAGCGGCGCGCCTTCGAGCTGGGCGAACAGTTCGTCGGTGAGTGCGGTCATGGCGGTCTCCTGGGGCCGAGATGGCGTTGTCGTCGCACTTTAGCCCCAGCGGGCCGGCAAAAGTGCGGCAAAACGGGTTTTTTGGAGGTGCGCGGGCTTGCTTGGGTTTGACGTCCTGTAAACACCGTCGTGTTTACACCGCGCAAGACGCATCGGGGTCGATGCCGGCGAGAGCGTCCAGCATCGGGGCCGGGATCGTGCCCTGAGTGCGACGGCTATTTCTTCTTCTTCTTTATCCGTTCGATCAGATCAACGACATTGCTCTGCGCATCTTTCCGCTTCGCGCGGCGTTTCCTGGCATCCGGAATACGTTTCAGCGAGGTGATGGCGTGCCGGAGGCGGGACGACAGCGTGCTGCGCAGAGGGCGAAGCACGCGCCACGCTTTGTGGCCGTCCAGCGGCGCTATGGGCAGCAGGTTGATCGCGATCATCAGCGCATTGCCGGTGGTGAGTACGCGGAAGAGGGGTGCAAGCACGGGTTCGGCCGTTGGAAATGCCGCGGCCAGGACCGGCTCGACCAACATGGCCAAGACCAGGACGACGCCCTGGGCGAGCACGCCGCCCCAGGCGATGAACACGTCGTCCCGTTCGCGATGGGGCCGGGCATGACTGCACTCGCCATGGAGGATGTACAGGCGGATACCGAAAACATGGACCTGGCGGGATCGTGCAGCGATCGCATGTCCCAGCTCATGCACGAGCAGCAATGCGAAGAACCCGGAGAACGTCAGAAGGGTCGGGACGACGCGCTGATACCGCAATCCGAACCAGACCAGTCCGAGCAGGACGGACCAGTGGAGCAGGATGGGGACGCCTTTCCATCTGGCGAGCTGCCACAACCCTTGCGTCATGTTGGGAACCGCATGGCGAGAAAGCGGGCAGGATCGGTCAATTACGAAGCCCGATCAAGCGGACGGCGAGTCCCCGGGTTTCGTGCGCGTGCGGTCACTCCAACGCCTTCAGCCGATACAACGCCTCCAGCGCCTGCTTCGGCGTGAGTTCGTCGGGGTCGATGCCGGCGAGTGCGTCGAGTGCGGCGGAGTTCGGTGCGAAGAGTCCGAACTGCTGGGGTTGATCCAGCGTCTGCGGCGTGAACACGGGCGTGGGATCGCTGCGACGCTGTTCGAGTTCGGCCAGGCGCCCGCGCGCTTCGCGCACGACGCTCTTCGGCAAACCGGCGAGGGCGGCGACCTGCAGGCCGAAGCTGCGGTCGGCGGGGCCGTCCTTCACGGCGTGCATGAAGACCAGAGTATCGCCGCCGTGCTTGTCGTGATGTTCGACGGCGTCCAGATGCACGTTGGCGATACCGCTGCCGGGTTGGGCGAGTGCGGTAAGTTCGAAATAGTGCGTGGCGAACAGGGTGTAGCAACGGTTGCTCGCGGCCAGATGCTTGGCGCAGGCTTCGGCCAGCGCCAGGCCATCGTAGGTCGAGGTGCCGCGGCCGATTTCGTCCATCAGCACCAGCGACTGCGCGGTGGCGTGATGCAGGATGTAGCTGGTCTCGCTCATTTCGACCATGAAGGTCGATTGGCCGCGCGCGAGATCGTCGCCGGCGCCGATGCGGGTGAGGATGCGGTCGATCGGGCCGAGTTCCGCTTTGGACGCCGGGACGAAGCTGCCGATGTGCGCGAGCAGGACGATCAGCGCGTTCTGGCGCATGTACGTCGATTTGCCGCCCATGTTCGGGCCGGTGATGACCAGCATGCGTCGTGCTGTGCTGCCATCGTCTCCATTGAGCAACAGATCGTTCGGCTCGAACGGTTCGTCGCGCACCGCTTCCACCACTGGATGACGGCCGCGTTCGATATGCAGCCGGGCGTCGTCGACCAGGCTCGGCCGCGACCAGTCGAGTTCGCGCGCGCGCGCTGCGAAACAGCTCAACACGTCGAGTTCGCTCAGCGCGCCCGCGGCGCGCTTCAGCGGTTCGAGGTCGCGGTTGAGTTCGTCGAGGATGCCTTCGTACAGCAGCTTCTCGCGCGACAGCGAACGCTCGCGCGCCGAGAGCACCTTGTCCTCGAACTGTTTCAGCTCTTCGGTGATGTAGCGCTCGGCGCCGGTCAGGGTCTGGCGGCGGGTGTAGTGGACCGGCGCTTTCACGGCCTGGCCCTTGCTGATCTCGATGTAATAGCCGTGGACGCGGTTGTAGCCGACCTTGAGCGTGGCGATGCCGCTGCTCGCGCGCTCGCGCGCTTCCAGATCGATCAGGAACTGGTCCGCATGGGTGCTGAGCGTGCGCAGTTCGTCGAGTTCGGCATCGAAGCCCTCGGCGATCACGCCGCCGTCGCGCGCCAGCAGCGGCGGCTGTTGCGTGATCGCGCTCGCCATCCATGCGGCCTGCGCATCGTGTTCGCCGAGTTCGGCGCACAGCGACAGCAGCCGCGGCGAGTCGATGCCGGACAGCGCATTGCGGACCTTCGGTAGCAGCAACAGCGCATCGCGCAGGGTCGATAGGTCGCGCGGGCGCGCGCTGCGCAGGGCCACGCGCGAAAGGATGCGTTCGATGTCGCCGAGGCCGCGGAAGGCGTCGCGAACATCATGGTCTGCGCGCGCCGCGAGCAGTTGCTGCACTGCGTCATGACGCTCGCTGACGATCCTGCGTTCGCGCAGCGGGCGATGCAGCCAGCGGCGCAGCAGGCGGCCGCCCATCGGCGTGACCGTGCTGTCGAGCACGCCGAGCAGGGTGTGTTTCGTGTCCCCGTCGACGCGGGTGTCGAGTTCCAGATGGCGGCGGGTAGCCGCGTTCATCGCGATCGCGCCGTCGCTGGTTTCGATGCGGATCGCGGTGAGATGCGGCAGCCGCTGTTTCTGGGTTTCCTCGACGTAGCCCAGCAGCGCGCCGGCCGCGGCGATGGCCAATGGCTTGCCGTCGATGCCGAAACCGCTGAGGTCGAACAGATTGAAGAACTGCAGCAACTGCCGGCGGCCGCTGTCGGCGTCGAACAGCCACGGCGCGCGTCTGCGCACGCCGCTGCGGTTGGCCAGCGCCGCCGGCCAGCCGTCTTCGTCGGGAAGCAGCAGTTCGGCGGGATCGAGCCGCGCGAGTTCGGCTTCCAGCATGTCGTCGCTGATTACTTCATTGACCAGAAAACGCCCGCCGGCCAGATCCGCCCACGCGATGCCGTAGCCATGTTTGCCTCGCGCCACTGCCATCAGCAGCGTGTCGCGGCGGTCCTGCAGCAGTGCCTCGTCGGTGACTGTGCCTGGAGTGACGATGCGGACGACCTTGCGTTCGACCAGCCCCTTCGCCAGCGCCGGGTCGCCGATCTGTTCGCAGATCGCGACCGATTCGCCCAGCGCCACCAGCCGTGCCAGATAGCCTTCGTAGGCATGCACCGGCACGCCCGCCATCGGGATCGGCTGGCCGGCGGAGTTGCCGCGCTGCGTCAGTGTGATGTCGAGCAGGCGCGCGGCCTTGCGCGCGTCGTCGTAGAACAATTCGTAGAAATCGCCCATACGGAAGAACATCAATACGTCCGGATGCTCCGCCTTGGCGGCGAAGAACTGGCGCATGAGAGGCGTGTGCTGGTCGCTGGCGACGCGGGGGGAGGATGCGGTGTCGGACACAAGTGCGTTCGGTGGAGGCCGCCGGGCGCGTCGAAGCGCTGGCTGGGGGCGGAACGACTAGTATGCCAGCGCCTGCCCGGCAGTGCTTCAGTCATGCTTACAGTGGGCGGATCCTGTGCTACCGTCGGTGCGCGGTGATCCCCTGACCACAGAAAACAGGGGGACGGCGACGCGGCCCTTGGGGGGCAGTGCGGGGTGGCGTAACGCTTCGCAATGCGAGCAGTGGGGACGCGACAACACGCCGTAACATGCACACCGCCGATGATCGATCAACGACCACGTATAACGACAGACAACACTTAACGAAACAGGGCGAGGAGGGGGAGTATGAATTATCGTGCACCGCAACATTCGGTTTTGACCCGGGCACTTCTGGTGGCGCTGGTAGGAATGGTTCAAGCGCCGCTGGCGTTCGCCCAGGATAGTAGTGCAGGCGAAGAAGAGGGCACACTCGACAAGATCATCGTCACCGCGCAGAAACGCGAAGAAGCGCTGCAGGACGTGCCGGTGGTGGTCACCGCATTGTCCGAAAAGATGCTGGAAGACAGCGGCGTCCGCGACATCAAGGATCTGCAGCAACTGGTTCCGGGTCTCACCGTCACCAGCACCCAGAGCGAATCGCTGACCACCGCCCGCATCCGCGGTATCGGTACGGTCGGCGACAACGCGGGTCTGGAATCCTCGGTCGGCGTGGTGATCGACGGCGTCTACCGTCCGCGCAACGGCGTGGGTTTCGGCGACCTCGGCGAACTCGAGCGCATCGAAGTGCTGAAGGGTCCGCAGGGCACGCTGTTCGGCAAGAACACGTCGGCCGGCGTGATCAACGTCGTGACCAAGCGTCCGAGCTATCAGCAGAGCGCCGAAGCCGAATTGACCATCGGCAGCTACGGCACGGTCGGCGTATCCGGCTCGTACGGCGATTCGTTCAACGACATGGCGGCGTTCCGCCTGTATGCCGCCAAGCGCAAGCGCGACGGTTACCTCGATGTCCGCACCGGCGCCGGTCCGCGCACCGAAACCGAAGACCAGACCCAGAACTTCCACACATTCCGCGGCCAGGTTCTGTTCGAGCCCACCGACACGCTGGACATCCTGCTGACCGGCGATTTCAGCAATCGCGATGAAAGCTGCTGCTCGGCCGTCACCATCGTCCGCGGCCCGACCGCGGCGATCCTCGATGCGCTGTCGCCGGATACCGGCGTGGCGCCGGTGGCCGATCCCTTCGCGCGTCGCGCGTGGTCCAACCGCAGCACCGCGCAGTACATGAAGGACCAGGGCGTCAGCGGTCAGGTCGACTGGGAAACCCCCTGGCTCGGCGGCGCCACGTTCACGTCGGTCACGGCGCAGCGCAAATGGCAATCGACCAACGGCATCGATTTCGATTACAGCACCGCGGATATCCTCTACCGCAATCCGCAGGAATCGGACAACTTCAGCCGTTTCAACACCTTCAGTCAGGAATTCCGCCTCACCGGCAGCAGCGACAAACTCGACTGGCTGGTCGGTGCTTTCTATGCGGACGAGAATCTGCGCCGGAACGAAGGTTACCGGGTCGGCAACGCCTACGAGCCCTATCTCTCGATCGCGCTGCTGTCGCGGATCAATCCGGCGCTCGGCGGCAGCCCCACCGCGCCGCTGTTCCTGTCGCAGGCGTCGGGCCGCCCGTTCGGCACCGTGTTCGCCGGTCATGCCGCAGCCGACCGTTACGAGCAGGAGTCCAAGAGCGTCGGTCTGTTCACCAACAACACCTGGCATGTCAGCGATGCGCTCGATCTGACCCTGGGCCTGCGCTACACCCGCGAAAAGAAAGAGCTGGCCTCGCGTTACAGCAACCCGAACGGCGGTCTCGGCTGTGCGGCGATGCTTACCAACCCGGGTCAGGTTGTCGCTGCCCTGGTCGCGCGTGGCCTCAGCGTCGCCCAGGCATCGGCCGCGGCGCCGCAGGTGGTCGGTTTCGCCTGTCTGCCGTGGACCAACGTGCAGCACAACGGTCGCAGCACCGATCAGACCCGCGAAGAGAAGGAATGGTCCGGCACGTTCAAGGCGGCCTACCGCTTCAACGAACACGCGATGGGCTATTTCTCGGCCGCCCGCGGCTACAAGGCCGGCGGTTTCAACCTCGATCGCGTGCAGTCGAACAACGGCCTGTCCAGCGGTACGGCGGGCATCGTGCCGGTGAACGACACCTCGTTCCCGGGCGAGTTCGTCGACAGCTTCGAACTGGGCACCAAGACCACGTGGCTCGGCGGTAACCTGTTGCTCAACGCCACGTTGTTCCATCAGAAGTACACCGACTTCCAGCTCAACAGCTTCCTCGGCACCAGCTTCGTGGTGCGTTCGATTCCCGAAGTGACCTCGCAGGGTCTCGACGCCGAACTGTTGTGGAAGACCGGCGGCTGGATGGTGCAGACCGGCCTGACCTATGCCGATACCAAGTACGGCGACGATCCGTTGCCGGACGCCGATCTGGCGTTGCTGCCCGGCAGCCGCGCCAGCTTCGCGCCGAAGTGGTCGGTGACCGGCTCGGTCGGTTACGAATGGGACATGGGCAGCAATCTCGAAGCCAGCGCGCACCTCGGCGCCAAGTACATGTCCGACTACAACACCGGCTCCGATCTCGATCCCGAGAAGCAGCAGGACGGGTACTCCGTGCTCAACGCGCGCGTCATCCTCGGCCGTCGCGATGGCCGCTGGGACGTCGAGCTGTGGTCGCAGAATCTGACCGATGCCGAGTACTACCAGGTCGCGTTCGATGCGCCGCTGCAGACCGGCACGTGGAACGCCTTCCTCGGCGCGCCGCGCACCTTTGGCGTCACCCTGCGCGTCAAGTACTGATACCGATTCGGCAACACAAGCTACAGCCAGACGGCCCGCTTCGGCGGGCCGTCTTTTTTTTTGCAGGTTGCGGCTGACTGTTCACGGGCGCATGCTGCGCCCGGGGAATCATTCAGGAATCGATTCGCGGGCCGGAGCAGCGACACCGTACGCCGCCGGCCGAAGGAATCCGAACGACGAGGCAGCCGACAGACTCGATCTGCCCGGCGTTCGAGGGGGACGGAATTCCCGCACGGCAGGAGTTCCGCAGTCTTTAGGTCGAAAGCCAAGGAGAACGTCGATGTCCAAGCCATCGCTCATGCATGCAGATAGCATCCGCCGCAGTCGCTACGCGCCTCATGCGCTCGCCACCACACTGACCCTGGCGCTGGCCCTGTCGGGCTGCGGCCAGAAGCCGGAAGAGCCTGCGGCCCAACCCGCGGTCGCCGCAGCCGCACCGAAAGTCGAAGCCGCGATCTGCCAGGCCAGCTCAAGCTGGATCAGCAATCCCAATCCTCCGCCGGAAATCGCCGCCGCCGAAACCTTCTGCGATTTCTACCAGTTCTCGTGGCAGTGGTTCCTGGCCCAGGTCTCGCCCTCGACGACGTCGCCCGGCGAACGCGTGTTCGAAACCAACCGCCTGCACAACCCCAATGTGAGTAGTGGGCAGTGCTCGCTGCCGGTGCTGCTCGGCCGCGCCGCCGCTGCAAAGATGCTCGACATACGCGACGACAAGCCGCAGGATTTCGAGGACAAAGAGGCCGACAACACCGCGCTGTACGACCAGAACGGCAACATCCAGCGCTACAACATCTGGTATTCGCAGGCCATGTGCGAATCCACCCAGCAGGGCTTCGCGTCGGGTACTTTCGAGATCAAGGTCGCCTGGAAGATTCTCCCTGAGCCGGTGGATTCGTCCTACTACTCGATGCAGGCCACGCTGCCGGGCTACCCGAAACCGGTCACGCTGGGCATGGTCGGCTTCCATCTCGCCAACTGGACCCAGAACCACCCGGAAATGATCTGGGCCACGTTCGAGCACAAGACCAATGCGCCGCTTTGCGATGGCTCCAGCCCAGCGCCCGCGTCCGGCTGGTCTTACGCCAGCAGCGATGCCGCCACTTGCCTCACCAATAACCCGCAGCCAACCTCCGGTCCACCGAACAGCGCCTGCGACGGTTCCAAGTTCAACACCGGGCTGGTATTCAAGGACAGCGCCCCACCGATCACAGGCGTGCCGAACAATGTCTGCCGCCAGTACGCCTACGGCAACCAGCCCGGGCAGTCGGTCAATGGCAACGACAACGCCGCCAATCTGCTGGCCATCCAGCAACTCAACGACCAGTTGGTCGGTACCAATGGCCTGCTGACCAAACTGCCCGACACCGATCCGATGGCGGTCTGGAAGCACTACGAAATGATCGGTGCGCTGTGGACCAAGGCGGGCGCCTCCTCCGGCAATGCGCCGGTGCCGCACATGTCCAACGGCAAGGTCGTCCCCGGCGACCCGACCAGCCCGCAGCGCGGCTCGCTGGAACTGGCCAACATGACCATGGAAACCTTCCAGCAGGGCGATACCTCGTACATCCCCAACTGCTTCGGTTGCCACAACTTCGACACCACCGCACCGCTGGATGTGAGCCACATCTGCGCCAGCCTGTTCAGCGTCGACAGCACGGGCAAGAACTGCGTGATCGCGTCCACCGGAGCGGGACCGGCGGCCGCACCCGATGCTCCGGCCGCGACCGGGAAGAAATAATCGGCTCGGCTTCTCATCCATGACCCACCGCAATGGCCCGCCCCGCGCGGGCCATTGCTTGTGGGCCCGCGTTGTACCCGCGGCGGCGGCCGGTATCATGCGGCACCGGGCCTCTCCGCCGCCCCGCCACGGATCCTGCATGACGTCTCCCACCGATGCCGAGCTTCGCGACCACGCCGAAGCGCTCGGCATGCGTTTCCGCAACGCGCGCCATACCCTCGTCACCGCCGAAAGCTGCACCGGCGGCTGGATCGCCAAGACCGTCACCGATGTCGGCGGCTCCTCCGACTGGTTCGACTGCGGCATGGTCGCCTACAGCTACGAAGCCAAGCAGGCGATGCTGGGCGTCCGCCCGGAAACCCTCGAAAGCCACGGCGCGGTCAGCCGCGAGACCGTGATCGAAATGGTCTCCGGGGCCCTGGTCCACGCCGGCGCCAGCATCGCGGTCGCGGTCACCGGCATCGCCGGTCCCGGCGGCGGCTCCCCGGACAAACCCGTCGGCACCGTCTGGATCGGCTGGAAGCGTCGCGGCGGCTACGCCCACGCCCAACTCTTCCATTTCGACGGCGACCGCGACGCCGTCCGCCGGCAGACCGTCGCCGCATCGCTGCGCGGGCTGGAAACGCTGATCGGGACACCGTGATCCCGAATCGGTCCGCCGCCTCGCCGCCGCCTCTGTAGAGCGGAGCGCAGCTCCGCTACGCGTTTCGCAGAAAACGACGGCATGGGTCCAGCCTCATCACGTGGATCGCAGCTGTGGCGCGGCTTATCCCTGCAACGGCCAGCGGAGCTGTGCTCCGCTCTACGCGATGCGATCTTGGGTTTCTTCCTCTGCAGCGAGGGTCAACCAATCGCTTCGGATCGTTGACGCGACGGGTCGTTAGTAGTAATACTACTAACCATGGACCTGACCGATACCCAACAAGCCATTCTCGCCCTCATCTCCGAGCGCATCGCCGCCGATGGCGTGCCGCCCTCGCAGACCGAGATCGCCCACGCCATGGGCTTCAAGGGCGTTCGCGCCGCCCAATACCACATCGAAGCCCTGGAGCAGGCCGGCTACATCCGCCGGGTGCCGGGGCAGGCGCGGGGCATCCGGCTGGTACACGAGGCGGCGAACGACGCCCTCGACCTGCCGCCCATGTCCGCGCAGTCGGACGATGTGCTGCGCCTGCCGCTGCTGGGGCGGGTCGCCGCGGGGTTGCCGATCGGCGCCGACCTGCGTTCCGACGATTACATCCTTCTGGACCGCGCGCTGTTCTCGCCCGCGCCGAACTACCTGCTGAAAGTGCAGGGCGATTCGATGATCGACGAAGGCATCTTCGAAGGCGACCTGATCGGTGTTTACCGCACCAGCGAAGCGCGCTCAGGGCAGATCGTGGTCGCCCGCATCGACGATGAGATCACCGTCAAGCTGCTGAAGATCGGCAAGGACCGCATCCGCCTGCTGCCGCGCAATCCCAGCTACTCGCCGATCGACGTGATGCCCGACCAGGATTTCGCGATCGAAGGGTTGTACTGCGGTCTGGTGCGGCCGAACCGCTGAGACGCGCCGTCGTGAGGCGCGCCGTCGTGGGGCCAGTCGTCACGATGCGGAGTTTTCCTACAGTCGCCCGCGCCGTTTTCCGATGCCACGCCAGACGACAGATCATTAAATTTCCGGGTGTCGCAGGTTTTGCGACGGGTCACCCCTAATCTGCAGCCATTCCCGGCTTCCAACCTTCTTTCTACACATTCACTGACGAGGATTCCACGATGGACGAGAACAAAAAGCGCGCCCTTTCCGCCGCCCTGAGCCAGATCGACAAGCAGTTCGGCAAAGGCTCGGTCATGCGCATGGGCGACCGCCCGGTCGAAGCGGTCGAAGTCATCGGCACCGGTTCGCTGATGCTCGACATCGCGCTGGGCATCGGCGGCCTGCCGAAAGGTCGTGTCGTCGAAATCTACGGCCCGGAATCCTCCGGCAAGACCACGCTGACCCTACAGACCATCGCCGAGTGCCAGAAGGCCGGCGGCACCGCCGCGTTCATCGACGCCGAGCACGCGCTCGACCCGATCTACGCGCAGAAGCTGGGCGTCAATATCGACGAACTGCTGCTGTCGCAGCCCGACACTGGCGAACAGGCGCTCGAAATCGCCGACATGCTGGTCCGCTCCAACGCCGTCGATATCGTGGTGATCGACTCGGTCGCCGCGCTCACCCCGAAGGCCGAAATCGAAGGCGAGATGGGCGACCAGCTCCCCGGCCTGCAGGCCCGCCTGATGAGCCAGGCGCTGCGCAAGCTCACCGGCAACATCAAGCGCAGCAACTGCATGGTCGTCTTCATCAACCAGCTGCGCATGAAGATCGGCGCGATGATGCCGGGCCAGAGCCCCGAGGTCACCACCGGCGGCCACGCGCTCAAGTTCTATGCCTCGATCCGTCTCGATATCCGCCGCATCGGCAGCATCAAGAAGGGCGAGGAAATCATCGGCAACCAGACCAAGATCAAGGTCGTCAAGAACAAGCTCGCGCCTCCGTTCAAGCAGGTCATTACCGAAATCCTCTACGGCGAAGGCATCAGCCGCGAAGGCGAACTGATCGACATGGGCGTCGAAGCCAAGATCGTCGAAAAATCCGGCGCCTGGTACAGCTACGACGGTGAGCGCGTCGGCCAGGGCAAGGAAAACGCACGCCAGTACATGAAGGAAAACCCCGCGGTCGCCGTCAAGCTGGAAGCCGCGCTGCGCGCCCAGTTCGTGCCGGCGGATGCGCCCCGCGATGCAGGCATCGAGGACGACGCCGAAGTCTGATGCAGCGGGGGCGGGCCGGATGGCCTCGTCAGCGGACGGCCCGCCCCCGACGCACTTTGCGTTGGTAACTGTTCAAGAACACGACATGTCACGGATGGCATGTCGGCGGATCGGATCCCCAAGTCCGATCCGCATCCGCGGCACCGCTCGCCGGTGGGGTCGCATGCCGGGAGGCCTCATGGATGGGGTTTTCCGGTTCTTTTGTGGTGATCCATTCCACTTGGCCGTGCTGAAAGCTGGCGATGCCATACAACAAGGCTGTCATCCCGAGCGTGGCGAAGGAGCTGCTGTCCTGCTGGTGTTTCGCGAGATGCAGATACTGGAAACAGGTCCCTCGCTGCGCTCGGGATGACAACCTTTCGGCGGGATGACGAATCTCCGCATCGATGATGGAGAACACGCATGCTCCAACTCCGTCCCAACTGCGAATGCTGCGACAAGAGCCTACCGCCGGATTCGGCCGAAGCGATGATCTGCAGCTTCGAATGCACCTTCTGCGCGTCCTGCGCCGGATCGGTGCTGCAGGGTCGGTGCCCGAACTGCGGCGGCGCTTTCAGCCCGCGCCCGATTCGCCCCGCGCATCTCCTCGCGAAGTACCCGTCGTCATCGGAACGCGTGCGCAAGGCTGGGGGTTGCGCTGCGGCTGCGTGATAGCCGCTTCGGCAGCAATGGAATGTGCTGACATTTCCTGTCAGTAGCCGACATCCACAATGCGGGCTCACGACGTCGGATGCCGAACATGATCGGCAAAACCATTCCAGCCTTTTTCGGAGGTTGCCTCTGCGGCGCCGTGCGCTATGCATCCAGCGCAGCCCCGCTCATCGAAGGCAACTGTCATTGCCGCGATTGCCAGAAAGCATCGGGCAGCGCATACGCGCCCACGCTGTTCTTCCCGCTAGAGGCGGTGACGATCATCGGCGACGCGAAGTTCTTCGAAAGCATCGGCGGCAGCGGCTAGCCGATCCGGCGCGGGTTCTGCCCGAACTGCGGGTCGCAGCTGTTCGGCCTGCCTTCGATGCGCGAAGACATGATCGGCATTCGCGCGGGATCGTTGGACGACACCTCTGCTTACCGTCCGCAAGCGGAAATCTTCAGCGCGCATGCGGCGCCCTGGGCCAGCATGAGCGAGGCCACCGCGAAGTTCGAAACGTATCCGCCGATGTCCTGAGTGTCTGCCAGTCGCCGCGAATTGCTCATGACAGCCGGAGCAGGAATGCTCGTCATGGGTTTGTCTGGTTGTGCGACCTTGAACGGAGAAAGATCGATGTACGGTTTGATCGGCAAGATGAAAGCGAGACCCGGCCAGCGCGATGCCTTGATCGCGATTCTGCTCGACGGTATCGCTGCGATGCCCGGATGTCTGAGTTATATCGTCGCCAGCGACCCGGCGGATGCCGATGCGATCTGGATCACCGAGGTCTGGGACAGCGAGCAGAGCCACCAGGCGTCGCTGGCGTTGCCGCAGGTGAAGGACGCGATCGCACGGGGGAGGCCGATCATCGCGGGCTTCGACAGCCATGTCGTGACCACGCCCGTCGGTGGGCATGGGTTGGGGGCTTAGGCGACGCGCTCAGTCGCCATCCACCGCACTTCGTCCCAGCGCCGGATCGTCGGTGAAGAATGCATCGATGCCCAATGCCAAGTACGCACGGATCTGGCGTATCGATCCGGCATCGTGACGCGCGGTAGGACTGCCGTCGCCGCGATACCCGCCTTCCAGGAAATGATTCTCCGGCCGGAAGGTGTAGACGATCACGCGCAGTCCGGCCGCATGCGCTTCATCGACAAGCCGGCTGCGGCCATGGACTGGATCCAGATCGCGATACGCGGGGCCGATGGCGTCGGCATAGGTCGCGATCTCGCGTAAGCCATCGGCCGTCATCATCGCGCTGTACGGCATCGGCCTGCCAGCAGCGACCGTGTCGTAAGGTCGGTCGTTCTTGCCGCCCAACAGCTGCAGCAGCGAAATATTCGAGCCGCTTCCGATTGCGCGGCGCAGCTCGCGCAGGTTGGCGGTTTCGAACGACTGGATCACGACCGGCGCCGTGAGCGTGTGCGGATGCGCGCGCAGGGTTGCGAGCAGCTTGGCTTCCATCGCCAGACCGAGTGAGGCGAAATGGGTCGGATGTTTGATCTCTGGCGCCAGTCCGATCAGCCGCCCATGTTTCGCCGAGCCCTCGGCGGCGAGCGCGATGATCTCGTCGAGTGTCGCGATCTGGTATCGACCGTCGAATGTGGTCGAACGCAGTTCCGGCAACCGCTCGCGGGCGCGCAACGTCTTGAGTTCGGCCAGCGTGAAATCTTCGGTGAACCAGCCCGTGACCCGTTCGCCATCGATGGTCTTCGTGGCCTTGCGCGACGCGAAGTCCGGCCGCTGCGCGACATCGGTGGTGCCTGAGATCTCGTTTTCGTGCCGCGCCACCAGCACGCCGTCGCGGGTGCCGACCAGATCCGGTTCGATCATATCGGCGCCGTCCTCGATCGCTTTCGCGTACGCCGCCAGCGTGTGTTCCGGACGCAGCGCGCTCGCGCCGCGATGAGCGATGACGAGGGCTTTGGAGGACGGCATCGGCGCGGGTTCCTTCGGAAGGGGCGAGGAAACGCATCCTGCCATGAGCAGCGCGAAGCCGAGCGGAAGGGCGACGATCGTTGCGGGGAAACGCATCCGGGATCCTGAAGCGGTCGTGGAAGCTGCAGCATGCCGCAGCTTCGCGACAGCATGATGGCGAGCCGGTATGCGATCCGAAGCGCAATACCACTGCCGATCAGAGCATCGGCGCGCTGCGGCGGCGCGAGGCCAGCGCATCGGCCTGGCGCGTGGGTTCCGGCAGGCGATAGCGGCCGACGTGGCGCATGGTCATCTCCACCGCGGTGCCCATCGAGACGCGGTGACCGGGCGAAACCACCAGCGGCAGGCAGCGCAGTTTGCTGCGCAGCAGCCAGCCCACCTGCTGGCCGCGATGCCGCAAGGGCACCCGCGCGCCGCGCAGATCGGGCAGCTCAGCGTCCGCGGCGCCCGTCAGGATCTTCTTCGCCACGCCGATGCAGGGCAGGCCGGTGACCACGCCGAAGTGCGCGGCGATCCCCAGCCGGCGCGGATGGGCGATGCCCTGGCCGTCGACGAACACCAGGTCCGGTGTGTGCGGCAGCTCTGCCAGCACCGCCAGCAGCGCGGGCAGTTCGCGGAACGACAGCAGCCCCGGCACATAAGGCATCGACGTGGGCACCCGGGCGATCCGCGCGTGCAGCACTCTATCGCTCTCGGCGTCCAGCAGTACCGCTGCGGCGCGAGTGGTCTCGCCGCCGTCCTCGAATCCTACGTCGAAGCCGGCGATCAGGCGCGGCGGCGCGGCGAAATCGTCTTCCAGAGACACCCGGGCCGCCAGTCGCGCCTGCAGTGCCCGCGCGCCGGCAATGCTGCCGTCCCAGCCATCGAATGCGGGCAAGGCCGTGGATGCGGCGCCCGATGCGTGGCGCGGTGTCGAGGAATCGTCCATGGCTTCGATTCTGCCGCCCTGGCCGCGGCGGCGATAGCGCCGCCGCTCGCGATGGCATCGGTCCGTTAAGATCTGCGCACTGCTTTCGACGGTCTTCCGCATGTCCTACGTCCGCTGTCTCCGTGGCATCGCTTCCGGCATCGAGTACGACGCAGACGTGCCGATGAACCTCGATCCCGCCGACGGCCGCCCGGTCGAAATGGTGCTGGATGTCGAACGCCTCGCCGCGGAAAAACCCGGCGCCGCGTGGTACGACCCGCATCGTCGCGATCTGTGGCGCTTCGGCGCGCTGATGGCGCTGGACATCGCCGATCCCGTAGACGCGCGGCATATCGTCGCGCTCGGCGAAGGCCATACGCCGCTGCTCGATTATCGCGACCATCCGCTCGCGCAAGCGGCCGGGCTCGCGCTGCAGGTGAAGGAAGAGGGCAAGGCCCATCCGGGTTACGGCGCCAATCCGACCCAGAGTTTCAAGGATCGCGGCATGGCGATGGTGGCTGCGCAGGCGCGCAGGCTGGGCCTGACGAAGCTGGCGGTGCCCACCCAGGGCAATGCCGGCGATTCGCTGACCCGTTACGCGCTGGCCGGCGATCTGTCGGTGGTGGTGGCGATGCCCGACGACACGCCGATGCCGATCCTCGGGAACGTCGCCGCTGCGGCCAAGCGCCATCCGGACCGGGTCAAGCTGGAACTGATCGGCCCGACCATCCGCGAGGCCGGCGCCTATCTCAAGGAACACTACATTCCGCAAGGGTATTTTTCGGTCGCCACGTTCCAGGAACCGGGCTGGCGCATCGAAGGCAAGAAGTCGCTGGGCCTGGAGTTGGCCGAGCCCATGCCCGGCGAGACGCGCTGGTCGCTGCCCGATGCGGTGATCTATCCCACCGGCGGCGGCACCGGCGTGCTCGGCATGTGGAAGGCGTGGAACGAGCTTGAGGCGCTGGGCCTCATCGACGGTCGTCGCCCGCGGATGCTCTGCGTGCAGAGCGAGGTCACGCCGCCGCTGGTGAATGCGTTCGATGCGGGCGCCGACGACACCACCGTCGTGGTGGCCGGCAACACGATCAGTTTCGGCCTGAACGTGCCCGGCGGCGTCGGCCACTTCAAGGTGCTGCAGATCATCCGCGAGAGCGGCGGCGCGGCGATCGCCGTGAGCGAAACCGACACCGCCGCCGAACTGCAGCGCGTGTGGCACGACAAGCGCTGGTGGATCTCGCCCGAGGGCGCGGCGTGTCTGGCGGCGATTCCGCAATTGCTCGATCGCGGATTGCTGCGGCGCGGCGAACGGGTGGTCGCGGTGAATACCGGCTCTGCCGAGAAATACCTGCCGGCTCTGCGGCATCTGCTCTAGAGCGGCGATAACGCCTCGCACCTTCCCATCGCGGGCAGGCCGCGCGATTGAATCGCTCGCGTTGGCGTTCCCGCGGGAGCGCGTCGGGCGCGGATAGTCGCACTTCCAGCGGATCGCCGTTCGTCGTACCGTAAGGCGCATGGGGTCCGTGTTCGTGCGGTTCCACAAGCCGGGGAAAATATGCACATTCCATCGCTCAAGGACGTCGTCGACGCCGAAGAATGGCAATTGCGTTGCGATCTGGCCGCCTGCTACCGGCTGGTCGCGCTGTACGGTTGGAGCGATCTGGTGTTCACCCATATCAGCGCCAAACTGCCGGTATCGGTGTCGGGAGAAGCACAGCATCATTTTCTGATCAATCCCTACGGCCTGATGTTCGAGGAAATCACCGCGTCCAGCCTGGTGAAGGTGGACGAGTCCTGCAACAAGGTGATCGATTCGCCTTTCCCGGTGAATCCTGCCGGTTTCGTGATCCACAGTGCGGTACACGAGGCGCGCGCGGACGCGGGCTGCGTGTTGCATACCCATACCCGCGCAGGCGTCGGCGTCAGCGCGCAGACATGTGGCGTATTGCCCATCAGCCAGCAGTCGACGTTCGTGTTGGCGTCGTTGGCGTATCACGACTATGAGGGTGTGGCTTTCCGCGAGGACGAGAAGCCGCGTCTGCAGGCCGATCTGGGGCAGGCCAATTTCCTGATGCTCCGCAATCACGGCCTGCTGGTAGTCGCCCCCACGATTGCGGACGCGTTCCTGGCCATGTACACCTTCGAGAACGCCTGTCGCATCCAGATCGACGCGCAGGCCGGCGGCGAAACCATCGTCGTCGATCCTCGGATCGTCCAGGGCGTGGCGGAAGCCATGCGCGTGCAGACTGGCGGCATGGGCGGCGGCTTCGTCTGGCCGTCGCTGCTGCGCAAGCTCGACCGTATCGACGAGAGTTATCGCTCATGAACGGTTCGCTGCTGGTGACGCAACTGCTGGTGGCGGCGCTGGCCCTGGTCATGTTCGGTCTGGGGCTGTCGTTGACCACGCAGGACTTCACGCGTCTGTTCAATCACCCCAGGGCGGTGGCGGTCGCGCTGCTGTTGCAGGTCGTGGTGCTGCCGGCGCTGTGCTTTCTGCTGATCGTGGCGTTCGATGTGCCGCCGCTGTTCGCGGTCGGCATGATGCTGTTGGCCGCATCGCCGGGCGGCATTTCGGCGAACCTGTTCAGCCATCTGTTCGGCGGCAATGTGGCGATGAATATTTCGCTCACCGCCATCAATACCGTGCTGTCCATCGTCACCTTGCCGCTGATCAGCAACTGGGCCATCCAGCATTTCGCGAATACCGGGCAGGTGGTGCCGCTGCAGTTCGGCAAGGTGATGGAGGTGATCGTCATCGTGCTGGTGCCGGTGTTGATCGGCATGGCCGTGCATCGCTGGAAGAAGTCGTTCGCGATGCGCGCCGAAAAGCCCATGAAGATCTTCAGTGCGGTCGTACTGGCCGTCGTGGCGATTGGCGCGATCGCCAAGGAATGGTCGTCGTTGACGGAGAGCTTCGCCGTGATCGGCCCGGTGGTCGTAGGGTTCAACGTGCTTAGCCTGCTCGCCGGCTACTACCTGTCGCGCGCCACGGGCCTCGATAAGCCCATGGCGACCGCCATCTGCTTCGAGATCGGCATCCACAATTCGACCTTGGCGATCTTCATTGCGCTGGCGGTATTGAACGATTTCCGGCTTGCGCTGCCGGCCGCGATGTATTCGGTGAGCATGTACTTCACGGCCACGTTGTTCGGGCTGTTGGTGCTGCGGCGGGGCGGGCGATCGCCGCCGTCGGCGATATCGTAAGCGTGCTTGATGGTGGTTCCGGTCCGCCCCAGCAATGCAAAACACCAAACCAATGCTCCGACGACCTGACCGGCGTGCGCGGCAGCAGATCAGTGCTTCTTCTTGGATGCGGCCTGTGCGCGCTCCTCTGTTTCAGCAAGTGCCAGTGCGTTTTCTCTGCTGGTGGGATAGAGCTTGACAGCGGCACGCAGGTCGCGAAGCGCGCGGGTATAGTCGCCGTCCGACTCCCAGAGTCTGGCGCGAGTCATCAGCTCGTCGCCGGGCGCACGTTCAAAACGGATATTCTGCGACAGATAGAGCAGACCTTCGACGTTATAGCCGAGCTTCGATGCAGTGCGTTGGGCGCGGGCGAGCGTTTCGTATGAAGGCCCAGTCTTGAGTGCTTCGCGCAGCAACGGCAGTGCATTGCGATAATCTTTCTGGACGTCGAGCCGTCGGCCTTTCTCGACCTGGCGATACGGAGTGAGCATCTCCAGCCGGGGGTTCTGTGCGAAATAAGGCCGTGCATCCTCCAACATCGCGTCCTGTTCTTCGAGAGTCCCGCCCCAGAACTGGCTCATGTAGGCCGAGGCGGTCGATCGGATGTAGTAACTGCTCGGGGACTGATTCAGCGCTGCCCGAAGCGCGCGCCGCATCATTTCAGGTTGTCCGCCCAGAACATAGGCTTCCATCATGATGTCGTAGGCAGGCAGCAGCCTAGGTTCCTGTTTGATCGCCCGGCTCAACAGTGTGCTGGCCTGCCGCGCCAGATTCATTGCCCGACGCATGCGTTCGGGCGGGACATCCTTGGCGAAATCTCCACCCCTGATCTCCCACGCTTTACTCATCAGGATCTTCGCGCGTGCTGTGTTTGCGTAAGGACTCATCGGGGCGCCTTTGAGCCAGCGCAACGTGTAGCGCTCGGCGTCGGCGTCGCTTTTCCAGCTGATCAGCGGGAATGAACGATAGATGCGATATTCCGGGTCTTCTCCCGAGTAATGACGTTTGAGGAAACCGGCAAAATGCGCATCCAGTTTTTTCCATTCACGCGCGTCGATCATGGGCTTGAGTTCGGCAGCGAACGACCCTCCGGTGAATTTGTCGCGACAAAGCGCGTCGATCAATGCCGGCGACCAGTCCAGGTGAGGAGGAGATGGATAAATCAAGCAGCGTTGGATAGGGTCTTGTTCCGCTTCCGCGCGATCGATTTCCGCGAATATTTTCTCGTACTCATTGCGATTGGAAAGCTCCGGAATCGCCTTTGGTTTCCTGTCGCAACTGCTGACCGAAAACATGATGCATAAGCCAAGAAATGCGGTAAGCAAAATCCGGAAACGTTTTTTTCCCAGCAGTGCCATCGATCGATCTCCTTGCGGCCCGCTATTTTCCAGGTTGGGCGGATTGTGCAGATTTCGCACAGGGAAGATGCTCAGACTTTGTAGAACCCACGATACCACTCCACGAATTTCTTCACCCCGACGTCCACCGACGTCGTCGGCGCATATCCGGTATCGCGGGCGAGAGCGCTGACATCGGCATACGTATCCGGCACGTCGCCGGGCTGCAGCGGCAGCAGGTTCTTCTCGGCCTTGCGGCCGAGGCAGTCTTCCAGCACTTCGATATAGCGCAGCAACTCGACCGGGCTGTTGTTGCCGATGTTGTAGACGCGGTACGGCGCGGACGACGTGGCCGGGCTGGGGTTGAGCGGGTCGTGGGTCGGGTCGGGGCCGGGCACGCGGTCGAGGCTGCGGATCACGCCGTCGACGATATCGTCGATATAGGTGAAGTCGCGGCTGTGCTTGCCGTGGTTGAACACGTCGATGGGTTCGCCGGCGAGGATCTTGCGGGTGAACAGGAACAGCGCCATGTCCGGGCGGCCCCACGGGCCGTAGACGGTGAAGAAGCGCAGGCCGGTGGTCGGCAGGTTGAACAGATGGCTGTAGGTGTGCGCCATCAGCTCGTTGGCTTTCTTGCTGGCGGCGTAGAGGCTGACCGGATGGTCGACGCTGTCTTCCACCGCGAAGGGCAGTTTGCGGTTCGAGCCGTACACCGAACTGGACGAGGCGTAGACCAGATGTTCGATGCCGCGATGGCGGCAGGCTTCCAGCACGTTGAGGAAGCCGACGATATTGCTGTCGATGTAGGCGTGCGGGTTCTCCAAGGAATAACGCACGCCGGCCTGCGCGGCGAGATTGACCACGCGGTCGGGCTTGAAGCTGTCGAAGGCGGCTTCCAGCGTCGCGCGATCTTCCAGCGAGCCCTTGACGCACGAAAAGCCCGGCTTGGGCGTGAGCAGCGCGAGGCGCGCGTCCTTCAGCGCGGGATCGTAGTAATCGTTGAGGTTGTCGTAACCCAGCACCTCGTCGCCGCGGGCCAGCAGGCGGTGGCTGAGGGTGGAGCCGATGAAGCCGGCGGCGCCGGTGACGAGGATGCGCATGGGGTTGTTGCCCGGGAAATGCGAGAAACGCGGAAGCCCGAATTTTATGCGCGATGCACGCGGTTGGCGCGCTTTCCATGATGACGATGCGCGAATCGCCCCCTCCCCAACCCTCCCCCGCATGCGGGGGAGGGGGAT
This sequence comes from Pseudomonadota bacterium, assembly GCA_040386495.1. Taxonomy (GTDB): domain Bacteria; phylum Pseudomonadota; class Gammaproteobacteria; order Xanthomonadales; family Xanthomonadaceae; genus Lysobacter_I. Next base: position 89,182 of record JAZKFJ010000019.1, read on the forward strand.
TCGCGCGTAGCGCGAATGGTGGGGGTGTCTTCAGAGCCGCCCGTCCACCGCATCCCGCGGCAGCACCGCTTTCACGTCGAACAGCACGCTGCCCGGTTTGCCGAATGCACGGATGCCTTCGGCGCCCAGGTCGGCGAACTCGCGATGCGAGACCGCGAGGATCACCGCGTCGTAGGTGCCGGTCTGCGGCTGCACGGTCATCGTGATGCCGTATTCCTCATGGGCAAGCGCGGCGTCGACCCACGGGTCGTGGACATCGACCTCGGCGCTGTAGTTGCGCAGTTCGGCGAGGATGTCGACGACCCGGGTGTTGCGCAGGTCGGGGCAGTTTTCCTTGAACGCCAGACCCAGCACAAGTATGCGTGCGCCGGCGGTGGGCAGGCCGCGCTGGGCCATCAGCTTCACCACGCACTGGGCCACGTGCGGGCCCATGCCGTCGTTGATGCGGCGGCCGGCGAGGATCACGTCGGGGTGATAGCCGATCTGCTGCGCCTTGTGGGTGAGGTAGTAGGGATCCACGCCGATGCAGTGGCCGCCGACCAGGCCGGGTTTGAATGGCAGGAAGTTCCACTTGGTGCCCGATGCGGCCAGCACTTCGTGGGTGTCGATGCCGAGGCGATGGAAGATCAGCGCCAGTTCGTTGATGAGCGCGATGTTCACGTCGCGCTGGATGTTCTCGATGACCTTGGCCGACTCGGCGACGCGGATGCTGGACGTCTTGTGGGTGCCGGCGTGGATGATGCTGGCGTACAGCGCATCGACGAAATCCGCGACCTCGGGCGTGGAGCCGGAGGTGACTTTCATGATGGTTTCGAGACGATGCTGGTGATCGCCCGGGTTGATGCGCTCGGGGCTGTAGCCGGCATAGAAATCGAGGTTGTAGCGCAGGCCCGATTCGCGCTCGACGATCGGCACGCAGACTTCTTCGGTCGCGCCGGGATACACGGTGGATTCGTAGATCGCCACGCCGCCGGCGCGGATCGCGCGGCCGACGGTGCGGCTGGCGGATTCCAGCGGACGCAGGTCGGGACGTTTGTATTCGTCGATCGGTGTGGGCACGGTGACGATGAAGACGTTGCAGCCGGCCAGATCGGCGGCATCGCAGCTGAAGCTCAAATCCTTGGAAGCGCGCAGTTCGTCCGCGGTGACTTCCAGGGTGCGGTCGTGGAACTCGCCGAGTTCGCCGACGCGGTGCGCATCGATATCGAAGCCGACCACCGGATAGCGTTTGCCGAACGCGGTGGCCAACGGCAGGCCGACATAGCCCAGTCCGATGATGGCGATGCGGATGTCGTCGTGAGCGGGAAGAGCGGCCTGCATCGTGCGGAATTCCAGGGTTCGTGAAGAGGCGGAGTTTACCAGCCGCATGCGAGTCCACCCGACGGTTGCGCGGGCGTGCAGGCTGGGGGTTGGCGTCGTGGATGCGGTTGCCGGCTGCAGCGCTTTACCGCAGCATGACGGCATCGAAGTCTTCGGCGCTGCTCCCCTCGCAGCAGGCGTCGGCTGTGTTGACGCGGAAAACGCATGGTTCCGGCCATGTCGCGCCGGCCGTGTTGCGCGCGTTGCCGCATTGCTTGCCGGTTTGCGTTTGAGATCACGTCGAATCATCGCGTCGGCCTTGCTGCAGTCGCATTCCCTGTCCTTGTATCGATCTCCCCTTTCGAAGAGTCCTCATGCGCGTTCTGGTTTGCGGCGGTGCCGGTTACATCGGAAGTCACACCTGCGTGGTGTTGGCCGAACGCGGTCATGACGTGGTGATCGCCGACAATTTCCGCAACAGCTCGCCGGTGGTGCTGGATCGTCTCGCGCAACTGATCGGGCGAACGCCGGATGCGCGTAACGTGGATGTGCGCGATGCCGCCGCATTGGCGGCGCTGTTCGCAGAGCAGCGGTTCGATGCCGTGATCCACTTCGCCGCTTTGAAGGCGGTCGGTGAATCCTGCGAACGACCGCTGGCGTATTTCGACAACAATATTTCCGGCACGATTTCGCTGCTGCGCGCGATGCGCGAGGCCGGGGTGGGGCGATTGGTGTTCAGTTCTTCGGCCACGGTCTACGGCGATCCGCAGTCGGTGCCGATCGACGAGGATGCGCCGCTGTCGTCCACCAATCCCTACGGCCGCACCAAGCTGGTCATGGAACAATTGATCGGCGATGTCTGCGCTGCGGATCCCGGACTGCAGGCGATCAGCCTGCGCTACTTCAACCCGGTGGGCGCGCATCCTTCGGGCCTGATCGGCGAAGCGCCGAATGGCGTGCCGAACAATCTGATGCCCTACATCTGCCAGGTCGCGGCCGGCAAGCGCGAGCGGCTGCAGATCTTCGGCGGCGACTGGTCGACCGTCGACGGCACCGGCGTGCGCGATTACATCCATGTGATGGATCTCGCACGCGCGCATGCGCATGCGCTGGAAGCGCTGGCGGACGTGCGCGGGCACCTGCCGCTGAATCTGGGCGCGGGCCGCGGCATCAGCGTGCTGCAACTGCTGCGCGCGTTCGAGGCGGCGAGCGGGCGCGGAATCCCTTATCGGATCGTCGACCGCCGCGCGGGCGATGTCGCCGAGGTCTATGCCGATCCGGCGCGTGCGCAGCGCCTCTTGGGCTGGCGCACCGAGCTCGATGTCGATGCGATGTGTCGCGACGCGTGGCGCTGGCAGTCGGCGAACCCGGACGGCTACGTCGCGGGCTGAAGTCCTTTCGCGAGCGAGGCCGCCACTGCATCCGGCCGTTTCATCCACGCGAAGTGATCGGCGCGCTCGCCCAGACGGTTGGCGTCGAGCGTTTCGACGCGCGTATCGCCCGGACGCATTTTCGCGAGCAGGAAGTCCAGCGATGCCCGCGGCGCCAGCCAGTCGTCGGCGAGCAGCGCCGCATCGATGTCCGCATGCACGCCGCAGAGGGCGGTTTCCAGATCGGTATCCATACTTTTGCCGGCGTAGAGCCCGCTGAGCCCGGTGCGCGCCCAGTCGCGCATCACGCCGCGCGCCTCCCTGCCGCCGAAACCGATGCTGCGGCCGGGCAGGGAGCCATTGCGGTCCGCCAGCAACGACAGGAAGCGGTAGCTCGGCGGCAGCAGCCACTTGCGGGGACGCGGATAGACCCGCCAGAACGGCGAACCGCTGGCGACCAGCCACAGGCGTTCGGCCGTCTGCGGCTGCAGCGCCAACAGGCAGGCAGCCAACTGTCCGCCCAGGCTGTGGCCGCCGACGATCTTCGGCAGAGTCGGGAATCGCTGGCGGATGTGCTCGACGCCGACCGGCAGATCGATCGTCAGCAGCTCGCGGTAGCCCCAGTCGTTGTCGCGGCCGGCGCGCTGGCCGCTGGTGCCGTGGCCGCGCCATTCGTGCACGAAGACCGCGACGTCGCGTGCGGCCAGCGCCTCGGCGAAAGGCAGATAGTGACGGGCGGCGATGCCGAGCGCCGGCAGCCAGAGCAGTGTGGCGGCCGGTGCGGCGGGCGCGCGCAGCAACAGCCGGAAACGGTGACCATCCGTGGCGGTCAGCGGAATGCCGTCGCCCTCGTCGGGCAGCTCCGGATCGATTCCGCCCTCCGGGGTCAAGACCGCTCAGCCGCGCCGAAGTGGTCGAGCACAAGCACATCGCTGCGTCCCGGACGGCTGCCGAGCTGCAGCGCGCGATGCACGTAATCGGATGCGCCGTGGCAGGCGTCGGCCAGCGCCGCGCCTAGCGCGAGCCGGGCGGCGACCGCGGCGGCCAGCGTGCAGCCGGTGCCGTGCGCATTCACCGCAAGGCGCGGATGGCGGATTTCGCGGCGCATGCGGCCGCCGCTCTCGCGACGTGCGGAGAACAGGTCCACCACGTCATGGCCTTCAACTTCAGCGCCTGCGGCGAGGTGACCGCCCTTGAGCAGCACCGCGCCGGCGCCCAGATCCAGCAGCGCATCGCAGGCCTCGCGCATCGCGTCCAGATCGGGGATGGCGCGGCCCAGCAGCAACTCCGCTTCCGGCAGGTTCGGCGTGATCAGCGTGGCCATCGGCAGCAGCCGCTTGCGCAGCACGTCGATCGCGTCCTTGGCCAGCAGCCTGGCGCCGGAGGTGGCGATCATCACCGGATCGACCACGATGTGGTGCGGGCAGTGCTGGTCCAGCGCCTTGACCACGGCATGGATCGTGTCGCTGTTGGCGAGCATGCCGATCTTGACCGCGCCGATGTCGAAATCGTCGAAGCAGGCGTCGATCTGCGCGCGCAGGAACGCGGCGGCGGGCACTTCCACCGCGTTCACGCCGCGGGTGTGCTGCGCGGTGAGCGCGGCGATCGCGCTCAGTCCGTGCACGCGATGCGCGGCGAAAGTCTTGAGATCGGCCTGGATGCCGGCGCCACCGCCGGAATCGGAACCGGCGATGGTGAGGACGGAGACGGGTCGGGGGGAGTTCGTCATGGGTCGATTCTGACCGAAGTTTCGATCCGGTCAAAGCCGTCATGGTCAGAAAAAAAAGGATCGTCGCTGCCGGATAATCCGATCGTGAACACATACCTCGGCGCGAATACCGCATAGCTGCGGGTCCGTACGTCGAAGATCGCGTGACGGGCATGCAGCCGGAACGTCGCTTCGATCCGATTGGCGCGATGGCCGCCAAGTAGGGCGTCGCTGGTGTGGTCCAGGAATCGGATATCCGGAAATTGCGTGCGCAGATTCAGCATCTGCGCCTCAAGGAACCGCTGGACATCGCCAGGTCCGATGCGCCCGGGGCGGGCGGTCACCTGCAGCGTCGGATAAGCATGGGCGCCGCTGTCGTGATGTTTCATCGCGCAGCAGAAGGGTTTGTTCGCGAGATGGATCCAGTCCTGCGGGTCTTCGGCAGCATGCTTCCACTGCTGCACTGGCGACCACGCAGGCGGCATGAAAGACCAGTCCGCAGGTTTGCGGACCCGGAATCCCAGACGCGGGTCGTGAAAGAGATCAGGGTCTTTCTGCGCAGGCATGGCGCGATCAGGCCGGGACGAGATCGCCGGGAATCAACGAATGCACGATGGCCTCATGGGGCTGGCCGTCGATGAGGATGCCGTTGCGGGCGATACCCTCGCAGACCGCGCCGAGTTTCACCGCCACGCGCAGGCTGGCGGTGTTT
>JAZKFJ010000019.1:94280-184989 GCA_040386495.1 Pseudomonadota bacterium
GTTTGCGTTGCGCGACGCTCGCGTTAAGGCGCGCGGCCGGCATGCGGGATGGCCAGGCCAAAGCATGGGCGATGGGGGTACGCATATCCGGCGACCCCAGCTGCGCCAGCAGGGACCCGTCGGCATATTGCACCAGGCCGTGGACGGCGGATTGCGGGTGGACCAGGATTTCGATGCGCTGCAGCCCCAACTCCTCGAAGGCCCAGGCCGCGGCCAGCCGTGCGGCCGCTACTGCGACCTCGCGGCCGCGCGCGGCATCGGCAACCCAGTAACCGAGATTCGCCGAACGGCGCATCGTGTTCACATCGCTGAAACCCACGCCGCCATGCAGGATGCCCGATGCCGCATCGAAGATGCCGAGGTGATAGCCGGTGCCGGCGCTCCATGTGCGCTGGCAATGCGCGATCCACGCGGCGCTGTCGCTTCGGGCGTAGCCGGGCTTCGCCCATGGCAGCCACTGCGACAGCGTCGGCAAAGAAGCGGATACGGTGTCGAACAGCGCGTCGACATCCGTCGCCGCAAGTTCGCGGATCAGCAACTCATCGGTTCGGCGCAGCATGGCGTTCCCTGGTCGTCGGCGTCGGCGCGCCCGGAGCCGGCATGGTAGCGCCGCGCGAAGCGACCGTGGTCAGCGTGCCGCCGCGGCCAGCACCGCCACGACCTGCTCGCGCAAACGCCTCGGCATGCGCCGCAAGGCACGCAGGCACTGCGCTTCCAGCGCGTCGATGGCGCGATCGTCTTCGCGATCGATCTCGATCGATTCGTTCGCCGCCAAGGGATTGCCGCGGCCGGTGCCCAGCCATTCCAGATTGACGCAGGTGTGCACGGCGATGGCGATCAGATGTTCCATCGACGGTGTGCTGCCGATCGGGCTCTCCCACTGCGCGACCGCGCTGCGGTGTACGCCGACCTTCCTGGCGAGCGTCGACTGGGTCACTCCGGAAAGCGCGCGGGCGCGGCGGATCCTGTCGTTCAAGGTGGGCATCAACTGGCTTCCTTCACTGATGGCGCATCGAAGAAAAATGTCTTTGCGGTGTGGGCTTGTCCGGTAACGCTCACTTTGCGATGTCAGATTCTTGCCTGCGACGTCGAACGCAGGGCTATTCGCGAAAGCATCTGCTTTGCCTGCGTCGCGATGTCATCGATATCGCACATCGTCCGATTGCAATTACTGGTGAAGCATCGAAAAAGATTCAATTCAGTATCGAAAAAATTTGTCCTTTAGCGCTCACTTTCGGTTGCGTCGTGATCGAGTCGAACCCCTGATGCAAGACTATTCGCCGAAGCATCCATCTTTCCTGTCGTGCGATGTCATCGATACCGCACATTGCCGAACGCTATCGTCCAGCGTATCAACGATTTGTGCCGCATCGTTTCAAAGGATCCGCGGCAGGCGCAGCAAACAGCAGATCACTCAATAGAGAAGGGAGGTTCTATGCGTTCCGCAATCGTGAAATTTTCCGTCGTCTCGCTGATCGTCGCGATACCCGCCGCCGCCGCCGGCGTCGCCTGGTGGAGTTCGACCACGACTGGTCTGGCCCCGGAATCGATGCGTGCCGAACTCGCCGAAGATATCGTGCGAGAGTGGTCGACAGAGGCTGCAAAGACTTACAGGGTGGATTCTTCGGAATGGGCATCCAGAATGGGGCCGACGCTTGCGGGCGCCGATATCGCCAATCTGGAGCGTGCGGCAAGCGCGGGCGATTTCGAGTCGATGAATCTCGCATTGCTGGGCAACGCACGCGCGCTTGCCAATCCGATGCCCGAAGCCACCGCTGCCAAATTCGGCACCGCCGGGTCCGATCTGGTCTATACGCCGATGACGCCGTGCAGGATCGTCGATACACGACTCGCCGGCGGACCGATCGCGGCCAATGGTTCGCGCAGCTTCGTGGCGTTCACCGCCACCAATTTCGCATCGCAGGGCGGCGATTCCACCAATTGCAACCTGCCGGCGAACGTATCCGCCCTGACCGTGAAGATCACGGCTTCCAACCCGCAGTTGAACGGCTTTTTCACGGTCTATCCGTCCAATGACGCGCGTCCGCTGGCGTCTTCGTTGAACTATATCGCTGGCGTCGATACCTCGAACGAGTCGCACTTCCGGCTGTGCAGGCCAAGCTGTCCGACGCAGTTCACCGTCTACAGTCTGTGGCAGTCGAATGTCATCATCGACGTCAATGGTTACTTCGCCGAACCCGAAGCGACCGCGCTCGACTGCACCGTCGCACAGCAGTCCGGCAATCTCGATCTGCTCGGCGGCCTGCAGATGCGCACCGTGAGCTGTCCGGCCGGCTACACCGCCACCGGCGGCGGCTGTGGCGGTCCGCTGGGAATCGGCGTCAGCAACTCGCAGCCGGTGGTCACCGGCGGCCAGCCCTCTGGCTGGAGCTGCGATCTGGTCGGCTCGTTGCTCAGTATCGTGTCCTATCAGGTCAACGCGACCTGTTGCCGCATTCCCGGCCGTTGAGACATGCTTTAGCCGGGCTCTACCCGCGCCTCCGTGCAGGAACGAAAAGCCCGCCAGGACGGCGGGCTTTTCGCGTTCGCGAACGATCGGCGTTTACAGGACTTCCGAAGCGAAATCCGCAAGCCGCGAACGCTCGCCGCGTTTCAGGGTGATGTGCGCGCTGTGCGCCCAGCCCTTGAAACGATCGACTGCATACGTCAGGCCGGAGGTGGTTTCGGTGAGATAGGGCGTGTCGATCTGCTCCACGTTGCCCAGGCAGACGATCTTGGTGCCGGGGCCCGCGCGCGTGATCAAAGTCTTCATCTGCTTGGGCGTGAGGTTCTGCGCTTCGTCCAGGATCAGCCAGCGGGTCAGGAAGGTGCGGCCGCGCATGAAGTTCAGCGAGCGGATCTTGATCCGCGACGCCAGCAGGTCGTTGGTCGCCGCGCGGCCCCAACTGCCGCCGTCCTGGGTATTGGGCATCAGCACTTCGAGGTTGTCGGTCAGCGCGCCCATCCACGGCGTCATCTTTTCCTCTTCGGTGCCCGGCAGGAAACCGATGTCCTCGCCCACGCTCACCGTCGCGCGGGTCATGATGATCTCGCGGTAACGCTGCTGGTCCATGGTCTGCGCCAGACCGGCCGCCAATGCCAGCAGGGTCTTGCCGGTGCCGGCGGTGCCGAGCAGAGTGACGAAGTCGATTTCCGGATCCATCAGCGCGTTCATCGCGAAATTCTGTTCGCGATTGCGCGCGATGATGCCCCATACCGCATGTTGCTGACTGCGGAAATCGTCGACGATCTGCAGCTCGACGAAGCCGTCGTCGACCTTGGCGACGCGGAATTCCGCTTCGTCGTCGCCGGGCAGATACACGAACTGGTTCGGATACCACTCGTCGTCCGCGAGGCGCGCGAGCTTGTAGAACGTGCGGCCTTTCTCCGTCCAAGACTTCAAGCCGTCGCTGTAGCGCTGCCAGAAGTCTTCGGGCAGTGCGCTGGAACCGGTGTAGAGCAGGCTGAAATCGTCCAGCGCGCGGTCGTTTTCGTAGTCTTCGGAAATGATCCCGGCGATCGATGCCTTGATCCGCAGGTTGATGTCCTTGGAGACGAACACCACCGGCACCGCGGGTTCTTCCTCGCGCAGCACCAGGATCGCGCCGAGGATCTGATTGTCCGGCATCACCGCGCCGAAGCGCTTGGCCGAATCGAAACTGCCGGTCTGGAAGCGCAGCTTGCCGATGCTGTCGGCGGCGCGCAGTTGCAGGCCTTTCGGGCGCGAGAGGGTGAGGCCCGAGGCGATCCTGTCGGAGCCTTCGGCTTCGATCAGCTCGTTGAGGAAACGGCTGACCTGGCGTGCGTTGCGGCTGGCTTCGGAGGTGCCTTTCTTGGCGTTGTCCAGTTCCTCGATCACCTGCATCGGCAGGAACACATCGTGTTCCTCGAACTTGAACAGGGCGGTGGGGTCGTGCATCAGTACATTGGTGTCGAGAACGTAGATGCGCTTGCCTTTGGTCATCATGCGTATGCGCTACCGGTTGCGGGAGTCGTGGGGGGAGGGGGGTCTGGGCGTTCGGAAGGAATCGCGCGCGAACGAAAACCACCGCGGCCCGTCTGGCGGGGCGATGGCCGGCGTTGCGGAAACATCGGATCACTGCGCCCGGGCCGCCTTCAGCGCGTCGAGGACAGCCTGGGCATGGCCGGGCACCTTCACGCCGCGCCATTCGGCGGCGAGCTTGCCCTTGGGGTCGATCAGGAACGTGCTGCGCACGATGCCCAACACCTTCTTACCGTACATGTTCTTTTCGTGGATCACGTCGAAGGCGTTGCACAGCGCTTCGTCGCCGTCGCTCACCAGCAGGAAATCGAACCCCTGTTTCGTGCAGAAATTCTGGTGCGACTTGACCGAATCGCGAGACACGCCCAGCACCGTGGCGCCGAGTTTCGCGAACTCCGGCAGCAGGGCGTTGAAGTCGAGACCTTCGGTGGTGCAGCCCGGCGTGGAATCCTTCGGATAGAAATACAGCGCCAGCCACTGTCCGGCGTAGGCGGAGAGTTTTGCGGTGCTGCCGTCCGAGAGTGCGAGGGGCAGGGCGAGAGTGGTTTTGGGCAGCGCTTTGCCGGCTTCGGTCATCGTCAGAACTTCATCGGGTCCATGATGGCGTCGAGATTCAGGTGATCGCAGAATTCGAGGAAATCGTCGCGCAGCGCCGCGATGTGCATGTCCGCCGGGACGCCGATGGTGACCTGCGCGGAAAACATGTCGGCGCCGGTCTGCATCGCGCGGTAGCGGGCGCAGTGCAGGCTTTCGATGGTGATGCCCTGCCGGTCGAAGAAATCCGCCAGCTGATAGAGGATGCCGGGCTTGTCCGCGGCCACCACTTCGACCACGTACGGCAGCAGGTTCGACTGGATCGGCTTGGGACCGGTGCGGTACCAGATCAGCTTGATGCCTTCCTCGCGCTCCAGCCGGGTGAGCATGGCTTCGAGTTTGGCGATGGCGTCCCACGGGCCGACCGCGAGGGCCGTGACCGAGACGTCGCGGCCGACGGTGGACAGGCGCGAGTCGACGAGATTGCAGCCGCTGTCGGCGATCCGCCGGGTCACCAGCAACAGCGGCGACTGCGGATGGGTCGTGTAGGCGTTGATCAGCAGGTAATTCTCGTTCGGCGCTGGTCGGGCGGTGGCGGTAACAGATTCGGTCAAGGTGAGGTCCGCGGCGAGGGAAGTGTTGAAAGTGGGTCCAGGGAGCACGATTCCGACCAGCGCGGCCCGGGGAGATTGTTCCAGCCGAACCATTCTAACGAGTCGCGCCGGCAGGATCGTTGCAGCGAAGTCGGGTCGCGCCGCGCGCGGTCCAGACTCCGGGCAGCATACTGGGCCGCGGTTTCGACCCGCAAGCAAACTCGACGGCGCGTGCTGCCGGTCGGGTCTGCGCGCGCTTCAGCGGATGCAGGTTGGGGCTCAAGCCGTTGATTTCAATGGCGGAGGAGATTGAAGACCACCTGCCGCCCCGGCGCTTTCGACCACCATGCCCCGCTCACGAAGGATGGAGTGTTCAGACCTTCCCAAGTAACATCCGGCTGCTACGACCCGGCCCCCGGTCGCGTCGCCCCTCCAGAACCATCCGTCATTCCAAGGCATTCGCGTGCATCTGTCCGGCAGTATCACTGCGCTGGCGACGCCATTCACGGCGTCCGGCGACCTCGTTGGCGAACTCGACCTCCAGGCTTGGGACCGTCTGCTCCAGTCGCAGATCGATGCCGGCACCGAGGGCGTGGTCGTCGCCGGCTCCACCGGCGAGGCCAATGCCCTCGGCGAGGATGAGTACGATGCGCTGCTGCGCCGTGCGGTGGCGTTGGTGGCCGGGCGCATTCCCGTGCTGGCCGGCACCGGGTTGCCGAATACCGCGAAAACCATCGCGCTGACCCGCCGTGCCGCCGCCTGCGGCGCCGATGCCGCGCTGGTAGTCACTCCTGCGTATGTCCGCCCGACCCAGGCGGGCCTGATCGCGCATTACCGCGCGGTGGCCGACGACGGCGCGCTGCCGGTGGTCCTTTATAACGTTCCCGGCCGCACCGGCTGCGATCTGCTGCCGGCGACCGTCGCCGAGCTGGTGTCGCATCCGCGGATCGTCGCGATCAAGGAAGCCCGCGTCGAGCCCGAACGAATGGCCGAACTGTTGTCCCTGCGCTCACCCGCGTTCGCAGTGCTGTCCGGCGACGACCCTACCGCCGCCCGCGCCATGCTCGCCGGCGCCGACGGTCTGATTTCGGTGGCCTCGAACGCGCTGCCGGCGGCGATGCGCCGGCTCTGCGATCTGGCCCGCGGCGGTCGCCGTGCGGAAGCCGAAGCCATCGATGCCGAACTGCAGCCGATCTTCGATTTCATGGGCATCGAACCCAACCCGATTCCGGTCAAGGCGATCCTCGCCCGCCAAGGCTACGGTCGCGGCCTGCGCCTGCCGCTCACCGATCTGTCCGCAGCCCACACCTCGACGGCCGACGCCATCGCCGCCCGCATCGCCGGGATCGAGCGCGCGTTCGCCATGCCCGCCGATCGCATCGCCCACGCGGGCTGATCGCCGGAACATCCACGCCGCATTTCGTTCATCCGGCCTCGCGCCCGCACCGTTTTCTCCAGGAGACCCCATGTCACCGATCCGTTCGAACCTCCGTCATGCCCTCTCCCGCGCCACGATGGCCGCGATCGTCGTCGCGATGTCCGTTGCCGTCCTCGGCACGTCGGGCTGCAGCTGGTTCCGCAAGAAGGACTATTACTCGCTGGACACCGACAAACGCCCATTGGAATTCCCGCCGGCGTTCGATGCCGCCGAGGCCGAGCGGGGTCTTGCCACGACCGCCAGCGGTTCGGTGACGCGTTCTTCGCTGCCTTCGGGCGATCCTTCGGCGCGCGCGCTGGCGTTCACCGTCGCCGGCGACCGCGCCGCCACGTTCTCGCGGGTCGGCGAAGCGCTCGCGGCCACGCCGGGGCTGACCATCGCCAGCCGCGCGCAGCTGCTGGGCGCGTTCGATGTCGACTACGAAGGGCAGAAGTTCCTGGTCCGCATCACCGAAGCCGAGGGTCGCAGCACCGTGTCGGCCGTCGATCCGCGCGGCCTGCCGGCCGACAACGACAGCGCCGCGAAGCTCATGGCCGCGATGAGGACGGCGCTCGGCGGCAACTGACGCCAGCGCATCCTCGGAAAGCGAAACGGGCACCGCGAGGTGCCCGTTTCCGTTTGCGCAGACCGTGAAGATGTCTTCGGCCCGTCGCGCTGCAGATCAGCCTGTAGCGAGGTCAGCTTGCAGGGCTAGCTTGCAGCGCTGGCTTTGCAGGATCAGCGCTCCAGCAGCGGCAGCTTGTCCGGCTTGCCTTCCCAGTCCTTGGCGTCCGCCATCGCGTCCTTGCGGGTGGTGATGACCGGCCAGGACGCCGCCAGCTCCTTGTTGAGGGCGACGAAGGCTTCCTGCCCGGCCGGCACATCGTCTTCCGGATAGATCGCGTTGATCGGGCATTCCGGCTCGCACAGCGTGCAGTCGATGCACTCGTCCGGATCGATCACCAGGAAGTTCGGGCCTTCGTGGAAACAATCGACCGGGCAGACTTCGACGCAGTCGGTGTACTTGCACTTGATGCAGTTTTCTGTGACGACGAAAGGCATGGTTCGACCCGGAAGGCGAGGAGTGGCAAGTGTAAAGCGAGGCGGGCACAAGGAGAAACGGTCGCGGCCCTGCGTCCGCCGCCGCCACCCGCGAGAAGCGTAAGCCGCCGGACGAAGACAAAAAGAAAGCCTGCGTCTTCGACGCAGGCTTCGGTATGGCGCTCCCTACGGGATTCGAACCCGTGTTTTAGCCTTGAGAGGGCCACGTCCTGGGCCTCTAGACGAAGGGAGCATGAAACTTCGCTTGAGATATTGCGTTTTTCGATAATCCGGCAAAGCCGTGTTCGATGGCCGGTAGCCTTGGCCGAACGTGCGATGCCGACAGGCTGTTAGTATAGCGGGTCAACCGGCGTCCTGACCAATTCCGGCCCGCCGTGCACATCACTCTCCGAGCGCCGATGACCGACCCTTCATTCCTGCCCACCGCACCGCGCACCATTCCCCGCGATCAGCACGCGATTTCGCGCAAGGACATCAGTCCCAGCGCACTGCGCGTGCTTTATCGGCTGCATGAAGCCGGATACGGCGCGTATCTCGTCGGCGGTGCGGTACGCGATCTGCTGTTGGGCGAGCATCCGAAGGATTTCGACGTGGCCACCGACGCCACGCCCGAACAGGTCAAGCATCTGTTCCGCAATTGCCGCCTGATCGGCCGCCGGTTCCGGCTGGCGCACGTGGTCTACGGCCGCGAGATCATCGAGGTGGCGACGTTCCGCGCCAACACCGACGACGGCAGCGGCGACCGCGAGCAGGACGTGGAAGGCCGGGTGCTGCGCGACAACGTCTACGGCACCATCGAGGACGATGCCGTGCGCCGCGATTTCACCGCGAATGCGCTGTATTACGCGATCGCCGATTTCACGGTGCGCGATTATCTGGGCGGATTCGAGGACGTCAACAACCGGGTGATGAAGCTGATCGGCGACCCCGAGACGCGCTACCGCGAAGATCCGGTGCGCATGCTGCGTGCGGTCCGGCTGGCGGCGAAACTGCGCTTCGCCATCGATCCGCCCAGCGCCGATCCCATTCCCAGGCTGGCGCCGCTGCTCAAGGAAGCCTCGTCCGCGCGCCTGTTCGAAGAGTGCCTGAAGCTGTTCCTGTCCGGCCACGCCGAGGCCAGCTTCCTCGGCCTCGAAGCCCACGGTCTGCTGCCGGCGCTGCTGCCGGAGACCGCGGTCGCGCTGGCGTCGAACCGCAGCGGTGCGCTGCGACGGATGCTGCTGGAAGGTCTCCGTGCCACCGATACCCGCATCGCCGCCGAGGAGCCGGTATCGCCGGCCTTCCTGTTCGCGCTGCTGCTGTGGCCAGCGTATTGCCGCACCCTGGCGATGCTGCAGGCGCAGGGCATGCACGTCGCCGAAGCCGAACGCCACGCCGCCGATCGCGTCACCGTGCATCAACTCAATACCGTGGCCCTGCCGCGCAGATTCTCGCTGCCGATGCAGGAAATCTGGCTGATGCAGTCGAGGTTCTCGCAGCGTCAGCGCAAACGCGCGGTGCGGATGCTGGCCCACCCGCGGTTCCGCGCGGCCTACGATTTCCTGCTGTTGCGGCAGGTGGCCTCCGACAGCCATGCCGAAGACATCGCGTTCTGGGCCGAAGCCCAGCACGACCCCGAACACGCGCTGGCGGTGGCCGCACTGCGGCCGGCGCTGGCCGAAGAGGAGGCCGCAGCGGAAGCGCGCGGTCCGCGTCGTCGCCGTCGTCGCCGTCCGGCGGCTGTCGGGCATTGATGTCCCCCGACGCCGCACCCGCGGTCGCGATGCGACGCGACCCGGTGGTCGCCTATGTGGGGCTTGGCGGCAATGTCGGTGAAAGCGTCGGCGTGCTGCGCGCGGCGGTGCATCGGCTGATGATCGTTCCCCGCAGCCGTCTGCTTGCCGTGTCGCGCTTCTACCGCACGCCGGCCTGGGGCCAGACCGATCAGGCCGATTTCGTCAATGCCGTCGCTGCCCTCAAGACCGCGTTGCCGCCGCGGATGCTGCTGGACGAACTGTTGAGCATCGAACGCGATTTCGGCCGCGAGCGCGCCGCGGACGGCAGCGGCCGCTGGGGTCCGAGGACCCTGGACCTCGATATCCTGCTGTACGGCGACGATCAGGTGGACTTGCCTGGCCTGCGCCTGCCGCACCCGCACCTGCACGAACGCGCGTTCGCGCTGATGCCGCTGCTCGATCTGGTCGACGACATCGAGATCCCGGGCCGCGGTAGCGCCCGGCGGGCGCTCGGCAGCGCCGAACGGGGCGGAATCGCACTGCTGCCGGAACGCTGAAACGCCGGAAAGCGTCCGCCGCACCTGCTAGGCTTAGCGCCCTCCGGCCTCTTCCCCCGGCCCAATCCTGGATGCACATGGCCATTCGAGAAGACAAGCCCTGGACCGTGCCGGCGCTGGCGGATGCCAAGCGCGACGGCCGCAAACTGGCGATGCTCACCGCCTATGACGCGGTGTTCGCGCGCGTGCTCGATCGCAGCGGCACCGACCTCATCCTGGTCGGCGATTCGCTGGGCATGGTGGTGAAAGGCCACGGTTCCACATTGCCGGTGACGGTCGACGACATCGCGTATCACACCGCCGCGGTCGCCAGCGGCCTGCAGCGCGCGCTGCTGGTCAGCGACCTGCCGTTCCAGGCCGACGCCACGCCCGAACGCGCGCTCGACGCCGCCACCCGCCTGCTGCAGGCCGGCGCGCAGATGGTCAAGCTCGAAGGCGCCGGTCCGCACAAACTCGACGTCATCCGTTTTCTCGTCGAACGCGAGATCCCGGTCTCCGCGCATCTCGGCCTCACCCCGCAGTCGGTGCTGCGTTTCGGCGGCTTCAAGGTGCAGGGGCGCGAAGCGCTGGCCGCCGCGAAACTGCGCGAGGACGCGCAGGCGGTGGCCGACGCCGGCGCCTCGCTGCTGGTGCTGGAATGCGTGCCGACACCTCTGGCGCAGTCGATCACCGCCGCCAGTCCCATCCCCACCATCGGCATCGGCGCCGGCCCGCACTGCGACGGCCAGGTGCTGGTGCTGCACGATTTTCTCGGCCTCGACAATGGCCACCGCCGGCCGAAATTCGTCAAGGATTTCCTGGCCGATGGCGGCTCGGTCGCCGGCGCGGTGGAGGCGTATTGCGCCGCGGTGCGCGAGGGCTCGTTTCCCGATGCGCAGCACGCATACCAATAAGCATTCCGATAAGCCTTCCAACAAGGTGTTCCGCGGATCATGATCGAAACCATCACCGAACTCGGCCACCTGCGCGAACGCATCCTCGGTTGGCGCCGCGAGGGGTTGCGCATCGGTTTCGTGCCGACCATGGGCAATCTGCACGCGGGCCATTATTCGCTGGTCGAACTGACCCGACAGCACGCGGACCGCATCATCTCCAGCGTGTTCGTGAATCCGACCCAGTTCGGGCCGAACGAGGACTTCACCCGCTATCCGCGCACGCCCGAAGCCGACACCAGCGGGCTCGAAGCCGCCGGCTGCGATGCGCTGTGGCTGCCGACGGTGGAATCGATGTATCCGTTCGGCGTCGACCTCGCGGTGCGCATGCGCGTGCCGGGCGTGGCCGACGTGCTGGAGGGCGCGCATCGTCCCGGGCATTTCGACGGCGTCTGCACCGTCGTCGCGCGCCTGTTCAACCAGGTGCAGCCCGACCTGGCCGCATTCGGCAAGAAGGATTTCCAGCAGGTCGCGGTGATCCAGCAGATGGTCACCGATCTGGCCTATCCGCTGACGCTGCTGCGCGGCGAGATCGTGCGCGAGACCGACGGCCTCGCGATGAGTTCGCGCAACCAGTATCTGAGCGCGGAAGACCGGGTGATCGCCGCCGAGATCCATCGCACCCTGCTGGATATGCGCGCGCAGCTGCTGGCCGGGGTGTCGCGGGTTTCGGTCGAGACCGGCGCCGCCATCCGTCTGGGCGATGCCGGTTTCTCGGTGGATTACGCCGCGATCCGCACGCCGGATCTGGCCGCGCCCGAAGTCGAACCGGCGCGTTATGCCGCGCGCGGCCCGCGGGTCGCGCTGATTGCGGCGCGTCTGGGTCGCACGCGGCTGATCGACAATCTGGAATTCGATCTGGGTTGATGCGCGGCGGACGCATCGTCGACCGGCGATGACCGCTGCGGAGCCTCTCCCCGTTGTCTTCCTGTTTCGGAAGGCAACGGACGAGTCCCGCGATGGCTTGTCTGCGTATCGCAGGCCGAAACCCTGTCCGGCCCGACTTGGCCGACGCGCTTTCCGTCGCGCTTTCCGTGTTCGTGACTGCGTGCAATCCGGTCATGCGACAGGACAGGTTCGCGCGATCCGTGCGCTGTTTTCGTTTGCATGGCGACGCGCGCCGACGATCTGGCAAGATGCGGCATCGCGCAGGCAACGCCCATGAGCCCGTCATGACCGAACACATCGCTACCGCTTTCGACGCGCTGCATCCGCATGCGGAACGTCTGCGGCATTCGCCGATTTCCGGACTGATCGCCAGCGACGCCGGACGCCCGCAGGCATTCGCCGTACGCGCCGGTCCGATCTATGCCAGTTTCGCGCGCCAGCACTACGACCGTGCGGCGCTGGAGGCTTTGTTCTCCATCGCCGAAACCGCAGACCTGGCGTCTGCCCTCAAGCGGCTGTTCGACGGCGATATCGTCAACGTCACCGAAGGCCGCGCCGCACTGCATACCGCGCTGCGCAGCGATCTTTCCGTCGCCGCGCACGTGCTCGAAGCCACGGCGCAGGCGCGCGACGCGCGTGCGCGCATGGCGGAGATGGTCGACCGGCTCATCGCTTCCGGCGTGACCGATGTGGTCAGCGTCGGCATCGGCGGTTCCGACCTCGGCCCGCGGCTCGTCGCCGATGCGCTGGACGATGGCGATGGCGGGCCGCGTCTGCGTGTGCATTTCGTATCCAACGTCGACGGCAACGCGGTGCGCCGCACGCTGTCGCGGCTCGACCCCGCGCGCACCGCGGCGATCCTCATTTCCAAGACCTTCGGCACCCAGGAAACCCTGCTCAACGGTACCGTGGTGCGCGAGTGGCTGCAGGACGACAGCCGCGTGTATGCGGTGAGCGCGAACGTGCCGCGCGCGGCCGCATTCGGCATCGACGAAAGCCGCATCCTGCCGATGTGGGATTGGGTCGGCGGCCGTTATTCGCTGTGGTCGGCGGTGGGTTTCCCGATCGCGCTCGCCATCGGCATGGACGGTTTCGAGCGCCTGCTCGTCGGCGCCGCGGACATGGATGCCCACGTGCTGGCCACGCCGCTGCGCGACAACGTCGCGGTATGGCACGCGTTGACCGCGATCTGGAACCGCAATGCGATGCACGCCGGCAGCCAGGCGGTGTTGCCGTACGACGAACGCCTGCGCCTGCTGCCGAATTACCTCCAGCAGCTGGTGATGGAAAGTCTCGGCAAATCCGCGCGGCTCGACGGCGCGGCGCTGGCCACGCACACCGTTCCGGTGTGGTGGGGCGGGGCGGGCACCGACACCCAGCACAGTTTCTTCCAGGCGCTGCACCAGGGCACCCAGATCGTGCCGGCCGATTTCATCGGCGTGATTCGCGCCGATCACGCACATGCAGACAACCACATGGCGCTGCTCGCGAATCTATTGGCGCAGACCGAGGCTTTTGCGAATGGCCAGTCCAGCGACGATCCGCATCGCGCGTATGCCGGCAACCGCCCCAGCACGCTGCTGTTGCTGGATGCGCTCACGCCGGAATCGCTGGGCGCACTGATCGCGCTGTACGAGCACAGCGTGTATCTGCAGTCGGTGCTGTGGGGCATCAACGCGTTCGACCAGTTCGGCGTGGAACTCGGCAAGCAGGTCGCGAACAAACTGTTGCCTGCGCTGCAGGGCGACGCCGAAGTCGACGACCCAGTGACGCGGGCGTTGTTGGCGGAGATCCGTAAACGTTCCGTCTGATCTCTGTTTTTCCGTAGAGCGGCCTTCAGGCCGGCCTAGGCAGCATCAGAACAACGACGGCATCTGGGCCGTGCCCACGGCCGGTGGAAATGAAACCGTAGCGTTTGTTTTTCCGTTCGGCGGAAAAACAGCGGTCTGAAGACCGCTCTACAGGCGATGCCTTTGCAACGCCCACTCGACATGCTCGCGCACCACCGCATCGTCGATCTCCTGCTTCGATCGCAGCGCGGCGATCACCTCCGGCGTCGTCGGCGCATTGCCCAGCGCGATCGCGAGGTTGCGCATCCAGCGCGCGTAGCCGCTGCGGCGGATCGGCGAGCCTTCGGTGCGCTGCAGGAATTCGTCCTCGCTCCATGCGAACAGATCCGCCAGCGTCGCCTTGTCGAGAGCGTTGCGCGCGCGGAAATCCGGTTCATCGGTGGTCTTCGCGAACTTGTTCCACGGGCAGATCAACTGGCAGTCGTCGCAGCCGAAGATGCGGTTGCCGATCAGCGGCCGCAGCTCTTCGTCGATGCTGCCTTCGTGCTCGATGGTGAGATACGCGATGCAGCGCCGCGCATCCAGCCGGTGCGGCGCGACGATGGCCTGGGTAGGGCAGATGTCGATGCAGCGCACGCAACTGCCGCAGTGCGCGCTCGCCGGCGGATCGATCGGCAGCGGCAGGTCGACGTAGAGTTCGCCGAGGAAAAACCACGAGCCGCCGTCCTTGTCGATCAGGCAGGTGTGCTTGCCGATCCACCCCAGACCGGCGTTGCGCGCCAGCGCGCGTTCGAGCACCGGCGCGGAATCGACGAACACGCGATAGCCGAACGGACCGATCTCCGCGGCGATGCGATCGGCAAGCTTCTGCAGGCGGTTGCGCATCAGCTTGTGGTAATCGCGGCCCAGCGCGTAGCGCGCGACGTAGGCGCGTTCGCCGTCGTCCAGCGTGGCCCAGGCTTCGTCGATATTGCGGCCGTAGTCCAGCCCCACCGACACCACCCGCAGCGTGCCCGGCACCAGGTCGGCAGGACGGCTGCGCTTGTCGCCGTGATCGGCCATCCACCGCATCGAACCGTGCAGTCCCTGCGCCAACCAGTCGCGCAGGTGGTTTTCGTCCGCGCCCAGTTCGATATCGGCAATGCCGCAGCGCTGGAAGCCGAATTCGCCCGCCAGCGCCTTGATCCGCGCTGCCAATGCGTGCAAATCCGGAGAGGGGCGGTCGATGGCGCCGATGTGTTCGTCGGTGTGTTTCACGCCGGGAGTATAGAATCCGGCCATGCGGATCGCCTCATTCAACGACATGCCCAAGCTGTATCGCGGCGCCGCGGTGCGCGCCGCCGAGCAGGTGGCGATGACGCGCTTCGGCCTGGACGAGGACGATCTGATGGCCCGCGCCGGCATGGGCGCGTGGCGGCTGCTGCTGGACCGCTGGCCGCAGGCGCAGCGCATCGGCATCGTCTGCGGCCCCGGCAACAACGGCGGCGACGGTTACGTGCTGGCCGAACTGGCGCTCAGTTCCGGGCGCCATGTCTTCGTGTTGCGTCTGGGCGATGAAGTCAAAGCGGGCGCCGCCCGGCGCGCCGCCGACGCGTACGCGCAGGCGGGCGGCGAAGCGGCGACGCTGGTCGCCGATGAAGGATTGCCGCAGGCCGATGTCTGGGTGGATGCGCTATTCGGCATCGGTCTCCATCGCGCGCTGGAAGGCGCCGCGGCGGATGTCGTGGCCGCGCTCAATCGCGATGTTTCATCGCCGGTGCTGTCGCTCGACGTGCCGTCGGGCGTGGATGCCGACACTGGCCATCATCATGGCGTGGCGGTGCGCGCCAGCGTCACCCTGAGCTTCATCGCCGGCAAGCCCGGGCTGTACACCGGCCGCGGTCGCGAGTCGGCCGGCGAGGTGGTGATCGATACGCTCGGCCTTGCGGACCATGTCTTCGACGATCTCGAGCCCGCCGCGCGTCTCGCGCGTGCGGACGCATTGCCCCTCTGGCTGCAGCCGCGCGCCCGCAGCGCGCACAAGGGGCATTTCGGCAGCGTGCTGTGCATCGGCGGCGATCACGGCTACGGCGGCGCCATCGCGCTTTGCGCCGAAGCCGCGCACCGCGCCGGCGCCGGGCTGGTCAGCGCGGCGACGCATGCGGAACACGTCCCGGTATTGCTCGCGCGGCGCCCCGAAACCATGGCGCGTGCGATCGCTTCGGCAGAAGAATTGAAGCCCTTGCTGGATGCGGCCAGCGTGATCGCCATCGGCCCGGGCCTCGGCAACAGCGAATGGAGTGCGGCGATGCTGTACGCCGCGCTGGATGCGGGAAAACCCCTGGTACTCGACGCCGATGCGCTGAACGCGTTGGCCAGACGCGACGCGCTTGCCATCGGCGATGCGGTGCTCACGCCGCATCCGGGCGAAGCCGCGCGATTGCTGGGCGAGCGCGTAGCCGATCTGGAACGCGACCGCATCCTGTCGGTACGCCAGCTCGCGGCGCGCTACGACTGTGCGGTGGTGCTGAAGGGCGCCGGCACCGTGGTGATGGCGCCCGGGGAAATCCCGGTGATCATCGATGCCGGCAACCCGGGCATGGCCACCGGCGGCATGGGCGATGTGCTGACCGGCGTGATCGCAAGCGTGATCGCGCAGGGCTGGTCGAATTTCGATGCCGCCGTCTGCGGCGCGCTGCTGCACGCCGCCGCCGGAGATGCTGCCGCGCACGAGGGCGGCGAGCGCGGGCTGCTGCCTTCGGATCTGTTCGCGCATCTGCGCCGTCTCGCCAATCCGGTATCCCGCGCATGAGCGAAGCGGGCATCCGTGAAACGGGCATCGACGATGCCATCGTGCTGCATCTGCCGGATGCAGACGCCACCGAGCGTCTCGCGCAGGCGCTCGCGCGCACCGCGCCGACGCCCGCGGCCGTACATCTGCATGGCGACCTGGGCGCCGGTAAATCCACCCTTGCGCGCGGCTGGCTGCGCGCCTTGGGCATAACCGGCGCGATCCGCAGCCCGACCTACACGCTGGTCGAACGTTATCCGCTCACGACGGGCGAAGCCTTGCATCTCGATCTCTACCGGATCGGCGACGGCGCCGAGCTCGAATTCCTGGGCCTGGACGATACCGATGCGGCGCTGTGGCTGGTCGAATGGCCGGAACGGGGCGGCGCCTCGCTGCCTGCGGCCGATCTGCGCGTCGCGCTGGCGATCGAGGGTGATGGTCGCCGCTGCGAACTGCAGCCGATAACCGCAGCCGGGCGGGATTGGCTGGCGCGGGCCGACGCCGGGCATGAGCTTGCGGCCCCTTGATGAACCGCTACAGCAGGAAGTTCAGGCAGGTTGCGGATTATTAAAGGAAAAGTGCTTGAAAAATTGCCCGGCGGGTGGTTGACTACCGGCCATGCGCGCAAAGTGGATCACCCTCCAGCAGATCGTCCTGGGCCTGGCTTTGCTGGCCGCCCTGTGCTGGAACCTTGCGCAAGCGAATGAAATCAAAGGTTTGCAGTTGAGCGATGGCGCCACCGGCACTCGCGCCGAGTTGCAACTGCAGGGTGAGGTCGCGTTCAAGACCATGACCCTGTCCAATCCCGACCGCTTCGTGGTCGATTTCCCCGATACCGCCGTCGGCCGCACGCTGCAGCTGCCTTCGCCCATGGGCGCGATCAAGGCGGTGCGCACTGGCAAACCCACGCCGGGTACGACCCGGATCGTGTTCGATCTGGCATCCCCGATCGCACCGCTCAAGCCGCGCATCGAGCGCGGCGCCGACGGCGTCCGGCTGGTGCTGGAATGGCCGGGCGATGGCGCCAAGCCGGTCGCTGCCGCCGCGCCCACGCCGAAAATGCCGCAGACGACGGCCGCAGCGCCGTCATCGACGATCAAGCCTGCCGCGGCGTCCGCCGTGCCGCCGGTCGTCACGGTGCCGACGCCCGCCACTCCGACGATCGTCGACAAAACGGCCCCATCGTCTCCTGCGACGCTGTTGTCCCAAGGCTCGACGATTGCGGGCTCGACCATCGCGGGCGCCACCACGATTCCCAATCCGACTGCCTCCAATCCGACGGCCTCCAATCCCAGTGCGGCCGTGGCCGTGCCGCCCGTGGACTCCGCGATCAAATCCGTCGTCGTGCCCGAGCCGTCCGCAATTCCACCCGCATCCGCCGGCAAGACATTGCGGGACTTGCGCGTCGGCACTCGGCCGCTGGTCATCGCCATCGACCCCGGCCACGGCGGCCAGGATCCGGGCGCCATCGGCCCGAGCGGCCGCTACGAAAAGCACGTGGTGCTGGCGATCAGCAAGGAACTCGCGCGGCAGATCAATGCCACGCCGGGCATGCGCGCCTATCTGATCCGCGACACGGATGTCTATGTGGAGCGCCCGCAGCGTGCCCGCAAGGCGCGTGCGGCCAAGGCGGACATGTTCGTCTCGATCCACGCCGACGCCGCCGAGAACCGCAGCGCCTGGGGATCGTCCGTGTACGTGCTCTCCACGCGCGGCGCGTCCTCGCAGCACGCCCGCTGGCTGGCCAACAAGGAAAACGCCTCCGATCTGGTCGGCGGCGTGCGTTTGACCAGGGACACGCTGTCGAACGTCCTGCTGGATCTCGCGCAGAGCGGGCACATGAAGGCGTCGCAGGACGCGGCCGGTTACGTACTGGATGGCCTGAAACAGCTGGGCAAGACCCATAAGCCGCAAATCGAGTTCGCCAACTTCGAAGTGCTGCGAAACTCCGACATGCCGGCGATGCTGGTGGAGACCGGCTTCATCTCCAATGCGGACGAAGAGAAGCGTCTCTTCGATCCGAATCATCAGCGGAAAATAGCGGCCGCGGTACTCAACGGCATCCAGTCCTACTTCACCCGGCAGCCGCCGCCGGGCACGGTGTTCGCTGCCCGCGCCAAGGCCGGGGAGGCCACGGTCGTGGCCAGCGCCGCGGCGGCGAACGCAGTGGTCACCGGCGGCAGTCCCTGAGCCTGTAACACAACCTGCGGCACGGCGCGTTCCGCGCGTCGCCCGCTGTCGGGCAGTATCATCGCGACTGACTTCATCGAACACCGCTGTGGCGGTGCTGCCCACGCCGTGACGATCCGCCAGCTCCCCGACACGCTCATCAACCAGATCGCCGCCGGCGAGGTCATCGAACGCCCGGCGTCGGTGGTCAAGGAGCTAGTCGAGAACGCCATCGACGCCGGCGCGCGGCGTATCGATATCGATCTGGAAGACGGCGGCGTGCGCCTGATCCGGGTACGCGACGACGGCGGCGGCATTGCGCCGGAGGATCTGGCCCTGGCGGTGCAGCGACATGCCACCAGCAAGATCGCATCGCTCGACGACCTCGAATCCGTGGCGACGCTGGGTTTCCGCGGCGAAGCGCTGCCGTCGATCGCATCGGTGAGCCGCTTCAGCATCGCCTCGCGTCGCGTCGACGACGATCACGGCATGGCGCTGCCGGTCGATGGCGGTCGTGTCGGCGAGCTCGCGCCGAAACAGCAGGCCACCGGCACTACCGTCGAAGTGCGCGACCTATTCTTCAACGTGCCGGCGCGGCGCAAATTCCTGCGCGCCGAGCGCACCGAGCTTGGGCATATCGAAGAATGGCTGCGTCAGCTCGCGCTGGCGCGCCCGGACGTGGAACTGCGCGTCAGTCACAACGGCAAGCCGCTGCGCCGCTACAAGGGCGACGGCGATGCGCTGTTCTCCGGCGAACGCCTGTCGGAGACCCTGGGCGAAGAATTCCTCGGTCATGCGCTGCAGGTCGATCACGCCGCGCCGCTGTCCACCGACAGCGGCAGCACCCTGCGCCTGCGCGGCTGGATCGCGCAGCCGGCATATTCGCGGGCCAGCGCCGATCAGCAATATCTCTACGTCAACGGTCGCGCGGTCCGCGACCGCAGCGTCGCGCATGCGGTGAAGCAGGCGTACGCCGACGTGCTGTTCCATGGACGCCAGCCCGCGTACGTGCTGTTCCTGGAAGTCGATCCGCGCCGGGTCGATGTCAACGTGCATCCCGCGAAACATGAAGTGCGTTTCCGGGATGCGCGGCCGATCCACGATTTCGTGTATCGCACCCTGCACGCTGCGCTGGCCGAAACCCGCGCCGGCATCGCTGCGGGCGTCGGCGACAATGCGATGCCTTCGACGTCCGCAGATTTTCGGCAGTACGCGTCGAACGGTGGCGTCATGCCGGGCATGCAGAACGGCGGCCTGCCGCAGTGGAACCGACCGATGCCGCAGACCGGCCTCGGCCTGCGCGCCGAGGACGCCCGCGCTGCGTATACCGCGCTGTATGCGCCATCGTCGTCGCATCCGCAGCCTGCCGTGCGTCCGCTGCCCGAAGCGGTGGACGGCGAAGTGCCGCCGCTCGGCTACGCCATCGCGCAACTGCACGGCATCTATATCCTCAGCGAAACCGTCGACGGTCTGATCGTGGTCGACATGCACGCCGCGCACGAGCGCATCGGTTACGAAAAACTCAAGACCGCGCACGACCACACCGGCCTGCGCATGCAGCCGCTGCTGGTGCCGCAGACGGTCGCGGTCTCGGAGCGCGAAGCGGAAACCGCCGAGCGTGAGGCCGAACTGCTGGATACGCTGGGTTTCGAGATCACCCGCAGCGGCTTGCAGAGCCTCACCCTGCGCGGCGTGCCGGCATTGCTGGCCGATGGCGAAACCGAAGCGCTGTTGCGCGACGTGATCGCCGATCTGGTCGAGCACGGCGAATCCAGACGCGTGGCCGCCGCGCGCGACGAACTGCTGGCGACGATGGCCTGTCATGGCGCGGTGCGCGCCAATCGTCGCCTGGGCATTCCGGAAATGAACGCGCTGCTGCGCGAGATGGAAGCCACCGAACGTTCGGGGCAATGCAATCATGGCCGCCCGACGTGGGCGCATTTCACGTTGGGCGAAATCGACCGTTGGTTCCTGAGGGGGCGCTGAGTATGGAAACGTTGGATATGGAGAGGATTCGGAGCGGTTGGCGACGTGCGGGGACGACCGCGGCGCGTGCGATGGGATTATCGATATTGATGCTGTTGGCGGCCTGCGGCGACAAGTCGTCGACGTCCGACAAGCCCGCGCTAAGCGCGGACGAAGCGCAGTATCTGTCCGACGAAAATCTGTGGCGCATCCAGCGCCAGGAAAAGCTCACCCAGCCCGATGGCTGGACCAGCCTGATAGGCCTGCACTGGCTAACGTTGCCCTCCCATTACGTCGGCAGCAGCGCGCGCAGCGGGATCCGTCTTGCGGCGGGGCCGGATTCGCTGGGCATGTTCACGCGCGACGGCCAGCGCGTCTTCTTCACCCCCGATCGCGGCGTTCCGCTGACCCTCGACGGCGAGCCGCTGAAGGGCCGCGTCCAGCTGAAGGACGATAGCCAAGGCGCGCCCAGCGTCGTCGGTTTCGACGAGGGCAAGGGCAAGCTCACGGTGATCCAGCGCGGCGGCAACCGCGCGCTGCGCGTGAAGCACGCCGATGCGCTCAGCCGCACGCAGTTCCAGGCGATCGAATACTGGCCGCCGGATCGCGACTGGCGCGTCGAAGCCACCTTCGTTCCGCATCCGGCCGGCAAGACGCTGCCGATCGCGACGATCATCGGCACCACCGACGACACCCCGAACCCGGGGGCGCTCGAATTCCAGCGCGAAGGCAAGACCATCCGCATCGAAGCCCTGGACCAGGGCGAAAGCACGCTGTCGCTGATCATCGCCGACCGCACCAGCGGCCACGAAAGCTACGGCGCGGGACGTTATCTCGACGTGCCGCGTCCGGACGCGCAGGGCAAGGTCGTGATCGATTTCAATCGCGCCTACAACCCGCCGTGCGCGTTCACGCCGTTCGCCACGTGCCCGCTGCCGCCCAACGAAAATCGCCTCGATCTGGCCATCACCGCCGGCGAGAAACGCTACAAGGTCAAACGCTGACGCCCCGGCGTATCCCCCGCAACCCAAGGATTTCCATGCGCATTCATCCTCTCCTGATCGGTTCGCTCGTCGCGGCCGCGGTTTCCGTCGCGGCCATCGCCGCCGATCGCGCCAGTCCCGCAGCAAAGAAAGCCGCCGCGCCGCCCGTGCCGCTGCTGTGGAAGGTGTCCGACGCCGACAATGCGCTGTATCTGCTCGGCTCGTTCCACATGCTGCGTCCCGACGACTATCCGCTGTCGAAGGATGTCGATGCCGCCTTCGACGATGCCGAAGCGCTGGCGTTCGAGCTGTCGCCCGAAGAGTTGCTGTCGCCGCAGTTGGGCTCGGCGATGGGGCAGGCGGCGCTGCGCACCGACGGCAAGCCGCTGAACAGCGAACTGCCCAAGGCCACCATCGCCAAACTCGACGCCTGGATGGCGGCCAACGGCAAAGAGCTGAAGAAGATGGGCGTGCCCGCGGAAGCGTTCCAGATGTTCGAGCCGTGGTTCGTGGGCCTGACGATTTCGATCACAGAGATGGGCAAGCAGGGGCTGGATACGGAGTTGGGGTTGGACATGCATCTGATCGACCGCGCACGCAAGGCGTCGAAACCCACGTCGGGCCTGGAGAAGGGCAGCGAACAGATCGCCGTGTTCGACGGAATGGGCAAGGCCGAACAGCTGCAGTTGCTGGAAGAGTCGCTCGACGATGCCGTCGACTCGAAAGCGGAGATCGAAAAACTGCATGCGGCCTGGCGCCGCGGCGATCAGGACGCGCTGTGGAACGGCATGGCCGCGGACCTGCGCCGCGAATACCCGCAGCTGTATCGACGGATCAACGTCGCCCGCAACGACGCCTGGGTGCCGAAACTGCAGCGCATGCTGGATGGCGAAACCGAAGACGACACGCTGGTCGTGGCCGGCGCGCTGCACCTGCTGGGCTATGACGGCGTGGTCGAAAAACTGCGCGCTAAAGGTTATAGGGTCGAGCGCGTGTGCTCTGTGTGCGAGAGAAAATAACCGGGCAGATCGCCTCGCTTGGCGAAGCGACGCAGAGCCTCAGCGGTCGGACGTACGCGCGCGGACGTTATCGATCAGCACGATCTTCTGCCAGATGTTGGACGACAGCCCGGTGGTCAGACCCTGGATGTCGTTCACCGCGCCCAGCACCTGCGGATCGTCGAGATACTGCACGTACAGCGCCGCGATCTTGCTGATGATCGCCAGCATCTCGGTGCAGTAATCGAGATAGCGCGCCAACTCGAAGCGCGACAGATTCCGCTGCGGCGACGATGCGGTGTTCATCGCCGGCGACAGCAACTGTTCTGGATCCTTGGTGAGCTGATGCATGTCGATCACGTGCGCGAGGCTGCGCAGCTGATGCAGCGCGCGCAGGGCCTTGTGCCGCTTGAGCCGGGCTTCGAAGGTGGTCAGGAAAAACACCGCGATGCCGAGGAAGATCACGTCGTTGATCGCCGACTCGATGATCGGCAGCAGCGCGAACCATTCCAGCCGCGATGTCGGCGCGGTGGCGGACGCCGCGACCATCGACAGCAGCGCCACCATCGACAGCAGGGCCAGTGCCACCCCGATGCGGATCGGCCAGTTCGGCCTGCGGATATGCTGGATGCCTTCGATGGTGTCGCCCGCGACGGCCAGCACGTCCTGTCCGACCTTGGACAGCCCCGACTGCGGGAAGCGCTCGTCGATGCGCGTGCTCAACCGTGCGCAGGTGGCGACGATGGCATCGGCATCGAGCGCGCGATAAGTCATGCAACGGTCTCCGTGGCGACGGGGATCAGGGGAGCCAGCACGATACAGTCGACCGGGCAGGCCGGTAGGCAGAGTTCGCAGCCGGTGCACAGCGGTTCGATCACCACGTGCATATGCTTGGCGCCACCGATGATGGCGTCGACCGGACAGGCCTGGATGCATTTGGTGCAGCCGATACAGTCGGCTTCCACCACCACGGCGACCTGCGGCGGTTTGTGCGCGCCGCGAGAGCGGTCGTAGGGTCGCGCGGGTAGGCCCAGCGTATGGGCCAGCGCGCGCGCGCCGGCGTCGCCGCCCGGCGGGCAGTGATCCACGCCCGCTTCGTTGCGCGACATCGCTTCGGCGTACGGGCGACAGCCCGGATATCCGCATTGCCCGCACTGGGTCTGCGGCAGCAGGCGGTCGAGGCGCTCGATCAGCGCCAGTCCGCCATCGTCGTCGTCGCGCATCGCGGGCAGGCCTTGCGGCCCTCAACGCCCCGGCTGTGCCGGTGCGGCCGCGCAATGCCGGGCAAAGCCTTCGGCCGTATTCTCGAACCCGGCTTCTTTCGCGAGTTCCCAGGGGCGCAGGCATTGTTTCTCGCGTTCGCACCATGCATAGCCGGCAGCGGGGAGGCAGCCGTGGGTATCGCGATCGCCGCCGATCGGGCGCGGCGGTGGTGCGGCATCATCGACGACAGCGGCTGGCTTGCCCGTGCAAGCGCTCAAGCCCACGGCCAGTGCGAAGACCACCAGCGCCATTCGCAGATGGGCATTCCGGATCGGGTCGGGCAGGGTCATGGCAGGGCTCCAGTCGTGAAGAAGTAGGCGTCAGCGTACCGGCATACCGGGCTGCGCGCCGTTGTCGGCATCCAGCAGCGCCAGCGCGCCGCCGTCGAAGCCGGCGGAGAGGATCATGCCCTCGCTTACGCCGAAGCGCATCTTGCGCGGCGCGAGATTGGCGATGAACACCACGCTGCGGCCGACCAGTGTGTCCGGTTCGGCGTAACTGCCGCGGATGCCCGAAAAGATCTGGCGCTTGCCCAATTCGCCCGCGTCCAGCTCGAAACGCAGCAGTTTGTCCGACCCTTCGACGAACTCGCACACCAACACCTTGCCGATGCGCAGATCGAGCTTGGCGAAGTCGTCCATGCCGATGAAACCCCCTTTCGCAGCCTCGGCTTTCGGCGCCTCGCTCTTCTCGCTCTTCGTAGGAGCGGCTTCAGCCGCGAGCTTCGCTTTGGCGTCCGCGGGCTTCGCGGCTCCCGCCGCTCCCACAGGCGTACTCATCGTGTCTTTGGAGGCTTCGGTCATGGCTTCGATCTGCTTTGGGTCGATTCGGGTGAAGAGATGCTCGTAGGGACGAATCCGCTTTGGTGCTTTATTTGGATAAATGTTGTCGTAATTAAGCTCTACGCCATCGAAGAAGGCCTGAGTACGGCCCGCGAGTTCCGGAAGAATTGGGCGCAGATAAACTCCGAGAACGAAAAATGCCAAAAGGCAGTCCGTGCAGATCGCATGGAGTGTTTCTCTATCATGTTGTGAATCCGATTTCGCAAGTTTCCACGGCTCGAATCTATTCCACTGCTGGTTCGCGATGTCCGCGACACGCATACATTCCCAAATTACATCTCTGAAATTGTCGTCTCTATAGGATCTTGGGATTACATCCTCTTGGTTTTCACCTAGCATGAATGCGGTGTAATACGTGCCGAATTCGCGTGGATCATCCATTGATGGCGATCTGGCGCTGATACCGAAACTGGCGAGCTTTCCGTCGAAAAACTTTGTGATGAATCCTGCGGCTCGGCTCGCTAGATTGACGTATTTCCCTACAAGATCGCTGTTCACTCGCGCAACGAAATCGCTCAAATTCAGATCGAGATCGTCTACGCCACCCGACGACTTCGCCGCGTAGTAATACCGCAACGCTTCCGGCGGAAGCCCTGCGTCGAGATAAGTCTTCGCCATCACGAACGTGCCGCGCGATTTCGACATCTTCGCGCCGTCGACCATCAGATACCCATTCACATGCAGCCGCGTCGGCGCACGCAACCCCGACCCCTTCAACACCGCCGGCCAGAACAGCCCGTGGAAATTCACGATGTCCTTGCCGATGAAATGATGCAGCTCCGCTTCGCTGTCGGCTTTGGTGAACGCATCGAAGTCGTAGCCCTCGGCCTCGCACAGCGCCTTGAAGCTGCTGAGGTAGCCGATGGGCGCGTCCAGCCACACGTAGAAATACTTGCCGGGCTGGCCGGGAATCTCGAAACCGAAGTACGGCGCGTC
The DNA here is from genome assembly GCA_040386495.1 of Pseudomonadota bacterium. Taxonomy (GTDB): domain Bacteria; phylum Pseudomonadota; class Gammaproteobacteria; order Xanthomonadales; family Xanthomonadaceae; genus Lysobacter_I. The sequence continues at coordinate 119,698 of JAZKFJ010000019.1, forward strand.
GCGGGAGATGTCCCATGGACGCAGGCCGCCGTCGGAATCCAGCCACTCCTGCAGCTTGGCCTTCATGCCCGCCACCATCACGTCGCCGGCCAGCCATTCGCGCAGGAAATCCTCGAACTGATTCAGCTCGAAGAAGAAATGCTCGGAGGCGCGCATCTCCGGCGTGGCGCCGCTGATGACCGAGCGCGGGTCCTTCAGGTCGGTGGGCGCGTAGGTGGCGCCGCAGTTCTCGCAGTTGTCGCCGTACTGGTCGGCGGTGCCGCAGTTCGGACAGGTGCCCTTGATGTAGCGGTCGGGCAGGAACATGCCCTTGGCCGGGTCGTAGAACTGCTGCACCGAGCGCCGGCCGATGTGGCCGTTGGCTTCGAGTTTGGCGTAGATGGCCTCGGTCAGCGCGCGGTTGCCGGCCGAATGGGTGGAATCGTAATGGTCGTAGACCACGCCGAACGCGGCGAAGTCGCGCACGTGCGCAGCCTGGATGTCGGCGACGAAGGCTTCCGGCGTGATGCCGGCCTTTTCGGCGGCGAGCATGATCGGCGTGCCGTGGGTGTCGTCGGCGCAGACGAAATGTACGGTGTCGCCGGACATGCGCCGCGCGCGGACCCAGATATCGGCCTGGATGTAGCCGACCAGATGGCCCAGATGGATCTGGCCGTTGGCGTAGGGCAGGGCGTTGGTGACGAGCGCGGAGCGTGGCATGGGCACGGGAGCTGCGGAACGGGGCCGGCGATTATCGCACGCGCGCCTACGGCGACTCCCGCAGCCAGGTCTGGGTGCGGCCGAGCAGCGCTACGCCGAGGAAACCCCGCACCTCCAGCCGCTTGCCGCCCGCGATCGGCGTGAATTTCACCGAATACTCCTTGCCGTTCTCCGGGTCGAGAATGCGTCCGCCGCCCCACACCTTGCCCTGCGGCTTCAGGTCCCAGGCGATGGTCATGCCCAGGATCGGCTTGTTGCGGCGTGCGCCGCTGCAGGCATCGCACAGCGGGTTGGGGCCGTCGCTGGTGTCGATCAGTTGCACGATCCTGGCCGACAGCGTGCCGTTATCGGCCTCGGAAACTTCGATCACCGCCTTGGGCTTGCCGGTGGCGTCGTCAATGCTGCGCCAGCGGCCGATGGGCGTGTTCTGGGCCATAGCGGTCAGCGGCAACAGGCAAAGCAGGGCGAACAGGGCGAGAGGTCTGCGGGTCATGGCGGCTCGGGTCGAAAGGATGGGCTGTCAATGCAAACGGCCCGTGGATCGTTTCCGATCACGGGCCGTTGGTTTGGTTCATGCGGGTGCAGTCGATCAGTTGACGCGCACCCAGTTCGCCGAGCGGCAGAACATCATCTTGCAGCCGGTGACTTCCAGCTTGCTGCCGCCATCGATCAGCTTCACGGTTTTAGCCTTGAAGCTGTCGCCGGTCGAAGGCTTGAAGCCGTTGCCTTCGCCCCAGCCGCCGCTGATGGCTTTGAGATTCCACAGCACCGGCATGCCGATGATCGGTTTGCCTTTGTCTTTCCCGCTGCACTTGGTGCAGGCCGCATTCGGCGCGTACAGAGTTTCGACCACCTTGGCCGCCAGCGTGTTGTTCTTGGCCTCGTAGACCTCGACGATGGTCATCGCCTTGCCGGTTTCGTCGTCGATGGTCTTCCAGCGGCCGATCGGCGAATTCTGCGCCGACGCGACGAACGACGCGGCCAACAGCGGCAGAGCGAGCAGTGAAATGAAGGACTTGATGCGCATCTTTCCCCTCCCAGGGCATGGATCGTTGTGGAAACCCGGCCGGCATTGCCTGTTCCGGGACACGTCTTTATACCGCATTCGGGGGGGTATGGAAGGGAGGCGGTCCGGAAGGGGGGCAGTCCAGTCAGTCTTCCTCCATGAGATTCCTGCAAGTGATAATGCTGTGTCGACGCCTCATTGCGGCTTCGCGCCGATGTGTCACCTCAGCCCAAGTGGCGGCTACTTTGCCAGGAAATTGAAGATGCGATCAGGAATGTTGGCGTGTGTGCTGGTGGTATTGATGGGCTTGCCCGCTTTGGTCAAAGCCCAAAGCATCGCGATCGAGTATGAGTACCCCAAGAAGATCGAGGCGGCCAACCGTGTCAATCCGCTCGATTCGACGGCTTTCGGCAATGCGACGGACGACGCCACAGGAAGGACTGTATTCTCCAACGTCGATATCGATCTGCCAGGCAACAGCGCGCTCCCGGTCAGGCTTGGACGCAAGATATCCATCGACTATCGGTATCTCGATCAGGAGCTGGGAGGAATCGGCAACTGGGACATTGAGGTGCCCTACATAGAAAGCACGTTCTCCAAGCTCTATGGCTGGTCGGTCGCTCCTGAGTCTTCACCAAATCGGTACAAGCGGTGTTCCTACCCGCAAGCTCCTATGGTGCAGGGCGGCGTATTTTTGCCTCACGAGGTCTCCCATGGATACAGGATCCATGTCCCCGGCCTGATCGATGACTCATTGAGTGTCGACACGACGGCATACGCCGATCCAACAGATGGAAAGCAATATCCTTGGATACTGAAGTCCATGGATCGCTTGGGGTGTTTGCCGTCATTGAAGACAGGGCAACCCGGCGAGGGATTCGTTCTGCTTACCAAGAGTGGGGTGAGGTACTACTTCGACTACATGGTTGAGCGCAAGGCGACCACTTTGCGCAAAGGGCCGAAGGGGTGTCATGGATTCGATAGTCTCTGTCACAGCATGCAGGTTTCGCGAACACGTCTTTTCCTGCTTGCGACAAGAGCCGAGGATCGCTTCGGAAATTACGTCAACTACAATTACAGCCAGGGTCGTCTTGTTTCGATCGACTCGAACGATGGCCGTGCGATTACGATTCAGTATGGGGCCAGCACCATTACCGCAACCGCGGCTGGGCGTGTCTGGACCTATACTCTCCAGAATGGTCATTTGGTGACTGTTACGAACCCGGATAATTCCAAATGGAATTATCTGCCTTTTGGTCAGCCGAGTTATGTATCCGGCTGGGAAGAGGGGGTTGTAAATCTGCCGCCGGAGTCCTTCGACCCGGATTACGAATGCTTGCAATATCCAAGCATGTATATATTTGGCAATTATTTTCAAGTCACGCATCCAAGTGGTGCGTTGGCGAATTTTTCCTTCGATGGCATGAACTTTGGCCGCAGCCAAGTCATGTATATGTGCAATATTTCATACATAACGGGAGACATTGGATTTGCAAGTATCGCTACGCCGAATTATTTCGGCGTGTATTCATTGGTCAAGCTGGAGGTTTCAGGTCCGGGCGCGCCATTGGAGACAACGGTATTTCAGTACGACAATGAGTTTTACGATTATTGCGATCAAATCATTCCCGCAAATGGACAGTACGCCACTGCCCGCTGCCATGAGCCACAGTGCGCGGATGGACAGTGTGTTGACCCCGTAGGGCGTTGGGTCACGACAGTGCGTCCGGATGGCAGTAAAATCCGGAAGCGATTCGGCGTGATCTATGGCAAGAACGAAGGCCGCTTGCTTGCCGAACAGGTGCTTGATGCTGCTGGCAGCGTCTTGCGCCAAACGAATTACGAATACATGCCTGAATCGGCGTTCCCTGGGCAGGCGTTCGCGCCTTACTATGGAATTTCTCCGACGAGCATGGATCCTATGACATCCATGATCCGGCCGGTCATCAAGACGGAGACGATAGAAGGCGGTGTCACGTTCAAGTCCGAAGTCGCTTTATGCAATGGTGCGACGTACTGCTTCGATGCGTTCGCACGCCCAACAAAAAACAAGAAATCGAATACGCTCGGGAGCATGCGCACGGACGTAACCGAGTATTACGACAACTTGAGTCACTGGGTTTTGGGTCAACCCAAGCGCGGCTACAATATTGAAACCGGGTTCGTCGAGTACGAAACCAGCTATAACGCACACGCTTTGCCGGAGTGGACAAGGAAGTACGGAAAGCTGCAGCAGACCATCACCTATAACCCGAATGGTACCGTGGCCACGGTCGCCGACGGTCGCAACAATGTCACGACGCTTTCGAACTGGAAACGCGGCATCCCGCAGCTGATCCAGCATCCTGTCACGCCAGAGGCGCCGGCTGGTGCCACCGAGTCCGCTGTCGTCAACGATAACGGTTGGATCACCTCGGCCACCGACGAAAACGGCTACACCCACGGATATGGCTACGATGCCATGGGGCGCTTGGCTGGCATCGTTTATCCGACTAACGATAATGTTTCCTGGCTGCCGAAGGGCTTCGAGTTCCGTGCATTGACCGCAAGCGACTGGCTGCCATCGGGCATTGCGGTAGGCCAATGGCGCCACTACGAAGGTCAAGGCAACTACGCCAAGTTCACTTATTTCGACGCGATGTGGCGACCCGTGCTGGTGCTGGAATACGACACCAGCAACGTAGCCCCGACCGTTCGCTACACCCGCAGCGCATACGACGGCAACGGCCGGGTGAGTTTCCAGTCATATCCGGTCGCTGACCCGGCCACCGCCACCACCGGCATTCGCACTTTCTACGACGCACTTGACCGGGTGACCAGCGTCCAGCAGGACAGCGAGCACGGTGTGCTCACGACCACGACCGAGTATCTGGCGGGGTTGCAGGTTCGCGTCACCAATCCGCGCAACTTGGCGACTACGACCGGCTTCATGGCCTGGGATCAGCCCGGCTACGAACTGCCGCTGTGGAGCAGCCAGCCGGAAGGCAAAGTCATCGAGATCTCACGGCATCCGCAGTTCGGATGGCCGCTTCAGCTCAAACAGCGCAGTCCCGACAACAGTTTGCAAGCGAGTCGGCAGTACGTGTACGACGGCAATGCGCAGTTGTGCAAGACCATTGAACCCGAAACCGGTGCCTCGGTCATGGGTTATGACGCTGCCGGCAACCTTGCCTGGCAGGTCTCCGGCTTATCTGCGTCCTCGTTCAATTCGACGAACGATTGCCAGCACGTGGCGGCCGCGGGCACCGGTTTGGCGGTGGGTCGAACCTACGACAATCGCAACCGTCTCACCCACCTGACGTTCCCCGACGGCAAGGGCAATCAGATCTGGACATACGAGAAGGACAATCTGCCGGCCAGCGTCACTGCCTACAACGGCACCGGCAATACCGCTCCTGTCGTGACGGCATACACGTACAACAAGCGCCGTCTGCTGACGGGCGAATCCCTGAGTCAATCGTCCTACACATGGGGCATCGGCTACGAATACGACAGCATCGGCAATCTCCGCTGGCAGTCGTATCCGACGGGCCTGAAACTGGACTTCGCGCCGAACGCCCTCGGGCAAGCGACGCAGGCCCGCAACGCCAATCAGAGTTCGATCTACTATGCGTCAGGCGCGCAATATTTCCCGAACGGCGCGCTGAAACAGTTCACCTATGGCAACGGCATTGTACATACGATGATCCAGAACGCGCGGCAGTTGCCGGCGCGCGTGACCAGCAGCGGGAATGTGCTCGATTTCGGCTACGACTACGACAAGAACGCCAACCCGACCGCGATTCTGGATTACGTGACCGGCACGCCGACCGCGCAGCATCGCTGGATGACGTACGACGGTCTCGACCGGCTGATCACATCGGGGTCGGCCATGTTCGGCGGCAGCGACCATATGCATCGCTTCACCTACGATGCGCTCGACAACATCGAATCGTGGAAGCATGCCGGTGTGAAGGACTATGCCGACTACGTCTACGACGCGCAGAACCGACTGACCAACATCCGCAACACCGCTGGCGCGAGCGTGGTGGGGATCGGTTACGACCCCCAAGGCAATCTGGCGAACAAGAACGGCCAAGCCTACGACTTCGACTACGGCAACCGTCTTCGCAACGTGCCGGGCAAGGAATGGTATCGCTACGACGGCCTCGGCCGCCGCGTGCAGACGACGAAGTTCAATGACAGCCAGACAACGCTGTGGCAGTACGGTCAGGCAGGACAGATGCTGTTTTCGACTGATTGGGAGGGTACCAACTACCTGAATCAGAAGACGCATGAGTACGTCTATCTGGCGGGCAGTTTGATCGCGACTATCGATCATGCTTGGCCGAGCAACGCCGTCATCGCGACTAAGTATCAGCACACCGATGCGCTGGGCAGTCCGGTGGCGGTGACCAACGAAGCGGGTGCGGTGATCGAGCGGAACAACTATGAGCCTTATGGCGCAATTATCGGTAATCCTACGCGGAGCGGGATCGGTTATACCGGGCATGTCATGGATGGCGCGACCGGGCTGTCTTATATGCAGCAGCGGTATTATGATCAGGGCATCGGACGGTTCTTGAGTGTTGATCCGGTGACAGCTAATGCTGGCACTGGGACGAATTTCAATCGGTATAAGTACGCCGAGAACAATCCATACAAATTCTTAGATCCGGATGGTCGGCAGTCCCTTGAAACTCTAAGTCCCCCGTCCACTGTTACTACTGGATCGCCCTACCTTGACTCGCTTTTGAAGCCGTCAGATGTGCAGGCCATGGGCAAGGGTCAGATGATACTGGAGCAGTTCGCATCTGAGCTCAGTCGGCCGATGAGCTGGAGAGAAAGGCTAACGTATATCGGAATTGCGATGTCGCTTGGAACCCGTGGATTGGGGGGCGGCGTGGGCAGAACACGGAGCAGTGATGACGTTGCGGGAACGGGTGGAACTAGTGGGGTGTTAACGACACGTAGTGGAAATCGATATTTTGGTAACAGCACAGGATCTTCTGATACAGGTGGCACCCCCCGGGCGCCTATGAATCCAGTGGTACAGCAAGCGGGAGATAATGTTCGTAAACCATCGCGGAGTCACATGGCCTGTTGTGAGATTGATGCTGCGAACAAAGCGTTGAATGCTGGTGACAGTGTTAGAGGTGCAAAAATGGGACCTGTAAGGTTGAATGAAACAGGAAGGGTCTTGCCTCCTTGTTCAACTTGCCGCGAAGTCAAGAGAGAACTAGGCATAGAGTGAGAAAAGTGAAGATGGATACTTTGGAGCGTTGCTTTGACTCTTACCTGGCTAGGCACCGGAAAATTAGCGACATTGCTCCTTTTTCACTCGCCTATATTCGATTGTTGTTTGCGTTTAAAGATGATCTTCCGCAGGAAAAATTGAGCGTTCTACTCGAGCGGCAGAAGCAACTGCGTGGGCAGAAATTTAAATCTGATGGATTTGATGAGCTCAGAAATTCAAGTCGTATCGATATGGATCAAGCTATTAGAAACAATGCCGACTTCACAAGAGAAGCGCGATTAGCCAGAATGCTATTCTGCGCATTTCTTGACTCGGAAGAGAGCGATTTCTTCTACATGACTGAGCCCATATTTGAATTTGCGAGGAACATGGGGATGTCCTCTGATGAGGTCAGAAAAATTCTGGAGTCAGAGTTTGTGGGGTTCTCAGGACTGGAATCGAGCTAAAGGCCGTAAGGTGCATAAGCAAAGCGTCATGCACCGCTTTGCTGTCATCGCGATCAACGGCTCTTGTGATGGCGCATGACGCCTTCGGCTTATGCGCTCTACGGTTGGCTGCGGTGACACGCCTGAAGATTGAACGACAAAACCCCGCCATGTGCGGCGTTTTGTCGGTAAAGGTCGTAAGGTAATCGTAGAGCGGCACCTGCAAAACAGATGCCGCCGTATGTTCCGACGATAGCAGCTTCACCGGATGCCACATGATGGGGGGGGGCACCTTCGGTCGTCCCGTACTACGCGAAATTCCGAAAAAAAAGATATCGCGACGTGGCGCAAAAAAAGCCCGGCTTTCGCCGGGCTCTTTCGTATCTCAGATAATGTGATACGGGATTACTTGAACTTGTATTCCAACTGCGCCGAGATCTCGCGGCCGACCGGGCTGTAACCACGCCAGAAGTAGGGGTAGGTGTTGAAGGTGCTGTCGTCCGGGCTGAAGCTGTTGAAGACGTTGTTCACGAAAACGCTGGCGGTCAGTTTGTCGGTGATCTTCTTGCTGGCGTTGACGTTCCACAGGAAGTAAGGCGCGATACGCGCGGTCTCGGCCCAGTTCGGCAGGCTGCCGTAGCGGGTCATGAACACGGTTGCCGACCAATCGTTCTTCGACCAGTTGACCGATCCGCGGATACGGCTGCGGAAGTCGAAGTTGGCCGGATCGTCGCGGTAATCCTCATCGACCGCATCGGTGGCGAAGGGCTGGTTTTCGTTGCTCAGGCGGTGCGACCACTCGAGGCTGAAACCATAGTCGCCGAAACGATCGGTATCGAGGCGATACTTCACCGAAGCATCGATGCCCGTCACCCGCTCATAAGCCTGATTCACCGGCCCGCTGCGGATTTCGCTGACGCGGTCGGTGGGCTCGCCGGCGGCCGGCACACGTGTCACGCGGCTGATGATTTCCTGGCAGAACGCCGAGTTGATGTCGAACTGGTAAGGCGTGCGCGTACGGCTCAGGCCGGTACGGCAACTCCCTTCGGCATCCAGGATGAAGGTCGAGGTCAGGTTGTTGATCGCGCCTTCCAGTTTGATGTCGTAGTAGTCGACCGCGACCGACAGGGCATCGGTGATGTCCCACACGAAGCCGGCAGTGAACGACTTGCCGGTTTCTTCTTCCAGCGTGGGTTCGCCCTTGCTGGTTGCGAAGATCGAATAGATGTTCGTCGTGCCGGCACAGGCCGACGTGCCGGCCGGCGCATTCGGCGGCACAGTGGCGAAGCCGCCGCCCGAGAGACAGCGGAAGGTGTCGAGCGCGTTGCCGAAGCTGCCGCTGCCTTCGTTGTAGACGAAGTGCATGTCGGGCGCCTTGAAGCTCGTCGAGTAGTTGCCGCGGATCAACAGCGAATCGAACGGGCGCCATTCGAGGCCTGCGGCCCAGGTCTTGGCGTCGTCGACGCTGGTGATGTCGTCGTACTTGTCGAACCGACCGGCCAAGCTCATTTTCAGCGACTCGAAGATCGGAATGCTGAATTCCGCGCCGATGGCATAACGATCGCGATCGCCGCCGCCGTTGGTGCCAGTGAGATTGTAGGCTCTGCGATTGGTCGGAAGGATATCTGCGGGCGAGTTCAAGTCGTAGCCCTGCTGGGTTCCTTCCAATACGGCCGCGAAGCCGACCGGGCCCGCCGGCAGTTCGAACAGATCGCCGCTCAGCACGAAGCTGCCCTGCGTGGCCCAGGAGTGCGATTCGTATTTGAGGATCGTCGACAGCGAGCGGTATTCCTGCGGCGTGAGCGGCCGGTAGAAACGGTCCAGGTTGATCAGGTATTGAGGTGTGCCGGTGGTGTTCAGGCGCGGGCCGAAGTAGAAGTCGGTGACCGCGGAACCGTCCAGGCGCGGGCGGGTGCGATCGGCATAGTAATCGGCGCGACCCAGCGTGAAATCCCAGTCGAAACGATCGCCCAGGCTGCCGCGCAGACCGACGGCGAAGTCTGCGGATTTTTCGTTGTACTTCTGATTGGTGTTTTCGATGCCGCCGTATTCCTGCGGCGTGAAGATGCGCTGGATCTGGACGTTGCCGTTGATGCCGGGGTTGGTCGCAAAAATGGTGGCTATGGTGCCTACGCCATCGACATGCGGGCCGCCGATGAATTCGACACCACCGCTCAGCTCGGACTTGGAATGGAAGGCCATGAGGCTGGCCCAGGCTTCCATGCCGTTGTCGAACTGCCAGGTGCCGTACAGGTAGCCGGACAGATCGTTGTTGCCGTTGGTGATGGACTGGTAGCCGACGTCCTTGAAATAACCGCAGGCCTGACCCTGGTTATATGGCGTGCCGCGCAACGAAGGTGGCGTCGCCGTGTTGGTATACAGCGTGCGGAACGTCCAGTCGACGTACTCGCCGCCGAATCGGGCGCAGGCGCCAGCGGGCGGCGCTATGAAGGTATTCGGGGTGTTGGGGGGCAAGCCGACCCGATTGATGCGGAGCGTGCCGGCGGGCTGGATGCCTAAGACAGCGGGGGGCAGCGGATTGTCTTCGCGCGAATCCATGAACTCGCGCTGGTAAGCGTAGATCGGCTCGTCGGCGAAATACTGCAGCGCATAGGTCAGGCTCCAGTTGTCGCCGGTCTTGCCGCCGACCCACTGCAGGTCGCCGAAATCGCCGCCGCCGGTGGTGCTGGTGCCGCCGCGGATCTTGAACACATCGCCTTCGTAGTTCTTCTTGAGGACGATGTTGATGACGCCGGCCACGGCGTCGGAGCCGTAGATCGCCGAGGCGCCGCCGCTCAGGATTTCGATGCGCTCGACCGCAGCGGTCGGGATGTTGCCGAAGTTCTGGAAGTTGCTCTGGCCGTTGTACGGAAACGGATAGTCGGCAGCGCGACGACCGTTGATCAGCAGCAGGGTCCGGCCGGCGCCGAGGCCGCGCAGATCCACAGGGCTACCGTTGGGCGTGAAGCCACCCGCTGAATTGAGTTCGTTCTGCACCGAACCCGAGTTCTGGGTGATGGTGTCGAGGGTTTCGGCGACGCTCAGGAAGCCTTCTTTTTCGAGCTGCGCGCTGGAGATGATGGTGACCGGCGACGGACCTTCGACTTCGGCGCGCTTGATGCGGCTACCAATTACCTGGATGCGATCAAGATTCCCACTTTCTTTCTCTTGGGCAGAAGTCTGGGTGTCGTCTTTTTCTTCGTCCGTGCTGCCACTGGTGTCCTGGGCCAAAGCCATGCCCGAAATGAGGAACGACGCCAGAATGGCGGATGTAAGTTGGCTGCGCCGCATGAGGCGCGGATTGCGAGAAGTCATTGATATCCCCGGTTTCAAGTCGTTTACGAGATCGAGACGGCAGCAGCTTGGGCTGTCGTCTGCCATCGAAACTTAACATGGCTTTAACGCGCTTGTCATGTGAGTTGGGCCGCATTCACGTTGCCGTCGGGAAGGCCGATCGGTGGCGGTTGCGGTTTGTGACGGGGGCCGCAGTCGCTTCACGGGCTGGCTGCGACGCGACGCGGCCGCCACAATGGCGGGATGAATATGCCCAGTTCCCCCAATACCCTCCGAATCCCCTCCCACGCCGTCCAGCCGAATCTGTCGCCGCTGCCCCGGATCCGCAACATCATCGCGATCGGTTCTGGCAAGGGCGGTGTCGGCAAATCGACCACCGCCACCAACCTGGCCGTGGCCCTGGCCGATCTGGGCGCCCGGGTCGGCCTGCTGGATGCCGATATCTACGGCCCCAGCATCCCGACCATGCTGGGCCTGTCGGGGCGCCCCGACAGCCCGGATGGCAAATCGATCGTTCCGATGCGCGCCCACGGCGTCGAAACCATGTCGATCGGGTTCCTCGTCGAGCAGGACACGCCGATGATCTGGCGCGGCCCGATGGCCACCTCGGCCCTGACCCAGCTATTGAACGAAACCCGCTGGGGCGGCGACGGCGATGAAGGCCTCGACATTCTGGTGGTGGATCTGCCGCCGGGTACCGGCGACATCCAGTTGACGCTGGCGCAGAAAATTCCGGTCGCCGGTGCGGTCATCGTTACGACGCCGCAGGACGTGGCCACGCTCGACGCCCGCAAGGCGCTGAAAATGTTCGAGAAAGTCGAAGTGCCGGTGCTGGGCCTGATCGAGAACATGGCCCAGCACGTGTGTTCGAACTGCGGCCATGTCGAGCACCTGTTCGGCAGCGGCGGCGGCGAGCGCATGGCCTCGACCTATGGCCTGCCGCTGCTGGGTTCGCTGCCGCTGGAGATCGCGATCCGCGAGCAGGGCGATGCGGGCGTGCCGGTGGTGCGCTCGAACCCGGATTCGCACGCGGCAGAGGCCTACCGCAACGTGGCCCGTCGGCTGCTCGAAGAACTGGAAAAGCGTCCTCGGCTTCGCGCGGGGATAGGCGCACAACTCCTCTGAAGATAGGTGTCTGCGTATCCAAGTCGGCGTATCGATAGTCTGGATCGATTGAAACCCTGCGAATTCATGATCCGATGCCCGCTCATCGGAGATGTTGCGCTGCAACGTGCAGTCTCGAAAACAAAGTGCGTATTTTTAAGAGCGCTGCGACAGACGTTCTCCCGAAAGACATTCTCTCGAAAGACATTCTCTCGAGAGACATTCTGTCGAGGCAGTTTTCGAACGACACTTTATTCAACTCAGGGGATTCAAAGCTTATGGATCGTATCGCTGGTCGTGCCACGCTCGTTACCGCCATCCTGGCCACGCTTGGCCTCTCCTCGGCTGCATTCGCGGGCGGTCGCCCGGATGCGGTGATTTCCGGCCTGAATGCCGGTCGCGCCCATGAAGCGGGCGAATTGCTGGTCAAGTTCCGCGATGGCACCACCGCCACCGACCAGGACGGCGTGCGTCGCGGCATGGGTGCGCAGAAGCTCGATGTGGTTCGTCAGGGCCGTGGCGGCAAGGGCGAGATGGCGTTGATGCGGCTGCCGGCCGGTGCCGATCTCGCCGGCGCGGTCCGCGTGCTGTCGGCCAATCCGAACGTGGAATACGCCGAGCCGAACTGGACCTACCAGCACACCGCGGTGTCGAACGACACCTATTACACCAACGGTTCGCTGTGGGGCATGTACGGCGACGCCACCACCCCGGCCAACCAGTTCGGCTCGCAGGCTGCCGAAGCCTGGGCCGCGGGCCACACCGACTGCAGCGGCGTACTGGTCGGCGTGATCGACGAGGGCATCTACTTCAACCATACCGATCTGGCCGCGAACATCTGGACCAACCCCTACGATCCGGCCGACGGCGTCGACAACGACGGCAACGGTTATGTCGACGATATCCGCGGCTGGGACTTCGACGGCAACAGCAACAACATCAATTCCGGCGGCGCCACCGACGACCACGGCACCCACGTGTCCGGCACCATCGCCGGCGTCGGCGGCAACGGCACCGGCGTGGCCGGCGTGTGCTGGAGCGGCGTGAAGCTGATCTCGGGCCGTTTCCTCGGCCGTCGCGGCGGCACCACCGCCAATGCGATCAAGGCGGTCGATTACTTCACCGACCTCAAGACCCGCCACGGCCTGAACATCGTCGCGACCAACAACTCGTGGGGCGGCGGCGGTTTCTCGCAGGGCCTGCAGGACGCGATCGGCCGCGCCAACACCGCCGGCATCCTGTTCATCGCCGCGGCCGGCAATTCCGGCGCCAACAACGACACCACTGCCAGCTATCCGTCGAACTACCCGAACGCCAACATCGTCGCGGTCGCGGCGCTCGCCAGCAACGGCTCTCTCGCCAGCTATTCGCAGTACGGCGCCACCACCGTCGATATCTGCGCGCCGGGTTCGGCCGTCTTCTCGACCGTGCCGGTCAGTTCGAAGGGCGGGATCGCATCGGGCTACGCCAGTTACAGCGGCACCTCGATGGCGACGCCGCACGTGGCCGGCGCCGCAGCGCTTTATGCCTCTTCCCATCCGGGCGCCAACGCCGCCACCATCAAGTCGGCGATCCTCGGCAGCGCCGTGCCCACGGCCTCCTGCAACGGCAAGGTGGTGAGCAACGGTCGTTTGAACGCAAGCGGCTTCTGATCCATTCCTGTTCGCGTCACCCGAAGGCCCGGCAATGCCGGGCCTTCGTCGTTCCGGGCATGTCATCTCCGGTTGCCTTCCGGGCCGATCCCGTAGAATGTCGCCCTGACCACGAATGGAGACGGGCCCCGCGGCCCCGGGAACGACTGCATGAGTATCAAGAGCGACCGCTGGATCCGCCGCATGTCCGAACAGCACGGCATGATCGAGCCATTCGAGCCCGGGCAGGTCAAGCATGCCGCCGACGGCCAGCGGATCGTCAGTTACGGCACTTCCAGCTATGGCTACGACGTGCGCTGCTCGCGCGAGTTCAAGATCTTCACCAACATCAACTCGACGATCGTCGACCCGAAGCACTTCGATCCGGGCAGCTTCGTCGACATCGAGAACGACGTCTGCATCATTCCGCCGAATTCCTTCGCGTTGGCGCGCACGGTCGAATACTTCCGCATTCCCCGCGACACGCTGGTGGTCTGCCTCGGCAAAAGCACGTATGCGCGCTGCGGCATCATCGTCAACGTCACGCCGCTGGAGCCGGAGTGGGAAGGGCACGTCACCCTGGAATTCAGCAACACCACACCGCTGCCGGCGCGCATCTACGCCAACGAAGGCGTGGCGCAGATGCTGTTCTTCCAGTCCGACGAAGTCTGCGAAACGTCGTACAAGGATCGCGGCGGCAAATACCAGGGTCAGACCGGCGTGACGCTGCCGCGCACCTGAGGCGGCTTTCTCCAGCAAAAAAGCATCGCTTTGGAAAAGCATTGCTCTGCAAAAGAACTTCCCCCCAGAAAATCGCGGAAGAAAAATTCGATGGATCAGCAGAACAAATCGTCGAGCATGCGTCGATGAACATGCCTCGATGAGCGCCCGCGCATGAATCCGCTCGAACGCGTCTACGACCATCTACGCCACTCGCGCCTGCAAGAAGCCGAGCAGGCGCTTGCGCCGCTGCTGCAACAAACGCCGCGCGACCCCGCCGTGCATCGCGCGCACGCCGTGCTGGCGCAGAGCGCCGGACGCAACGACCTGGCGCTGCAGGCGATGCGCACCGCGGTCGGACTGGCGCCGGATGCGGTTCCGCTGTTGATGGAATTCGGCCAGTTCCTCGCGTCGACTGGACACGCGGACGAGTCGGTGGAGACCTTCCGCCGCGTCGCGACCCTGCAGCCGGGATCGCCGGAGGCCTGGTATTTCCTCGGCATGGCGCTCTACACCGCGCGCCGCGACGCCGATGCGCTGCCTGCGTTCCGGCAGGCCCACGCATTGGCGCCGGGGCAACCGCAGATCGCGCGTGCGCTGGCCGAAACCGAATACGCGCTCGAACATCATGCCGAAGCCTTGACGATGTACGAGCGTCTCGCCGAACAGACCGCGCCCGGGCAGTCGATCGATGCGGGATTGTTCCTGCGCCTGTCGCAGTGCCGGCGCAAAATCGGCATGCCGACGCAAGCTTTGGACACCGTGCGCGAAGGCCTGCAACGGTTCGCGGACGACGCGCTGCTGTGGCTGGAACTCGGCTGGGTGCAGGAAGACCTGGGCGACGCCGTGCAGGCGCAGGAGGCCTACGCGCGTGCGCATGCGCTGCAGCCGGAATGGGGCGACCCGCTGGCCGCATCGATCGCGCTGCTGCGCGCGCAGACGCCGGAAGCGCTGGTGCACGAAGCCGAGGCGATGCTCGCGCGGGCGACCGTCTCCGAACACCAGCAGGCGTATCTGCATTTCGTCCTGGGCAAGCGCGACGACGCGCGCGGCGGCTACGCCGAAGCGGCGCGGCACTGGTCGAGCGCGAACGCGCTGCGTCGACACGTCGACGGCGGTTTCGACCGCGCGGAATTCACGGCGAAGATCGATGCGACCATCGAAGCGCTGACAGCGGACCTGCTTCGCGCGCGCCATGTCGATGCCCTGCGCGACGAACGTCCCGTCTTCGTGCTGGGCATGCCGCGCAGCGGCACCACACTGGTCGAACAGATTCTCGCCGCGCATCCGCAGGCCTATGGCTGCGGCGAGTTGACCGGAATCGTCTCGATCGCGCAGGACGCATCCGTGGGAACGGGTCTGCGCTGGCCGCAGGACGCGGCGCGTTTCGACGCGGCATGGGCGCAGCGCCAAGCATCCGCATACCTGCAGCTTGCCCGCGCCGCGGCCGATGACGCAGCGCGACTGGTCGACAAACAACCCTACAATTTCCTGCATGTCGGCCTGATCGCCATGTTGTTCGCCGACGCGCGCATCGTCTGGTGTCGGCGCGATCCGCGCGATATCGCGCTGTCGATCTTCAGCGAAAGTTTCTCGCCGCTGGCGACCTACGCCACCGATATCGACGACATCCGCTTCTTCATCGAAGAGCAGGAACGGCTGATGCGCCATTGGCGATCGGTGTCGCCATTGCCGATGCTTGAAGTGCAGTACGAAACGATGGTGACCGACACCGAAGCCCAGATCCGGCGGCTGATCGATTTCGCAGGGCTGCCCTGGGACGGCCGCTGTCTGGATTTCCACACCAGCGGACGCTCGGTGCAGACGCTCAGTCGCTGGCAGGTGCGGCAACCGATGCATACGAAATCAGTGGGTCGTTGGCGCAATTACTCGCAGTGGTTCGGTGCAGATTGATCGCGGGGCATTTTGATCCCAGGGCATTTTGATCCGGCGGCACCGATCGGCGGATCGCGATTCAGTGCGTCGCACCGGCCGCGATGCGGCGGTCCTTGCGGGTGCGCAGCGCGGTTTCGATCATGATCCTCAAGCCGGCGACCACGATGCCCAGCGACAGGCTTGGCGCGTCCGGGTATGCGGCGGCCTGCGCGGGCAGGTAGGGGATATGCAGGAAGCCGCCGCGGGCGCCGCCGCGCAGATGTCCGTCTTCCGCCAGCGCATGCATCAGCGCATAGAACACGCGATTGCAGACGAAGGTGCCGGCGGTCTGCGAAATCTCCGCGGGGATGTCGGCTTCGCGCAGCGCGGCGAACATCGCCTTGATCGGCAACGTCGAAAAATAGGCGGCCGGGCCGCCGCGCACGATGGATGTGTCCACTGGCTGCGCGCCGTCGTTGTCGGCGATGCGCGCGTCGTCGACGTTGATCGCGATCCGCTCCAGCGAGATCTGCGCGCGTCCGCCGGCTTGGCCGACGCAGAGGATCAGTTCGGGCGCGTGTCTGCGGATCGCGGCGCGCAGCGCGCGCGGCCCGCGCGCGAACGATGTCGGCAGTTGCGCAGCGACGACGCGACGGCCGGCGATGGTCTCGCCGTGCAGCGTTTCGACCGCGAGCCAGCTCGGATTGATGCTTTCGCCGCCGAACGGATCGAACCCGGTCAGCAGGACGGTGCGCTCGTGGGGTTTCGGCTTCGGCATGGTTCAGCGCAGCGCGATGAAATAGATCAGCAGGATGTTGCAACCCAGCAGCAGCGCGCCGGTGCGCCACTGCGCGCGGATCACGGCGTACGGGTCCTTCAACTCCAGCAGCGCGGCAGGCACCAGATTGAAGTTGGCCGCCATCGGCGTCATCAGCGTGCCGCAGTAGCCCGAGAGCATGCCGATGGCCGCCAGCGGCGCGGCGTCGGCGCCGTGCAGGGTCACCAACAGCGGTATTGCGATGCCGACGGTCATCACCGGGAACGCGGCAAACGCATTGCCCATGATGATGGTGAACAGCGCCATGCCCAGCGCGTAGGCGACGACGACGAGAAAAGCGTTCTCGACCGGAATCGCCGCACGCACCACGCCGGCGACCGCCTGGCCGACGCCGGCCGCATCGAACACGCTGCCCAGCGCGGCCAGCAGTACCGGCAACAGCGCCGCCCAGCCGATGGCGTCGACCAGCCGGCGCGATTGTTCGACCGCGCTGGCCGGACTTTGCCGGGTGATGCCGCATGCCACCGCGAGCGCAATCACGCAGGCGATGGCCAGCGAACTGAGCGTCATGGTGTTGGCGTTGTCGAACAGCGGTTGCCCGCCGATGCTGACGTATTTGAGCGACAACGTCCCCAGTACGGTGATCGCGGGAATCAGCAGCGCGGGCAAGAACAGTCGATTGCCGAGGCGCGCGGCTTCGCTGCGTTTTTCGTCGACGGTGCTTTCTTCGTAGCGGCCGGTGCGCAGGCCGCCGAGACCGGCGATCAGCGCGATCAACACCACGCAGCCGCCGACGATGCGCACCGGCATGCGCTCGGCCGCGAACAGCAGCAGGGCGAGCAGCGCCCAGAACAATGCGGTGGTGTAGCGGCGTGGATTCGCATGGTCGCGAACCCCGCGCCAGGCCAACGATGCGAAGTAGAAGCCGAGCAGCCAGTAGACCGCGGTCAGGCCGATCATTCCGGCGCGCTCTCGTCCGGCGTCGCGACTTTCGTTTGCGCGAGCCGCGCGGCCATCGCGCGCTCGAAGCGCATGATCCGCCATGCATGGATCACGAACGCGCAGATCGCGGTGGGAATGCCCCACAGCGCGATCTGCAGCGGTTCCAGCGCGATGCCCTTGTCGCCGAGCACGCCCTGGATCAGCAGCACTGCACCGAACGCGATGAAGATGTCTTCGCCGAAGAACAGGCCGACGTTGTCGGTGGCCGCCGACATCGCGCGGATGCGCTCACGTTCCGCCTGCGGCAGCTCGCCGTGCGTGATCTCGGCGGCGGCTTCGGCCATCGGCGCGACCAGGGGGCGCACCGCCTGCGGGTGACCGCCGAGGCTGGTCAGACCAGCCGCGGAACTCACCTGACGCATGAACAGATAGGCCACCAGCAGCCGCGCGGTCGTCGCGCCTCGGAGGCGCGCGATCCACGCCTGCGCGTGCTCTTTCAAGCCATGTCGTTCGAGTAGGCCGATTACAGGCAGCGCGATCAGGAACAACAGCAGGAATCGTTTGTCGGTGAAGGCCTTGCCGAGGATGTCCAGCACCTCAAGCGGCGAGAGATTCGCGGCGAGGCCGGTGATGAAGCCGGCCGCCACCACCACCAGCGCCGGATTCAGGCGCAGCACGAAGCCGAGCACGACCGCGAGTACGCCGATCAGCGGCCAGTAATTGATGAGCGTGGTTTCCATCAGCGTTGGATTCTGGCTTATGCCGAGAAAGGAAGGATATCGACGCCGTCTGCGATCAGCCTTTCGCGCAGCGCACGCGCGAAGACCGCCGCGTCGTCGCGGTCGCCGTGCAGGCAAAGCGTGTCTGCGCGCAGCGGCAGCAACAGGCCTTCGCCGCTGCGCACATGCGCCTGCAATGCGAGCATGCGTGCCTGCGCGAGCGCATCGTCGAGTGTGTCCAACACCGCGCCCGGCGTGCCGCGCGGCAGCAGGCGTGCGTCGTTGCCGTAGCCGCGTTCGGCGAACACTTCATGCGCCACGCGTAATCCGGCGGCGTCGCCGGCCGCGGTGGAGGCCGAGCCGGACAGTCCCACCAGCGCCAGCGTCGGATCGAATTCGCGCACCGCCGCGGCGATGGCGGCGGCGACCAGCGGGTCGCGTGCGGAGCGGTTGTAGAGCGCGCCGTGGGGTTTGACGTGGCGCAGCGCAATGTCTTCCTCGCCGGCGATCGCGGCGATGCGTTCGAGTTGGCTGCGGATCAGCGCGGCGATGTCGTGCGGCGCCAGTTCCATGTCGCGCCGGCCGAAGTGCGCGCGGTCGTCGTAGCCCGGATGCGCACCGGCGACCACGCCATGCTGCCGGCACAGCCGCAGCGTTTCGCGGATGGTCGCGTCGTCGCCGGCATGCGCGCCGCAGGCGATGTTCGCCGAGCTGATCCACGGCATGATCGCCGCGTCGTCGCCGCAGCCTTCGCCCAGATCGCAGTTGAAATCGATGCGTGGCACGCGCGGTTCCGCTGCGGAAAAATGCAGACTAGGCAATGCCGCGGCCGGCTGCAAATCCGCCGCGGCTCATGCGCGCCGCAGCCGGTCGTCGATCGCGAGCAGGGCGCGCGCCAGTTCGCCATTGCGCTTGCGCCGCAGCAGGGTCGCGGCGTCGGCAGTGATGGCCTCGAACCGCAGCGTATCGCCCGCGCGCAGCTGCGCCAGCCGCGGAAGATCGACGGAAATCACATGGCCCAGCCGCGGATAACCGCCGACGGTCTGCGCGTCGGCGAGCAGCACGATGGGCTGGCCGTCGGGCGGCAGTTGCAGCGTGCCGGGCGCGACCGGCGCCGAAATCTGTTCCGGCAGCGTCGCGACGATGGACGCGCCGCTGCAGCGCAGGCCCTGGCGGTCGCTGCGCGGATCGACGCGCCAGTCGCGCGACGCCAGCGCATGTGCGGCATCGATGCTGGCGGCGCTGCATTCGCTGGGCACGTATCGGATCGGCGAAGCGTTCGCAGGTGCGGTGTCCAGCGCGATCCACCACGCCGGTGCCCGCGGTTCGACAAGGTCGAGCGCCGGTTGCGGCCCCAGCGGAAGTCCATCGCCGCTGCGCAGCGCGCGCCCGTGCAGGCCGCCGAAGCCGCCGCGCAGATCGGTGCTGCGGCTGCCGAGCACCCGCGGCACGTCGAAGCCGCCGGCCACCGCCAGCCACGCGCGCAGCCCGCTGCGGATCGCACCGAGCCGCAGCAGGCCTGCCGGCAGATCGACCGGCCGCCCGCAGGGGATGCTGTGGACGCGGCTCTGCGCGTCTTCGAAACGCGCGTCCACGGCGGCCCCGCACAGCGCGATCCGCGCCGGCTGCGGCACTTCGAGCGTTGGCCCGATCAGGGTGATTTCGAGAACGGCCCCATCGGACGGATTGCCGACCATCCGGTTCGCCAGCGCGGCGGATGCGGGATCGAGCGCGCCCGCGCGGCCCACCCCGAGGTGACGCCAGCCATCGCGACCCCGATCCTGCACCGTGGTCAGCGAACCTGGCGCTATCACGCGCCACGCGGCCCTGCTCATGTGCTCCCGCTCATGCGTCGCGCTCCAGTCGCGCGTAGGCATCATCGTCGATGGCGACGAAGCGCACGCGGTCTCCGGGGGCGAGCAGCGATGGCGACGCGCGCTGCGGGTCGAACAGCCGCAGCGGCGTGCGTCCGAGCAACCGCCAGGCGCCGGGGCTTTCGCGCGGATAAATGCCGGTCTGCGCGCCGCCGATGGCGACGCTGCCGGCGGGCACGCGCGTGCGCGGGGTGGCCAGCCGCGGCAGCGCCAGCGACGGATCGAGACCGCTGAGATAGGGGAAGCCGGGCGCGAAACCGATCATCGCCACGGTGTAGAGCGCGGCGCAGTGGCGCGAGATCACTGTGTCCGCGGCGATGCCGAGTTCCGCGGCCGCCGCGTCGAGATCCTCGCCGAAGATGCCGCCGTAGCGGACCGGAATCTCGATCGTGCGCGATGCGCTTGCCTGCGCGTCGGCAAGATCGTCGATGCATTGCGCGTGCAGCCAATCCCGCGCGGATTCGGCATCGATGGTATCGAGATCGAAGAAGACCGCGAGCGTGGCGTACGCGGGGACCAGATCGCGCAACCAGTCCGGCGCCGCGGCGCGGATGCGCGCGGCGAGCGCATGCACGCGCGCATTCGTTTCAGGATCGAGGATCGACGCGAGCGGCGCATCGAATACGATCAGCCAGGCATCGTCGGCGAGGCGTTCGAAGCGTCTGTCGGGTCGCGTGTCCGGTCGAGCGCCGGCTCGGCTGTCGCTCATGCCGACAATGCGGCGCGCAGCACTTCGACCCGCGCGATCAGCAATTCCGGCGAATACGGCTGCGCGGTGGCCATGCCCCACACCGGCCGCGGCCAGGCGATGTCGTCGTGGAAGCGGGCGATCACATGCACATGCAACTGCGGCACCACGTTGCCCAGCGCGGCCATGTTCAATTTGTGCGGCTTGACCGCGGCCTGCAGCGCGCGGCTGGCGCGATCGATCTCCTGCATCAGCTGCGCCTGCTGCGCGGCGTCGAGATCGATCACTTCCACCGCGTTCTCCACGCGCGGCACCAGGATCAGCCACGGATGATTGGCGTCGTCCATCAGCCGCACTTCGCACAGCGCGAACTGCGCCAGCGGATGGGTGTCGTCGGCGAGCTGCGGGTGCAGATGCCAACCGTGGACGTCGTTGTGCGAATGGCGGCTCATCGCAGGTGCTCCGAAAGAAAAGCGGTGGTGCGGTCCCAGGCCAGCGCCGCGGATTCGGGCGCGAAGTCGCGGCGCTCGTCGCAATTGAAGCCGTGGCCGGCCGGATAGGTGTGGACGATCGCGTCGGGATGATGGTCCCGGTGCTGCTGTATGTCCTCCGGCGGGATCAGGCGGTCCTGCTCGCCGAAGTGGAACAACATCGGCGCGCGCGCCGGCTCGCCGAGGAAGGGCACGCTGCGGCCGCCATAATAGGTGACCGACGGCAGCCCCTGGCGGGTATTGGCCAGCATCGCCACGGTGCCGCCCCAGCAGAACCCGACCACGCCGACCCGGTGATCCGCTTCGCGCAGCCAACGCGCGGCGGCGGACACGACCTGCAATGCGCGCTCGAAGCCCAGTTCGGCGGCCAGTTCGCGGCCCAATGATGTACCGGCGTCGTCGTAGCCCAGCTCGACCGCAGGCCTGACCGGATCGAACAGCGCCGGGGCCATCGCCGTGAAGCCCGCCTGCGCGAAGCGGTCGGCGACCCGGCGGATATGCGGATTCACGCCGAAGATTTCCTGAACGACCACCACCGCGCCCCGTGGTCGTGTCTCCGGCTGCGATGTGTGCGGCTGCGACACCCAGGCCTGAACCGGGCCGGCCGGCGTCGTCAGTGGGATCCACTCGCCCATGAGGTCTGGTCTCGCGATGACGGAGACCGACATCCTAACGCCGCCGCCGCGATCCCGGGCGGCGGGACGGGCCGCATGGGGCGGGGCGGTATACTGCGCGCCCGTTTTACATGCACGGCGCCCATTCCGCGGCGCCGGCATCGCGCCTCACCGGATCGCATCCATGTCCCTGCTCGACACGCTTTCCAACAACATGCCATCCAACGGCCGCAAGGTCGGCTTCGTCAGTCTCGGTTGCCCGAAAGCGCTGGTGGACTCCGAACGCATCCTCACCCAGCTCCGGGTCGAGGGTTACGACATCGTGCAGACCTACGACGATGCCGACGTGGTGGTGGTGAACACCTGCGGCTTCATCGATTCGGCGGTGACCGAATCGCTGGACGCCATCGGCGAGGCGATGGCCGAGAACGGAAAGGTCATCGTCACCGGCTGCCTGGGCAAGCGCCCGGAGCAGATCCGCGAAGCGCATCCGGACGTGCTGGCGATCACCGGCCCGCAGGATTACCAGAGCGTGATGGCGGCCGTGTACAAGGCGTTGCCGCCGCAGCACAACCCGTTCACCGATCTGGTGCCGCGCAAGCTCGCCGAAAATGACGTGGGCATCAAGCTCACGCCGAAGCACTACGCCTATCTGAAGATTTCCGAAGGCTGCAACCACCGCTGCAGCTTCTGCATCATTCCGTCGATGCGCGGCGATCTGGTCTCGCGTCCTGTCGATGACGTGCTGCGCGAAGCCGAAAAACTGGCGATGGGCGGGGTGAAGGAATTGCTGGTGATCTCGCAGGACACCAGTGCTTATGGTGTGGACGTGAAATACGCCGAGCGCACCTGGCGCGGCAAGGCCTATCAGACGCGGATGAAAGCGCTGTGCGAAGGGTTGTCCGAACTCGGGCTGTGGACGCGCCTGCATTACGTCTATCCGTATCCGCACGTCGACGACATCATTCCGCTGATGGCGGAAGGAAAACTGTTGCCGTATCTCGACATTCCCTTTCAGCACGCCAGTCCGCGCGTGCTCAAGCTGATGAAGCGTCCGGGCGCGGTCGACAAGACGCTCGAACGCATCCAGCGCTGGCGCGGCATCGCGCCGGACATCACCATCCGCAGCACCTTCATCGTCGGCTTCCCGGGCGAGACCGAGGCCGAGTTCGAGGAATTGCTGGATTTCCTCGACGAAGCGCAGCTCGATCGCGTCGGCGCCTTCGCCTATTCGCCGGTGGACGGCGCGGCCGCGAACGCATTGTCCGACCCGGTGCCGGAAGACGTGAAACAGGAACGACTGGCGCGCTTCATGGAACGTCAGGCAGAGATTTCCGAAGCCAAGCTCGCGGCCAAGGTCGGCAGCGTGCAGCGCTGCCTGGTGGATTCGGTGGATGGCGATCTGGGCATCGCGCGCTCGATGGCCGATGCGCCGGAAATCGACGGTCTGGTGCAGATCCAGAATAGCCTCGAAGCCGGCCTGCGCCCCGGGCAGTTCGTCGATGTCGAGATCATGGGCAGCGACGAACACGATCTGTACGGCGAGGCGGTACTCGACTCCTGATGCCCGACGACCGACGGGCATGGCGAAGCGCCGCTTCATTGCGCCAAGTCGCAGCGAGATCGATCCTCGCTGCTTCGAACATTCCGTATTCGCCGGCGTTTCCGCGTTCAAGCCTTGGTTTGCGGCATCCGAATGGCCGATGGTCGACCATCTGAACGCAGCGCTGCCTGCCGCCGACAAACGTTTCGCGCTGCAGGATCAGGCATTGCTCGACGATGGTCTGCACTACGAGACCCGGATCGCCGAACGCGGCGCCATCGCGACCCGCGCCGGGAACTGGCACGACCTGTTCAACGCCGCGATCTGGTGCCGCTATCCCGCGATCAAGCGCGCGCTCAACGCGCAGCAGATCGCGCACATCGCCACCATGGGCCCGTCGCAGCGCAACCGCGCGCAGTACGCGCTGACCCAGTTCGACGAAGCCGGCGCCATCGTTCGCGTGCGCGATCCGCAGTTGCTTGAACTCTGGAATCGGCATGCGTGGTCGATGTTGTTCCATGCGCATGCGGATGCCTGGCGCAACGGCGATATCCGCATCGCCGCGGTGATCGGCCATGCGCTGCTGGAGCACGCACTGGTGCCGGAAGTTTTTCTGGTCGGCAAATGTCTGGTGGTGCAGGGCGATGGCGACGACGATGTCTGCGTCGCGCAGGTCGCCCGCGCGATCGCCGAAGGCGCGGCGTTGAACGATCCGCTGGAGCTGCGCCCGCTGCCGATGGCGGGCATTCCCGGCTGGTATCCCGGCCAGGACGCGCGTTTTTTCGAAGAGGCCGAATGCTTTCAGCCGGTGCGCGAGGGGCGGGTGTATCCGCCGCCGCTTTGATCCGGCGGGTGGTTTTCCGACAGGCGGCGCTTATCCCGTCGCGCCCGCATGCCGCGTTGGGCACAATGACATCCGGCCTCCACTTTCCATACCGACGACCATGCGATCACATTCACGTCCACGCCCAGGACGATTCCCGTTCGCTCAGTTCGCCGTCGCCATCGCGATGTTCGGCACCGCCCACGTCGCCGTCTGTGCGGATCGCTCGCAGCACCCGCCGCTGACCACAGAACAGCTGGCGTCCTACATCCCGGACGGCGCGGCTATCGAAGCCCGTCTCGACGCCGATCTCACCGGCGACGGCCGGCCCGATCTGGCCGTCGTCGCCGCGAACGATGATGTGCGGGTGCTCAAGATCATGATCGCCTACGCCGGCGAATTCGACATGGGTTTCGACCCGGTCGGCGAAATGAAGATGGGAAGCTCGCCGCTCGGCTCTGCGTCGTTGAGCGTGAAGAAAGGGGTATTGCTCGTCGAGGATCTCGGCGGCGGCACCACTGCGATCCAGTCGCTGTACCGGTTCCGTTTCGATCCGAAGGAAACGAAGATGCGGTTGATCGGCGACGACGTGACGCTGTACAGCCGCACCAATGCCCACGACTCGACGTCGATCAGCACCAACCGGTTGAACGGCGCGCAGGTCGTGAAGCGCAGCGTGGTCGGCGAAGACGGTTACACCGACCAGCCGGAGCAGAAGAAAAAGGTCGGCACCGCGCCGATCTGGATGGAGGATGCGCCGTTGCCGGAGGACACGCTGGGTTTCGGCGAGTGACGGGCTTTCCGACGCCGCGGATTCATCGTCGATCGATCGCCGCGACGGTCGCCGTCCGGCTTACACCCACTCCCGCGAAGGCAAGGTGAAGCGCCGCTGCGGCCGCCCGATCAGGTCGAGGAAATTCTCGAACATGGCTTCGGCCTGGCTCTGCATCGGCAAGGCCAGCGACGCGCTCAGCGCGCGGATGCTGGCGTCGTCCTGGGCCAGACCGGAAGCGGCTAGCTCGTCGGCGTAGACGGGATTGCCCAGCCAGCGTTCGATCAGCGGCTGGTTCGCCTCGGGATGGAACTGCACGCCGTAAGCCAGCTCGCCGTAACGGAAGGCCTGTTGTTCGCAGGTGCTGGTGCGCGCCAGCTGGATCGCGCCGTCCGGCAGCGCATAGCTTCGGGCATGCCACTGGAAGACCTGCGTCGTCGCGCCCAGCGGCGATACCACCCTGTCGGCCAGACCGGCCTCGGTGAGTTCGAGCCGATACCAGCCGATCTCGGTCTGATCGTGCTTGCGCACCGGCGCACCCAGCACGTGCGCCAGCAGCTGCGCGCCGAGACAGATGCCCAGCACAGGTTTGCCCTGATCCAGCGCCTGTTCGATCACCCGCAATTCCGTGCGCAGATGCGGCCGCCGTTCCTGCTCCTCGACATTCATCGGCCCGCCCAGTACCACCAAGCCGCGATAGCGGTCGATCTTCGGCTGGGTATCGGGATGGCGTTCGAAGTTGACGAAGCGGACCCGGTGGCCGCGCCGCCGGATCAACGGGTCCAGCGTGCCCAGGGGCTCGGCGGCGACATGCTGGAAGACGAGGATGCGGGGCATGACGCAAAGGATGGGCGAGCGCGGCGCGTATCGCAATGCATCGCGCGCGCGATCAAGCCGCCCCGGTCGGTGGTACCCACGCAGCGGATGACCAGCTTCGCTGTTGAAAACCCGCCATCGTCTCTCAGCGCGGCGGATCCACCAGCTCGTTCGGTTCGATCTTCACCCGTTTGAGGTGGAAGTCGGCGACATGCGCCGCCGGTTTGCCGCCGTCCCAGAACTGCCAGCGGCTGGTCAGTTCGTCCGGGCCGACGAAGGCGAAGCGCGCGTCGTGCATGTGCGCGGCCTTGGCGGGGTCGAAGTTGATCGCGCCGTCGAAATCGAACACCACCTCGCCGTTGCGATCCATGCGCGAACGCATCTTCGGATGGTTCCCGCTGGCGCAGACATGCACCAGCACCACGTCGTCGCCGTCGCGCACGTAGAGCGTGCGCATCTCATGGGACGTGCCCGGGAACAACAGTTCTTCCACCGCATGGCCGCCGGCGGTGACGGTGTAGCTCACGGTGGTGTCCGGCATCGAATTGCCGTCGAGCCCGGCGCCGCTCCATTCGCCGGCCAGGGCCTTGAAGCGTTCGAACAGATGCGGCTTGCCCGCCGCATCCGGCTCCGCAGCCGATGCGGACAGCGACACGCAGACGAAAAGGGCGGCCAGGAAGGCGGCAGTGTGCGGACGACGCATCGCGGTGCTCCTGAAGATCCGGGTGACGGAATCGTACGCCGATCGCGCCGGCAAGGGCGGTCCGGAATCGGCGGTCCGAAAGCGGCGGTCCGAAAGCGGCGGTTCGCAGGAGCCTGGGCGATCCGCTAATCGGCAGGCCGGGGCAGCGCGGCGATATCGCGGACCAGACCGATTCCGATGTCGGCCGAACGCAGGCTGGATGCGTGCGCGACGCTGGCGCCATCGGTGCCCAGCGCGCTCAGACTGAGTTGCCCCTTGCAGTTCTGCGAGACCTGGACCGGGGCTCCGCGGCCGCCGAAGACCTCGCGGACCTTGCCCAATCCGCGGCGTACGGCATTGGGCCGCTGGACGGTGCGCACGGTCCTGCAATCGCGACTCCACACCCGCACGGCCGGCCCCTCGTTGACCAGCCCCCGGCTGTCCGCAGCTTTCCACTCGGCGACGCTGGGCAAACGATACGTCTGGCCGCTCTGTTCGCTGAACCAGCGGACGAAGTTCTTCGCATCGTTGTAGGTCACGCATCGGGCGACCGCGGCGTTTGCGGCGTCTCCTTCGCAAACGGCCGGTTTGAGGCCCGCAGCGCTGGCGTAGCGCGCGTACAGCGCAGCGCTGACCGGCATCACGCCGACCGCCATTCCATTGCGGGTGTAGGTCGGCGCTTCGACCACGCCGAGTCTGGGGCCGTCGGCATCGACGATCCCTTCGGCGCGAGTGGGGATCTGCAGCAGCAGGTCGCGACGCCCGGTCAATCCGGCGCTCGGCGGGTCGATCAGCGCGTACAGCGGCAGGGCCGGCTCGGCGACGCTTCGATCGTAGGCCGCGATCGCCGTATCGAATTCCTTGCGGAGCGCGCCGTCCAGCTGGTTCGCGACCGCCGTCCGCGTCGCCGACGCGCTGCCCAGGCGCACGCTGGCATCCTGCCAACCGCTGTAATCGCGCTGGACCTCGTTCCAACGACGCGCGCCGATCGCAGCGACCAGCCGCGCCCGGAGTCTGTCTTCCAACTGCACGCGAAGACCGTCGTAATCGGCTTGCTTCGGCGCAGCGATCAAGCCGTCCAGCGCGTTCGGCCGGGCCGGCGGCAGCAACTGGTCGGCGGCGATGAGTTTGCCGATCTCCGCCGCGCTCATGGGTTTCGCGTCCGGCCACAGCGCCCACGCCGCCAGAACCAGCGCCAGACCGCCGGCCGCGGCCGCGATCGCAAGCCTGCGGCCCGCGATCAGCGGCGGCGCATCGGGGATGCGGTCGAGCGCCGTCGCCATCTCCGCCGCGTTCTGGAAGCGCTGCGCCGGCTGGCGGGCCAGTGCTTTGTCGATGAAACCCTGCCAGTGCGCGCGCTCCTTCGGCAGGCGCGGGACGTTCTGCTCCAACTGGGCGATCGCGACCTCGAATGCATCCACGCCGCGGAACGGCAGACTGCCGGTCAGCAATTCATAGGCGAGCACGCCCACGCTGTACAGGTCCGAGCGCGCATCCACCGGCATCCCGCGCGCCTGTTCGGGGCTCATGTAGCCGGTCGAACCCACCGTGAGGCCGACTTGCGTCAATCGTTCGCTGTTCAGGGTGCGGATGGCGACGCCGAAATCCGCGAGCTGCGGCGTGCCGTGCTCGTCGAACAGCACGTTCGCCGGTTTGATGTCGCGGTGGACGATGCCCTTGCCGTGCGCGTAGCCCAGGGCATCGAGCAGCGAGACCAGCAGCTTGCGGATTTCCGCCAACGGACGCGGCGAGGCGCGCGCGGTCAGGTCGCCGCCGGGCAGGAACGGCATCGCGTAATACAGCGCGCCGTCGCTGGCGTGGCCGACGTCGTGGATGCCGACGATGTTCGGATGGCTGAGTTCGGCGATCAGGCGGGTTTCCTGCTCGAAACGCTCGACCGCGTCCGCGCCGCCGGCTTCGGCCATGCGCAGGATCTTCAGCGCGACCGGCCGCTTCAGCGCGATGTGCTCGGCCACGAACACTTCGGCCATGCCGCCGCGGGCAAGGTGCCGGTTGATGGTGTAGCCGGGAACTTGAGGCGTGGCGGGCGGCGTGGCGGTCATGGCCAAATTGTACGCATACAACCGCATAAGAAAGCGCGTAATCCGGGCTGACCGGCTGCGCCGTCGAAAGCCGCTGCGCTCTACCCGGACGACGTTTTTTCCACGGAGGATGCGTACTCCACCGCTACGATGAAGAACTTCTGCAAACCACCCGGCAGCTGCGCCTCGAATTCATCGTCCACACGCTTCTTCAACATCGCACGCGCCAGCGGCGAGTCGATGCTGATCCAGCCGAGTTTCGCGTCGGTCTCGTCGGGGCCGACGATGCGGTAGCGGCTGGCGTCGCCGGTGACGGTGTGTTCGACCTCGACGGTCGCGCCGAAGAACACCGCGTCCGGGTCGCTGGGCGCGGTATCGACCACGCGCAGATGTTCCAGGCGTTTCGACAGATAGCGCACGCGGCGGTCGATCTCGCCGAGCTGCTTCTTGCGATAGGTGTATTCGGCGTTCTCGGAGCGGTCGCCCTCGGCCGCCGCAGCGGCGAGGGCCTTGACCACTTCGGGCCGGCGCACGCGCCAGAGATCGTCCAGTTCGGCCTTCAGCCGGTCGTGGCCCTCACGGGTGATGAGGGCCGTGCTTTTTTCGGCCGGAGGCCGCCAACGGGACATCGCGTCAGTGGGCGCCGCTGTGACGCGTCAGGGTGGCGCCGCCGACGATCTTCACGCTGTCGGTCGACACGATTTCGATCTGGCGGTCGGTTTCGCCCTTGCTGTTCGGGTCGAGGGTCGCGGTCTTGCCGCCCGGCTGCAGGGTCCAGTTGCCGTCGATGGTATTGCCGTCGATCTTCAGCGCGAACGTACCGCCAGCGGCGATGTCCAGCATGGTGTCGCCGGACGCGTAATGGCCTTCGAAGGCCTTGGCGTCGAAGCTCGGTGCGGCCGCGGTGGGGGTGGCGTGGTCTTGGATGATCGTGGCATCGGTGCCGGGCAGCGGCGCGGGCGGTTCGGCGGCCTTGACCGTTTCCACCGGGGCGGGCTCGGCGACGGGCGCTTCGGCTGCGACATCGATCGCAGGAGCGGCTTCGGCCTCTTCGGCGGCATCCTTCTGACAGCCGGTGGCGAACAGCGCGAAGGGCAGGGCGAGCCAGAGCAGCGCAGCGGACTTGCTTGATTTCATCGTTCGGATCTCGATTGGTCGGGAATGAGTGCGGGGGAATGGGTGGGCAGTGCGGTTGGGGCGATCAGCGCTTGCCGCCGAAGATGCCGCCGAGCAGGCCGCGCAGGATCTGTTTGCCCAGCTGGTTGCCGACGGTGCGCGCGGTCTGTTTGGCCATGGTTTCGACCATGCCCTGGCGGCGTTTGGTGCCGAACACGGCGTCCTTCACCGACTGGCCGAAACCGCCTTCCTCGGCATCGTCTTCGGCGCGGGTGCGGGCGGGCGGGGCCTTGGCCTGTTCGGTGGCGGTTTCGACTTTCTTCATCAGCATTTCGGCGGCGGAATCGCGGTCGATGCGGGTGTCGTAGCGGGTGCCGACCGGGCTGCCGGCGCGCGCCTGGGCGCGTTCGGCTTCGGTGATCGCGCCCATCAGGCAGCGCGGCGGCGCGATCAGGGTGCGTTCGACCGGCATCGGAATGCCTTTTTCCTGAAGCGTAGAGACCAGCGCTTCGCCGGTGCCGAGTTCGGCGATGACCTTGGCCACGTCCAGCGCCGGATTGGCGACGAAGGTCTGCGCCGCAGTCTTCACCGCTTTCTGGTCGCGCGGCGTGAACGCGCGCAGCGCGTGCTGAAAGCGGTTGCCGAGTTGGCCGAGGATCGCGTCCGGCACATCGTCGGGGAACTGCGAGCAGAAATACACGCCGACGCCCTTGGAACGGATGATCCGCACCACCTGCTCGATGCGCTGCTGCAGCGCCGGCGGAGCGTCGTCGAACAGCAGATGCGCTTCGTCGAACACGAACACAAGCTTGGGTTTTTCCAGATCGCCGACTTCCGGCAGGCTCTCGAACAGCTCCGACAGCAGCCACAGCAGGAAGCTGGAATACAGCTTCGGCTTCAGGATCAACTGGTCGGCGGAGAGGATGTTGATGACGCCGCGGCCATCGGTGTTGGTCCGCATCAGATCGTTGAGTTCCAGCGCGGGCTCGCCGAAGAACATGTCCGCACCTTCCTGCTCCAGCCGCAGCAGCGCGCGCTGGATCGCACCGATCGACTGGGCGCTGACCAGGCCGTAGCTGGTGGAAATGTCCTTGCGCTCCTCGGCGACCAGGCCGAGCAGGGCGCGCAGGTCTTCCAGATCCAGCAACAGCAGGCCGCGGTCGTCGGCCAGCTTGAAGACGATGTCGAGCACGCCGGCCTGGGTGTCGTTGAGTTCGAGGATGCGGCCGAGCAGGGTCGGGCCCATCTCGCTGACCGTGGTCCGCACCGGATGGCCGAGCTTGCCGTAGATGTCCCAGAACACCACCGGGTTGGCTTCGTTGCGGTAATCCGGGTTGCCCATCAGCGCGAGCCGCTGCTGGATCTTCTCGTTCATGGCGCCTGCGGTGGCCAGCCCGGCCACGTCGCCCTTCACATCGGCCAGGAACACCGGCACGCCGATCCGCGAGAAACCTTCGGCGAGGGTCATCAGGGTCACGGTCTTGCCGGTGCCGGTCGCGCCCGCGATCAGGCCATGGCGGTTGCCGAACTTGGGCAGCAGATGCACGTTGCCGCTGGTGTCGGTGGTGACGGCCTTGCCGACCAGGATGGGATCCATGAAGCGTCCTCGGAGTGGGGGCGCGAAGCGCGTTCGCGAAAGTCAGCCCCGGATTCTATTCGGGATTCGCCCCTGGCGTGGCTGGCTGCGGTGGCTCTGAACTGCGCCGTTGGCGATGACTTCCGCGGGTTGCCCGGGCCGGCACCGGGGGCTACCCTGCTTTCCCCACTGTTGCCCGTGCTGTTCATGTCCCCATTCGCTGTTGTCGCCCGCCCGCTCGCCCGCCTGTGTTCGCTGTCGTTGCTTCTGTTATTGGCGCTGGTGGCCCTGCCTTCCCACGATCTGCATGCGCAGTCGCGCAAGACCCGCGATCTGGATGCGGTGAAGATGCGGATGGCCGCCGCCGAAGGCCGCTATCGCGACGCGCTGGTGAAGGTCGGCAACAGCGACCCCGCCGGCACGCTCGAAAGCAACGCCGCGCTGGAGGACATGGAGGACGCGATCGCCGCCTGTCTCAAGCTCAAGGGTTGCCCGATCTCGGATCTGCTCGCCACCTACAAGCGCCTGCTCAAGACCGATGTCGACGGGCGCGCCATCGGCGACTCGGCGGTCGGCGAAGACGTGCAGGGTTTGATCGACACCGAGATCGCCACCGCCGACGTGCCGGCGTCCGCCGAGGCCGCCGCGCTGCTCAGCGACGACGGTCAGCGTTTCGTCAACATGGTGCGGATGAATCCGGCGGTGCAGGCCGGCATCCGCCGCTGGCTGACCGACATGCGCGTGTCGCTGATCCAGACGCACGAGAACTACCAGTACATGCGCGACCAGATGTCGCCGGCATTCCAGCGCAGCGGCCTGCCCGAGGCGCTGCTGTTCGGGATCATGGCCAAGGAGTCCACCGGCCGCGTCCACGTGGGTTCGCGCGCCGGCGCGGTCGGGCCGCTGCAGTTCATGCCGGCCACCGGCCGCCGTTTCGGTCTGGGGCCGGACGGCACCGGGTTCGATACCCGCTACGACCCGCGCATGTCCGCCGGCGCTGCCGCCGCGTACCTCAATGAGCGCAACGCCGAATTCGGCAACAACATCGAGTTCTGGCTGGCCGCCTACAACGGCGGCGAAGGCCGCGCGCTGCGCGTGTATCGCGCCACCGGCGGCCGCAGCTTCTGGGACGCCTCGGTCTACGAGCAGTTTCCGGCCGAGACCAGGGACTACGTGCCGATGGTCATCGCCGCGGCGTGGCTCTATCTGCATCCGAAGGAATACGGCCTGAGTTTCCCGAAAATCGACGCCAAGCCCTCGACCTTCCGTCTGGCGCGTCCCGCTTCGATCTACGAACTGACGATCTGCCTCGGCAACGGCGGCACCCGCGACGGTTTCATGCGCGCGCTGCGGAACCTCAACCCGCGTTACGAGGCCGACGCCTGGATTCCCAGCGGCACCACCATGAACGGCACCGCGAAAATCGTCGGTCTCTACAACCGGCATTGCCTCCAGGGCCAACGTGCCGAACTGGCCAGGCAAGTAGTGACCAGCGACCCGACGTCCGCCATCGTCCGCGTGGGCGCGATCGAGACTGTGGTCGGCACCGCGACCGGCGAAGACGGCACCGCAGTGCCTGCCGGAAACGTCGCCCCTCCGGCCGCGGTCAAGCCGCAGGACAAGCCCAAACCCAAGCCGATGCGCCAGCACAAGGTCGCCCGCGGCGACACGCTGATGTCGATCTCGCGCAAGTACGACTGCCGGATCGGCGAACTGGCGAAGGCCAACGGCCTCAAGTCGCCGCGCTACACGGTGAAGCCGGGGCAGCGGATCCGGTTGGAGGGGTGCGGGGGGTAATGGCCGCCGCACGACGCTTCGGCGAACAGTCGAAGCGATGACGGTCGGATCGTTATCGGATCTCGATCCCCGAGAGCTTCCACCACAGCAGCCGGTGGCGCTTGAAAACCAGTTTCGCGGGGGCTGCATCGCCCTGCGGCTGCAGGGTCACGACGAAGGTGGAAAGATCTTCGTAGCCTGCCGAAGTCTTCCACTGCTGCATATCGATCGCGCCGCTGCCCTGTCGGCCGGTCGCATCGTCCGGCGGCACCGCCGCGAGACCGTCGCGGGCGAGGCCGCGGCCGGTGAACATCAGCATCAACCCCTGTTCCGACACCATCGCGTCGATCGCGGGGCCCGCGGCGGAGGTCGCGAGCGCGGCGCCGAAGTCGCGCCAGCCGCCGCTGCCGTCGCCGCCGATGCGTTCGGCCGCCGCGATCGAGAACTGCGACTTCAGATCCTGGCGCAGCGCCGGAAAATCGACGTGAGCGGCCAGCGCTTCGGCGTCGCCGCGTTGCGCAGCCATCAGCATCGAGCGCACGGTGAGCTGCGGTGCGAAGTACACCCAGACCAGGAATGCGAGGGCGAACAGGACGGAAAGCGGTTTCACGATGCGGCGCATGCGCGGCTCCAGCGTCGGTTGGGCGACGCTGGAGTGTAGCTGTTCATCGTGGGCATCGCCGCGCGCGCGGCCCGGCGGATTCAGCCCGGGAACTGCAGGCGCAACGTCTTCTCGTTGATGTAGTGGTTCTGCACGAACACGTCGCCGTTGGTGGCCTTGGTCATGTTCTCGTACGTCTCGAAGCCGAGATCGTCGCCGTTCTCCCACTCGATGGTATCGCCGATATCGATCCGCCAGTCGGGGTCGATTTCGGCGACGGTGTATTCGTCCTTGGCGGTTGCGATAGCGATGGCGCACTGGTCGAGATCGATGACGGCGATGGTGCCCTTGCGACGCATACGGTGCTCCCTGTCGTGTTCGGGCCGCGCGACCCTGCGCGGCGTGGCTGCGCGCCGGTGCGTGTACCGGCGCTTGAGTCACGGTACGGGATGCCATGCGCCAATATCAATGCGATACGGGCTGGCAGAACTGACAGGTTTGATGGGTCACTTCGCTGTCAGCGCACATGCGCCGGCGCATCGTGTCGCGGAGATGCGACATGGGTCACGCTCGCGTCAACGCATCTGCGCGAGGCGCTGTCCCAACCGCACCGGCGTTTCCGATGCGAGCGCGGCGGACAACGTCGCCACGCCTTTCGGCAACAGCACGATGACGGTGGAACCGTAGTTGAAGCGCGCCATTTCCGCGAAGCGATCCAGAGTGATGTTCTGCCCGCGATAATCCTTGCGGGTGATGCGGTCGCCGTAGGCGGGGATCTCGACGCCGCTCCACACCGTTTCCACGCCGGACACCAGCAGCGCGCCCACCATCACCTGGCACATCGGCCCGAAGTCGGTATCGAAATGGCAGACCAGGCGCTCGTTGCGCGCGAACAGCCGCGGTACCGACTTCACCGCATCGGTGCCGACGCTGAACAGCCGGCCCGGCACGTGCACGGTTTCGCGCAGCGTGCCCGCCCAAGGCATGTGGACGCGATGGTAGTCGCGCGGAGACAGGTACACGGTCGCGAAAAGCCCATCGGCGAACGGCGCGGCGGCGGCTTCGTCGCCCAGCAATTCCGAGGCGGTGAACGACTGTCCTTTCGCCTGGAAGATGCGCCCGTCGACGATGTCCCCGCACTGGCTGATGTGGCCGTCGGCCGGCATCAGCAGCGCGCGCGGGTCGGCGTCGGCGATGCGTGCACCGGGTTTCAGCGCGCGGGTGAAGAAGGCGTTGAAGGTCGCGTAGGCGTTCGGGTCCGATTCTGCGGCTTCGCCCAGATCGACCTTGAATTTGCGGGTCACGGTGTCGATCAGCCACTGCTTGATCGCCGGATTGCGCGAGTAGGCCAGCTTGCGCGCGGCCGACGACATCAGCCGGTGCGGCAGGGCGTAGGTGAGGGTAGTGATCAGGCCCATGATGCCAGCCCCGTCATTGTCCGGCCTTCGTCAGCGCGATCAGGTCCTCGGCGATCGCCTTGGGTACGAACGGCGGCTGGATCACGCCCGCCATGCGGCCCTTCGGGTCGAGCACGACGAGGGCGGAGGAATGATCGACGGTGTACTGATCGACCGGCGCGCCCTCGGCGGGCGGCACCTTGGCGAAGACCAGCGACAGCGATTTCGCGAATGTTTCCAGCGACGGAACATCGGCGGTGGCGGCGAGGGTGTCCTTGTGGAACGCGTGCGCGTACTCGCCGATTTTTTCGATGGTGTCGCGCTCCGGGTCCACCGAGACGAACAACACCCGCGGCCGGGTGCTTTCGGGCAGCGCGGCCCACCGCTTCTGCGCCTGCGCCAGTTCGGCCAGCGTGGTCGGGCACACGTCCGGGCAGTAGGTGAAGCCGATGAACACCACCGTCCAGTGCCCGCGCAGCTCGCCCGGCACCAGTTGGGTGCGGTCCGACTGCTGCAGCGTGAAGGCCGGCAATTCCCGCGGCGTCGACAGCAGGCGCATGGCCTGCAGCTCGGGGCCGGTGGATGGCGTGCGCTCGAACGCGTATTCGGCGGCCCACAGACCGGCGCCGGTGGCCAGGGCGATGAGCAGGATCAGCAGGGTGGTGCGGTTGAACATCGCGGCGGGTTCTTCATCGGGACATGGCATCGGGTCCGGTCATGATAACCGCGCGACCGTTATACTTCGCGGTCACTCCGCGCCCCGGGCGCCCGCCGTGCCGACATGACCGACGAACTCCAGACGATCATCGACCTGATCCGCTACGGCGCCAGCCGTTTCAACGCGGCCGGGTTGACCTTCGGCCACAGCTACGACAACGCCCTCGACGAGGCGACCCAGCTCACCCTGCACGCGCTGCACCTGCCGCACGATCTGCCGCCGGTCTACGGCCAGTCCCGGGTGACGCTGGCCGAAAAAGAGGACGTGCTGGGGCTGTTCCTGCGCCGCATCGAAGAGCGCATCCCCGCCGCCTATCTCACCGGCGAGGCCTGGTTCGCCAGCCTCAGCTTCAAGACCGACGCCCGCGCCCTGGTGCCGCGTTCGCCGATCGCCGAACTGATCGAGTCCGGCTTCGAGCCTTGGCTGGGCGGCCGTGAGGTGCGCCGCGCGCTGGACCTGTGCACGGGTTCGGGCTGCATCGCCATCGCCATGGGCCACCACAACCCCGAATGGCATGTCGACGGCGTGGACATCAGCGACGACGCGCTTGCGCTCGCCGCCGAAAACAGGACCCGCCTGCACGCCGAAAATGTCCGCTTCGTGAAGTCGGATCTGTTCGGCGGCTTGCAGGGCGAGCACTACGACCTGATCGTCACCAATCCGCCCTACGTCACCAACGACGAGACCGACGCGCTGCCGAAGGAATACTCCTTCGAGCCGGAACTCGGTCTGCGCGCGGGCGAAGACGGCCTGGATCTGGCGCTGCGGATACTTCGCGATGCGCCGCTGCACCTCACCGAGGACGGCCTGCTGGTCTGCGAAGTCGGCGAGTCCGAACGCGCGCTCAGCCGCCTGCTGCCCGAGCTGCCGCTGGCGTGGGTCGAGTTCAAGGTCGGGCAGATGGGCGTGTTCGTCGCCGAATGCCGCGACCTCGTCACCTACCATCCGCGCATCCGCCAGCTCGCCGACGCCCGCGATCCCGCGCTGCGTGCCGCAGCGGCGTCCGCCTCTTCCGCTGGGTTGTTCTGAGGCCCGGCGCGTGAGCAACAGTTTCGGCCATCTGCTCCGCGTCACCACGTTCGGCGAATCGCACGGGCCGGCGATCGGCTGCGTGATCGACGGCTGCCCGCCGGGGCTGGCGATTTCGGAAGACGAATTCACGCAGGATCTGCAGCGCCGCGCCACCGGCCGCAGCCGCCACACCTCGCAGCGGCACGAGACCGATGCGGTCGAGATCCTCAGCGGCGTGTACGAAGGCCGCACCACCGGCACGCCCATCGCGCTGCTGGTCCGCAACACCGACGCGCGCAGCAAGGACTACGGCAACATCGCTGCGCAGTTCCGTCCGGCGCACGCCGATTACACCTACTGGCAGAAATACGGTCATCGCGACCCGCGCGGCGGCGGGCGCAGCAGCGCGCGCGAGACCACGATGCGTGTGGCCGCTGCCGTCATCGCCAAGAAGTGGCTGGCCGAACGCTACGGCGTGACCGTGCGCGGGCATCTGTCGCAGCTCGGCGAAGTGCTGCCGGATCACGCGCTGGGCGCGTTCGACTGGAATGCAGTCGAGGACAACCCGTTCTTCTGGCCGGTCGCCGCACAGGTGCCTGCGCTCGAGAGTTACATGGATGCGCTGCGCAAATCCGGCGATTCGGTCGGCGCGCGCGTCACCGTGATCGCCGACGGCGTGCCGCCCGGCTGGGGCGAACCCGTTTACGGCAAGCTCGACGGCGACCTCGCCGCGGCGATGATGTCGATCAACGCCGTGAAGGGCGTCGAGATCGGCGACGGTTTCGCAGCGGTCGCGCAGAAGGGCAGTTTCCACCGCGACGAGATGACCCGCGAGGGTTTCCTGTCGAATCATGCCGGCGGCATCCTCGGCGGCATCAGCAGCGGTCAGCAGGTGGTGTGCTCGGTGGCGTTCAAGCCCACGTCGAGCCTGCGCCTGCCCGGGCGCGGCATGAACGTGCTGGGCGAGGAAGTCGAAGTGGTCACCATCGGCCGCCACGACCCCTGCGTCGGCATCCGCGCAACGCCGATCTGCGAAGCGATGATGGCGCTGGTGCTGATGGATCAGGCGCTGCGTCACCGCGCGCAGTGCGGCGATGTGGGCGAGATTTCGCCGCGGATTCCGGGCGCCATCGACACCGATCCGAAACGATAGCGGCCAGTCGCCGTATCCACGCCCCATAGGCAGCGACTGCGCCGCAGACCAGCACCGAAATCCCCTCTCTCCTGTAGGAGCGGCTCCAGCCGCGATGTTTTCCTCCCGATCGGGCTTGAAGGCCCTCCTACCAACATCAGGTGATACGCATGAGCAAGACGTTCAACGTGGCAGTGGTCGGCGCGACGGGCGCCGTGGGCGAAGTGATGCTGTCGATCCTGGCCGAGCGCAAATTTCCGGTGGGCAGGATCCATGCCTTGGCCAGCGCGCGATCGGCCGGCGGATCTGTGAAATTCGGCGACGACGACATTATGGTGGGCGATCTGGCCACCTTCGACCCGACCGGGATCGATATCGCGCTGTTCTCGGCCGGCGGCTCCATTTCCAAGGAATACGGGCCGAAATTCGCCGCCGCCGGCGCGGTGGTGATCGATAATTCCTCGGCTTTCCGCTACGACGACGACGTGCCGCTGGTGGTGAGCGAAGTGAACCCGGAGGCCGCGAAACAGCGTCCGCGCGGCATCATCGCCAACCCGAACTGTTCGACCATGCAGATGATGGTCGCGTTGGGCCCGATCCACCGCAAGGTCGGGATCGTGCGCATCAACGTCGCCACTTACCAGTCGGTGTCCGGCGCCGGCCGTTCCGGCCCCGAGGAGCTTGCGAAGCAGACCGCCGCCCTGCTGAGCTTCAAAGATCCGGACCCGAAGCGTTTCCCGGTGCAGATCGCGTTCAACCTGATCCCGCACATCGACGACTTCCAGGACAACGGCTACACCAAGGAAGAGATGAAGCTGGTTTGGGAAACCCGCAAGATCCTGGGCGACGACAACATCCAGGTAAACCCGACCGCGGTGCGGGTGCCGGTGTTCTATGGCCATTCCGAAGCCGTGAACGTCGAAACCCGCGACAAGATCACCGCCGAGGAGGTCCGCACCCTGCTGTCGACTGCGCCGGGCGTTGAGGTCGTCGACGAGCGCGGGCCGGGCGGTTATCCGACCCCGGTCACCCACGCCTCGGGCCGCGATGCGGTCTATGTCGGCCGCATCCGCGACGATATCTCGCATCCCAAAGCGGTCAATCTGTGGATCGTTTCGGACAACATCCGCAAGGGCGCCGCCCTCAATGCGGTGCAGATCGCCGAGCTGGTCGCGGCCGAAGGCTGAGACCGGGAGTCAAGGACAACCGTTGCGAACCCCGGAAGTTGCGAAGCCTGGAGCAGGCGGCTAGAGTCTCGGGGTCGTCTCTGGGGACAAGCGTGATCAAACACTTGCGGATCACAGTTAGTGTGCTACTGGCAGTGGCGGCCTTGGTGTCGCCGCTGTCGGCGTGGGCGCTCGGCCTGGGCCAGATCAAGGTTTTGTCGCAGCGCGACCAGCCGCTGTTGGCCGAAATCCCGGTCATCTCCAACGATTCGAGCGAACTGGAAGCGCTGCAGGCCCGTCTGGCCTCGCCCGAGACCTTCGCCCGCATCGGCCTGTCGCCGCCGCAGGGCATCGTCTCGGATCTGCAGTTTTCGGTCGCGCTGGACGCCCGCGGCCGCCCGGTGATCCGCGTGACCAGCGCGGCGCCGGTGCAGCAGCCGCTGCTGACCTTCCTGCTGGAAGTGGACTGGGGGCAGGGCCGTCTGGTCCGCGAATACTCTGCGTTGCTGGACACGCCGCAGACCGCCGCCGCGCCGGTGCAGCCGCCGATCCAGGAAGCGACCGTCGACCCCGGCAATACCGTGGTGCGGCTGCCGGACCCGCCGCCGGCCGATCCGCAGACCGCCGCCGCGCCCACCGCCATTCCGCTGCCGCCGCGCGATGAACAGACCGCGGCCGTGCCCGAGCCGCTGACCGCACCGGAGCCGGTTGCGATCCCGCTGCCGCCGGAAGATGTGGCCGCCACCGCCGCGCCGATTGAAGTCATCTCCGGCGACGAGACCCGCACCGTGCGCCGGGGCGAAACCCTCGGCGGGATCGCGGCCGACCTCGACCGCGGCTTCAGCCTCGACCAGACCATCCTGGCGCTGCTGCGCGCCAATCCCGACGCCTTCATCGACGGCAACGCCAACCGGCTGAAGGCCGGCGCGGTGCTGCGCATTCCCGACAACGCGGGCATCGCCCAGTACACCCCGGACGAAGCCGCCGTGGTGGTGCGCGAACAGGCCGCACAGTGGCGCGGCAGCGGCCGTGCGCTGCCGCAGCCCCCTGCGGTGGTGGGCGCCCCGGCCGGCGAACCTGCCGCCGGCGCGGCCGCCGGGCCCGCGCAGCGACCCGCCGCAGGCCGCGCCAGCGCGCAGGCGCGACTCGAAATTGTGCCGCCCTCCGCGAACGACGCGAAACGGGCGGGGACGCGATCCGGCGTCAGTGCCGGCGGTGAGGGCGACATGTTGCGACAACAGGAACTGCAGCAAACCAACGAAACCCTGGCCGCGCGCGCTGCCGAGGTGGAGGAGTTGAAGGCGCGCGTCGCCGAACTCGAACAACTGCAGCAGAAGCAGAACGAACTGATCGCGCTGAAGGACAGCGAGCTGGCGGCCGCGCAGCAGCGCCTGGGCAATACCCAGGCCGCCGCCGCTGCCGAGCCTGCGCCGGCAGCGTCCGGGATGGGGCCGTGGCTCGGCGTGGGTGCGGGGCTGCTGGTGATCGGCCTGCTGGTGGGGTGGTGGCTGCGCCGCCGTCGTCCGGTCGAGGTCGCGCCGAAACGCGATTTCGAACGACTCGCCGCCGCGCTGCCGAAATCCAAAAGTGCTGACGCCGTCGCCGACAATGCCGCAGACGCGGACGAAGCCGTCGCTGAAGCGGCGTCGGCGACCGCCGCGCCGCTGCCGGCCGAGCCGGCATGGAACCGTCTGGCGAAGCCGCCGGAGCCCGAAGCACCCGATCCCGTGGTGCCGGCGCGCGGCGTGCCGACGTGGCACGCCGGCGGCGTCGACGGCGGCGGTCCTGCCAATCCATCGCAGCCGGGACAGGTGCGTCTGGATCTGGCCAAGGCCTATCTGGACATGGGCGACCGCGACACCGCGCGCACCCTGCTGGACGAGATCGCCGCGCGCGGCGACACCGAAACCGTCCGCAGCGAAGCCGCGCGCATGCGTCAGGAACTGGGCTGAGGCCCGTCCGGATCCGTCGATGCGATATGTCCTAGGCGTCGAATACGACGGCAGCAATTACAGAGGTTGGCAGCGGCTCACGCCCTACGGCCAGCAGGGTGGGCCCCGCACGCTGCAGGTCACACTAGAAGACGCCCTGTCCGGCGTCGCCAGCCACCCCGTCGCAGTGATCTGCGCCGGGCGTACCGATGCCGGCGTACACGCCGAGTGCCAAGTGGTGAATTTCGACAGCGATGCGCAGCGCGATCCGCGTGCGTGGGTGCTGGGCACCACCACCCGCCTGCCGCCCGCGATGCGCGTGCGCTGGTGCGTCCCGGTGGACGGCGACTTCAATGCCCGGTTTTCGGCGCGCGCACGGCGTTATCGCTATCGCCTGCTCAACCATCAGGTACGCCCCGCGCTGGGCAGGCAATACCTCGCCTGGGAGCGCCGCAGGCTGGACGCCGATGCGATGCACCGCGCGGCGCAGAGTCTGCTGGGCGAGCAGGATTTCACCTCGTTCCGTACGGTGCACTGTCAGGCTTCGCATCCGCGCCGCGACCTGCAGTTCATCGAAGTCGTACGAGAAGGCGATATCGTCACGGTGACCGTGCAGGCCAATGCGTTCCTGCATCACATGGTACGCAATATCGTGGGTTCGCTGTTGATGATCGGTGCCGGCGAACGTCCCGAAACATGGATGGCCGAATTGCTGGCGGCGCGCGATCGCAGCCTCGCGGGCCCGACGGCGTTCGCACAGGGACTGGTGTTCGTCGGTCCGCGTTATCCGCGAACATGGCCGTTGCCCGAAGAGGTCCTGCTGGGTGAGAGCACGCTCGATAAGAGCATGCTCGATGTCTGAGCTTCGCCGCACCCGCATCAAATTCTGCGGCCTGACCCGCGCCGAAGACGTGGCCGAAGCCTGCGCGCTGGGCGTCGATGCCGTGGGCTTCGTGTTCGCCGCGCGCAGCAAGCGTCTGGTGTCGGCCGCGACGGCCGCGGACCTGCGCGACGGTCTGCAGCCGTTAGTCGATGCGGTCTCGTTGTTCATGGGCAATCCCGCCGACGAGGTGCGCGACGTCATCGCCGCCGTGCGCCCGACGATCCTGCAGTTCCACGGCGACGAGGACGACGCGTTCTGCGCCGCTTTCGACATGCCGTACCTCAAGGCCATCGCCATGGGCGGCGACGCTGCCGTCGACGGCGCCGCCTTGCTGCGCCGCTATCCGCGCGCGGCCGGTTTCCTGTTCGACAGCAATGCCAGCGGCCAGGCCGGCGGCAGCGGCCACACCTTCGACTGGTCGCGGATTCCGGGCGATTTCGCGAAACCCTATCTGCTAGCGGGCGGCCTGCATCCAGAGAACGTGTTCGACGCGATCCGCGCCACCGGCTGCTGGGGCGTGGATGTGTCGAGTGGTATCGAGTCTGCGCCGGGGATCAAGAACGCGGCGCGGATGCGGCGGTTCGTCCAGGAAGTGATGCGCGCTGGTGGCGCGGATACTCAGTTGTGATCGCCGTCGCTCGTCTCTCCGGACGAGTGAGTCTGCAGCGAATCCCTCAGCCACTCGGCGAGCCGGTCGATCCGCGGATTGGCGGCTCGCTTCGGCGCGCAAAGCACCCACTGCGCGTCGGTTTCGACGAAACCCCACGGCGC
The DNA here is from genome assembly GCA_040386495.1 of Pseudomonadota bacterium. Classification (GTDB taxonomy): domain Bacteria; phylum Pseudomonadota; class Gammaproteobacteria; order Xanthomonadales; family Xanthomonadaceae; genus Lysobacter_I. The sequence goes on from JAZKFJ010000019.1 coordinate 162,550, forward strand.
CAGCAGCCGGCCAGTGGCGATGTCGTCCGCGACCAGCGGTTCCGGCGCGATGGCGATGCCCAGACCCGCGACCGCAGCTTCCAACAGGTAATAAAGATGATCGAAGCCGGTGCCCATGCGTAGCCCATCGGCATCGAGCCCGACGCGCGCGGCCCAGTCGCGCCACGCCTGCGGACGCGAGGCGGTGTGCAGCAGCGGATGCGCCGCGAGCGCCTGCGGCGACGCGCCGTGCAGGGATTCGGCGCCCGGCCATCGCGGCCCGACGACCGGGCCGATCCGTTCCGGGGCGAGGACATGCACCTGCCAGTCCTGCGGCCACGGCGGCGACGCGATCAGCAGGGCGGCGTCCAGCCCGCTGAGTTGCGCGTCGGGCGCGGTTTCGCTGGCCGACAGATGCAGTTGCAGCTCCGGCCGCTCGCGCGCCAGCCGGTCCAGCCGCGGGATGACCCAGCGCGCCAGCACGCTGCCCGGACAGCCCAGCACCAGCGGCGCCTGCTGCGGCCCGCGGCGCAGTTCCGCCCAGGCTGCGCGCAATGGGTCGAAGGCGGCGGCCGCCGCGCCGTGCAGACGGCGGCCAAGCGGCGTCAACGCCACCCCGCGGCCCTGGCGCACGAACAGTGGCGCGCCCAGCGCCTCTTCGAGCGCCCGCAGTTGCCGGCTGACCGCGCCGTGGGTGACGTGCAGTTCGGTCGCGGCGCGGCTGACGCTTTCCAGTCGGGCCACGGCCTCGAAGGCGCGCAGAGCGTTCAGCGGCGGCAGATTCTGGGGCATGATGTGTGAGTTTTAGTAACGGGTTCGATTGATTTTATAACGCTTGTCGACCGCCGGTCTGCGATAAACTGAAGCAACGCCTCCGCTCGACCACGCCGCCATGCTCGACACCCAGACCGATTTCAACGCCTTCCCCGATGCCGAGGGCCACTTCGACCGCTTCGGCGGCCGTTTCGTCGCCGAAACCCTGATCGGCCCGCTGCAGGAACTCGCCGCCGCCTACGACACGGCGCGGGTCGATCCGGCATTCATCGCCGAATTCGATCGCGACCTGAAGCATTACGTCGGCCGCCCCAGCCCGATCTACCACGCCGAGCGGCTCAGCGCGAAAGTCGGCGGCGCGCGCATCCTGCTCAAGCGCGAAGACCTGAACCATACCGGCGCGCACAAGATCAACAACACCATCGGCCAGGCGCTGCTCGCCAGCCGCATGGGCAAGCCGCGGATCATCGCCGAAACCGGCGCCGGCCAGCACGGCGTGGCCAGCGCCACGGTCGCCGCGCGGTTGGGGCTGGAATGCGTCGTTTACATGGGCGCGACCGACATCGAGCGCCAGAAGATCAACGTCTACCGCATGAAACTGCTCGGCGCGACCGTGGTGCCGGTCACCAGCGGCTCGGCCACGCTCAAGGACGCGCTGAACGAAGCGATGCGCGACTGGGTGACCAACGTGCACAACACCTTCTACATCATCGGCACCGTGGCCGGCCCCGACCCGTATCCGCGCATGGTCCGCGACTTCAATTCGGTGGTGGGTCGCGAAGCGCGCGCGCAGATGCTGACCGACTACGGCCGCCTGCCGGACGTGGTCACCGCCTGCGTCGGCGGCGGCAGCAACGCCATCGGCATCTTCCACGCCTTCCTCAACGATGCCGGCGTACGCCTGGTCGGCGCCGAAGCGGCGGGCGAGGGCATCGCCAGCGGGCTGCATGCGGCCTCGCTGGCGGCCGGCCGCCCGGGCGTGCTCCACGGCAACCGCACCTATGTGCTGTGCGACGACGACGGCCAGATCATCGAGACCCATTCGATCTCCGCCGGCCTCGATTACCCGGGCGTCGGCCCCGAGCATGCGTTCCTGAAGGATCGCGGTCGAGCCGACTATCTCGGCATCACCGACGACGAAGCGATGGAAGCCTTCCATCTGCTTGCGCGCACCGAGGGCATCCTCCCGGCGCTCGAGTCTGCCCACGCGATCGCCCAGGCGATGAAGCTCGCCCGCGAGCTGCCGAAGGATGGGCTGGTGCTGTGCAATCTGTCGGGTCGCGGCGACAAGGATGTGCATACCGTGGCGGCGCGTGAAGGTCTGGTGTTTTGATTTTCCTCCTTCTCCCTTCGGGAGAAGGTGCCCGAAGGGCGGATGAGGGTACGGCGGAGCGGTGATGCAGAGCATCCCGGTACTGATCCTTTGCCGCTTCGCCGAACCCTCTCCCCAACCCCTCTCCCGACGGGAGAGGGGCTTTGACTGCAGGCCTCACTGCCCATGAACCGCATCGACACCCGTTTCGCACACCTCAAATCCGCCGGCCGCAAGGCGCTGGTGCCGTTCATGACTGCGGGCGATCCCTCGCGCGAGGCCACGGTGCCGGTGATGCACGCGCTGGTCGAGGCCGGCGCCGACGTGATCGAACTCGGCGTGCCGTTCTCGGACCCGATGGCCGACGGCCCCACGATCCAGCGTAGCTCGGAGCGCGCATTGGCGCGGGGTGCCGGGCTGACCTTCGTGTTCGATGCGGTGCGCGAATTCAGGACCGTCGACCCGCACACGCCGGTGGTGTTGATGGGGTACCTCAATCCGGTCGAGATCCGCGGCTACGCGCGTTTTGCCGAGGAAGCCGCCGTGGCCGGCGTCGACGGGCTGCTGGTGGTGGATCTGCCGCCTGAAGAGGCCGACGACCTGCGAATCTCGATGCGCGCGCACGGCCTGTCGCTGATCCTGCTGGCGTCGCCGACGACGCCCGACAAGCGTCTCGACCGGCTCTGCGCCGACGCCGAGGGCTATCTCTATTACGTCAGCTACGCCGGGGTGACCGGCGCCGATCGCCTCGATACCGGCGATGCCAGCGGCCATCTCGACACGATCCGCGCCCGTGCCGGCGTGCCGGTGGTGGCCGGATTCGGCATCAAGGATGCCGCCAGCGCCGCCGCGATGGCCCGCTCGGCAGAAGGTGTGGTGGTCGGCAGCGCGCTGGTCGCGGCCTTGGCCGAGTCGACCGATCCGGCCGATGCCGCCGCGCGCGCCCGGGCGTTCCTCGCGCCGCTGCGAGCCGCGCTCGACGCCGGCTGACCGGACCCGCCGAGGGCGTTCCGCCGCCGATTCGCCGTCCGTCCGGTCCATGCGGGGCCGTACGGAGACGGCGATGGAGTCTTGCTAGACTGGCGCGCTAGGACCTCCAGGAAGGAGGCGGCCCCCACCAGAAGAAGACGATCGAACGCATGTCCTGGCTCAAAAAACTGATGCCCGCCCGTATCCGCACGGAAAGCGGCGCCTCCCGTAAACGCAGCGTGCCCGAAGGGCTCTGGGGAAAGTGCGACAGCTGCGGCGAAGTGCTGTATCGGCAGGAGCTGGACGACAACCTCGAAGTCTGCCCGAAGTGCAATTTCCACATGCCGATCCGCGCCCGCGTCCGCCTGGCATCGTTCCTCGATCCCGGCACCGGCACCGAGATCGGCGCCGAACTGGGGCCGACCGATGTCCTGAAGTTCAAGGACCAGAAGAAATACGTCGACCGCATCAAGTCGAGCCAGAAGGCCACCGGCGAGCGCGACGCGCTGATCGTGCTGGAAGGCAGCCTGCGCCAGCGCCCGATCGTGGCGGCCGCGTTCGACTTCGCGTTCATGGGCGGCTCGATGGGCTCGGTGGTCGGCGAACGTTTCGCCCGCGGCGCCGAGCGCGCCCGTGACCTGGGCGCGCCCTTCGTCTGTTTCTCCGCCAGCGGCGGCGCGCGCATGCAGGAAAGCCTGTTCTCGCTGATGCAGATGGCGAAGACTTCGGCGGCGCTTGGTCGCTTGCGCGCGGCGGGGCTGCCGTACATCTCGGTGATGACCCATCCGACCACCGGCGGCGTTTCCGCCTCGTTCGCGATGCTGGGCGACATCAACATGGCCGAACCCGGCGCGTTGATCGGTTTCGCCGGGCCGCGCGTGATCGAACAGACCGTGCGCGAAACCCTGCCGGAAGGCTTCCAGCGTCCCGAATTCCTGCTCGACCACGGCGCCATCGACCAGATCTGCGACCGCCGCGAACTGCGCGAACGCATCGCCCATCTGGTCGCGATGATGATGCGCCAGCCGATGCCGGAAGACGAGCTGGTGACGGAAGGCTGATTGCTGCTTGCTGCGGAGCGGTGCGTATCGACGGCGCACGGACATGCCGGTGCTCGTGAATACACGTCATCCTCGCGCAAGCGAGGATCAGGACGCGACCATCGATCATTGTCGCGTCCACGCTTGCGGGGATGACGGGATTCGAGCGCTTTTCCCGTCTTCTCCATCACCTTTCCACGGCGTTCTTCAATGACCAGAAAATATTTCGGCACCGACGGCATCCGCGGCAGGGTCGGCGAGGGCGCGATTTCGGCGGACTTCGTGCTGCGCCTGGGCAACGCCTATGGCCACGCGCTGCGCGCGGCGGTGCGCCATATCGACCAGAAGCACGGCGGCGAATGGCGCAAGCCGATGGTGGTGATCGGCAAGGACACCCGCATTTCCAACTACATGTTCGAGGCCGCCCTGGAAGCCGGGCTGGTCGCAGCCGGCGTCGACGTGCAGTTGATGGGCCCGATGCCCACGCCGGCGGTGTCGCACCTCACCCGTTCGCTCGGCGCCGACGGCGGCATCGTCATCAGCGCCTCGCACAATCCGCACTACGACAACGGCATCAAATTCTTTTCGGCCGAGGGCGAGAAACTCGACGACGCCACCGAACTGGCGATCGAAGCCGCGCTCGAAAAACCGTTCAGTACGGTGTCGTCTGAGCAGCTCGGCAAGGCCGTGCGCACCCGCGACACCATCGGCCGCTATGTCGAAGCCTGCAAAAGCTCGGTGCCGCGGCGTTTCGATCTGGGCGGCATGAAGATCGTGGTCGATTGCGCCCACGGCGCCACCTACCAGATCGGTCCGCTGGTGCTGCGTGAACTCGGCGCCCAGGTCGAGGCCATCGGCGTCGATCCCAACGGCGTTAACATCAACGACGGCGTCGGCTCTACCCATCCGGACGCTCTGGTCGCGCGCGTGCTGGCCAGCGGCGCGGACCTGGGCATCGCCTTCGACGGCGACGGCGACCGGCTGCTGTTCGTCGATAGCGATGGCATCGTGCGCGACGGCGACGATCTGCTGTTCGTGCTCGCCACCGACTGGCAGGCCAGCGGGCGCCTGCGCGGTCCGGTGGTCGGCACGCTGATGACCAATTACGGCCTGGAACGCGCGTTCGGCGAACGCGGCATCGCCTTCATGCGAACCAAGGTCGGCGACCGCTACGTCCATCAGGCGCTGCTGGAACACAACGGGGTGCTGGGCGGCGAAACGTCCGGCCACCTGCTGTGCCTGGACCGGGTCAGTTCCGGCGACGGCATCATCAGCGCCCTGCAGGTGCTGGAAGTGTTGCGTCGGCGCGGCCTGAGCCTGCAGCAGGTGCTGGCCGGCTTCGGCAAAGCGCCGCAGAAAACCGTGAACGTGAAAGTGGCCGCAGGCAGCAGGCCGGCCGAGGCCGACAGCGTGAAAGCGGCGTTGGTCGAGGCCCAGGCGGCGGTGCAGGGCAGAGGGCGGGCTTTCCTGCGTCCCTCGGGCACCGAACCGGTGGTGCGGGTGACGGTCGAGGCCGACGACGCCCAACTGATGCAATCTACGCTGGAACGGCTGGCCGAAGCGGTTCGCGCCGCAGTTTGATCCGTGCTTCGATCGGATTCCGCATCGCCCATGCCGGCCCGGCAGCGATAATCTTGACGCATGTATTCCAGGACGATAGAACGACATGACCCAGGCTTCCACCCCGTACATTCCGACCCTCGACATCCGCCGCTACGACACTGATCGCGAGGCCTTCGTCGCCGAACTCGGCGCGGCCTACCGCGAATGGGGTTTCGCCGGCATCCGCGGGCATGGCATTCCGCAGGATCTGATCGACGGCGCTTACGGCACGTTCCAGCGTTTCTTCGCGCTGCCCACCGACACCAAGATGGGGTACCACCTGCCGGGCACCGGCGGCGCCCGCGGCTACACCGCGTTCGGCGTGGAGACCGCGAAGGATTCCAAACATTTCGATCTCAAGGAGTTCTGGCACATCGGTCGCGAGATCCCGGACGATTCCGGCTATCGCGAGGTCATGCCGCCGAACCTGTGGCCGGAAGAAACCCCGGACATGCGCGAACGCGGTTACGCGCTGTATCAGGCGCTGGACGCGCTGGGCTCGCGGGTGCTGTCGGCGCTCGCGCTGCATCTCGGCCTGCCGGAAAGCTATTTCGCCGACAAGACCGACTCCGGCAATTCGATCCTGCGCGCGATCCACTATCCGCCGATCACCGCCGACGACATTCCCAACGTCCGCGCCGGTGCGCACGAAGACATCAACCTGATCACCCTGCTGGTCGGCGCCAGCGCCGCGGGCCTGGAAGTGAAGTCCCAGCAGGGCGAGTGGGTGCCGTTCACGTCGGACGCCGACACCATCGTGGTCAATATCGGCGACATGCTGCAGCGCCTGACCAACCATGTGTATCCGTCCACGACCCATCGCGTGGTCAATCCGCCGGGCGAGCAGGCGCGCAAACCGCGGTATTCGATTCCGTTCTTTCTGCACCCGAACCCGGATTTCCTGATCGACGTGCTGCCGTCCTGCGTCACTGTCGACAATCCGAGCCGTTACCCGGAACCGATCACCGCCCAAGGCTACCTCGAAGAGCGGTTGCGGGAAATCAAGCTGAAGTGATCGTGGGGGACGCGGCCATCAGCCTCGCGCGCACTGTGCCGACCGAGATCGTAAGGTGGTCGACCAAAAAACGGAGCCTCCCTGCGGAGGCTCCGTTCCGTTTGCGGACATGCCTATCAAGGACATGCCTATCAAGGACATGCCTATCAAGGACATGCCGATCAAGGACATGCCGATCCCGGCGGGGCCGCAGCATGGATCATGAGCGGTGGATCAGCAGCCGATCGCGTTGCAGATCGGTACGATATTGCTGCTGCTGAATCTCGCGCCGACGTAGTACGTACCGAACGCGCCGATATGAGGCCCGCTCACCACGCTGTTGACGGAATTGCCGGCATGCGAATCGTGGATGAATTCGCGCAGCCACGGGCCGCCGCTGCTGCCGTAGGTCATGTCGCAGCCCTGCACCAGCACATCGTTGCCTTCGGACGGCGCGTAGAAGGTCCACCCGGCGCAGACATTGGTGTACTGCGTGCTCAAGTTGCTGGCGTAGCCGTGCGAATAGGTCCACTGCTCGTAGGGCCAATCCCAACTGCGTCCCAGCCAGCCGACGTAATTGACCACGGGGATGCCGGTCGACACTTCGTTGGTGAGTTTGATCGCGGCCACATCGTGCTGACGTCCGCCGATGTTGATCCAATCGGTGAGAATGGTCGCCGACTGATAGCCGTAACTGCCGTAGGGGGCCGCGCCGTAACGGTCGGCAGGAACGAACACGAAGTTGTAATTCCAGCCCAGGCCGCGGCTGTAGACGCAATGCGCCGCGGTCAGGATCACCGAGTTGCCGCTGGCGACGCTGGCGGTGCAATACGAACTGCCGCCGCCGGGAACGTTGAAGTACAGCTTGCCGATCTTGTTCCACGGCGGCACCGTCCACTGCGAGGTGTAGTAGTTGCCGAGAAACCGCGTCCAGCCGTAGTGCGGACCGTCCATGGTGGAGGCGTCCGGCACGGCGCTGCGCGAAGCCCGCTCCTGCGCGGCGGTTTCATCGACGGTCTTCCACGCTTCCGGGAAGCTTTTTCTCGCCATGTAGTCGCCGAAGCTCGGCGCAATGCCGCCGGTAGTGCCTTCCGGGCGGGCGGCCGTCTGTTTGCCGGGCGTCGGCGCGGGTGCGGGATTGCGTGCCGATGTGTCCCATGTCAGCGGTCTCACGGCGGCGCGCTGCGCGGCGGTCGAGAACGGATTGGGCGTGCCCGAGATGCGCTGTTGCGCGACGGTCGGCGCATCGATGCGGACCGTTTCTCCGTTGTTCGAGATCGTTCTCTGTTCGGCCGACCATGCATGCGAGCTCAGTGCAAGGCCGAGGGCTGCGGTGGCGATGGTCGCCAGCCGTGCCCGGTGGGCAGTGTGCGGGGGGGACGAAAGATCGAACCGTTCCATGTCGTTTCTCCTTCTCTGTCGGGGAAAAACCGCCTTCTGGCGGCATTGGTTCCGGCGGCATCCTTCTTCGCCGCCAGCTGACGATCGGACGTGTTGCGCCCGAAAGCAGGGGGTGCCGGCGCATCCTGGCGCCGGCGTATCGTGCGCGCATGTCGTCGCGCTGACAGAAATGCAGTGATCCGAATGCAGATCGCGTGGGTACGACATGCGCGGATCGCGCACTGCTGCAGTTGTTCTTCGATTCGATGCGATTCGCCTTGCTGACGCGACCGGCCGCAGCGGAGTCGTGTTCCGCCGGCAGTGGCGTTCAGGGCCGATGTCCTTATATCCGTTTCGCCTCCATTGCTGTCGCTCAGGCGCTGTTGCGCAAGCCCGTATCGACAATGCCATTCCGGCATCGACCTGGTGACGGCTGGCATGAAGCAGTTCCATGCCAGCACTTGTCCATGAGTCCGTGGTGCATTCGATCGATCCTCAACGGTGTCGATCTCCGGGCGACGCGCTGATCGAACCTGCGTCGCCCGACTGGCGAATCCATCCTTGGCGAGCGCGGGATTTTTTTCTACTGTCAGTATCAACAGGCTGGATTGGCATCGCCTGATCGCCGACTCATTCGGCGTCCCGGAACTCCTTGCTGCGGCTGGCCACCAGCGCGCGCGCCAGGCCATCCGGCAGATATTTCGAGATGCCGGCGATCACCCGGTTGGCGCGGCCGGTGATGCAGCGGGTCTGGCCGCGTTCCACGGCGTCCAGGCCCAGCCGGGCCACGCTCGCCGCGTCCAGCCACAGCAGCTTCGGCAGTTTCGACACCCGCTCGCGCATGCCGTTGACGTCGTGGAATTCGGTGTAGGTGAAGCCCGGACACAGCGCCGAAACGTTCACCCCGCGTTCCTTCACTTCCAGCGCCAGCGCTTCCGAGAAGCGGATCAGGAAGCTCTTGGCGGCGCCGTAGAGGGTGTGCCCGGCCGATGCGGGCACCAGTCCGGCGAGCGAGGCCACATTGACGATCCGGCCGTAGCCGGCGGCTTCCATCGCCGGCAGGAAACGATGGGTCAACTCGGAGACGGCGACGATCATCACCTGCAGGAAATCGGCATGGGTCTTCCAGTCGGCGGACAGATAGCGCCCGGGCACGCCATAGCCGGCGTTGTTCACAAGATGAGCGACGTACAGCCCACGGGCGGCGATCTCGGCCTGAAGCGCTGCCGGGGCGCCGGGATCGGTCAGGTCGGCGGCCAGCGTCACCACGTCGACCCGTGGCCGCAGTTCTTCGGCCAGGGCCTGCAATCGTTCGGTCCGGCGGGCGGTCAGGATCAGCGGCACACCGCGGCGCGCGTATTCGCGCGCGATCGCCGCGCCGATGCCGCTGGAGGCGCCGGTGACCAGCGCATACCCCTTGGCGTGCCCGCTGTTGTTCGCACTCATGCTTGTCCTTTCCATTCATGGGGTTGGAATCGCGGGTTCGAGCCCGGCTCAGCCGCCAAGCATACCCGCCGCCGCGGTCGTGGCGCGCCATCGGCTATTCTGTGCCAACCGTATCGATCGATATCGTTCTGGAGCCTCTCATGCGTCGCAAAATCGTCGCCGGAAACTGGAAGCTGCACGGCACCCGCGCCTTCGCTACCGAACTGGTATCCGCCATCGCCGCGGGGCTGCCGGCGACCGGCGTCGATGTCGTGGTGATGCCGCCGCTGCCCTACATCGGCGAGCTGATCGAGGCCTTCGAGGGCCGGGGCCTCCAGTTCGGCGCTCAGGACGTGAGCGCCAACGAAAAGGGCGCCTACACCGGCGAGGTGTCGGCCGCGATGCTGGTCGATATCGGCGCCCGCTACGGCCTGGTAGGGCATTCCGAGCGCCGCCAGCATCACGCCGAGCACGACGCCCTGATCGCCCGCAAGTTCCTCGCAGCCAAGCACGCGGGACTGGTGCCGGTCCTCTGCGTGGGAGAATCCCTGCACGAGCGCGAAGCCGGTCAGACCGAGTACCGGATCGAGACCCAGCTCGCCGCGATCTTCGAGCACGCCGGCGCCCAGGCTTTCGCCGGCGCGGTCATCGCCTACGAACCTGTGTGGGCGATCGGTACGGGCAAAACCGCCACGCCGGCCCAGGCCCAGGCCGCCCACGCCTTCATTCGTGGCGAAGTGGCGGCGCGCGATGCTACAATCGCCGGCTCGCTGTCCATCCTCTACGGGGGCAGCTGCAAGCCGGACAATGCGGCCGAGCTGTTCGCACAGCCGGACGTGGATGGCGGATTGATCGGTGGCGCCTCGCTGGTGGCCGCCGATTTCCTCGCCATCGTCGCGGCCGCACGGGCCTGACTCCCTGAGGATGTTCTCCGGGATGCCGGCTCCAGGCGTAAGCGGTTCCGTCAGCCCCGCACCTTTTCCTACGAGCGCCAACGATGCTGTTGATCCTCAATGTTGTGTACGTACTGGTCGCGATCGCCATGATCGCGCTGATCCTCATGCAGCGCGGCGCCGGTGCCTCGGCGGGCTCGGGTTTCGGCGCGGGCGCTTCGGCCACGGTGTTCGGCTCGCGCGGCGCGTCGAACTTCCTCTCGAAGTCGACCAAGTGGCTGGCCATCGTGTTCTTCTCGGTCGCGCTGTTCATGGCGTGGCAGGCCACCCATCTCGCCAAACCGAAGGCCGCGGCCGAGCAGGATCTTGGCGTGATGTCGCAGACGGCGGTGCCGAAGGCCGATCCGAAGGCACCGGCGGTGCCGGCAGCGCCTGCGGCCAAGCCCATTCCGGCCGCGCCCGCGCAGTCGGCTCCCGCGAAGCCTGCGGACCAGCCGGCGACGCCAGCCGCAACTCCGCCTGCCACAACCGCTCCGGCCCAGCCGGCGCCGCAGGGAGGCTGAACGCTTTTCCCGGGTGCAGGTCCGCCTGCACCCGAAGTCGCTTCGACGCATCGCATCGCGAGCGCATCGGCGAACGATATCGATACCGGCGCACCATCCCGGCTCGGATCGAAAAGGGTGCGACTTTTGCGCAGCATCCTTTACAATAGTCAGGCTTCGCGCGCCGCTTGGCGCGAAACAGCGATATTGCCCAGATGGCGGAATTGGTAGACGCACTACCTTGAGGTGGTAGCGACGTAAGTCGTGGGGGTTCGAGTCCCCCTTTGGGCACCAACGCGCAGCAACAATCAGCGTCACCTTTACCGAGCTTGTGCACGGACGCACGAGGCGATGTCAGGGAAGCGACATCCAGTTCCGCGAACGCCCGCACATCCCTTGTGCGGTTTTTTTCGGGGGACGGGAACGCGATTCGGTCACAGGCGATCCATCGACACAACCCCAACGCCGAGAGAACTGAAGTGCTGGCCGAATATCTGCCGACCCTGCTGTTTCTGATCGTTGCCACCGGCATAGGCATCGCCCTGATCGTCGTCGGCAACGTCCTCGGCCCCAAGCGCTTCGACGCCGAAAAACTTTCGCCTTACGAATGCGGCTTCAACGCATTCGAAGACGCGCGCATGCGCTTCGACGTGCGCTACTACCTCATCGCCATCCAGTTCATCATCTTCGATCTGGAAATCATTTTCATCGTGCCGTGGACGCTTGTGTTCACCGAGCTGGGTCCGCGCGGCCTGGTCACCATGGGGCTGTTCGTCGGCATGCTCTTTCTCGGCTTCATCTACGTCTGGAAGCGCGGTGCGCTGGAGTGGGAGTGACGGTGCGACCGTCGTTTCCCTCCCTGCGCATCCACCGGAGTCCTGTCTGATATGGGCGTCATCAATAGCATCCAGAAAGTCGCGGATTTCGCGAACAACCCGATCCCGGAAGGGCGGCTCGACGATATCCTGCGTCCCGAAAGCCTGCTGTCCGAGGATGGCAATCCGCTTATGGAACACGGTTTCGTCACCACCAGCTTCGACGTGTTGTGGAACTGGGCGCGTACCGGCTCGATGTGGCCGATGACCTTCGGTCTGGCCTGCTGCGCAGTGGAAATGATGCACGCTGGCGCCGCACGCCTCGATCTCGACCGCTACGGTGTGGTGTTCCGCCCGTCGCCGCGCCAGTCCGACGTGATGATCGTCGCCGGCACCCTCGTCAACAAGATGGCTCCGGCGCTGCGTAAGGTGTACGACCAGATGCCCAACCCGAAGTGGGTCATCTCGATGGGCAGCTGCGCCAACGGCGGCGGCTACTATCATTATTCGTATTCGGTGGTGCGCGGCTGCGATCGCATCGTCCCGGTCGACGTGTACGTCCCGGGCTGTCCGCCGACCGCCGAAGCGCTGGTCTACGGCATCCTGCAACTGCAGAAGAAGATCCGCCGCGGCACCAATTTCGGCGACAACATCCAGGGTGTCCGCTGACATGGCCGACAACGCCCTCGTCGAACGCCTGCGCGCGCGTTTCCCGGCAGCCACCGTCACTGTCGCTGAACCCCGCGGCGAACTCGGCATCGAGTTCCCGGATGGCGACTGGCATGCCGGCTGCGAAGCATTGCGCGACGAGTTCGGCTTCGAATCGCTGGTCGATGTGTGCGGCGTCGATTACCTCGGCTACGGCAGCGACGAGTGGGACACCGATGTCTCCTCCGAAGGCTTCAGCCGCGGCGTAGAAGGTCGCGGCGTCGGCCGTTTCAAATACGGCGAAAGCACCACGCAGCAGACCGAAGGCCTGGAAGGTCAGGCTATCCTGCCGCTTCTCCACCGCCGCTACGCCGCAGTCGCGCACCTGTTGTCGGTGCAGCACAACCGCCGCGTGCGCGTGAAGGCGTTCGCGCAGAACGACGACCTGCCGATCGTGGCCTCGCTCACCGACCTGTGGCCGGTGGCGAACTGGTTCGAGCGCGAGGCGTTCGATCTGTTCGGCATCATCTTCGAGGGTCATCCGGACCTGCGCCGCATCCTCACCGATTACGGCTTCGTCGGTCATCCTTTCCGCAAGGATTTCCCGCTGATCGGCAATGTCGAAGTGCGTTACGACGAAGAGAAGAAACGCGTGATCTACGAACCCGTCACCTCGGTCGAGCCGCGCGTCGGCGTGCCGCGCGTGATCCGCGACGATGCGCGCTACGCCACGGCTTCGGGCGAATCCGCAGCGCGCAAGGCGGAGTTCCCGAAATGACCACTGCGTACCCAGCCAGCACGCTGCAGGCACGCGAGGCGTTCGCCAGCAACATGACCGAATCGAAGCAGGAAATCCGCAACTACACGCTGAACTTCGGCCCGCAGCATCCGGCCGCGCACGGTGTGTTGCGTCTGATCCTCGAGATGGACGGCGAAATCGTCCAGCGCGCGGACCCGCACATCGGCCTGCTGCATCGCGGCACCGAAAAGCTCGCCGAATCCAAGCCGTTCAACCAGTCGATCGGTTACATGGATCGCCTGGACTACGTGTCGATGATGTGCAACGAGCACGCCTACGTGCTCGCCATCGAACGGTTGATGCAGATCGAAGCGCCGGAACGCGCGCAGTGGATCCGCACGATGTTCGACGAGATCACCCGCATCCTGAATCATCTGATGTGGATCGGCTCGAACGCGCTCGACCTCGGCGCAATGGCGGTGTTCCTCTACGCGTTCCGCGAACGCGAAGAGCTGATGGACGTCTACGAGGCGGTGTCCGGCGCGCGCATGCACGCGACCTACTACCGTCCGGGCGGCGTCTATCGCGATCTTCCCGAGAAGATGCCGCAGTACCGCGAATCGCCGTGGCGCAAGGGCGGCAAGCTGAAGCGCTTCAACGAATGGCGCGAAGGCTCGATGCTCGATTACATCGAAGCGTTCGCCAAGGATTTTCCGGCGCGCGTCGACGAATACGAAACCCTGCTCACCGACAACCGCATCTGGAAACAGCGCACCGTCGGCATCGGCGTGATCCCGCCGGAACAGGCGCTGGCGTGGGGCATGACCGGCCCGATGATCCGCGGTTCGGGCATCGCCTGGGATCTGCGCAAGAAACAGCCCTACGCGAAGTACGCGGAAGTCGATTTCGACATCCCGGTCGGCGTGGCGGGCGACTGCTACGACCGCTACCTGGTCCGCGTCGCCGAGATGCGCGAATCCACCCGCATCATCCAGCAGTGCGTGAAGTGGCTCAAGGCCAATCCAGGCCCGGTCATGATCGACAACTACAAGGTCGCTCCGCCCAGCCGCGAGTCCATGAAGGACGACATGGAAGCGCTGATCCATCACTTCAAACTGTTCACCGAAGGCTATTGCGTGCCGGCCGGCGAGACCTACTGCGCGGTCGAAGCGCCGAAGGGCGAGTTCGGCTGTTATCTGGTGTCCGATGGCGCGAACAAGCCGTTCCGCGTGCATCTGCGCGCGCCGGGTTTCGCTCATCTGTCGTCGATGGACACGATCGTGAAGGGCCACATGCTGGCCGACGTGGTGGCGATGATCGGTACCTACGACATCGTCTTCGGCGAAATCGATCGCTAAGGGTGCAGAAAGAATGAAAGCGACCGGAAATTTCGAAGCCTGCCGCAACGTCGACCCGATGGTCGCGTTGAGCGACAAGACGCGGGCGCACATCGATCACTGGCTGGAAAAATTTCCGCCGGATCGCAAGCGTTCGGCGGTGCTGCAGGGTTTGCACGCTGCGCAGGAGCAGAACGAAGGCTGGCTGACCGACGAACTCATCGCTGCGGTCGCCAAGTATCTCGACCTGCCGCCGGTGTGGGCGTACGAAGTCGCGACCTTTTATTCGATGTTCGAGACCGAGAAGGTCGGCCGGCACAACGTCGCGTTCTGCACCAACATCAGCTGCTGGCTCAACGGCGCCGAAGATCTGGTCGCCCATGCCGAGAAGAAGCTCGGCTGCAGGCTCGGCGAATCGTCGGCGGATGGCCGCATCTTCCTCAAGCGCGAGGAAGAGTGCCTGGCCGCGTGCTGCGGCGCGCCGATGATGGTCATCAATGGTCATTACCACGAAAATCTCACCGCCGAGAAGGTGGATGAGCTGATCGACGGTCTGAAGTAGGGCAGGGCGACGAGATGACACATCACGGCTCCAATACTCACAGCCCTCACACGACAGGTCCCGTCGGCCCCGCGCCGAAGGAGCATCAGGTCGTCTACACCACGCTGCATTTCGACAAGCCGTGGTCGTACGAGAATTACCTGAAAACCGGCGGCTACAGCGCGCTGCGCAGGATCCTCGAAGAGAAGATCCCGCCGGAACAGGTGATCGAGATGGTCAAGGGTTCCGGGCTGCGCGGTCGCGGCGGCGCGGGCTTCCCCACCGGCCTGAAGTGGAGCTTCATGCCCAAGGGCACCGGCATGCAGAAGTACATCCTCTGCAATTCCGACGAATCCGAGCCGGGCACCTGCAAGGACCGCGACATCCTGCGCTTCAATCCGCATTCGGTGCTGGAAGGCATGGCCATCGCGTGTTACGCGACGGGTTCGACGGTCGCCTACAACTATCTGCGCGGCGAGTTCCATCACGAGCCGTTCGAGCATCTGGAAGAAGCCACCGCCGACGCCTACCAGCACGGCTGGCTGGGCAAGAACGTGCTCGGCAGCGGTATCGACATCGACATCTATAACGCGCTCGGCGCCGGCGCCTACATCTGCGGCGAAGAAACCGCGCTGATGGAATCGCTGGAAGGCAAGAAAGGCCAGCCGCGCTACAAGCCACCGTTCCCGGCGAACTTCGGTCTGTACGGTCGTCCGACCACGATCAACAACACCGAGACCTACGCGTCGGTGCCGGCGATCATCCGCAACGGCGCCGAGTGGTTCCTCAATCTCGGCAAGCCGAACAACGGCGGGCCGAAGATCTTCTCGGTCTCCGGGCATGTCGCGAAGCCGGGCAACTACGAAGTCCGCCTCGGCACCTCGTTCGCCGATCTGCTGGACATGGCCGGCGGCGTGCGCAACGGTCACAAGCTCAAGGGCGTGATCCCCGGCGGCTCGTCGATGCCGGTGCTGCCGGCGGAAGCGATGCTGGCCTGCACGATGGACTACGACTCGATCCAGAAGGCAGGTTCCGGCCTGGGTTCGGGCGCGGTCATCGTGATGGATGAAACCACTTGCATGGTGCGCGCCTGTCAGCGCATCGCGCGCTTCTATTTCAAGGAAAGCTGCGGCCAGTGCACGCCGTGCCGCGAAGGCACCGGCTGGATGTACCGCATGTTGACCCGCATCGTCGAGAAGCAGGCGACGATGGAGGATCTGCACATGCTGCGCGCCGCCGCCGGTCAGATCGAAGGCCACACCATCTGCGCGTTCGGCGAAGCCGCCGCGTGGCCGGTGCAGGGCTTCCTGCGTCATTACTGGAACGAATTCGAGTACGCGATCGTGAACAAGCGTTTCCTGGTCGACGACCAGCGCGCGGGCACCGTGATTGGATCGGTCGAGCAGGTGGCCGCATGAGCACCGAAGCCATGAACGCTCCCGTCGCGCCGGTCGTCCCCGAGGGTCATGTCGCCATCGAGATCGACGGCCGTCCCTTGTTCGCGCCGAAAGGCTCGATGATCATCCATGCCGCCGACAAGGCCGGCATTCCGATCCCTCGCTTCTGTTATCACGAAAAGCTGCCGATCGCCGCGAACTGCCGCATGTGTCTGGTCGACGCCGAAATGGGCGGTCGTCCGATGCCCAAGCCGCAGCCGGCCTGCGCCACGCCGGTCGCCGACGGCATGAAGGTCTTCACGCGCAACGAAAAGGCGCTGAAAGCGCAGCGCAACGTGATGGAATTCCTGCTCATCAACCATCCGCTGGACTGCCCGATCTGCGATCAGGGCGGCGAGTGCGAACTGCAGGATCTGTCGCTGGGCTATGGTCGCTCGGTGAGCCGTTTCTCTGAGCGCAAGCGCACCGTGGCCGACGAGGACATGGGGCCGCTGGTCGCCACCGAGATGACGCGTTGCATCCAGTGCACGCGCTGCGTCCGCTTCACCGCCGACATCGCCGGTACGTACGAACTGGGCGGCATGCAGCGCGGCGAGAATCTGCAGATCGGCACCTACGACGGCAAGCCGCTGACCACGGAACTGTCGGGCAACGTGATCGACGTGTGCCCGGTCGGCGCGCTGACCAACAAGGTGTTCCGCTTCCGCGCCCGTCCATGGGAGCTGATCGCCAAGGAGTCGCTCGGTTATCACGATGCGCTGGGCAGCAACCTGTTCCTGCACGCGCGCCGCGGTGACGTGATGCGTTCGGTACCGCGCGACAACGAAGCGGTCAACGAATGCTGGCTGTCGGATCGCGACCGCTATTCGCACCAGGGTCTATACGCCGAAGACCGTGCGATCAAACCGATGATCCGCGTCGAAGACGGCGCGGATGGCGATTCGTTCCGCGAAGCCTCGTGGGAAGAAGCCTTGACCAAGGCTGCCGAAATCCTGCGCGCCCATCGCGGCGACGCGCTGGGCGTGCTTGCGCATCCGTCGACCTCGAACGAGGAGGGCGCCTTGCTCGCCCGTCTGGCCGACGCGCTGGGGACAGGCAACCTCGACCATCGCATCGCACAGCACGACCTGTCGGACGGCGCGGTCGCCGCGCAGTTCGCAATGCCGGTCGCCGCGATCGGAACCGCCGATGCCGTCGTCATCGTCGGCTCGAATCTGCGCCACGAACTGCCGCTGCTGCATCAGCGCCTGCTGCAGGCCTCGAAGCGCGGCACGAAGATCCACGTCATCAACCCGGTCGACTTCGACTTCGCGTTCCCGATCGCGTCGAAAACCATTGTGCCGCCGTCGCAGTTAGCATCGGCGCTGGCGGGTTTCAAACTCGACAACGTCGCGAACATGGCCGTCATCGTCGGTGCCATCGCCGAGAACGGCGTACACGCCGCCGCGATCCGCAAGGCCGCCGCCGATGTCGCAGCCGCGAACAATTCCGCGCTGTGCCGCATTCCGCAGGGCGCCAATGCGCTCGGCCTCGCCCGGATGGGCGTGCTGCCGACCGCGCGCGATGCGCAGGCGATGCTGGGCGACGCCCGTGCGGCGTACGTGCTGTACGGCATCGAGCCGGGCCTCGATTTCGCCGATCAGGCGCGCGCGCTGAAGGCATTGGGTGCGGCGAAGGTCGTGGCCTTCAGTCACTTCGCATGCCGCTCCACGCGCGCGGTCGCCGATGTGATCCTGCCGATCGGCGCACTGCCGGAAATCGACGCCACGCTGACCAATCTCGACGGCCGCGATCAGCGCGCGGTCGCCGGCGGCAAGCTGCCGGGCGATGCCCGTCCGGGCTGGCGCGTGCTGCGCGCGCTCGGCGGCGAACTGGGCGCCAGCGGTTTCGAATTCACCGACCTCGCAGGTCTGCGCGTCAGCGTTGCGACTCGCGCCGTGTCTGTCGCCGCATCGCCGGCGCTGGTCGCAACCGGCGAAGGGCTCGAACTGGCGGTTTCGCAGGCGATCTATCGCGTCGATGGCGTGACCCGTCGCGCGTCGGCGCTGCAGTTGCATCCGCTCAACGCCGGTCCTCGCATCGTGCTGCATTCCGAGGATGCCGCTGCCGCATCGCTGGTCGATGGCGCGATGGCGAAGGTCGACAACGGCGCAGGCGCCGCCACGCTGCAGGTCGTCGTCGATGATCGCGTCGCCAGGGGCGCGGTCTGGGTCGAATCCGGCTACGGCCCGACCGCCGCGCTCGGCGGCGGTCGTGTCCGCGTGACCGGCGTCGCTGCGACGGGAGCCGCCGCATGAACATGCTGTTCGATGCGCTGCGCGACTGGCTGCTCGCGATGGGCACCACCGGCGCATTGTTGTGGATCGTGCTGAAGATCCTCGCGATCATGATGCCGGTCATCATCGCCGTCGCCTTCTATGTGGTCTGGGAACGCAAGCTGATCGGCTGGATGCATGTCCGCCACGGCCCGATGTACGTGGGCTGGGGCATCCTTCAGGCCTTCGCCGACGTGTTCAAACTGCTGTTCAAGGAAGTGATCCAGCCGAGCAGCGCGAACAAGCCGCTCTTCATCCTCGCGCCGCTGCTGGCGTTGGCGCCGGCACTTGCGGCGTGGGCGGTGGTGCCCTTCGACGCCAGACTGGTGCTCTCGAACGCCAACGCCGGACTGCTGTATCTGCTGGCGATGACCTCGCTGGGCGTGTACGGCGTGATCCTCGCCGGCTGGGCGTCGAATTCCAAATACGCGTTTCTCGGCGCGATGCGCGCGGCCTCGCAGGTCGTTTCCTATGAGATCGCGATGGGCTTCGCCCTGGTCAGCGTGCTGATGGCCGCCGGCAGCCTCAACATCACCGATATCGTGGTCGCGCAATCGGGCAACGCCGGATTCTTCGAGTGGTTCTGGTTCCCGCTGCTTCCGATGTTCGTCGTCTACTTCGTTTCCGGCGTGGCCGAGACCAACCGCGCGCCGTTCGACGTGGTCGAGGGCGAATCCGAAATCGTCGCCGGCCACATGGTCGAGTATTCGGGTTCGCAGTTCTCGCTGTTCTTTTTGGCCGAATACGCCAACATGATCCTGGTCAGTTTCCTGACCGCGCTGTTCTTCCTCGGCGGCTGGCTCAGCCCGCTGCAGGGCTGGATCACCGCCGACGTGTCGCCGTGGGTCGACTGGGTCTGGAAAGGCGGTTGGCCTTGGCTGTTCCTGAAGGTCTTCTTCTTCGCCAGCGTCTTCATCTGGTTCCGCGCTTCGTTCCCGCGCTATCGCTACGACCAGATCATGCGCCTTGGCTGGAAGGTCTTCATTCCGATCACCATCGCGTGGATTTTCGTTACCGCACTGCTGGTGTTCTTCGGCGTGTTCGAGAAGGGCGTGTGATGACCAGGATCGTTTCCTACCTCAAGAGCCTGCTGCTGCTGGAATTGTTCCAGGGCATGGCACTGACGCTGAAGTATCTGTTCCGTCCCAAGTACACGCTGATGTACCCGATGGAAAAGACGCCGCAGTCTCCGCGTTTCCGCGGGCTGCACGCGCTGCGGCGCTATCCCAACGGCGAAGAGCGCTGCATCGCCTGCAAACTCTGTGAAGCGGTGTGTCCGGCACTGGCGATCACCATCGACTCGGAGCAGCGCGCCGACGGCACCCGCCGGACCACGCGCTACGACATCGACCTGTTCAAATGCATCTTCTGCGGATTCTGCGAGGAATCCTGCCCGGTCGATTCGATCGTGGAAACCCACATCCACGAGTACCACTTCGAGAATCGCGGCGAGAACATCGTGAACAAGACGCAGTTGCTGGCCATCGGCGACCGTCTCGAAAAAGAAATCGCCGAACGTCGCACCGCCGACGCCAGCTACCGATAAGCACGCACCATTGAACGCATCTTCCTGAGGGCAGCCGTGGAATTCACCACTCTCGCATTTCTGGTTTTCGCCGCGATCGCCGCCATTTCGGCGGGCGGGGTGATCACCGTGCGCAATCCGGTGCACGCCGCGCTGTGCCTCGTGCTGACCTTCTTCACCGTCGCCTGCACGTGGATCCTCGCGGGCGCCGAGTTCCTGGGCGTGGCCCTGATCCTGGTCTACGTGGGCGCAGTGATGGTGCTGTTCCTGTTCGTGGTGATGATGCTCGATGTCGAAATCGAGCCGATGCGCGAAGGTTTCGTGCGCTATCTGCCGCTGGGCCTGCTGGTCGCGGTGGTGATGCTGATCGAGATGCTGACCCTGATCGGCGTGAAAGCGGAGTTCGCCGCGACCTTCGGCGGAGATCCTGCCGCAGCGCAGGGACTGTCGAACACGGAATGGATCGCGCGCGCGCTCTTCACCGAGTATCTGCTGCCGTTCGAGCTCGCCGCGGTCATCCTGACCATCGCGGTGATCGCTGCGGTGATGTTGACGCTGCGCCGCCGCAGCGGCACGAAGCATCAGAACCCCGCCGAACAATCGCGCGTCCGCGCCCAGGACCGGATCCGCATGATCAAGATGAATGCTGAAACCCCGGCGGCGACAGGCGATGCCGCAGTGAGCGAAGAGGTGAAGTCATGATGGGACCGCTTGCCCTCGGGCACTATCTGGCGCTGGGCGCCGCGCTGTTCTGCATCAGCCTGGCGGGGATCTTCCTCAACCGGAAGAACGTGATCATCCTGCTGATGTCGATCGAATTGATGCTGCTCAGCGTCAATATCAATTTCATCGCGTTTTCGCGTCACCTCGGCGATGTCGCCGGCCAGATCTTCGTGTTCTTCATCCTGACCGTGGCCGCTGCGGAGGCCGCGATCGGCCTGGCGATCCTGGTCACCCTGTTCCGCAATCGGCACACGATCAACGTGGCCGAGATCGACACTCTGAAAGGCTGACGGAACCCGGCATGGAACCTACCGTTATGGAGCATGCACTCATCGAGCATGCGCTCTCCAAGTCCGTCCTGGTCGCGGTCGTCCTCGCGCCGCTGTTCGGCGCGATTCTAGCCGGCCTGTTCGGTCGTCGCATCGGCCGGGTCGGCGCGCACAGCGCGACCATCCTCGGCGTCGGCGTGAGCTGCGCACTGTCCTGCTACGTGCTGTGGCAGTTGGTCGCGCAGGGCGCCATGCCGTTCAACGAGAACCTCTACACCTTCTTCGATGTCGCGGGTTACGACGCGCACGTCGGCTTCATGGTCGACAAGCTGACCGCCATGATGATGGTGGTCGTCACCTTCGTCTCGATGTTGGTCCATGTCTACACCATCGGTTACATGGCCGAAGATCCCGGTTACCAGCGCTTCTTCAGCTACATCAGCCTGTTCACCTTCTCGATGTTGATGCTGGTGATGAGCAACAACTTCCTGCAGCTGTTCTTCGGCTGGGAAGCGGTGGGCCTGGTGTCGTACCTGCTGATCGGCTTCTGGTTCAAGCGTCCGAGCGCGATCTTCGCGAATCTCAAGGCGTTTCTCGTCAACCGCGTCGGCGACTTCGGTTTCCTGCTCGGGATCGCCGGCGTGCTGTTCTGGTTCAACACGCTCGATTACGCGACCGTGTTCGCCAACGCGTCCAGCACCATCGGCGGCGGCCAGACCGTCGCGATCTTCGAAGGCCACGAATGGTCGGTCGCGACGCTGATCTGCATCTGCCTGTTCATCGGCGCGATGGGCAAGTCGGCGCAGGTGCCGCTGCACGTGTGGCTGCCGGACTCGATGGAAGGCCCGACCCCGATCTCCGCGCTGATCCACGCCGCGACGATGGTCACCGCCGGCATCTTCATGGTCGCGCGCATGTCGCCGCTGTTCGAACTGTCGGAGACCGCGCTGAGCTTCGTGCTGTTCATCGGTGCGACCACCGCGTTCTTCACCGGCCTGATCGGCATCGTCCAGAACGACATCAAGCGCGTGGTCGCGTATTCCACGCTGTCGCAGCTCGGTTACATGACCGTGGCCCTCGGCGTGTCGGCGTATTCGGCGGCGGTCTTTCACCTGATGACCCATGCCTTCTTCAAGGCGCTGCTGTTCCTCGCCGCCGGCTCGGTCATCATCGGCATGCACCACGAGCAGGACATGCGCAAGATGGGCGGCCTGCGCAAAT
>JAZKFJ010000020.1:0-147160 GCA_040386495.1 Pseudomonadota bacterium
TCGCGAAGGCGGCCGTACGGTCGGCGCCGGCGTGGTGGCCAAGATCGTCAAGTGATGATCTGACCCGTGCGCGCTTCGGCGCGCACGGCTTTGTCAGATCATCATCCCCGCGAAGGCGGGGATCCAGAGGGCAGGGCAGATCTGAACTACAGGAATCCGGTCCTTGGCCAGATTTCTACGAAAAAAGCCCTGACGGCTTGCAAGGCCATCCCAAGCTCCTCTATAATGCAAGACCACTTCGCGGACTGTCTTCTGGCGGCCCGCAAGTAAAGCGAAATGAAGAGCAGGATGCGCTTCGTCTTCGCCGGACAAGGAAACGTCGCAACGGCATCGCCCCCGCCCGCCCCGAACTCATTCAGGGCAACCGCGGCAGGGGCATGTTGTTGTGTCCTCGATTCCCTGTCTGGCGGGCCGGTTATCAGGCCTGCTTTTGTTTTTGAGGCCGTGAAGTTTCCGAAAGCGTTTTGTCTGGAAATTTTCAGGATTTTCAATTACTTGGCGTCATTGGTGTTTGAAAGTGTTTTCACAATAAAGGGGTTTGGCGCACCTAGCCGTCGAGCCTGTCGCTCTTTCTACGAGGAATTCCGTCATGGCGGACCAGAAAATCCGAATCCGGCTCAAAGCGTTCGATCATCGTCTGATCGACCGTTCGGCCAGTGAGATCGTCGAGACGGCGAAGCGGACCGGCGCGCAAGTGCGCGGCCCGATTCCGCTGCCGACCAAGATCGAACGCTACACCGTTCTGGTGTCGCCGCACGTCGACAAGGACGCGCGCGACCAGTACGAAACCCGCACGCACAAGCGCGTGCTCGATATCGTCGACCCCAACGACAAGACCGTGGACGCGCTGATGAAGCTCGAGCTCGCGGCCGGCGTCGACGTCCAGATCAAATTGACCTGAGGCCGCCACTATGACCGCGAAGAAATATTCGTTGGGCATCGTCGGCCGCAAGGCCGGCATGAGCCGACTGTTCACCGAGGACGGCAAGTCCATTCCGGTGACCCTGATCGAAGCCACGCCGAATCGCATCGTCCAGATCAAGACCCCGGAAATCGACGGCTACAGCGCCGTGCAGATCACCGCTGGCGTCAAGCGCGCCGCGCTGATCAACAAGCCGGAAGCCGGTCACCTCGCCAAGGCGAAGGTCGAAGCCGGCCGTGGCTTGTGGGAGCTGCGCGTCGAAGCCGACAAGATCGGCGATTTCCAGGTGGGCGGCGAAATCAAGGCCGACATCTTCGAGGTCGGCCAGATCGTCGACGTCCAAGGGATCACCAAGGGCAAGGGTTTCCAGGGCACGATCAAGCGCTGGAACTTCACCATGGGCGACGCGACGCACGGCAACTCGCTGTCGCACCGTTCGCCGGGCTCCATCGGTCAGCGCCAGACGCCGGGCCGCGTGTTCCCGGGTAAGAAGATGTCCGGCCACATGGGCGCCGAGCAGCAGACGACGCAGCGTCTTGAAGTGGTCAAGGTCGACGCCGAGCGCGGCCTGATCGCGATCAAGGGCGCAGTCCCGGGCGCCCCGGGCGGCGACGTCATTGTCCGTCCGACGACGAAGTAAGGGAGACGACAATGGAACTCGCCATCAATAACACCAGCAAGACCGTCTCGGTCTCCGAAGCCGTGTTCGGCCGCGAATTCAGCGAAGACCTGGTCCACCAGGTCGTCGTTGCCTATCGCAACGCCGGTCGCTCGGGCACCAAGGCGCAGAAGACCCGCGCCGAAGTCAACGGCACTACCAAGAAATCGAAGAAGCAGAAGGGCGGCGGTGCGCGTCATGGCGCGCTGACGGCTCCGATCTTCGTCGGTGGTGGTCGTGCGTTCGCGGCCAAGCCGCGCAGCTTCGCGCAGAAGGTCAATCGCAAGATGTATCGCGCCGCGATGGCCGCGATCCTGTCCGAACTGAATCGTCAGGGCCGGATCACGATCGTCGAGTCGTTCGACATCGATACCCCGAAGACCAGCGGCTTGGTCGAGAAGCTCAAGGGCTTCGAGCTCGGCAGGCGCCCGCTGATCGTCACTGAAGATGCGTCCGAAAACCTGTTCCTGTCCGCCCGCAATCTGCCGTACGTGCAGGTCCGCGATGTGCAGGGTCTGGATCCGGTTTCGCTGGTCGGCGCTGACACCGTCCTGATGACCGCTGATGCAGTCAAGAAGATCGAGGAGTGGCTGGCATGAACGACGCCAAGCTCTATAGCGTGATCCGTGCGCCGCGCGTGTCCGAAAAGACCGTTCGCGCGCAGGAAACCTCCAATCAGTACGCCTTTGAAGTCGCCACCACGGCCACCAAGGCCGACATCAAGATCGCCGTCGAAAAGCTGTTCGACGTGAAGGTCCAGTCGGTCAATGTGCTCAACGTGAAGGGCAAGAACAAGGCGTTCCGCAACCGTAACGGTCGCCGTGGCGACTGGCGCAAAGCCTACGTGACGCTGGCCGAAGGCCAGTCGATCGACGTTACTACGGTCAAGGTCTGAGGACTCACCGATGCCATTGATGACATTCAAACCGACTTCCCCCGGCCGCCGCAGCGCGGTCCGTGTGGTCACGCCGGGCCTGCACAAAGGCGCCCCGCATGCCGCGCTGGTCGAGAGCCAGAGCAAGACAGGTGGCCGTAACCACCACGGTCGCATCACCACCCGTCACATCGGTGGCGGTCACAAGCAGCATTACCGCATCATCGACTTCAAGCGCGACAAGGAAGGCATTCCTGCGAAGGTCGAGCGGATCGAATACGATCCGAACCGCACCGCGCACATCGCGCTGCTGTGCTATGTCGACGGCGAGCGCCGTTACATCATCGCGCCGAAGGGCCTGAAGGCCGGTGACCAGGTGATCGCGGGCAACGATGCCCCGATCAAGCCCGGCAACACCCTGCCGCTGCGCAATATCCCGGTCGGTTCGACGGTGCATTGCATCGAGATGAAACCGGGCAAGGGTGCGCAGATCGCGCGCGCCGCCGGTGCCGGCGTTCAGCTGGTCGCTCGCGAAGGCATTTACGCGATGCTCCGCCTGCGTTCGGGCGAAATGCGCAAGGTGCCGTCCGAGTGCCGCGCGACCATCGGCGAAGTCGGCAACACCGAACACAACCTCGAGAAGCTCGGCAAGGCCGGTGCTTCGCGCTGGCGCGGCGTCAAGCCGACCGTCCGCGGCGCGGCCATGAACCCGGTCGACCATCCGCACGGCGGTGGTGAGGCGAAAGCCGGCCAGGGTAACCCGCATCCGGTCACCCCGTGGGGCGTCCCGACCAAGGGTTACAAGACCCGCAAGAACAAGCGCACGCAGAAATTCATCGTGCGCGACCGCAGGAGCTAATCGACCATGGCACGTTCACTCAAGAAGGGTCCGTTCATCGACCACCATCTCATCAAGAAGGTGGAGACCGCGGGCAACAACAAGAAGCCGATCAAAACTTGGTCGCGTCGTTCCACCATCCTGCCGGAAATGATCGGGTTCACGATCGCCGTGCACAACGGCAAGAATCATGTGCCGGTGCTGGTCAACGAGAACATGGTCGGTCACAAGCTCGGCGAGTTCGCGCTCACCCGGACCTTCAAGGGTCACGGCGGCGACAAGAAGGGCAAGTAAGACATGGCCACTATCAAAAATGCTAACGAGGCGAGAGCGGTTCTCCGCACCGCCCGCATCTCCCCGCAGAAGGCCCGCCTGGTCGCCGACCAGGTCCGTGGTCTCTCGGCCGAGCGCGCCGTGAACCTGCTCAGGTTTTCCGACAAGAAAGCCGCTGCCATGATCCGCAAGGTCGTGGAATCGGCGATCGCCAATGCCGAGAACAACCAGGGCGCCGACATCGATCTGCTGAAGGTCAAGACCATCATGGTCGATGAAGGTCCGATGCTGAAGCGTTTCATGGCCCGCGCCAAAGGCCGCGGAACCCGCATTCTGAAGCGCACCAGCCACATCACTGTGGTCGTGGGCGAGGGCAAATAAGTATGGGCCACAAAGTACATCCCACCGGTATCCGCCTCGGTATTTCCAAAGACTGGAATTCGAAGTGGTACGCGGGCAAGAAGGAATTCGCCGACTACCTCGCCGCCGACCTCCGGGTCCGCGAGATGCTGCGCAAGAAGCTGGCCGCCGCCGGGATCAGCAAGATCCTGATCGAGCGCCCCGCCAAGACCGCGCGCGTCACCGTCCACACCGCCCGTCCGGGCGTGGTGATCGGCAAGCGCGGTGAGGACATCGAGAAACTGCGTAAGGAAATCAGCGACCTGATGGGCGTTCCCGCGCACATCAATGTCACCGAAGTCCGCAAGCCGGAACTCGATGCCCAGCTGGTTGCCGAATCGATCGCCCAGCAGCTCGAGCGCCGCATCATGTTCCGCCGTGCGATGAAGCGCGCGGTCGGCAATGCGATCCGCCTTGGCGCCCTCGGCATCAAGGTCAACGTCGCCGGCCGCCTCAATGGCGCCGAAATCGCCCGCTCGGAGTGGTATCGCGAAGGTCGCGTGCCCCTGCACACCTTGCGCGCCGACGTGGACTACGGTTTTGCCGAAGCCCACACGACCTACGGCGTGATCGGCATCAAGACCTGGATCTACAAGGGCGAGATTTTCGATTTCTCCCAGGTTGGTCAGGAAAAGCAAGACGATTCTCCGCGCAACGAGCGCGGCGATCGCAACGACCGCAATGATCGCGACCGCCCGCGTGGCCCGCGTCGTGATCGCGAGGCGAGGGACTAATCATGTTGCAACCCAAGCGAACCAAATACCGCAAGGTTTTCAAAGGCCGTAATGAAGGCCTGAGCTGGAGCGCCAATCAGGTCAGCTTCGGCGAGTACGGCCTGAAGTCGACCGCGACGGGTCGTCTCACCGCCCGCCAGATCGAGGCAGCGCGCCGCACCATCAGCCGTTATGTCAAGCGTGGCGGCAAGATGTGGATCCGCGTGTTCCCCGACAAGCCGATCACGCAGAAGCCCATCGAAGTCCGCATGGGCTCCGGCAAGGGCAGCGTCGAGTACTGGGTCGCCCAGATCCAGCCCGGCCGCATGATCTATGAGATCGAGGGCGTTGACGAGGCGACTGCGCGCGAGGCGTTCCGCCTGGCCGCCGCCAAGCTCTCGGTCACCACCACTTTCGTGACCCGGACGGTGCGCTGATGGAACTCAAACAACTCCGTGCAAAGTCGGCCGAAGAGCTGGAGACCCACTTGCTCGATCTGCACAAGGAGCGTTTCTCGCTCCGCATGCAGAAGGCTACCGGCCAGCTCGCCAAGACCCATGACATTCGTCGCGTGCGCCGTGAAATCGCCCGCGTCAACATGTTGATCGGTCAGAAGAAGTAAGGACTGACATCATGAATACTGAAATCAAGCCGGACACCGAAAAGAAGCAGCGTACGGTCCAGGGCCGCGTCGTCAGCAACAAGATGGATAAAACCGTCACCGTGCTGGTCGAACGTCAGGTCAAACACGAACTGTACGGCAAGTACATCCGCCGTTCGACCAAGCTACACGCCCACGACGCCGAAAACAGCTGCAACGAAGGCGATGTGGTCCGCGTGGCGGAGTGCGCCCCGATGTCCAAGACCAAGAACTGGCGCGTCGTCGAAATCGTCGAACGCGCAGCCGAATAACCGAGGAGGCTCACCATGATCCAGATGCAAAGCCACCTCGAAGTGGCAGACAACTCCGGCGCCAAGGAAGTGATGTGCATCAAGGTGCTCGGCGGCTCCAAGCGTCGTTACGCCCACATCGGCGACATCATCAAGGTGTCGATCAAGGACGCCATCCCGCGCGGCAAGGTCAAGAAGGGCGAGGTCTACAACGCCGTCGTGGTGCGCACCCGCAAGGGTGTGCGTCGTGCCGATGGTTCGTTGATCCGCTTCGACGCCAATGCCGCCGTGCTGCTCAACAACAAGCATGAACCGATCGGTACCCGTATCTTCGGACCGGTGACGCGCGAACTGCGCTCCGAGAAGTTCATGAAGATCGTCTCGCTCGCGCCCGAAGTGCTCTGAGCGGAGGAACAGACATGAATCGAATCAAGAAAGGCGACCGCGTGGTCGTCACCGCCGGCAAAGACAAGGGCAAGCAGGGCGATGTCGTGAGCGTTGGCGCCGACCGCGTGGTCGTCTCCAACATCAACATCATCAAGCGCCACACTAAGCCCAACCCGCAGGTCGGGCAGCCGGGTGGTGTGATCGAGCGTGAAGCTTCGATCCATATTTCAAACGTCATGCTGCTCAACCCAGCCTCCGGCAAGGGCGAGCGCATCGGTATCAAAAAGCTGGAGGATGGACGCAAACTGCGCGTGTTCCGCTCCAGCGGTGAGGCGGTCGACGCCTGAGGAATGCAAAAATGACGACTCGTTTGGAAGAGTTCTACAAGAACGAAGTGGTGCCGAAGCTGATGAAGCAGTTCGGCTACACCAACCCGATGCAGGTGCCGAAGCTGAGCAAGATCACGCTCAATATGGGCGTCGGCGAAGCTGCCGCGAACAAGAAAGTGCTCGAGAACGCGGTCGCCGACATGACCAAGATCTCCGGTCAGAAGCCGATCGTCACCAAGGCTCGCGTCTCGGTCGCTTCGTTCAAGATCCGCGACGGCTGGCCGATCGGCTGCAAGGTCACCCTGCGCCGCGCCAAGATGTTCGAGTTCCTCGATCGCCTGGTGAACATCTCGCTGCCCCGCGTCCGTGACTTCCGCGGTGTCTCGGGTCGTGCATTCGACGGCCGCGGCAACTACAACATGGGCGTGAAGGAACAGATGATCTTCCCGGAAATCGACTTCGACGCCGTCGACGCGATCCGCGGCATGGATATCGCCATCACCACCACCGCAAAGACCGACGCCGAAGCGAAGGCCTTGCTGGAAGCCTTCCGCTTCCCGTTCCGCAACTGATCTCAGGACACGCATTCATGGCAAAAACATCGATGGTGAACCGCGAAGTCAAGCGGAAGAAGCTGGCGAAGCAATTCGCCGCCAAGCGCGACGCTCTCAAGAAGATCATCAACAGCCAAGACGGCGACTTCGAAGAGAAGATGATCGCCGCCGCCAAGCTGCAGAAGCTGCCGCGCGATTCTTCCCCGTCCCGCCAGACCCTGCGCTGCGCCCTGACCGGTCGTCCGCGTGGCGTCTACCGCAAATTCGGCCTTGGCCGCAACAAGCTGCGCGAAGCCACCATGCGCGGCGACGTGCCGGGTCTGCGCAAAGCAAGCTGGTAAGCAGACCCTGCGGGCTGCTAGACTAGGCGGCTGTTACATTCAGTTTGTCCCGCAGGCCGGCCCGTCCGGCCTACAGCCGTCTCCGACGGTGCTGCATCCCGGGCGACCGGATTTTCCGGCGGGCTCCGGCCTGCCATCCAAAACATACAGATTTCGCGAAAGCGGATATCGGTGCTACTCATCAAGGTGACTCTCTAATGAGCATGACTGATCCCATCGCCGACATGCTGGTCCGCATCAGAAATGCGGCCGCTGTGGGCAAGCAGACGGTGAAAATGCCGTCTTCCAAGATCAAGGTCGCGATCGCCAACGTTCTGAACAACGAAGGTTATATCGGCGATATCCGCGTGACACAGGAAGGCGCCAAGGCGACCCTGGAGATCGTGCTGAAATATTACGAAGGCAAGCCTGTCATCGAGCGCTTGCATCGCGTCTCGCGTTCGGGCCTGCGCCAGTACCGTGGCAAAGAAGCCCTGCCGAAAGTGCTCGGCGGTCTCGGCGTCGCGATCATTTCAACCTCCAAGGGCATCATGACCGATACGCAGGCGCGCCAGCATGGCGTCGGCGGCGAAGTCCTGTGCTTCGTGGCGTAAGGAGAGCTCGCCCATGTCTCGTGTCGCCAAAAAGCCGATCGCCCTCCCGAAGGGCGTCGAATTCAACATCCAGTCCGACAATGTGAGCGTCAAGGGCCCGAAGGGTACCTTGTCGATCGCCAAGCCGGCCGGCATCGAAGTCAAGATCGAAGACGGCACCGCGCTGCTCTCGGCCAACGACGATGCATTGATTCCCTTGACCGGCACGCTCCGCGCCATCATCGCCAACATGGTGCATGGTGTCAGCGAAGGCTTCCAGCGCAAGCTGGATCTGGTAGGCGTCGGTTATCGTGCCTCGATGCAGGGCAGCGACCTCAATCTCGCGCTTGGTTTCTCGCACCCGGTCGTGTTCCCGGCGCCGGAAGGCATCACCATCGCGACGCCGACCCAGACCGAAATCCTGGTCTCGGGTGCCGACAAGCAGCGCGTCGGCGAAGTCGCGGCGAAAATCCGCGCGTTCCGTCCGCCGGAACCCTACAAGGGCAAGGGCGTGAAGTACTCCGACGAAACCATCATTCGCAAAGAAGCCAAGAAAGCCTAAGGCCGGATTTCCGTCCAAGTGCCCGTTTCTTGAGGATCAAAATCATGAGCAGTATCAAAAACACCGCACGCCTGCGCCGCGCCAAATCCACGCGCTCGCACATCCGCGTACTCGGCGTGCCGCGTCTCACCGTGCTGCGCACGGGCCAGCATCTGTACGCCCAGGTCTTCACTGCCGACGGCTCCAAGGTGTTGGCCGCCGCCAACACCATGCAGGCCGATGTTGGCGATGGCCTAAAAAGCAAGAAGAACAGTGAGGCCGCTGCGAAAGTGGGCCGCATGATCGCCGAGAAAGCCAAGGCTGCCGGCATCGAGAAGATCGCGTTCGATCGCTCGGGCTACCGCTACCACGGCCGCATCAAGGCGCTCGCCGATGCCGCCCGCGAAGGCGGTCTGCAGTTCTAAGTTTCTGTTGAAAGGGTGGGGTGTTGTCCCCACCCGTTGTTTTACCTGCCGATGTAGGCGACATCGGGCGCGCCCTCCGGTTCCGGGCGGCGCGAAACATCCGAAACACACCACAACCATAAGCGGCCACGCCGCAAATTCCTCAACAACCGAGATATAGAAATGGCAGAACAACAACGTGAATCGCGCGGACGCGACCGCGATCGCAACCGCGAAGAAGTCGACGATGGCATGATCGAAAAGCTGATTGCGGTCAATCGCGTCAGCAAGACCGTCAAGGGCGGTCGCCAGTTCACCTTCACCGCACTGACGGTGGTAGGCGACGGCTCCGGCAAGGTCGGCTTCGGCTACGGCAAGGCGCGCGAAGTGCCGGTCGCGATCCAGAAGTCGATGGAATACGCCCGCAAGAACATGAGCAGCGTGGATCTGAATGGCGGCACGTTGTGGCACGCCGTCAAGTCGGGCCACGGTGCGGCGCACGTTTACATGCAGCCTGCTTCCGAAGGTACCGGCGTGATCGCCGGTGGCGCGATGCGCGCTGTTCTCGAAGCGGTCGGCGTGAAGAACGTGCTGGCCAAGGCCACCGGTTCGCGCAACCCGATCAATCTGGTCCGGGCCACGCTGAGGGGCCTCGAATCCATGCAGTCGCCGACCCGCATCGCTGCCAAGCGCGGCAAGAAGGCTGAGGAGATCAAACATGGCTGATAACAACACCAGCAATGGAACCGTCAAGGTTCGTCTGGTCAAAGGCCTGCGCGGTACCCAGGCCCGTCACCGTCTCTCGGTGAAGGCGCTGGGCCTGAACAAACTGAATGATGTGCGCGAACTGAAGGACAGTCCGCAGGTGCGTGGTTTGATCACGCAGCTGCACTACCTTGTTCGCGTCGAGGAGTAATCACATGCGTCTGAATACACTCAAGCCCGCCGACGGCGCCCGCAAAGAGCGCACCCGCGTCGGTCGCGGTATCGGTTCTGGCCTCGGCAAGACCGCTGGTCGTGGTCATAAGGGTTCGTTCGCTCGCGCCGGCAAGGGCAAGATCAAGGCCGGTTTCGAAGGCGGCCAGATGCCCATGCAGCGTCGTCTGCCGAAGATCGGTTTCCGGTCGAAGATGTCGAAGCAGAGCGCCGAAGTGATGCTTTATCAGCTGGATAAGCTGGAAGGCACCATCGATATCGCCGTGCTGCGCGCCGCCAAACTGATTCCGGCCAGTGCGAAGAAGGTCAAGATTGTGCTGAAGGGCGAGCTGACCAAGAAGCTCGTCCTGAAGGGGCTTCTGGCGACTGCTGGCGCGAAGGCGGCGATCGAAGCTGCCGGCGGCAGCGTCGAGCCGCTCGAAACCAAGGAGTAACCCGGGCATGGCGCGAAGCGCGAACGCAATGAGTGGCGTCGGCGGCGGGCTCGGTAAATTCTCCGAGCTGCGTTCCCGTCTGCTCTTCGTCGTCGGGGCATTGATCGTCTACCGCATCGGTTGCTACATCCCGGTGCCGGGCGTGAATCCCGAGGCGATGTTGGAGCTGATGAAGTCCCAGGAAGGCACCATCGTGGACATGTTCAACATGTTCTCGGGCGGTGCGCTGGAACGGTTCAGCCTGTTCGCGCTCAATGTCGTGCCTTACATCTCGGCGTCGATCATCGTGCAGTTGCTGGTGCAGATCGTGCCCAGTCTCAAGGCGATCCAGAAGGAAGGGGAGTCCGGCCGTCGTCGGATCACCCAATGGTCGCGCATCGGCGCGATCCCGCTGGCCGTGTTCCAGGCCGCCGGCATCGCCACTGCGCTGCAAGCTTCCGGCGCTAACAACGGCATCCCGGTGGTCTACTCGCCCGGCATGGGCTTCATCCTGACCGCGGTGGTGTCGTTGACCGCCGGCACGATGTTCCTGATGTGGTTGGGTGAACAGGTCACCGAGCGCGGCATCGGCAACGGTGTTTCGCTGATCATCTTCGCCGGCATCGTCGCTGGTCTGCCTGGTGCGGTGCTGAGCACCCTCGAACAAGCCCGCAACGGTGACATGAGTTCGCTGACGGTGATCGCGATCCTGGTGATCGTCATGGTCTTCACATATTTCGTGGTGTTCGTCGAACGCGGGCAACGCAGGATCACGGTGAACTACGCGCGCCGCCAGGGCGGTCGTAATGCGTACATGAACCAGACCTCGTTCCTGCCGCTCAAGCTCAACATGGCGGGTGTGATTCCGGCGATTTTCGCGTCCTCGATCATCATGTTCCCGGCCACGGCGTCGACCTGGTTCAGCGCCAGCGGCAATGTCAGCCTCCTGCAGAAGGTCTCGCAGGCATTGTCGCCGGGCGAGCCGCTGTACATGATCCTGTTCGCTGCTCTGATCATCGGGTTTGCGTTCTTCTACACCGCGCTGGTCTTCAACTCGCAGGAAACCGCGGACAATCTGAAGAAATCGGGCGCGCTGATTCCGGGTATCCGTCCGGGCAAGGCAACGGCGGATTACATCGATGCCGTGCTGACCCGTCTTACGGCCGCCG
This sequence comes from Pseudomonadota bacterium, assembly GCA_040386495.1. Classification (GTDB taxonomy): domain Bacteria; phylum Pseudomonadota; class Gammaproteobacteria; order Xanthomonadales; family Xanthomonadaceae; genus Lysobacter_I. The sequence continues at coordinate 11,215 of JAZKFJ010000020.1, forward strand.
GTGCGATCTATCTGGTGATCGTTTGCCTGCTGCCAACGTTCATGCAGACCGAACTCGGTACCTCGTTCTACTTCGGAGGCACCTCGCTGCTGATCGTTGTCGTGGTGGTGATGGACTTCATCGCGCAGATTCAGGCGCATCTGATGTCGCATCAGTACGAGAGCCTGCTGAAGAAAGCGAATTTGAAAGGCGGGTCGCGAGGCCGCTGATGCGAAAGCGTCGCGCCGCGCAACTTTGAAATCCCCAGCCAATGGACGGTTGGGGCGCGTAGGGCAAGCTTGATGGCTTGCGCCATGGACCGCGACATAGAATTTCCGCTTTCCCCGATCTCACGGGAAAGCAAGATGGGCGACTCATGCAGCGGTCTCGGGCGTGGGTGGATTGAAGCCAGTGCCGGCACCTGAGGAGTGTCGGCCGGTGGAGCTGGGGAGTTTCCAAAAGAAGCTTCTTTGCCTGCAAGCATCGATCCGTCGCCGGAGCATGGGCACTCTCCCCATGCCGGAAGGTCCGCTGGCGCCTCTTGCAGGTGCCGGCGGTGCTGAGCTTCGGTTCAGTCCCTTCCATGATTACCGAGACCCTGTTACAATTTCGAGTTCACTTAGTCCAAGTGCCCTATCCGCCGGGGAGACCCGGCCGCCAAACCAGTTGGAGATCCGCGCATGGCGCGTATTGCAGGTGTCAACCTGCCTGCCCAGAAACATGTCTGGGTTGGGCTGCAAAGCATCTACGGCATCGGCCGTACCCGTTCGAAGCAGGTCTGCGAAGCCGCAGGCGTGACCTCGAGCACCAAGATCCGCGACCTGTCCGAAGTCGAAGTCGAGCGCATTCGCGCCGAAATCGGCAAGATTACGGTCGAGGGCGACCTCCGCCGCGAAGTCGGCATGGCGATCAAGCGTCTCATGGACCTTGGTTGCTATCGCGGCCTGCGTCATCGTCGTGGCCTGCCGCTCCGCGGCCAGCGCACCCGGACCAATGCCCGTACCCGCAAGGGTCCGCGCAAGGCCATCAAGAAGTAAGGGGCATAGACCATGGCCAAGCCGGCAGCAGCAAAAACCAAGAAGAAGATCAAGCGGGTCGTCACCGACGGCATCGCCCATGTCCACGCTTCGTTCAACAACACGATCATCACGATCACCGACCGCCAGGGCAACGCGCTCTCGTGGGCGACGTCGGGCGGCGCGGGTTTCCGCGGTTCGCGCAAGTCGACCCCGTTCGCTGCGCAGGTCGCAGCCGAGAAGGCCGGCAAGGCCGCTCTCGACTACGGCGTGAAAGCGCTGGAAGTGCGGATCAAGGGCCCCGGCCCGGGTCGCGAATCGGCCGTGCGCTCGTTGAACAGCGTTGGCTACAAGATCATCAACATCATCGACGTGACGCCTATCCCGCACAACGGGTGCCGTCCGCCGAAAAAGCGCCGCGTTTAACGCGGCGGCCTGAGGAGCAGAAAACACCATGGCTCGTTATATCGGTCCCACCTGCAAACTCGCCCGTCGCGAGGGCGCAGACCTCAGTCTGAAGTCGCCCGCACGTGCGCTCGACTCGAAGTGCAAGCTCGAGCAGAAGCCCGGCCAGCACGGCGCTTCGCGCAAGGGCAAACTGTCCGACTACGCCACCCAGCTTCGCGAGAAGCAGAAGGTGAAGCGTATCTACGGTCTGCTGGAGCGTCAGTTCCGTAACTACTACAAGAAAGCCTCGACCAAGAAAGGCAACACAGGCGAGAACCTCCTGCAGTTTCTGGAAACCCGTCTCGACAACGTGGTTTATCGCATGGGCTTCGCAGTGACGCGTCCGGCTGCCCGTCAGCTGGTCTCGCACCGCGGCGTGCTGGTCAACGGCAAGTCGGTGAACCTGCCGTCTTACCAGGTCAAGGCTGGCGATGCGATCACGCTGTCCGAACGCGCCCAGAAGCAGATGTGCGTGCAGGAAGCCCTGAACGTGGCGTCGACCATGGATCTGACCCCGGGTTGGATCGAAGTCGACAGCAAGAAATTCAGCGGCGTGTTCAAGGCGGTTCCCGATCGCAGCGATCTGCCGGCCGACATCAATGAAGCGCTGATCGTCGAGTTGTACTCGAAGTAAGCGACGGTGAGGCGCTGCCGGTTCTGCCGGCGGCGAGACTCCCACCCCCACGGCCGTTGCGCACCGCGTTTCGGTCGACTCCCCTTGCCCGGGGAGGCCCCCAGAAACACCGCCGCGGTCGCGAGACCCCGGCTCCAGGAGACACCACAAGATGACGGTATCCGCCAACCAGGTCCTGCGTCCGCGCGCTCCGCAGATCGAGCGCCTTGCCGGCAACCGCGCCAAGGTTGTGATCGAGCCGCTGGAGCGTGGTTACGGCCACACCCTCGGCAACGCGCTGCGCCGCGTGCTGCTGTCTTCGATCCCCGGCTACGCCATCACCGAAGTCGAGATCGACGGCGTGCTGCACGAATACACCACGGTCGAAGGCCTGCAGGAAGATGTACTGGAAGTGCTGTTGAACCTCAAGGACGTTGCGATCCGCATGGGCACCGGCGACACCGCCACCCTGAGCCTGAACAAGCAGGGCCCGGGTGTCGTGACCGCCGCCGATATCAAGACCGACCACAACGTCGAGATCCTGAACAACGACCACGTGATCGCGCATCTGACCAAGGATGCGGCGCTCAACATGCGTCTGAAGATCGAGCGCGGTTTTGGCTACCAGCCGGCGACCGCACGTCGTCGTCCGGACGAAGAAACCCGCGCCATCGGCCGTCTGATGCTTGATGCCTCGTTCTCGCCGGTCCGCCGCGTGGCGTATGAAGTCGAAGCGGCCCGCGTCGAACAGCGTACCGACCTCGACAAGCTCGTGCTCGACATCGAAACCAACGGCACGATCGACGCCGAGGAAGCCGTGCGCACCGCCGCCGACATCCTTACCGATCAGCTTTCGGTGTTCGGCGACTTCACGCACCGCGACCGCGGCGCCGCGAAGCCGGCCGCAACCGGCGTCGATCCGATCCTGCTCCGCCCGATCGACGACCTGGAACTGACGGTGCGTTCGGCCAACTGCCTCAAGGCCGAGAGCATCTACTACGTCGGCGATCTCATCCAGAAGACCGAAGTCGAGCTGCTCAAGACCCCGAACCTCGGCAAGAAGTCGCTGACCGAGATCAAGGAAGTCCTGGCCCAGCGCGGTCTGTCGCTCGGTATGAAGCTTGAGAATTGGCCGCCGGCCGGTATCGCCGCCCACGGGATGCTGGGCTGAGCTTTCGCTCATCACGCATCGCCAGCATACGAATCATGATCCCGGCACCAGGGTGCCGGGGATAACCAGGAATCAGAACCATGCGCCACCTGAAATCCGGACGCAAATTCAGCCGTACCAGCGCCCACCGCGAAGCGATGTTCCGCAACATGGCTGCCTCGCTGATCAAGCACGGCCTGATCCGCACGACGTTGCCGAAGGCGAAGGAACTTCGCCGCGTCGCCGAGCCGCTGATCACGTTGTCGAAGATCGACGGCGTCGCCAACCGCCGTCTCGCCTTCTCGCGTCTGCGCGACAAGGAAGCGGTGGGTACGTTGTTCACCACGCTCGGTCCGCGTTACCAGTCCCGTCCGGGTGGGTATCTGCGGATCCTGAAGTGCGGTTTCCGCGACGGCGACAACGCTCCGATGGCCTACGTCGAGCTGGTCGACCGCCCCGAAGCTGCGGCCTGATCGCGCCCGCCGGCTGAGCGGTCGCACGGCCGGTGCAGCGTAGAACATCACATTCTGCGCAGCGGTCATGACGAAAACCCCGGCCCATGCCGGGGTTTTTGCTATGGTGACAGCGGTCGTTGCGGAACTCGGGCGGTGTATCCGGGTCATTCCGTCACATCCTTTTCTGACTGACGTGCACGCATGCAATCCAATCCTTTCCGTTGGTCGTACCGTTTCCAGTTCCTGCTGGGCTTCCTGCTGTGCGCGGGCCTCATCGGTTTCGCCCTGTTTTCGCAGTTCCAGTGGGGCCTGCTGCCATGTCCGCTGTGCATCTTCCAGCGGATCGCTTTCGCGGGCCTTGCCGTGGTGTTCCTGATTGGTGGCCTGCACGCGCCGAAGGGCGTATGGGGCCGTCGGCTCTATGGCCTGCTGGCGCTGATTCCGGCCGGTATCGGTGCCGGCATCGCCGGCCGGCATGTCAGGCTGACCATGCTGCCGCCCGACAAGGTGCCCGAGTGCGGCCCGCCGCTGCAGTTCATGCTGGACACCAATCCACTGACCGACGTGATCAGGAAAGTGCTGACTGGCTCGGGCGAATGCGCCAAGGTCGATTGGTCCTTTCTTGGTCTGTCGATGCCGGCCTGGAGCCTGGTCTGGTTCGTACTGCTGGCCGGCTGGGCCGCGTATGCGGCTTTCCGGTCGCGCTGAGCCGGACAGACCGAACCTGACGAGTACTGCGATATCCGCAGAGCGACCTCATCGAAGCCGTATGAATCCGATCGCCCCCCACGAATGAAGAACAACGCCATGACCCGCCCCGAACCGCTGCAAGCCGTCGTTCCGCCCCCCACCGGCTGGGCGCCCGCCAGTTGGCGCGAACGCCAGGCGCTGCAGCAGCCGACGTATACGGATGCGAACGAACTGGAAGGCGTGCTTGGCGAACTGCACGCCTTACCGCCGCTGGTGACCTCGCGCGAAGTGCTCAACCTCAAGCAGCAGCTCGCCGAGGCGCAGGAAGGCAAGCGCTTCCTGCTGCAGGGCGGCGACTGCGCCGAGATCTTCGACGACTGCACGCCCGAGGTGATCTCCAACCGCCTCAAAGTGCTGCTGCAGATGAGTCTGGTGCTGGTGCATGGCCTGCGCTTGCCGGTGGTGCGCGTGGGTCGTTTCGCCGGCCAGTACGCCAAGCCGCGTTCGACCGATACCGAAACCAAAGACGGCGTGACTCTGCCGAGCTACCGCGGCGACATGGTCAATGGTCCTGAGTTCACCCCCGAAGCGCGGATTCCCGACCCGCGGCGCATGATCAAGGCGCATGCGCGTTCGGCGATGACGATGAACTTCATCCGCGCGCTGATCGACGACGGTTTTGCCGATCTGCACCACCCGGAATACTGGAACCTCGGCTGGGTCGGGCATTCGCCGCTCGCCGAAGAATACCAGAAGATGGTCGCGGGCATCGGCGATGCCGTGCGCTTCATGGAAACGCTGTCCGGCGAGTCGCTGCACAACCTGCGCAGCGTCGAGTTCTACACCTCGCACGAAGCGCTGCTGCTGCCGTACGAGGAGGGCGTGACCCGGCAGGTGCCGCGTCAGGCCGGATGGTTCAATCTCGGCACGCATTTTCCGTGGATCGGCATGCGCACCGCCGCGGTGGATGGCGCGCATGCGGAATATTTCCGCGGCATCCGCAATCCGATCGCTATCAAGGTCGGCCCGTCGGTCACGCCTGACCAGCTGTTGCGGGTGATCGATATCCTGAATCCGAACGACGAGCCGGGCCGCCTCAGCCTGATCCATCGCATGAGCGCCGGCTCGATCGCCGACAAACTGCCGCCGCTGCTGGAGGCGCTGAAGCGCGACGGCCGCCGCGTGCTGTGGATCTGCGACCCGATGCACGGCAACACCGAGTCGACCAGCAACGGCTACAAGACCCGTCGCTTCGTGAACATCCGCAGCGAATTGGAGCAGGCGTTCGAGCTGCACGCTGCGGCCGGCACCCGTCTGGGCGGCGTGCATCTGGAGCTGACCGGCGAGGATGTGACCGAATGCACCGGCGGTGCGCGCGACATCACCGACATCGATCTGGAGCGCGCCTACCGCACCACGGTCGATCCGCGCCTGAACTACGAGCAGGCGCTGGAGATCGCGATGCTGATCGTTCGCAAGCAGGCGCAGATCAACGCACCAGCGCAGATCTGAGCGAGCCGTTTCTGGATGCGGCGTCGGACTGTCCGACGCCTAGCCAAAGAAAAAGCCCGCGTCATGCGGGCTTTTTCGTGAACGATGCGGGGGAGATTTACTGGCTTTGCTCGGTCTTCGCCTCGACCGGGTTCGCGGCTTTCTTGACCAGCGCTTCGATCGCCGCCGGCAGCGCGAACAGCTTCGCGTCCTGCGGGCTTTCGTCGTAGGCCTCGATGCGTACGACCTGGGTCATGCCGGCGACCTTGACCGTGGTGACTTTCGCGGCCTTGCTCTTGCCGTAGGCGGTGTATTCGGAAAACTGGGTGACCTGCTTCAGGTCGCCCATCGGCGTGGCGGTGGTGGACTCGGTGGACAGCAGCAGGCCGTCTTCGGTGCCGTAACAGTCGGCGGTGTCGCTGCCGGACTTCCATTTGATCTCGACGCGGTAGCAGGCCCGGCCGTTGGAATCCGCCAGCGCGGTGGTCTTGGCGGTTTCGACCAGGCTGGCGTCGCGTATCGCGTACAGCGGGTCGAACTGCTCGACCATCTGCTGCCGCTCCTTGCCTTCCAGCACGCGCGGGCCGTTCATCGCGTCGATCGACCAGACCACGCCGCCGGTGCGGCCCATCTTCGTTTCGCCTATCGCCGGCAGGTTCATGCTGAACAGGCGGTCTTCGCCGCGGCTGTAGAGGTTGAGGTCGCCTTTCATGCCGGCTTCGACGATTTCCATCGTCGATTTGATCGAGCCTTCGGTGCCGCTGAGCATGGCTTCGCGGCCGCCGACAGCGGCGACATGGGCGTCGATGAGCTTGCGCGCGGCCGGCAGTTCGGAGGCGGGCTTGGCGGCCGTCGGCGTGTCTGCGGCGCTGGCCAGCGACGACAGCGAAAGCGCGAAGGCGACGGCGATTGCGGTGCGGTTGAAACGTGTCATGGGTCACTCCGATGCGGTGGATGTGCGAGGGGGGAAGATGCGGTGCGCAGAGCGCTGGTGTGCCAGGCGGCAGTGGACGGAATCATGCCGGAATCGGCGCGTCACTTCGACGTTTCGATCCAGGCGAGCGCCGCGTCCATCGCCGGATCGCGACCCGCGCGCAGGGCATCGACGGTGGGCGATGCGGCCTGATCGGGCACGACGCCCACGCCTTCGATGCGGCGGCCGTCGGGATCGATGAAATCCGCGATGGGATACATCAGACGGTCGCCTGAGGGCAGCGGCGACACCCCGGCCGGCAGCGCCATGCCGGCGCTGGTGTCGCCGAAGATGCGGGCACGTTCCAGCGCCTGCAGGCCAGCGGGGAACATGTCGGAACAGCTGACCGAGGCGCGGTCGGTCAGGATCGCCAGCGGGCCGGAGAAGCGGCGCACGTCGCGGCCATCGTTGGTCACCTGCCGCGGCAGCGCCGTGAGTTTCAGGTCGCCGCCCGAGGTGCTGAGCGTGCCGAGGGACACGCTCTTGTCGAAGAACAGTCCGCCGACAGCCGACATCGCTGCCATGAGCCCGCCGGAGTTGCCGCGCAGGTCGATCACCACGCCGCTGCAGCCGCCGTGTTGACGCAGGGCTTCGACGAACTGGTCGTAGACCGGCATCGCCCATTGGCTGAATTCGACGTAGAGCACACAGCCGCCGTCGGCGGTTGGAACCTTGTGCTGACTGAAGCGCAGCGCCATCGGCGGCAGTCCGGGCAGGGTCATTTCCTGCACGTTCGGATTGACGACCGCCGCCAGCGACACCGTGCTGGCCGCGCCAGCGGGGTCGCGCAGTTTCAGGGTGACTTCGGCACCCGGCTGGACCTGATCCACCAGACCGTTCGCGCGCAGTTGCAGCATGGTCGCGCCGCGCCGTGCGGCCTCCGGCGTGGCCTTCGCCAGCGCCGACATCGCGGCCGCGGCATCGAAATCGCCGATGCGCTCGACCTGCCAGCCCGGGCGGATGCCGGCGCGCTGCGCGGGAAAACCGTCGATGACCCGCGCCACGTAGAGTTTGCCGTCGATCAAGGTCAGGCGCAGACCGATCTCGCCTTTGCCGACCGGCGCCGTCTTGCCGGGCTGCGGCATGGCTTCCGCGGGGATCAGCACCAGATGCGAGGCTTGAAGCGATTCCAGCAGTTCGTTGATTTCCCTGCGCAGGCCGGCGATGTCTTTCGCCCCCTCGATGTCGGGCTGGTGCTCGGTCTTGAGCGCCGTCCAGTCCAGACCCTCGTGCTTGCCGTCGAAGCCGCTGTTCTGCAGACGCTCCCAGATCACCGCGAAGGTGTCTTTGGCGCGGAGATCGTCGGCCTGCGCGGCAGGCGGGGCGAGCGCGGCCAGCGACAGGGCAACAGCGAGAAGCGATTTCACAGCGGACTTCATGAGCGAACGGTTCCTGAGAAAAGAGGGCAGGTCGATGGCGGCGATGCTGGATGCGGCGGCTGGGATGCGGCGGTTCGAGAAGCGTGTCCGGATCGCTTGCGACCATGACGGGCGCTGGCGACGGATGTGACCGGCGCACGCGGGCATGATCGCAAGGAGGGCGTGGTCGCGGATAGTCACGACGTCGCCAGCTGCCATGCCTGACGCGCGATCAGCGACAGTACGATCACCAGGAACATCGCGCGGACGAAGCCCTGGCCGCGTTTGATCGCCAGATGGCTGCCGATGTAACTGCCGATGACATTGCCCACGATAAGCGGGATGGCCAGCGCCCACAGCACGAAGCCGCTGAGCATCAGCACGGTCCACGAGCTGAGGTCGGCGGCGACGTTCGCGGACTTGGACACGGCCGACGACTTCAGGAAATCCAGCCCCAGGACACTCACGAACGCGAAGACCATGAGGGTGCCGGTGCCCGGGCCGATCAGGCCGTTGTAGAAACCGGTCGCCGCGCCGATGGCAGCGGCGGCGATGGCCTCGTGTCTGGGATGGAAACGGCGCTCCTCGCGCAGACCCAGATCCTTGCGCAGGACGGTGTACACGGCCAAGACCACGCAGATCGCGAGCACCGTCCACTTCAACACGTCGGCATCGATGCGTTTGGCTAACTGCACGCCGCCCGCCGACGCGACCAGCGCGGCGACGCACGCGGGGAGCAGGATGCGGCGTTCGATGCGGATGCGGCGCAGATAATTCCAGGCCGCGACCGACGTGCCGAAGATCGAGCTGGTGCGCTGCGTGCCGATGGCCTGCAGGATATGCAGGCCCGGATGCAGATTGAGCATGGCTGGCGTCAGCACCAGCCCGCCGCCGCCGACGATGCTGTCGATCAGCCCCGCAGCGAAGCCGGCGAGCGCGGTGAGCAGCCACAGCTGCGGGTCGAGCGCGAGGTCGAGCGTCAGAACGATCGCTCCCGGGGCCTGATCCGGATGAACATCCTCCGCACGGTCTTCGTCCGCATGCTCATCGTCCGCATGCTCATCGCGCGTCGATCGTCGGCAGGAAGCGCGGCGGCTTGCGCGCGTGGCTCGCCTGCTCGTAAGCATAGGCCAGACCGATCAGCCGGGCCTCGCTCCATGCCGGCCCCATGAACACCATGCCGACCGGCAGGCCGTGCGCCTCGCCCGTCGGCACGGTCAGGCTGGGGGTGCCGGCGACCGCAGCCACCCCATAGCCCGCACCGCTGAAATGATCGCCGTTCACCGGGTCGAGGGTCCACGCCGGCGAGGTCGTGGGCGCGACCAGCGCATCCAGCCGCTGCGCTTTCAACGCGATGTCCAGACCTTCCTGTCCCGCCAGTCGCCGCGCCTTGTCGCGCGATGCGATGTAGCCGGGATCGGTCAGCGGACCTTTCGCTTCCGCCGACAGCATCAATTCCTGCCCGAACCAGGGCATTTCGGCGTCGGCATGCGCGGTGTTGAACGCGATGACTTCGGCGAGCGATTTCACCGGCGCGCCGCTATCGGCGAGATAACGATTCAGGCCATCCTTGAATTCGAACAGCATCGCGTCGAAGCTGTCGCCGTTCCACTGGCCGGCGGTCGGAATCTTCGCATCCACCAGCGTGGCGCCGGCGTCGCGCATCGCCTGCAGCGCGCGCTCGAACGCCGCGTCGACCTCCGGCTGATAGCCCATGGATTCACGCAGTACGCCGATGCGGGCGCCTTTCAACGCGCCCGGCTTCAAGGCCGCGGCGTAATCGTCGACACGACGGCCGCCGGCCCGGGTGGCGGGATCGGCGTCGTCGGCGGATGCCAGGGCCTGCAGCAGCAGCGCGGCGTCGGCGACGCTGCGCGTCATGGGGCCGGCGGTGTCCATCGAGGCGGAGATCGGAATGATGCCGCTGCGGCTCACCAGACCGACGGTGGGCTTGAGACCGACCAGCCCGGCGACGGCGGAGGGGCACAGGATGCTGCCGTTGGTCTCGGTGCCCACGCCGACGGCCGCCAGATTGGCGGCGATGGCGGCGCCGGTGCCCGCGCTGGACCCGCAGGGCGTGCGGTCGAGCACATACGGGTTGCGGGTCTGTCCGCCGCGACCGCTCCAGCCCGAGGTGCTGCGGCTGGAACGGAAGTTGGCCCATTCGCTGAGATTGGTCTTGCCCAGGATCACCGCGCCGGACGCGCGCAGTCGCGCGACCAGCGGTGCGTCCTGCTTCGGGCGATGGTTCGCCAGCGCCAGCGAGCCGGCGGAATTGACCATCGGCACCGCATCGATGTTGTCCTTCAACAGCACCGGAATGCCGTGCAGCGGCCCGCGCACCGTGCCGGCCTTGCGTTCGGCATCGAGCGCGGCGGCGTCGCGCAGCGCATCGGGATTGAGTTCGATCACCGCGTTGAGCCTCGGGCCGCGGTCGTCCAGCGCGGCGATGCGGTCGAGGTAGGCGCGGGTCAGCCGCTGGCTGTCGAGCGTGCCGGCGGCCATGCGCGCCTGCAACTGCGCGACGGTGGCTTCCTCGAACGCGAACGTGCCGGCGGCGGATACCTGCGCATCGTTCCAGGTGTCCGCTGCGCCCGTATCGCGCGCGAAGCCATCATCGATGGGAGCTATCGCCGAGACCGCGGCGAGACAGCAGGACAACAGGATGGACGGGCGCAGCGCCATGCAACCTCCGGATTGCTCGGTATGCGGGGTGTTCTGTACGAATCCGCACAGCCTTTCGCATCCGCCCGCCCCGCGCAAGCGTCGCGATGCCCGGATGGACTAGCGGTTGGACATCCCCGCTTTCCGCGCAGCCCGGCGCCTGAGCAGATCCCGCACCAGCACCCAGACGATCACAAGATTGAGCGTGAGCACGGCCGCCGTCGGCCAGCCCGGGTAGCGCCACAGCGCGAACGAACAGAACGGCACGTACAGCACGGCCGCGCACGCGCCCAGCCACGATGCCCAGGCCTTGACCCGCCACAGGCCCCAGAACAGCAGGAAACGCAGCAATGCGTAGATGCCGATGGCCGCGGCCGCGAGATGCACGGTCTCCGGGGTGATGCCTTCGATGAAGCGGGCGAGCGCGCTGTGCCGGGTATCGAAATGCAGCCGTTCGCCGATGGCGGCGATCGATGCGCGGATCGGCGATGGGCCGACCAGCGCCAGCGTGATCGCCGCGGAAGCCGAGACCAGACCCTTGGCCAGTTCGATCAGGGCGATGACATGCAGCCCCGGATGCGCGCGCGGGCTCGGGTCGTAGGACGTCGGCTGGGTCATCGTGATCTGTTCTCGGGACGTGACGCGGGTCGTGCCGGAAGGCCGCGTCGGAAGGCCGCGTCGGACGTCCCGCTCGACGCGGGCGTGTCGCGCATCGGAGGAATTCGGCCGGCGCTGCGCCGGGCGAGGAGGTCGCGCGTCAGGATCCACAGCATCGCGAAATTGAGCGCGACCACAAGCAGGCCGATCCAGCCGGGATAGCGGATCGCTGCGTACACATCGAAGGGCAGGTAAAGCGCGAGCGACACGGCGCCCAGCCACGACGCCCAGGCCCGCGCGCGCCACAGTCCCCAGCCCTCGACCAGACGCAATGCGGCATAGGCGACGACCGCGGCCACGATCAGATGCACCGATGCCGGGGTGATGTTGTCGGCGACCGAAGTCAGTGCCCGATGGATCGCGTCGAAATGCGAGAACGCGGACAGACGGCCGATGGCCTCGTCGATCCGGGTCGCGCCGAAGCCCGCGATGGCGCCGGCCGCGAGCAGGGCAAAAACGCCCTTGCCCACTTCCACCAGCGCGATGGCATACAGGCCGCGATGCGCGCGACGACCCGGATCCTTCCGCGCATCGCGTCGCATGTCGGCGTGGGCGTTCCGCGGCTTACGCGGCGCGGGATGCGCGCTTGCGGTCGTTCTCGGTGCGCTGCTTCTTGCGCAGGCGGATCGCCTTGGGCGTGATCTCGACCAGTTCGTCGTCGTCGATGAATTCCAGCGCCTGTTCCAGCGAGAACTTGATCGCCGGGATCAGGCCCACATCGTCGTCCTTGCCGGAGGCGCGGAAGTTGGTGAGCTGCTTGCCGCGCAGCGCATTGACGGTGAGGTCGTTGTCTTTCGAGTGGATGCCGACGATCTGGCCTTCGTAGATCTCGTCGCCCGGCTCGATGAACAGGCGGCCGCGTTCCTGCATCGCGATCTGCGCATAGGCGGGCGAGGGGCCGGTGCCGTTGGAAATCAGCACGCCGTTCTGGCGCTGGCCGATGTCGCCCTCGGTCTTCGGGCCGTAATGGTCGAAGACGTGGAACAGCAGGCCTGTGCCTGCGGTAATGGTGCGGAACTCGGTCTGGAAACCGATCAGCCCGCGCGCCGGGATCATGAAATCGATGCGCACGCGGCCCTTGCCGTCGGGCTCCATGTTGGTCAGCTGCGCCTTGCGCTCGCCGAGGCGCGACATCACGCCGCCTTGGTACTGCTCCTCCAGGTCGACCACAAGCGCTTCGAACGGCTCCATCTTCTCGCCGTCGATCTCCTTGATGATCACTTCCGGACGCGATACCGCCAGCTCGTAGCCTTCGCGACGCATGGTTTCGATCAGGATCGACAGATGCAGCTCGCCGCGGCCGCTGACCTTGAACTTGTCGGCGTCGGCGGTGTCTTCGACCTTCAGCGCCACGTTGTGCTGGGTTTCTCGCACCAGGCGGTCGCGCAGCTGGCGAGAGGTCAGGAACTTGCCGCCGCTGCGGTCTTTCACGCCGGCGAACGGCGAGTCGTTGACCTGGAAAGTCATCGAGATCGTGGGTTCGTCCACCGTGAGCACCGGCAGTTGTTCGACTGCCGAGGTGTCGCAGATGGTGTCGGAAATGCCCAGACCTTCGATACCCGACATCGCGATGATGTCGCCGGCCTGCGCTTCCTTCACTTCATGGCGTTCCAGGCCCAGGAAGCCCAACACCTGCAGCACTTTCGCGTTGCGGGTCTTGCCTTCGCGGTCGATCACCGTGACCTGCTGGTTGGTCCTGATCTTGCCGCGCTGGATGCGGCCGACGCCGATGATGCCGACGTAGTTGCTGTAGTCCAGCGAGGTCACGCGCATCTGGAACGGGCCTTCCAGATCGACCGGCGGCGGCGCCACGTGATCGACGATGGTCTGGAACAGCGGGGTCATGTCGCCGCTGCGCACCGTGGGGTCGAGGCCGGCGTAACCGTGCAGCGCCGAGGCGTAGACGGTGTGGAAGTCGAGCTGTTCGTCGGTGGCGCCGAGACGGTCGAACAGTTCGAAGGTCTGGTCCAGCACCCAGTCCGGGCGCGCGCCGGGACGGTCGACCTTGTTGACCACCACGATCGGCTTGAAGCCCATCGCAAAGGCTTTCTGGGTCACGAAGCGGGTCTGCGGCATCGGGCCGTCCATCGCGTCGACCAGGATCAGCACCGAGTCGACCATCGACAGCACGCGCTCGACTTCGCCGCCGAAGTCGGCATGTCCGGGGGTGTCGACGATATTGATCCGGTACTCCTCGCCCTCGGGCGATTTCCAGCGGATCGCGGTGTTCTTCGAGAGGATCGTGATGCCACGTTCCTTTTCGAGATCGTTGCTGTCCATCATGCGTTCGGTCGTGACCGTGCGCTCACTGAAAGTCCCCGACTGCTTCAGCAACTGGTCGACGAGGGTGGTCTTGCCGTGGTCGACGTGGGCGACGATGGCGATATTGCGCAGGCGTTCGATAGACATGGCGATGGGCGCCCGGGTGTGGCCGGACGCTAGAATTTTCGTGAAGGAAGCCCACTATTATAGCCGGCAGCCGAGAGTAATGGCTCGGTTCGCCTGTTCACATTTCAGGAAAGCCGATGCCCAAGACCCCGTGGAAGCCGCCGATGTGGCTGATCGCCCTCGATTTCGTGGGTCTGGCGCTGCTGGGCCTGGGGCTGGCGATGCAGTTCGCCCCGGATTCGGCGGTCGCCCGAGCCCTGCCGGCGACCCTCCGGCTGCCGTTGTTGGCCTTCGGCGGCGGCTTGTTCGTCTGCTGCTGGGCCGCACTGGCCATGTCGATCATCGACCACCGCCGCGGCTGATCCGGCTGCCGCCAGCCCCTGGCTGAAGTCCGGGCCGCGCGGTCCGGCGGGCAGGGCCGGCATGGTACGGTGTCGCCCCCTTTTATCCGCGTCGTTTCGACACCACTTCGTTTCGACTTCGCATCCTTCTGATCCCTCCCGGAGCCTGACCATGAGCCTCATCGCCCACTTCGACACCGACCGCGGCCCGATCCGCATCCAGCTGCACGCCGACAAGGCGCCGCTGACCGTCGCCAACTTCGTCAACCTCGCGCAGCGCGGGTTCTACAACGGCCTGATCTTCCACCGCGTGATCCCGGACTTCATGGTCCAGGGCGGCTGCCCGCAGGGTCGCGGCACCGGCGGTCCGGGCTACAAGTTCGAGGACGAAGCCAACAACGGCGTCGCCCATGAGCGCGGCGTGCTGTCGATGGCCAACGCCGGTCCCAATACCAACGGCAGCCAGTTCTTCATCACCCACGTCGCCACCCCGTGGCTCGACGGCAAGCACACCGTCTTCGGTAAGGTGCTGGAAGGCATGGACGTGGTCGACAGCATCCGCGGCGACGACACCATCAAGTCGCTGAAGATCGAAGGCGACGCCGAAGCCGCGCTGGCCGCGAAGGCCGATCGCGTGGCGGAGTGGAACAAGATTCTGGCCGCCTGAGTTCTTGTTGCGCGGGTTGCGTGCGAAGCGCGACAACCCCGGGTTTCGACGTTATCCGGACGCGGCCCGCGAGGGCCGCGTTTTTCATGCGTCGGGTTTCAGCCGATTTCCTGAAAAACCGAATCCTGCGAACAGCGCGGTCTGCATGTTTTGCCACAGCGCTTATGCTGCAGGCCTACCATCGCCCCGATTCCGAGCAATGCGTCGACTTGTTTTTCTGCTGCTCCTCCTGATCGCAATAGCATCCGCGAACGCCGCCGATAGCGTTTGCTACGGCACGCCCGCAAACGGCCGCATCGAGCGCGCCGCGCAACTGCCCGCGAGCGGCAGCAACTTTCGCGCCTACAGCCGCGTCGGCGTTTCGCTTGGGCGCACATACACGCATGTACAGGTTGCAGATGCCGTCACTGGCGCCTACGCGGCGCTCGCACGCACCGCGCCCGCGAAGAGCTTCGTCTACGGCGAAACCGGGTTCGCAAAAGGCGGCCCGTTCAAGCCGCACAAGACCCATCAGAACGGGCTGTCGGTGGATTTCATGGTGCCGGTGATCGATGCGAAAGGCCGCTCGGTGCCGCTGCCGGGCAATGCCGCGAACCGCTACGGCTACGACATCGAATTCGATGCGAACGCGCGGTATCGCGATCTCCGGATCGATTTCGACGCACTGGCCGAACATCTGTACGCGCTGGATCAGGCAGGGCGCGGCTCTGGTGCGCCCATCGGTCGGGTGATCTTCGAGCCGGCCTATCTGCCGAAACTGTTCGCGACCCGGCGCGGCCCGTATCTGCGCAGGAACATCGACTTCGTGCGTGGAAAGGTGTGGTGGCGACACGATGAGCACTACCACGTCGATTTCGTGGCACATTGCCGCCCACGTTGACCATCGTGCGGGGTGCCGTCGTGTCGAGAAGATTTCTGGGTCTTTTGCTGTTTGCGGTAGGTCTGGCCGCGCTGGTGGCCGGTTTCCAGATCGTTGCGCTGGTGTCCGCGGCGACGGGGTTGTTGTTTATCGCAAGCACCGCACGGCCGGGGCGCGGGGGTTCGGATCGCGGCGGCTCGGGTCACGCAGGGTCGAGCGATAGTTACTACTACGGCGATCATCGCAACGATGACGATCGTGTCGGCGGCAGCGACGGCGATTCCGGCGGCGGTGGGGATGGTGGTGGAGGCGGTGGCGACTGATGCGCCCATCGTAGGAGGGGCTTCAGCCCCGAGCACCAGCATGAAATGGATCTTCCGCTAAAAAGCTCGGGCCTGAAGGCCCTCCTACGACAGCATTGACACGCCATAGGCTTCGTCAGATCGATAGCAGATGGAGAAAGAGCGCCCTGCGGCGCTCTTTCTGTTTGCCGCGTCTAGGGATGTCCGATTACTTGAACCGCATCCCGTCCAGCATCGACTCCACCGCGACCGCGTCGCGGCCGTGGTAGTACTCCTTCGGTGCGATCCAGACCAGCACGTTGAGGAATTTGTCGCGTTCGGCGACCGCGGCGGTGCCCTTGTAGATCAAGCCATCCGGGTTGGTCATTTCGACATCGAAACGGATGCCTTCGACGCTGCCGAAGGTGTGTGGGCGCAGGTTGCTGGTCTGGATGCCGATCCACTGCTGATCGACGAAACCGTCGGCCACCAGTTTCTGCAGTTCGTCCAGGCGCATGCCGACGCGATACCACGGACCGTCCGGACGCGACCGGCGCTCGCGCACCAGTTGGAACACGTGTTCGTTGGGTTTGATCTTCGAGAAGATGATCAAGCGGTTCAGTGCGACGCCGTCGATGGTCCACAGTTCGTTGCGGCGGCTCTTGATCCGCGCCCAGTCCAGCGAACTGGTGAGGGTCATGTCGAATGCGGTCGCCTCGCCCTTTGTCTGCAGTCTGCCGCCGCTGGACGCGCAGGCGGTCAGCAGCAGGGCGAGCGCGATCGGCAGCAGCCACTTCTGCAAGCGCAGCGTCATGGGATGGGCTCCAGTCGGGTCAGATAGTGTTGGATCAGGGCTGCATCGCCGGCAGCGGGCGCCGCTTCCAGGTAGTTGCGCAGTGCGTTGGCCGCGCCGCTGGCGTCGCCCTGCGTGCGCAGCAGCATGCCCTGTTCGCGCCAGGCCGACGCGGGCGGGTCGGGCAGGGTCAGGGCTTCGGCGTAGAACTGCCCCGCCTTGGTCATGTCGTCGTTCTTGTTGCGGCGGCGATGGGCCTCGCCCAGATAAAACGTCGCCAGCGCCACGGTGTCCGGCGTGGCGTCCTGCTTGAATTCGGTCAGCACGTGGATGCTGGTGTCGTAGGTGCGACGCGAGAGTTCGCCTTCCATCCAGCGCTGCAGGAACGGCCGGATCGCGGCGCGATAATCCTCAGCGTAGGTTTTCGGATCCGGCACGCTCGCTGTCGTCGCCGCGGCGCGGATATCGGCGATGCGCTCCTCGGTCTGCGGGTGACTGGCGAAGACCGCGCGATTCCTGTGCGTGCGGTCGGCCTTCTCTTCGCGATTCAATCGCTCCCAGATACGCACGCCGGCCTGCGGGTCGTAGCCGTGCGCGGTGGCGACCGCGAAGCCCAGGGTATCGGCTTCGCGTTCCTTGTCGCGGGATTGTTTGGACAGGCCGGCCATGCCGCCGAGGAGGGCGATGTTGCCGGCGATCGGAATGCCCACGCCCAGCGTGACCAGTCCGAAGGTGCTCAGAAACGCCGTGGTGCGTTTCGCCGACTGCCAGCCTGCCAGCGAATGCCGCGCCTTGTAGTGCGCGAACTCATGCCCCATCACCACCGCCAGTTCGGATTCGTCGCGCATGCGCAGCAGCGCGCCGGTGAAGACGAAGGTCACGCCGTTCGGCGCCATCGAGGCGTTGAACACCGGGATGTCGACGATGTAGACGCGCAGATCCTTGCAGTGATCGGTGGCGACCTTGCAGGCCACGCGTTCGACATAACGCTGCAGTTCCGGATCGCGGACGATCAGCGGCGAATGGCGGATCTCCTTCTCGGCCTGATCCATGCCGTACCAGAGTTCGGATTCGGTGGAACCGGGCACCGGGCGCTCGCCGGGCTGCAGATGCGGAAAAGGATCGGCCGCATGGGCCGACCCGAGTGATGCGGTCAGTGCGATGGTCAGCGCCGCGACGGCGAATGGATGATGGAAGCCCATGGGTCACTCAAGCGGCAATTTCTGCAGCATCCGCTGGACGGTCTTGTTCGCGCCTTCCTTGTCGCGAAGATCGCCGGACTGGTTGGCGAGCAGGTTGTACCAGACCACCTGTCCGGTGCGCAGATCGACGAGGGTGGCCACGCCGACCTGCACGCCGCCGCCGATGTCCAGGCCGCCGCCCAGCGCCGCGCCGACCAGGAAACCGAATACCCGCAGCGCGGTGCGGCCGCCGCTGGCGTAGCTGTCGCGGACATAGGTGAACAGCGCGTAGTCGGCGCCGGTCTGCTCGCGCAGCGTGGCCACGCCCGGGCCGAGGCTCCAGTCCATCCGCGGCCGGCCCCTGGCGTCCTTCTTGGTCGCCAGCACGGTGCCGGAGATCGAATACTGGGTGATGCTCATCGCCACCGCTTGGTTCAGGCGCAGGAGCTGGCCGAACTGGGAGGTGGGATCCAGGTCGTCGGGGATGTCGTAGTCGGCCTTCAGGTCGACGTTCCTGCCGGCGAGCTGGGCGTGGACTTCGGCCGGGTACAGGGTGCGCGCGGTGTCCGACCATGCCTTGCGCGGCTCCTGCAGGCCGCCGGCGGTGACCAGGTACAGCTCGATGTCCGGTTCGATCACCACGATGCTGCCGTCGACCTTGACCAGACTGCCGGTGGCGTCGGTCGCCACGCGGGCGCGGTTGGCCGCGGCTGCCGTTGCGGACACCAGCGCGAACACGAGCAGCGTGATCGAAGCAAGGAAACGAATCTTCACGGGCGATTCCCCTTCCGGCGCTCAGTCCGGTCGTCAGATTTCATATTGTCGTGCTTGTCGGGCATCCGACTTTCGTCGCGGCACCGCCCGGCCGGATCCGCCCGGTGCTGCCATCCGGAAGCTGCGCGGCTACAATAGTGCATACCTTCTGCAGGTCCAACCCCACATGCCCTCTCTTGCCCGGCGCGTCGGTCGCGCCAAGCCCAGCGCCATCATGGTTGTGGCCGAAAAAGCCAAGCGCCTCAAGGCCGAAGGCCGCGATATCGTCAGTTTTTCCATCGGCGTTCCGAATTTCCTGCCCGGCCCGCACGTGTACGAAGCCGTCCGCGAAGCGCTGAAGAAGGATTCGGGGCAGTACGGCAGCAACCGCGGTTCTGATGCGCTGCTCGACGCCTTCCTCAAGCACATGGAAGACACCGGCCTGAGCGGCTACACCCGCGCCAACATCGCCACCGGCATCGGCGCCAAGCACGTGATCTACAACCTCGCCGAAGTGCTGCTGGACGAAGGCGACACCATCGCATTTCCCACGCCGTACTGGACCAGCTATCTCGACATCGCCGAGATCGTCGACGCGAAGATCGATCTGCTGCCCTGCGGCGCGGAACAGGACTACAAGCTCACGCCCGCGCAGCTCGACGCGGCGCTGGCCAAGAAGCCGAAAGTGTTCCTGTTCAACAATCCGTCCAACCCGACCGGCATGGTCTACACGAAGGACGAAGTCGCGGCGCTGGCCGACGTCATCGCCAAGTATCCCGACACCTGGATCATCACCGACGACATCTACAACCGCATGGTGTTCGACGGCGTCGGCTATCACAACTTCGTCAATTTCCGCCCGGAACTGCGCGACCGCGTGATCTTCATCGATTCGCTGTCGAAGACCTACGGCATGCCCGGCTGGCGCGTCGGTTTCATGGCCGGCCCGGAATCGGTGGCCAATGCGGTGGTGACGATGAACTCGAACCACATCACCAACATCCCCGAATTGACCACGGCCGCCGCCATCGCCGCGCTCAGCGGCCCGCAGGACGTGCCGACGCAGAAGAACGCCGAGTTCCAGGCCAAGCGCGACCAGGTGATGGCGGCGATCACCGCGATTCCCGGCATCGTCTGCCCGAAACCGCAGGGCGCGTTCTACGTGTTCCCCGATGTCAGCGCCTACTTCGGCAAGACCCACGGCCCCACCGGGCTGAAGATCGACAACGACGTGGCGCTCTGCAACGCGCTGCTCGACGCCAAGGGCGTGGCCTGCGTGCCGGGTTCGGCCTTCGGCGAGCCGCGCGCGCTGCGCATCAGCTACACCTGCCCGACGCCGCAGCTGGCGCCGGGTCTGCAGCGGATCCAGGAATTCTTCGCCGAATTGCAATAAGCAAGCGTCGTAGGGTGGGCCCCAGGCCCACCATCGCGATGCATCAAATCGTGTCGCACGTTTGGTGGGAACGGTTTTTGATCGTGACCACCACAACGGAAAATTCAAACGGTGGGCCAGGGCCCACCCTACTTTCTCTTCGATAGACGGAGTCGATACATGAAAGCCCCCATGAGAGTCGCCGTGACCGGCGCCGCCGGCCAGATCGGTTACGCCCTGCTGTTCCGCATCGCCTCGGGTGAAATGCTGGGCAAGGACCAGCCGGTGATCCTGCAGATGCTGGAACTGCCGCTGGACAAGGCCCAGGCCGCGCTGAAGGGCGTGATGATGGAGCTCGAAGACTGCGCGTTTCCGCTGCTCGCCGGCATGATCGGCACCGACGACCCGCGCGTCGCGTTCAAGGACGTCGATGTCGCGGTGCTGGTCGGCGCGATGCCGCGCGGCCCGGGCATGGAGCGCAAGGACCTACTGCTCAAGAACGCCGAGATCTTCACCGTGCAGGGCAAGGCGCTGAACGATGTCGCCAGCCGCAACGTCAAAGTGCTGGTGGTCGGCAACCCGGCGAACACCAACGCCTACATCGCAATGAAGTCGGCGCCGGATCTGCCGGCCAAGAACTTCACCGCGATGCTCCGCCTCGACCACAACCGCGCGCTGTCGCAGCTGGCGGCCAAGGCCGGCGTGGCCGTCGGCGACATCCAGAACATGGTGGTGTGGGGCAACCACTCGCCGACAATGTACCCGGACTACCGCTTCGCTACCGTCGACGGCGCGTCGCTGAAAGACAAGATCAACGACGCCGACTGGAACGCCAACGCGTTCATCCCGCAGGTCGGCAAGCGCGGCGCGGCGATCATCGAAGCGCGCGGCCTCTCGTCGGCCGCATCGGCCGCCAACGCCGCCATCGACCACATCCACGACTGGCTGTTGGGCACCGACGGCAAGTGGGTGACCATGGGCATCGCGTCCGACGGCAGCTACGGCATCCCCGAAGGCGTGATGTACGGCGTGCCGGTGACCTGCGCCAACGGCGAATACACCCGCATCGAAGGCCTGCCGGTCGACGATTTCAGCCGCGCGGCGATGGACAAGACGCTCGCGGAGCTGGAAGAAGAGCGTGCGGGCGTTGCGCATCTGCTCTGATCGCGACGTTGAGATTTGCAGCGAAAACGCCGGGCACTGCCCGGCGTTTTCGTTTCTGCCGACCGGCGTATATCGATAGCCCCGAAATGCCGTAGGGCGCACAAGCCGCAGCCGTCATGCGCCATCACGCGTCGCAGATGACGATTACCCTGCCTGGTGCATGACGCTTCGCCTATGCACCTTGCGTGTCGACGCGACTGCGCGTGGCCGCCCGTGAATCGCTCGACGCCAGCGGCAAGCGTCGAGCGAGGCGAAATTCGACGCTGGCCACATTTTATCCCGCGCCGTGATCATTTCATGATCGTTTCATGACGCTTCCATGGCGTTTGATCATGACGCCTGCAACTGGAGGAGTGACGATCTGGCCACGAATGATGCCGATTGATCCGTCGAAGCAATTGGCCATTCGCAACAGGATTTCAGAGAGAACCCCGATCTCCCTGTCTTCTCCCTCGTATGGAAAGCACCTCACAGGACCAGACCATGTCAAACGGACAGAAAAAAACACTGCAATGTCTATTCGGAAGTTTTTGCCTCGTCGCAGCCATTGGTGCCGCGACAAACGCAGTCGCTGCCGACACGCTGATCGTCAACCAGTATATGGAGCCCAACCAACACCTGACCTCCGCCAATCGGGAATACCGGCTCACCTTCCAAAGCGACGGCAACCTGGTTCTTCATCGGCAGTCCGATCGCGCACAGATTTGGGCTTCGAATACCGCAAACCAAAACGGCAGACGGCTCGTCCTGGGATGGCACGGCGATCTGATGGTGCAAAGCCACAGCAGATCGCCGGCTTGGACTTCAGGCACGCGCGGCAGCAGAGTCAATCGCCTGAAGGTGCAGAACGATGGCAACGTCGTCATCTACGACACCGCCAATAACCAGGTCTGGGCCACGGATACCTCAACGACGAAGATCGCAGCCCTGGCGTCGACGGTGACGAATGTCGGGTCCACCAACACCTCCGCATCGTCGGGCAGCACGATGTCCATCGCGCGCAGTGGCTCGACGCAAGTGGGCGACCTGATGATCCTGGCGATCCAGACGGCCGCGAATGGGGTCGTTCCGACAGAAGCCAGCGGCAGCGGCGAGTGGACCCGGTTCGCCACATGCGCTGTCACCGGCAACACTGCGACCGCATGCAGCAGCACGGGGAACGATCAGGGAATTTCGCTGTTCTACAACTATGCGGGCTCTGCGGGTGCGAAGTCCTATACGATCAACAAATCTCCGAATGTGTTTACTTCGGCGGCCATCATGGTGGTGCGTGGAACCGCAACGAGCAGCCCGATTCAAAGCGTTCAGACGTTCCTGGACGATGGAAAGAACGAACAGACCCAATGCAAAGGTCTCCCGGGTCTGGCGGGCGCGCTCGCGGTGTGCGCCCTGTCGCACGATGACGCCCAGCCGCTGACGACCCCGAGCGGCTGGGGACTTCGGACCAGCGTGGTGAAGAACGATAGCGCGCTGTATTTCTATTCGCGCAGCATGACAAGCACGGCTATCGCAAATACCGTCATCTCGTACAACGGGCAGGATCCGTTGAATGAGCCGGGAAACGGAATCAACATCAGCTTCCTGATCAAGCCCAAGCCGTAAGCGATGACACGGCATAAGCGATGACATGCGTACGCCTGCGGACAATCCTCCGTAGGCGTATCGCATTTTTTCAGAAGAAAACGGCGCAGGGCTGGGTCAATGACCCGGCCCTGATTTCCTCCCGCTAGCTGGGTCAATGACCCAGCCTACGGCGCTGGGCACGGATGGCAAGTGGGTGACCATGGGCATTCCGTCCGACGGCAGCTACGGCATCCCCGAAGGCGTGATGCGGCGTGCCGGTGACCTGCGCCAACGGCGAATACACCCGTATCGAAGGCCTGCCGGTCGACGACTTCAGCCGCGCCGCGATGGACAAGACGCTTGCGGAATTGGAAGAAGAGCGGGCTGGTGTGGCGCATCTGCTCTGATCGAGTTGTTTCGATTTCTCGCGAAAACGCCGGGCAATGCCCGGCGTTTTTGTTTCTGCCTGCAGACGAATATCGATAGCCCCGGAATGCCGTATGGCGCATAAGCCGAAGGCGTCATGCGCCATCGCAGGTTTCAGGTGCGATGACCCTCAAGCGCACAGCGGAATGAGTAGCCCGGGTAAGCGCGCCGCGCGCACCCGGGAAAACGCAAGCCACGGAAAATCCGTTGCGGTTCAATTTCAAAAGCCCCGGGTGCGGCCTACGGCCTTACCCGGGCTACTTGCTTCGGATGGATGTGGTGGGCTGCAGGACTCTAGGACGATGGGCTTCCCCCGGTTGGCGGAACGTCGCCGCGATCGCTGCTTGACCCGTGCGATCGATTGTCCGCAGAGCCGTGGCCCGGGCGGTGTCGTTCCGAATCCACTTCGGTGCGCTTCGGGATGATTCGTCGCGGTGATGATGGCCGTGCTCTGCGGCGTCAACAATGGCACGCCCCAAAGCCTGTGCAGCCGGTAGGGCGCATCAGCCGAAGGCGTCATGCGCCGCGATGCATCACCGATGACCGATGCTTGAGAAAGATGCACGACGCGTGGCTTATGCGCCTTACGGCCTTGATGCGATCTGTGCGGGTCGTGAACCGCAGAACCCGTAGCTCGGGTAAGCGCGCAGCGCGCACCCGGGAAGCGCAAGCGATGTATTTAGTGATCGATTGAAGGTCAAGAGCCCCAGGTGCGGCCTTTGGCCTTACCCGCGCTACTTGCTGGGACGACCGACGCGGGAAGAGCCTGAGTAGGCTGGTGGCTGGAAGGCCGACAACCCAATGAGGCACCCGCGTGCGACTGCTCCATCATGGCCAGAAGCCAAAGGCTTCACCCACAGGCCGGATATACGTTCGCAATCTCAACCAGGATCAAAAAAGCGGTTGGCAATCGGGAGGAGTCCGTATACAGCCTACGGTCCTGGTCGTAGTCGTGGTAGCCGACGGAGAGACGGCGGGGGCGCGCGGGGATGCGCTTGCGAGGGGGGCGAACCACTCCGGCCATTTTGAAGCTACATCTTCCGCGGGTGTCGTCCCAGTCTTCTACCGTCGTGAGCGGTACGATTTCGGGGGACAGAACAGCGCTTGACGGGAGTCGTTCGAGGGGGGCGAGCCACTCCGGCCAGCTCGAGAAGCTACATCTTCAGTGGGTGTCCCAGTCTTGGCCGCAAGCCGTCTGGGAGATGTTTGTACCCCTTGTCGGGCGGAATGCATTGCGAGCAGGGCGGGTATGGCCGCCTAAAGGTCACTCTACTGGAATTCAGGCGCGAGCGAAGTCATGACCTGATCTCCGTTGTAATTTACATTTTTCTCTTGAATTTCATTGGGTTAGCGTCATTCATCAAAAAAGTTTCGCACGAGATCAAGGGAAATAAAGCGATCACTATTCAATTGATGATGCATTCGTGATCTTTTTGTGACTTTTTTGATTGACGCGAAATTCGTGCCTCCCTAGCGTCGGCGTCGATGCCGCAGCGGGCTCCAGTCCGTTGGATGGAGCAGGCATCACGATCTGTAGGCGAAAGCCATCCATCTCCGGTCCATTAACAGACAGGGAAAAAAATGAACGCTAAGCCATCGAAACGAGTTCTGACGATCGCGGCAGCTATGGCCGTCACCCTCCCGGTTGCGGTATCAGCAACGGCGGACGTGACCAACCCTTCGGGCGACAACAGCAAGTACGTGTACAGGTTCGACAGTAGCAGCACCGGTTTGGAGCCATCCGGTTTCGCCAAGAGGCAGCAGCCGGAGCGGAGCGAAACTCTGCCGCCATTGCAGTTGAGCCTTAATCAAGCGGTTCGCGTGGCCCGAAACGAAGGCATGAACGTCTATTACTACGGGTCTAGGTCTTTTGAAAAGCAGATGCAGCGCGCTTCAGCGATGTTGACACCATTGAACTGGCAGAATCTTCAATTGCAGAAGAAGGGCGGCCGCAGCAAGCCTGATATTCTAATTGTCGAAAGCGGATCGATCATTCAAGAGGCGTTTTTTGCTCAACAGGCCTCGCGAGGCAATGTTGTCATTTCGGTCGGTGGCTCAGCTTACGATCCGGCTAAGGTCGCAATCGCTAAAATGGGAGGCGAGTCTGGGGCATACAGGCGAGCCGCTGGGCGGCTTGACAACGGGCCTGTGGTTTACGAGAAGGCTGCGGGATATTATCCATCGTCAACCGGAGGCCAGTATTTCGCAACACTTACGCAAAATCCTGAAAAAGCCGCCGCTGAAGCCGTCATGTGGGCGACTGATCTCTTGGGGTTGCAAACGGAAGGGCTCGTTCCGGTAAAAGTGACTGGTTCTTTCGTAAACCAAAGAACGTTCACCTATTCTACAGGTGACCTTTGCAGTCCAAAAGGCAAGCAAAACCTCACTCTATATTATGACAAGCTGTCCAATGAGACCAACGGCTCCTACGATTGGTGGACCGCTAAATATGTTATCCAATCGGTGCCAGGGATAGTTGCCTACTCTGGCAGCAACTGGCGCACTGCCGACGTGTACAACTGGGCGCGCTACAACTACGTCAACACATCATTCAAATTGTTGGACTACGACCCTTCAACAACATCCGGTACAGGTACCGCGGCAGTTTCCTTGGCGGTTGGAGCAAGCTCCTCAGGCCTATCGGGCACCGCGACAAAACAGTGGTCGTATGCAATTACAGACATGCCAGTTAGCGACCGTGGCGACCTCGGAACAAACTATGCCGAATGGTGGCACAATGTGAATGAAGCAGCGTTGGTTGGAACCAGCACCACGAAGGTTGAGCCGGGATCGCTCATACGGGTGCCGAATGGGACAACTGGCGTTCCTTCCAAATTTGCTGAGACCTTTATCTCTCAGTTCCGCAACGGTACTGGCGGATCGTTCAGCCAATGCGCCCAGTGGTTCCTCTACCCGGATAAGAACACCCATTAGAACGAACAGCAATTACTTCTGGGGCCTTGCTTACGCAGGGCTCCTTTTTTTTGAATAACAGCCAGTCTGTCTGAAATAACAGGCAGTCCCGCAAGTCTCCTACCAAATCGTAGCGCCCGATCTACCCACCCACCGGCTCCACCCCCGTATACCGCGCCCGTGGCCGGATCAGCTTCCCCTCCGCCTGCTGCTCAAGCGCATGCGCGAGCCAGCCGGCAAGTCGCCCCGCGGCGAACATCACCAGTGCCGGGGTCGCGGGCAATGCATTCGCGTGGCAGATGGCGGCGAGGAGGAAGTCGATGTTCGGGTGCTGGCCGCTGACGTCTTCGGTCGCGGTGACAATCGCGTCGAGTGCGCGCATCGCGGGCGCATTCACGTGCTGCGCGCGCAAACGCGCAAGCAGTTCGGCGGCGCGCGGGTCGCCGTGCGGGTAGAGGGCGTGACCGAAGCCGGGGAGGTCGTCGCCGCGCTGCAGCCGGGTTTCGATGAAATCGCGCGGAGATGCGGCGTCGCGCGCGTCGGCGATCAATGCATACGCGCGCGCGGTGGCGCCGCCGTGGCGCGGGCCGGAGAGCGCGGCGAGGCCGGCGCACACGGTCGCGTGCAAGTGCGCGCCGGTGGAGGCGACCACGCGCGCGGCGAAGGCCGAAACGTTGAGCTCGTGATCGGCGCACATCACCAGCGCGGCGCGGATCAGATCGGCGAAGCCCTCATCCCCCGGTTTCCAACTGTCGGCCAACAAACGATGCACCGGCCGGGCGAACGGTGGCTGCGCCACGAGCAGTGCGGCGTTCTGGCGAAGCAGGGCGGCGGCGATCTCATGCCGCACCCGCGGCGCGGAGCTGAAGGAATGGCGCACGTCCAGGGCCAGCAGCGGGATCGCAGCCATCGCGCGCTCCAGCGGCGGCAGGTCGGTGTTGGTGGCGATGCCGGCGACATGGGCGGGCCATGCGTCGATGGCATCCGCTGCGAACGGGTCGTGATCGCCGCAGTCCCAGAGCAGCCGCGCGATGTCTTCCAGGTCGGCGCCGTCGCGCAACGCGCCGATGGCGGAACGGCCGCGGTAGTAGGGGCCGTCGGGGCGGATCAGCGAGATCTGCGTCTCCAGCACCGGCAGGCCGCGATCCAGGCTCTGCGCCGCACCGCTGGCAGCGCCGCGGCCGGCGCGCTTGCGCTGCGCCAGCCGCTCGACGTCCTGGCGCAGATACAGGCGGCTGCGGTGGTCCGTGCCGGGCCGCGATTCCAACAGGCCCCGGCTCACGTAGGCGTAGAGCGTGGCCTGGCTGATGCCGAGCAGGCGGCAGGTGTCGCGGGCGGTGAGCAGGTCGGCGGTCATGGCGATGTCGGCAAGGTGATGTCGATAGATTGATTGATCGGATCAAGATTGATCAACCATCGCGATGGTGCCAGATTGCGCGCCAGGGGAGGCAATGGCACAGGCCGCCGCCCGGCCCGATGCTCCGCATCGGGCATGACCCAGATGAGGAGTCCGCAATGAGTAACGCATCCGCAGGCGCGCCACGCTCTCCAGGAGCGATGTTTCGCGCCGCCCTCGCCGAAGAAACCCCGCTGCAGGTGATCGGCGCGATCAACGCCAATCACGCCCTGCTGGCCAAACGCGCCGGCTATCGCGCCATCTATCTGTCGGGCGGCGGCGTCGCCGCCGGCTCGCTGGGCCTGCCGGACCTGGGCATCAACACGCTCGAAGACGTGCTGATCGACACCCGCCGCATCACCGATGTCTGCGATCTGCCGCTGCTCGTCGATATCGACACAGGTTTCGGCCCCAGCGCGTTCAACATCGAGCGCACCGTCAAATCGCTGATCAAGGCCGGCGCCGCGGCCTGCCACATCGAGGACCAAGTCGGCGCCAAGCGCTGCGGCCACCGTCCCGGCAAGGAAATCGTGTCGCAGGGCGAAATGGTCGACCGCGTGAAGGCGGCGGCCGACGCCAAGACCGATGCCGACTTCTTCCTGATCGCACGCACCGACGCGATCCAGGTCGACGGCGTCGATGCCGCGATCGAGCGCGCCATCGCCTGCGTCGAAGCCGGCGCCGACGGCATCTTCGCCGAGGCCGCTTACGACCTCGGCACCTACCGTCGCTTCGTCGACGCGGTGAAAGTGCCGGTGCTGGCCAACATTACCGAATTCGGCAAGACCCCGCTGTTCACCCGCGACGAACTGGCCTCGGCGGGCGTCGCGATCCAGTTGTTCCCGCTGTCCGCGTTCCGGGCCATGAACAAGGCCGCGGAGAGCGTCTACGAAAACATCCGCCGCGACGGGCACCAGAAGGCCGTGGTCGATATCATGCAGACCCGCGAGGAACTGTACGACCGCATCGGCTATCACGTATTCGAACAGAAGCTCGACGCGCTGTTCGCCGCGAAGAAATGACAAGGACCAGACCATGAGCGACAACACCAATCAAACGCTTCCCAAGCCCAAGAAATCCGTCGCGTTGAGCGGCACCGCCGCAGGCAACACCGCGCTGTGCACGGTCGGCCGCAGCGGCAACGATCTGCATTACCGCGGCTACGACATCCACGATCTCGCGACCAAATCGACATTCGAGGAAGTGGCGCATCTGCTGGTGCACGGCGCGCTGCCCACCGCGTCGCAGCTCAAGGCCTACAAGACCAAGCTCAAGCGCCTGCGCGGGCTGCCGGCGATCGTGCAGGAAGCGCTGGAGCTGGTGCCGGCCAACGCGCACCCGATGGACGTGATGCGCACCGGCTGTTCGGTGCTGGGCACGGTGCTGCCGGAGCGCGAAGGCCACCCGGCCAGCGAAGCGCGCGACATCGCCGACCGCCTGATCGCCAGCTTCGGTTCGATGCTGCTGTACTGGTGGCATTTCACCCGCAACGGCGACCGTATCGATACCCAGACCGACGACGATTCGGTGGCCGCGCACTTCCTGCACCTGCTGCACGGCGAACCGCCGAGCGCGCTGCACGAAAACGCGCTCGACAAGTCGCTGATTCTCTACGCCGAGCATGAGTTCAACGCATCCACGTTCGCCGCGCGGGTGATCGCCGGCACCGGCAGCGATCTGCATTCCTGCATCACCGGCGGGATCGGCGCGCTGCGCGGTCCGAAGCACGGCGGCGCCAACGAAGTGGCGATGGACATCATCAGCCGCTACGACACTGCCGATGCGGCGGAAGCCGACATCCGCGCACGGATGGAGCGCAAGGAAATCATCATCGGCTTCGGCCATCCGGTGTACACCATCGGCGATCCGCGCAACCCGATCATCAAGGAACTCTCGCGCACGCTCTGCGCCGACGGCGGCAACCAGACGCTGTTCGACGTGTCCGAGCGCATCGAGACGCTGATGATGGATACCAAGAAGATGTTCCCGAACCTCGACTGGTACAGCGCGTCGGCCTATCACATGATGGGCATCCCGACACCGATGTTCACGCCGTTGTTCGTGATCGCGCGCACCACCGGCTGGAGCGCGCACGTCATCGAACAGCGCGAGGACGGCAAGATCATCCGCCCCAGCGCGAATTACGTCGGGCCGGAAGATCGCGATTACGTGGCGATCGAACGTCGCTAGATGTTCGACGACGGGCATGCGATGAGCGCTGACGTCTCATGACTACGGAATGGCTGATTCCGGCGGAGCAGTGGGGCGAACACGCGCTGGTCGTGCTCGTCACGCTGGCGGTCACCGCGCTGGTGGTGGCGATCCATTACGAGGGATTGCACTGGCTCGCGCGACGTTATGCGGTGCGCGAGCCCAAGCGCGACCGTCGCGCGATGCTCGCGATCATCTTCGCGTTGCTGACGCTGCATGTCGTCGAGATCTGGTGCTACGGCTTCGCTTACTGGGGCCTGCTGGTGGTGCCCGATGCGGGCGCCATCCACGGGGAGCAGGGGTTCGAAAGCTTGTTCGACGCGGTGTATCTGTCGGCCACCACCTACACCACGCTGGGGTTCGGCGATCTCGCGCCGGTGGGCGCGATCCGCTTCGTGTCGGGGATGGAGTCGCTTACCGGATTATTGCTGATCACATGGTCGGCATCGTTCACGTATCTGGAAATGTCGAGATTGTGGACTGGTACGCGCGATCGTTGAACGTGTCGTTCCGAACGAAAAAGCCGCGCATTGCGCGGCTTTTTCGTTGTGGCGAAGCGCGGGCGTCAGCTCAGGCCTTCGTTCTTCAATACCTTCTGCACCGCCGCATCGGCTTCGATGCGCGATACGAATGCGGCGAGATTATCGAGACCGGAAATGTCGACACCGTTGTTGCGCGCCCAGCGCCAGGTCACGTACAGATACGGATCGGCGACCGAGCGGCTGCCTGCGAGCCATTCCCTGTCGGCCAGATGCGCATCGGCGCGTTCGAACAAGCTGCGAACTTTCGCGCGCGCCGCATCTTTGCTTTTTTCGATCAGCGCAGCGTCTTCGAGATAGGCGGTGCTGCCGAAAAGAGGGTGAAAGGCGGGATGCACATCGGAGTTCGAGAACGCGACCCATTTGTTGATTTCCGCGCGGCTTTTCGCACTGCCGTCGCCGCCCAGTCCGCTCTCGGGATACAGGTCGGCAAGGTAATTGAGGATCGCCGAATTCTGGGTCAGCACCCAGCCGTCGTGTTCCAGCGCCGGCACCGCGCCTGCGGGATTGATCGCGATGAACTCCGGTTTCTTGCGGTCGTCGCGGCCGACCCTCACCGCTTCGTACGGTTTGCCGATCCATTCCAGCACGATGTGGTCGGCGAGCGAGCAGGCGCCTGGGGAGTAGAAGAGTTTCATAAGCGGTTGCCTTGGAGTGATGGGGGATGAGGCCGAATGATGGTGTTCCGGACCGTGCGGTTCAACCGAGGCATGTGGAATGCAGTGTCGTCGGCGTGCCGACGCGCGATCGTTGCGACATGGCAGCAACGCAATCCGCGCAAACACCCATGCGAAAAAAATCGATGCGCAAAAGACCACGCAACGAAAGTCGACACGAAAAACCGGATGCGGAAAACGCAAAAAAAGCCGCAGAAACTGCGGCCGTCAATCATTCATCGAGGTTTCGATTCCGGTATCGAAACCGGCCGTGAGATCATCCGCGGCCGGGTTTTTCTTTCTGCGATTTCAGCGACTGCACTTTCAGGAACGTGTGGTCGCCGATCTTCGCGACCTGATACGCATTGCGCCAGCTGGGCTGGGCGATGGACAGGGCCGCGAAATGGCTGGCGCCGGGAACGATCTCCTGACGCTCGCCTTCGGGCAGCGCCCAGTTGCGCTCGGCTTCGAGCGCGATGGTGACCGCCTGCGACCAGGCTTCGGCATTGCTGAGCTGCGTGCGCGGCGACACGATGGTCGGCGCGAACTGTTTGCGGGCGGTGACGACATCGCACATCGAGTCGCCCCACAGGCCGCTGTCCTCGCGACGCAGCGCGACTTCGGCGACCGCCTGCTGTCCGCGGACAGGCTGGTTGCGTGCTTCCAGGTACAGCGTGGTACTGAGACATAACGAGTCGGCGGCCTGCGGCGGCAACACCGATGCGATCCAGAGGATCCATGCGAGCTTCATTGGAACTCCTTGCTACGTTGCTTCGGCCGAACGGTGTACGGGTAAGGGCCCGGAACATCGATTCGGGTGCGACATGGCGATAGACAGTCCGGCGTGACGCCGGGCGCTTGCGAGGATCGCAAGACAAGGGGCTGCGGGCTCTATGGCCGCTTGTAGCCCAAACGTGGATCGGAACGGGGGGCCCACCAAAGGGGTGGCGCCATCTCCCGACACGATCTCGCGCTGGTCCCGCATCCGGTTGGCGGGAAAGCGGGCGTAGGGTAGCCATCGAAACATAACGCCCGCTGAACAAGAAAATGGAAATCTCTGATTCGATTGGAGTTTTTGTTCAGAAGGTGACGTAAGTCGCTGTCGGTGCAGGGACTCGGGCCGCCGTGGACTCGTGCCAACGGTGTTGCAGTGCGGTATGCAGGAGTGCGACCGCGGTCCCGGATTACGCGGATTTGCGGTGCCCGGAGCGCTGTAGGAGGGCCTTCAGGCCCGAGCTTTTCCAAACGATCGCCGCGATCCTCGTAGAGCTCGGGCCTGAAGGCCCTCCTACGAATCGCCTACAGCCCCGCCGCCACCCGGCTGCCTTGGGCGATCGCGCGCTTCGCGTCCAGTTCCGCGGCCACATCGGCGCCGCCGATCAGATGCGCGGCGACACCGGCGGCCTGCAGTGCGTCGAACAGTTCGCGACGCGGTTCCTGGCCGGCGCAGATCACCACATGATCCACGGGCAGCGTCTGCTCCTTGCCATCGCTACGGATGCGGAACCCCGTGTCGTCGATGCCCAGATACTCCACGCCGCCCAGCATCGCCACCTGTTTGGCCTTGAGCGCGGCGCGATGGATCCAGCCGGTGGTCTTGCCCAGCTTCGCGCCGGGTTTGCCCGGGCTGCGCTGCAGCAGCCAGACTTCGCGCGTCGGCGGCTCGGGCTCGGGTTTGCGCAGGCCGCCGGGGCCGGAAAAGGTCGGATCCACGCCCCACTCGGCCATCCAACGCTGCGGGTCCAGCGTAGAGGAGCGATGTTCTGCCGCGTTGTGCGGCGGCCTCAGGTCGAACGCCGTCGCGTCGAGGATCGGCATGTGCACCAGATATTCGGCCACGTCGAAACCGATGCCGCCGGCTCCGATGATCGCCACCCGCGCGCCGGGTACGACGCGGCCGCTCAGCACGTCCAGATAACTGACGACTTTGGCGTGATCGATCCCGGGAAGCGCGACCTTGCGCGGGCGGATGCCGGTGGCCAGCACGACCTCGTCGAAGCCCTTGAGCGTATCGGCATCGGCCATCGACGACAGCCGCAGCTCGACGCCGGTGTCGGCGATGCGATGGCGGAAATAACGCAGGGTTTCGTGGAACTCTTCCTTGCCCGGGATCTGTTTGGCGAGGTTGAACTGCCCGCCGATCTCGTCGGCGGCATCGAACAGGGTCACGCTGTGGCCGCGCTCGGCGGCGACCGTCGCGCAGGCGAGCCCGGCCGGACCGGCGCCCACCACCGCCACCCGCTTGGGCGAGCTGGTCTTTGTGTAATTCAGTTCGGTTTCGGCGCAGGCGCGCGGGTTGACCAGGCAACTGGCTTTCTTCTGCTCGAACACGTGGTCCAGGCAGGCCTGATTGCAGGCGATACACGTATTGATGCGGTCCGCGCGACCGGCGCGGGCCTTGTTCGCC
Organism: Pseudomonadota bacterium; assembly: GCA_040386495.1. Taxonomy (GTDB): domain Bacteria; phylum Pseudomonadota; class Gammaproteobacteria; order Xanthomonadales; family Xanthomonadaceae; genus Lysobacter_I. The sequence continues at coordinate 44,618 of JAZKFJ010000020.1, forward strand.
CATTCCGGGTCGGCCAGCAGCGGGCGCGCCATCGAGATCAGGTCGGCACCGCCGCCGGCGAGGATGCCTTCGGCCACGTCGGGCATGTTGATGCGGTTGGTCGCGACCAGCGGCAGCTTCACTTCCGGGCGCAGCTTGGCGGTCACGCCCGCGAACGCCGCGCGCGGCACCGAAGTGGCGATGGTCGGCACCCGCGCTTCGTGCCAGCCGATGCCGGTGTTGAGGATGGTCGCGCCGGCGGCTTCGATGGCCTTGGCCTGGGCGACGATCTCCTCCCAGCCCGAACCTTCCGGCACCAGTTCCAGCATCGACAGCCTATAGATAATGATGAAGTCCGGGCCGCAGGCTTCGCGCACCCTGCGCACGATCTCGGTCGCGAAGCGCATGCGTTTCTGCAGGTCGCCGCCCCAGCCATCGCCGCGCCGGTTGGTGCGGGCGCTGAGGAACTGGTTGATGAGATAACCCTCGGAGCCCATGACCTCGACGCCGTCGTAGCCGCCGTCGCGGGCGAGCCGGGCGGCGTTGGCGTAGGCCGAAATGGTGCGCTCCACGCCGAAACCGGTCAGCGCGCGCGGCGTGAACGGGTTGATCGGCGATTTGACCTTCGAAGGCGCCACCGACAGCGGGTGATAGGAATAGCGGCCGGCGTGCAGCAACTGCAGGCAGATCTTCGCACCGTGTTCGTGCACGGCGTTGGTGACCAGACGGTGTTTGCGCGCTTCCCACGGCCAGCTGAGCTTGCTGGAGAAGGGTGTCAGCCAGCCCATCATGTTCGGCGAGAAACCGCCGGTGACGATCAGCCCGGCGCCGCCGGCCGCGCGCTCGCCGAAATACGCGGCGAGCTTCGGGAAATCGCTGGCGCGATCCTCCAGCCCGGTGTGCATCGATCCCATCAACACCCGGTTGCGCAGGGTGGTGAAGCCGAGATCGAGGGGCGAGAACAGGTGAGGGTAGGGGGCAGCAGGTTGGGTAGTCATCGGCCAATACGCAAACGTATGGAAGCGCGCACGATGCCGGGAAAGGCGGCTGTGCTCAAGAGGTTTCGATCAGAGATTTCGATCAACGGGTGCAATCCGGCTGGCGATCCCGGTGTTCCGGGGGCGCGACACCGGACTTTACACCGCCAATCTGTCGATTCGACGCAAGGCGCAGGGCAGGGCTGGCGCCGGGTCTGGCAAAATAGCCGGCTCCCCACGCCACTACCGAGCTGCGCACCCATGGGTCACCACGATATCCGCTCCGCCGTCCGCCCCGATCCCGACCAGCCGATGGTCGACATCGCCGATTACGTCATCGACACCCGGATCGACTCGCAGGAGGCCTACGACACCGCGCGCTACATGCTGCTCGATTCGCTGGCCTGCGCGATGCTGGCGATGAAGTTCGAGGGCTGCGTCAAGCACCTCGGCCCGCTGGTGCCGGGCGCCGAACTGCCGGGCGGCGCGCGCGTGCCGGGCACGTCCTTCGAACTCGATCCGGTGCAGGCCGCGTTCAATATCGGCACCCTTGTGCGCTGGCTCGACTTCAACGACACCTGGCTGGCCGCCGAATGGGGCCACCCGTCCGACAACCTCGGCGCGATCCTGGCCGTGGGCGATTACCTCAGCCGCAAGGCCGAGCGCGACGGCGGCAAGGGCCTGACCGTGCGCGACGCGCTGACCTGGGCGATCAAGGCCCACGAAATCCAGGGTGTGTACGCGCTGCAGAATTCGTTCAACCGCGTCGGTCTCGATCACGTGATTCTGGTGCGTCTCGCCTCCACGGCCGTGTCCACCGCGATGTTCGGCGGCGACAAGGACGCGGTGATTACCGCCGTTTCGCACAGCTGGATCGACAACGGCGTGCTGCGCACCTACCGCCACGCCCCGAACACCGGCCCGCGCAAGAGCTGGGCCGCCGGCGACGCCTGCCGCCGCGCCGTCACCCACGCGCTCAACGCCGCGCACAAGAAGGTCGTCGGCTATCCGTCTGCGCTGACCGCCAAGACCTGGGGCTTTTATGACGTGGCCTTCAAAGGCAAGGAATTCGCGTTCGAGCGCCCGTTCGGCAGCTATGTAATGGAAAACGTGCTGTTCAAGATCAGCTTCCCGGCCGAATTCCACGCCCAGACCGCGGTCGAGTGCGCGATGCAACTGCACGCCGAGGTGAAGGACCGGCTGGATCAGATCGACCGCATCGAGATCGAAACCCAGGAAGCCGGCGTCCGCATCATCGACAAGACCGGCCCGCTGGCCAACTACGCCGACCGCGACCACTGCCTGCAGTACATGATCGCCGTGCCGATGATCCACGGCCGCCTGACGGCCGACGACTACAACGACGATATCGCCGCCGATCCGCGCATCGATGCGCTGCGCGAAAAGATGGTGGTGAAGGAAAACCCGCAGTTCACCCAGGACTATTTCGACGCCGACAAGCGCTACATCGGCAACGCCATCCAGGTGTTCTTCAAGGACGGCAGCAGCACCGGGAAGGTGTCGATCGATTACCCGATCGGCCACCGCAAGCGCCGCGCCGAAGGCATCCCGGTGCTGATGGCCAAAGCCAAGGCCGCGCTGGAGGCCCACTTGTCGGCCGATCAGGCCGCCGAAATCATGCGTCTGGCCGCGAATCCGGCCGAGATGGATGCCATGCCGCTTTCTGCATGGTTGGGGCTGTTTTCCGCATGACTGAGTGCGTTCAGGTTCCACAATGAATCATAGCGCCCAGAACCCGACCACCGGCCTGCCGGAAGGTTCCCCTGAAACCTGAACTGTGCTTGGATTCACCCAACTGTTATGCTAGTGTTAACAAGGCCATGACGCGGCCGGATCATAATGAACGCGATCGTGTCGCCCCCAAGGCGGCGCTCTGTTCGGACAGACACCACCGAGTCTTTCAATTTCCTCCAAGGAGCATCCATTCATGAACAAGAAACTCCTCTGTGCTGCGCTGCTCAGTGGGCTGGCAGTGGCCCAGACCGTCTCCGCGCAGGACTTCGATGATCGCTGGTACCTCACGACCTCCGCGGGCTTCAACATCCAGGACGGCTCGCGCGGCACCGGCCCCACCCCGTTCGGCACTCTCGGCTTCGGCAAGTTCGTCAGCGACAACTGGTCGCTCGACGGCGAGTTCAACTATCAGAACCCGACCTTCGATGACCAGAGCGTCATCCGCAATCCGCTCGCTCGTGCCGGCAATCTGAATTGGAGCCAGTACGGCGTGTCGATCGACCTTCGTCGCCACTTCATCGCCGAAGGCCGCAACTGGAACCCGTACGTGCTCGCCGGCCTCGGCTATCAGCGTTCGGAAGAAGAGTTCGACGCGTTCCCGAGCGTGAATTCGCCGGGTGAGCGTGAAGACGGCAACCTCGCCGGCAAGCTTGGCGTTGGTCTGCAGGGCGACCTCGGCCGCATCGGTGTGCGTACCGAACTCGCCTATCGCCTCGACGCCGACGACAGCAGCGTCAATGCTCCCGACGAAAGCTGGTTCGGCGATGTGCTGGCCTCGGTCGGCTTCATTGTCCCGCTGGGTCCGGAACCGACCGAAGCACCGGTCGAAGCTCCGGCGCCGCCGCCGGCCCCGAACTGCGCCGACAAAGACGGCGACGGTGACGGCGTCAACGATTGCAACGACAAGTGCCCGAACTCGCAGGCCGGTGAAGCGATTGGTCCGGACGGCTGCAAAGTCCAGATCTCGATCGACCTGAAGGGCGTGAACTTCGACTTCGACAAGGCCACCCTGCGTCCGGACGCGGTTGCGATCCTGAACGAAGCCGTCGAAATCCTGAAGCGCTATCCCGACCTCCGCGTCGAAGTCGCCGGTCACACCGACCTGTGCGGTGACGACGGCTACAACCAGTCGCTGTCGCAGCGTCGTTCGGACACTGTGTACAACTACCTGACCAGCAACGGTATCGACGCTGGCCGTATGGCCGGTCCGAACGGTTACGGCGAGAGCCGTCCGCTCGTTGCCACCGCGCAGACCCTGCCGGAATGCAAGAACGAGACCAACCGTCGCACCGAGCTCAACGTCCAGTAATCGCGGACAGGCTCGCAGCAGTATCCCGAAGCCCGGCCTTGTGCCGGGCTTCGGCTTTTATGGCCTCATATCCTTTCGATGACCGGCGTTTCCGGCGCGCGGTCACGATCCATGCGATCGATCATTCGCCGTGGTTGTCCGGCGCACCATGCCCGGCCTACACTCCGGGACCAGAATTCGCGGAGAAGATCCATGCGTCCAGTTTCGGTAGTCGTCTCTCCGCAGACGTTGTTTACCAGCAGTCTTGCGGGTCTGATCGGATTCTCCGCGATGTGTTACGCCGGAGGCGCCCATGCCGCCATCGATTGCGCGTCCTTCAAGCCGCTTTCGCCGTCTACCGGCAACACCTTGCAGATTCTGCCGATCACCGAAGAACTGGCGGCGCCGAATCGACAGCTCGGGACCGGCGTCGGCTTCGCGGAATTGCTTTCCGCCGGCACGACCGTCGAAGTGGTGCTGTCCCGCATCCAGCATCAGGAGTGTCGCGCGACGACCGCTGCCTCGAAACCGCTGACGGGCGCAGCGGGCGCTTATCAGCCGAAGCCCGGCGAAGCCACCGCCTGGCGTTTCGACATGACCCAGAACGGCAAGCGCATGACCGCCGACGAGTTCGATGCCTGGATGAAAGCGCGCGGCGTGCGCGTCGTGAAAGGCCCGGCGGTGGTTGCCGCGCCGCCGCCGCCCGCACCGGCGCCGGAACCTCCTAAAAAGAAAAAGCGCTGATTTCCGAGTCGCAACGAATGGCCGGTGGATCGACACCGGCGCTGTCCTGCAGGCGATGACACTCAAACCCCGTTTCGGCATCGCCCGCATTCTCTCCAAACGCGGGGTGTGTTCGCGCACGCAAGCGGCAGAATGGGTGCGCGCGGGGCGCGTCAGCGTCGGCGGACGGGTGGTGCGCGACCCCGAATACCCGACCGCTCCGGACCGCGACGACATCGCCATCGACGGCAACGTCATCGCCGCGACCGCACCTATCTATCTAATGCTGAACAAGCCGCGCGGGCTGGTCACCACCGCCAGCGACGAACACGGCCGCGACACGGTCTATCGCTGCTTCGATGGTGCGACGACGCCGGGCGGCGCACCGCTGCCCTGGATCGCGCCGGTGGGACGGCTGGACAAGGCCAGCGAAGGGTTGCTGCTGTTCGCCAACGATCCGCAGTGGGCGGCGCGCATCACCGATCCGCAGACCGGGCCAACCAAGACCTACCGGGTGCAGATCGACCGCATTCCCGATGCCGACCTGCTGGCGGCGCTGTGCCGCGGCATCGACGATGCAGGCGAACGGCTGTCCGCGGTCTCGGCCTCGCTGCTGCGTGCGGGCGAGAAGAATGCCTGGGTCGAGATCGTGCTCGATGAAGGCCGCAACCGCCAGATCCGGCGCCTGCTGGACGCGTTCGACATCGCCACGCTGCGCCTGATCCGCGTGGCCATCGGCGGCCTGGCGCTGGGCGATCTGCCCAAGGGCGAATGGCGCGCATTGACCGAAGACGATCTGCAGCGCCTTCGCGGCTGAATCCGCCGGGGATTTGCGCAGATGCCCGATTTGTGAATCCTTTCACGCTCGCATTCAGGGCTTTCCGCGATGCGGCTGCCTACACTGCGGCGGGGGCGATCCATCGGTCAATGACAGGTTCCAATCGATGCGCATGATTCTGCCTGCGGCGCTGCTCGCCGTTTTCGCCCTGTCCGGCTGCGCCAGCCGTCAGCCCTCGGCCGGTTTGCCCGGAAGCGGAATGTCGCCGCCGCAGTCCGCGCCGATCGCAGTCGGCAAATCCAATCGGTTCCAGATGACCCAGAACGGTCGGCAGATGAGCGCCGACGATTTCGACGAGTGGATGAAGGCGCGCGGTATCCGCGTGGCGAAGGGGCCGCAGGTCGCGAAGCGCTCGCCCAGTCCGGTCTCGGGACTGCAGGCGCAGGCGAAGCCTCTGCCCAAAGCGCAGGCCAAGGCACAGACCAAACCGTCGCCGCCCAAACGGCGCTGATCGGATTCGATGGTGCCGGCCCGACGGAGCGGGTCGACGCAGCGCTCAGCGAAGACATTCAGCCGCCGACGTCTTCCGGCTCGCGCCAGCGCGCGAGCCGGCTCTGCAGCAATCGAGCGATCACCGTGCGCGCACGGTCGTCGGCCGGCCCGCGCGCATCGTGGCTCATGCCTTTGCCGTGATTGCACGACGCGCAGGCGACGGCGAGATTGCGAGGGTCGTTGGCGTCGTCGCCGACCTGTGCGGTCAGCGCGGCGGCGGCGCGCTTGCCGAACCAGGCTTGCGGCACGACGTGTTCGAGCGTCGCGTTGCCGAGCGCTTCGCCGTCGGCGCGCGCGGACAGGCGACGACGGCAGTGCAGGCAGCGGGTTTCCCAGTCGCCGTCATGCAACTGCGCTTGGCTATCGCTGCGCAATGCGATGAGGAACAGCCGGCGCAGCGCGGGCCGCACGTCAGGCTTTGATGACGCCCAGTTCGTGCCCGATGCGGGTGAAGGCATCGATCGCCTGATCGAGATGCGCGCGGGTGTGCGCAGCGCTCATCTGCGTGCGGATGCGCGCCTGGCCCTTCGCCACCACCGGGAAAAAGAAGCCGATCGCGTAGATGCCTTCTTCCAGCAGCCGTTCGGCGAAACGCTGCGCCAGCGGCGCGTCGTACAGCATCACCGGGCAGATCGGATGCACGCCGGGCTTGATGTCGAAGCCGGCGGCGGTCATTTTTTCGCGGAAATAGCGGGTGTTGTCGGCGAGGCGTTCGCGCAGGTCGCCGGCGGCGGCGAGCATGTCGAACGCTTCGATTCCCGCGGCCACCACGTGCGGCGGCAGCGAATTGGAGAACAGATACGGCCGCGAACGCTGGCGCAGCATTTCGATCACTTCCTTCTTCGCGGTGGTGAAGCCGCCCAGCGCGCCGCCCATCGCCTTGCCCAGCGTGCCGGTGATGATGTCGATGCGGTCGAGCACGCCCTTCACCTCGGCCGAGCCGCGGCCGGTGGCGCCGAGGAAGCCGGTGGCGTGGCATTCGTCGATATGGACGAGGGCGCCGTACTTGTTCGCCAGCGCGGTGATCTCGTCGAGCAATGCGATGGAACCGTCCATCGAAAACACGCCGTCGGTGGTGATGAGCCTGGTCGTGCAGCCCGCGGCGTCGGCCGCCTGCAACTGCGCTTCGAGATCGGCCATATCGCTGTTGGCGTAGCGGAAACGCTTGGCTTTGCACAGACGCACGCCGTCGATGATCGAAGCATGGTTGAGGGCGTCGGAGATCACCGCGTCGTTTTCGTCGAGCAGCGGCTCGAACAGGCCGCCGTTGGCGTCGAAACAGGCGGCATAGAGGATGGTGTCTTCGGTGCCGAAGAAGTCCGCGATCTTCGCCTCGAGCTGCTTGTGCAGATCCTGGGTGCCGCAGATGAAGCGGACGCTGGCCATGCCGAAGCCGTGGGTGTCCAGGGCGGCCTTGGCGGCGGCGATGATGTCGGGATGATCGGCCAGGCCCAGGTAGTTGTTGGCGCAGAAGTTCAGCACGGTGCGGCCGTCCGCCAGGGTGATTTCGGCCGATTGCGGGCTGGTGATGACGCGCTCGGCCTTGAATAGGCCTTGGGCGCGGATGGCATCGAGTTCGTCGGCGTAGCGGCGAGTCAGCGGGTTGGCGTGTGAGGGCATGACAGTGGATCGCAATATGGCGAGTTGCGTAGTGTAATTCGACTGCCTCGATCAGCAGGGTGCCGAGCCACTGTTTCCGACTCCCGAACCGGCTTGCCGGCCCCGCAGCGAAACGGGCATGCGATCGACAGGGCGTGGAGCTTTCCTGGCTTCAGCATCCGTTTCCGGGTTGAAGTGTCGGCGCGTCTTCGACCAGTCTTGGCGGGCCATCGGAAAGACGGAGCCCGGGCCCGACACAACGCGCCGTGCGTCGTTCTCCCGGAGACTGCCTTTATCCATCAGTCGGCGTTTGCGTTGCCGGCGATCAGTTCCCGCACCAGAGCCACCAGCGAGTCCTCCGAAAACGGTTTGCCCAGCATCCGGGTCACGCCGGCTTCTGCCGCCATGGCCTGATGCTTATCGGTGGCGCGGGAGGTGATCATGATCACCGGCAGATCCCGGGTCGCGGGGTGGTTGCGCAGGTTGCGGGCCACTTCCAGCCCGTTCATGCGCGGCATTTCCAGATCGACCAGAAGCGCATGGGTGGGCTTGGCCTGAATCGCCGCCAGGGCTTCGAAGCCGTCGCGGGCGGTTTCGACTTCGAAGCCCGCATCCTGCATCAGTTGTTCCAGCGCGCGGCGTACGCTGAGCGAGTCGTCGGCCACCACCACACGGGTAACCGCGGCGGCGGCGTGGGACAGGATCATGGTGTCCTGTCGCCGGGTTCGAGCGGACTGCAGCAGTACGTCCAGATCGATGACCGGCGCGAGCCCGCCATCGCCGAGCTGGGTGATGCCGCGCACGGCGGCGATGGGCGGCAGATAAGCGCTGATCGGTTTGACCACCACGCTACGCACTTCGTCGATGCTGCGCACCAGCACGACGGTGCCATGGCCGTCGGCGTCGCGCACGTACAAGCCTATGCCGCTGTTGCCGACCCACATGGCGAGGTCCGCGGATGCGTCGTAGAACGTTTCGAGCGGCAGCGCCGGCAGTATTTCGTCGTCCACCACCACGCGCAGCCGGCCGTCGTCGTAGCGGCACTCGCCGGACGCGAAGCTGACCACGCGTTCCACCGAGGCTGCGACCACGGCGCTCACCTGAAGCTGGCCGCGCGCGATGATGACGTTGGCGAGCGTCTGGGTGACCGGCAGCCTCAGCAGCATGCGGGTGCCGCGTCCGGCCTCGGTGCCGATCGCAAGCGTGCCGCGCAGGGCGGCGATGCGCTGGTTGACGACGTCCATGCCGATGCCGCGTCCGGAGACTTCGGAGGCGCGCGCGCGCGTGGAGAAGCCGGGCAGCAAAATCATGCGCGCGAGCTGGCGTTCGTCGACGATCTGCGCGGGGTCGAGTAGGCCGGCGCCGATGGCATGGCTGCGGATGGCGTCGAGATCCAGCCCGGCGCCATCGTCCTGCAGCTCGATCGTCGCGGTGTCGCCTTGCAGACCCACCCGCAGCACGATGCGGCCCTGTTCGGGCTTGCCGGCGGCGAGACGGTCCTGCCGGGATTCGATGCCGTGATCGATGGCGTTGCGCAGCAGATGCGCCAGCGGTTCGACGATGCGTTCCAGCAATTCGGCATCGACGGGAATGTCTTCGCCGACGATGTCCAGCTGCACCTGTTTCGACAACTGCTTTGCGGTCTGACGCACGATGCGCTGCAGCCGCTGGGTGATCTGGCCGAACGGAACCGTGCGGGTGCGCAGGATGGTGCGCTGCAGATCGCGATTGAGCTGTTCCTGTTCGCTGCGCAGATCCGACAGCCCATTCATGACGCGGTCGATGCGCCGCATGAACTCGCCGCTGTCGGCGTGCGCCTCGAGCAACTGGCGGGAGATGACGTGCAGTTCGTTGTATTGATCGATCTCGAGTGGATCGAGGTCTGCGCCCGCTTTCTGCGCGGTCGACTGCAACGCCGCGCCGCGCAGCGCGACCAGATCGTCCAGCCTTCCCATGAGTTCGTGCGTGTAGCGGATGCCTTGGCGCTGATCGCGATGGATGCGGCCCAGACCATCGAGCCGCTGGTCGATCTGACGCGAAGCGACAAGCGTTTCGCCGGCCAGACGCTGCAGTTCGTCGAGCAGTGCGCTGGGAACGTTGAGGTGCCGGATGCCGCCGTCGGCCACTGCCGTTGCGGGCGAAACGGGCGCGCTCGGTGTCGCAGCCGCGGCCGGCGTCTGTGCCGTGGGCACTGTCGCTGCGGGCGATTGCGACGTCTGTGCGCCGGCCGCTGGCGCCATGCCGCCGTCGGCCAAGGCGTTGGCGGTATCGAGCACATGCTGGTAAATATTCAGCAGGTTGTCCGGCGCCGGGCCGCGTCCCAGCAGATGATCGGAAATTTCCTCGACGCAATCGCCGGCCGCCGTCAACAGTTCGGCGCAGTCGTCGTCGAGCAGATCGGGCCGCTTCGCCAGCACGATCAGGATGTCTTCCAGCGCATGGGTGAGATTCGCCAGCCCCCGGATGCCAACGGTGTTGGCGTCGCCCTTGAGGGTGTGGGCGACACGACGGGCCTCGTCGATGGGCGCGGGCGAGCGCGTGCGGGCGAGCGCGCGGACCGAAGCGCCCAGGCGCGCGGCGTTGCCCGGAAGCTCGCGCAGCATGCCGTCCAGTACGTTCGGCAATACGTCGTCGGCAGGTATCAGCCCGATGTCGTCGAAGCCGGCAACCGCTTTGCGCTGCGAAACCATTTCGGGGTCGAAGCCGATCGCGACCCTTGCGAATTCATGGCCCAGAGCGTCCATCCAGTGGCCGTCCAGTTCGGGAAGCGGAGGCGCCACCGAAGCCAGCAGGTCCGCAGCGTCGCGATCGGGCTGTTCGATCGCGGCCAGCAGCGCGTTGCACCACATCGCGACGGCCTCCGGCGATACCTCAGGATCGCGCCGCTCGATGCCATCGCGAATGGCGGCCATGCCCAGCGCCAGCGTGGGCATTCCGATCAATTCCACGACGTTGGTGATCAGTTGGCACTGATAGGCGAGTTCTTCGATGAGCGGAAGACTGGCCTCGGCATCGGGAGTTTCGGCCCAAGCGTGCGCAAGCGGCAATACTTGATCGAGGATGGCCTGTCGTGTGAGGTCGAGCTCCTCCTGTCCGATCCAGATCGCGCCGGCATCGGCTGTGGCGGAGCGATTGGCGCTATGGTCGAAATCGCTCGAGAGCGGCGCTGCGCCATCGAAGGGGGTGTCGGATGCGAACGCACCCGCAGTGATGTCGTTGCCGTCGTCGGACACGTTGCGATGGGATTCGGCGCGATGAAAATCGACAACGCCCACCGCCGTGTCGCTCCCGGCGCCCCTATCGCGAACGCCGTCGTCACGAACGCCCGGGTCGTGATCGACAGCATCGTGATCGACAGCACCGTGCTCGACGGCACCGTGATCGACAGTGCGCTCCGCCAAGCCATTTCCGGAACCGCTGATGCGCGCGCCGATGTTCTGCGCATCGTCGGACACGACATCGACGCTGGACGACAGCGCGATGGTTTCCATCGCAGCCGCGCCCGCATCCAGCCGCCGCGCGATGACGAGCGTAAAGCTTTGCGAAAGCCGCGGCAGCCAGTCGATGGCTTCCGGCAACCGCGCGAGGATTCGCCTTTCATCGCGCCCCAGCAAGCCGTCCGAGTATTTCTGCAGGCCGGTGAACCATCGCGTCATCTCAATCAGATCGTCAGGACCAAGAGTGCCGCCGCGACGGCCCAGATCCTGCAGGGCCGCTTGCCAGCTGCGCAGCAGATCGGGGACGCCGGATTGGGCGGCCGCAGCCGAGCCCTGCTGCAGGGTTTCGACCATCTGCCCGAGGAGGATCGGATCCGCCATCTCGGGAACCTCATTGGCCAACTGCAGCAGCGACACCAGTGTGTCGAGCTGCCCGCGATAATGCTCTGGCGCTTGGATGGTCCCTGCGGTGCCGGGCGGCGAAGACATGGCCTGTTTCCTCTTCTGGTGCTTGAATTTGGGTACGGCTCCGCTGCCGGGATCAACCCGGCAGGCGGAATTCCGAGACCGTACGCACCAGTGCCGATGCCGACTCGGTCAGCGTCTGCGTATCGCCACGTTGCTGTTCGATTTCCTCCAGCGTGTTCTGCGACGCGCTGATCAGGTCGTAGGCGCGGGCCAGAAGACGCTGCGATGCATCGCCCTGCGCCTGGGTGGCGACGGAAATATTGCGCACCGAATTCACCAGCGCTTCTGTGGCTTCGCGATTGTCGTTCATCTGTACGCCAGCGCGGTCCGCGAGCCGCGTGATGTCCACGACCTGACTGATGGTGCCGTTCATCGCCTGCAGCGTTTCCGTGGTGTCCGACTGGATCGCGCTCACCAGTCCGGCGATCTGTTGGGTCGCTTCGCGGGCGTTTTCCGCAAGGCGCTTCACTTCTTCCGCCACCACCGCGAAACCGCGCCCGGCCTCGCCGGCCGCGACCGCTTGCATCGATGCGTTGAGCGCCAGCACCGAAGTGCGTTCCGCGATTTGACCGATGATGACGACCGCCGAGGAGATTTCCTGCGAGCGTTCGGCCAGCCGCTTGACGCGTTTTTCCGTCTCGCGGATCTGGTCGCGCGAATTGGTGATGCCCTCCACCGTCGCGCGCACCACCGCCATCGCTTCGTTGGTGGTGACCAGCGCGCGTTCCGCTTCGCGGCCTGCGCCCTGCGCCTGTTCGCCGATCTGACGCAGCGCATTGGCGGTCGTGCTGAGCTCCGTCGACGCCGCATTCGCCTGGTTGCTGGCTTCGTCCGCGAGCTTCAGCACGTTGTCGGCGCGCTGTTTGACCTTGTTGGAGCTGTCCGACACCTGCGCGGAAATGGCGTTGACTTCCTTCAGCGCGCGCGCGGTCGAAGTGGTCATCATGTTGATGGCGTCGGACACCGCGCCGGTGACGTCTTCGGAAACCGGCACCTTCACATTGAGGTCGCGCTGCGCGAGCTGGGCGACCGAGGTCATGATCTCGATCACCGAGTTGTTCAATTCTTCATTTTCCTTCTGCGCGCGGGCGAGTTCGGCCACCTTGTCGTCGAGCAGACCATCGAAGGCCTGCGCGAGCTGTCCGATTTCGTCGGTGGTCTTCAGGCCGGTGCGCGCGTCCAGATCGCCGCCGCCGACTTTCAGCACCGTGTCCTGCACCTGCGCCAGCGGCACGTTGATCGAGCGCGCGAGCCGCAGGCCCGAAAACAGCGCGATCAGACCCACCAGCACCAGAGTGCCCAGGCCGGCGAAGGCGATGCCGCGCTGCAGCGCCGCGACCGGGGCGTTGGATTCGGATTCGTCGATTTCGGACAGGATGGCCCATCGCAAGCCCAGCACATCGATCGGCGCGTACGACCCCAACACATTGATGCCGCGGTAATCGCGATACACCGCGGTGCCGGTGTTCCCGGCCAGTGCGCTCTGTACGCCGCGGGTGTCCACCGTCATCAGGCCGACGTTGGAATCGCGCGAGTCCATCGAGGCGAGTTTGCTTTGCGGCGTTTTCAGGCCGCGCATCATATCGACGAACCCGGCGCTGTTCTCTTTCATGAAGCGCGAGACCGAGCGCGGCGTTTTATCCTGACCGACCAGATAGGTTTCGCCCGATTCGCCCAGGCCGACCTCTTTCCACTTGTCGTTGAATGTCATGATCTGATTGACGCGATCGATCGGCAACTGCACCACGAATACGCCGATGGTGCGGCCGTCTTCGATGATCGGCGTGCTGACGAAAGAAGCCTGATCGTCGTACGAAGGACGGTAGGGCGCGTAGTCGGTGATCAGCACGGCATCGGCTGTTTTCGATGCCATTGCGTTCCGGTAGGCCTGGCCCAGACCGCTTTGCGACCATATGCCGTCGCGCAGGCTGGTGGCGAAATCGAGCTCTTTGAAGTAGGTATAGACGACGACGCCGGTTTGCGCATCGACCAGAAAGAAGTCGTAGAGGCCGTAGTCCTGCACGGCGCGGCGCGCGTAGCCGTGGATGCGCGCATGCACCGCGCTGTAAGCGGAACCGTCGTCGGCTTGATCCAGACTGCCTTTCTTGCCCAGCGGGTTGGGGTTGTCGGCGATATAGGCGTACTGCGCCGCCAGCGCCTGAGGCGGCAGCGTCGCGACCATTGCGGAAATGTCCGCGCGCTGGCCGGGGTTGCGGGCGGAGAACTGGGGGCCGAAATCGTTGCGGTAATAATCGGTCAGCGCGGTCCGGGCCTGCTCCAGATCCACGCCGGCCACCATCTGCGGCTGCGTTTCGGCAGAGTCGCGCAGCGCCTGTCGCACTTCGGCAGTATTGGCCACCGTGCGCATGAGGTTGGCGACGTTGCCGAAATAGGCCCTGATTTCTTCCTGCTTGCCGGCGCGGATCGAGGCCATCTGATCGTTGGCGCGCTGGTTCAGCGAGAGGGTCGACTGGCGGCTGGCGTAGTAGCCCAGCACCACCGCGAGCATAATCAGCGGGATCAGCGCGAGCGCTGCGATACCGACGATGAGCCGGCCGCGGATGCTGCCGAGAAAAGAAGTGGATGTGGTGGCCATGATGTGTTCCTGGAAAGCGGAAGTCTGGATGCTCGGCGGCGTGCCGCCGACGTCGTCGATGGATCGATCACGCGGCCGTGTTGCTGGCGATCTTCTGCGCTGCGGTCGCGAGCCAGCGCTGGATGTCGAATTCGCGCGCCCTCCCCAGGGCGCTGTCGTAATGGCCGTCCAGAAACGGCGACAACGCGCCGTCTTCGGTCGAGCAGTCCACCGGCGGTCCGATGTTCAGCAACGTCGGGGAGCCGGCGCAGAGCATTGCGCACGACTGTGCGCCCTGGCCGATGGCGACCACCTGCGTACGGGCGTCCTCTTCGGCAGGCAGATCGGCCCACGCGGCAAGGTCGAATACCGGCAGCAGATTGCCGCGTTGGCTGGCCACGCCCCGGAACCACTGGTGCGTATTGGGCACGCGCACGGGGGCCGCTTCGGTCAGGATCTGCATCGGCATTCCTTCTGGCAACAGCAGCCAAGGCAACGACCGATGCGGCCGGAACGCAATTCGCGGCGCTGCGGCCTGGGGCAGGGGATCGTGGCCCGCGTCGGCCACCTCGGTGGCGTCCATCCTCAGCCGTACGCCTTGAGCGTATCCAGGATCTGATCCGCCGAGTAAGGCTTGCCGATCAGCGCTTTGCCGCCTTGCATCTTGGCCCAGATCTGGTCGGCTTTCTGATTCTTGCTGGACACGAAGACCACGGGGATGGACTTGGTGTCCTGGTTCGATTGAAGCAGGCGGCAGGCTTCGTAGCCGTCCATGTCCGGCATGATGATGTCGAGGAAAATCAATGCGGGTTTCTCTGTTGCGGCTTTCTGCACCGCTTCGGCGCCGTTCGAGGCGGTCACCGAGTGCCAGCCCGCATCCGTGAGGATGTTGCGCAGGTTCGCCAGTTCGGCGGCCGAGTCGTCGCAGATCAGTATTTTGGGCATGGAACGGTGTCCTTCAGTGTCGGGTGAACAGGGAGTCGGTGGTGTGTCGAGCGAGGATCAGGAGCGGTAACCGCGCCCGATCAGCTGCGTACGGTCGTTGCGGAAAGATTTCATCAGGCATTTGTCCACCGATTCGCTGAAGATGTCCCAGGTGATCGGCTTGGTCAGATAACTGTTGCAGCCCGAGAGCGCGCCCCGGGCGCGGTCGAAAGGGGAGGAGCGGCTGGTGAGCATGAGGACGGGCATCAGCCGCGTGTAATTGTTGTGCTTGATCTTCCGGCAGAGCTCATAGCCATCGGTGCCGGGCATGACCACGTCGAGGAAGGCGAGATCGTAGGTGTGCTGTTGCAGCAGCTGCATCGCCCCTTCGGCGCTCTCGGCCTGGTCGCACACGATTCCGAGGCGTTCCAGCGCCGTGCGCATCTGCTCGCGCACGGCCAGGCTGTCGTCGACCACCAGGGCGCAGAGCGGCTTGGGTCTGCCCGCGTCGCCGACGACGAACGCCGTGTCGGCGGCTGCGCCCTGTGCGGGCGCAGACTGTACCGGCGACGGCGATGTCGCCTGGGTCGGATGCGCGCTGATTTTGGCCCCGTTGAACTCGTTTTCGGCCAAGTCGTTCAGCACGCGCATGACTTGCAGAAACAAGGACTTGCGCTCGATCCGGTAGCGCGTGTCGCCGGCCATTCCGTGGTCCGAGATCGTGACCGTCAGCAATCCCGGGTGGCGTTCGCGCAGGCGCTGGTGCAGTTCGAGCGACGCTGGCGAGCTCGCGTCCACGATGGCGACCCGTGGCATCTGCACGTTGTCCGCCTGTGAAGCATGGAAGTGATGGCGTCCACCGTTCCCGGCCCGGTTGATCACGACTTCGAGCAGTCGTGAATCCCTCGCCGTCAATCCACAAAGCGCTACCGTGTAAGTCATGCCTTCGCTGCCCCGTCGCCGATGATTAACCCGCCTTGCAGGCGTTGTTCAGGTAAAGCAAAAAGAATGCCAATCGGTTGCAATCGCCAGTCGACACATGAGGCACAGTTTTTGCTTGAGGGTCCATGAGTTAAATATGGGTTAACCTTCTGGCCGATGCGCCAACGTCGCATCTCTCACCCCCACGAATGATTGACCGATTTTTCATTACAGTTGAGGAGTTTTTATGCGTAAACAGCTGATTTCTTTGGCGTTGCTGGCACTGATGCCGCTGGCGGCGCAGGCCCAGGACGAAGACGATTCCGGCTTCAACTGGAACGCCGCAGCCACGTCCGAATACATGTTCCGTGGCATTTCCCAGACCGACGACCATCCGGCGATCCAGGCCGGCGCCGGTTACAGCTGGTCGAACGGTCTCTACGTCGGCGCCTGGGCGTCGAACGTGGACTTCGGCGAAGACACCGATGCCGAAGTCGATACCTTCGTCGGCTGGAACGGCGACCTGAGCGATGCCGTCAACCTCGACGTGCAGCTGGTCCGCTACAACTATGTCGGCGAGCCGGACGGCGTGGATTACGCCTACAACGAACTGATCGGCAAGCTGAGCTTCGCCGAGAACTATTCGGCCACGCTCGGTTACACCAACGATTTCCTGGCGAGCGAGACCGACAGCATCTATGTCGCCGTGGGCGGCAGCTGGGACGTCGGCAACGACATCAATCTCACCGCCGGTCTGGGCTACACCACGGTGGACGAGGATCTGTCGAGCGAAGACGGTTATCTCGACTACTCGATCGGCGTGAACCGCGACTTCGGTCCGGTCAACATCGGCTTGGGCTACATCGGCACCGACAACAGCGGCGAGACCCTGTTCGGCGAGGACAATGCCGAAGACAAGTTCGTGCTGACCTTCGCAGTCGGCGGCTGAGTCCTGCCGTTCGAGCTCGATCGCACCTGCTTCAACGACGAAGGGCGCCATCGGCGCCCTTCGTTTTTTGTGCGGCGGTTGGTGGTCTGATGGCGGGGAGCCGGTCAGTTCCAGCTCAGCACGACCTTGCCTGATTTTCCGGACTCCATCAGGTCGAAACCTTTCTGGAAGTCGTCGATCGGCAACTGGTGGCTCAGCACCTTGCCCAGCGGGAAACCCGACAGTACCAGCTGCGTCATCTTGTACCAGGTCTCGTACATCCTGCGTCCGTAGATGCCCTGCAGGGTCAGGCCCTTGAAGATCACCTTGTCCCAGTCGATGCCCGCGCCGCGCGGCAGGATCCCCAGCAGCGCGACCTTTCCGCCGTGGTACATGCAGTCGAGCATGTCGTTGAAGGCGCGCGGGTTGCCGCTCATCTCCAGGCCCACGTCGAAGCCTTCCATGTGCAGATCGTTCATCACATCCTTCAGCGAGGTCTTGCTGACGTTCACCACGCGGGTGGCGCCCATGTCGGCGGCCAGCTTCAGCCGGTAGTCGTTGATGTCGGTGACCACGACATTGCGCGCGCCGATGTGTTTGCAGATGCCCGCGGCCATCACCCCGATCGGGCCGGCGCCGGTGATCAGCACGTCCTCGCCGACCACGTCGAATTCCAGCGCGCAGTGCGCCGCGTTGCCGTAGGGATCGAAGAACGCGGCCAGTTCGCTGGGGATCTGGTCGGGGATCGGCCACAGGTTGCTGGCCGGCATCGTCATGTATTCGGCGAAGGCGCCGTGGCGGTTCACGCCGATGCCGATGGTGTTCGGGCAAAGATGCTGTTTGCCGGCGCGGCAGTTGCGGCAGTGTCCGCAGACGATATGGCCTTCCGCCGACACCCGCTGGCCGATCCGGTAGCCGGTGACGCCCGGGCCGAGTTCGGCGACCCGGCCGACGAACTCATGGCCGATCACCAGGCCGGGCTTGATCGTGCGCTGGCTCCACTCGTCCCACAGATAGATATGCAGATCGGTGCCGCAGATCGCGGTCTTCTCCAGCTTGATCAGCACTTCGTTGGCGCCGGGGGAGGGCACGGGCACCTCTTCCATCCAGATGCCTTTGGCGGCTTCGCGCTTTACCAGCGCTTTCATCATCGTCGCGGCCATCGCTCGCCCATCGTTCGTGGTTGAGGCGCGGATTATACGCCGGGCCCGCGGAATGCCCGGCGCATGGCGATGCCGCCGCGGACCATGCCGACGCGTACGGATGCGGCATCTCCCGCGCCGCGACGAAAGCCGCAGGCGCAGCGCCATCGAACCATGACCATTGGACATGACCATTGGACATGGCGACGGGCGGGAACCAGCCGATACACTCACCCTCTTTGTTCGTTGCCCGAGAGACCCATGTCCCGCTACGGAACCTCCCCAGTCGTGTTCGCCGCCACCGCGGCCCTCGCCGTCGCCGCCGGTGCGATGTCTCCCTCCGCCCGGGCCGTCGAAGGCATGTGGGTGCCGCAGCAACTGCCGGAGATTTCCGGCCCGCTGAAAACCGCCGGCCTCAAGCTCACGCCCAAACAGCTGAGCGACCTGACCGGCGACCCGCTGGGCGCGGTGGTTTCGCTGGGCGGCTGCACCGCCAGCTTCGTGTCGCAGCAGGGTCTGGTCACCACCAACCATCATTGCGCCTACGGCGCGATCCAGCTGAATTCGACGCCGCAGAAGAATCTGATCAAGGACGGCTTCAATGCCGCCACCCAGGCCGAGGAACTCAGCGCCGGCCCGAACGCCCGCGTGTTCGTGCTGGATCGCATCGACGACGTCACCAGCCAGGTCCGCGCCGCGATCGCCGCCGCGCCCGACGCGCTGGCCCGCAGCAAGGCCCGCGATACGGTCGAGAAACGCCTCGTCGCCGACTGCGAAGCCACCGCCGGCTATCGCTGCCAGCTGTACAGCTTCTTCGGCGGCGGCACCTATCGCCTGTTCCGCAATCTCGAAATCAAGGATGTCCGTCTGGTCTACGCGCCGCCGGGCAGCGTCGGCAACTACGGCGGCGAGGTCGACAACTGGATGTGGCCGCGCCACACCGGCGATTTCGCGTTCTACCGCGCCTACGTCGGCCGCGATGGTCGCCCGGCCGCGTATTCGGCCGACAACGTGCCGTTCAAACCGAAGCATTGGCTGAAGATCGCCGACAAGCCGCTGGCCGCTGGCGATTTCGTCATGGTCGCCGGCTATCCCGGCAGTACCAATCGTTATGCGCTGGCCGAAGAATTCGCCAACACCGCCGATTGGACCTATCCCACCATCAGTCGCCACAACAAGGCGACGGTCGCGCTGGTCGATGCCGAAGGCAAGAAAACCCCGGACATCGCGGTCAAGTACGCCAGCATCGTCCGCAGCTGGGAAAACGTGCTGAAGAACTACGATGGCCAGCTCGAAGGCTTCGAGCGCATGGGCGCTTCGGGCATCAAGCAGAAACAGGAACAGGCGGTCCTGGCGTGGCTGCGCAAACGCGGCAAGGCCGGCACCGCGGCGCTGGAAGCGCATGCGACCCTGGTGTCGCTCAATGCCCAGGTGCTGGCCACGCGCGAGCGCGACCTGGTGCTGGGCCGTCTCGGCGGCAGCGGCGTGCTCAATACCGCGGTGCAGTTGTATCGCCTGTCGATCGAACGCGAGAAGACCGATGCCGAGCGCGAATCCGGTTACCAGCAGCGCGACCTCGCCGGGATCGAAGGCGGGCTGCGCCAGATGGAGCGTCGCTACCACCCGACCATGGATCGCGAACTGACGCGTTACTGGCTGAGCCAGTACGTGCGCATGCCCAAGGACCAGCGTCTTCCTGCGCTGGACGCCTGGCTGAAGGGCAGCGACGACAAGGCGATCGCCGCCGCGCTGAAATCGCTGGCCGCGACCAAGCTCGGCAACACCGACGAGCGCCTGCGCTGGATGAAGGCCGACCGCAAGGCGTTCGAGACCAGCAAGGATCCGGCGATCCGCTACGCGGTGGCGATGATGCCGACCCTGCTGCGGCTGGAAGAAGCGCGCAAGGCGCGCGCCGGCGACAGCATGGCCGCGCGTCCGGTATTCCTGCAGGCGGTAGCCGATTACAAGAAGAGCAAGAACGAGGGCGTGTACCCCGATGCCAACGGCTCGCTGCGCATCACCTTCGGCAATGTCACCGGCTACGCCAAGCGCGACGGCAGCCGGCAGGCGCCGTTCACCCTGCTGGAAGAAGTCGCGGTGAAGGCGACCGGCCAGGAACCCTTCGATGCGCCGCAAGCGCAGCTCGATGCGATCCGCGCCAAACGTTACGGCGGTCTGGCCGACAAGAAACTCGGCACGGTGCCGGTGAACTTCCTCTCCGATCTGGACATCACCGGCGGCAACTCCGGTTCGCCGGTGCTGGACGCGCAGGGCAAGCTGGTCGGCCTGGCGTTCGACGGCAACTGGGAATCGGTCAGCTCCAGCTGGGTGTTCGATCCCGCGGTCACCCGCATGATTTCGGTCGATCAGCGTTACATGCGCTGGATCATGCAGGAAGTGTTCCCGGCGCCGCAGTTGCTGAAGGAAATGGGCGTGCCTGCGGCGAAGTGATCGCTGGCGCATGCGGCAGGAAAACGGCGGCCTCGGCCGCCGTTTTCGTTTTCGTGACGACGCTTCGCGTGCCTAGGCGTCAGTCGGGATTGCAGATCAGATAGCCGGCGCTGTAACGGCTGGTGCGGATGCCGGTTTCGTGCAGCACGCCATCGCAGTCCATCGAAGCCTGGCCCACGATCTGACCGCTGGTGTTGTAGTAGAAATAGAACTCGCCGATCTCATCCGGACCCGGCGGACGGGCGAGAGCGGTGGTGGCGAAAAGGGCGGCGCCGAGGCCGAGTGCGATCAATCTACGCATGGGATCTCCTTGAACGATGGTCGCGGCGCGTACTCGCGATAGAGACGCGCGACGCGGATGGGCGGACATCGGTCGACACGACGTCAGTCCGTAACGGTCGCGGCTCAGAACGGATCCGGATCGCAGATGAAGACGCCGTCGGCGTAGTTGCGGGTGAACTTGCCCCACGAGGTGCGATTGCCTTGGCAATCGATGGCCTGATACCCGACCACCTGACCGGCGTTGTCGAAGTAGTAATAGAACTGACCGGGACCAGTGGGACCGACGGCGGCGAACGCGATGCCGGCCACCGTAGCCGCGAACAGGCCCAAGGCGAGAGCGGTCTTGCGCATGTGGTACTCCTTGAGTGAACGATGCCGGCGTCATTGCCGACACGGCGACGCTAACGCCTCGCGATCCCGCCGTCTGGGACGGCGGTGTCAACAAAGCGTGTTTTTGTGACGATGGACGTCCGATGCGCATCGATTCGCGTGAATCGACGCATCCCGCGCGCCCCGGGGTTCATGTTCGCGAACGCGGATGCTGCCTTTGCCGCGCAGGCGCTCATGCGGGCAGCGAATAATCGAACATGTAGTAATGCCTGTCGTCGACGATGTCGATCGCGAGCGTGCCGCGCAGCCCGGTCAGCGCTTCGGTGCCGGAATCCGGAATCACGGTGACGCTGAGCGACGGCGCGCCGCGGTCCAGGGTGCCGTTGTGCTGCATGCAGAAGCTGCCTTCGAGGCCCGCCAGACTGCCCTCGATCCGTTCCACCGCGACATACGCGCCCGAACCCGGCGTCGGCGTCATCACCGCCAGCATGTGCACCACGCTCACGGCCTCCAGTGCGCCGTGGAACACCTTGTCGAAGCGTGCATGCGTGGCTTCCTGCCCGCCGCCGAGGTCGCAGGACGGCTCCACGCCGCGTTTGACCTCGAATTCGCCTTTGACCTTGGGCATCCGACCGGACCTCGCGATGATTTCGATTGCAGGAGCATGCCATGGTCGCCGCGGACTCGCCGGCCTTTGCAACGCTGGAATCGTCTGCTAGGCTGCGTGCCTGTCGCGGATTCCCATGCCAGCCGGCCCCGTCTTCCGACACGCAGTGAGTCGCCCTCGTTTCCGAGCGGCTTCCACGTCCAGCTTCATCGCAATGCGTTGTGCCGGCTAGCAGGGCTCCGCGGGATACCTTCCCCACTCAAGGAGCTGACGATGAAAGTGCTGGCATGCGATGGAATCCACGAAGACGGCCTGGCGATGTTTCGCGACGCCGGTTGGTCCGTCGAAATTTCCGATCCGATCAAAGACCCCGCCAAACTCGCCGCCGCGCTGACAGGCGTCGATGCCGTGCTCGTGCGTTCGTCCACGCTGATCACCGCCGAGGCCATCGAAGGCGCGAAGCAGCTGAAGGTGATCGGCCGCGCCGGCGCCGGCGTCGATACCATCGATGTCGATGCCGCCACCGCCAGGGGCATCGCGGTGATGAACGCGCCCGACGGCAATACGCTCGCCGCCGCCGAACACGCGATTTCGCTGCTGTTTTCGCTGGCCCGCCATGTGCCGAAGGCCGACGCGGGCATGAAGGCCGGGCAGTGGCCGAAGGCCGGTCTCACCGGTTTCGAACTCGAAGGCAAGCGCTTGGGCGTGATCGGTCTGGGTCGCATCGGCAGCACCGTCGCGCGCAAGGCGCAGGGCATCGGCATGGACGTAGCCGCGTTCGATCCGTTCCTGCCGGCTTCGGCCGCGGGCAAGGGCAGCGTCGCGCTGAAATCGCTGGACGATCTGCTGGCCTGGGCCGACATCATCACCCTGCACATCCCGCGCACCAAGGACACCACCAACCTCATCGGCGAAGCGCAGATGCGCGCGATGAAGAAGGGCGCGTATCTGGTCAACGCCGCGCGCGGCGGTCTGGTCGACGAGGACGCACTGCTGCGCCTGCTGGACGAAGGCCATCTCGCCGGTGCGGCGCTCGACACCTTCGCCACCGAGCCGCTGCAGGCCGACTCGCCGCTGCGCGCGCACGCGAAACTCATCCTCACCCCGCACCTCGGCGCGTCCACCAGCGAAGCGCAGCAGGCGGTCAGCACTATCCTCGCCAAGCAGATCATCGATTTCGCCGCCACCGGCGCAGTCGCAGGCTGCGTCAACCTGCCGCCGCTCACCGCCGAAGCCGCGCGCGAAGTCGGGCCGTGGATGCCGTTGATGTCGGCGCTGGGCCGGCTGGCCGTGCGCCTGGTGCAGGCGCCGACGCGCCTGGAAATCACCTACGCCGGACGCACCGACGCGCTGGATACCCGGCCGCTGACGCGCCTGCTGGTCGCCGCGTTGCTGGGCACGTCATCGGGCCGGGTCACGCCGGTGAACGCGCTGCAGGAAGCCGCGGCGCGCGGATTGACCGTGGCCGAAACCGTCGGCGGCGATGGCGACGGCTTCGACCGTCTGCTGCGCGTGCGCGTGGTCGGCGACAACGGCGCCGGCGGAAGCCGCACGCGCGAGATCGAGGCCACGCTGCACCGCGGCCCGCGCGTGGTGCGTCTGGACGGCGTCGAGATCGAATTCGATCCGCTCGCGCACGTGTTGCTGATGCGCAACGAAGACCGTCCCGGCATGATCGGCCAGGTCGGTTCGCAGCTCGGCACCGCCGGCGTGAACATCGTCAACTTCGCGCTGGGCGCTGCCGGCGACGGCCAGGCCCGCGCGGCGATCACCGTCGACAAACCCTTGAACGACGCGCAGATCGCGATCCTCAAGGCGGTGCCGGGCGTGCTGTCGATCCAGCAGGTCTGATGCCGATTCCGAAATGCGGCTTGTCTCCCTCCCCCGCACCGCGGGGTAGGGTTGGGGTGGGGGCAACGGTCGCGAAAGACCTGAGCGCCCCCCTCCCAACCTCCCCCCGCTCGCTGCGCGAGCAAGGGGAGGGGCAATGCACACGCTCTCACTACGCCGGCACCCACGACTTTCTATTCAACATCGCGGACAAATCATGAAAATCCTCCTCGCCCGTCACGGCGAAACACCATGGAACGCCGAAGGCCGCTATCAGGGCCAGGAAGACATTCCGTTATCGCCCGTCGGCGAAACCCAAGCGCGCGCGCTCGGTGCGCGACTCGCCGACGTGCGCATCGATCGTGCCGTCGCTTCGCCGCTGATACGCGCGAAGACCACCGCCGAGTTAGCGCTCGGCGACGCGCGCAAAGCGCAGCTCGTCACCGATCCGGGCTTGATGGAAATCGCCCACGGCACGTGGGAAGGCCTGCTGGCCAGCGAAATCCGCGACCGCGACGGCGAACGTCTGCAGGCGTGGCGCGATGCCCCGCACACCGTGTTGATGCCCGGCGCCGGCGGCGAATCGCTGCAGATGGTGTTCGATCGCGCGTGGCCCGCATTCGCGCGCGCCGCCGAGGGTCTCGGCGACGACGACACGCTGCTGGTGGTCGCGCACGATGCGGTCAACCGCGTGCTGCTGTGTCGTCTGCTCGGCATTCCGTTCGCGAAGCTGTGGACGTTCCGCCAGGCGCCGACCACATTGAATCTGCTGCAGGGTCCGACTGCCGAAACACTTGAGATCGTCCGCCTCAACGATTGCGCGCATCACACCGCGCTGTTCGGCGAAGCGGTGCATCGGGCGTTGTGATCGCAGAGGGCGTTGCAGGGCGGGCCAGGGCTCGCCGTGACATGCCAGTGCGATCAACGGCGGGCCAGGGGCCCGCCCTACGGCACTGTCCTTCTCCCCGTGCAACGGGGAGAAGGTGGCCGAAGGCCGGATGAGGGGCGCTCTTAAGGCACCGCTTTCCCCCGCGCAGCTTCCCACAGCGCATACCACGCGTCGCGCGGCAGCGGTTCGGCGCAGGCGCGCACGGCGTCGCGGATGCGTTCGATCTTCGTGCTACCCAGCACGACGCGCGTGTCCGGCACCGACGCCACCCAGCGCAGCAGCAGCGACGCCGGATCCATTCCGAATTCCCCTGCCATCGCCGGCAGCCGCCCGTACACGCGGCCGCCGACCGGCGAGTGGAGATTCAGCAGATCGCCGCCGCCCAGCGGCGACCACGCCTGCGCTTCGGCGCCGCGCGCGCGGGTCGCGTTGAGCGTGCCGTCGTCGATCGCGCCGCTGTTGGCGAGCGACAGTTCGATCTGGTTTGCGACCACCGGCAGATGACCGTCGAACAGCGCGATCGCATGCGCGTCGAAGTTCGACACGCCGAAATCGCCGACGCGACCTTCGCGCTGTACCTCTCGCACCCACGCCGAGATCGCGACCGGATCGATGCGCGGGTCGAAGCGATGCAGCGTCAGCGTTTCGACATGATCGGTGCCCAACGCGGACAGCGTGTCGTGCAGCGCGGCGCGCAGATGTTCCACCGACAGATCGTAATAGGCCACGCCGCGCGCATTGCCCGGACTGGCTGCCATGACGATGCCGATCTTGGCGATCAGCTTGAACCGCGCGCGCAGCCCGGGCCGAAGCACGAACGCGGCGCCGACCAGCGCATTGGTGGTGTGGCCGCCGTAGATGTCGGCCAGATCCAGCGTGTCGATGCCCAGATCGAGCGCGGCTTCCAGCAGATCCGCCACCGCGGCGGGCGACAGCCGTGCGCCCCAGTCGCCGAAGCGCATCGAGCCGAGGATGGGTGTCGATGTCGTGCTCATGCGGATGCTCGCGATGGCCGGAAAGGCGGGGCATGGCGATAATAGCCGGATGACGCAGCGTACCCTCTCCGAATGGCTGGAGTACATCCAGGCCCAGCACCCGAAAACGATTGCAATGGGCCTGGAGCGCGTGCGCGCCGTGGCCGGACGCATGGCGCTGGCGAAACCCGCGCGCTACGTGATCACCATCGGCGGCACCAACGGCAAGGGATCGACGGTCGCGTTCGTCGAAGCCATCGCCCGCGCCGCGGGCTGGCGCGTCGGCGCTTACACATCGCCGCATCTGCTGCGCTACAACGAGCGCGTGCGCATCGATGGCGCCGATGCCGACGACGCATCGCTGGTCGAAGCCTTCGCGGCGGTCGAGGCCGCTCGCGAAGAAACCCTGCTCACTTACTTCGAATACGGCACGCTCGCCGCGCTGTGGCTGTTCGCGCGCAGCGATCTGGATCTGGCGATCCTCGAAGTCGGACTCGGCGGCCGCCTGGACGCGGTGAACATCGTCGACCCCGACGTTGCGGCGATCACCACCGTCGATCTCGATCATCAGGACTGGCTCGGCGACACCATCGAGGCCATCGGCGCCGAGAAAGCCGGCATCGCCCGCGCCTGGAAGCCGCTGGTGATCGGCGACGACGATCCGCCGTCGAGCGTGCTCGGCCACGCCTATGCCATCGGCGCGTCGGCGGTGCGGATCGGCTGCGATTTCTTCTTCGAGCGCGACGAAGACGATGGCGAACACTGGCGCTGGCGCGAGATCGGCTGCGAGCTGGAACTGCCGATGCCGCAATTGGTTGCGCCGGTGCAATTGCGCAACGCCGCCGTGGCCATCGCCGCGCTGCGCGCGCTGCCGGTCGATCTGCCGGAGGCCGCATTCGTCGAAGGCGTGCGCGGGGCGCGGGTCGCGGCGCGATTGCAGCGTTTCGAGCGCGACGGCGTCGAGATCGTGGTCGATGTCGCCCACAACCCGCAGGCCGCGCGCGCGCTCGCCGCGTGGCTGGAAGCGACGCCCGTCGCCGGACCCACGCATGCGGTGTTCGCGGCGCTGGGCGACAAGGACATCGTGGGTGTCGTTGCCGCACTCGCGGGCGGGATCGACCGCTGGTGGCTCGCCGGGCTGGAGGACGCCGGCCCGCGCGGCCTGGAGGTGGACGTCTTCGCCGAACGGCTCGCCGGCACCGCGGCGGCAACGGGGGCGCGATCGACCAGCGTCGCCGAAGCCCTGGCCGCCGCGCGCCGCGAGGCCTCGGCAGGCGCGCGGATCCTGGTGTTCGGCTCGTTCCACACCGCGGCCGCCGCGCTGGACGCGCTCGCCTCCTGAACGATCCGCGCACCGTCGCCCGGACGGGCACGGCCGGTCGCGGCGTATAATTCGCCCGCTCCCTCTTTCTCCGGATGCCGATGGACACTGGACTGAAGCAGCGCCTCATCGGCGCCGCCGTACTCGTTGCCCTGGCGGTGATTTTCCTGCCGATGCTGGTCAAGGGGCCGGCGCCCGACAGCGGCGTCACCGACGTTTCGATCAAGATGCCCAAAGGCCCCGACGGCGAACTCGAAACCCGGGAACTGCCGCTGGTGATGCCGGGCGACGTGCCCAACGGCGGCGCCGTCGGCATGGATTCGACCCCGATCGACCGCCCCGCAGCCGCGTCCGCACCGTCGCCGGGCGCCGCCGCAACCGATCCGGCCCAGAACGACCCCAACGCGCCGGTCGCTTCGACCGATCCGACCGCGCCTGCAGCGCCAGCCCTGCCGCCCAGCGTGGCCGGCGGCGATTACGCCGTGCATTTCGGCGCCTATGCCAGCCAGAAGGGCGCCGACACCGTGGTCGCGCTGGCCAAGGCCGCGCAGCTTCCGGCCTACAGCGAAGCCGCCACCGTCAACGGCAAATCGGCGTTCCGGGTGCGCATCGGCCCGTATGCCACCCGCGCCGAGGCCGAATCCGTGCGCTTGAAGGCCTTGGAAGTCCGCAGCGACGTCCCGGTGAAGGTGGTCGTGCTGGATGCCGAGCCGGCTGCTGTCGCCGCGGCACCGCCGCCGGCCTCAGCGGTGGAGCCGCCGAAGCCCGCAGCGCCCAAGCCGGTCGAAGCCAAGCCGACCGAGCCCAAACCCGTCGCCGTGAAGCCCGCCGAGCCCAAGCCGGCCGCGCCGAAACCCCCGGCACCGAAGCCCGTCGTCGCACCGCCCGCCGCCGCCAAGGTCGGGTTCGCGGTGCAGGTCGGCGCGTTCAGCGATGCCGCCGAAGCCGGCGCCCTGCGCGAACGCCTGCGCGCCGCCGGCTTCTCGGCGTTCACCGAAACGGTAAATACCGACAAAGGCAAGCTCACCCGCGTGCGCGCCGGCCCGGTGATCGACCGTGCCGCCGCCGATCAGCTGAAGTCGCAGATCCAGGCGAAGACCGGCGTGGACGGCATCGTGCGTCCGCATCCCTGAGTCGCGCGGTCTTCCGATTCAAGCCGTCGGTTCGAGCCGCCGGTTCGAACCGTCCGCGTCATCCGAATCGTTCCACCCGCTCGTTCGCGTTTCCGGAGTCATCATCATGTGCGGCATTCTCGGCATCGTCGGTACGTCCGACGTCGCGGCAGCGCTCTACGACGGGCTGACCGTGCTCCAGCATCGCGGCCAGGACGCTGCCGGCATCGCCACCGCCAACGGCACCGCGCTGCGCGTGATCAAGGGCAACGGTCTGGTGCGCGACGCGTTCAAACCCAGCGACATGGTGCTGTTGCACGGCCGCGTGGGCATCGGCCACTGCCGCTATCCCACCGCGGGCAGCGAAGGCAGCGACGAAGCGCAGCCGTTCTACGTGAACTCGCCGTTCGGCATCGCGCTGGCGCACAACGGCAACCTGATCAACACCGACACGCTGCGTCGCGAGGTCTTCGAGCAGGATCGCCGCAACGTCAACACCGAATCCGATTCCGAAGTGCTGCTCAACGTGTTCGCGCACGAGTTGGACAAGCAGCGCGTGCTCACGCCGGACGCGGCGTTCCGTGCGGTGGAAGGCGTGACCCGTCGCGCCAAGGGCGGCTACGCGGTGCTTACGCTGGTGCTGGGCCTGGGCCTGGTCGCGTTCCGCGACCCCAACGGCATCCGTCCGCTGGTGCTGGGCCGCCGCGATTCCGACGCCGGCACCGAATACGCGGTCGCCTCCGAATCGGTGGCGCTGGATGTTCTCGGCTTCGAGCGCATCCGCGACATCGCGCCCGGCGAAGCGGTGGTGATCACCCCGCGCGGCGAGCTGCATTCGCGCCAGTGCGCCGATGGCGAACTGCGCCCGTGCATCTTCGAGTTCGTGTATTTCGCGCGCCCCGATTCGATGATGGACGAGATCTCGGTGCACAAGGCGCGGATGCGCATGGGCGTGACCCTGGGCGAGAAGATCCTGCGCCTGCGTCCCGGCCACGACATCGACGTAGTGATCCCGATTCCCGACACGTCGCGCGACGCCGCGCTGGAAATCGCCAACACGCTGGGCGTGAAATATCGCGAAGGCTTCATCAAGAATCGCTACGTGGGCCGCACGTTCATCATGCCGGGGCAGGGCGAGCGCGTGAAATCCGTGCGCCGCAAGCTCAATCCGATTCCGCTGGAGTTCCGCAACCGCGTGGTGCTGCTGGTCGACGATTCCATCGTCCGCGGCACTACTTCGCAGCAGATCGTGCAGATGGCGCGCGATGCCGGCGCGAAGAAAGTGTATCTCGCCTCCGCCGCGCCGCCGGTGCGCTTTCCGAACGTCTACGGCATCGACATGCCGTCGCCGGAAGAACTGGTCGCGCACGGCCGCACCGAGCAGGAAGTGCAGGAGCTGCTGGGCTGCGACTGGCTGATCTACCAGGATCTCGCCGATCTGGAAGCCGCCGTCGCCGGGCCGAAGTTCCCGGGCCGCAAATTCGACAGTTCGTGCTTCAACGGCGAATACGTCACGGGTATCGAGCCGGGCTATTTCGAGCGCATCCAGCAACTGCGTTCGGACGAGGCGAAGAAGAAACGGCGCTTGGCCTCGTAGCGGTATTTTCTGTGGGAGCGGCGGGAGCCGCGATAGCGTCATGGGGATACTTGCCGCGGCTGAGGGATTGCGCTTCGGAATCGTTTGTTGCTGCTCATCGCGGCTTCCGCCGCTCCCACAGGCGCATTCGGATGCCATGATTCGCGCATGAATTCCATTTTTGAAGCCGCCCACGCTTGTCTCCGCGCCGCGACGCCCGACGACAAACTCGCGCTGACCTTCGCCACCGCCGAAGCCTTCTTGCGGGGCGAACTCGCCATCGACGGCAGCGCCCCGCCGCCCGAACCGATCCGCATGCCCGGCCGTCCTGCGCTACCGAAGCTCGTCGCTTCGCGCGAGCTGCCGAAGCGCGGTTTCGGCACCGACGAAGGCCGCGCGGCGTTCATCCACTCCATCGCGCATATCGAATTCAACGCCATCGACCTGGCCTGGGATGCGGCGTATCGCTTCCGCGGCATGCCCCCGCAGTTCTATGCCGACTGGGTAGGCGTCGCCAGCGACGAAGCGCGGCATTTCGCGATGCTGCGCGCGCGACTGGCCGAATTCGCCTATGCATACGGCGATTTCGACGCCCACAACGGCCTGTGGGAAATGGCCGAGAAGACCGCGCACAGCGGGCTGGAACGCATGGCGCTGGTGCCGCGCGTGCTCGAAGCGCGCGGGTTGGACGTCACTCCGGCGATGATCGTCAAACTCCGCCAGCATCGCGACGATGCTACTGCCGATATCCTGGAAGTGATCCTGCGCGAGGAAGTGGGCCACGTCGCCGTCGGCTCGCGCTGGTTCCGCTGGTACTGCGAACGCGAAGGCGTCGATCCCGAACCGACGTTCCGCCGGCTGATCGCCGACTACGGCCGCGGCGTGCTCCACGGCCCGTTCAATCTCGATGCACGCAGCGCTGCGGGATTCAGCGATGAGGAACTGGCGACGCTGCAGGCGCAGGCCGCCTTGGATCAAGGTATCCGCGGATAGCGGCCCGGTAGCGACTCGCGGAGGGTCCGGGCGACGAGTGGTGCTGGAACGATCGCGCCGTAGATGATCATATTCTTTGGCCGCCATTACGATGCGCAGCAAGTCAGCGTGCGGCTCTACGGGAAGGACCGCTGCTGTAGGAGCGACGGAAGTCGCGATGAATGGCGGAAGGATTTTCCGCAGCCCGTCGCGACTTCCGTCGCTCCTACAACAGAGCGCCTATGGATCGCGGGTTCTACAGCGGCATCGCCGACAACGCCGCGCCATCCGCATCCACCCGCAGCACCGAACCCTGCGTGTACCAGTCGCCCAGCACGATGCGTCGGCAGGCGCGGCCGTCGACGTCCAGCGCGTGGATCGCCGGGCGGTGGGTGTGGCCATGGATGATCGTGTCGATACCGTAGCGCGCGAACGTGTCGCGCACCGCATCGGGCGCGACATCGGTGACGGTCTCGAACTGCGCGCGGTCGTCGTGTTTCATCGCCTGTTGCCGCTGCTGGCTGGCGGCGCGCGCCTGTGCGGCGAAAGCGAGGCGCGCGGCCAGCGGCTGCGACAGGAATTGCGCGCGCCAGACGGGATTGCGGGTCTGCGCGCGGAACGCTTGATACGCGAGATCGTCGGTACACAGGGTGTCGCCGTGCATCAGCAGCGCCGGTGTTCCGTACAGCACGACGACGGCGTTTTCCGGTAGCAGTTGCACGCCAGCGCGCCGCGCGAAATCGCTGGCGACGAGAAAATCGCGGTTGCCGTGCTGGAAAAACACCGGCACGCCGCTGTCGCTGAGCGCGCGGAGTTTCGCGGCCACGAAGGCGCCGGTGTCGGCCGGATCGTCGTCGCCGACCCAGGCTTCGAACAGGTCGCCGAGGATGTACAGCGCGTCCGCGCTGCGGGCCTCGCCGTCGATGAATTCGCCGAACAGCCGGGTGATCTCCGGGCGTTCGGGGTCGAGGTGCAGATCGGAGATGAAGAGGGTGGTCATCCGGGAATTGTAGTGGCGTGACGGGGGCAACCAGCAGTCATGGCCGACGCGCCGGCAGCATTCGTGTCCGCCGCACGGGCGAACGTCCCTGTCCTGTCATCCCGAACCCCGGCTTCATCGGGGTGAGGGACCTGTTGTGTCGGACATCGGGCGACGCATGAAAGCAGGTCCCTCGCCTCCGGCTCGGGATGACAGCCATGGTCGTCGATGACGCAGATCGGGACACGCCGGTCATACCGGGTAAAATTCCGCCTTTCCTGTTCCCCGGCGCCATCCGCATGACCATCCGCACCCGCTTCGCTCCCAGCCCGACCGGTTATCTGCACATCGGCGGCGCCCGCACCGCGCTGTACTGCTGGCTGGCGTCGCGCCATGCCGGTGGGCAATTCGTGCTGCGGGTCGAGGACACCGACCGCGAGCGCAGCACCCAGGCGGCGATCGACGCGATTCTGGAGGCGATGGACTGGCTGGGCCTGGGTTACGACGAGGGTCCGATCTACCAGACCCAGCGCCTCGAACGCTATCGCGAAGTCGCCGAACACATGGTCGCCGCCGGTGTCGCCTATTACGCCTACGAGAGCAAGAATGATCTTGACGTGACGAGGACGCTTGCAGTCATGCGCAAGGAAAAGCCTCGCTACGACGGCAAGTACCGCGACGCTAACGCCGGGTACCGAGACGATCCGAACCGGGTGATCCGCTTCAAGAATCCGCTCGATGGCACGGTGTCGTGGGACGACAAGGTGAAGGGCACCATCGAGTTCGCCAACACCGAACTCGACGATCTGGTGATCTTCCGCCCCGATGGCTACCCGACCTACAACTTCGCGGTGGTGGTGGATGATCTCGACATGGGCATCACCGACGTGGTGCGCGGCGACGATCACGTCAACAACACCCCGCGGCAGATCAACATCTATCGCGCGCTCATCGGCATGGGCTTGGGCACCGCGGTGCCGAATTTCGCGCATCTGCCGATGATCCTCGACGAGACCGGCGCCAAGCTGTCCAAGCGCACCGGCGCCGCCGACGTGATGCAGTATCGCGATGAGGGCTATCTGCCGCATGCGCTGCTCAATTACCTGGTGCGGCTGGGCTGGTCGCACGGCGATCAGGAAATCTTCTCGATCGACGAGATGATCGCGCTGTTCGAGCTGCACGACGTGAACCCCAGCGCCTCGCGCCTGGACATGGCCAAGCTCGGCTGGCTCAACCAGCAGTACCTGAAGAGCGATGACCCGGCCGCGGTCGCGAAGCATCTGGAATGGCATCTGCAGCAGGCGCAGATCCAGGATGAAGATTTCGACCTGTCGCGCGGCCCGGCGCCGGCGGATGTGGTGATCGCGCTGCGCGACCGCGTGCAGACGCTGAAGGACATGGCCGAGCGCGCGGCGGTCTGGTATCGCCCGCTGACCGAATACGACGAGGCCGCGGTCGCCAAACATCTTAAGCCCGACGCCGCAGCCGCGTTGACCGATGCCCGCGAGCGTTTCGCGACACTCGATCCGTGGACCGTGGAGAGCATCGGCGCGGCGCTGCACGCGACCGCCGAAGCGCTGGGCCTCGGCATGGGCAAGGTGGCGCAGCCTATGCGGGTGGCGATCACCGGCACCCAGGTCAGTCCCGACATCTCGCACACCGTCTATCTGGCCGGGCAGGGCGAGGCGGTGGCGCGCATCGACGCCGCGCTGGCGAAGATCGCGGGCTGAGCCTCCGATTCTCGATGCGCGGTTTCTGAACGCACGCCTTGAGTCCAGACCCGCCCGACGCCATCATCCAGCCATGTCGCACCCCTGCACCGATCCGCACCATCACGTCCACGACGCGCCCAGCTTCGTGGGCGCGGTCGAACATGCTTGCCGCGAGCGCGGTCTGCGCCTGACGCCGATCCGCACCCGGGTGCTGACCCTGATCGCCGAGCAGGGCAAGCCGATCAAGGCCTACGACCTGCTGGACCGGATCCGCGCCGACAAGGCGCTCGACGAAGACAGCGCCGGCGCCGCCGCGCCGCCGACCGTGTACCGCGCGCTGGATTTCCTGCTGGCGAACGGTTTCATCCACAAGCTGGAATCGGTCAACGCCTTCGTCGCCTGTCATCACCCGAACACCGCGCAGCACTCGGTGCCGTTCCTGATCTGCGATCGCTGCCACAGCGCCGTGGAACTGGAAGACGAGCGGGTGGTCGCGCAGCTCGACGAGAAAGCCCGCGCGCTCGGCTTCGTGCCGCAGGCGCAGACGCTGGAAGTGCACGGCATCTGCGCGCGTTGCGTCCAGGCGGGCTGAGGCGTCTCCTCGCGCACCGGAGGCGAACGCAGACGGCGGTCGCTTCACGCGAGCACCGACACGCGATGCGCGCTGCGATGCGCACCGAACGCGATAGATACGGCATCGACCGCACTGCGATACGCACTCGACGCGTGCGCGCGTAACGCGGCGAGCGCGGCAGGCAGGCCATCGCAGTTGTCATCGAAGCCGTCATCGCAATGCGCATCGCGCCGCTCATCCGAATCGCGCGTGGTCGTGTCCG
Source organism: Pseudomonadota bacterium (assembly GCA_040386495.1). Taxonomy (GTDB): domain Bacteria; phylum Pseudomonadota; class Gammaproteobacteria; order Xanthomonadales; family Xanthomonadaceae; genus Lysobacter_I. The sequence continues at coordinate 78,535 of JAZKFJ010000020.1, forward strand.
ATCCGCGCAATGCCGGGCGTTTACCCATTGCACAGGGGCCCAGCGGCCATCGAGGCCGCGTCACCGGCGGCGCGCAATGCGCGCCAGTCGACAGCAGAAGGAGACGCTCATGCCTGGCGACATCAAGCTTCGCGACATCCAGCTTCGCGACATCGTCATCCGCGGCAACCCGTTCATCGACATCATCTATCGATTCCCCTGCGCGCAGAAGATCCTGATGGTGGCCGACAGTTCACTCAACTTCGGCACCGCCGGGTTCGGTCTGTCCGAGTTCGTGCAGATCGTGCGCAACGCCGGCCATACCGTGACCACCGCGCATCGGTCCGGCAGCGGTGCCGGGCTGAGTATTCCCGGCAACTACAACTTCGCGACCGCCGCCACAGCGGTCACCACCGCGAACTACGACCAGATCTGGCTGTTCGCCTTCAGCACCACGGCGCTGCAGGTCGCGGAACAGCAGCAGATCGCCCAGTTCATGCGCAATGGCGGCGGCATGTTCGCGACCGGCGACCACGACACCATCGGCGCCGGGATGGGCGCGAATCTGCCGCGGATCCGCTCGATGCGCGACTGGTCGAGCATTCCGATGGCGACCGTTGACCGCCACGACACCGTGCTGGAGCACGGCGCCGACGGCATCAAACAATTCAACGACCAGGCCGATGCGATCCCGCAGCGGATGTTCCCGGTGTTCTTCTCGAACGGCGGCGATCCCTTCGTCGCTTCGACCTGGGCGGTGCATCCGGTGCTGCGGCACAGTTCGGGCGCCGTGGATTACCTGCCCGATCATCCGCACGAGAGCCGCTGCCTCGCGCCCACGCCGGTCGCCGGCAATTTCGCCGGTGTCGAGGAATGGCCGGCGCCGACCAGCGGCGGTGCGAGGATCGCGCCGGCAGTGGTCGCCGTGTCGATCTCGGCCGGACGTTTCATCGTCAGCGGCGCGCCGACCGCGACCGGCACCAAACCGCCGGTTTATCCGCGCAGTTTCGGCGCGATCTCGGCCTACAACGGCGACCCGGCGGGCGCCGGGCGGATCGTCTGCGACGCGACGTGGCACCACTTCGTCAACATCAATCTCAACGGTTCCGGCGCGGGCAACGATCCGACCACCGGCCTGCCGCGCACCGGCCTGTACGCGGGCGGCGTGCCGACGCCGGAATACCTGAAGATCCGCACCTATTACCTCAACACGGTGCGCTGGCTGGCGCCGATCGGCCGTCGTTACTGTTCGCCATTCGTGTTGGCGGCGAGCCTGCGTTTCGATTACGAGATCGCCGAACTACGCTTGCCGTTCCCGCATCCGTGTCCCTGGGATCCGCTTCTGAAAATCGGCCGCGCGGCGGAAGAAGTGCTGCACGCCGAGTTCGGCCCTGGTGCGGTCGCGGACCTCGTCGATGGCATGTTCGCCACCGCCGGGCGCGAATCGGGCCTGGCGCGGCTGCTCGAAACCGCGCTGGCGCAGGCCGATGCCAAGGAAGGCGACGCCCCGGTCTCGCTGTTGCCGCTGCAGGACATGCGACGCGCGGTGCTGGGCACGCTGGTCAATCTGTTGGCGCACAAGCTGCCGGAGGACGAGCAGAAGCTGGCGTCGATCATGAAGAATCACGACGGCCTGGCGATCGAGAGCATTGCCGAGAGCCTGAAGGCGGCCGAGGCGTCGATCGTGCAGCATCTGGAGCGATCGCTGCAGCTCACGGCGCGGCAGATCGAATCGGTGCGCGCCAAGCCGGTGTCGGCAGACAAGCCGGTGAAGCGGCCGCCGGTGCGCGGCGGCACGGTGGCCAAGTCGGCGAAGAACACCGCCAAGACGAAGACCGCCCCGCGTCGTTGAAAAGTTGCATCCGCCGCAGGCCTGGTCCGGGAGAGAGTGGACGGCCTGCGGCGGATGCGGGGGCGCGGTGTGAAACGTGATCTTGCGGTGCGTGACCGCGTGGCGCGAAAGATTAAGCGTCGGGTGTGACGATCAGAAGAACAGCCGCACGCCCACCGCGAAGTTGCGGCCGGGCAGCACCACGTTGTCCTTGAGGAACGAGGTATGCACGCGGGCGTCGACGTCGCCCAGATTATTGGCGTCGACGAACACTTCCCAACCATGGTCGTCGGTGTCCCAGTGCCACGCGAAATGGGCGTCGACCAGCGTGTAACCCGCGGTTCCGGTTTCGTCCGCGGCCACGTCGTCCTGGCGCATCACCCGGGTCGCGCCGAGCGCAGCGCGCCAACGATCGGCATTCCAGTTCAGATCCAGACCGAAGCGCGACGGTGCGATGCGCGGCAGGTCTCTGTCGGCGACGGCCGCGCCGCTGTCCAGCTCGCCTCGGACGTGGTCGCCGAACGCGCGCAGAGCGAGTTTGCCGCGTTCGTTGTCGAGCAGATGCGCGGTGACTTCCGCCTCGATGCCGCGGAACGTCGCGTCGGCCTGCGACCACTGGCGGATCGGCAGCGGATCTTCACCCGGCTCCGGTGGGGTGAACGCGCCGGTATCGGCGAGATAGATGAAGCCGTCGAAGCGCGTCGCATAGACCGATGCCTTCGCATCGAAGCGGTCGCCGTGGTAATGCAGACCGAGTTCGAACTGATCCGCGCGCTCTTCGCGCATCGTCGGGTCGCCGATCTCGTACGACGCGGTGGCCACGTGCGGGCCGTCGGCGAACAGTTCTTCCTCGGCCGGCGCGCGCTCGGCGCGATCCAGATTCACGGTCATCCGCCACGCATCGTTGAAACGCCACAACGCGCCGGCCGACAGGCTGAGCGGCGTGAAGGTGCGACCGGGCAGGCCGTCGGCATCGGTGTTCACGCGGTCGGCGCGCACGCCGAGGTCGACCTGGAAGGCATCCCACTGGCCGTGTTCCATCCAGAACAGACCCTGCGAACGGGTCGTCGTGCGCGGCACGAAGGCTTCTTCGCCGATGGCCTCGAACGTGCGCGTGCCGGCCTGGAAACCGACGGCGCCGGTCCAGTGGCCGAAGGCTTTGTGAGTGAGTTCGAGGCGGCCTTCGTCGGCTTCGTTGGTGAAGAAGGTGCCGACTTCGGCGCCCTCGAATTCGGTGTGTTCATAACGCGTGCTGGCGAAGCTGCCGCGCAGGCCGTCGAAGATCCAGACATCGCGGTCGATGCCGGTCTTCAGCTCGAAACGGTTCTGCAGCATGTCCAGCGAGACGCCGGCTTCGCCCACGGCCGGATCGCCCGGTTCGCCCGGGTTGCCGTAGCGATTGTCGTAGCGCGACGCCGAGACGCCGATGAAACCGTCGGCGCCGATGAAAGACGCGCCGATGGCGCCGGTGCGGGTTTTCACGAAACTGTTGAGCTGTTTGCCATTGGGTGTGTCGTAATCGTCCTGGTCGCGGTACACGCCGTCTGCGTGCAGTACCAGCGCGCCATCGGCGCCCGAGGCGTCGACGCGGGCCATCGCCGTGCGTCCGAGGTTCACGCTGTCGTAGCGCAGCTCCGCGCGGCCTTCGATGGTTTCGTCGAGGCGGCGCTCGGCGATGCGGCCGTCGACGATGTTGACTACGCCACCGATCGCGCCGCTGCCGTACAGCAGGGTGGCCGGGCCTTTCAGCACTTCGATCTGGTCGGCCAGGAAAGGCTCGATCGCGGTCGCGTGGTCCTGACTGATCGTGGACACGTCCTGGCTGCTGAGGCCGCCGGACAGCACGCCGACGCGCGGGCCGTCGAGGCCGCGGATGATCGGCCGGCCGACGCCGGCGCCGAAGTTCGAGGATTGCACGCCCGGCAGTTTGTTCAGCGTTTCGCCGAGCGTGGGGGACTTGGCCTGGTCGAGCTTCTCGCCGGACAGCACGTCCACCGGCTGGCTCAACTCTTCGGCGGTCTGGCGCAGCGGGCTGGCGTTGACGATCACCCGGTCGAGGTCTTTGGCCTCGTCATGGCGGGGATCCTTGCCGACGGTGTCCTGCGCGGACGCCATCACGGGCAGCGCCAGTACGAGGGCGATGAAGAGCGGGTTGCGCAGCGCGCGGCGGTGACAAGACAAGGAGGAACTGTGCATGCGTTGCGGGTACACTGGTGGGCGACACAGGGATGTTATAATGTTCCAAAATAAATCCAACCCCCCGAAAGTCATGCACAGTCCCAGCCTCGCTCTGCGCAAAGCCGACCGCGTCGGTTTCGCCGCCTCATTCTTATGCGCGATCCACTGCGCGTTGTGGCCGTGGCTGCTCGCCCTGGCGCCGGCGTTCGGCCTCGAAGTGGGTGGCTGGATCGATCTGGACCAGGCGTTCGTGGTGTTCGCGACGCTGCTGGGCGTGTCCACGCTGGCTTTGGGCTGGCGACGCCATCGCGGTTTCCATGCCTGGATGCTGCTGATTCCGGGCTTGGTGCTGGTCTGGGTGGGCGCATTCTCGCCGCTGCACACCCATTCGATCTCGCATGCCGTGGTCATGACGATAGGCGGGTTGCTGCTGGCGGCGGCGCACATGGTCAACCTGCGCCTCACCCATGCCGCCAGCGCGGTGGGATCGCCCTGAATTCCACCTCTGTTCCGCACCGGGCTTTGCCGGCCTTGTATCAAAGCGGCACGGAACCGCGCGAAACCGCCCGGCTGGCGTGTTAGCATGCGCGCCTCGCGATAAGACCGCGACCCGATACTGAGTCGGCCTGCCTGACTCCGGTTTCCACTGATCCGGCTTCCACGAAGCCACGTCAACACACTGATTCAAAAGAGGATTTGCACATGGGCAAAGGCGACCGTAGAACAGCCAAAGGCAAGCGCTACAACTCCAGCTACGGCAATGCCCGTCTGCAGGCCACGAAGAAAGCCACCGGCGCGCCCGCCGCGTCGGCCGTGAAGAAGGCCGCTGCGAAGCCGGCCGTCAAGGCGCCCGCCAAGAAGGCCGTGGCCAAGAAGGTCGCCGCCAAGGAGTGATCGGACCCGTTCCGGCCGCTTACTTCTGAACCCCGCTCCGGCGGGGTTTCTGCTTTTCGGGGTCAGGGGATTTGAGCAGGCGGGTTTTTGGTCGAGGTTGCCGCCGACTCCACGCGCCGCCAGACCCGCAGCACATTGCCGCCGAGGATCTTGCGGATATCCGCGTCCCTGTAGCCTCGTGCCTGCAGGCCCGCGATGAGGTTCGGGAAATCGGCGACCGTCTTCAGCCCTTCCGGCAGTGCGCCGCCCACGCCGTCGAAATCCGAGCCGATGCCGATGTGGTCGACGCCCACCAGTTTCACGCCGTAATCGATCTGGTCGAGCACCGCTTCCATCTTCACCGGCAGCGGCGGATGCGCCTTGTCCCACTCTGCATCGAATTCGGCCACGGTCTGTGTGGTCGTGCCCGCGGTGCGCTGGCGCTGGTAGTCGTTGTAGGCGACGAAATACGCCTGGGTCTGCGCCGCCGATGCGGTATCGACGAAGGCGTTGCCGAACGGAATCTGGATCACCCCGCCTTTCGCGGCGATGGCCTTCGCCAGCTCGTCGCTGAGATTGCGCTCGAAACCCGGCGTGAAATGCCGCAGCGCCGAATGGGTGGCGACCACCGGCGTGCGGCTCAGTTCCACCGCCTGCGCGACCGCGGCATCGGACAGATGCGACACATCGATCATCATCCCCAGGCGGTTCATTTTCGCAACCACATCGCGCCCGAACGGACTGAGTCCGTTCCACTTCTTGTCCTGCGCGTACGACGAATCGGCGATGCGGTTGTTCGCGCTGTGGGCGAGCGTGATGTAGCGAATGCCGCGGTCGAAGAAGAATGCGAGTTTGCCCAGGTCGTCGCCGATCGGCGCGCCGTTTTCCATGCCCAGCGGCAGCAGCACCAGACCGCGCCGGCGGAGGGCTTCGACATCGCGCGGCGAGCGCAGCAATGCGAATTTTTCGGGGTTGTCGCGGGCGGTCTTTTCCACCGCGTCGATCATGCGGTTGGCGACCGCTTCGGCGGTGCCGTCGTCGTCCTGCCCGGGCGAGGTGTAGATCGACATGAACGCCACATCGAGGCCGCCGGTGCGTGCTTTCGGGAAATCGAACTCACGCGGCTGCGCTTCGCCCAGATCCAGCCAGCCCTTCATCAACTCCGTGGGCGAGTCGATATGGGTATCGACGATGACGGCATCCTGCGCGAGCTTGCGCGCGGCCGGCGTGGCTTCCGCGGCGGATGCAGCATGTGCGGATAGGAGGATGCATAGTGCGAGTACTGTGGGCAGTTGGATGCGCATGGGAAACACCTGAATTAAGCCGAGCGGCGGAGCGGGTTCGGCTTCAATGAATGGTTGGACCTCTCGTCATGGAATCCGAACTCTTGAACCTGTCGCCAGGACTCATCTTTCTTGAGGAATGCGAGAAGAATAGCTTCCAGGTCAGCGATGCTGCCGGGTGCGTTCTTTGTCACCATTTCGGTCTTGGTGGGACGATTGCGATAGACGGCGGACAGGCCATGATCGGGATTGAGGCTTCCTCCAACCTCCATGGAAACGCCCGGGGATATGACCACAACAACTTGATGGAACCCATTCGTCCAGTCGACACTCTGCAGCGCGGCTTGAACGGCAGGCGCGGAGATATCTGGTGAATAGGTGGTTGGGTCATCTCCAAAATTTGGAATGATATGTATTCCAACTTTCGACTCGACGGGGTCTTTCTGCCAAGCAGCAACCGGCTCGGTTGAGCATGCTGCAAGAAGCATTGCGAAAATCGCGGTGAAGATTCGGCTCATGGCAAGTCTGACTCCTGGGCGACGCCCGGTTTCGTGGGGTTCAATCCGGACGAGAGATGAACTGGCAAGAGACAGGCTGGCCGGCGATGAACACGTTACCCGCAAGCTCGCCGCCGAGCCAGTAGCACAGTTCCGCGGGGCGACGGATGCGCCAGTGCACCAGATCCGCGCGCAGGCCCACGCGCAACAGGCCGCGATCGCGCAGCCCCAGCGCGCGCGCCGCGTGCACCGTCGCGCCGCGCAGCGCTTCCTCCGGCGTCAGCCGGAAATGCGTGCACGCCAGCGACATCGCTTGGCGCAGCGACAATAGCGGCGCGGTGCCTGGGTTGCAGTCGGTGGCGACGGCCATCGCCACGCCGTGGGTGCGGAAGGCGTCGATCGGCGGCAGTTTCGTTTCGCGCAGACAGTGGAACGCGCCGGGCAACAGCACGGCGACCGTGCCCGTGCCGTCGGGACCGCCAGCGGCCATCGCGCGCACGCCGGATTCGCTGGTGTATTCGACGTGATCGGCCGACAGCCCGCCGAATTCGGCGACCAGCGCGGCTCCGCCGAGGTCGCTGAGTTGATCGGCGTGCAGTTTCACCGGGATGCCAAGCCCGCGCGCGGCCTCGAACACGCGCCGGGTCTGCGCGGGCGTGAAGCCGATGCCTTCGCAGAATGCATCCACCGCATCGACCAGACCTTCGGCATGCAATGCCGGCAGCCAGTCGAGCACGGCGTCGATGTAGCCATCCGCATTGTTTGCGAACTCGGGCGGCAGCGCGTGCGCGCCGAGAAATGTGGTGCGGACACCGATGCCCAGCGCATCGCCGAGCCGGCGTGCGACCCGCAGCATCTTGCGTTCGTTGTCGAGATCCAGACCGTAGCCGGACTTGATTTCCAAGGTGGTCGCGCCGTCGCGCAGCAGCGCCTGTGCGCGCGGCAGTGACTGCATGAACAACTCGTCTTCGTTGGCCTCGCGCACCGCGCGCACCGTCGAGAGAATGCCGCCGCCGGCGCGGGCGATGTCTTCGTAGCTCGCGCCCTGCAGCCGCAGTTCGAATTCATGCGCGCGGTCGCCGGCGAACACGACGTGGGTGTGGCAGTCGACCAGACCCGGTGTGATCCAGCCGCCGTCGAGTCGGGTGATGTCGTTCGCCAGTGCCTCGGGGCTATCCGTCAGCGCGCTGCGCGGGCCGACGTACGTCAGAAGACCGTCCTTCCAGCCGAGCGCGCCGTCCTCGATTTCGCCGTAGCCGCGGTCGCCGTCGAGCGTCGCCAAGGATGCGCCGAGCAGCAGGCCGTCCCAGCGGGTTGCAGTATTCATCGAATGGCTCCGGTGCTGCGCAGTCGGTCTGCGTCGATGCCGTGCGCGGCGCAGATCGCATCGGCGTGTTCGCTCAATCGCGGCGGACGTTGCGGTGCGGCCATCGGCGAGGCCGACATCCGCAGCGGGCTGGCGATCATCGGGATGCCGTCGGCGTCGATGCGCAGGCCGCGTGAGGTCGCCAGCGTGCCCATCACCGCGTCGCGCACGCTGTTGACCGGCGCGGCGGGGATGCCGGCGGCCTCGAAGCGCGCCAGCCACGAAGCGACGGTATCGCCGGCGAAGCACTGCGCCAGTTCGGGGATCAGCCAGTCGCGATGGCGCACGCGCTCGGCGTTGCCGGCGCAGCGCGGATCGTCGATCCACTGCGGACGGTCGATCAGCGCGCACAGCCGTGCCCATAATCCATCGCTGGCGCAGGCCATCGCGAAGGTGCCGTCGGCGGCGTCGAAGCTCTGGTAGGGCACGATGGTGGGATGCGAATTGCCGCAGCGACGCGCCTCGGCATCGGTGAACAGCACGCTGCTGGCGATATTCGCCAGACCCTGCAATTGCACGTCGAACAGGCTGAGCTCGATGTACTGGCCCTCGCCGGTGCGCGCGCGCTGATGCAGCGCGGCCAGGATGGCGATGGTCGCGTTCAGCCCGGTGGCGAGATCGACGGTGGCCACGCCGACCTTGCTGGCGGCGCCGTCGGCCGGCCCCGTGATCGACATCAGCCCGGACTCGGCCTGGACCACGAAGTCGTAGCCCGGCCGCTGCGCGCCGGGACCGCTGCGACCGTAGCCGGAGATCGCGCAATAGATCAGTCGCGGGTTTAGCGCGTGGACGTGGGCGTAGTCGAGGCCCAGCGATTCCGCGGCGCCGGTGCGGAAGTTCTCGATCAGCACGTCGCTGTGGCGGATCAGCGCTTCGAGCAGCGGACGCGCGTCGGGGTGGCGCAGGTTGGCGGCGATCGAGCGTTTGCCGCGGTTGCAGCTCGCGAAATAGGCGGAGATGTCGTCAAGGAACGGCGGGCCGTAATCGCGGGTGTCGTCGCCTTCCAGCGGCTCCAGCTTGACGACATCGGCGCCGAGGTCGGCGAGGGTCATCCCGCACCACGGCCCGGCGAGCACCCGCGACAGCTCCAGCACCTTGATTCCCGCCAACGCCGACATCGATCCGCCTGTGGTCTGAATTTTGCGCAGTGTAGCGGGTGGCTTGTTATCGGACGCCCAGGAGCAAATCCCCCCGTCGCCTGCTTCGCAGCCGCCGGCCCCCTTTTTCAAAGGGGGCTGACATCAAAGGCCTGCGTCCGTAGCTTTTGCCCCCTTTGAAAAAGGGGGCCGGCATCGCGCAGCGATGTCGGGGGGATTCGCTCTTCGCGCGTACCTTTCCGGTATCCGCACCCGATCGGCGAGAATGCGCGCATGAGCACAGCACCCGCGCATCCCACCCACACGGTTTCCGCCCACCGCACGATTCACGGCCTGCCCCACGGCGATTGGGCGCTGCCCGGCATCGTCAACCAGCATTCGCACGCGTTCCAGCGCGCGATGGCGGGGTTGGCGGAGCGCATGACCCATGCCTCCGATTCGTTCTGGACCTGGCGCGACACCATGTACCGGATGGCGGCGCGGTTCGATCCCGACACCCTGCAGGCCGTCGCCGCGCAGCTCTATGCCGAGATGCTGGAAGCGGGCTACACGACGGTCTGCGAATTCCACTATCTGCATCACGCGCCCGATGGCCGTCCGTATGCCGATGCCGCGGCGATGTCGCGGGCGCTGATCGCCGCAGCGCGCAAGACCGGCATCCGTCTGACCCTGCTGCCGGTGCTGTACATGACCGGCGGCTTCGACGGCCGCCCGCTCAACGAGCGCCAGCGCCGCTTCGGGCATACGGTCGATGCGTATCTGCGCCTGTTCGAAGCCTTGCATCGCGAACAGAACGACACCCTGCGCATCGGCTGCGCCCTGCACAGCCTGCGCGCGGTGCCGCCGGATGCCATGCATGCGGTGCTGGCTGCACTGCCGGGCGAGGCGCGCGTCCACATCCACATCGCCGAGCAGATCGGCGAAGTGCAGGACAGCCTCGCGATCCGCGGCGAGCGTCCGGTGCGCTGGCTGCTGGACAACGCCGAGGTCGATGCGCGCTGGACGCTGGTGCATGCGACCCATCTGGACGTGGACGAGGTCGTCGGCATCGCGCGCCGCGGCGCCACGGTCGCGATCTGCCCGACCACCGAGGCCAATCTCGGCGACGGCCTGTTCCCGTTGCGCGATTACCTGGACGCCGATGGCGCCTGGGGCATCGGCTCCGATTCGCATATTTCGGTGTCGCCGGTGGAAGAACTGCGCTGGCTCGAATACGGCCAGCGGTTGACGACCCGCCACCGCAATATCGCCGCGACCGAAGCGCAGCCCAGCGTCGGCGAGACGCTGCTGGCGGGCGTGCGCGCCAGCGGCGCGCCGTCGTGCGGGTTCGCGGACGCGGCGCTGGCCGGCGATACGGTGACGCTCGACGGCGCATCGCCGCTGCTGGTCGGCGCGACGCCGGTCGACATCGCCGACCGCTGGATCTTCAGCGGCAACCGCAGCGCGGTGGACACGGTGTCCGTGGCCGGTCGCGAGGTGGTGATGGGCGGCCGCCATCGCGACGGCGCCGCCATCGCCGCGCGCTTCGCGACCGCGATGCGCGGGCTGTTGGCCGGCTGATTGGCCGGCTGGTCGGGCCGGTCGATCCGGACGGAACGCATTTCGTCGCCGTCTGCGGGGTGTTCGTCGCAAACCCCGGCGGGGCCTGTCGATGCGGAGCAGTCTGATCCAATCCCCATCACACCCCAGGAATCCGCCATGGCCATCTTGTCCTATCCCACGATTCTGTTCTCCGCCGCGCTGATGATCGCCGGCGCGGCCGAGGCCGCGACCACTGCCGGGAACACTGCCGGGAACACTGTCAAGAACGCGCCCACGACCGACGCAGGACTGCAGGCGATCGTAGGCAAACGCCTGCACGGCGACCGCAGCGGCGCCTGCTTCGCCGTCGCGGTCATCGAACGTAAAAACGTACGCCGCGCCTACGCCTGCGCCGACGGCAAGGATCCCGCGCCACGCATCGGCGCGAACACCGCGTTCGAGATCGGCTCGGTCAGCAAACCGATGATGGCGGCGGTCCTGGCCGGCCTGATCCGCGAAGGCAAGGCCTCGCTGGACGATCCGCTGTCGGCGTATCTGCCCGAGGACAGCACGGTGCCGACGTTCGAAGGCAAACCCATCCTGCTGCGCCACATCGTCACCCACACCTCGGGCCTGCCGGCGATTCCCGCAGGCATCGACTACGACCCGCAGAATCCGTATTCGAAGCTGGACGAGGCCGCGCTGCTGAAGGCGCTGTCGACCACGCCGCTGGCGCAGGCGCCGGGCGCGAAATTCGAATACTCCAATTTTGCGGCGATGCTGCTGTCGTACGCGGTCGCGCGTCGCGCCGGCAGCGATTTCGAAACGCTGCTCGACACCCGCGTATTCGCGCCGCTGGGCATGGACAGCAGCTACATCAACCGCAAGCCCGACGCGGTGAAGGCGGTCATCGGCCACACGCCGGATACGAAAGTCACGCCGGCCTGGACGTTTCCGACCGATTTCGCCGGCGTCGGCGGCGTGCGTTCGACGCTCGACGACATGGTGCGCTACGTGCAGGGCCAGTTCGGCGGCGCGCCGAAGCCGCTCGACGCCGACTTCCGCCTGACCCATGCGCCGGTCGCCAACGACGCGAAAGCGCCGCTCGCGATGCAATGGATGCTGGCGCCGCTCAACGGCCGCACCTTCCTCGCGCACGAAGGCGGCACCGGCGGGTTCTCGTCGTTCGTCGCGTTCGATCCGGAAAGAACATCCGGCGTGGTGATCCTGTCCGATACCGCGCTGCACGCGCGCGGGGGCCTCGGCAGCCTCGGCCTGCATCTGCTCGATGCGAACGTGCCGCTGGGCAAGCCGGATACCGGCGAATCCGCAGCCAAGCCGACACTGGCGTTGTCTGCGGATGCGTTGAAGGCCTATGCCGGCGAATATCCGCTGATGCCGGACTTCGTACTGACCGTGCGCGCCGAAGCCGGCACGCTGACCGCGCAGGCGACCGGGCAGGGCGCGTTCCCGCTTGCGGCGACGGCCAAGGATGTCTTCGAGGCGCCCAACTTCGGTATCGTCATCCGTTTCCGGCGCGACGCGGCGGGTAAAGTCATTGCACTCAAGCTCGAACAGGGCGGGCACACCCTCGATGGAACACGTCGATGACATCCTCGGACTTCACGCCAGACCGCATATCGGACCGCACGCCCTATCCGCTTGACCGCCCGCTGCCGACCGGCGTCGTCGCCAGCGGCGGCGCGTGGTTGGGCTACCGTCGCTATCCTGTTTTCAGCTGGCGCTGGCTGCGCGGCCGCAGTCTGATCTTCGGCGCGGTCATCGTGGTGGTCGCATGCTTCGTCGCCGCCGGCCTGACCATCACCACCGGCAGCGGCCACGGCGGTCTCATGGCGGGTCTGCACTTCGCCGCCGGCTTCATGTTGATGTGTTCCACAGGACCATTGCTGGCGGCGCTGGTGCGTCATGCGGGCTGGCCGCTGCGCCGCGAACGCTTCGGGATCGTGCTGGCGATGCTGCTGGGCATCGTCGTGAGTTATTTCGCTGATGCGTGGTCGTCGAACTATCTCAAGCAGACCATTCCGAAGAGCGACGACGTGCGGATGGTGCTCAAGCCGCCGCAGTTCTCCCCGGTGGAAAAAGCCGCGCTGCAGGCATTGAATCTCGCGACATTGGTGTTGATCTACGGCGCGCTCGGCGGCGGCCTTGCGTTGCGCGCCTATTTCCGCGAACTGGGGAGTTGGCAGGAGGCGCGGCACGTCGACGCGATGGCGGCGTTGCAGGTGCAGAAACAGCATTCGGACCTGCGCCTCGGCGTGCTGCAGGCCCAGGTCGAGCCGCACTTCCTGTTCAACACGCTGGCCTCGGTGCGCGCGCTGGTGCGGCAGGAACCTGCGCAGGCCGAGGCCACGCTGGATGCGCTGGTGGATTACCTGCGCGCCACCATTCCGCGTCTTCGCGACGAGGAAACGGCGCTGCATTCGACGCTCGGGCAGCAGCTCGATCTATGCGCGAGTTACCTCGAACTGATGCGTCTGCGCACCAGCGGGCGGCTGAGCTACGCGATCGAGGCCGACGCCGCGCTGCGCGCGCTGCCGTTCCCGCCGATGCTGCTGATCAGTCTGGTCGAGAACGCGATCAAGCACGGCATCGAGCCCAAGCGCGGGCCGGGTACGGTGACGATCATGGCCGCACGCGATGACGACATGTTGAGCGTGAGCGTGATCGACGACGGTCTTGGCCTGCAGCCGGGCGTCGGCGGCGGGCTGGGTCTGGCGAACGTGCGCGCGCAGTTGGAAACGCGTTACGGCGCCCGCGCTGGGTTTCAACTGGTCAGCGAGCCCGCATGCGGCGCGCGCGCCGAACTGCGGATTCCGCTCGACGACACGCCCTCGCATGCCGGCGGAGGATGAGCGCATGAACGACATCACCGCGATCATCGCCGAAGACGAAGCGCCGCTGCGCCATGCGCTGCGCGCGATGCTCGGCATCGTCTGGCCGGAACTGCGGATCGTCGCCGAATGCGAGGACGGCATCGCGGCGATGGAAGCCATCGCCGCGCATCGGCCGACCCTGGCGTTCCTCGACATCCGCATGCCCGGCGTCAGCGGTCTGGACGTGGCGCGGGCCGCGGTCGCGGCGAAGTCGCTGGTGGTGTTCACCACGGCATACGACGAATACGCGGTGCGCGCGTTCGAGGCCGGCGCGGTCGATTATCTGCTCAAGCCCGTGCAGCCCGAGCGCCTGCAGCGTGCGGTCGAGCGCATCCGCGGACGTCTGCAGGCCGCGTCCACGCAGGCGGGCGCTGCGCTGCAGGCGGTCGACGCCCTCGAAGCGCGGCTGCGGCCGTCCGCCGCGCGCCTGATCCGCTGGATCAGCGCCGCGGTCGGCGACAGCGTGCGCATGATCGGCATCGACGAGGTGCTGTATTTCCAGGCGCAGGACAAATACGTGCGGGTGGTCAGCGCCGGCGGCGAAGCGATCATCCGCACGCCGATCAAGGAACTGCTGGCGGGGCTGGATCCCGACGAATTCTGGCAGGTGCATCGCGGCGTGGTGGTGCGCGTGTCCGCGATCGATCGCGTGCGCAAGGACGAATTGGGAAAATCGACGCTGCAGCTGCGCGGGCGTGACGATGCGCTGCCGGTCAGTTCGGCGTTCCTGCATCGCTTTCGCGGTATGTAAGCGTATCCGTGCGGCGCTGTTGTTGCGCACATCGAAACGATATTTCGAAAACCCTTGCTATCGCGAACAAAAAAATTGTCGTCCCGAACGCATGTGAGGGATCTGCTTGTCTTTCGATGCGGAGAACAACAGATCCCTGGCATGCGTTCGGGATGACGGATTTATTAGTCGTCGCCAGTGGATGCAGTGGCATTGCGCCGCGCTATTTCAGCGCCGCCGCCGTCGATGCGAGATCGCCGTCGTTCGCCGCCGGCTTCACATCCAGCAGATGCGCGAGCAGCGGATAGATGTCGACGTTGTCGAACGCTGGCAGTACCACGCCATCGCGGAACGACGGCCCGCGCGCGGCGAAGACTGCGCGCATCGCGGGGTCTTCCGGCGCGTAGCCATGCTCGCCCCTCACCGCTTGCGGCCAGCGGTCTTTCGCACGGGTCTGCACGCGCCAGCCCACCTCGCTCTGGCACACGATCGGCGCCACCCGCGGATGGCGGCCGTAGCGCCACGCCGCCGGCAGTTCGGCCTTGCGCCAACAGCGGTAATGATCCTGTTGCCCGAGAAAGGCGCGTTCCACGTCGTCGCCGCGGCCGGGTTTCGGCACGATGCCGACAAGCGATCCCCACGACCACAGATCGTACGCCGAGGCGTCCAGGCGATCGTCGAGGAAACGGATGTTGTCGCGCGGCACGTCGGCCATGCCATGGTCCGATAGCACGATCAGGTCGGTGCGCCCGTCCAGGCCGCGCGCTTGCAGTCCCGCCTGCAGCCGCGTCAGCGCGGCGTCGATCTCGCGCAGCGCCGCCAGCGCCTCGTCGCTGCGCGCGCCGGCATTGTGCCCGGCGACGTCGTACTGCTCGAAATACAGGGTCAGCAGGTGCGGACGCTGCGACTGCGGTAGATCCAGCCAGGCCAGGATCTGCCGCACGCGCGCCTCGGGCGTCACCTTCATGTCGAACGCACGGCTGTAGCGCGGCCGTTGTCCGGCGATTTCGGCGCGCGAACCCGGCCAGAACATGGTCGCGGCGATGCCGCCCTGTTTCTGCAGCGTCGACCAGATCGGCTCGCCACCCCACCAGCGGCCGTCGTCGGCCACCGCTTCCTTCGATATGAAGCGGCCCAGTTGCGCGTCGATCATGTTGTTGTGGACCACGCCGTGACGGTCGGGCCGCAGCCCGGTGACCAGCGTGTAGTGATTCGGGAAGGTCAGCGTGGGGTAACTCGCATTCATCCATTCGGCGCGCACGCCTTCCGCGGCGATGCGGTCGAGCGTGGGCAGCACGCCGGCGCCGAGCATCGAGGCCGGCAGACCGTCGATCGACACCAGCAGCACGACCCGGGCGGTCCGGACGTCGGTCTGCGCCACCGCCTCGGAGGAGGGCGTCCGGCTGGCGCAGCCGGCGAGCAGCAACATCATCGAAAACGCGATCGAAAACGCCACAAGCCGGGCACAGCGAGCGGGCAGGGACGGTCGAGAGGCGTGTGGCTTCATGGCTGGATGATAAACGCCGCCGATGCCGGCGGTATTTCCGTTCCCGGCCGGTGCGGCAGTGGATGCACCTTTGCGGCCGGGCCACGCGTCTCCCGATACCCGGTCACCGCCGGCTGGCCGACAGGGTGCTCGACAACGCCAGCCTGTTCAGGCAAGCGGCCGCGGGTGGGCGTAAGGTGCGGGCATCGCCTGATTGGACACCGGAGCCGCCGCCATGACCCGTCTTCTGCTCGCCGCCCTGCTGACCGTTTTCGCCGGAACCGCCGTCGCCCAGACGGTGACCATCACCAGGGAAAGCGGGGAAACCGACACCGTACAGACCGCCGAAGCCGCAGCGCCGGCCCGCGAGCCGATCCGCAACTGCATGCGCCACACCGGTTCGCGCATCGTCGCCGCAGAGAACATGCGCGCCGGGAAACAAGGCAAACCGCAGCGCTGCGCGAACGGTCCCGGCCGGGTCTACAGCAGCGAAGATCTGGAACGCACCGGCCATATCAACATCGCCGACGCGCTGCGCAGCCTGGATACCTCGATCCGCTGATCGCCGCCGGTTCGGCTCCGCATCGAACGCCCGGCTTTGTGCCGGGCGTTTCGTTTTCGGCATCTGGCTGGAATTATCGGCATCGCGCACTCAGCCGAACAGATCGCCGCCCTGCGCGGGCAGCGCGCCTTCGAGGCGCAGTAACGCCGCCTTGATCGGCAGGCCGCCGCCGAACCCGGTGAGGCTGCCGTCGGCGCCGATCACCCGATGGCAGGGCAGCACGATCGGCAGCGGATTGCGTCCGTTGGCCGCGCCCACCGCACGCACCGCATCGGGTTTGCCGATGGTGCGGGCCAGATCCCGATAGCTCCACGTCGCGCCCCATGGAATCGTCGCCAGCGTCCGCCACACGTCCATCTGGAACGCGGTGCCCTGCGGCCGCAGCGGCAGATCGAACGCGCGGCGTCTGCCCTCGAAATATTCGCGCAACTGTTCGCGCGTCGCGCGCAGGACGTCCGCAGCCGCGCCGCGCGCGCCGGGAATCCAGCCTTCGCGATCCATCGGATGGCGGTTGTCGGGGAATTCGATATGGCGCAGACCGTCGGCGTCGGCGGCGAGTGTCAGCGTGCCGATGGGTGTATCGAAGTGCTCGAAAAACACGCTGCTCATGCCGCCTCCGTGCGTGCGGGATCGGGCGGCAGATGCCACAGATACAGCACCGCATACGCGCGCCAAGGCCGCCACGCCTGCGAGCGCGCTTCGGTCGCGCGTTCGCCCAGACGCGCGAGCCCCGGCGGCGCCAGCCGCTGCTGCAGCACCAGATCGCCGGCGGGGAACGCATCCGGCAACGCCAGCGCGCGCATCGCGATGTACTGCGCAGTCCAAGCGCCGATGCCGGGCAGCGCGGTCGCGCGTTCGACGAAAGCATCCAGCGTCTGTCCCGCTTCGAACGACAGCCGGCCCTCCGCGACCGCCGCCGACAGCGCGCGCAGCGTCGCGGCGCGCGTGCGCGGCAGGCCGATGCTTTCCAGCGGCGCATCGCGCAGGCGTTCCGGCGACGGAAACGCCCGATCCAGCCCGGGATGCGGTGTCGCTGCTTGCATCGGCCCGGCAGCCGCACGCTGCGTGCCCCACGTATTCACCAGCCGACGCGCCAGCGTGGTCGCGCCGGCCACGCTGATCTGTTGTCCCAGCACCGCGCGTACCGCCAGTTCGAAGCCGTCCCAGCCGCACGGCACGCGCAGGCCGGGATGCAGCGCGATCGCGCGTTCCAGCAGCGGATCGTCGGCGAATGCCGCATGCACCGCCTGCAGATTGGCGTCGAGATCGAACATCCGTCGCACCCGGCGCACGATGTCGGGGATCGCGCGCGGATCGGCGCCGTCGATGTCGAGCTGCAGTTCGGGTCGCGCGGAAATCGCGCTCACCCGGATCCACGCCGGAGCGTCCGCGGTGCCGACGACGCGTTCGTAGCTGTCCGCATTCACGCGCTCGATGCCCGGGATCGCGCGTTTCGCGAGAAACGCCAGCAGCAGCGGGAAATCCAGCGGCGGGCGATAGCCCAGACGCAGCGTCAGCGTGCCGCTGGGCGCGAGCGCCGCCGACTTCTGCCGGCGGATCGCGCCCGGCGGCATGCCGCAGCCGTCCTTGAACGCGGCGTTGAAGCGACGCAGGCTGTTGTAGCCGGCGGCGAGCGCGACATCGGTCACCGACAGCGCGGTTTCGGTGAGCAGTTGTTTCGCCAGCAGCAGCCGGCGCGTGGCGTGCACCGCATGCGGAGTCGCGCCCACGTGGGCGAGGAAGACACGCTGCAACTGTCGCGCACTCAGGCCCACGCGCGTCGCCAGCGTCCCGCACGAATCGTCCTGCAGCGCGCCCTCGGCGATCATCGCCAGCGCCCGCCGTACCGCATCTTCACGCACCTGAGCAAAGGCTTCGGGCGAGAGTTCCGGGCGACAGCGCAGACAGGGACGATAGCCGGCCGTCGTGGCCGCTGCCGCGTTGGGATAGAAGCCGATGTTCCGACGTTTGGGCGGTGGCGCCGGGCAGACCGGCCGGCAATAGATGCCCGTACTGCGCACCGCGATGAAGAACAGTCCGTCGAAACGATGGTCCTTCGCGGCCATCGCGCGGAAGCAGACTTCGCGGGAAGGGAGCGTTTCGCTGTGCGTTGAATCGGTGGCCATGGCGGGATGATAGACCCGTGCGACGGGTCGGACTCGCCGTTTTCGGACATCGATCTTTCGAGTCGAACTTCTGGATTCTTGGGCTTGTCATCCCCGCGCAGGCGGGGATCCATGCCTACAGACCCTCAGTTGAATTCGCATACTGCTTCACCGCTTCCGGCATGGGTCCCCGCCTGCGCGGGGACGACGGCAAGAGCTGCTATGCAGTCGCGTGCGGCCGTTGCGCATCACTCGTCCTTGCCCCCGATCGCCAGCCCGTCCAGCAACCGCTGCAGCGCACGTTTATGCAACGCGCGGAATTCCTTCGCGTCGCAGCTGAAACGACCGGCGCGATACAGCGCGATCAATCCGTGCGAATGCGCCCACAGCGTCAGCGCGACCTCCCACGCGTCGTCGGGTTTGAGCACGCCGGCCGTCTGCGCATCGGCCACCGCGTCGGCGACTTCGTTCAAGGTGGGCGAACGCCGGGCGCGGAAGTCCTCGGGATAGCGCCGCGCGTCCTCGCGCCGCGCCGAGAACGCGTGATCGAACAGATGCGGATACGCCAGCGCGTAGTCGAGATAGATTTCCTGCAGCGCGACGATCCGGGTCATCGCGTCCGGGCCGCGATTGCGCGCGTGCCAGTGATGCGCGATCTCCTGGAAGCTGTCGTCGCAGACCCGTTTCAGCAGCGCGTCGCGATTCGGAAAATGGCGATAGATCGCCATCGGCGTCAGTCCGACCTCCTGCGCGATGCGGCGCATGCTCATCGCCGCCGCGCCTTCGCGTTCGAACACGCTGCGGGCAGCGTAAAGGATGCGGTCGACTGTCTTGGGCGGGTCGCTGGACCGGCGGCTGGGCGGGCTCATGTCTACAGCGTATACATTTCGCGGCCGGGAGGGCAAAAAATGCCGGAAACGGTCGCCCGGCCCGCGATCCGGGTCACGGGCCGCTGGCGATGCGCCACGGCGCGGCGCACTATTTTCTCCATCGCACACAGCGCGCCCGCGGCGCAGGAACTGACATGACCTCATCGAACAATCGTCACGATCCGTCGCGGGTCATCCGCGCCCCGCGCGGCGCCGAGAAGACCTGCAAATCCTGGCTGAGCGAGGCCGCTTACCGGATGCTGCAGAACAATCTCGATCCGGAAGTCGCCGAGCGGCCGGAAGATCTGGTGGTCTATGGCGGCATCGGCCGCGCCGCGCGCGACTGGGATTGCTACGACGCCATCCTCGCATCGCTGCGCAATCTCGAAGACGACGAAACCCTGCTGATCCAGTCCGGCAAGCCGGTCGGCGTGTTCCGCACCCACGCCGACGCGCCGCGCGTGCTGCTCGCCAATTCCAATCTGGTGCCGCACTGGGCGACCTGGGAGCACTTCCACGAGCTGGATCGGAAAGGTCTGATGATGTACGGGCAGATGACCGCCGGCAGCTGGATCTACATCGGCAGCCAGGGCATCGTGCAGGGTACGTACGAAACCTTCGTCGAAATGGGCCGCCAGCATTACGGCGGCGATCTCACCGGCAAGTGGATCCTCACCGCAGGCCTCGGCGGCATGGGCGGCGCGCAGCCGCTGGCCGCATCGCTGGCCGGCGCGTGCTCGCTCAACATCGAATGCCAGCAGTCGCGCATCGACATGCGCCTGCGCACGCGCTACGTCGACGAACAGGCGACCGACCTCGACGACGCGCTCGCGCGCATCGAAAAATACTGCGCGGCCGGCGTGGCGAAATCCATCGCGCTGCTGGGCAATGCCGCCGAGATCCTGCCCGAACTTGTGCGTCGCGGCGTGCGTCCGGATGCGGTCACCGACCAGACGTCCGCGCACGATCCGCTGCACGGCTATCTGCCCGCTGGTTGGACGCTGGAAGACTGGTTCGACAAGCAGACCACCGCGCCCCAGTCCGTGGTCGACGCCGCCAAGCAGTCGATGCGCGTCCACGTCGAAGCGATGCTGGCCTTCGAGGCCATGGGCGTTCCCACCTTCGATTACGGCAACAACATCCGCCAGATGGCGTTCGAGGTGGGCTGCGCGAACGCCTTCGATTTCCCGGGTTTCGTGCCGGCCTATGTGCGTCCGCTGTTCTGCCGCGGCGTCGGCCCGTTCCGCTGGGTCGCGTTGAGCGGCGATCCCGAGGACATCGCGAAAACCGATGCGAAGGTCAAGGAACTCATTCCCGACGACGCGCACCTGCACCGCTGGCTGGACATGGCGAAAGAACGCATCAGTTTTCAGGGATTGCCCGCGCGCATCTGCTGGGTCGGCCTGGGCCTGCGCGACAAACTCGGCCTCGCGTTCAACGAGATGGTGCGCAACGGCGAACTGAAGGCGCCGATCGTCATCGGCCGCGATCACCTCGATTCCGGCAGCGTCGCCTCGCCGAACCGCGAAACCGAAGCCATGCAGGACGGCAGCGACGCGGTCAGCGACTGGCCGCTGCTCAACGCGATGCTCAACGTTGCTGGTGGTGCGACTTGGGTATCGCTGCACCACGGCGGCGGTGTCGGCATGGGTTTCAGCCAGCACAGCGGCGTGGTGATCGTCTGCGACGGCTCGGCGGAAGCGGACAAGCGCATCGCAAGGGTGCTGTGGAACGATCCAGGCACCGGCGTGATGCGGCATGCGGATGCGGGGTATGAGATCGCGAAGGCTTGTGCGAAAGCGCAGGGGCTGAAGTTGCCGATGGTTTGAAGTGCATGGCAATGGGGCTCGGTCATTGGCCGAACTCATGCTTTGTAGATGAAAATATAAGGCTGTTTTTTCTAAAAAAACAAATACAAGGATAGGCCTGTGAGTACGAAAAAAAGGTTTTCTGCATCTATTAAAAAAATAGTGTTTTCTGGCGGAAACAGTTTTTCTATTCAGCCCAATGAGAAAGTAATTCTTGTTGGTCCGAACAATAGTGGGAAATCGCAATTTCTCCGGGAAATACTTTCTATCTGTCAAACCGGTAAATACGAACAATGCAATGTCGTTTTGAATGTTGTGATTGCAAAGACTGGAGCCGCAGACGACCTCCGCAAGTTCTTAGACGAATCTGGTGAGCGTGTTGATGGCGGATATCGTTATGGGGATTGGAGTCTCCACGAAAGCCACATTATTTATTGGAATCAACCGTATATAATGCATGGTTTGTTGAATGGGTTTCTAAAGAAAATATCTGCTGATAACCGATTGGAGATATGTAAGCAACAAGAAAGCATCACTTTAGGTGATCAGAAAACAAAGCCGCAGCACGTCCTCTTTGATAGCGAAGCGCTAATGTCAAGAATTAGTAAGCTTTTCAAGCGTGCGTTTGGTAAAGACATTATGTTTGATTTTCGAGGAGGAAGGCATTTGCCAATCCATGTTGGAAATATTCCCATGGGTGATGGAATGACTGATCGTGTCAGTGATGCGTATGTAGCGGAAGTTCGCAAAAACGCGCTTCTTGACAAGCAGGGCGATGGTATGAAGAGCTATGCTGGCATTTTGTTTGAAGCTGTCGTCGCAAACCGTGATATCACATTGATTGATGAGCCAGAAGCATTTTTACATCCGCCACAAATGCGCAGATTGGGAGAAACACTGTCTTCTGAGGTTGCAGGTCAGCTTGTGGTGGCAACTCATAGCAGTGACATATTGCGGGGATTTTTGGAAGGTACTAAAGGAAGCGCAAGAATTCTGCGTATTCGCCGAGAAGGTGATTTGAACTTTGTATCGGAAGCTGCTCCTGATGTGATCAAAGAACTTTGGGAGAAGCCTGAGCTTAGATACTCGAATGCTTTAGAGAGTATTTTTCATGAGCAGGCCATTATTTGTGAAGATGACAGCGATTGTAGGCTCGTGAATTCTGTAGCAGATTATTTGTCTACTGGAGTCTCTCCAGAATGGAAAGATACATCGTATGTTCCTACCGGGGGTAAGCATGGTGTGCCAAAGATTGCTGCAGTTTTGCGTAAAATCGGAGTTCCAGTTAAAGTTATATTCGATATCGATTTTTTAGCGGAGCGTGAACTTGTTCGTTCTACCGTGGATGCGTTCGGTGGTGATTGGGCGAAGGTAGAGCCTCTGTGGGTGCGTGTTGATAATGCTGTTAGAAACGGGATTAAGCCAAAAGATTCTGTTGAGATCAAAAGCGAAATTTCTCAAATTTTGACTAAAGACGGCCTTCGTAAGCGCGAAATAGTTGATGCGATGAAACAGGATAAGCCATGGGCGGAAGTAAAAAAATACGGAAAAATGGGCTTGCCGAAAGGTGATGCGCAAAGCCTATATAATGAACTTAAAGATAATTTGGAGGAGATAGGTGTGTTTTTGGTTCCGGTTGGTGAGATAGAGAACTTCTGTCCAGATATTGGCTTGCATGGACCAAAATTTGTTACAAAGCTATTATCTTCTGTCGCGCTTTCCGACAATAGACTTGCTGAGCTTAGAAGTTTTGTCGAAACAGTTCATAGGGGAAATCATGGTCGTCTATGATTGGGAAAAAATTTATAATTTGTGAGTGATGTAGTGTCAAGTGGACAGAGGTAAAATAGACAAGGAGCAAGTCATGATGTCTGTCGTACGCGTTTCCGCAGCAGCGGGTCTTCTGGGTTTTCTTGCATGCGCGGCACCGGTGGCCAGGGCCGAGGTCTACGAACTCGGCTGGCCATATCCGCCGAACAATCTCGAGCCGCACGGCGCCCGAAATCAGAGTCCGCTGTGCGATCCGACCAACAAGCCTGGCCCGAATCGTCTTCGCGAGCTGCTGGGCTTCTGGTTCGGTGCGCCCAACCAGTTCAATCCGAACTGGCATATCGGCCGGCCGTGCAACGTCAGCGCCACTTCGTATCATCGCGAGGGCCGGGCGCTGGATTTCTACGTGAATTCCACCGAACCGCGCGCGCAGGCCATCGTCGACTGGGTTCTGGCGACCGACGAATACGGCAATCCGCACTCCAAGGCGCGACGGCTCGGCATCGTCGAGATCATCTGGAAGAACGTCATCTGGACCTCGGACCGCGCCTATGAGGGCTTCCGTCCATGCCCGAGCTGCGGTCCGCATTACGACCACATCCATTTCAGTTTCACCCGCGAAGGCGCCAACGCGCAGACATCGTGGTTCACCACCAACGATCATGCCAGCAGCGCGGCCTGCGGCACAGGCACCGCGACGGTGAAGTACTGGACGTATCCCAGCGGCTACGGGCCGTTGCGTCATGTGCGCCAGATCACCGGATCGGGCGGCAATTACACGACGCAGGCGGCATTGGCCGGCTCGCCGTGGCGCGTCTACACGTCGCTGGGCCCGGCCGTGGTGGCCGCGAATGCGCCCGTGAGCGCGCTGTACGGATCCCGCGCCTATCTCGGCGCCTGCACGGTCACGCTGTTCTGAGGCAGCGACGTAGCCCGGTTCTCGCTCTGCGAGAGCCAGGGCTTTCGGTGTGAGACATGCATCACCCCACCCCGGGTGTCCACTTCGCGGACACCCGGGCTACTGGTGCGCGCCGATGTGCCTTGCCCGGCTCGCCACGGCCCGCCTGCATCCGCAGCGTGCGATATGCCGTATGGAGGTGTCCGAGGCAGGCGTTTTGCACATGCGGGCATCGCCGATACGCACAGTCTTGACCGGCCGTTCGCGGAGGGCCAACCTGCAGTCGCCGCATAAAAGATGAGGAAACACCGATGTGGATCAAACTCTACGCCATCGCGCTGCCGGTCTTCTTCGCCATCGACATGCTGTGGTTGACCGTGCTGGCGAAGAATTTCTATCGCGAGCAGATCGGTGGCCTGATGAAGGCCGATGTGAACTGGTTCGCCGCGGTGCTCTTCTATCTGATCTTCATCGCTGGCATGGTGTTCTTCGTGATCGCGCCCGCGTTGGAGAAAGGGTCGTGGCGGTACGCGCTGTTCGCGGGTGCGGCGTTCGGCTTCGTCACCTACGCCACGTTCGATCTGACCAGTCTGGCGTTGATGAAGGATTTCCCGGTGCTGGTGACCGTGGTCGATCTGGCCTGGGGTACGGTGCTATCGGCGTCGGTCTGCACGATCAGTTACGCCATTGCCCAGAAACTCGGGGTCTGAATCCATGAACTTCGCCGGTCTCGATCAGGTGTGGCTGCCGCTGTCGGCGATGGTATCGCTCGCGGTCGCGGTGTGGGCGCTCAGCATCAAGCTGCGCGATGTGAGCATCGTCGACAGTCTGTGGTCGATCTTCTTCATCGCATTCACCGTGCTGTTCGCATGGCGGATGGGCAGCGATGCCATGGCGTCGTACGTCTTGATCGCCTTGATCCTGGCCTGGGGACTGCGGCTGTCGATTTATATCACCGTGCGCAATCACGGCAAGGACGAGGACCGGCGTTATCAAGCCATCCGAGCGCGCAATCAACCGAATTTCGAATTCAAAAGTCTGTACCTGATTTTTCTGCTGCAGGCGGTGCTGGCCACGCTGGTCGTGCTGCCGGTGGTGCCGGTGCTCAACGGCGCGCAGGAGGCCAGTGCGCTGACGTACATCGGCTTCGCCGTCGCCGCGTTCGGCGTGTCGTTCGAGACCGTGGCCGATTGGCAGATGGCGCAGTTCAAGGCGACGCGCACGGCGCAGGACGAAGTGATGGATCGCGGGCTCTGGCGCTACAGCCGGCATCCGAATTATTTCGGCGAGGCCGTGTTCTGGTGGGGCATATGGATCGCCTCGGCCAGCATGGGCGGCGCGTGGACGGTGTTCTCGCCGCTGCTGATGACCTGGCTGCTGACGCGGGTGTCCGGCGTGCCGCTGCTGGAAGCCGATCTGCAGCAGCGCAGCCCGGCGTATCGCGATTATCTGCTCAGCACGCCGCGGTTCGTGCCCGGGCGGCCGAAGCGGTAAACCGTTTGCGATCGCTGCGTGACGTTGTCGCCCACACGGCTTATAACGCACATGGTGCACGGCATTCGCGCATGCTGAGGACCCTCGCGGTTTTCAGTGAGCGCTTCCTGCGCGAGCTGGCGATGCCGCTGGAGCGCTTGGCTGGCCGTACAGTGATCGGAGGTGGGCATGATGTCGCGATCCCACCGCGTGACATGCACGGGCGGCTTCCGCGCGCACGGGCTACGATGTGCGCGAGACCGATAAGGGGCGACCGATGACATTTCCTTCGTTTCCGATGGCAAGCCTTCCCCGGCTGTGCTTTTCGGCGTTGATGATCCTTCTTTGCATCCCGGGCGCCCACGCGGCCGACTTCGGAGAGACCGAGGAGGACCGCCGGGACCTCAAGCAGGCGGAGCAACTGCTCATGGCATGGCCTGAGCAGGCGGACGGGCCTGCCCGCGCGAAACGTATCGTCGATGCTGTGCTCGATCGCAATCCGGCCGCCGGCGATGCCTATCGTGTCCGCGCGATGCTGCAGATGAATGACGGATATTTCAGCGGAGAAAAATACGAACCGCTGGCGCTGGAACTCGCGGAGCGGAGTGTCGATCAGGCCATCGCGAAATCGCCCGACAACGACCGCGCCTATGTATTGCGTTCGCGCTTGTACCGGTTGACCGGGCGGCCGGAACGGGCACGCAGCGATCTGGAGCGCGCGGAATCGCTGGCTGCGGACAACCCCTGGATGCACTTGGCCTGGTCCGACGTGATGTTCGCGGAGCAACAGTCGGATGCGGCGGCGGCGCGCTGTCGCAAGGCCGCGGGACTGAGCCCGGAAAATCTCGATATACAGCTCAATGCCACCAGCTGTCTGATCCGCTATCACCGGCGTGCCGGCCGTAACGCCGAAGCGGAAAAACTGCACCTCGAGATGATCGAGCGTGCGCCCACCCGAGCTTGGCTGCGCGGCAACTACGCCGGGTTTCTGGAGTGCATGCCGCAGCGTTACGACGATGCCGCCGCGCAGGCGAAGGCCGCGCTGATGCTGATGGATTACGGGGTGGCGCGGCTGACCCTCGCCGTCGCGCTGTATCGACGCTGGGCGGCGCAGGTGCTTGCCGGGCAACAGGCGCCGGCCGAATCGACGTGGAACGAGGCGCGGCGACTTGGCGATATCGACGTCGCGGCATTGTTGGAAGAGCAATGCGGCGGCCGACCGCTGCATGACGCAATGCTTGCGCTGCGTGCTACCGGAAGGGCGCGGCTCTATACCCCCGCGCAGGCGATTCCGCTGGCCATCGGCGCCCACGAGAACGGCGGACGGGCGTTGCCCGGCGTCTTCCTGATGGAAGTGCAGGCGACCGGTCGGGGCGACGGCAATATCTATCTGAATTCCATGCCGGATTTCCGCGATCCGCGATGTCTGACGGTGCGCTTCGGCACCGAAGCGCATGCGGCGTTCCGCAAGCGCTACGGCGTCGATCCGGATGTCTACTACAAGGGCAAGACCGTCACAGTGGTGGGTGGCGCGCGTCGGGTAAGGATAGAGGTCTTTTCGACATCGCTGACTGCAGAAAACCACTATTTCCAGACCCAGATCGACATTTCGGACCCCGAGCAGATCAAGACGATCGAAGACATGCCGCAGGGGTTCGACAAGGGCTGAGCGCACGGACAAGGAAGACGAAACCGCGCACGGAAACCATCCATCGCCCTCCTTGGGCGGCGTGAAGCCGCACGCCATCCGGGCTATGCTTTCCGGGCCATGTCCTCCGATCTCGACAACCCGTTCTGGTCGGCGCTGTGCAGCCGGCACGCCGGTATCGCGCATCGCGTCGGCGAGGCCGCGCGTTATCCGGCGGCGTTCGCGCCCTTTCTCGGCGTGGCGCATGACGGGGCCGATATCCGCGATGCGCTGGATGCATTGATCGCTGCGGACGAAAGCGTTTATCTGCTCGGTGTCGCGCCGTGCGTGCCGGAGGGTTGGCGATTGCAGGCCCCCGGCGATCTCGCGCAGATGATCCGCACCGAAGCGCTGCCGGTGGAAGACGGGCCCGACATCGTGCCGCTGTCGACATCGGAGCATCGCGCGGATGTGCTGGCCTTGACTGCGCTGGTCTACCCGCATTACTTCCGCCCGCGCACCATGGAGATGGGCCGCTATTTCGGTATTCATGTCGATGGTCGGCTTGCGGCGATGGCGGGCGAGCGCCTGGGCACGGACGACTTCCAGGAAGTCAGCGCGATCTGCACCCATCCGGATTTCAACGGTCGCGGCTACGCCCGCCGGATCACCGCGATGCTCACCAATGACATCCTCGCGCAGGGCCGCACGCCGTATCTGCATGTCAGCCATTCGAATGGGCGTGCGAAGACCATGTACGAACGCATGGGATATCGGCTGCGACGGAATATCCCGTTCTGGTCGCTGCGTTGCGCAGGCAAGTGAGCTTGCAATATTTCGCGCCCGCGGGCGCGATGGTCACTCCAACTCGCGGTGATAGGTCGCCACGTCGCGCCAGCCGTGTTCGCGGGCATGCGCGGCGAGGGTTTCGGCGAGATAGACCGAACGGTGACGCCCGCCGGTGCAGCCGAACGCGACGGTGATGTAGCTGCGGGTGTCGGCCTGGATGCGCGGCAGCCAGTTGTCGAGGAAGGCGGCGACCTGGGTCGTGTATTCGTTCACGTCGGCCTGGGTGTCGAGATATTCGCGCACTTCGCGGTCGCGGCCCGAGAGCGGGCGCAGGCGCGCGTCCCAGTGCGGATTGGGCAGGCCGCGGGCGTCGAACACGAAGTCGGCGTCGCTCGGTACGCCGCGCCGGTAGGCGAAGGATTCGAACAGCAGCGAGACGGTGCGGTCGGAGGTGAGGTCCAGTTCGGCGATCACCCGGCGCCGCATCTGATGGACGTTGAGTTCGCTGGTGTCGATGATTACATCGGCCTGCGCGCGCAAGGGTTTGAGCATGCGTCGCTCGAGCGCGATCGCATCGGCGAGCGCGAGGCCGAGATGGCTGAGCGGGTGCCGGCGGCGGGTTTCGGCGTAGCGCTTGAGCAGGATGTCGTCGCTGGCATCGAAGAACACCAGCTTGGGATCGAGCCCGAGCGCGCCTGCCTGCGAGAGCCATGACGGCAGCTTCGACAGGTCGGTGTTGCGGTTGCGCGCATCGATGCCGACCGCGAGCTTCGGCGGCATGTCGTTCTTGCCGGTGGCGCCGCGCACGAAGTCGGCGAGCAGATCGGCTGGAAGATTGTCGACGCAGTAGTAGTCGAGATCCTCGAAGGTGTTGAGGGCGATGGTTTTCCCGCTGCCCGACATGCCGCTGACGACGATCAGGCTGGAATCACTGGAGGCGGCGGGCGCAGCGGGCGTGCTCATGACGACGAGCGCTCGAGGAAATGCGAATGACGCGCCATGAACGCCGCGGCCGGATCGACGCCCTTGATGCGCAGGATATGCGCGCGCGCGGCGGCTTCGGCAAGGACGGCGAGGTTGCGGCCGGGCATCACCGGCAGGGTGATCATCGGCACGTCGAGGTCGAGCAGCCGGCGCGAGCCCAGATCGCCGACCAGACGCTCCATGCCCATGCCGCCGGTCGCCTGCGGTTCGAGATGCGGGCGGGTGAGATGCACGATCAGGCGCAGGTATTTGTTCCGCTTCACCGCCGTATCGCCGAACATCTGGCGCACGTTGAGAATGCCCAGGCCGCGCAGTTCCAGCAGATCCTGCAGCAGATCGGGGCAGGCGCCATCGAGCACATCGGGCGCGATCTGGGTGAACTCTGGCGCGTCGTCGGCGACCAGGCGATGGCCGCGGGTCACCAGTTCCAGCGCCAGTTCGCTCTTGCCCGCGCCCGAGTCCCCGGTGATCAGCACGCCGATGGAATAGATCTCCATGAATACGCCGTGCACGGTGAGCCGCGGCGCGAGTTTGCGCGCGAGGTGATATTGCAGGTGATTGAACAGTTCGTGGCCGCGCCGCGGCGACACCCACAGCGGCGTGTCGGATTCCTCGGCGGCGGCGCGCAGATCCTCGGGGCAGACCTGGCCCTTGCTGATCACCATCGCCAGCGGCCGGAACTGCATCATCTTCTCGATGGTTTCCCAGCGCTGGCGCGCGTCGAGCGCATCCAGCCAGGCCAGTTCCTCGGTGCCGAGAATCTGCACCTTGTTCGGATAGATGATGTTGAGATAACCGGCGAGCGAAGGCCGCCGGGCCACGGTTTCCACGGCTTCGAGCACCCGGTGCTCGCCGCGCTGGCCGGCGATCCAGCGCAGGTCGAGACGTTCCTGCTGCTGGTCGTAGAGGTCGCGCGCGCTGATGCTGGCGTTCATGGGGACGGAGCGTTCGCTGAAAGGAGTGGGGAGTGCAGGATACGAACAGATCGTCGAAAAAAAACGACCGCGGGGACGTACGGCGCAAGCCGCATTGTCCAACCGCGGTCGTGTGGGCGGATTCTAGGCGGTTCTGGTGCGTCAGCGGATCAGCCGAGCTCTCCATTCACGACGAGGCTTTCGCCGCGATGGTGATCGACCATCTTTTCCTTGTGCTTCAGCAGGAGGCGGTCGAGCTTGTCGGCCAGCAGATCGATGGCGGCGTACATGTCCTGGCCGGCGGCATCCGCGTGCAGGGTGCGGCCTGACACATGCATCGTGGCTTCGGCGCAGTGATCGGGTTTGCTGATGCTGAGTTGGGTGCGGACGACGTCCAACGGATGTTCGAAATGTCGGCCCAGTCGGGAAAGTTTGGTTTCGACGTACTCGCGCAGGGCGGGGGTGACTTCGATCTGGTGACCGTGGGTTTCGATACGCATCGACGGTGTCCTCTGTTTGCCGGGCATTGGTCGCGCAGCGCGGCACCGGGCCCAGCCCGCCGATACCGCGATGCCGGTGCCTCCCTACGTGCCGGAGGCTCCGTATCGATGAACATCGGGTCGACGTGCGCCGAGTGCAAGGGCGGGTCGTCCTGATCTTCGCTCTATCGACAGGTTACCCCAGCGGGGCGCGGAAGCAAGTGCGCGAGTCGTCGGTTCCGGACCAATGTTGAATCCGCGATTTTTCGAATCCGCGATTTTCGAATCCGCGATTTTCGAATCCGCGATTTTTTGAACCTGCGATTCAGGCCATCCGCACGCGTTCGTGCGAAGCCGGGATATTCATCGCTTCGCGATATTTGGCCACGGTGCGGCGCGCGACCGGCACGCCGGTGGCTTTCAGGGTGTCGGCCAGCTTCGCGTCGGACAGCGGCTTGCGCGGATTCTCGGCTTCGATCAGTCGTTTGATCATCGACTGGATCGCGGTGCTGGACGCTTCGCCGCCGCCTTCGGTGCCGATGCCGGAGGCGAAGAAGCTGCGCAGCGGCAGCGTGCCGCGTGGCGTGACTGCGTATTTGCGGGAGATCGCGCGCGAGACCGTGGATTCGTGCAGGCCGACTTCGGCCGCGACCTCGCGCAGGGTGAGCGGGCGCAGGGCCTGTTCGCCGAATTCGAGGAAGCCCGACTGCTGGCGGATCAGGCAGCGCACCACTTTCAGCAGGGTGTCGCCGCGCGCTTCAAGATGCTTCAGCAGCCAGCGCGCTTCCTGCAGGCGGCCGCGCAGATAACTGGCGTCGCTGCTGCTGGCGTGCTGGATCATGCCCTCGTAGCCGCGATGGATGGTCAACCGGGTGTGGCTGCCGGCCAGCGCCGCCCGCCACATCCCCTGATGCCGCCAGATCACGCAATCCGGGGTGATATAGGTGTCCGCGCTCATGCCGCCGTACTGCGCGCCGGGATGCGGATCCAGCGAACGGACCAGATGCAGGCCGGTCGCGACCTCGTCCGCCGGCGCGCCGAGTTCCGCGGCCAGACCGTCCGCGCCGATCTTGGGCAGCCGCTCCAGCGGCCCGTTCACGATCCGCAGCGCCATCGCCTTGCCCGGCGTATCGTCGGGCAGCGGTTCGAGCTGCAGCGTGAGGCATTCGCGCAGATCGCGGGCGCCGATGCCCAGCGGGTCGAAGCGCTGGATCTGGTGGAGGACGGCGCCGACTTCGGCGGCGCTCACGTTCAGTTCCGGCCGCAGCATCGCGGCGATGTCGTCGAGCGATTCGCGCAGGTAGCCGTCGTCGTCGATGGCGTCGATCAGCGCGGCGCCGATCCGCTGGTCCTGCGGCGACAGGCGGGTGAGGTGCAACTGCCAGGACAGGTGGTCGTGCAGGGACTCGGTGCGGACCAGACGGTCCATCGGGTCCATGCCGTCCTCGTCGCTGCCGCTGTGGCTGCCGCCGCTGCTGCTGTTCCAGCTGTCCGGTGGCTCCCAACTGTCGTCCTCGCCGCCGCGGTCGTGTTCCGCGGCTTCATCCGCGTTCACGGTTTCCGCTACGACGGGGGTTTCGGGCATGCCGTCCGGGGCGCCATCGCCGCCGGGGGCGTCGTTCTCGCTCTCGTCCCAGTCCAGCAGCGGGTTGCTCTCGACCGCGAGGGTGATTTCGGTCTCGAGTTCCAGCGACGACAACTGCAGCAGGTGCAGCGCCTGGCGCAGTTGCGGCGTCAGGATCAGCTGTTGACCCAGCGATGTCTGCAGGCGTGGCTTCATGTCCATATGGTAGGGCTTGTCGCGGCCGGTTGGCCGCCCTTGGCGCGATCCTTGCGTAGATTTTTTTCGGCATTTCCGAGACGGCCGACACATCCTGCGTCGGGATTCGCCGCGGCGGCCGGACGACGCAGGCCGCGATGGCGGTTCAGCGGGCGACTAGAGCCGGAAAGACTCGCCCAGATACACGCGGCGCACGTCAGGATTCGCCAGCAGGGCGTCGGGTGCGCCCTGGGCCAGTACCGCGCCCTCGCTCATGATGTAGGCGCGATCGCAGATGCCCAGGGTTTCGCGGACCTGATGGTCGGTGATCAGCACGCCGATGCCGCGGTTTTTCAGATGACGGACGATGCGCTGGATTTCGCCGACCGAAATCGGGTCGACGCCGGCGAACGGCTCGTCCAGCAGGATCAGTCGCGGCTTCGCGGCCAGCGCCCGGGCGATCTCGACCCGACGGCGCTCGCCGCCGGACAGGCTGGCGCCGCTCTGCTCGGCGACATGCGCCACCTGCAGTTCTTCCAGCAGCGAGGCGAGTTCGCGCTCGCGGCCGGCGCGGTCCAGGTCGGAGCGCAGCTCCAGCACCAGCCGCAGGTTGTCGGCGACGCTGAGTTTGCGGAATACCGAGGGTTCCTGCGGCAGATAGCCGACGCCGCGCTTGGCGCGGGCATACATCGGATCGCCGGTGATGTCGTGGCCGTCCAGGACGATGCGGCCGGCATCGGCCGGCACCAGGCCGACGATCATGTAGAAACAGGTGGTCTTGCCGGCGCCGTTGGGGCCGAGCAGGCCGACCACTTCGCCGGCGTCGAGGGTCAGGCCGAAGTCGCGGACGACTTCGCGCGACTTGTAGCGCTTGCGCAGCCCTTCCGCGACCAGCATCAGGGTTTGCCCGGCGCCGGTGTCGGTGCCGGTGTCTTGCGGGCGGCCGGCTGGATGGTCATCTTGATCCGGCCGCTGTCGCCGCCGCTCTCGATGCGGCCGCTCTTGAGGTCGTAGGTCAGTCGCTGACCGCTGGTGGTGCCGCGCGGCGTGGTGACGGTGTAATTGCCGGTGAGCACGATCACGTCGGTATTCATGTCGTAATCGATGCGGTCGGCCTTGGCGGTCATCGGCGAGCCGTCTTCCATCTGCTGCTTGAGCGACGCCTGACTGCCGGTCAGCACCGCGCGGACGACTTCGCCGCCGCGCTGGTGGATATCGGCCTTCGAGGCGCGGATGTCCAGCGTGCCCTGTGTGATGACGACGTCGCCGGACAGGGTGTTGACGCTGTTGCCGTTGAGCGTGCCTTCCTGATGGCTGGCTTCGATGTTCATCGGTTGATTGCGGTCCGAGTCGCGCGCGAACGCCGCGCACGGGAACAACGCGACGGCGAGCGCCATGGCCGCGAACGCGCCCGGCAGGCAGGCGAGAGGGCGGCGGGGCAGCCTGGATTCAACGGCGGACAGTGACATATTGGGATCGGACCTCGGAGCGGAACACGTAGCGTTTGGTGGCCGTGGACACCGCGAAACCGCGCCCCCGGAGTATAGAGCCGGGCTGAACGATGGTCACCACGGCGTCGGTGGCGGCGCGGTTCTGGCGCGGGAACACGTTCAGGCGTTCGGTATTCATGGTGATCGGACGCAGATCGTCGGCCGGGCTGTTGGCCTTGACCTCGCCGATCATGCGGATCTCCTTCTGGTCGGCGCTGACCCAGCCCTGCTTCGCGCGGATGTCCCAGTATTTGCCGCTGCCGTCCGGCACCTGGAACACCGGCGTCGTCAGCGACATGGTGGCGTCGTCCGGACGGCGTTCCAGGCGCGGCGCGCGCAGGGTGAAGGATTCGTTGCCTTCGCTGTCGAGCGAGATCAATTCGAAGTCGTGCAGCACATAGTCGGGGCGGTCGCTGGCGGTCGCGACCGCCAGCGCCGGGCGCCGGTGCTTCCACACCGCCCAGCCGCTCACCAGCGCGCCAAGCAACAACAGCAGGATGACCGTTCCGCGCCAGCTCACGACAGTTCCCCGGTGGGCGGCATCGCGATCGGTTCGTCGAAACTGCCCTGCGCGGCCAGCAGCAGATCGCACAGCTCGCGCGCGGCGCCGTCGCCGGCGTTCGCCCGTGTGCGCACCTGCGCATGCATGCCGGTGAATGTGTGTGCGTTCGCGGGCGCGACCGACAGACCGACCGCGCGCATCGCCGCGAGGTCGGGCAGGTCGTCGCCCATGAAACTCACCGCATCCAGACCGATGCCGAGTTCCGCGCAGAGTTCGCGCACGCAGGCGAGTTTGTCTTTCACGCCGATATGCACGCGCACCTTGAGTTCGTTCGCGCGATGCACGGCGACCGGACTGAGGCGGGCGGTGATCAGCGCCACTTCGATCCCGACCTGGCGCAGCAGCACCAGGCCCTGGCCGTCGTGGACGTGGAACGCCTTCATTTCGCGGCCTTCGCTGTCGAGGAACAGGCGGCCGTCGGTGAGCGTGCCGTCGACGTCGAAACAGGCGAGACGGATGTTCGCCGCCTTGGCCATCAGCGCGCTGTCGGTGGCCGCGCGCCGGTCGAGCGGCAGGCGTTCGATGGGCGCGGTGAGATCGATCGGTGACGTCATGTTCACACGACCCGCGCGCGCAGCAGATCGTGGATGTTCAGCGCGCCGACCACGCGACGCTCGCCGTCGATGACCAGCAGCGCGTTGATCTTGTGCGCTTCCATCAACTGTGCGGCTTCGACCGCCAGCGCATCCGCGTCGATGGTGACCGGGGTGCGGGTCATGAGTTTCTCGATGCGGGTTTCGCGCACGTCGGTGGACGGATCCGCGAGCGAGCGGCGCAGGTCGCCGTCGGTATACAGCCCCATCAGCCGGCCGTCGGCGTCGACCACGGCCGTCATGCCCAGGCGCTTGCGGCTCATTTCCAGCAGCGCGTCGCTCAGCGTCGCATCGGTGCCGACGCGCGGAATATCGTCGCCGGAATGCATCACATCCGCGATGTGCAGCAGCAGCCGGCGGCCGAGCGCACCCGCGGGATGCGAACGCGCGAAATCCTCGGAAGTAAAGCCGCGGGCTTCGAGCAGCGCGACCGCGAGTGCATCGCCCATCGCCAGCGAAGCGGTGGTGCTTGAGGTCGGCGCCAGCGCCAGCGGGCATGCTTCGGCCGGCACGCTGACGTCGAGATGCAGATCGGCTTCGCGCGCCATGGTCGACTGCGGTCTGCCGGTCATCGCGATCATCAGGTTGCCCTGACGCTTGAGCACCGGCAGCAGGGTCAGGATTTCGTCGGATTCGCCGGAATACGACAGCGCCAGCACCACGTCGCGGTCGGTGATCATGCCCAGATCGCCGTGGCCGGCTTCGCCCGGATGCACATAGAAAGCCGGGGTGCCGGTGGAGGCGAAGGTCGCCGCGATCTTGCGCGCGATGTGGCCGGATTTGCCCATGCCGATGCACACCACGCGGCCCTGACAGGCCAGCAGGATGCGGCAGGCGGCGCTGAATTGGCCGTCGAGCCGTGCCGCAACCGCGGCGAGGCCCTCGCGCTCGATCTCGAACACCCGGCGGCCGCTGTCGGCCAGGGCTGCATCCGAGGACGCGCCCCGGGTCGGGATGGGCTGGGTCGATGAGGCATTCGCCATTGGGGAGCAGACGGCTTTCCGTTACGCTAAGCGGGCGATTCTACGCACCCGACCCCGGGATTGCCCGCACCTCCCATGAACGCAGCGTCGCGCTGCGCAGGACTCCGACCCTCCGATGACCCCCGACACCATCCGCGAACTGATCGAACAGGGCCTGCCCGGCGCCCAGGCCCACGTGCAGGGCGACGACGGCGTGCACTTCGAGGCCCTGGTGGTGGCCGAAGCGTTCCGCGGCAAACTGCCGCTGGCTCGCCACCGCATGGTCTACGCGACGCTCGGCGAGCTGATGGGCGGCGCGATCCATGCGTTGGCGCTGAAGACCCTGACGCCCGAAGAAGCCGGCTGATCGTTTCGTTGCCTGTGGCAGCGGCGGAAGCCGCGATGCCGCCCACGAATACTTGGACTCGAGCATGAAACCAACGCCTTATTCCCGTGTGCAGGCCGCATGCGACGCGATCGATGCATTTGTTGGAGATCCCGTCGATTTCGAACTTGCTATTGCCGATGAGCTCCTGGATCCGATCGGCGTCCACATGGCGATCATCACTGATCGGATATTGGACAAGGGCTGGGAATCGGATGATTTCACGCAGTATCCCGGGTTCCGTATCTACCGCTATAAACACACGGAACAGTGACTTGATGGAACAGCGGTCCTGATGCATCGGATCGCGTTCTGAACCGGCTGGCGCCGCCGTCTTGCGCCGCTCCTCGAAGATATTCCAATACTCCCATGCAGAAAATCGTAGTCACCGGCGGCGTGCCGCTCCAGGGCGAAGTCCGCATTTCCGGCGCGAAGAACGCGGTGTTGCCGATCCTGTGCGCGACCCTGCTCGCCGACGGGCCGGTGGACATCGGCAACGTGCCGCATTTGCACGACGTGGTGACCACGATCAAGCTGCTGCGCGAACTCGGCGCCGAGGTCGAGCACGATATCGAAGCCGGCCATGTGCGCGTCGATGCGCGCAGCGTCAACAGTCACATCGCGCCGTACGAGCTGGTGAAGACCATGCGCGCGTCGGTACTGGTGCTGGGGCCGCTGCTGGCGCGCTACGGTGCCGCCGAAGTGTCGCTGCCCGGCGGCTGCGCGATCGGTTCGCGTCCGGTCGACCAGCACATCAAGGGCATGCAGGCGCTGGGCGCCGAGGTGTCGGTCGAGCACGGTTTCATCAAGGCCAAAGCCGAACGCCTGCGCGGCGGGCGGGTGGTGTTCGACATGGTCAGCGTGGGCGCGACCGAGAACGTGTTGATGGCGGCCGCGCTCGCCGACGGTGTGAGCGTGCTGGAAAACGCGGCGATGGAACCGGAGATCGTCGATCTGGCCGATTGCCTGATCGCGATGGGCGCGAAGATCGAAGGCGCCGGCAGCAACCGCATCACCGTGCACGGCGTAAAGCGCCTCAACGGCGGCCGTCACGATGTGGTCGCCGATCGCATCGAAACCGGCACGTTCCTCGTCGCCGCGGCGATGACCGGCGGACGCATCGTCGCGCGCGCCGCGCGCCCGGAAACCCTGGACGCGGTGATCGACAAACTCACCGAGGCCGGCGCCGTGATCAGCGTCGACGCCGACAGCATCACCCTCGACATGCACGGCAAGCGGCCGAAAGCGGTGAATATCAGCACCGCGCCGCATCCGGGTTTCCCCACCGACATGCAGGCGCAGTTCATGGCGTTGAACTGCGTGGCCGATGGCGTGAGCATCATCAGCGAGACGATCTTCGAGAACCGCTTCATGCACGTGCAGGAGTTGCAGCGGCTGGGCGCGGATATCCGCATCGAAGGTCACACCGCGATCGTCCGCGGTCAGGAGAAACTCAGCGGCGCGCCGGTGATGGCGACCGATCTGCGCGCGTCGGCATCGTTGATCCTGGCCGGACTGGTGGCCGATGGCGACACCATCATCGATCGCATCTACCACCTCGACCGCGGCTACGAACGCATCGAAGCCAAGCTGTCGGCGCTGGGCGCCAAGATCAAGCGCATCGATTGACGCTGATCCTGTGACCTTGATCTCGTAGAGCGGACGTCAGTCCGCTGACGTCCGCTCTACAGAAGAGCTGCGATTCCTGTATCAACGCACCGATGTGATCTTCAGATCGATATCGTCCTT
Organism: Pseudomonadota bacterium; assembly: GCA_040386495.1. GTDB lineage: Bacteria > Pseudomonadota > Gammaproteobacteria > Xanthomonadales > Xanthomonadaceae > Lysobacter_I. Next base: position 116,048 of record JAZKFJ010000020.1, read on the forward strand.
GCCGTCCTTGCGCTGCAGGATGCGCGCCGGCAAGGCCAGGCCTTCGACCACCCAGATCAGCATCTGCTTGTTGCCGTTGGTGCTGACCAGTTTGGTGGCCTGACGCGATTTGCCGCCGATGCTGATGTTTTCCTTGCCGGCGACAGTGAAATTCATCGGCTTGGCGCGGCCTTCGTCGACCATGCGATAGCGCAGCGGTTTGCCGACCTGCGCATCGCGCGCGATGGCGAGATTCAACAGCAGGCCATCGACATCGCCGGTCTGCAGCGGCACCGGGCCGGCGCGTTCGGGTTTCACGTCGCCGCTCCAGCGCGCTTCGCCCTTGGCCCAGTCGTACACCGCATTGCGGCGGATCTTCTTGATCAGCAGCAGCGAGGCGTCGGTGCCCGAGAGCGGACGCCACTGACCGTTCTTGTCCTCGAACAGCGTGGTCTGGGTCAGCTGCGCCATCTGGTTGCTGATCTTCAGCGTGTATTTCCACCGATCGCCGCCCTGCGGCTCGACGGTCATGCTGCCGGTGGCCGACAGTCCCATGTAATTGGCTTCGTAATCGGCTGCGAACGGCTCCAGCGCGTGTGCCGGCACCGCTGTCACGGACGCGGCGAAAACAGCGGACAGCAACAGGCTGCGGACGATACGGGAGGATTTGACGGACATCATGGCGTTCCTTGGTATTCGATCAGACGCAGGTCGACGGCATCCTCGCCGTTCTCGCGCTGCAGGATGCGTACCGGGGTCGGTACGCCTTGTGCGACCCAGACGACGGTGTCGTCGTTGCCGCCGTTGGTGCGGGCCACGCGCAGGGTCGAGTAACTCAATTCGCCGACCTGCACCGTTTCCGGTAGCGCGGCGACCTGATAGTGGTGGTCGCGAACGCGGCCACCTTCGACGAAACGATAGCGCAGGACGGCGCCGGCGCGCGCGTCGCGGATGATCGCGAGATTGATCAGCAGGCCGCTCATGTCGCCCGGCAGCAGTGCGACAGGCTGCTGATGGCGCTTCTTCACGTCGCCCTGCCAGCGTGCGCTGGCCTTGGCCCAGTCGTAGCTGCCCACCGTCTTGCGGCCGAGGAACAGGCCTTTGCGGACGGTGCTCTGGCTCAAGGGGCGATAAAGGCTGTCGATGGCGTCGAATACGGTGCTCTGCTGCAGGTTCAGACCGAGCACGCCGGCCATGCCGCGGTGACCTTCGATGCCCAGGTCCACGCGCCACTGCGGCGGCTGCAGGCGAACCACCTTCAAGGTCGCGTCGCCGGCGGGTTTGGCATGGTATCGGGCTTCGTAGCGGGCCACGAAGGGTTCCAGCACTGCCGCGGGTGCCTGCTCCGTCGGTACGGACACGGTCTGCGCGCCTGCCGGGGGCAGGGCGCAGAGAAGCAGAACGAGGGCGGCGAATGGGCGCATGACGGGCGGCATCATGCAAGCCGCCGGTTGGCCCCAAGCTGAAGCGGGGCGTGCAAGGTTTCGCCGTTCAGGTGGATGCGTCCATCGCGCAGCGACAAGTGGCCCTTGCCCATCAGCCGCACCACCTCGACCAACAGCGGGTGTTCCACCTCGCGCACGCGCGCCGCCAGGGCGGCGGCATCCTCGCCCGGCAGCACCGGCACGCGCGCCTGGGCGATGACTGGGCCGCCGTCCAGATCGGCGGTGACCACATGCACGCTGGCCCCATGTTCGGCGACGCCGGCGTCCAGCGCCTGCTGATGGGTATGCAGGCCCTTGAACGCGGGCAGCAGCGAGGGATGCAGATTGATCATGCGACCCGGTCGCGCCTCGACTTCCGCAGCCGAGATCAGCCGCATGTAGCCGGCGCACACGATCAGATCGGCCTGGGCTTCATCCACGGCCGCGAAGAATGCAGCATCGAACGTTGTCCGTGAGTCGTACGACTTCGGCGACAGCGCAGTCGCCGGCACGCCGGCGTCGCGCGCGCGCTCCAGCGCCTGCGATTTCGGCCTGTCGGAAAACACGCCGACGATGTCGGCTTCGAGTCCGCCCGATGCGATGGCGTCGATCAGCGCCTGCAGATTGGTGCCGGCACCCGACGCGAGGATGGCGATGCGAAGCGCGTCAGCCATCGCTTGTCGTCTTCACGTAGGGTTGTGCGCGGTCGATCCACGGCCAGCAGGCCAGTGCGCCCAGCGTGGCCAGCAGCATGTCCATGTGCGCGTCCCAGACATCGCCCTGCTGGCCGTTGTAGGCCTCGGCCTGATCGGGCGAGAGCAGCAGCGCGATGGCCCATTCCAGCCATTCGTAGATCAGGCTGACGGCCATGATCGCCAGCACCGCCAGCGCGAATGCCTGCATCACGCTCACCGCCCAGCGTTGCCGCGCATGCGCGGCCAGCATCGGCGCGAAGCACAACCCGAACAGCAGATGGATCAACCTGTCGAAATGGTTGCGTTCCCAGCCGAATGCGGCTTGCGGCGACCAGTCGATGGCGGCGCGCAGCCAGGCGTCGTACGGCACGTTCGAATACAGCCAGCGCGCGGCGATGCAGTGGACTGCGATGAACCCGCAGATCGCGATGAAATCGCCGTTACGCATCCGCCAGCGGCGATCGTGCAGCACCAGCCAGATCAATCCGACGACGGTCAGCGAACTGTGCAGCGCCTGTTCGAGCGGCCAGATCGGCGCGATCCAGGTGATCGCGAAGATCGAAACGGTGAGCGCGAACGCGGCTTTCTTCGCGAGGTTCATGACCTTGTCTCGATACGATTGCGCCAATAGCCAGGTTCCCGGTGGCAGTGCATGACTGCGAGGACAAGAATCCCGTCGGGCTCGATGGCGTACAACACCGCATACGGAAAAACGCGGATGAGGTGACGACGCACGTCCGCGGCCAGTTCAGGCCAGCGCGTCGGCGCATCGTGGATGTTGTTCAAAGCGGCTTCGGCGTTGGCGATGAAGCGCCTGCCCAAGCCGGCTTGCTGTTGCTCGTAGTGACGGACCGCGGCCTCGAACTCTGCGAGCGCATCCGGGTGAAACGCCAAACCGGTCATTTGACGAGGCTGCGTACCCGTGAAAGGGCTTCGGCGCCAGGAATGGCTTCGACTTCACCGGAGCGCAGTTCGTGGAGGCGTCGTTGCGCTTCGGTCGCCCACAGTTCGCGGATATCGTCGTCGATCAGTGGATCCAGGCTTTCAGCCAGACGGTCGGCGAGCAATGCGCGGGCATCGCTCGACAATGCCAAGGCCATTTCGGCGATTTTTTCGACCGGGATGCTCATGGGTCGGAGAATACGCCCGGGGGATCGAAGCGACAACGCAAAGCGCCGTTCAAGCGATCCGCACCCGCTCGCCATCACCGGCAGCGGCGACTTCACCGATGCGCCAGTGCGGCAGGGCGAGGCGATCCAGCTCGTTGCCGATGGCGTCCACCGCGGCCGGCGGCACGATCAACACGAAGCCGATGCCGCAGTTGAACGTGCGCCACATCTCTTCGTTCGACACGCCGCCTTCGCGCTGCAGCCACGCGAACACCGGCGGCTGCGGCCAGCGCGACGCATCGATGGCCAGACCCAATCCTTCCGGCACCACGCGGATGATGTTCTCGGTCAGGCCGCCGCCGGTGATATGCGCCATCGCATGGATGTTGTCGCCGTGCGCGCCGCCGAGCAGTTCGAGGATCGGTTTGACGTACAGCCGGGTCGGCGCCATCAGCGCATCCACCAGCGTCGTGCCGTCGAGATCCAGGTCGGCCGGGCGGCCGGCGCGGTCGTAGATCCTGCGGATCAGCGAATAGCCGTTGGAATGCGGGCCGCTGGAGGCGATGCCGATCAGCACGTCGTCTTCCCGCACCCGGGCACCGTCGAGAATCTTGGATTTCTCGACGCCAGCCACGCAGAAACCGGCGAGGTCGTATTCGCCCGGCGGGTACATGTCGGGCATTTCCGCGGTTTCGCCGCCGATCAGCGCGCAGCCGGACAGTTCGCAGCCCTTGGCGATGCCGCCGACGACCGCGACCGTGGTGTCCACGTCGAGCTTGCCGGTGGCGAAATAATCGAGGAAAAACAGCGGCTCGGCGCCCTGTACCAGCACGTCGTTGACGCACATCGCGACCAGATCGATGCCGATGGTGTCGTGGCGGTTCAGCTGCTGCGCGAGCTTGAGCTTGGTGCCCACGCCGTCGGTGCCGGAGACCAGCACCGGCTCCCTGTATTTGCCGGACAGGTCGAACAGTGCGCCGAAACCGCCCAAGCCGCCCATCACTTCAGGGCGAAAACTGCGCTTGACCAGCGGTTTGATGCGTTCGACGACTTCGTTGCCCGCGTCGATATCGACGCCGGCATCGCGATAGGTCATTCCGTCCGGAGCGGGGCCGTTGGAGGCGGGCGGGGTCTGGGTCACGGCGGCTCGCACTACGCTGGAAAGGCGAAATTGTATCCGGGCGGCGCTACGGATTGCCCGGATCGCCGAAAAAGCCCTGCAGATCGATCCTGTCGGCCGCGGGCGCGGCTTCAGTATCGTCGTGGTGAAGGTTCTACATGGGCCGGCCCACCCTACTTGTGGCACCATTTCCGCCGAGAACCATATGGTCGGGACGTAAAAATGCGGCAGTCGAGTGGGTGGTCGGTACGTTGGTCGGGCGGAATGCGCTGGATGACGGGGCTGTGTCTGGCTCTGGCGTTGTCGGCGCCTGTCGCCCGGGCGCAGCGGGTCGAAGGCGATCGCGCCGCGGCCAGCGGCATTTACGAGGCCGAGGTTCCGGTCAACAGCCAGACCGACGCCGAGCGCAACAACGGCTTCGCCCGGGCCCTGGCGCAGGTGCTGGCCAAGATCAGCGGCGATCGCAGCGCGACCGGCCGTCCGGGCGTGGGCCAGGAACTGCGCCGCGCCAAGGATTACGTCGCCGGCTACGACTACCGCCAGGACCAGGGCGTGTCCGCCAACGGCGCGCCGACCTTCAAGACCAAGCTGGTGGTGCGGTTCGATCAGGCGAAGGTCGACGGCGTCATCGGCGCGCTGGGCCTGCCGATCTGGCCGCAGCCGCGGCCCAAGCCGGTGCTGTGGCTGGCGATCGACGACGGCAAGGGTCCGCGTCTGGTAGCCGTGGGGCAGGGCAACGCCGCCCGCGCGGTCCTCGACCGCGCGATCGAACGCGGCTATCGGCTCGGCCTGCCCTCTGGCAATGCCGCCGAGCAGGCCGCGGTCGGGGCGATCTGGCGCGGCGATACCGGATCCATCGCCCGGGTGTCGGCGCGCTACAGCCCGCCGATGCAACTCATCGGCAAGCTTTATCGCAAGGGCACCGGCTGGAAGGCGGACTGGATCTTCGTCGACAACGGTCGCGAGCTGTCGAAATGGTCGACCGAGAACGCCGATGCGCGCGCGGCGATGGCGGGCGGCGCGGATGGCACCGCCGACGCCCTGATCCGCCGGTACGCCCGCAGCAGCGGCGCGTCCGGCCCGGCCGGCGCGTACCGGATCCGCTTCACCGGCATCGACAGCGCCGACGATTACATCCGCCTGATGGGCCATCTGCAGGACATTTCGGTGGTGCGCAAAGTGCGCCCGATCAGCGCCGGCACCGACGGCCTGGTGTTGGAGTTGGACCTGATCAGCGGTCTGCCCGGCTTCCGCAAGATGATCGGCAGCCGCGGCATCCTGGTCGGCAGCGAAAGCGCGGCGGGCGCCGAACCCGGCGAATCCACGCTTCCCACGTTCGACCTTCGCTGAGGCGACCGAATGAATGACGGTTCCAACTCCCCGGGTGACATGAAACCCGAGTCGGTCGACGACATCGCCCGTTTTTTCCGGCGCCTGCAATGGGCGCTGTTGTTCATCGGCGTAGGCGCCCTGATCTGGGTACTGACGCCGGTGCTGACGCCGTTCGCGGCGGCCGCGCTGCTGGCGTGGCTCGGCAATCCGGTGGTCGAACGCCTGCAGCGACGCGGGCTGTCGCGCAACAGCGCGGTCGTACTGGTGTTCGCGCTGATGGTGCTGGTGGTGGTCGCGATGGTGCTGATCCTGATTCCGGTCATCCAGAACCAGATCCTGGTGCTGGCCAAGTCGGCGCCGGTCTACATGGAATGGGTGGTGCGGACCGGATTGCCGTGGCTGGAGGCGAAGTCCGGGTTGGAGGTCACCACCTGGCTCGATCCCGACTATCTCCTGGACATGCTCAAGCGCAACTGGCAGGGCGCCAGCGGCGTCGCCACCCAGGTGCTGGGTTATGTCACCCAGTCGGGTTTCACCGTGCTGGGCTGGTTCGCGAACATCGTGCTGATCCCCTTCATCACCTTCTTCTTCCTGCGCGACTGGAACACGCTGGTGCAGCGCGTCGGCGATCTGGTGCCGCGCGACCGTTTCGAGACCGTGGCGCATCTGGCGAAGGAATCCGACGCGGTGCTGGGCAGCTTCCTGCGCGGCCAGTTCCTGGTGATGCTGGCGATGGGCATCTTCTACGCCATCGGCCTGTGGGGCGTGGGGCTGGAAGTGGGCGTGCTGATCGGCGTGCTCGCCGGCATCCTGACCTTCATTCCGTACATCGGCCCGACGACCGTACTGCTCGGCGGCAGCGCCGCCGCGCTGATGCAGTTCGGCGACTGGCAGCATCTGGTCGGCGTGCTGGTGGTCTGGGGCGTGGGCCAACTGCTCGAAAGCTATGTCCTCACCCCGAAACTGGTCGGCGATCGCGTCGGCCTGAGCCCGGTCACGGTGGTGTTCTCGGTGATGACCGGCGGCACCCTGTTCGGTTTCCTCGGCATGCTGCTGGCGCTGCCGGTGGCGGCGGTCGCGAATGTGCTGATCCGCCACATGCACGGCCAGTACGCGACGAGTCGTTTCTATCTCGGCGACGAGTCGAACGCCCCGAAGATCGAGATCGCAACCGCTCACCATAATCGCGAAGCGGACGCCGCGGAGCCGACGGATCCCGCGTGAACGAGCGTTCGCTTTCCGTGCCCGCGGCGCAACTGCCGCTGGCGCTGCGCTTCCCGCCCGACCAGCGTTTCGAGGCTTTCGTCGCCGCACCGGCAGGCGCGCTTGCGCAACTGCATGCCCTGGCGCGCGGCCAGGACGATGTCGTCGGCGCCGTCGCAGGCGTGGTCTCCGGTATTTTCATCGCCGGCCCCGCCGCCACCGGCAAGACCCATCTGCTGCTCGCCGCCTGCGCCGCGGCCGAAGCCGCCGGCCGGCGCACCGCTTACCTGCCGCTCGCCGCCGCCGCCGGCCGCCTGCGCGATGCGCTGGATGCGTTCGAGCACGCCGATGTCGTCGCGCTGGACGGTCTGGAGGCGGTCGTCGGCGATCGCGAAGACGAAGTCGCGCTGTTCGATGCCCACAACCGCGCCAGCGACGCCGGCCGCAGCCTGCTCTACGCGGCGCGGGTCGCGCCCGATGCGCTGGAACTGGTGTTGCCCGATCTGCGTTCGCGGCTGTCGCAGTGCGCGCGCATTGCGCTTGAGCCGCTGGACGACAGCGGTCGCGCCGAGGTGTTGCGCCTGCGCGCGCAGCGGCGCGGTCTGCAGATCGACGACGCGGCGATCGATTGGCTGCTCAAGCGCGTGGATCGCGATCTCGTCAGCCTGACCGCGATGCTCGACCGCCTCGACCGCGAGTCGCTGGCGGCGCAGCGACGGTTGACGGTGCCGTTTTTGCGGCAGTCGTTGAGTCGCGAATGACGCATGCCGGCGTTGTAGGAGGGCCTTCAGGCCCGAGCTTTTCAGCCCGCCAAATACGCAGGAGAGCCTTCAGGCCCGATCTAGGCCTTGGCAAAAGCTCGGGCCTGAAGGCCCTCCTACAGGAGCGTCCCGCGATTCAGGTTGCGCCCGTGCCGTCTTTTGCCAGAAGCATCCGATCAATTTCCTCCAGCCGCTCCGGCGTACCCACATCGGTCCAGCGCCCGGTGTGATGACCGCCGGTCGCGCCGGCACGGCCCATCGTTGCGCGCAGCAGCGGCGCCAGCTTGAAACGCGGTGGGGTGTCGCGGGCGCCGGGCGCGCCGCCGATGATCCTGCGCCAGTCGTCGAACAGGCTGGGCCGGTAAACGCCGATGCCCGAGAACGTGAGCCGTGTACCGGCATCGCCGGTTTCGGCGAACTCCTCGGGATCGGGCGCGGTGCTGCGCAACCCGCCGCTGCCGAGCAGCACGAAATCGCCGCGCGGGTTGTGTTCCGGGTTGTCCACCATCACCAGATGCGCGTCGCCCGCGGGGTGCTGCGGCAGCAGCGCGAAGTCGTAGTCGGTCCAGATGTCGCCGTTGATGGCGATGAAGGGTTCTTCGCTGATGCGCTGGCTGCCCAGCAGCGGCAGCGCGTGCCACATGCCGCCGCCGGTTTCCAGCGGGGTCGGGCCTTCGTGGGAATATTCGATATGCAGGCCGAATGCGCTGCCGTCGCCCAGGACTTCCGGGAAGCGCGCCGCCAGCCAGCTGGTGTTGATCACCACTTCGCGAATGCCGATCGCGGCCAGTTTTTCCAGATGCCACACGATGAGCGGCTTGCCGCCGACCGCGAGCAGCGGCTTCGGCGTGGTCTCGGTGAGCGGCCGCATGCGTTCGCCCAGGCCTGCAGCGAATATCAAGGCTTTCATTTTGCGGGATCCCCCCAGGAACCTGTCCTGCACTGTGCCATGGACTGCGCTGCGCGGACTGTGCCGTTCGGCACGTGGTGGGCGTCAGGCGAACGCAGGCCTGACGTGGCGATCCAGCAGCTCGCCCAGCGGCGCCAGCTCCGGATACCTGGGCACCACGCCATCGAGATAGGCGAGGAAGCGCGGCGCGTCGGCCAGATATTTCGGCTTGGCGTCGCGATGATTCAGCCGCGCGAAGATGCCGATCACCTTCAGATGCCGATGCACGCCGATCCAGTCGGCATCGCGGCGGAAGCGCTCGAGGGGCGGCACCGGCAGCCCGGCGGCGAGCGCGCGGGCGTGGTAGCGGTCCAGCCAGGCGTCGATACGCGCCTGCGGCCAGCTCAGGAAGGCGTCTTTGAACAGGCAGATCGGATCGTAGGCGATCGGCCCCAGCACCGCGTCCTGGAAATCCAGCACCGCCGGGCCATCCGCGGACGGCATGAGATTCCGCGGCATGAAATCGCGATGCACCAGCACCTTCGGCTGCGCCAGTGCGGCGTCGATCAGCCGCCGGTACACCAGTTCCAGCCGTTCCAGATCGCCGCAGTCCAGCGTCGCGCCGAGATGGCGGCCCAGGAACCATTCGTCGAACAGCCGCAATTCGCGCGTCAGCAGCGCTTCGTCGTAGGCCGGGAATTCTTCCGGCGTCGCCACTGCCTGCAGTTTCAGTAGTTGGCCGATCGCGGCGTCGAACATGACATCGGCGTTGTCGGCATCGATGGCATGCAGATAGGTGTGATGACCCAGATCTTCCAGCAGCAGGAAACCGTGCTCGATATCCTCGGCCAGCACATCCGGCACGCGCACGTCGCCGGTCTTCAGCAGGGTGCGGATTTCCAGCCACGGCAGCACCGCTTCCTTGTCCGGCGGCGAGTCCATGACGATCACGCTTTTCGACGCATGCGGCCCGGTCGCAGGATGGCCGCGCCAGTAACTGCGGAAACCCGCGTCCATCGAGGCGCGCTGGACGTCGAGCGCCGCATCGCCGGTGGCGGCGCGCGCCCAGGCGGTGCGGGCGGGGGCGCGGGGGTCCGACGCGTGGGCGTCTTCGGGCGAAACGGAAGCCGGGGTCTGCGAGGTCATGCGCGGTTCGGAGGCGGCAAAGACGACAGGGTAAACTGCCCGGCATCGTTTCGGGAGCGGGCCCCATGATTGAAGTGTCGCCGGATGTTCCGCCCCATGTAGCGCCCGGTGAGCCGTCGGACGTGCAGCCGGACGTACAGCCGGTCCTGTTGTCCGGCGGCTCCGGAACCCGGCTCTGGCCGCTGTCGCGCGAGGCCTACCCCAAGCAGTTCCTGCCGCTGGTCGGCGACGACACCATGCTCCAGGCCACCTGGCGCCGGGTCGCGGCACTGTCCCGGCGCGCGCCGTTGGTGGTGGCGAACGAAGAGCACCGCTTCCTGGTCGCCGAGCAATTGCGGGTGATCGGCGCGCCGACGCCGCGAATCGTGCTGGAGCCGGTCGGCCGCAACACCGCCCCGGCCATCGCCGCCGCAGCGCTCATCGCCCGGCTCGATGGCGGCGACCCGCTGCTGCTGGTGCTGCCCTCCGACCATGTGGTCCGCGACGATGCCGCCTTCCGCGCCGCAGTCATCGCCGCCGCGCCGGCCGCCGACACCGGCGCGCTGGTGACGTTCGGGATCGTGCCGGAGGCCCCGGAAACGGGTTTCGGGTACATCCAGGCGGATGCGGGCGAGGGCGTACGCAAAGTGCTGCGTTTCGTCGAGAAACCCGATGCCGCTACCGCGCAGGCTTATCTCGACGACGGCGGCTATTACTGGAACAGCGGCATGTTCCTGTTCCGCGCCTCGCGCTATCTCGAAGAACTCGGCAAATATCGCCCCGACGTCCTCGCCGCCGCGCGCGCCGCCTGCGCGCATCTGGACCGCGACGGTCAGCTGCACGACATCGAATTCCTGCGCCTCGATCGCGAAGCCTTTGCCGCGTCGCCGTCGGAATCCATCGACTACGCGGTGATGGAGAAGACCGACGCCGCGATGGTGCTCCCGGTCTACATCGGCTGGAACGATGTCGGTTCGTGGTCGGCGCTGTGGGAAGTGAGCGAGCAGGACGCCGACGGCAACGCCCATCACGGCGACGTGATCGCGGTCGACACCCGCAACAGTTACGCCTACGCGCGCCGCCTGGTCGCGCTGGTCGGCGTGGACGATCTGATCGTGGTCGAAACCGACGACGCGATCCTGGTCGCCGCCAAGGACAAGGTGCAGCAGGTCAAGGACGTGGTCGCGCGCCTCAAGGCCGAACAGCGCAGCCAGGCCGCGCTGCATCGCGAAGTGAACCGCCCCTGGGGCAGCTACGACTCGGTGGACGTGGGCGACGGCTTCCAGGTCAAGCGCATCAAGGTCAAACCCGGCGCCACGCTGTCGCTGCAATCGCACGAACGCCGCGCCGAGCACTGGATCGTCGTTCGCGGCACCGCGCGCGTCACCCGCAACAACGACGTGTTCGAACTGTTCGCGAACCAGTCCACGTATATTCCCATCGGCGCCAAGCATCGCCTCGAAAACCCCGGCGACGACATGCTGGAGCTGATCGAAGTGCAGTCCGGCGATTATCTGGGCGAAGACGATATCGTGCGGTATGAGGATGTGTATGGGCGGGGGTGAGGTACGCCCCCGGACGTACGCCCCATTGCCGCGCGCGGGTTTCGCCATCGCGAATGACCCTGTTTCGAACGTCTTTAAGCTATAACCGTCGTTGCTCAACTCCTGACCAGGAATATTCATGTCGCGTTTTCCGATCCACGCGCTCTTGATCCTCTCGCTTTCCGGTGGCGCCTGCGCTCAGGCATACGCTTCGCCGCCCTCGGATGCGTCGATGCCCGCGGCCTCTGAACCGGCGGAAATCCCGGAGCTCGACTTGGTGGCGATGGCCGCCAGAAAGCCATCGTTGGAGCCGGTGATGCGCGCGATGGTCCGCTCGAATCTTTCGAAGGCGGATGCCGAGATCGAGCTCGATTACACAGCCGCCGGCGATGTCACCGCGGTGAGGCTCGTCAAGTCCTCGACGGTCGGCGCGATCGACAAGGCAATCCTCGCATGGGCTGAAAAACTGAAGCTCAAGCCGGGGGTCGCCGGTACCGGGCGACTGCCGATCAAGCTGAAAAGCGGCTGAGATCGAGCCTTTTGTCCGCATGAATCGTCGCTGAGATGGACCTCGCCCTCTTCGATTTCGACGGCACCATCACCACCCGCGAGATGCTGCCCGCATTCGTGTATTCGGCGGTGCCGCCGCAGCGCCTACGCATCGGCAAGCTGCGGCTCGCGCCGTGGGTCGCGGGTTACAGGCTCGGCTGGGTGTCGGGCATCTCGATCCGCGAGAAAATCGCGCATGCCGGGTTCCGCGGCATGCGCGAAGCGGATTACCTCGCGGCGGGCGAGCGCTTCGCGCGAGAGGTTTTACCCTCGGTGCTTCGATCCGAAGCGATGGCGCGCATCGCCTGGCATAAAGAACGCGGCGATACGGTGGTGGTGGTCTCCGGCGGATTCGATGTCTATCTCTCGCACTGGTGTCGCGCGCACGGACTCGAGTTGAGCTGTTCGAAACTCGAAGTCGCGGACGGCGCGCTCACCGGCCGCTACGACGGCGCGCAGTGCGTGCGCGAGGAAAAGCCGCGAAGGGTTCGCGAGCGCTACGCGCTCGACGCTTACGACGCGATCCACGCCTACGGCGATACCCCGGAAGATTTCGCGCTGCTGGAGATCGCCGATCACCGCTGGTATCGCGGCGAGCCGATGGCTTGATCGGTGCGATGTCCTATCGCGCGGGTTCCGGCGGCGACGGTATGCCCTGCCGTCTCACCAAGTGGCCGCAGGCGCGGCCGGCGACGCCACCCGGCGCGGTATGCCTTCATCGTCGAGCAGACGTTCGATCCGCGCGAACACTTCCGGACGCGAGAAGGGTTTCTTCATGAAATCGTCGGCGCCGATGCGCTGCACGTAGAACTGCTCGGTCGCCAGCGCGTTGCCGCTGATCATGATGATCGGTACCAGCTTGGTGGCGGGTTCGCGGCGGAGCGCGCGCAGGGCGGCGAAACCGTCCATGCCCGGCAGCACGATGTCGAGGAAGATCAGCTCCGGCACCAGATCGCGCGCCAGTTCCAGCGCCTCTTCCGCGGTATAAGCTTCGAATGTCTGGAAACCGTTCTGTTGCAGCATCTTGCGCAGTACGGCAACGATGGTGGTCGAGTCGTCGACGATCAGCACCCGGGTGCCCGGGCGGACGTTGGAGCGCGGCTTCTCGCGGCGTTCCGGGCCTTCGTAGTCGTCGTCCACCGGCGGCGGCGCCACCGCGGCTTCGACCAGTTCCTCGGGCGTCGCGCGCTCTGCCAGGGCATCGAGTTCTTCGGGCGTCGGGGTCGGCGGGCGTGGCGGTAGCGGGATGGCGACGGGTTGCGGCGCGGCGACCGGCGCAGCAGGCGTATCGCGCCCGCGCAGAGCGTCGCGCCAACGTTTGACTGATTCGAAAATACTCAAGCATTGCTCCCATGACCGGTTGCCGGATGCCGCCCCTGCTGTACGTCGAAATGCCGGCCATCGAAATGCCCTGCATCGAGGCGATGTCCGCATCAAGCCAACTAACGGCGAATACGGTCCTGGGCGGACGCCCGCAGCATAGCGGCCCCGGGGCGGGCGGGCCAAGCTGCCGATCGGCCCGATGCGAGGGCCATCACGTTCCTGACTTCGGCCGGTGAGCCGGGGTTTATCCGCTCGCGCTTGGGCGGATGGCGAAAAAATGCACATCCTTTGCGTTTTCGAGTCGCCAGCCCGGCTCATGTCCGGGCTGGCTTACGGCGAATCGATCGCTTGCGCGCCTGTTCCGCTGTCGCAGCCACCCTTGGCCGCGCCGGCAAGCGCTCTGCTACAAATGGCCCGCTAGTGGATCGGCTCGTCCAGCATCATGGAGCGCACGAAGCGCACCGGCGGCGCGCCGTAGGACAGCACCTGGTCGTGGTAGGCCTTCAGCTTGAAGTCCTTGCCCTGTTTCTGCTCCATCGCCTTGCGCAGGTCGAAGTGCTCCTGCACGCCGACGAAGTAGGTCGGCAACTGCGCGCTGCTCAGCTGGGCGCGCACCCACTTGCCTTCGGCCTCGCGCTCCTGCTGGAACGTGCGCTTGACCATCAACGCCATCGCCTGTTCCTTGCTCCAGTTGTCGACGTGCACGCCCTGGTCGAGGATCGCGTTGGCGACCGCGCGCAGATAGAACTTGTGGCGGACGAGATGGAACAGCGGATCGTTGTCGAGATAACCGGCATCCATCATCACCGACTCGGTGTAGACCGCCCAGCCCTCGGCGAACATGCCCGAGCGCAGCACGCCGCGCAGCGTGGACGGATAACGCGCCGAGAACGCGCCTTCCAGGTAATGGCCCGGCATCGCTTCGTGGATCGACAGCAGATGAATCATCCGCGTGTTGTATTCGCGCAGGAACGAATCGGTCTGCTTGTCCGTCCACTCGTCCGGGATCGGCGAGATCGCGTAATAAGTCTTCAGGCCCTTGTCGAGCGGGCCGGGCGAATCGCAGTAGGCCACCGCCACGCCGCGCTGGAATTCCGGCATCAGGATGATTTCCACCGGATCGTCCGGCACCGTGACCAGATCCTTCGCACGGGTGAATGCGGTCGCCTGCGCCAAGGTCTGCTTCGCGGTTTCGACCACGGCATCGCGCGCAGGCTTGTCCGCGTAGGCCAGCTCCAGTGCGGCTTCGATCGCGGTCTGCTGCTGCTCGTCGCTCGGATTTTCGGCGGGCATGTCCGGCGCGCCGGGTTTGTCCTTCAGCACCTGCCGCGCGATCCTGTACATCTCGGTGCGCACGCGTACGACTTCGGCCTCGGCGCGCTGCTTGATCTCGGCGCGCGACAGCGTCGACATCAGCGCGAACTTCAGCTTCTCATCGTAAAGTTTCTGGCCGATGCGGAAGTCGCCTTTCGCATTCGGTACGAGGGTCTTGTCCAGCCACAGTTGATGTTCGGCGACCGCCTTGCGCAGGCCTTCGATGGCGGCGTCGAGGCGTTTTCGGTCTTCGCCCTGCAACTGGCCCGCGTTCGGCACGATGAATTGCTCGACCAGCGAAATCACGCCGCCGTTCTGTTTCGCGACGGTCTCGGCATGGATCTTCGGTACCCGCGCCGGATCGATGTTCGCGCGCATCTGCGCGAACAGCGCCGGCAGTTTCTCCATGCGCGCCGTTGCGGATTTAAGGCGCTCGGGCAGCGGCGCGAATTCGCGCGCCATCAGGTTGTAGATCGCGCCGCCCGCGAGGCCGCTGTACATCTGCGGATCCCAGGCCCAGGCCTGCTGCGTCTGCATGCCCCAGACGTCGGACTGGAGCTGATTGCGCAGGATCGCCGCATCGATCTGGTTCTCGCGCGACAGCTTGCCCGCGTCGATGGCGTCGAGTTCGGCCAGCATCGTGTTCGCGAATGCGACGTATGCCGTGCGACCTGCGGCGCTGAGATCCTCGATCTCGGCGTCGAAACGATGGTCGCCCTGCTGGGTGGCGCTGATCGGGTTGAGCTTCAGGAACCCGTCGAGCCAGCGTTTGCTGAGGTCGGCGAACCGGGCATCGACGGCGGCGTCGGCGGTCGCCTTCGCGGCGGTCGGCGTGGCGGGTGACGCGGGGGAAGCGCCAGTCACCGTACCGGCGGCGAGCGTGGCGGTAAGCAGGGCAACAGCGAGCGGAGTCATGCGCATGTCGATTATTCCGGCTGAACGAAGACGCCAAGGATAGGCTGGAACGCCATCGTCCGCATCTTCAGCGCGACGGCGGCGATCCCAGTAGCTGTGTTTTCACCGGCCGTAGTCACGTCACGTCTGTCGTCGCGGACGGGTTCTGCATTGGCCGGCCTGAAGGCTGGTCTACAGGTCGATCAGTCGTTCGCGTCCGCTGTAGACGTTCATCCTTCCGTCGCGGGCGAAGGCGATCAGGGTGATGCCGGCGGCTTCGGCGTGACGGATCGCCAGATCGGTCGGCGCCGACATCGCCGCGACCACGGCGATGCCCGCGTTCGCGGCCTTGTGCACGATTTCATACGAAGCGCGCGAGGTGATGGCGAGGAAGCCGCCGTCCGGATCGCTGCGCGGCGTCGCGCGCAGCATCGCGCCGATGAGTTTGTCGACGGCGTTGTGCCGGCCGACGTCCTCGCGCACCCGTAGATGATCGCGAGCGACGAAACCGGCCGCATGCACCCCGCCGCTGCGCGCGTTCAGCGGCTGCTGCTGCGCCAGCCGCGCAAGGCCATCGTGGATGAGGTCCGCACGCAGTCGTGGGCCGACGCCGACTTTCCGCGCCGGCCGCAACGCGGCCTGCAGGCTCGACGTGCCGCACAGCCCGCAGCCGCTGCGACCTTCGAGGCCGCGCTGACGCTCTTCGATGGCGTCGAAGCGACGCTGCGGGATCGCGGCGTGCAGGGCGATGCCGTCGTCGCTGCGGACGATGTCGACCAGCGAGAATTCTTCAGTCGACGCCACGATCCCTTCGCCGATCGCGAAACCCAATGCGAAATCTTCGAGATCCGCGGGCGTGGTCATCATCACCGCGAACGACAGATCGTTGTAGAGCAGGGCGACCGGAATTTCCTCGATCACCCATTCTTCGCGGAGACCGCTTTCGTGTGCGCCGATGTGCAGCGCCTCTCGGGCGCGCAGGCCGCTGTTCACGCCGTGTCCGCGCACAGCGCGCGGCCGCGTTCGGTCAGCCGCAGCAGCAGGCGTTCGCCATCGCGGCGCTGCGCCACCAGATCCAGGCCGTCGAAGCGCGGGTCGTCCCCCAGCGCGACCAATACCCGCTGCAGTTCGCTGGCGCTCAACGACAGTCGCTTCGCGGCGCGCGGCAGCGACAGTTCGCTTTCCGCGGCGAGCAAGCGGATCAGTGCGAGGGCGGCGTCCTCGCTCATGGCTTTACAGCGTTGTCGATGCGGCGCAGATACACCGGAATCGATTTCGAGGCCGGCGTGCGCGCGCGCTCGGCGTGGCTGCCCAGTGGCACCAGCGCGTTGGTTTCGGGGAAATAGCCGGCGAGACAGCCTGCGGGGATGTCGTATTCCACCAGCCGGAAATCGCGCGCGACGCGCTCGCCGTCGGTCCAGACCGAGACCAGATCGACATGTTCGCCGTCGGCGAAACCCAGCGCATCCAGATCGGCGCGCGAGATGAAGCACACGCGGCGCAGGCCATGCACGCCGCGATAGCGATCGTTGCTGCTGTAGACGGTGGTGTTGTACTGGTCGTGCGAACGCACCGTCATCAACTGTAGGAGGGGCTTCAGCCCCGATGCTTTTTCTGAGGCCGTTTGCAAAGGGTCGGGCGATGTAGGGCTCGGGGCTGAAGCCCCTCCTACGGGATTCGCGTCCATCAGCGCGTGCGAAAAGAACATCGCTTTGCCGGATTTCGTCGGGAAGACGCGCTCGCGGCAGGGATGATGCAGATGGAAGCCGCCCGGGTGCCGCACCCGCGCGTTGAAATTCTCGAAGCCCGGAATCACCTTCGCGATGCGCTCGCGGATGCGGTCGTAGTCCTCGATCAACGACAGCCACGGAATCGTGCTGCGCGGCAGCGTCGCCGCCGCGAGCCGGGCGACGATCGCCGGCTCCGACAGCAGCTCGCGCGACGCCGGCGCGTTCATGCCCGAGGACAGATGCACCATGCTCATCGAATCCTCCACGGTCACCGCCTGCAGGCCGCCGGCCTGCAGATCGATTTCGGTGCGGCCGAGGCAGGGCAGGATCAGCGCCTCGCGGCCGTGCACCACGTGCGAACGGTTGAGCTTGGTGCTGACCTGCACTGTCAGCGCGCAGCGACGCAGTGCGGCGTGGGTGACCTCCGAGTCGGGCGTGGCCGCGGCGAAATTGCCGCCCATCGCGAAGAAGACCTTGCCGCGACCGTCGCGCATCGCTTCGATGGCGTCGATGGTGTCGAAGCCGTGCGCGCGCGGCGGATCGAACGCGAATTCGGCGCCGAGCCGGTCCAGAAACGCGGGCGCCGGTTTTTCGTAGATGCCCATCGTGCGGTCGCCCTGCACGTTGGAATGGCCGCGCACGGGGCAGGGGCCGGCGCCGGCCTTGCCGATATTGCCGCGCGCCAGCAGCAGGTTGGTCAGCATCTGGATGGTGGCGACGCTGCGCCGATGCTGGGTGATGCCCATGCCCCAGCAGAAAATGGTGGCGCGACTGTCGAGATAGACCTGCGCCGCCTGTTCCAGCTGCGCGCGGCTCAGGCCGGATTCGCGTTCGATGTCCGGCCACGCGGCGTCGCGCACGCAGTCGGCGAAATCGTCGTAACCATGGGTGTTGGCGGCGATGAAGGCAGCATCCACCGCATGCGGGTCGACTTCGGTGTCGGCGCGCTCGATCATCACCTTCGCGATGCCCGTCGCCACCGCGAGATCGCCGCCGATCTTCGGCTGGAAGTAATGCGAGGCGATTTCGGTGGAACCGCCGCCCAGCATCTCGGCCGGCGACTGCGGGTCGGTGAAGCGCTCCAGCCCGCGCTCGCGCAGCGGATTGAAAGCGACGATCCGACAGCCGCGCTTCGCCGCGCGCCGCAGTTCGCCCAGCATGCGCGGATGATTGGTGCCTGGGTTCTGGCCGAACACGAAGATCGCGTCGGCCAGCTCGAAATCGTCCAGCGTGACCGAGCCCTTGCCGCTGCCGATCTGTTCGGTCATCGCCACGCCCGAGGGTTCGTGGCACATGTTCGAGCAGTCGGGCAGGTTGTTGGTGCCGTAGGCGCGCACGAACAATTGATACAGGAACGCCGCCTCGTTCGAAGTGCGGCCCGAGGTGTAGAAGATGGCTTCGTCGGGGGAGGCGAGGGCGTTCAACGCCTCGGCGATCCGCGCGAACGCCGCGTCCCAGCCGATCGGCACGTAGCGGTCGCTGGCCGGGTCGTAGGCCATGGGCTGGGTCAGGCGGCCCTGGGCTTCGAGGAATTCGTCGCTCTGTTCGGCCAGCCAGGCAACGCTGTGTTCGGCGAAGAAATCGGCGGTCACCCGCTTCAAAGTCGCCTCGTTGGCGACCGCCTTGACGCCGTTTTCGCAGAACTCGAAGGTCGAATGCGGGTTGCGGTCGGGCCAGGCGCAGCCCGGGCAGTCGAAGCCGGTGGGCTGGTTGGTGCGCAGCAGGGTGCCGGGGCCGCGCAGCACCGCATCCTGCTGGCGCAGCGCCTGCCAGGAGGATTTCAGCGCATCCCAGCCGCCGGCGGGCTTGTCGTAGGGCCGGATCGGGGCGTCGTTGTCTGGGTGATCTGCCATCCGGCCATGCTAACGCAGGGGATCGCCGGCGGTGGCCCATCGCTGGACGCCGCGAACGCCCGCATCGTAGATTGTCCGCTTGAGCGCGGAAATGGATGGCAGTACGTGTCCATCGCCGCGATTTCTTTGCCCGCGGCCTCCGTCCGCGGCGCTTTCCCCCGAGGCGCTTGCCCGAAGCGTTTGCCCGGACCCGACGAAGCAGGACCGTTCTTGTCTGACGCCACCACCAGTCTCGATCTCGCCCTCAATCACGCTTCGCGCCTGCTCGGCAGCGACCCCGAACTGGCCGGGCAGCAGGCCGTCGAGATCCTGCGCGTGGTTGCGCAGCACCCGGCCGCGCTGCTGGTGCTGGCGGCGTCGCATCGCCTCCGCGGTCGCGTGGACGAGGCGCTGACGATCCTGGAACCGCTTTCAAGACAGCAGCCGCGCGCGGCGCAGGTGCACTGCGAATTCGGGCTCGCGCTTGGCCGCAGCGGTCGCGGCGATGACGCCCTCGCGGCGCTGCGCCGGGCGCTCGCGCTGAATCCGGCATTGCCGCAGGCCTGGCTGGCCCTGGCCGATCATCTGCGCGGCATCGGCGATGCCGAAGGCGCCGACGCCGCGTACGTGGCCTACGTCCGTCATTCGGCGCGCGACCCGCGCGTGCTGCAGGCGGCCGAAGCCCTGGCCGACAACCGCCTGCCCGATGCCGAAGCGCTGCTGCGCGACTGGCTGAAGCAACACCCGACCGATGTCGCTGCGATCCGCATGCTCGCCGAGCTCGCCGTGCGGGTCGGACGCAGCGAAGAGGCGCTGCATCTGCTCGAACGCTGTCTCGAACTCGCGCCCGGGTTCCGCGAAGCGCGCCAGCACTATGCGCTGGTGCTGCACCGCGAACAGCAGTCGCAGCCCGCGCTGGCGCAGCTGGAAACCCTGCTCGCCGACGATCCGCGCAATCCCGGCTGCCGCACGCTGAAGGCGGCGATCCTCTGCCGTCTCGGCGAATACGACGCCGGCATCGCGCTGTACGAAGCGATCCTCGGCGAATACCCGAACAACCCGCGGGTGTGGATGAGCCACGGCCACGCGCTGAAGACTGCCGGCCGCCAGGACGAGGCCATCGCCGCCTACCGGCGTAGCATCGCGCTCGATCCCGGCTTCGGCGAGGCGTATTGGAGCCTGGCCAACCTCAAGACGTTCCGCTTCGGCGACGACGAGATCGCGGCGATGCGCGTGCAGCTCGTCCGCACCGATCTCGACGTCGAACATCGATTCCATTTCGATTTCGCGCTGGGCAAGGCGCTGGAGGATCGCGCCGACTACGCCGATTCGTTCGCGCATTACGCCGCCGGCAACGCCCTGCGTCTGAAGACCATGCCCTACCGCGCCGGCGACACCAGCGCGCGGGTCGCGAAAGCGAAGCAGCTCTACACCCGCGAGTTCTTCGCCGAACGCGCCGGCTGCGGCGACCCCGCGCCCGATCCGATCTTCATCGTCGGCCTGCCGCGTTCCGGTTCGACGTTGATCGAACAGATCCTCTCCAGCCACTCCGCGGTGGAAGGCACCATGGAATTGCCGGAGATCATCGCGATGACCCGCGCGCTGCGTCGCGGCGCCGAGGCTTCCACCAGTTATCACGACGTGCTGGCCGCGCTGCCGGCGGACACCTTCGCCGAGCTTGGCCGGCAGTATCTCGAACGCACCCGCGTGCAGCGCAAGACCGGCGCGCCGCTGTTCATCGACAAGATGCCGAACAACTTCCTGCATCTGGGCCTGATCCAACTCATGCTGCCCAACGCGAAGATCGTCGACGCGCGCCGGCATCCGCTGGCCTGCTGTTTTTCGGGCTTCAAACAGCATTTCGCGCGCGGCCAGAATTTCAGCTACAGCCTCGACGATCTCGGCCGCTACTACCGCGACTACGTCGAACTGATGGCGCACTTCGACGGGGCCTTGCCCGGCCGCGTCCATCGCGTCGTCTACGAACGCATGGTCGACGACACCGAGACCGAGATCCGCCGCCTGCTGGACTACTGTGGGCTGCCGTTCGAGGACGGCTGCCTGCGCTTCTTCGAGAACGATCGGCCGGTGCGCACCGCCAGCTCCGAACAGGTGCGCCGTCCGATCAATCGCGACGGTATCGACCAGTGGCGTCATTACGAGCCGTGGCTCGATCCGCTCGAATCCGCACTGGGGGCAGTGCTGGAGGTGTATCCCGCCGTACCCGAGTTCAGCGCCAGCGCATGAAGCGCCGGAGATCGCAAAGCGTTCGTTCCAATCTTCTTTAATCCACACGTAGTCATCCACCGCACCGATACACCACGACCTGGGGAGAGAGTCATGCACCAGAAACACCGAGTAGGGACCCGCAACACCGCCATCCGCCGAACGCCCGGGCTGGCGAGGCTGCCGCTGACCGCCGCGATCTATGTCGCGTTCGGCAGCATGGCGTTTGCGGGTGCCGCCATCGCACAGGACGCCGAAGACACCACGCCGTCGCTGGAAACCATCACCGTCACTTCGCAGAAGCGCACCGAGAACGCGCAGGACGTGCCCATCAGCCTCAACGTCATCGGCGCGCAGCAGCTCGACGAACTGCAGGTCAACGATTTCGAGGATTTCGCCAAGCTGCTGCCCAGCGTATCGATCACCCCCAGCGGCCCGGGCTTCGGCCAGGTCTACATGCGCGGCGTCGCCAGCGGCGGCGACGGCAACCATTCCGGCCCGCTGCCCAGCGTGGGCATCTATCTCGACGAGCAGCCGATCACCACCATCCAGGGCGCCCTGGACCTGCACGTCTACGACATCGAGCGCATCGAAGCGCTGTCCGGCCCGCAGGGCACGCTGTACGGCGCCAGCTCCGAAGCCGGCACCCTGCGCCTGATCACCCGCAAGCCCGACACCGCCGGTTTCGCCGCCGGCTACGGTCTTGAAGTCAACGCCATCGACGGCGGCGGCATGGGCCATGTTGCCGAAGGTTTCGTCAACATCCCGGTCTCCGACAACACCGCGATCCGTCTGGTGGGTTGGCAGAAGAAGGACGCCGGCTGGATCGACAACGTCTACGGCGAGCGCACCTATCCGACTTCCGGCATCACCCAGAACAATGCCGACCGCGTCGAAGACAATTACAACGATGTCGACACCGTCGGCGCGCGCCTCGCGCTGAAGATCGACCTCAACGACAACTGGACGATCACGCCGACGATCATGGGCCAGAACCAGAAGGTCAACGGCAGCTTCGGTTACGACAACACCGTCGGCGAAGGCAAGATCAGCCACGCTTATCCCGAGTTCGGCGAAGACCGTTGGGCGCAGGCGGCGCTGACCGTGCAGGGCAAGATCGGCAACTTCGATCTGACCTACGCGTTCGCCCATCTCAAGCGCGACGTCGACACCGAGACCGACTACAGCGATTACGGCTTCTGGTACGACACGCTGTTCGGCTACGGCGCCTATTTCTACGACGACAACGGCGATCTGGTGAACCCGGCGCAGTACATCCAGGCGAAGGACGGCTACAAAAAAACCAGCCACGAACTGCGCATCGCATCGTCGCAGGAAAACCGCCTGCGCTTCGTCGCCGGCCTGTTCTGGATGGACCAGTCGCACGACATCGAACAGCGCTATCGCGTCGACAATCTGGCGTCCAGCCTGTCCGTCCGCGGCTGGGAAGACACGATCTGGTTGACCCAGCAGGAGCGCAAGGACCACGACGAAGCGATCTTCGGCGAACTCGCGTTCGACTTCACCGACAAGCTTACGGGTACCGTCGGTTTCCGCCATTTCCGTGCCGACAATGCCTTGAAGGGCTTCTTCGGTTTTTCCGATGGTTATCTGTCGCAGAGCGGTCAGCCTGTCGAAAGACTTTATGGCCAGGCTGCCTGTATCAACCAGTACGGCACCGATCCTGCCAACTGGACGCAGTTCAACGGTGCGCCTTGCAAAATTTTCGACAAGGACGTGCAGGAAAAGGACACGCTGGGCAAGGCGAATCTGTCGTACAAGTTCGCGCCGAACAAATTGGTGTATCTCACTTGGTCGGAAGGTTATCGTCCGGGCGGTATCAACCGCCGCGGCACGCTGCCGCCGTACCTCACCGAGTTCCTGACCAATTACGAACTCGGTTGGAAAACGTCTTGGCTTGACAACCGTCTGACCTTCAACGGCGCGGCGTTTCGCCAGATCTGGGACGACTTCCAGTTCCCGGTGTTGGGCTTGAACGGCCTGACCGAGATCCGCAACGCCAATCAGGCGCGCATCCAGGGTCTGGAAATGGACCTGAACTGGGCTGCGACCTACAACCTGCGCTTGTCGGGAGGCGTGGGCTTCTACGATGCGGAACTGACCGAAGACTATTTCAGCGGTCCCGATCTATTGGCGCCGAAGGGCACCCGTCTGCCGGTCACTGCGGACTACAAGGGCAACCTTACCGCGCGCTACACCTTCGACATCGCCGACTACGAAGCCTATTGGCAGAGTTCGGTGGTGCATGAAGGCCGGCGCACTTCGGATCTTCGCGTACTCGAACGTAACATCCTTGGGGATCTGCCTTCTTACAGCCTGGTTGATTTCGCCATCGGCGTACGCAAGAACAACTGGTCGGTGGATTTCTACATCAAGAATCTGCTCGACGAGAACGCGCAATACGGTCGCAACGTGCAGTGTCCGGAAACCGTCTGCGGTAATCGGCCTTCGGGTGCGCCGGTTTATCTGGTCCCGTCGCAATATGCGAATGGACAGGTGTATTCCGTCGCGGGCCAGCCGCGGACATTCGGCATCAAGTTCAGTCAGGAGTTCTGATCGGACGCGAAGTCGCACCAGCAAGCCCAATCAGGCCGCCTTCGGGCGGCCTGATTTTTTGGTGGCGCCCTATACATCTTTGCTGCCATCCCTGGATAGTTCCGCTAGATGCTGATACCCATCCGCAGCAACTTTCGTTGATTTTTCGCTATGCTGACTAGGAGCCTGAGCGGCAGAAGAAAGCGTGCCTGAAGTTGATGAAAAATTAGCCAAATTTTGGACCTCTACGTGAAATCCCTCGGTTTCAAAGCCAAAAAAACAGCAGATCTTGCGTAGGCAAGCTGCGTCACCTTCTGCCGCGCAGGCTCCTAGGCGATACCAATTCGTTATTCTGCCGATATCCAATGCAAAGGGAGCTAATGCATGCGATCTGATACATGGACTGTGCGGCAAATCCTCCAGGATCGACGTCAATACTGTGTGCCGTTCTATCAGAGGGCTTACGTTTGGAATCTTTCGGAGCAATGGGAACCGTTGTGGCTTGACATCAAGGCCAAGGCGCAAGCGCGATTGGGCAGCCAGAGCGTTACTCCGCATTTCCTTGGGGCCGTGGTGGTCGAACCCCAGCCCAGGGGCGGCCTGCGTGGCGTCGATACGTTCCATGTTATCGATGGTCAGCAAAGGCTGACGACCTTGCAGTATGTCCTGACGGCGTTGTGGATCGCAGTGGAAGAGCGAGGTGTCAAGGGGCTGGGTACGATGATCGAAGAATGTTTAGCGAATCCGAATCCGGACACCATGCATCGGCCGGAAGTTGAGCGATACAAGGTGTGGCCAACGATTCGCGACCGAGCGCATTACACCGCCACGATGGCCTGTAGGACGTTGCATGATCTTGAGGCGCGCTATCCGACGCACTTCACCCAGCAAGGAGAATTGCGCAGGATCGGTATGATCCATCCGCCGTCGCTGGCCGCTGTCTGGTATTTCGCCCGCCGGTTCATCGCTTGGATCGGCGAAGCGGAAGTAGGAAAAGAGGCCGCTTCCGAGGCGCTGGTCAGTGCCGTCTTGCATGACCTGAAACTGGTGTTGATCAGCCTGGAAGCGGACGACGATGCACAGGTGATCTTCGAGACGCTGAACGGTCGTGGTGCAACGTTGCATGCGACGGACCTGATTCGCAACTTCATTTTCATGCGCGCGGATCGCGAGGGTGCGGATGCGCAGGGGTTGTACGACGGACGCTGGGCGCAATTCGAAGATGCTAGGTGGTCGATCAGCGAGCGGCGCGGAAGGCTGCTCAAACCTAAGCTGGAATGGATGATCTACACCGCATTGCAAGCGGAGACGCGCAACGAAGTAGATCTGCCCAGACTGTATGCAGACTACAAACTGTACGCTCTGAACAGCGGTGCGCCGCGCACGGCCGAGTCGCAACTGGCTGCGCTGGATCTGTATGGCGAACACTACACCGCCCTGACTACCGGGCATGGATCGTTGCCTGTGGCAAGGTTTGGGCGACGGATAGCGCCTTATGAGACTACGACAATCCATTCGTTAGCCCTGCTGATCTCGACATCGCCGTTGCCCGATCAAGACAAGCATGGGATGTTTGATGACCTAGTGTCCTACGTCGTCCGCAGGGCGATCTGCGGATTGACGGCGAAGAACTACAATAATGCTTTCATGACGATGGTTCGCCATCTTGCGAAGAACGGAGTTACTCCGGCGCTGCTGCGGTCGCACATGGCCTCGCCGTCTAGCGAGATTTCGCGATGGCCCACCGATGCCGAATTCAGGAACGCGTGCCTCACGGCACCGCTTTACTACGGGCGCATGGACACCGCAAGGATGCGCGCGTTGCTGACGGAACTGGAAGGTTTCCTGCGAACGCGTGCGAGGACTGAGGAGTCGGAGATTCCAAATCTCTCGAATCTCGATGTAGATCACATCATGCCGCGCTCGTGGCATACGCATTGGCCACTTGATGGCGGCGCCTCGGTTGGCGCATCAGAGGCGTCGTACGCCATGGTGGCAGAGCGCAACGGACAGGAACTGACGCCAATGCAGAAGGGAATCCGCAGACGCGACAATGCGATTTCGACGTTAGGGAATCTTACTTTGTTGAATCTGAGCGTGAACCGGGAGGCGCAGAACAAGGCGTTCGATGTAAAGAAGAATCTGCTGATCGAAAACACTGCACTACGTCTAAACATTCCCTTGCTCGGTTGTATGGCTTGGACCGAGGAAGAGATCGCGATACGTGGCGAGCGACTTGCTGAGGCTGCATCAAAACTATATCCCGGGCCGGGTTGGGTCGGTGGGGGCGTCGAACCGCAATCGTAGTGATACCTCACTGGTCCAAAGGGGCATGGTGGCGCCCCTGAGGCGGCGCTCGCGAGGCCGATTCTTGGCCTCGCGAGCGGAAATCAATGTTCAACGCCTCGGCTTCGCCGCAGATTCCGGCGCCGTCCGCACCGGCAGCGGCACATTGCACAGGTCGATGTGGCCGGCGGGGCGCTTGTAGAAATCGTCGCGGCGGTTGCGGCGGGCTTCCACCAGCGCGGTGAACAGTGCGGTATCGGTGCGCAGCACCTGCAGTTTCAGGCGTTCGGCGGGCTTGAGGTCTGCGGCGAGGCGGATCGACTGGATCGCGACCCGCTGCTCGGGTGTCTCGTAGAAACCCAGCGGTCCGGTGCCGCGGGGCAGCACGCTCAGCAGCTCCATGCCCTGCACGACGCGGCCGACGCTGGTGATGTCGCGTTGGTAGTCCGGATCAATGACCAAGTCGCTGGCGGGGCGACTGGCCGGTGACCACGTAGAGTTCGGCGCCGGTGCTGGAATCGGCCGCGGTGTCGCGGCCGGCGCCGACCATGCCGTAGCAGTGGGCCAGCCAGGCGGTGCTGTCGGTGGTGTCCAGACCGATCGGGAAGCCGTCGCTGAAACCGACCTGTCGCGCCCAACCGTCGATGTCGGGCAGCGGGGTGAACGGGATGTTTCTGCTGCTGCGGGTGAATTCGGCCGGCAGCTTCGCTTTCGCGGTTTTCGGCAGCGGCTTGCGCGTGCTGTCGTCTGCGGCCGGATCGCCCCATTGCACGACGAAGTTGTCCTGCGACCGATTGATGCTCAGTCCGTTCCAGTAGCCGGCTTTGGCCATCGCGCGGATGTTTGCGACGTGGGCCGGTGCGAATTCGGGTGCCAGTTCGATCACAACGCGCCCGCTGGCGAGATCCATGTACAGCGTCCGCGCGGGATCGAGGTTGCGCCAGTCGCTGGACTTCGAAGCGTCCAGCAGTTCCTGCATCGATCTGGTCTTGTTGGCGGATTCGGCCTGCGGCGGGTTCTGTGCGGAAGCGGCGACGGCGGCGGCCACAAGGGCGGCGGCCAATGGGATACGGAACAGATTCACGGTGACGATTCTCCTTTCGAATGGCTTCGATTCTGGCCGAGAAGCCGCCCTGCGGCCACCCGTCCTTTCTGTCGGGGCGCGCCGATCGGGCCGGAACGATCCCGACGTGACCTCTGGCACGTCCACTATGTGCAAGTTATGCATAGAGTGATGTCCACGATATCCAGCAGGTCGCCGCAGGCGGTCTCATGAGGGGCACCGGGATGAGCACGACACAGATCAGCGATGAAGTCACCGAGGCGCTGCTGCGGAAGTTCCAGAAGGAACTTTCGGCCGGCACCGTCTCGCTGGCGCTGCTGGCGGTATTGGGCGCCGCTGCGGAGCCGATGTACGGCTACCAGATCGCCAAGACCCTGGAACGACAGGGCGATGGCGTGTTGAGCGGCAAGCAGAGCGCGCTGTATCCGGTGCTGCGCAATCTCGAAGGCGCGGGGCTGCTGGAAAGCCTGGTGGAACCGTCCATCAGCGGTCCGCCGCGCCGCTACTACAACATCACCCCGCATGGCCGCACGGTGCTGGAGGCATGGACCTCCGCCTGGGGCGCCACCCGGGATTCCGTCGATTCCGTCCTGAAGGGGAGCCAGCCATGAATGCCACTGCGAAGCCCGCCACCGCGCAGACCGCCGCCGCGCAGCCGTCGCTGCCAACCAATATTCCCGACTACCTCGAACACCTGCGGCGTTCGCTGGCCGGTGCCGATCCGGCGCTGATCCAGGACGCGCTGTACGACGCCGAGGAATACCTGCGCTCGGAAATGGCCGAGAACCCCAGCATGAGCGAAGCGGCGGTGATCGCGCAGGTGGCGTCCAGCTACGGCGCACCCGACGAAGTCGCCGACATCTACCGCGACACCGAAGTGAAGGTACAGGCCGCGCTGCGCACCCCGCCGACGCGTCCGCACCGTTCGCTGTTCGGGCGTTTCTTCGGCGTGATCGCGGAACCGCGCACCTACGCGGCGCTGTTCTACATGCTGCTGTCGCTGGCCACCGGCATCTTCTACTTCACCTGGGTGGTCACCGGCCTGTCGCTGTCGGTGGGGCTGGCGATCCTGATCATCGGCATTCCGTTCGCGATCCTGTTCCTGGGTTCGGTGCGGATGTTCTCGCTGCTGGAAGGGCGCATCGTCGAAGTGATGCTGGGCGAACGCATGCCGCGCCGGCCGCTGTACAGCAGCCGCGGCAAACCGTGGATGGCGCGCATCGGTGAAATGTTCGCAGACCCGCGTACGTGGACCACACTGCTTTACATGCTGCTGATGCTGCCCCTGGGCATCCTCTACTTCACGCTCACCATCACCCTGCTCAGCACGTCGTTGAGCTTCATCGCCGCGCCGATGGCGGTGTTGTTCGGATGGGCGGAAGTGAATGCCGATTTCAGCGGCTGGATATTCCTGGGCGTGGAGAACGGCATCTTCGGCACATCGATGGGCTACATGGCGCTGCCGCTGCTGTTCGTAGCCGGTGTCGTGCTGTTCTTCGCGACCCTGCACCTGGTTCGCGGCATCGGTTATCTGCACGGCCAGTTCGCCAAGCATCTGCTGGTGAAGACGTCGCAATACGCTTGATCCGCGGTAAAGCTTCACAAAAAAAGCCCTTCCGCGCGACAGCGGAAGGGCTTTGTCGTTGTGGCGCCGGGAAAACGGTCAGCCGGTCTTGCGGCGCGCGGCGGGCTTCGCGGACGACGCGGCTTTTTCGTCGGCTTTCGCGGGGACTTTCGGCGCCGCGTACTTCGCGATGAAATCCCGCACTTGCGGGTACACCTGATCGCGCCAGCGCCGCCCACTGAAGATGCCGTAATGACCGGCGCCCTGTGCGGTGAGATGTACGCGGTCGGCGTCCGGAATGCCCGTGCACAGCTTGTGCGCGGCGCGGGTCTGGCCGAGGCCGGAGATGTCGTCGAGTTCGCCCTCGATGGTCATCAGCGCGGTGTTGCGGATCGCCGAAGGCGTTACGCGCTCGCCGGCAACGTCCCACAGGCCGCGCGGCAGCAGGTGCTCCTGGAACACGGTGCGCACGGTGTCGAGGTAATACTCGGCGGGCATGTCGAGCACTGCGTTGTATTCGTCGTAGAAGCGCCGATGCGCATCGGCATCGTCCAGATCGCCCTTGAGCAGGTCCTGGTAGAAATCCCAGTGCGATTTGACGTGGCGCTCGGGATTCATCGCGAGGAAACCCATGTGCTGCAGGAAGCCGGGATACACGCGGCGGCCGCGGCCCGGATAGTTCGCCGGCACGATGTGGATGAGGTTCTGCTCGAACCAGCCGATCGGTTTTTCGGTGGCGAGATTGTTCACCGCGGTCGGCGATTCGCGGGTGTCGATCGGCCCGCCCATCATCACCAGCGAACGCGGCGTGGTTTCGCCGCGCGCGGCCATCAGCGAGACCGCGGCCAGCACCGGCACCGTCGGCTGGCAGACGCTGATGACGTGCAGGCTGTCCGCGCCGATATGGCGGATGAACTGCTGGATGGTGGCGACATAATCGTCGAGCGTGAACGCGCCGGCGTCCTTGGGGACCATGCGTGCGTCGACCCAGTCGGTGATGTACACCTTGTGATCGCGCAGCAGGGTTTTCACGGTGTCGCGCAGCAACGTGGAGTGATGACCGGACAGCGGCGCCACCACCAGCACCGGCGGGTCGTCCTTCAGGTCGACGATGCCGTCGGCTTCGTCCGAGAAACGCTTGAAGCGCAGCAGGCGGCAGAACGGCGTTCGCAGCACTTCGCGTTCGACGACGGGATAGGTGATTTCGGAGCCGTCGCGTCCGTTGCTGGCGACGCTGTGGATGCCGAACTTCGGCTTTTCGTAATCCTTGCCGATGCGATACAGCAGTTCGTAGCCTGCGGCGGCGCGCTGCGCGTGCGGCAGGCCGGACAGCCAGCTGCCGGGCGCGGAGAACATCCGTGCGTTGGCTTCCGCCCAATACGTCATCGGCGCCATCCAGGCGCGGCCCAGCTCGTGCATCTGATAGAACAACATCGGCGAACCCCTGTTGTGTGACCACGTGTAATGCTGCGACGCAGCATACCCGATCGCTGGTTGGCGAGTGAGATGGCTGCCGCATTCCCGCCGCTGCGGTAGGCTGGTCGCATGACTTCAAGAGACGAAGACATCGCCTGGCTCTGCGAATTGCTCGCGCCGTTGGGCCGGATCGCCGCCCGGCGCATGTTCGGCGGCGCGGGGCTGTACGCCGACGGTCTGATCGTGGGTCTGGAAGTGGGTGGCGCCCTGTATCTGAAGACCGATGAGGCCAGCCGCCAGACCTTCGCCGATGCGGGCGGTCATCCCTTCGTCTACGACGGCAAGGGCAAACCGATCGCGATGCGTTATTGGACGCCGCCGGAAGAGGCGATGGATTCGCCCGAAGCGATGCGGCCCTGGGCGCGGCTGGCACTGGAGGCGGCGCTGCGCGATGCTGCGAAGAAGCCGAAACGCTGAGGCGAGGATTTCGTAGAGCGGACGTCAGTCCGCTGCATTGTCCGCATCAAGAGCAGCGGACTGCCGTCCGCTCTACAAAAACCATCATGCGATTTCCAGTGCGGCCGCATCGCTGGCCAATGTCGGCGACAGCCAGCAGTGCGCACCGGCGAAGCGGAAGCCGGCCGCTTCGAAGCGACCGCGATAGAACTTCGGCGGACGGCCGACGAAGCCGACATCGTCGCCTTCGGTTTCGTCCGCGGACGTGAACAGTTCGAGGAACGCCACGCCGTTGCACAGTTCGGCCAGACCGGGAAGACCGCGGTCGAGTTCGCGGGTCGGCAGGTAATGCAGCACATCGCTGCAGATCAGCAGATCCACCGGCGGGCAGGGACGCAGGCATTCAAAATCGCCGAAGCGCGCGAAATGCAGATTGCGGCGCGGGCCGTAGCGGCGGATCGCGTATTCGCTGCTGTCGAAGCCCAGATAGCGCAGTTTCGGCCGCAGTTTCAGCAAGGGCGCGCGCCACACGCCCTCGCCGCAGCCGATGTCCAGCACGCTGCGGATCGGGCGTTCGAGATGGTATTCGGCGTTCGCGACCGCCAGCGCGACCTTGAGCAGGCTATTTAATGTGCCGTCTACGTTCGCCATCGTATCCTATTGAACTTTCGCGCCGGAGAGCTTCACGACCTCGGCCCATTTGTCGATATCCTTGCGCATATG
>JAZKFJ010000020.1:147170-153023 GCA_040386495.1 Pseudomonadota bacterium
AGCGCGACCTTGCGCTGCAGGCGTTGGCGTCCGCCGATGCCGGCATCGCGATACCAGCGGTCGAAATAGCCGCGGTCGTAGGTCTTGTCGGGAGCGTTCATGCGGTACCGATGATGAGCGACGTCATCGACAGCGAGCCGATCACATCGTCGTTGAAGAATTGCAGCGCATCGCCTTCGCGCGCGAGCGCCAGTGCGTAGAGCAGCGGGATGTAGTGTTCGGGCGTGGGAATCGACAGCGCGGCATCATCGCCCAGCGCCGGCCAATCGGCCAGCGCCGTGAGGTTGCCTTCCACGATCAGCGCATTCACGCGGACGCGGAAGCGCGAGGCCCACGGCAGCGGCGCGGTGTCGCGGAAATCGAACAGACGCAGGTTATGGACGATGTCGCCGCTCGCCACCACCAGCACGCCCTCGTCGCGCAGCGGTGCGAGGCGTTGCGCCAACCCCACGTGCCAGGCACCGGGCCGCCGCGAATCGATACCGAGCTGTACCACCGGGATGTCGGCATCCGGATACATCGGTTTCAATACACCCCAGACGCCGTGATCCAGGCCGCGTTCGGGATCGATGCGCGCCCGGGCGTCGCCCAGCAGATCGACCACGCGCTGCGCCAGCGCCGGATCGCCGGGCGCGGGATATCGCGCATCGAACAGCGCCTGCGGAAAGCCGCCGAAATCGTGGATGGTCGATGGCGCAGCGTTGCCCGTGACCCACGGCCCCTGCGTTTCCCAGTGCGCGGACACGCACAGGATCGCGCGCGGTCGCGGCAAGCGCGCGCCGAGCGCACGCCATGCGCGCGACCAGACGTTGTCTTCGATCGCGTTCATCGGCGAACCATGGCCGAGGAACAGCACCGGCAGTGTTTGCGTGGGAGCGCTGTGCATGATTTTTTCCGTATCGATGCCGGGACGTTCGCGTCGTGGGCGCCGCGACCGTTACGAACGGCGGCGGCCGGGCCGATGCAGGCGAGGCGTCAAGTATGGTCCGCGGAATGCCGCTGCCACACCCAGCGCGCGGCACGCACCGTATTGGCATTGAGTCGGGCGACGCGGTCTGCGCCCTGATAGCCGCCAGCCACCACGAACAGGATCGGAATTCCGCGTTCGCGCGCGATCCGGAACACCGCGACATCGCGTTCGAACAACTGCGAAGTGGTCAGGCCGGTGAGGCTCTTGGGGTCGTCCTCATGACAATCCGCGCCCGCCTGGTACACCAGCAGATCGGGGCGGTGCGTATCGACGAGTATTTCCGCTTCGCGCAGGGCATCGAGATAGCGTTCGAAGCCGTCGTTTCGCGCCCGCACCATGAAGGCCCATGAGCGCGTCCCGCCGCGGCATCCGAAGCGCGTGCCGAACACCGAGATGTTGTAGAGATTGGGCAGGCGCGCGGCGAATTCCTCGGTGCCGTTGCCGCCGTGCTCGTCGCAGTCGATCACCATCACCTTGCGCTGCGGCCAGGCGTGCGCGAGCAGCGCGAGCCCGTTCAGGGGGCAAAATCCGCTGCCGGACGCGTGCACGGCATGGTGGAAACCGCGGGCGATGTTCATCGCGATGCCGGTGCGCAGCGCTTCTTCGGCGCCACTCAGTTGGCCGCCCAGCATCGCCAGCGTCGCATCGCGGATGCGTGGCGACCAGCGGATGCCCTGACGCGATGCCATGGGTTCTTCGCCGCTCAGGAATGCGTCCAGATAAGCGTCGTCGTGCAGTCCGCGCAGCAGCGGCATCGGCAATGCGGCGGGCGCCCTGAGGTCCACCAGTCCGAGACGCTCCAGTTTCGATGCCGTGGTGCCCAGCCGCGCGAACAAGGGCTCTTCGGCAGGTGCGTAACGCTCGTCGAAAAACGCGGCGATCCGCATGGTCATCCGCCGCGGAGTTGGGCGGAGGCGAATGTCTGCAGATCCTCGATCGTCGTCGTCCGCGGCGACAACATGTCGCCGCGGATCTGCGCATCGAGTTGCGCGCTGAACGCGCGCTGCCGCACCTGGGGCGACACCGTGAGCGATGTCAGTCGCAGGAAGCGCGCCTGTACGATCGTATCCACGCGCATGGCATGCCCGCAGGCGAGCGTGCGCAACGGGGTTGCATCGTCCGGATAAGCCAGCGCGAACAGCGCGCCGGGGGGCAGCGCGACGCCGCAGATCGAGACCGGCGCCACCGCCATCGCCGAATGCGACTCGCCCAGACCGATCTTTTCCACCAGCAGCGGCCGATCGTCGTTGTCCACGAAGAGATTGACGCGTCCGCCGCGGCGGATCCGGCCGTGGGCGATTTCGAGAAAGAATTCCTCGGCCTGCGAACAGCTGCCGATCTCCGGTTTTTCGAGCATCGCCGGGATGTCCGGCGCGAAAGGTTCGCTCGAAGCGGGAATCGCCGGGTCGATGATGTTGCGGATCAAGCGCAGCAGCAGCCGGCTTTCCTCGCGCTGCATCCGGGTTTCGATGTCGGCGAGCTGCGCCGGCAATGTCGCCAGCGCCATCGCCAACGCGGGAGGCGCCAGGCGATCGATCACGTCCGGCGCTGCCCGATGCAATCCCCGCCAGCCCTGTCGCCAACCCGCAGCGATCGCCAGGCGCGCGAGGGATTCGGTCAGATGCTTCGGCCAATCGGCGAAGATGCCGAGATCGAACGCATCTTCCGCGATCCGCGGCCGGTTGATATAGGTCGACAGGAAACGGGTCGCCTGGGTGTAACCGCAGCCGCGCCGCTCGGTGCGGTGCGAGGGGTGCTCATCGAGCATCTCGCACAAAGTCTTGTGCAGGCCCAGACCGGCCTGCTCGAATGCGACCGCGACTTCGTGGTTCGGCGCGTCCAATTCTGCTTTCAATCCAGGGTCAGCAGCAGCGCGCGGACGAGATGCATCGTCTGCTCGCGATCGCGCGCGTCGAAGGTGAAGACCGGAATCGGCGGCCCGCAGCGGCGCACCGCGTGGCGGATATTGTCCATCCGGAAGCCGCGGGACAGATCGGTCCTGGTGATGCCGATCACCAGCCCCGCATCCCGGGTGATGCTGCGGATCGAGTGGATCCATTCTTCGCATTCTTCGGAGATGCGCTCGCTGTCTCCGGGCAGCACCACGATCACGCCGACCGCGCCTTCCAGCACGATCGCGCGCATATGCGAAAAATGCGCCTGGCCGGGCAGACCGTAAAGATGCAGGGGCGTGCCGTCGTCGAGCAGCATCGGCGCGAAATCGAGGGCGACGGTGGTCGTGGTCTTGTCGCCCATCGGACCGTCGGTCATGGGCATTTCGGTGGAGATCGGGGCGAAGTCGGACAGCGATCGGATCGCGGTCGTTTTTCCCGCGCCGACCGGACCTGCGAATACGAGTTTTGCGGTATCGAATGCCACGTGAGGTTCCATTCCT
Source organism: Pseudomonadota bacterium (assembly GCA_040386495.1). GTDB lineage: Bacteria > Pseudomonadota > Gammaproteobacteria > Xanthomonadales > Xanthomonadaceae > Lysobacter_I. The sequence goes on from JAZKFJ010000020.1 coordinate 150,536, forward strand.
TATTCTACGGTGTAGCTCGGGTGGTGCAGCCCCACCTGTCGCGATACGGGATGCCGCGAATCAGTGCCTGCCGAGTCCGAATCGGTTGGCGATACGGCCGAGCATTCCGGAAAAACGAGCGGTCGGCGCCGGCGCCGAGCGCATCGCGTCGACGCTGTCGTCGGACGACGACAGCAGATTCGATGCCTGATAGGCCCATAGGCTGGCTTTCACTTCTTCTTCGCTCACATCGCATGCGAGCTGCAGTTCGCGCTCGCTCGCGGGAGCGCGCAGCAGCGATCTGGCGACCTTGAGCGCACCGATCAATTCCGGCGCGGTGCCCACGTCGGGCCAGTCCTTCAACCGGTAACGGCCTGTCGGAAAAGAGGGAAGCCGATCGCGGCCCTGGAAAGCGGTCTGCAGCAGGAAGGCTTCCAGACTGCGGCTTGCGCCGTCGGTGGTCGTGGCACGATCCGATGCGGACGGGATCCGCAGTTCCCAGACGCTGCTGGAGAACGAGTCGCACGCCGACATCAAGTCGCTGAGCGTATTCGCGTAGATGCGGCCTTCGACGGGCCGGATGTGGATGGTCCTGCCGGCGCAGACCGCATCGACAGGCCGGCCGCGATATTCGGAAGCGGCGAGTCTGCACAATGCGGATGCGTTGGCGTCGACATCAAGGGGATTCGTACCGTCGGCGGGCAGGTCGCGCATGAGCAATTCGCGCAGATGCTGGGCGAGCACAGGCGCGGGGCTGCTCTCCGACGCAGCGACGCATTCCGTTTCGATATCCGCCGGGTAGTTGTCGGAAATCGCGAGGATCGGCGTACCGCGCTTCTTCGCGAGTTCGAAGGCCTGACGGCCGTAGGCGTCGTTGGGATCGGTGATCAGCAGACTGCAGCGCGTGCCGTCCCACGCGCGGACATTGGCGCCGATCTTGTAGGCGGGCAACAACGAGGCCGCGATGCGGATGCGCTGTTCCACGTGTTCGTTCAGTGCTGCGGTGGCGATGTCGGCTCGGATCATGACCGTTGCGATGGCGGGTACGGAGTGGAGCCGACCTTCGCGACCGGCCTTGTGCGGTGCTGCATATCCGTGCGAACGATCCGCACTATCGGATAGGCGCGGATCGTTCGCAGGAATCGGTCATCCGACTCAGGAGAAGTCGATGCTCTTCTCGAACGTGCGCAGTTCGTGGCGGGCCATCGCCAGGTTCGACTTGGAGCGATCCAGTACCACGTACAGGAACAGTTTCTGATTGGATTCCAGCGGACGGATGATGTGGTACTGCTTCGTCAGGCTGATCAGGATGTCTTCGATCGTATCGTTGAGCTTGAGGCTGTTGGCGACCTTGCGCTTGGACCGCACCACCTCGGCATTGCCGGCCGCGGCGATTTCGAGATTGACGCCGGTACCATCGCCGGCGAGCAGCATGCCGCTTTCGGTATCGACGAGGGCTGCTGCGACATAACCGTCGAGATTGCGCAGGGGTTCAAGCGAAATTTTTGCCATGGGAGTGCATCCTTCGAAGGTTATGATTCAGGAGTTTCGGGTATAGCAGCGGTACTTACGACGTTTCAAGCTGACAGGATTCGACGCGTGGGCGCACCGGACTGTTCTGTCCGCCGTGTCGATACACGGATCATCCAACCGGGCACGGTGCAGCGGAGCGCGATTTGACCGGGCGCCATTCGACTGTACGCGATTCAACGCAGCCCGAGTCAGCAAGCCCGAGTCAACAAGCGCGATTCAGTGGTTGGCGTCGATCAACAGCGCCAATTGCGCAGCGGTGTCGAGGGCCGTGCGGATCGTCATCGCGAGGTTGTCGCTGGCATCGGCGCAGATGCACAGCGTGTGCATCTGCGCCCTGGTCGGTACTCTCACCATCACGATCGAGCCGTGTTCGGTCGCGGTGCTGTTGTAGAGCGCCTTGCTGCCGAGCGCTTCGCGACTGAAGGATTCGACCAGGCCCAGAAGCGAACTCATCAGCGCGGCGGAGCGTTGAGGGTCGGCATCGTGGGATGCGCTGTTCGCGTGCGCGAAGCTGCGGCCATCGACCAGCGCCACGGATGCGAACTGGATGGCGGGCGATTTTCCGACGAGGGATGCAAGCACGGTCTGGCATTGCGTTTTCGCATGCGTGCCGGTTGCCGTGTGCGCGGGCTTCGGGTTGTCCATCGATGTTGCGAAGACCTGCGTCTGGAGTGTGCTTGTAGACATATTGTGACTCAAAGCACTTTTCATGCCAAGTTTGTCTTGCGGTGTCTTTTTCGCTGGCAGCTCTGGAATGGTGTGATTTCAGTCGCGATGTTCGTGTCGTGAAGACGTTGCCGGTCTCGTTTTCTGGACGCTGGAAGTCAGTTTGTTCCACTGCAAGGGGACGGCCCGTTCGATTTCCTCATCGGGGTGACGCCGTGCGGCAGACCATTGCGCAGTGCAGCCGACGATGGCTCGTTCCGCAGCCTGGACGCCGGCCGAACGATGCGTTCTGCTATCGTGAGATTCACCC
>JAZKFJ010000021.1:0-15076 GCA_040386495.1 Pseudomonadota bacterium
AGCTCCCAGGTGCTGAAGAACGGCGTCCAGTCGATGTACTCGACCAGCTCGGCCAGCGAATAGTCATCGAAAACGTGCAGTCCCTGCGCGCGCGGCGTCGGCGGCGTGTAGGTGTCCCAGCCGCCGTCGAAACGCTGCCCGCGCGCCTTGGCCAGCGGCACCAGACGTTTGGCGTCGCCGCGGTTCTTGTGGCGCTGGCGGATTTCCGCGTAATCGCTGTCGTTGGCGGCGACGAAGGCTTCGCGCAGTTCCTTCGAGATCAGCGACTGCGCCACGCCGACCGCGCGCGAGGCGTCCTTCACCCAGACCGTCGGCGATTTGTAATGCGGGTCGATCTTCAGCGCGGTGTGCGCGCGCGAGGTGGTGGCGCCGCCGATCATCAGCGGCATCTGCAGGCCCTGGCGCTGCATTTCGCGGGCGACGTGGCTCATTTCCTCCAGCGACGGCGTGATCAGGCCGGACAGGCCGATCAGATCGGCATTTTCTTCGCGGGCGCGGTCCAGAATGATCTGCGCCGGCACCATCACGCCCAGATCGATCACCTCGAAATTGTTGCAGGCCAACACCACGCCAACGATATTCTTGCCGATGTCGTGCACATCGCCCTTCACCGTGGCCATGATGATTTTGCCGTTGTTCTTGCCGACATCGCCGGTGCGCAGCTTCTCGGCTTCGATGTAGGGCAGCAGATAGGCCACGGCCTTCTTCATCACCCGCGCCGACTTCACCACCTGCGGCAGGAACATTTTGCCGGCGCCGAACAGGTCGCCGACCACGTTCATGCCGCCCATCAGCGGGCCTTCGATCACGTCCAGCGGTCGCGTCGACAGCGCGCGCGCTTCCTCGGTATCGGTTTCGATGTACTGGTCGATGCCGTGGACCAGTGCGTGCGACAGGCGCTCGCGCACCGGCTTCTCGCGCCAGCGCAGGTCTTCGACCTTCTTTTCGCCCTTCTTGCCTTTGAAACGATCGGCGATTTCGAGCAGGCGTTCGGTCGAATCCGGGCGCCGGTTCAGCACCACGTCCTCGACGCGCTCGCGCAGATCGGGTTCCAGATCGTCGTACAGCGGCAGCGCGCCAGCGTTGACGATGCCCATGTCCATGCCGGCCTTGATGGCGTGGTACAGGAACACCACGTGGATGGCCTGGCGCACCAGTTCGTTGCCGCGGAACGAGAACGAGACGTTGGAGACGCCGCCGGAAATGTGGCTGAGCGGGAAGCGGCGCTTGAGTTCGCGGGTGCCTTCGATGAAGGCGACCGCGTAATCGTTGTGTTCCTCGATGCCGGTCGCCACTGCGAACACGTTGGGGTCGAAAATGATGTCTTCGGGCGGGAAGCCGATCTTCTCGGTCAGCAGCGCGTAGGCGCGCGAACAGATCTCGACCTTGCGCTCGACAGTGTCGGCCTGGCCCACTTCGTCGAACGCCATCACCACCACCGCGGCGCCGTAGCGGCGCACCAGCAGTGCCTGACGCAGGAATTCGGCTTCGCCTTCCTTCATCGAGATCGAGTTGACGATGCCCTTGCCCTGCAGGCACTTCAGGCCGGCCTCGATCACGCTGAATTTCGAACTATCGACCATGACCGGGATGCGCGCGATGTCGGGCTCGGCGGCGATCAGATTGAGGTAATCGACCATCGCCTTTTCGGAGTCGAGCATGCCCTCGTCCATGTTGACGTCGAGCACCTGCGCGCCGTTCTCCACCTGCTGCCGCGCCACCACCACCGCTTCGTCGAAGCGACCTTCGAGGATCAGCTTCTTGAACTGCGCCGAGCCGGTGACATTGGTGCGTTCGCCGATGTTGACGAAATTCGTCAGCGGCGTGATCACCAGCGGTTCGAGGCCGCTGAGGCAGGTGTAGCGCGGCTGCGGCGCGGCGGTGTCGTTCATGGCGTTCGGGACAGGTGCGTCTTCGGTCGTTCCATCGATCAGGATCGCGTTCATGCGGCTTCCATTGCGCGTGCGGCGGGTAATGTCCGCGGCGGCAGGCCGGCGACCGCTTCGGAGATCGCGCGGATGTGCGCGGGGGTGGTGCCGCAGCAGCCGCCGACGATATTCAGCAGCCCGGATTCGGCGAATTCGCGCAGCACCGCGGCCATGTCTTCGGGCGTTTCGTCGTAGCCGCCGAACGCGTTGGGCAGGCCGGCGTTGGGGTGGGTGCTGACGAATGCGTCGGCGATCTGCGCCAGCACATCGACGTGCGGACGCAGATCCTTCGCGCCCAGCGCGCAGTTCAGACCGATGGTCAGCGGCCGGCTGTGGCGCAGCGCATACCAGAACGCTTCCGCAGTCTGCCCGGAGAGGGTTCGGCCGGAGGCATCGGTAATCGTGCCGGAAATCATGATCGGCAGCCGCGCCCCGCGCGTTTCGAATACCTCTTCGATCGCGAACAGCGCGGCCTTGGCGTTGAGGGTGTCGAAGATGGTCTCGACCATGATCACATCCGCGCCGCCGTCGATCAGACCCTCGGTGGCTTCGCGGTAGGTGGTGCGCAGTTCGTCGAACGTGATCGCACGGAAGCCCGGGCGGTTCACGTCCGGGCTGATCGAAGCGGTGCGGCTGGTCGGGCCGAGCACGCCGACCACGAACCGCGGCCGCGACGGGTCGGCGGCCTCGGCGGCATCGCAGGCCTCGCGGGCCAGCCGTGCGCCGGTTTCGTTGAATTCGCGGGCCAGATGCTCCAGACCGTAATCGGCCAGCGAAATCGTGGTCGAGTTGAAGGTGTTGGTTTCGATCAGATCGGCGCCGGCATCCAGATACGCGCTGTGGATGCTGCCGATGATGTCCGGTCGGGTGAGACTGAGCAGATCGTTGTTGCCTTTCTGGTCGCGGCTGTCGTGGCCGCAGGGGCAGCCCGGCGCGTGGCTGTGATCGGCGATGGCCTGGGCGTCGAAGCCTGCTGCGAACCGTGCGCCGCGGTAGTCGTCTTCGCCCAGTTCGTACTGTTGGATCATCGTGCCCATGCCGCCGTCCAGCACCAGGATGCGCTCGCGCAGCGCGGCTTCGAGCCGGGCGACGCGCCCGGGCGCGAGCCATGGCTGCAGTTGCGGAAAATCCGCGGCGGGGCGCGCGGACGAAGGCGGCACGGTGGAGTCGGCGTGGGTGTTCATGGCTTGGTTCCGATCAGCGAGATGACTTCGAAATGCGGTGGGCGCTTTTCGCGGGTGACGGTTTCCGATGCGGTGATCGTCAGCCCGGCCTTTTCGATGAACCTGCGCAGTTCCTTGTCGCCGAAACCCAAGTTGACGTGGCTGTAGGCTTCCACCGCGACGCGGTGTTCGTGCTTGGCCAGGCTGCTGAGTAGCAACCGCCCGCCCGGACGCAGCACGCGCGCGGCTTCGGCCACCGCCACCTGCGGGCGGGCGGCGTAGGTCAGGGCATGCATCAGTACGACCAGATCGAAATGACCGTCCTCGAAGGGCAGGGCGTGCATGTCGCCCTCGCGGACCTCGACATTCGCGAACTTGCGCAGGCGCTCGGTGGCGGCGTTGACCACGCGCGCGCTGGCGTCGATGCAGACGTACTCGCGGGCGTGCGGCGCCAACAATTCGGCCAGCACGCCGTCGCCGGAGGCGATATCCAGCACGTGGCCCGGCGCCAGCAGCGGCAGCGCCGAACGGGCGAGGGCTTCCCAGGTGCGCCCGGGGGAATAGTGTCGCTCCATGTCCCCGGCCACGCTGTCGGCCCAGTTGGCGTCGACAGCGCGGGCGGCCAGCACGCCGGGGATGCGCTCCGCGTCCTGGCGCAGCAGCGGGTCGTCGCTGCCTTCGCGCAGGGTGCGCCAGAGCGCGCGTTGGGCGGCGTCGAGGGACGCCTCCTCGAAACGGTAGTAAGCGGAGACCCCGGCGCGCCGGTCGCGGACCAGACCGGCCTCCTTCAGGCGCGCGAGATGGGTCGACACCCGCGGCTGCGCCAGCCGGGTGATCGAGGACAGCTCGGCGACCGTCAATTCCTCATGTTCCAGCAGCGCCAGCAGCCGGACCCGGGTCGCGTCCGCCAACACTTTCAGTCTCGCCGACCAAGCTTCCAGATCCATTCGACAGGCCTCATATCTCAATATCGCGATATAGAGATAATTGTCTGCCCCGGGCGTCGTCAGGTCAAGCGCGTCGGGTACGTGCTGGGGTTACGCCGGACCCGCGGCTACAATAGTGGTTTCGATTTCACAAGCGAGGACGCGCCCATGGATTTCCGCTTCACAGAAGAGCAGTTGATGATTCAGGACGTGGCACGCCGTATCGCGCAGGACAAGATCGCGCCCAGCGCCGAGCACCACGACCGCACCGGAGAGTTTCCGCTCGAGAACATCCGCACGCTCGGCGAGAACGGCCTGATGGGCATCGAAGTGCCGGCCGAATACGGCGGCGCGGGCATGGACCCGATCAGCTACGTGCTGGCGATGATCGAGATAGCCGAGGCCGATTGCGCGCACTCGACCATCGTGTCGGTCAACAATTCGCTGTTCTGCAACGGCATCCTCAAGTTCGGCACCGAGGCGCAGAAACAGCTGTACGTGCGCGCGATCGCCGAAGGCCGCGAGATCGGCGCGTTCGCGCTGACCGAACCGCAGTCCGGCTCCGACGCCACCGCGATGCGCTGCAAGGCGGTCAAACAGGCCGACGGCAGCTACGTGATCAACGGCAAGAAGAGCTGGATCACCTCTGGCCCGGTCGCCAAATACATCATCCTGTTCGCGGTGACCGATGCGTCCAAGGGCGCCAAGGGCATCACCGCGTTCATGGTCGACACCGCCAAGCCCGGCTTCCACCGCGGCAAGACCGAGCCCAAGCTGGGCATTCGCGCGTCGGCGACGTGCGAGATCGAATTCCAGGATTACGTGGCCACGCCGGACGAGGTCGTGGGCCAGGACGGCGAAGGTTTCAAGATCGCCATGGGCGTGCTGGACGCCGGCCGCATCGGCATCGCCTCGCAGGCCGTGGGCCTGGCCAAGGCCGCGTACAAGGCGTCCGTCGCCTATGTGAAGGAGCGCAAGAGCTTCGGCCAGCCGATCGGTTCGTTCCAGATGATCCAGGCCAAGATCGCCGACATGAAGTGCAGGCTCGATGCCGCTGAGCTGCTGACGCTGCGCGCGGCGTGGACCAAGGCGCAGACCGACAAGAGCGGCGGCCGCTTCAGCACCGAGGCGTCGGTCGCCAAGCTCACCGCGTCGGAGGCGGCGATGTACATCACCCATCAGGCGCTGCAGATTCACGGCGGCATGGGCTATTCCAAGGAAATGCCGCTGGAACGCTACTTCCGCGACGCCAAGATCACCGAAATCTACGAAGGCACCAGTGAGATCCAACGTCTGGTGATCGCCCGCAACGAGACCGGCCTGCGCTGATGGAAATCCTATCGGCACCGGCCGTATCGATGGAGATTGCCGCGCTCCAGCGCGCCGCCTGCGGCGATGCTCGCTGGAGCGCTCACCGCGACGCCAAGATCACCGAAATCTACGAAGGCACCAGCGAGATCCAGCGTCTGGTGATCGCCCGCAACGAGACCGGCCTGCGCTGATCGCGCGCCGTACGGACAAAGACCGCACATGACCAAGAAAGCCTCCGCCCCGCGTCGCCCGGCCGCATCGAAACCGGGCGCGTCACAACCGGCTGCACGAAAGCCGGCCGCACGGAAAGCGGAACGCCCCGAGACCACCGCGCTGGAGACCATCTTCGATGCGATCCGCAGGCGCGCCGGCAAGCGCGATCAGGACGCCGCCGGCGCCTTCGCCAGCGCGTTCTATCAGCGCATGACCGAGGACGAACTGCCGCTGCACGGTCCCGAAGGCTGGGCCGCGCTCGCCAACGATTTCCTCGATTACGCCCGCGTCCGCAAGCCCGGGACGCCGAGCGTGCGTCTGTTCAATCCGACCCTGGCCAAACACGGCTGGGAATCGCCGCATACGGTGCTGCAGATCGTCAACGACGACATGCCGTTCCTGGTCGACTCGGTGAAGATGGCGCTGGCCGAACGCGGCATCGGCGTGCATGTGCTGGGACATCCGGTGGTGCGGATCGTGCGCGACCGCAGCGGCAAGCTCACCGCGGTGGGCGAAGGCGGGATCGAGTCGATGATGCACCTGGAGATCGACCGCCAGTCGGCGGCCGATGCGGCGGTGATCGAACGCGCGATCCGCGACGTGCTGACCGACGTGCGCAGCATCGTCCGCGATTGGCCGGCGATGCGCGCCCGCATGCTCGAAGTCACCGAGGATCTTGGCAAACGCAAGATGCCGGTGAGCGACGCCGGCCGGCTCGAAGCGCGCGAATTCCTGCGCTGGGCGGCCGACGAACACTTCACCTTCCTGGGGTATCGCGAATATCGCGTGCGCAAGCAGGGCGGCGAAGAAGTATTGGCCGCGGAGCCCGATACCGGTCTGGGCCTGCTGCGCGGGCGCGAAAGCGGCCCGCTGCGCAAACTCACTTCGCTCGCCGCGCATTACATTCCGCAGTCGGGCGCGGTCGATGCGCTGATCCTCACCAAGACCAACGCCCGCGCCACCGTGCATCGCCCCGGCTACATGGACTACATCGGCGTGCTGAGTTTCGACGCCAATGGCCGTCCGGTCGCGGAACAACGATTCATCGGTCTCTACACGTCCAGCGCCTACACGCGCCGTCCGTGGGAAATCCCGCTGGTGCGCGAGCGTCACGACTACGTGATGCTGAAATCGGGTCTGCAGCCCACCGGCCACAGCGGCAAGGCGCTGCGGCACATCCTCGAAACGCTGCCGCGCGACGAATTGTTCCAGTCGACCGAGACCGAGTTGTTCCAGCTCGCCTCCGGCATCCTGAGTCTGCAGGAGCGCGTGCGCAGCCGTCTGTTCCTGCGCCACGACCGCTACGGCCGCTTCTATTCGGTGCTGGCCTATATTCCGCGCGATCGCTACAACACCGAAATCCGCCTGCGCATCGAAGCGATGCTCAAGGACGCGCTGCACGCCGATCGCGTCGACTCCACCATCCAGCTCGGCGATTCGCCGCTGGCGCAGCTGCACATGCTGGTGCGTCCGCGCAAGGGCGAAGTGGTCGCCGTCGATGCCGCGCAGATCGATGCCAAGCTGCCCGCCATCGTCCGCAACTGGCAGGACGATCTGCGCGAGCAACTGGTCACCCGCCACGGCGAGGAACAGGGTCTCGCGCTGGCCAACCGTTATGGTCGCGCGCTCCCGGCCGGCTACATCGAGAAAGTCTCGTCCGCGGTCGCCGCCGACGATGTCGAACAACTCGCATCGCTCACCCCCGACAACGATCTGCGTCTGAGTCTGTGCCGCGATCAGGAAGGCGGCCTGCGCTTCAAGTTCTATCGCTTGAACGATGACATCCCGCTGTCCGACGCGCTGCCGATGATGGAAAACATGGGCCTGCGCGTGATCTCCGAGCATCCCTATCGGGTGGCGGTGGACGGTCGCGTGGCCTTCATCCAGGACTTCGAGGTCGAAGTCGGTCGCGGCGATCTCAACGTCGACGATTTCGACGACACCTTCGAGGATGCGTTCGGCCAGATCTGGCGCGGCAACGCCGAGAACGACGGCTTCAATCGCCTGATCCTCGCCGCCAATCTGTCGTGGCGCCAGGTGGCGATGCTGCGCGCCTACTGCAAATATCTGCTGCAGGTCGGCGTGCCGTTCTCGCAGACCTATGTCGAAGAAACCTTCACCCGTTACCCCATCCTCGCGCGCCTGCTGACCGAACTGTTCGAAGCGCGCTTCGATCCTGCGACCGGCAGCGAGAGCAAGACCGACATCCAGACCGGCATGGCGCAACTGCGCCGCCAGTTCGCGGCGCTCGCCGGCGACGATGCGGCGATGTTGGCTGCGGTCGAGTCGGTGATCGCAGCGCGTTCCGCGAAGCGCGAGGCCCAGATCGACGCCACCCGCGAGGCGATCAAGGCGCTGCTGGACCGCGTGTCGAGCCTCGACGAAGACCGCATCCTGCGCAGTTTCGTCAGCGCGATCGAAGCGACGCTGCGCACCAACTACTACATCACCTACCGCAACGGCCGCTACAAGGACGGCCTGCGCGCCGACGGCGGCCCCGCCGACTATCTGAGCTTCAAGTTCGATCCATCGAAAGTGCCCGATCTGCCGAAACCCAGGCCGTACCGCGAGATGTTCGTCTGCGGCCCGCGCGTCGAAGGCGTGCACCTGCGCTTCGGCCCGGTGGCGCGCGGCGGCCTGCGCTGGTCGGATCGTCGCGAGGACTTCCGCACCGAAGTGCTGGGCCTGGTGAAGGCGCAGATGGTGAAGAACACGGTGATCGTGCCTGTGGGCTCGAAGGGCGGCTTCTTCTGCAAGCAGTTGCCCGATCCGTCGGTGGACCGCGATGCCTGGTTCAACGAAGGCGTGGCCTGCTACAAACGCTTCATCAACGGACTGCTCGATATCACCGACAACATTTCGACGACCGGCAAGATCGTCGCGCCGGACGAAGTGGTGCGCCACGACGGCGACGACCCGTATCTGGTGGTCGCTGCCGACAAGGGCACCGCCACGTTCTCCGACATCGCCAACGGCATCGCCAACGCGCACGGGTTCTGGCTCGACGATGCGTTCGCATCCGGCGGCTCGGTCGGTTACGACCACAAGGGCATGGGCATCACTGCGCGCGGCGGCTGGGAATCGGTCATGCGCCACTTCCGCGCGCTGGGCCGCGATTCGCAGACCCAGGATTTCACCTGCGTCGGCGTAGGCGACATGTCCGGCGACGTGTTCGGCAACGGCATGCTGCTGTCGGAACACATCCGCCTGCTGGCCGCGTTCGATCACCGCCACATCTTCCTCGACCCGAATCCGGACTCTGCGATTTCGTTCAAGGAACGCGACCGCATGTTCAAGCTGCCGCGTTCGAGCTGGGCCGATTACGACGCCTCGCTGATCAGCAAGGGCGGCGGCATTTTTCCGCGCTCGGCCAAGGCGATTCCGCTGTCGCCGGAGATCAAGGCGGTGCTGGGCATCGAATCCGACGCGGCGTCGATGAGCCCGATGGAGCTGATGAACGCGATCCTGAAGGCGCCGGTCGATCTGCTGTGGAACGGCGGCATCGGCACCTACGTCAAGGCCGCCAGCGAAACCCATGCCGACGTCGGCGACCGCGCCAACAACGGTCTGCGCGTCAACGGCGGCGAACTCCGCTGCAGAATGGTAGGCGAGGGCGGCAATCTAGGCCTGACCCAGCTCGGCCGCATCGAAGCGGCACTGAACGGCGTGCTGCTCAATACCGACTTCATCGACAACTCGGCGGGCGTGGATACGTCCGACCACGAGGTCAACATCAAGATCCTGCTCAACGGCGAAGTGCAGCGCAAGAAGCTGACCATGCCCGAGCGCAACAAGCTGCTGGCATCGATGACCGACGAAGTCGCTGCGTTGGTGTTGAACGACAATTACCGCCAGAACCAGGCACTGAGTCTCATGCAGCGGATGAGTCTGTCGCGCCTCGGCTCCAAGCAGCATTTCATCCGCACGCTTGAATCGCAGGGTCTGCTCGACCGCCAGATCGAATATCTGCCCAGCGACGCCGAGATCGCCGAACGCAAGGCGCGCCGGATCGGCCTGACCCGGCCGGAGCTGTCGGTGCTGCTGTCGTACTCGAAGATCGTGCTGTTCCAGCAACTGCTCGATTCCGACGTGCCCGAAGACCCGTATCTGTCGAAAGAACTGGTGCGCTACTTCCCGGCGCCGCTGCAGAAAAAGTACGCCAAGGCGATGGAACAGCATCGCCTGAAGCGCGAGATCATCGCCACCGCGGTGACCAACTCGCTGGTCAACCGGATGGGCGCGACCTTCGTTCTGCGCATGACCGAAGACACCGGCCGCAGCCCCGGCGAAGTCGCCAAAGCGTTCACCATTACCCGCGAAACGCTGGATGCGCGCGAACTGTGGACGCAGATCGATGCGCTCGGCGGCAAGGTGCCGGAATCGGTGCAGGTCGACGCACTGCAGGTGATCTGGTCGCTGCAGCGCTCAATGACGCGTTGGCTGCTGTCGCGCCCCGGCCCGATTCCGGGCATCGCCACGGCGGTCGAGCGCTATCACGACGGCTTCCGCGAAATCCGCGCCGGCTCGGGCATCCTGCCGCCGACGATGCGGCCGGTCTACGACGCCAGCTATGCCGACTGGAAGGCCAAGGGGCTGCCGGAACCGCTCGCGAAGCAGCTGGCGGCGCTGCCGTACCTCGAATGGTGCTGCGACATCATCGAAGTGGCGCGCGCGCGCAAGCTCAAGCCGGTCGATGTGGCCCGGGCGCACTTCCGCGTGGGCGACGCGCTGAAACTGCCGTGGCTGTATGCGCAGATCGATACGCTGCCGGTCGACGGCCGCTGGCATGCGGTCGCGCGCGGCTCGCTGCGCGACGAACTGGCGGCGCAGCAGCGTCTGTTGACGATGCAGGTGCTGGACGCACCGGGCGCGAATGCCGACGCGAAACTCAAGCACTGGTTCGAACGCGACGACGCTTCGCTGCGTTTCACCCGCAACATGCTCGGCGAACTCGCCGCGCAGAAGACGCTGGATTATCCGACCGCTTCGGTCGCGGTGCGGCGTCTGTCGATGTTGTCGGTCCAAGGCTGAGCCCGGCGCCCGACGCATCCGGATGGTGTCGTTTGCGAACGGCTCCGGGCGACCGGGGCCGTCCGCGTTTGCGGAGACGTTCTGAGGAGGCGTTTTCAGGGAGGTTTGCGGCGGCGTTTCCGGTAGCCCGCCCCCCTGTGCAGGCGCGGCGCATCCGCTATCCTCGCGTGGCGGGCGCTCGCCCGCGCCCCGCATGGAGCCCGTGTGACCGCACAGCGAATCGCCTTCCTCGCCAGTCCCACCGTCGATGCGCAGGCCGCGCACGCGGCGATGACCGCGCGTCATGGCCAATGCGCGCCCGGCGAGGCCGACGTGATCTGCGCGCTCGGCGGCGACGGTTTCATGCTGCATACCCTGCATCGTCACGGCGCCCTTGCGCGTCCGGTGTTCGGCATGAAGCTGGGCACCGTCGGTTTCCTGATGAACCAGTTCGAGCAGGACGGCCTGCTGGAACGCATCGCCGCGGCCGAACCCGCGAAACTGCGCCCGCTGGAGATGCAGGCGCTGACCGAATCCGGCGCCAGCGTCACTTCGCTGGCCTACAACGAAGTCTCGCTGCTGCGCCAGACCCGCCAGGCCGCGCACATCGCGATCGAGCTCAGTGGCCAGACCCGCGTCGACGAACTGATCTGCGACGGCGTGATGGTGGCGACGCCCGCGGGCAGCACCGCCTACAACTACTCGGCCGGCGGGCCGATCCTGCCGCTGGGCAGCGGTGTGGTGGCGCTGACCCCGATCGCGCCGTTCCGGCCGCGGCGCTGGCGCGGCGCGCTCCTCAAGGCCGATACCGAAGTGCGCTTCCGCGTGCTCGATACCTTCAAGCGCCCGGTCAGCGCCACCGCCGATTCGCACGAAGTCCGCGACGTGGTGGAAGTGTCCATCCGCGAATCCCGCGACCGCATGGTTACCCTGTTGTTCGACCCCGAGCACAATCTCGAAGAACGCATTCTCAGCGAACAGTTCATGACCTGAGCGATACCCACGTCCCGACAGGAGAAAAGGCAATGAGGATCTTCATCCTGGTGTGCGTTCTTTTCGCCGCGGCCAGTTTCCGGGTGCAGGCGACATCATCGATCGGCTACAGCGGGGAGCCGTTTTCCGTGCAACTGGTCGGGCGCGATTTCGATTCCGGCAGCGGACCGCTGGTGGAAGTGTCCATGCCCACAGGGCCCAGGACGCTGCCGTCGAAGTCGTATCGCATGACCTCGTACGTCTTCGGAAAATCGCTCAAACTGGCGTTCGAGAACCGCGATGGCGATCCGGCGCTGCCGCCTTACTTCGTGCTCACCGTCTGCGGCAACGATGCGACGCTGGTGGTCGCAGACCGCACATACCGCGATTGCTTCGGCTGGCTGGACGATCATTCGGACTGCCGTCAGATCCAGCACGGCGAAGCGCCGACCACACGCAAAGTTGCATCGCCCGAGTGCCTGACAGGGACATGAGGGCCGCCGCCGTCGATATGCGATCGATGGCGGGCCAATCGCGGATCGGCCTGCGAACGTGATGTCCCAGCGCTGTTTTCGCGACGAATCCCGGGACACTCCGGGCGATATACTCCGTCCATGGCCGACATCCTGCTTTCCACGCTTAACGCGCGTTATTCGCACGCCTCCCTGGGGCTGCGCTATCTGCGCGCCAACCTCGGCGAACTGCGCGAGCGCTCCGCGATCGCCGAATTCGTGATCGGCCAGAAGACCGAGGAAATCGTCGAGAAAATCCTCGCCGCCCGTCCGCGCATTCTGGGTCTGGGCGTCTACATCTGGAACGTCGAGGAAAGCACGCGGCTGGTGGCGCAGCTGAAGACCGTGGCGCCGGAGCTCATCATCGTGCTCGGTGGACCCGAAGTCAGCTACGAGACGGGCGAACAGCGGATTTGCGCGCTCGCCGATTACGTCATTACCGGATGGGGCGATGTGACCTTCGCATGGCTGGTCGAACGGCTGCTGTGCGGCGACGCGCCGCCCGGGCGGATCATTCCCGGCGTGCAGGCCGAGCTGAAGGATCTGGCGCTGCCCTATGCCGAATACACCGACGAGGACGTGCGCCAACGGCATCTCTACGTCGAAGCGTCGCGCGGTTGCCCGTTCAAATGCGAGTTCTGCCTGTCGTCGCTGGACAAGACTGCATGGCCGTTCGAGCTGACCCGTTTCCTCGATGCGCTGGAAACGCTGTACGTGCGCGGCGTGCGTCAGTTCAAGTTCGTCGACCGCACGTTCAACCTGAAGGTCGATACGTCGCTCGCGATCCTCGACTTCTTCCTGCAGAAGATCGAGGCCGCGCCCGACGATCCGCCGTTCGTCCATTTCGAGCTGATTCCGGATCATCTTCCCGATCGCCTCAAGGACGGCATCTCGAAATTCCCCGATGGCACGCTGCAGTTCGAGATCGGCATCCAGACCTTCAATCCGGACGTGCAGACGCGCATTTCCCGTCGCCAGAACGACGAGAAGGCCGCGGCCAATCTGCGCTGGCTGCGCGAGCATTCGCGCGCGCATCTGCACGTGGATCTGATCGCGGGCCTGCCGGGCGAAAGCGTGAAGAGTTTCGCGCTTGGCTTCGACAGACTGGTCGCGCTGTCCCCGCATGAGATCCAGTTCGGCATCCTCAAACGCCTGCGCGGCGCGCCGGTCGCGCGACATACGGCGGCGCACGACCTGCGCTTCAATCCCGATCCGCCCTACAACATCCTCAGCACCGATGCGATCGATTTCGCGACCATGCAGCGCCTGTCGCGTTTCTCGCGCTACTGGGACATGGTCGCGAATTCCGGGCGGCTGCCGCGTACCTTGCCCCTGCTGCTGGGCGATGCGCCCTTCCGCCGTTTCCTGGCCTTCAGCGACTGGCTGTACGCCCGCACCGGGCAGACCCACGCGATCGCGCACGAACGACTGGTGCATGCGCTGCAGGCATTCCTGGTCGCCGATGGCGGGGTCGAGGTTGCCGTCGCGAATCGCGCGCTGATCGACGACTTCCGCAGCCAGGGCCATCGCTCGCGGCTGGCGTTCGAGGAAGAAGACGCTCCGCGGCCCGTGCCGGTGCCGCGCAGGAAAAGCGCCACGCCTTCGCGTCAGGCGCGCCATCTGGCGGGTTGATGGCGACGACCTCCTCAACCGGCGGGACACCACACATCCATACTGACGACATGCAGACCCCGGACATCGCCCAACCCCTCGTCATCGCCATTTCCTCGCGGGCGCTGTTCGACCTGGAGGACAGCCACATGCTGTTCGAGCGCGAAGGCGTCGATGCGTTCGCCGCCTATCAGCGTGGGCGCGAGGACGACGTGCTGCAGCCGGGCATCGCCTTTCCGCTGGTGCGCAAACTGCTGGCCTTGAACGCGGATGCGCCGGCGGGCGTGCCGCACGTCGAAGTGATCCTGCTGTCGCGCAACTCGTCGGACACCGGACTGCGGGTGTTCAATTCGATCCAGTATCACGGCCTGGATATCCGCCGCGCGACGTTCACGTCCGGCGCGCCGACTTGGCCCTACATCAAGCCGTTCGGCGCGCATCTGTTCCTGTCGGCCGACGCCGAGTCGGTGCGTCGCGCGCTGGAGCACGGCATCGCGGCGGCGACGCTGCTGCCGTCGCAGGCGGTGTTGCCCGCGAACGATCCGAACGCCCGCGAGCAGATCCGCATCGCTTTCGACGGCGATGCGGTGCTGTTCGACGACGAAGGCGAGCGCATTTCGCGCGAAGGCGGGCTGGAGGCGTTCGCGCGCCACGAACGCGAACGCGCGCACGAGCCGCTGATCGGCGGCCCATTCCGAGTTTTCCTGGATGCATTGCACCGGCTGCAGGCCGCGTATCCGGTCGAAACCTGTCCGATCCGCACCGCGCTGGTGACCGCACGCTCGGCGCCCGCGCACGAGCGCGTGATCCGCACGCTGCGCGAGTGGGCCATCCGTCTGGACGAGGCATTGTTCCTCGGCGGTCGCGCGAAAGGCCCGTTCCTGCAGGCGTTCGGCGCCGATATCTTCTTCGACGATTCGCAGCACAACATCGACTCGGCGCGCGAGCACGTCGCGGCCGGGCATGTGCCGCACGGGGTTTCGAACCGTTCGGAGTGAATAGTCCGGCGACGCCAAAAAACAAGGGGCCTTTCGGCCCCTTGTCGGTTCAACGATGGATCGATTCAACGACGGAACGGAAACTCAGCGCGCGACGCCCGCGCGTGCGCGGCTTTCCAGCGGCGCCATGCGCGACTGGTCGTTGAGTTCCAGCTGACGCACTTCGAACGGTGCGCCGTAGCCCTGCGGCAGGTGCGCGCGATCGAACTGCAGCACCAGCATGCCCTTGCCGCGCTTCATCCACGCCGCGCTGTGCGCTTCGGAGACCGGGCGCATCACGCCGTCGCTGCCGGTGGCGAACAGCGTGCCGCGGGCTTCGTAGCGACCGACGGAGCCGGCCTGTACCGGCAGCGCCATGCGCATGGTCTTCGCGTTGAACGCAAAGATGCCGTCGAGGCGGGCGGTCGGTGCGGCCACCGCGAACGCGGTACG
>JAZKFJ010000022.1:0-7421 GCA_040386495.1 Pseudomonadota bacterium
GGTGCCGTGCTGGTCGTCGTGGAACACCGGGATGTTCATGCGCTCGCGCAGCTTGCGCTCGACGATGAAGCACTCCGGCGCCTTGATGTCTTCGAGGTTGATGCCGCCGAAGGTCGGTTCCAGCGAAGCGATGATGTCGACCAGCTTGTCGGGGTCGCGCTCGTTCACTTCGATGTCGAACACGTCGATGCCGGCGAACTTCTGGAACAGCACGCCCTTGCCTTCCATGACGGGTTTACCGGCCAGTGGGCCGATGTCGCCCAGGCCCAGCACCGCGGTGCCGTTGGTGATCACCGCGACCAGATTGCCGCGCGCGGTCATTTCGCTGGCGGCGTTGGGGTCGGCGACGATGGCCTCGCAGGCGTAGGCCACGCCCGGCGAGTAGGCGAGGGCGAGATCGCGCTGGGTCACCAGCGGCTTGGTCGGCACGACCTTGATCTTGCCCGGCGGATCCTGGCGGTGATAGGCGAGGGCGGATTGCTTCAGATCGTTATTGGTCTCGGACATCGGATACGGCGCCGCGCCGTCTTGATGGGGTCAGGGCCATCGATTCTAGCGGCAACCCGTGACTTTCGCCGTGCGGTGGCGAATGGTGTTGCACACACACCCGTTGTCGTCCCGAATCCCGGCTTCATCGGTGAGGGATCTGCTGGTGTTTTCCATGGCCTGCCGAAAGCAGATCCCTCATCGGGCTACGCCCTCGTTCGGGATGACAGAGGGGTATTGATTCGCCCGCTGTCATTCAAACGCCCAGCCCCAGCACCAGATCGTCGGCATCCACGCGATCCAGACGGATCTTGTTGGCGAACAGCGAGAAGGCGAGCATGCCGGCCAGCCCGTTCGCGCGCTGCATCCACGGCGGCAGGTAGCGCGGCGCGGCGATGACGCCGGCATCGAACATCGGCTGCAGCGCGAACACGTCCTCCAGCGCCAGTTTGCCGGCGAACAACTGCCGCGCGACCGCGAGCTTGCGATGGCGCAGGCACCAGCGGAAGAACGTGTGCACGCTGAGCAGGCCGTGCAGATACACGGTGTCCTTGGTGAACGCCGCGCCGCCGCCGAGCGGGGCGCCGCGGAACACCCGCTGCGAGGACGCGAAACTGTCCTCGGGCGATTGTCCGGCGTCGAGGAAGAAGCGGAACACCTGCACGAAATCGGCGCCGCCGATCGCCATGTCGATGGCGACGATGCGCAGGCTGATGCGCTTCATGCGCTCGATGTCCATCGCGCCGGAGATCAGCTCGGCAAACGTCGCTAGTCCTTCCTGGGTCGCGGTGGTGCGCGGCGCGCTGCGGATCATCGATTTCAGCAGCGGCTGTTCGCGGCCGTTGATGCCGGTGAGTGTATGCACGAAGGCTTCGTGGACCAGCAGTTGATGGCGGTCGTATTCGCTGAAGCCGGTGTTGGTGCGCAGGCGGATGCGGGTTGAACTGGCGGCGGCCTTGGCGATCAGCGCCGGGTCCAGTTCGACCTTGACCTTGTGCCAAGTGAAGAACGCATCGATGTCGCGCTGCAGCGCGTCGCGCACCGTTTCCGCGGCCATCACCGCGTCGGGTTCGATGTCGCGCAGTTCCTGATCCATGTCGTCGGCCACTTCCACGAAATGCTGCGCGGCTTCGAGATTGGTCGGGCCGTCGCCGGGCAGCATTTCCACCGGGCGCCCGTACAGACGGGTCGAATACGCAGTGACTTTGTGGCTGCCTGCGGCATCGAGCAGGCGGGTGCCGATGCGCCAGCTGTCGGCGGTCTGGATCAGATAATGGCCGAGCGGATGATCCGGGTCGGCGCCCAGGCGCACTGCGTCCAGCTCCGCACGTACTGCGGCGAAATCGGCTTTCGGGTAATCGATCTTCGGCAGATGGATGCGGCCGATCCGCCATGCCGCGAGGAAGGTCTCCTGCGCGCTCGCCGGCCAGCTCAGGGTTTCCAGCAGGCGGATGCCGCGCACCGCCGCGACCAAGCGCGCGTCGAGCGCGGCGTGATGGGCGATGTCGGGGGATAGCGACGCCGGAACGTTCACAGAAGCAAATCCCCGGCCATTGCTTTGCAATGGCCGCCCCCTTTTTCAAAGGGGGCTAATAAACGCATCATCCCGCGCGGTTCGTGGTCTGTCGCACCGAGCGGTTCGCGCTCTGTCGTAAATAAAGCCGACGACAATCGCGAGCCCGATCTTTTACCCCCTTTGAAAAAGGGGGTCGGCAGCCGCGAAGCGGTTGACGGGGGGATTTGCTTTTGCGCGAACACCCCGATCAACGCTTCACTCCTTCCCATACCGGTCATCCGACGGCTTGTGCCGTGGCTTGCTGCCGGTTTTCGGGTTGGCGTTCTGCACCAGCCGGGTCGCGAGCTTGTCGGCGGCGGTGGCCACCTCGTCGCGCAGCTTGAGGTAATTCGCCAGCCGCGCCGGATCGAGCGTGCCGGCTTCCAGCGCCGCGCGCACCGCGCAGCCCGGTTCGCGGGCGTGGTGGCAATCGCGGAATTTGCATTCGCCGGTGAGGGTTTCGATATCCGCGAAACCGCCGTCGGCCAGGTGCTCCTCGCCGGTCGGCTTCAGTTCGCGCATGCCGGGCGTGTCGATCAGGCAGCCGCCCGACGGCAGCGGCAGCAGCGTGCGGAACGTGGTGGTATGGCGGCCGCGGGCGTCGTTCTCGCGCACCGCATTGGTCTTCATCTTCTCCACGCCCAGCAGGGTATTGGTCAAGGTCGATTTGCCGGCGCCCGACGACCCCACCAGCACCGCGGTGCGGCCCGGCCCCAGCCACGGGTCCAGCGCGGCGACGCTGGCGCGGTCCTTGGCGTTCACCGCGACCGCGACGATGCCCTGCGCGGCCAGTTCGGCCAGCGCCGCCAGCGAGGCCTCGGCATCGTTGCCGTCCACGTCGGCCTTGGTCAGCACCACCACCGGATTGGGCGAGCCGTGGGCGGTGCCGCCGCCGCGGACCAGCAGCAGATAGCGTTCGATCCGGCGCGGGTTGAAGTCGGCGTCCAGGCCGCAGACCACGAACACCGTATCGATGTTCGCGGCGATGACCTGCTGCTGGTAATGCTCGCCGGCGGCGGCGCGCTTGATGGTGCTGCGTCGCGCCAGCAGGGCCACGATCTGGGTGCGCGGCGGGCGGTCTTCGATCAGCACCCAGTCGCCGACCGCGGCGCGGTCCTGCGACGGGAAGCGGCGGCGCATCCATTCCGGCGGCGATTCCACGCTCAGCGCGTGCCCGGGCGCTTCGGCGACGACATAGCCGGAGCGGTGCTGCTCGATCACCCGCGCCGGGCGCGCCAGTGGATTCGCGGCGAAGGCGGCGGCCCAGTCCGGGTCGGCGACCTCATGCCCGGCCTGGCCGGGAAAGGGCCAGCCGATGGCGTCGAGGACGGGAACCTGGGCGGGAGCGGCGGCGGTCAAACGAGTGGGCAGCGATTGGTCATGCGCCGATTCTATGTCGCGGCGGACGGATCCGGCCGGAATCGACGCCACGCAGCCGGCCGTCGCGGGCGGAGCCGCCGCTGGGGCGGGTGCTGGAACCGGCGCCGCGGAAGGTCGCCGCCGGCCGGTTCTTTCCGGCGATCTGCTAGTCTTTCACGACTTTTTTGCGCCCGCCGAACCGATGTCGCCTTCCAGTCCGCACCACAGCCCGAAGCCCGTTCTCAAGACCCGCGAACGTCTGTCCGAAGTCCGCTACGAGATCCGCGGCGAACTCGCCCGCCGCGCCCGCGAGCTGGAAGCCCAGGGCCGGACCCAGATCAAGTTGAACATCGGCAACCCCGGCGCCTTCGGCTTCCGCGCCCCGGAACACCTGCAGCGGGCCATCGCCGACCACATCGCCGACACCGATCCCTACACCCACCAGCAGGGCCTGCCGGCCGCGCGCGAGGCCATCGCCGCGTTCCACAAGCGGCGCGGTACGCCCAACGCCGCGCCCGAGCGCGTGTTCATCGGCAACGGCGTCAGCGAACTGATCGATCTGAGCCTGCGCGCGCTGCTGAACCCCGGCGACGAAGTGCTGCTGCCGTCGCCCGACTACCCGCTGTGGTCGGCCGCGACGATCCTCAACGACGGCCGCCCGGTGTACTACCGCTGCCATGCCGACAACGGCTTCCTGCCCGATCCCGACGAGATCGCGCAGCTGGTGTCGTCGCGCACCCGCGCGATCGTACTGATCAATCCGAACAACCCCACCGGCGCGAATTATCCGCGCGAGATCCTCGAGCGCATCGTCGCGATCGCCGCGAAGCACAACCTGCTGCTGATGGCGGACGAGATCTACGATCACATTCTTTACGACGATGCGAAGTTCGAAGCCCTGGCGCCGCTCGCCGGCGATCTGCCGTGCCTATCGTTCGGCGGGCTGTCGAAAGTGCATCGCGCCTGCGGCTGGCGCGTGGGCTGGGCGGTGCTGAGCGGCGACCCGCTGGCCAGCGGCGATTTCCACCACGCCATGGATCTTCTCGGCGCGCTGCGCCTGTGCGCGAACGTGCCCGGGCAGTTCGCCATCGACGCCGCGCTGCACGGCGCCGACACCATCAGCGCGCTTACCGCGCCCGGCGGCCGTCTGTACGAAACCCGCCGCGCGTTGATCGACTGCTGCGAGGCCAGCGAGCATCTGCAACTGGTCGCGCCGGCCGGCGCGCTGTACGGCTTCCCGGCCGTGGTCGGCGCCGCCGCGCACGGTTTCGACGACCATGCCTTCGCGCTGGAAATGCTGGAAACCGAGGATGTATTGATCGTGCCGGGCTCCAGCTTCAACGTGCCCGAGCGCAATTTTTTCCGCGTCACCCTGCTGCCCGAAGCGCCGGTGCTGCGCGAAGTGTTCGCGCGCGTCGAACGCGTGCTGCAGCGTCGCGCACAGGCTGTATCGGCGCAGGGCGCCGAAGCCGCGTCGGCGCAACGCGCAGCAGTCGCCTGATCGATGACCGTCGTGCCGGTGGTGATCGCAGCGATGCTCGCGACCGGGCCTGCCGATGACGCGCAGGCCGCGGCGACGGCTTCGTATCTCGCCCTCGGCGACAGCTACACCATCGGCGAAAGCGTCGAACCGGCCGGCCGTTGGCCGATGCAACTGGCGGCCGCGCTGCGCGCCGAGGGCATCGTCATCGACGGCATCGCTGTCGCAAGCCCGCGCATCATCGCCGCCACCGGCTTGACCACCGACGAACTGTCTGCGGCGATCGACGCCGCCGAGCCCCTCGGCGAAGACCACGCACTGGTGAGCCTGCTGATCGGCGTCAACAATCAATATCGCGGCCGCACTGTCGACGAGTACGCGCATGAATTCGCGATTCTGCTCGAACGCGCCATCGGCTTCGCCGGGCGTCGCGCCGACCGCGTATTCGTGCTCGCGATTCCCGACTGGGGCGTCACGCCGTTCGCCGCGAACAGCGGCCGCGACACCGCCGCCATCGCGCGCGAACTCGACGCCTACAACGCGGCCGCGGCGAAGATCTGCGCCGAGCGCGGCGTGGCCTTCATCGATATCGCGCCGATCAGCCGCGCGCGCGGCACCGAGCCGGCGATGCTGGCCGACGACGGCCTGCATCCTTCCGCGGCGATGTACGCCGAATGGACGCGACTGGCGCTGCCGGCGGTGCGGCGCATGCTTTCCAAAGACGTGCCGTCCGAGGCGTCGCCATGAGCATGCGCGCCGTCGCGCTGCCGTTCGCGTCCACCGACGCGCGCCGCATCGCCGAAGCCTTCCTCCCGTCGTTTCCGCTGGGCAATCGCTACGATTATTACTACGTGCGCGCCAAGCTCGGCAGCGATCCGTTGTATCCCGGTGTGCTGGCCGCATTGCGCGGCAGCAGCGAGCCGCTGCTGGATCTCGGCTGCGGCCTCGGCCTGCTCGCGCACGCGCTGCGCTTCGACGGACAGACGCTGGCGTATCGCGGCGTCGACAACGACGCCGCCAAGATCGCGCGCGCGCGCCGCGTCGCCGACAAGTGCGGTTTCGCGCAGACCCAGTTCGACGTGGTCGATCTCGCCAACACCACGCCGGAGCATCGCGGCAGCGTCGCTATCCTCGATGTGTTGCAGTATCTCGACGCCGACGGGCAGCGCGCGTTGATCGCGAAGATGACCGCGATGCTCACGCCCGGCGCGACGCTGGTGATCCGCAGCGCCATCGACGACACCACCGGCCGCGCGCGCACCTCGCGCGTGACCGACCGGCTCGCCAACTGGATCGGCTGGATGCAGTTCCGCCCGCGCAGCTATCCCACCCTCGACGGCCTGCGCGCCGCGCTGGACGCCGCCAGCCTGCAGGCCGAATTCACGCCGCTTTACGGCAAGACCCCGTTCAACAACTGGTTGATCGTCGCGAAGCAAGCGTGAGCCGCGAACCCTGCCTTTGTGGGAGCGGCGGAAGCCGCGAAGCCCGCGCACTCTCAAGCAAAACGTAAAATGCAATCTGAAAGCGCATGCGTTCGTACGTCACGATCGCATGGGATGTCGTGGCTTCGATCGCGCGGGCTTCGCGGCTTCCGCCGCTCCCACAAAAAGCGGGCTTCGCGGCTTGACCAGCCATCCGGTTGTTGAAAACCGCCGCTCCTACGGCGGCGGCGGCAGGATCGCGCGATATCCCGAAGCTTCCAGCCTTTGCAGCAGCAGGCGCAGCGTTTCGACGTTGCGCCCATGCGCCGCGCCTTCGTGCAGCAATACGATCGCACCCGGCGACAGGCCGCGTTCGATCCGGGCCACTACCGCCTGCGCATCGGCGGCGACGCCATCGAAGCCGCGCGCGCTCCATGCCACCCGCGCGAGACCATGCGTTTTCAGCGCGGCGTTGACGAACGGATTGCTCATGCCTACCACCGCGCGGAACCAGCGCGGCGGCGCTCCGGAAATCTCATGCAGTATCCGCTGCGTGTCCGCGATCTCGCGGCGCATCCGCGACGGCCCCAGCGCCCAGAACCAGCGCGCGGGATGGCTGGCGCTGTGATTGCCGATGCCGTGGCCGCGACGCAGGATCTCGCGTACGCGTTCCGGATGCCGCGCCGCGCGTTCGCCGACCAGGAAGAACGTGGCTTTCGCATCGTGCGCATCGAGTGCGTCGAGCGCGGCGAGGGTGTCGTCGGACGGGCCGTCGTCGATCGTCAGCCACACCTGCTTATCGGTAGTCGGCAAACGCGTCAGCACCGGCCCGAACACGCGCGAATACGGCCACAGCGTGCCCCACCAGAACGGCGCGTGCGACCACGAAGGCCAGTGCGTGCTCCTGTCGGTGTGGGCCGACGTGGGCCACCACATGCGCGACCACCTCGACTCCTTCACGCTGGCCGACATGGTCCGGCGGTCCCGCGGGGATATTGGCCGACGCGCATCGGGCTGTCGATGTACGATTGGCTCAGCGGTTCTCAGTCGTTTCCGGCGAGCGAAGCGGTCGACTTCACCGACCCCGGTGTGCCGCATGTGGACCGGTCGCGTTACGCCG
>JAZKFJ010000023.1:0-69074 GCA_040386495.1 Pseudomonadota bacterium
GGATCTCGTTGTCGAAGTGGCCGATGTTGCAGACGATGGCCTGGTCCTTCATCTGCGACATGTGCTCGAGCGTCAGCACGTCCTTGTTGCCGGTGGTGGTGACGTAGATGTCGCCGCGGCCGAGGGTGGCTTCGACGGTGTTGACCTCGAAGCCTTCCATCGACGCCTGCAGGGCGTTGATCGGATCGATCTCGGTGACCACGACGCGGGCGCCGTAAGCGCGCAGCGAAGCAGCCGAACCCTTGCCCACGTCGCCGTAACCGCAGACCACGGCCACCTTGCCGGCCAGCATCACGTCCAGCGCGCGCTTCAGGCCGTCGGCCAGCGATTCGCGGCAGCCGTAGAGGTTGTCGAACTTCGACTTGGTGACCGAATCGTTGACGTTGATCGCCGGGACCAGCAGCTTGCCGGCTTCCGCGATCTGGTACAGGCGATGCACGCCGGTGGTGGTTTCTTCGGAAACGCCCTTCCAGTCCTTGACCACGTTGGTCCAGAAGCCCGGACGCTCTTTCGCGACGCGCTTGAGCAGGTTCTTGATCACGCCTTCCTCATGCGAGGAGGCCGGCTCGTCGACCCACTTGGAGCCCTGTTCCAGCTCGTAGCCCTTGTGGATCAGCAGGGTGACGTCGCCGCCGTCGTCGACGACCAGTTCCGGGCCCTTGCCGCCCGGGAAGGTCACCGCATCGAGGGTGCAGTCCCAATACTCTTCCAGCGTCTCGCCTTTCCACGCGAACACCGGGGTGCCGGTGGCGGCGATGGCCTGGGCGGCGTGATTCTGGGTGGAGAAGATGTTGCAGGACGCCCAGCGCACGTCGGCGCCGATGTCCTTGAGGGTCTCGATCAGCACGGCCGTCTGGATGGTCATGTGCAGCGAGCCGGTGACGCGGACGCCCTTCAACGGCTTGGCGGCGGCGTGCTTCTTGCGGATCGACATCAGGCCCGGCATCTCGTGCTCGGCGATATCGATTTCCTTGCGGCCCCACTCGGCTTCGCCGAGCTGCATGTCGGAGACTTTGTAATCGGGGAGGGTTTTGACTTGTGCGTTCATGGCGATGGT
Organism: Pseudomonadota bacterium; assembly: GCA_040386495.1. GTDB lineage: Bacteria > Pseudomonadota > Gammaproteobacteria > Xanthomonadales > Xanthomonadaceae > Lysobacter_I. Next base: position 1,058 of record JAZKFJ010000023.1, read on the forward strand.
TCTTCCGTCGAGTGCGTCCGGGCGGAGCCGGATGCGCAGTGAACGGGCGCCGTTGCAGGGTGAAGCCTCCGCCGAGCCTGATCCCGGACCTGAAAGCCGGGCTTGCAGCGCCCCTCGGCGCAGAGGCGGGCATTATATCGCTATCTCGCGATGAAAGGATGAATCGGTTTTGGCCAAGGCCCGCAGCACGATCCCGAGGTGATGCCACAGGCAGTCCAGATGCCCGGATGGCCGGGGCCATGATGACCGCGACCATCGTCACACGACGTTGTTGTGATGATCCAGTGGGTAAAAGTGCAGGGAGGACGTATGGCCACGATCCAGAAGATCGGTTTCGCCGATTTCGAACGTCTGCTGGCGGCCTGGGAGCCCCGGCGCAGGATCACCGAATTCCACGTGCACCATACCTGGCGGCCCCGGCATCGCGACTTCCGCGGCCTGGCCACCATCGAGGCGATGCGCCGCTACCACATCGAGCGCGCGGGCATGAGCGACATCGCCCAGCACCTCACCATCGATCCCTTCGGCGGCATCTGGACCGGCCGGCCTTTCGACAAGGCTCCGGCCAGTGCGCGTGGACATAACGGCAGCGCGCATGCCGGCCCGTTCATGATCGAGATGATCGGCGACTTCGACACGGGGCAGGATCCGTTCGATGGCGACCAGAAGCGCGTGGTCTACGCGGTGATCGTCGCGGTACTGCGCAAGTTCGGTCTGGATGCCGATGCGGTTCGCTTCCATAACCAGATGAGCGGAAAGACCTGCCCGGGCGGCACGATCGAACTGACGCCGTTCCGCAGCGACATCAAAGCGTTGCTCGACGGCCTGCGACCGATCGAACTGCCGAGGCAGTCGACCGATGTGCTGGATGCGACGGCCGTACGCGGGTGGGCGCAGACCGCGCGCGCTTTCGACACGGTGGTCGACGATGACGATCGTCTGCTTTTGGATTACGCAGAGATTCCCGAAAGCGCGGCAGCGTTGGCCGAGCAGGCGCTCATGGCCGAACAGATCGCGAGCGGACAATCGGCAGACGGCTCGCGCGGAGTGGACTTCAGCGTGCATCCGTTGCTGCCGTACGTCGTCAATCTGTCGCGCGGCGCGCTATCCGGCGAAGGCGATATTTCCAGCAGTCTGGCGGGATTTTCCTGTACGCGCTCTTCTTTGCGGATGATCGTCGACGATCATTTGCCTGCCTACATCGATGCCAGAAGGCGCGAAAATAAAGCGCCGCATATCGTGTTTTATGCGCACGGCGGCTTGGTAAGCGAAGGCGACGCTTTATGCTATGCACGCACCATGCTCCCGTGGTGGCTGTCGCATGGCGTCTATCCGATTTTCTTCATCTGGGAATCGAGCCTGCTCGAAACGCTGCTGCCGTCGTGGATGACCAAGCGCAGCCGCAATTTCGCCACGGACATTACCGACAAGGCGACGGAATTGGCGCTTCAGCGGGCGGCGCGTCCAGTGTGGAAAAAGATGAAGAAACACGCGGAGGCTGGTTCCAGCCAGCGGATCGAAGATCAAAACGATCGTCCGGGCGGCGCTTATCTGTTCGCAGACATGCTGGTCGACCTGCTGAAAAGCGACATCAAAAACAAAAAGCAAGGCGAAGAAGGCATCCGGTTGCACGCCATCGGTCACAGCACAGGCCCCATTCTGCTGTCGACGTTCATGCCGTTATTGACCAAGAAAGAATTCAGCTTCAAGACCTTGAGTTATCTCGCGCCTGCGATCCGTATCGATACCTTCAAGGAGCGCGTCCTCGGTCTTCTGAATGCGCCGGGCAAGACAAATACCAGCTCCAGCGTCGAGGATCTGACGATCTACACGATGACCGATGCCGCCGAACGAGACGACACGGTGCGGATCGAAAAAATCAACACGGACGTCTATCACAAGTCATTGCTCTACTTCGTCAGGGAGGCCTGCGAAGACTTGGACGATGGACAGATTCTCGGGTTATTCAAGGACTTGGCTGCAGATGCTGATATGCAAAAACTATTCGCCGTGGATGGACCGAGAACCAGGCTCAGTCACGGCAAGAAAGGCTGTTTTATCGAGCTTTCGCCGCAGCCGGACAAGGATTCGGTCGCCGACACGGGCAAGGCCAAGGTCACGGTAAGAGGTAAGACTCAGGCGACGACGCACGGCGGCTTCGACAACGACATGGCGACGATGACGGCGGTCTTGATCAAGATTCTTGGTCCAAGCGAAACGCCTGCGGTCGATCCGCCGGATAAACCCGGCAAGCAATTTCCGAGTAAACAAGCCTTCGAGCGCTGCGGTGTTCAAAATGGCCAGCGTTCCGCCACTGACGATAGCGATCTCCGCAGCGAACGGTGTTGTTGCTGCCGGGAACCGGGCGGCGCGCCCGATCGTTTCGGCGACGATGTGTCCGCCGACGACAGCGAGGATCATCCAGCCAGTGATTTGAAGGCCGGCAACGGGACTGGCAACCGCAACCGCAACGCCCGCAAACTCGCGCTATGCATCGGCATCGACAGCTACGCCGGCCAGCCGCTGAGCGGCTGCGTCAACGACAGCAAGCGCTGGGCCGATACGCTCGACGGCCTCGGGTTCCAGGTCAAACGCATCGTCGATCGCGATGCGACCCGAAGCGCGATCGTGCAGGGTCTGCGCGATCTGATCGTCGATGCGCGGGAAGGCGACGAACTGGTGTTCCAGTACGCCGGCCACGGCACCCAGGTCGAGGACGACGACGGCGACGAGGCCAGCGGTTTCGATCAGGCGTTCGTGCCGATCGATTACGACAAGGGCGTATTGTTGCTCGACGACGATTTCCATCGCGAGACCGAAGCGCTGCGCAAAGGCGCGTTCCTCACCCTGTTCATGGACTGCTGCCATTCCGGCAGCAACAGCCGGTTCGCACCGCCGCCTGTCGCCGGCAAGCGCGGCAGCGACGAACGCGTGCGTTTTTTGCGGCTGAGCGACGATGTGCGTCGCAGGTTCCTGTCGTTGCGCAAGGGCAAGGCGGTGCGCGCGCGCGGCGTCGGCGAGCGTTCGGCGTTGCCCGGGGTGGTCCACTTCGCCGCCTGCCGCGACGACGAATACGCCTGGGAGAGCAACGGTCAGGGCGATTTCACCCGGCATGCCAGCGCGCTGCTGGCGAAGGCGGTGCGCGATGGCAGCAGCAATCGCGCGTTCATGGATGCGATCGTGGCGAAGTTCGGCACGCGTCCCCGGCAGCATCCGCTGCTGTTGAAGCCCGCGAACGGGTTGTCCACGCGTCGTCTCCTGGGCACCTGATCGTCATGAAGCGAAAAGCCGCCGACAACCCGTGGCCGTTCCAGGTCCACGACAGCCTCAGCCGCAAACGCGCGCGGCTGGCGCTGCAGAACCGCGAGATGCCGGCGCGGCGCAAGCTGCGCGTGTTCGCGCAGGATCCGAGCCTGGGCACCGAGGACGGCGGAATCTACTCCGTGTCGATTCCCTACGAACCCCTGCAACCCGGGCCGCAGGGCGCGGTGCTGGTGGTGCAGGATTTCGACGAAGACACGCAGACGCCCTACGACGGCGTCGATCTGGATCGCCCGGCGGTGCTGATGGAGAACGGTCTGCCGCCCAGCAGCACCAACCGTGCCTTCATCCAGCAGATGGTGTACGCCGTCGGCATGGAGACCTACGAACGCTTCGTGCGCGCGCTCGGACGCGATCCCGGGTTCGGGCCGCTGGGCGGCGCAGGCCACGCCGACGGCAAGCTGCGCGTCGTGCCCGCAGCGTTCAAGGACGCCAACGCCTATTACGATCGCGACAGCGGCGCGCTGAAATTCGGTTACGCCACCGCCGAACGTTTCGCCAAAGGCCCCAGCCAGCCCGGCGCGCTCGTCTACACCGCACTGTCGCGCGAGATCGTGGCGCACGAGATGAGCCATGCGCTGCTCGATGGCCTGCGTCCGAACTTCATGCGGCCGACCCATCCCGATGTTTCGGCGCTGCATGAAGGCTTTTCCGATCTGGTCGCGGTCTTCATGCGCTTCTCGCAGCGCGAGATGGTGGAGCGCGCGATCGAAAAGACCCAGGGCGGACTCAAGGACGACCTACTGGTGTCGATCGGCCGGGAGTTCGGCTTCACCCAAATCGATGGCCACAATCCGCTGCGCACCGCGATCACAACGCCCGGCCCGGACGAGGCCATCGCCCAACACGATATGTACACGCATTACGACGAAGAGCACGACCTCGGCGCGGTATTGCTGTCGGCGGTGTTCGATGCGTTCTGCCAAGTGTTCGATCGCCGCACCGTCAATATCCGGCGCTCGCTGGCGACCTACCAGGGCCGGCTGTCGCACGAGGGCATCCATTGGCTGGCGCAGCAGGCCTCGGCGCTGGCGCGGAAATTCCTCAATATCGTCATCCGCGCGATCGACTACTGCCCGCCGTTCCACTGTACGTTCGGCGAATATCTGCGCGCGCTGATCACCGCGGACTACGATCTGGTGGGCGAAGAGGGCACGACCTATCGCGAGATCATCGTCGGCTCGTTCCGTCGCTACGGCGTGACCGTGCCGGATGTGCCCACGCTCAGCGTCGAAAGTCTGCTGTGGAAGCCGCCGCAGTCCGGGCGGATCGTGATTCCGCAGCTGCGGTTCCGCAATCTCGGGCTGACCTTCGACGACGGCTTCTGCGACTGGCCGCAGGACGACGACGGCACGTCCGTGCGCCGCGCCGCGCAGGCGCTGGGCAATACGATCTGCACGCCGAAGCACGCGCACGATTTCGGGCTGGTCGAACCGGGCGGCGCCTTCGCGCCGCCGCGGCTGCTGTCGCTGCGCACGCTGCGACGGGTGTCGTTGCGCGGCGATGTCGCCTTCGATCTGGTCGCCGAAGTGGTGCAGAAGGCGCGGGTGCGCGAAGGCTGGTTCCTCGGCGGTTCCACTATCGTGGTCTCGTCCGAGGGCGAAGTGCGCTACGCCATCGCCAAGCACGCGGGCAGCAAGAACCGGCTCGCCGCGCAGCGGCGCTGGCTGCGCACCCAGCCGAAAGACATCCAGGACGCCGCCTGGCACGAGAACTCGATGGTCTCGGCGCGGCTGCAGCGGAACATCCACCGCGAGCATTGAACCGCGCAGTCCATGACCTGTGGCGCATACAACGCCCCGGGTCCGGCGCGAAGATGGGCGATTGCCCGTTGGCCGTCCCCGAGGAGTCGTCTCCGTCATGTCTTCACGCCTTTCCGCACTCCGCCCGCGGGCGCTTCGCCCGTTGCTCCTGCCGGCGCTGATCGCGCTCGCGCTGATCTCGCCGGTCGCCTTCGCCCAGCAGGCGCCTGCACCGCAGACCCAGCCGCAGACCCAGCCCGCCACCGGCTACCGCGAACCCGTCGCCGAACTCAAGGCCATCGTCGACGCCGCGCGCGCGCCGCAGCTGTCGCTCAGCCCGCGCCGCGATCTGGCCGCGCTGCAGAAGATCCCGCCGCTGCCTTCCATCGCGCTGGTCGCGCAGCCGGAGCTGAAACTCGCCGGGCTGCGCCTCAACCCGCGCAGCTATTCGCCCAGCCGCTTCTCCTTCGCCAGCGATCTGTGGCTGATGGACGTGGCCACCGGCAAGGAAATGCGCATCGACGGTCTGCCGCAGCCGCTGTCGCTGGCGGCGGTGTCGTGGTCGCCCGATCAGAAATACCTCGCGCTGAACCAGCAGGATCCCAACACCGGCGGCAATGAGTTGTGGCTGGTGGACGTGGGTTCGCGCAAGGCCCGCAAGCTGCTGGACCAGCCGCTGAACACCATCAGCGGCGGCGGCATCCGCTGGATGCCGGACAGCAAGCGCCTGCTGGTGAACATGCGCGTTGGGCTTGGCGGCGCGCCGGCGGCCGAGATCGTGCCTTCCGGCCCCAATACCCAGGAAACCCGCGGCACCGGCAGCGTGCGCCAGTTGCGCACCTACCAGGACATGCTGCGCAACGAGAGCGACGCGCGCACGCTCGAACATTATCTACGCGTGCAGCCGGCGCTGGTCGGCGTGGACGGCCAGGTCGCGCCCATCGGCAAGCCGGACCTGTACGTCGGCCTCGCGCCGTCGCCGGACGGCAAGCATCTGCTGTCGCAGCGCGTCGAGCGCCCGTTCTCGTACCAGGTGCCGCTGAATTTCTTCCCGCGCAGCATCGAGGTGCTGGATCTGTCCGGCAAGGCGCTGCACAGCGTCGCCAGACTGCCGCTGTTCGAAGGTCTGCCCAGCGGCAACGACGCCACCACCACCGGCGTGCGTGCCATCGGCTGGCGCAGCGACGCACCGGCCACACTGGTCTGGGCCGAAGCGCAGGACGGCGGCGACCCGTCGAAGCAGGTCGACATCCGAGATCACGTGCTGATGCAGGCCACGCCGTTCGACAAGGCGCCGACCGTGCTGGCGAAACTCGCCAACCGCTATGCCGGCGCCGAATGGGGCCGAGGCGATGTCGCACTCATCAGCGAATTCTGGTGGAAGACCCGCAAGGTCCGCTCGTGGCAGATCGCGCCTGACGCGCCCGCCACCGCGCCGAAGCTGGTGTTCGAGGGTTCCAGCGAAGACCGCTACAACGATCCGGGCAACCCGGTGACCGTGCGCGACGCGAACGGTTTCTCGCGTCTGCAGTTCAGCCCCGACGGCGGCAGTATCTATCTGATCGGCGACGGCGCCTCGGCCGAAGGCGATCGTCCGTTCCTCGACCGCTGGAATCTGGCCGACAACAGCAAGCAGCGCCTGTTCCGTTCCGAGGCACCGACCTATTCGGCGGTGGCCGCGGTGCTCGACGACAGCGCCAGCAAGCTGCTGATCACCCGCGAATCGCCGGCCGACCCAGTGAATTTCTATCGCGTCGATCTTGCGGCCAAGTCTGCGCCCGTCGCGCTCACCAACTTCCCGCATCCCACGCCGCAGCTCAAGGACGTGAATAAGGAACAGATCCGCTACAAGCGCAAGGACGGCGTGGAACTCACCGGCACCCTGTACCTGCCGCCGGGCTTCGAGCCGGGCCGCGACAAGCCGCTGCCGCTGCTGATGTGGGCCTATCCGGCCGAGTTCAAATCCGCCGCCGCCGCATCGCAGGTCACCGATTCGCCGTACCGCTTCAACGCGATCAGCTATTGGGGCCCGCATCCGTTCCTCGCGCGCGGTTACGCGGTGCTCGACGATCCCTCGATGCCCATCGTCGGCGAAGGCGACAAGGAACCGAACGACACCTACCTGCCGCAGCTCATCGCCAGCGCCGAAGCCGCCATCGACGAGACCGCGCGTCGCGGCGTGGCGGATCGCGACCGCGTCGCCATCGGCGGCCATTCCTACGGCGCGTTCATGACCGGCAACCTGCTCGCGCATACGCGCCTGTTCAAGGCCGGCATCGCCCGCAGCGGCGCCTACAACCGCACGCTCACCCCGTTCGGTTTCCAGGCCGAAGAGCGCAACTTCTGGGATGCCCGCGACACCTACCAGACCATGTCGCCGTTCAACTACGCCAACAAGATCAAGGATCCGCTGTTGATCATTCATGGCGAAGAGGACAACAACTCCGGCACCTTCCCGATCCAGAGCGAACGCATGTACGCCGCGGTCAAGGGCCTGGGCGGCACCGCGCGTCTGGTAATGCTGCCGAAGGAAAGTCACGGCTACCGCGCCCGCGAATCGATCCTGCATATGCTGGCTGAAACCGATGCTTGGTTGGACGAGCATGTGAAGAATGCGAAGCCGGTCGAAGCCGCCGCATCGCAGGCGGCAGCAAAGTAAGCGCAGCGCATGAGCAGTCCGGGTCGAGGCCGAAGGCCGAAAACCCGGGCTGTCCGTAATGATCCATCCGTAGAGCGGCCTTCAGGCCGCTGAAGCCTACGCCGCGAACGATCAGCGGCCTGAAGGCCGCTCTACGAAAACAGAATCCACTGGCGCAAAAAAAGCCTGTCAGCGCTGACTGGCTGGCATCAGAACTGTCCACGCGACACGGCACCCGTCGCATCGCGCATTGAAGTTGAAAACACGCGCGCCTCGACGCACTCGCCTGCGGATGCTTTTTTATCCATTCGTCCGTATTTCCAGTGGAAATTATTCTTCTGTGGGTGGCGGACTCTGCGATAGGTAATGAGTTTGGTCTCGGTGTTGCGCTCGATCCGATGCGGTGATCGGTAGGAAATCAACCTGACCCCAATTCTTGGCGCATGGCGCAAAAGTCAGGACATCAGCCTGTCGCGCCGCCGCGACCAGCCCCGCCGCCGCCACGGCCAGCCCCAGCCCCGCCGCCACGGCCAGCACCGCCGCTTGCGCTTGCGCCTCCTGGCGCAGGACGCGCGAGAGGTGGTGCCGCTGCACCAGATGAAGCGGCAGCAGAAGCAACGGGCGCTGCGGCAGCCGCCGCAGCCGCCGCAGCCGCCGCCGCGACAGGCACGAACGGCGCCGCAAACGTAGCCGATGCAGCCCTCAGCACAGGGGTGAGGGCTACGGGTGCTGCGCCGGAAATGACCGCGCCGGCCAATCGATGCCCTCCATTGTCAGCGAGATGTTTGACGGTACGGGGCGAAAGCGGCTCTCCGGTTCCCGGTGGCTGCGTTGCGCCTTGGACCAGCTTGTTGGTGTCATTGCCACGACCGTGCAACATGCGCCCGGTGGCGTCGACATCGCCAACGGACTTCAGCGTTTTGCCGCGCGAGGGTTTTCCAATGGCCGCCCCTGCGCTGTCGACGTCAATTGTCGTCAGTTTTCCCCGGTCTGAATCGGACACATGCGTCGATCCGTCGCCAAGACGGGAAACATGTGGAAGTTGGCTGAAAGTTCCTGTTTCCGGGTTGAAAGGAAGGAAATAGGTGTTCCCGCGCGCGTCTTCGCCCTTCGGCGCGTAGTAGGGTTCGCTAACTTTCCCTTTCGAAACCATCATCGAAAGAATCGTAGCGGGTGCGGCAGCTGCCGCAGCGGCAGGACTCTCGGCACGCATGGACGATAAGTCCCGCGATGGCGCCGCGCTTGCAGGGCTGGCATCAGGTCGAGGCGACAATGACCGGGGAGATGGGCTCGCAGCCGCAGCGCCACGTGGGCTGAATGCAGGCATCTCCGCCAGCGTGCCCGATCCTGCTCTGGCAGCTCTTGGGCTGACGGGTGGCGGTGGCGTCAGGCTTCGATCCAGCGTGCTTCGTGGCGATCCTTGTCCTTTTTCTTCTTCGGCTCCACCACTACTCGGCCATCCACGGTCGCTCATCGTCCACCTCAACCTGGCAAGTCAAACATCACGTGACGCACGACCTTACATGGCTTTCGGTTTTTTTGGGGGCAAGGCGAAAAAAGTCGGATTCATTATTCTGCCGATGATCGGATCTCGAAAAGAATCGAGGCGTTTTCCGTGTGCTCCCGATCGCGCCTCGATTGCCCATAACGGAGGTGCGGTGGGGGGCAAATAAAGAGTCATATCGGCCTTTTCGATCGATGGATTCGATCCATAAAAAAATCTGCAAGCGGGTCGATATGCCACTCCCGACTTCCGTCACAGTTCGGATATCAGCTGCATTGTCGGCGCATCGGGTTTCGAATAGCCTGCGGCGGCGGTGGCTTGCACGATGCGAAACCGCCAACAGGCAAGGGATGGCCAAGGCAAGACGCCGGGTCGTTCCCTCGCGGCAGTGTGGACTACCGTACGTCGGCGTCGCCCAGAGCGCGGCGCTTTCATTCGCCAGTCTATGGAAGGAACTGAACATGCACCGTCAGAAACTGCTTTGCACCGCTGTCCTCGCCGCCGGCGTGTTGTCCGCGCTCGGCATCGCGCCCGGTTTCGCCGCCGAACTGCGCACCAGTCGCCATCCGATCGAAGGTCGCTACATCGTCGTGCTGAAGGAAAACGTCGCACGGCTGTCGTCCGAACGCAGCAGCAGCCCGCGTGTCGCCGACGTCGCGCGTGAAGTGGTGGGCGCGCATCGCGCCAGATTGTTGCGGAGCTACGACCGCGCCTTGCGCGGATTCGTGGTCGAGGCCAACGACGACACGTTGGCGAAGCTGCTCGCCGATCCGCGCGTGGCCTACGTCGAAGAAGACGGCATGGCGTTTCCCAATCCCACCCAGAGCGGCGCGACCTGGGGCATCGATCGCGTCGACCAGCCCAACCTGCCGCTCAGCGGCACGTATACCTACGACACCACCGCGTCCAACGTGCATGCGTACGTGATCGACAGCGGCGTGCTGGGCACGCATACCGAGTTCAGCGGGCGCATGGGCAATGGTTACACGGCGATCTTCGACGGCCAGGGCACTAGCGACTGCAACGGCCACGGCACGCATGTCGCCGGGACGCTGGGCGGCACCACCTGGGGCATCGCGAAGGGGGTCACCATCCACCCGGTGCGCGTCTTCGGCTGCAGCGGCGGCTCGCCGTGGTCCACGATCATCGCCGGCATCGATTGGGTCGCCGCCAATCACGTCAAACCCGCGGTGGCCAACATGAGCCTGGGCGGCGGCGGCAATACCTCGGTGGACGCGGCGACCAACACCCTGATCAACGCCGGTGTGACCGTGGTGGTGGCCGCGGGCAATCAGGGTGCGGACGCCTGCGGCTATTCACCGGCGCGCGTGGCCAACGCCATCACCGTGGGATCGACCCAGAGCAACGACGCGCGTTCGTGGTTCTCCAATCACGGCAGCTGTCTCGACATGTTCGCGCCGGGTTCGGGCATCACTTCTGCCTGGTGGACCAGCACCACCGCCAGCGCTGCGCTGGACGGCACGTCGATGGCGTCGCCGCACGTCGCCGGTGCCGCCGCCCTGCACCTGGCCGGCAATCCGAATGCGACGCCTTCGCAGGTCGCCTCCGCGCTGGTCAACAAAGCATCGCTCAACAAAGTCAGCGATGCTCGCGCCGGCTCGCCCAATCGCCTGCTGTACACGTTGACGCCGACGGCGCAGCCTCCGGTCATCACCGGCATCTACTGCTCCGGGCAGGGCAGCGGGTACTGCTCGGTGAGTTACACCTCGTCGACACCTGTTTCGGTGACCTGGACCGGTGCCAGCGGCCCGGGTTACGGCGATTATTACTGGGGCGTCTGCAGTTTCGTCGGTTACTGGGCGAGCGTTGCGGTGTCGGTGCAGAACAGTGTGGGCACGACCAACGGCTATCAGGACGTGTTCTGCTCGGGCGGTTACGATCCGTAAGCGCATCGTGATCGTTGCGCTGCGCCGCCGTCCCGACGGGCGGCGGCGCTTCCGGCCGATCGCCTCGGCCCGCACCGCGAATCGAACGCGGATCGCGATCGGTCTCCAGAGGATGTTTCGGATGTTCCCTTCGATTCGGCGCGATGTCGCAGGCCATTGCGCCATGCGGGATCGCCTGTCGTCCGCTCACCCCTCCGCATCCCGCAACCAATCCGGACCCGGCAGTTCGCGCACGCCACGACGCAGGGTTTCGTTCCATTCGCGGCGGATGGTCTGCAGATAGGGATCGTCTTCGACCAGCCGTTGCCTCAAGCTCGCGGTGAAACTGTCGCGGCGGTACAGCAGCAGATCCAGCGGCGGGCCGACCGAGAGGTTGGAGCGCATGGTCGAATCGAACGACACCAGCACGCATTTGCAGGCTTCGCCGAGCGAAGTCTGCGGCGTGATGACGCGGTCGAGGATGGGTTTGCCGAACTTGCTTTCGCCGGTCTGGAAGTAGGGCATCTCAGGCGAGCTTTCGATGAAGTTGCCTTCCGAATACACCAGGAACAGCCGCGGCGCTTCGCCGCGGATCTGGCCGCCGACGATGAAACTGCCGCTGGGGTCGATGCCGCTGTCGCGCAAGTAGGCTTCGTCGCGCTTGCGGATCTCGCGCAGCGCGTCGCCGACCATCTGCGCCACATCGAACATCGACGTGGCCTTGCCGATGCCGGGCCGCCCGCCGTCCAGCGTGGAGCGCTGATCGATCAGGTTCAGCGCGTTCTGGGTCAGCGACAGGTTGCCGGCCGACAGGGCCGCAACCACATATTCGCCTTCGGAGACGAACAGCCGCATCTTGCCGGTGCGGCGGATGTCGTCGACGCCCGCATTGGTGCGCGAGTCGGAGGCCAGGATCAGGCCGTGTTCGAGATTCAACCCGATGCAGTAGGTCATGATGAAAACGTCATGGCGAAGCGGTGCCCGCGAAAATGCAGCGTCGATTTTGCCCGTAACGGCGCTGCGGTGTGAAGCGGATCAGGCCGGAGTCTGCGCCTGGAATTGGAGTTGCGACGGCGGGCGGGACGGCGCCTTGACCTGCGGACGCGTCTCCACGGCGTCTGCGGCGGTCATGAAGTGCCGATGGATGGCGTTGCCTAGCCGGTCCAGGCGCTCCATCGCGTTCTGCAGCCACGGTTCCAGCCCGTCGGCGATGATCTCATCGATGCGGGCATAGCGCGTGTGCGCCGACAGCGCGCCGGCCTGGCGCACCACTTCCAGCGTCTTGTCGCCCGCCAGTGTGCTCAGCACCTGATGCAGGCTGTGGGTGCAGGTCTGCAGCGAACGCGGATTGGCGTCGTGCAGCAGCATCACTTCGGCGACGCCCGCGGGCGTGACCGATTGCCGGTGCAGGCGGCGGTAGGTCTCGAACGCGGACAAGGATTGCAGCAACGCGCTCCACTGGAAGTATTCGATGGTGTCGCGCGCTTCGCCGGTCTCGGGCAGGTCGCCGTCGCTGCCGACCACATCCAGCAGGCGGATCGCCCATTCCGCACGTTCGATGAACACGCCGAGCTGCATGAAGTGATAGCCCTCGCCGCGGCCCAGCGTGCCGATGGTGACGCCGCGGAACGATGCCGAGCGGCTCTTCACCCGTTCGAGGATATTGCTGAGCCCTTCGCGGCCGATGCTGGCGGCGCCGAGGCCGCGCATTTCCAGCCATGAGGTATTGAGGTCCTCGTACATTTCCGAGGTGATCGCCACCCGCTGCGCGCGCGCGGCTTCCCGTGCGGCGCGCAGGCAGCTATAGATCGACGACGGGTTGTCCGGCGACAGCAGCAGATGATCCAGCACGCTGTCGGCGTCGATGCTGCCGTAGCGTTTCTGGCAGGTCTCGACCGCGCCCAGAGCGTCCAGCGCGCGCCGCCACGGTGCGGCTTCGGCTTTACCGCGATCCAGGCGCTCGGGCAACATCGCGATGCGGGTGGTGACGTCGATCAGGCGCGCGGTGTTTTCCGCGCGCTCCATGTGTCGTGACACCCAGTACAGATCGTCGGCGGTTCTGCACAACATGCGGTCAGCTCTCCAACACCCAGGTGTCCTTGGTCCCGCCGCCCTGCGACGAATTCACGACCAGCGAGCCTTCGCGCAGGGCCACGCGCGTGAGCCCACCGGGCATCGCCTGGATGCGCTTGCCCGACAGCACGTACGGACGCAGATCGATATGCCGCGGCGCCAGTCCGCTTTCGACGAAGGTGGGGCAGGTCGACAGCGACAGCGTCGGCTGCGCGATGTAGTTCGACGGGTGGGCGAGGATGCGCTGGCGGAACTCTTCGATCTCCGCCTTCGTCGATGCCGGCCCGACCAGCATGCCGTAGCCGCCGGCGCCGTGGACTTCCTTCACCACCAGCTCCGATAGATGGTCCAGCACGTAGCGCAGATCGTCTTCCTTGCGCAGCTGCCAGGTCGGCACGTTGTGCAGGATGGGCTCTTCGCTGAGATAGAAGCGGATCATCTCCGGCACGTACGGATACACCGACTTGTCGTCGCCGACGCCGGTGCCGGGCGCGTTCGCCAACGTCACGCGTCCGGCGCGATACGCGCCGAACAGGCCGGGCACGCCGAGCATCGATTCGGCGCGGAATACGGTGGGGTCGAGATAGTCGTCGTTGATGCGCCGGTAGATCACGTGCACCCGCTGCGGGCCGCGCGTCGTGCGCGCGTACACGGTGTCGTCGCGCACGAACAGATCGGCGCCTTCCACCAGCTCCACGCCCATCTGCTGGGCGAGGAAGGCGTGCTCGAAATATGCGGAATTGGCGGAACCTGGTGTCAGTACGGCAACCACCGGATCATCGATGCCTTCCGGCGCGGCTTCGCGTAGCGTGCTGAGCAACGCATCGGGATAACGTTCGACCGGCGCGATCTGCTGGCGCGCGAACAACTCGGGAATCAGTCGCGCCATCATCCGCCGGTTTTCCAGCATGTACGACACGCCGGACGGCACCCGCAGATTGTCTTCCAGCACGTAGTACTCGCCGTCGCCGGCGCGCACCAGGTCGATGCCGGAGATATGCGAATACACGCCGCCTGGCACGCGCAGATCGCACATGTCGCGGCGGAATTCGGCGTTGTTCAGCACCAGGTCGGTGGGCACGCGGCCGTCGTGCAGGATCCGCTGCTCGCCGTAGACATCGCCGAGAAACAGATTCAGCGCATGCACGCGCTGGCGCAGCCCGGCTTCGAGCATCCGCCATTCGGCGGCGGGCACGATCCGCGGCACCATGTCGAAGGGGATCAGACGTTCGTTGCCGGATTCCTCGCCGTAGACCGAGAACGTGATGCCGACCCGATGGAAGGCGATCTCGGCCTCATGACGCTTGTTCTGGATCACCGGCCCGGAGGTGTTGCGCAGCCATTCGTCGAAAACGCGGTAATGCGGGCGCGGCGCGCCAGCGTCGTCGTGCATCTCGTCGAATCTTTGCGTCATGCAGCGATCCCGTGTGGAGGTTGATCGTTGGATATCGATCGAGGGCGAACCCTTCATCCATTCAATAGCACGCGGCGCGCGGCTTGCCTAGATGCTGCGGTGCAGCAGGGCAGGATTCCGCTGCGGCTCGCGCCATGCGCGGGCAAAGCCCAAGCATCGATGAGGATATGGATGGCGATAAGGTCGGCTCACGACCCGCCGACGGTCCGAGGGGAGACCGTCGGGTGCGCAATCTTCGCATCGGCGACATCATCGCTGCCCACCAGCCGCAGCGCACGCTCAGCGGGCCGATATTCGCGTTCGACCCGGCCGTTGGCCATCACCAGCACGCGGTCGGCGCTGGCGATGGTTTCCGGGCGGTGCGCGATGAGGATCTTGGTCAGCCGCAGTCGCCGCACCGCTTCGTTCACCGCGCGCTCCGAGTCAACGTCCAGATGGCTGGTGGCTTCGTCCAGGAACAGGATGCTGGGACATTTGTAGAGCGCGCGCGCCAGGATGATGCGCTGCTTCTGCCCGCCGGACAGCGCGGCGCCCATGTCGCCGATCAGGGTCTGGTATTGCATCGGCATGCGCTGGATATCGTCGTGGACGGCCGCGGCCTCCGCTGCGTTGCGGATGCGCAGCATGTCGAGATCCTCGCTGCCGAAGGCGATGTTGTCGGCGATCGAGCCGGCGAACAGCTGGTCGTCCTGCATCACCGCGCCGATCACCCGGCGGTAATGGCGCAGATCGATATCGGCCAGGTCGCGGCCGGCGACGAAGACCTGGCCCGCCTGCGGCTTCAGCAGCCCCAGCATCAGTTTCATCAGCGTGGTCTTGCCGCAGCCGGACGGGCCGACCACGGCGATGGTTTCGCCTGCCGCCACCGTGAAACTGCAATCGTCGATGACCTGCGGATCGGAATCGCTGAAGCGATAGCGAAGGCCGCGGACTTCCAGGTCGAGCGATGGATCGTTGGGCAGTGGTTGGTTGTCGAGAGCGGCTTCGGTTTCGGGCTCGGTCAGCACGATGTCGGCCAGGCGCTCGGCCTGCACGCGCAGGGTGCGGAACGAGATCCAGGTGTCGATCAGACGACTGATGCCGCCGGTGAACATGTCCTTGTACGACAGATAGGCGACCAGCATGCCCGCGCTCATGTGGCCCTGGATCACCAGCGCGGCCGCCAGCGCGACCACCGCCACGCGTTCGATGCCGAACAGCATCTGGTTGACGAAGCCGAAGCGCAACGTGAAGCGCTGCATGTCGAGTCCGACGTTCGCGGTGTCCGCCATCAACGTGTCGAAGGTGGCGCGGCGCATCGATTCGGCGCCGTTGAGTTTCAGCGCCTGGATGCCGCGGATGGATTCCAGCAGATGGGTGTTCTGCTTGGCGCCGGCTGCGAGCTGCTGCTCGGACAGGCGCCGGATGGTGGGAAAAGTCGCCCAGCGCATCACGAGATACAGACCGACCGCGACGATGCTGACGATCAGCAGCTTCCAGCTGTAGGTGGCCATGACCGCGAGCGCGATCACCACCATCACCCCGTCGAGCAGCGCCTCGATGAAGCTGGAGCTGAGGGTGTTTTGGATGGCATGCACCGATTCCATGCGCGACACCACGTCGCCCAGATGGCGTTTCTGGAAATAGCCCATCGGCAGGCGCAGCAGATGCGCCAGGATGCTGCCGAACCATTGCATGCCGACGCGCGCGGACAGATAGGCCAGGCACCAGCTGCGCAGCCAGCCGATCGACGAAGTCACCAGCATCGACAGCACGAAGCCGACGCTGATCAGCCACAGCAGATCCTTGTCGCGGGTGACGAGCACATCGTCGAGGATCCACTGCATGTAGAACGGGGTGAGCAGCCCGAACAGTTGCAGGATCAGCGACAGCGAGAGGATCTGCGCGGCGGAGCGCTTGAGTCCGCGGACCTGCCCGACCAGATGGCGCAGCGAGATGCCGTCGTCGAGTCTGCGTTTGGCGAATGTGGTCGTGGGCGACAGTTCCAGCGCGACGCCGGTGAAGTGCGGGGACAGTTCGCTCAGCCGCATGCGCCGCACGCCGGTGGCGGGGTCGTGGATTACCACATCGGTCGCCGACGCTTTGGCCAGCACCACGAAATGGTCCATGTCCCAGTGCAGGATGCAGGGCGTTTCCAGCTGCGGCAGTTCCTCCAGTTCGATCCGCAGCGCGCGGCATTGCAGGCCGGCGGCATGCGCGTCGTCGATCAGCGTCGCCAGCGTCACGCCGCGCATCGAAGCCGGGAATTCCCGCTGCAGCGCGAGCGCATCCATCCGGTAGCCGTGATAGTCCAGCACCATCGCCAGGCACGTGTGCCCGCATTGCGCGGCTTCGGCTTGCAGCAGGCTTTTGAGGATGGGCATGGGGTCTGTTCGAAGGGTCGGTGGAACTCCCCGCCGTGCAGCGCGGGGAGTCGGGTGGTGCGACAGCGTCCGAAGCCCGCCGACAGACAGCGAGCTATCGGTGCGTTATCGCGGTTGTCGTCAAGCTGGATCGATGCAGATGTCGCGTCTGGTCGTCGATGCGCTGCAATCGAGCAACGGATCGGTCGGCGTGATGTCGGCGGCGGGCTGACAGGCGGTATCGGTCTGCGAGCTGCTTTCATTGCAGGGCACGCTGTCCAGATCGGGCAGCGAAATGTCGGATCCGCCGTCCGGGCCGGTGCCGAGGTCGCGGTCCGTTGCGCCGCTGACGTGCCTTGTTTCCTCGACGGCCAGGATCCGGCCGAGAATGCGATCTTTTCCATTGTTCATTGATCAGTCCTCCATGTGTGATTGTTGTAATCCGGAAACACGGCTGTGATCCGGGGCAGTGCACG
This sequence comes from Pseudomonadota bacterium, assembly GCA_040386495.1. Lineage (GTDB taxonomy): Bacteria > Pseudomonadota > Gammaproteobacteria > Xanthomonadales > Xanthomonadaceae > Lysobacter_I. The sequence goes on from JAZKFJ010000023.1 coordinate 18,454, forward strand.
CCCGACGACAGATCGGGGCGTCGTCGGGCGTATGGGGCGATCCGTCTCGGAATCAGGGTTCCGGATGATCGAACCAGACGATGCTGTCGGCTTCCTTCGTCGTCAGTTGGTCGGCCAGCGTCGATGTGGGTTTGGCGCCGGAGACGGCATGCGTTTCTTCCACCGCGAGTACGCGGCCGAGGACGCGGGTGTTCTCATTGTTCATCTTGAATTCCTGTGTGATGGATGACGAGGGAAGGCGGCTTGATCGAGCGTCTTCGGTCGGTGTCCGGCGCGAAGGGCGCTGACCGGAATCGGTGTATGCGCTGCGAAAAAAGACGCGCACGGCAAGGAACGCCACCGTGCGCGGAAAGGCGTGTTTCAGCGGCCGGTCGTGTCCGGCGACGGGTCGAGCAGGGTCGATGTGGTCTGATCGGCGACGGTTCCGGAGTCGAAGGTCGGCGACGTGTCCGGATTGCCGTTGACGTCGATGCGGGTGTCGGCGACCGGCGAGGTCGGTCGTGCGCCCGCGACGGAGGCGGTTTCCTCGACGGCGAGAATGCGGCCGAGGATGCGATCGTTGTCTTTGCTCATGGCAGTTATTCCTTTTGTTGGATGGGACTTCGTCGTGGGTTCGTGCGTTATCGCGTCAAGCATCGATCACCAATCGTGCGGTGCGTCGCGCGCGATCGGATTGGGGCTGGTATCGGCGGCGGTTCCGCTGTCGGAGGTGGTGCCGCTGTCCGCAGTGGTTCCGCTGTCGGCGGTGGTGCCGCTGTCCGCCGTCGTGCCGCTGTCCGCGGTGGTACCGCTGTCGGCCGTCGTGCCGCTGTCGGCCAGCATGTTGGTTTCGCCGGTGGGGAAGGTCTTGGCGCCAGCGACTTCGCCCAGTTCTGCGACGGCCAGCAGGCGGCCAAGCACACGGTCTTTCTTGTTGTCCACGGTGGTTCTCCTTATCGAAGGGTGTTGTGCCGGGCGACACATCGTGGTCGCCGGTCCACGTCGTTTCCGCGCATCGGCGCAACGGAATCGACGACCGCTGCCCGCGCGTCCGCGGGTGCGCATTCGGTCATGCAGGTGGGGTCATGCAGCTTCCGCCTGCGTCTGTGCGGAAGCATCGACGGGTTGTCCGGAAAGTGTTTCGGCCGGCGCGGCGCGGCGCGCGTCGTCCCGTTCGCAGATGCGCTCCGGATCTACGGCCTCGATCAGATCGGCAAGCCGCTGCGCGCCTGGTTTGCGTCGATACTCGAACGCCCGGTCTACGCTTTCGATGAAATCGCAGAGCGCATCGAACAGGGTGAATTCGCTATGCCATTGCTCGACGAAGATGAACTGCCCGGCTTCGTTCACTTCGAGATAGATCCACTCGTCGTCGGGCGTGACGATGAAGTCGAACGCGCCGGCGACCAGGCCCAGGCTGCCGAGCTGTTTCATGCAGGCGCGATAGACCGCATCGGGCAGGGCGACGCTGCCGTCGGTCATGGCGCCATTCTGGTGCAGCCGCCAATCCATCTCGCCGTATTCGATGCGGGTGGAGTCGATCTTCAGCGCGAAATAGCTGGCGCCGAAGAACTGCGCGCGGACCTCGAACTGCTTCGGCACCTGGGCCTGGAAGATGCCGGGCGCGGCGCGCAGCAGCGCTTCGCCGGGAAGATCCTCGGCGCGAACGCGCGCGGTGTAGGTCGACAGGGTCTTGTCGTCCTCTTCCCAGGCGGCGCCGATCAGCGGTTTATGGATCACGCTGGGATGGGCGTCGATGAAGCGGCGGATCGCTTCGGGCCGGTTGCTGATCAGCGTTTCCGGGATCTTCAGGCCATTGCGCAGCGCCAGCTGCAACTGTTTGGGTTTGTGGTCGGCATTGCGCGCCGCGTCGTAAGGGTTGATCCAGAACGCTTCGCGCAGCAGGCTGCGCATGGCGGCGTCGCCGAAGCGGAGTTGCAGCGAGACGTAGTCGCGATCGCGCGGGTCGATGCCGGGCGGTAGCCTGGGCGCGGTCATGCGCCGGTTCCAGACCACATCGAAATCGGACAATTGGTAGCTGCCGTCGATCGTATGCAGCCGCAGCGATTCGCCGCCGTCGCCGTATTCGAACTCGACGTCGGCCAAGGCCGGAAAGTCGGTGCCGAAATAGCGCAGGACACGGTGGCCGCGCTGCTTCAGGGCCGCTTCGGCGAGGATCGCATGCCAGTCGCCGGGCATGGTGTAGATGAAGACGGTTTTATACGGATTCGACATGACGATCTCCTTGTGTGCTGTCGGATGTGGTGCGCAATCGCGATGCCGGCTATGCGCGCAGTCTTTCGCGCAATCGTTCGCGCAGTCGCGAAAACGGTTCGAACAGCCAGGCGTACAACCGGCGGCGTTCGACGATGACGTCGGCCTGCACGGCGAGCCCCGGATGCAGATCGCGTTCGCCGCCGCGGTCGTTGCGGACGCGCTGGCGTTCGAGCGAGACGGTGGCGCGATAGGTGGCTGCGGTGCGTCCTGGCGCAGCCGCGGTCGGTGCGGGCGCCGCGGACGGGATGGGCTGGCGCGAGATGCGGACGATGCGGCCGCGATACTGGCCATAGTGCTGGTGCGGAAATGCCGGATAGCGCAACTCGACCTCGCCGCCGACCGTCAGGGCGGCCAACAGGGTTTCCGGCACCGTCAGTTCCGCTTCCAGACGCGGGTTGCCGCCCGCTGCGGTAGGAATGTCGACCAGATGTCCCTCGACGCGGGCCTTGCGCGCGTACTCGCCCAGAGACATGAACGCGACCGCGATGGAAACCGTGCAGATCGCAATCCAGGTCAGCACCCAGTGCGACAGTGGTTGCCGCAGGATCAGGCCGCCCAGCCAGCGGTTGCGCTTGGCATCCAGCACTTCCGAACGATAGAGAGGGGACGCGGTCATGCGCGCTTCCCGGACATGCCCGTCCGTTGCGCCCGCATACGATAAGGAAAACAGTGGCCCGCGATATCGATGACAGCGTTCATGAGGTCCTTCTCGGAGCGCATGCGTCCCGACCCGGGCCGATCGGCTTGGCGGAACGTTGTGCGCAGGGGGATCGGCTGTGCTTTACTTCGATTGGTATTCGCAGCAGGGATCGGTTTCCGGACATGGAGGCGACGATGGCCATCACGCACACGGGTTCGCGGACGGATTCGCACATGGATCCGTCGGTCGAACTGCAGGTCGAGCCGCCGATGGATTCGCCCGAGTCCATCACCCGGCTGCTGGTCGATGCGCAGGCGGGCGAAGACGGCGCGTGGAATCGGATCTACGGATTGCTGTACGGCGATCTGCACCGGATCGCGCGCGCGCAGATCCGCCAGCGCACGTCCGGCAGGATTTCGGCGACATCGCTGGTCAGCGAAAGCTGGCTGCGATTGAGCGGCGCGCATTTCAGCGTCGAGAACCGCCGGCATTTCACCGCGCTGGTCGCGCGCGCCATGCGGTTCGTGCTGATGGACGAGGTGCGCAGGGATCTTGCCGAGAAACGCGGCGACGGTCAGCGCGCGCTGCCGCTGAACGATGAGATCGATGCCGCCGAAGACAGCGCGCTCGAGGACAGCGCTCTTGAGAACATGATCGCGCTGGATGCCGCATTGACGCGGCTGTCGCGTGTCGACATGCGCCTGGCGCAGCTGGTCGAGTTGCGCTATTTCGGCGGCCTCGATGAGTGCGAGATCGCCGATGTGCTGGGTGTGACCGAGCGCACGCTGAGGCGCGACTGGCGCAAGGCCCGCGCGTTCCTGTTCACGCAGTTGGGCGAAGCGTCGACGATGCCGTTCATGACCGAAGCGGCCGGGGCGGCATGAGTTCCGGGCACCGATGACGCCCGACGACGGGATCGTGGCCAGGGCGCTGGATCTGTTCGATCGGTATGCGGACATGCCGGACGCGGAACTGCCGCCGGCGCTGGACGCATTGCGGGCGCGCGATCCCGATCTGTGCGCGGCATTGACGTCGCTGCTGATGGCGGATGCCCGGCAGGACACCCTGGTGTCGCCGCTGGAGTGGATGGCCTCGCGCGATGCGGGCGATGCGGGCGCGGCGCGCGACGACGCCGGGTCGATCTGGCGCAACGGCACGCGGCTCGGTGCCTGGTGCGTGGATGAGGTGATCGAGACCGGCGGCATGGGCGTGGTGTATGCGGCGCATCGCGCCGACGGCCTGTACGAGCGCGGCATCGCGCTCAAGACCATCCGCCCCGGCCTGATGTCGCCTGCGGTGCTGCAGGCGTTCGGTCGCGAGCGGAATCATCTCGCCCGCCTCGAACATCCCGGCATCGTCGCGCTGCTGGACGCGGGCATCGCCGCGGACGGTCAGCCCTGGCTGGCGATGCAGCGCGTCCACGGCGAACACATCGACCGCTGGTGCGACGCGCATCGCGCCGATCTGCGCGCACGGGCGACGCTGATAATCGAAGCGTGCGACGCCTTCCAGCATGCGCATGCGCACGGCGTGCTGCACCAGGACATCAAGGCGTCCAATCTTCTGGTCACGCAGGAAGGCGCGGTGCGGGTGCTCGATTTCGGCCTGTCGGCGCTGCTGTCGCCGAAGGCGGACGCCGGCACGGCGCGGATCGGCATCAGCGCATCGTATGCGGCGCCGGAAGTGTTCCGCGGCGCGGCGCCCAGCATCGCGATCGACGTCTATGCGTTGGGCGTGCTGTTGTACCGGCTGCTGTGCGAGGCGTGGCCCATCACACCGCCGACGCTGGTCGCGATGTCGTCGATCGATGTCGAAGCGCCGCGTGCGCCGAGCGCGCTTGCGCTGGCATGCGCGCCCGAAGCGGCACGCCTGCGCGGCGTCCGCGATCCGCAGGCGCTGTCGCGCGCACTGCACGGCGATCTGGATGCGATCGCGCTGCGCTGCGTCCGCACCGATCCCGCCGAACGTTATGCGGACGTCGCTGCGCTGCGCGCCGATCTGCGGGCATGGCTCGATGGCGTGCCGGTCTCGGCGCGGGGCGGCGGTCTGCGCTACCGGGCCACGCGTTACGCCGCACGCCATGCGCTGGCGCTGCTGGTGTCGCTCGCATGCGTCGCTGCGGCGACGGCCGGGGTGGTCATCGTCGTCCAGCAGCATCGCCATGCGCAGCAGGAGTCCGCCAACGTCGAGATGCTCAGTCAGCTGTTCGAACGCTCGCTGGGTGCGGCGACCCTGTCGTCGCTGGGTAATGCGCCGCTGAATTCGCGCGCGCTGCTGGACGACACCGAGCGACGGTTGCGGGCGCAGTGGGGCGACGATCGCGCCGCGCTGCTGGCGCGCGGCCTCACCGCGCTGGCGCGTGCGCACCTGATCGGCGGCGACTACGGCAGCGCCGAGCGCCTGTCCGCAGAGGCGAAAGCCCTGGATTCGGACGATGCGCTGCAAGCGGCGCGCACCGATGCCGTCCTCGCGCAGTTGTCCAATCTCCGCGCGCGACATGCCGATGCCGAGCGCGTGGTCCGCGCCGCGCTCGCCGCAATGCCGTCGCGCTCCGGCATCGACGGCGAACTGGTGGCGCTCGATCTGAGGATGCAATTGGCGCGTGCGCGCTGGGGACTCGGCGATACGAAAGGCGCCCTTGCCATTCTCGATGCGGCGGTAGCGTCTGCGGTAGCGCTGGAGGAAGACGGCGCCGCGGCGCTGGCCGAACTGCTCGGCCAGCGCGGCTATGCGCTGACCCAGTTGTTCCGGTTCAAGGACGCCGAAGCGGACCTGGATCGTGCGCTGGCGGTGCTGGACGACCGCAGTCCGACCATCCAGAACACCCTCCGCAGATACCTCGCCGGGGTTCTGCTGCTGTCCGGGCGCAAGGAAGACGCCCACCTGCAGGCATCGGCTTCGCTGGACAGCAATCTGCGCATCTTCGGCCCCTCGCATCCGGAAACCGGACGCGCCTGGGTCGTGGTCGGCAAGACGTCGTTCTATCGGAAAGAAACCGCGCGCTCGCAGGAGGCGCTCGACAAGGGCACGCGGATCCTCGAAACCCAGATCGGCGCGCACCACCCGGATCTCGCGGATGCCTTCGTGATCCGCAGCGCGCTGGCGTTCGAGCGCGGGGACATCGCAGGTGCGCAGGACAGCGCGCGCAAGGCGCTGGAGATCCTCGAACGCGCGTACGGACCGCAGCACGAGGCCTCGCTGAAGCGCCGGACCGATCTGGCATTTCTGCTGTTGCAGCAGGCCGAGGGTGCGGACATGGCGCAGCAGGACGCGCTGTATGCGGACGCCGGGGATCTGCTGTGGGATGCGATCCGGAGCGGGGAAAGGCAGGGGCTGCCGATGGGCTACGCCCGCGACGAATACGCGGCCATCCTGCTGCACTTCGGAAAGGTCGCGGAAGCCGAAACGCAGGCGCGCATGGCGATCTCGGAAATGTCGGCCCTGTTCGGCGACGGCAGCGACTATGTCACGCCCGCCCACATGAGCCTGATGCGGGTGCATACCGCGCGTGGCCGCTACGACGACGCGGCTGCCCTCGGTGAGCGGTTGTTGACGGTGGAGCGGGAAGACTCTCCGTACTCGCGTTTCCTGCTGCTGAAGATACTTCTGGAGAACGCGCTCGCGCGCGGCGATCCGCAGCCGATACGCGATGCTTATCGCGAAGCGTATCGGCTCGCGAAGAAGCATCGCTTCATGGAGGCCCTCAAAGCGGTACGCATCCCGGGTACCGCTACGCCAGCGGCGCGCGGTTGAAGCCGGTGAGCGCGCGAATGCGACCGGATCGTCTTGTCGCGCGACGTCGCGGAACAGCGTCATGTGCCTGATCGCGCTCGCCTGGCGCATGCACCCGCGCTACCGCCTGATCCTGGCGGCCAATCGCGACGAATTCCATGCACGACCCACCTTGCCGCTGGCCGAGTGGGAAGATGCGCCGCAGGTCATCGGCGGTCGCGATGCCCTGCACGGCGGCAGCTGGCTCGCGCTGCGCGGGCAGCGGCTGGCGGCGGTCACCAATGTGCGTCGCCCGCCGGAACAGGAAGGCCGTTCGCGCGGCGACCTGGTCGCCGACTTCGTGCGCGGCGATGCGGATGCGACCGCTGCGATGCGGTCGCTCGCGAACGAGGCGACGCGCTATCGCCCGTTCAACCTGTTGATCCACGACGGCGACGGCCTCGCGTTCGCGAGCAATTTTTCCGACACCGCGAATCCCGGCACCGCGAGTGGGCCCGGTTTCGCGACGCGCATGCTGGACCCCGGCATCCACGGCGTCTCCAACGGCGCGCTGGATGCGCCGTGGCCGAAGACGGTAATGCTGATGGCGAAGCTTGGGGAATGGGTCGCAGCGTCTGCGGCGGATCTTTCGACCGACAACGTGCCTGATCCCGAGCCGATTTTCGCCGCACTCGCGGACACGACTCTCTTCGCCGACGACCGCCTGCCCGATACCGGCATCGGCCTGGAACGCGAGCGGTTCCTGTCGCCCGCGTTCATCGCGCATCCGGCCTACGGCACGCGGGCGAGCACGGTGGTGCTGATCGCGGACGATGGTGTGGACATCATCGAGCGGCGGTTCGGGCCCGAAGGCTCGTTTCTGGAGCAACGTCGGATTCGCACGTCATCTCGGGCTGAGCCGCCCATGCCGTTCGCCGACAGGCCATGAGCGTTGGTTCCAATCGATTACTGGCGAGTGATCGAATGCGCCGGATTCACGAAGGGCGCCTCGCGGCGCCCTTCGATTCCCGGGAGACGGCGTGCCTGGGCACGCCTCATGAACTCACCACGCGGCATATTCGCAGTGTGGGGTTTACTTCAACCCGGCCGCATTGCGCAGGTCGTCGGCCTTGTCGGTCTTTTCCCACGAGAATGCGGTGGCGGTGTGGGTCTTGCCGGCGGCGTCGACGTACGAGACTTCCTTCGGCTTGCGGCCGAAGTGGCCGTAGGCGGCGGTGTCCTGATAGATCGGGTGGATCAGGTCGAGCATCTTGACGATGCCGTACGGGCGCAGGTCGAAATGCTTGCGGATCAGCGTCTCGATCTTGTCGTCGGAGATCTTGCCGGTGCCGAAGGTGGTGACCGAGATGGAGGTCGGCTCGGCCACGCCGATGGCGTAGCTGACCTGCACTTCGCAGCGGTCGGCCAGGCCGGCGGCGACGATGTTCTTGGCGACGTAGCGCGCGGCGTAGGCGGCCGAACGGTCGACCTTCGACGGATCCTTGCCCGAGAACGCGCCGCCGCCGTGACGGGCCATGCCGCCGTAGGTGTCGACGATGATTTTGCGGCCGGTCAGGCCGCAGTCGCCCACCGGGCCGCCGATCACGAAGATGCCGGTCGGATTGATGTGGACCTTGTTCTTCGGCAGCGTGTCCAGCCACTTCTTCGGCAGCACCGGCTTGAGGATGTGCTCGTAGACGCCTTCGACCAGATCCTTCTGCTTGATGCCCGGATCGTGCTGGGTGGACAGCACCACGGCGTCGAGGCCGATGACCTGGTGCGCGTTGTCGTAGCGCAGGGTGACCTGCGACTTGGCGTCCGGGCGCAGCCACGGCAGTTTGCTGTTCTTGGCCTTGCGGATCTTGGCCTGCTGCTCGACCAGACGGTGCGAGTAGTAGATCGGCGCCGGCATGAATTCCGGGGCTTCGTTGCAGGCGTAGCCGAACATCAGGCCCTGGTCGCCCGCGCCCTGTTCTTCGGGCTTCTTGGCTTTCTTGCTGGTGCCGTCGACGCCCGCGGCGATGTCCGGCGACTGCTTGCCCAGCATGTTGATGATGGCGCAGGTGTGGCCGTCGAAGCCGACGTCGGAATTGTTGTAGCCGATGTCGTTGATGACCTTGCGGGCCAGCGACTCGATATCCACCCAGGCGTTGGTGGTGACTTCGCCGGCGACGATGGCCGCGCCGGTCTTCACCAGGGTTTCGCAGGCAACGCGCGCGCGCTTGTCCTGGGTCAGGATGGCGTCGAGCACGGCGTCGGAAATCTGATCCGCCATCTTGTCCGGATGGCCTTCGGACACCGATTCGGAGGTGAAGAGGTAGCTGGACATCGACTGATCTTCCTTATATTGAATGGATCCCGCTGCGGGGATGGTTATATCCCTTGATCGGGATGAAAAGATGGGTGCGCATCATACACCCCACGCTTGTCGCTTGCATGACCGCCGGGCGGCACGGCTGCGGACGTGCTGGGCATGGCCCGGAAGTGTCACGCAAGCGCCCCGGGAATGCCATGCGGCTGTCGCGACCGGCGGGCAGGCTGGCGGCCATCCCAGGCCGACCGATGGCAACGCCGATGCCCCTGCACAAACAGCCTCGCCTAGAGCAGCCCCGCCTAGAGCAGCCCCGCCTAGAGCAGCCCCGCCTCGAGCAGCAGCTCGAAAGACGCTACCCCCACTGGTTCTCCGGCCGCCGCGCCAGCCTGACCCGGCCGCTGCTGCGGACGCTGGGCCGCTGGTCGCGCTTCGACGAGATCGGCGAATTCCTGGCGCGCAACGGCGACCGGCGGGATTTCGAGTTCATCACCGCCGCGCTGGAATTCCTGCAGGCGGACTATCGCGTCGACCCGCAAGCGCTGGCGTCGATTCCGGCCTCCGGGCGGCTGCTGATCGTGGCCAACCATCCGTCGGGCGCGCTGGACGCGCTGGCCCTGCTGGACGCGGTGGGCCGGGTGCGGCGCGACGTGAGGATCGTCGCCAACGACATGCTGTCCCTGCTCGAACCGCTGTCCGGGCTGCTGCTGCCGGTGCGGGTGTTCGGCGGCGGCGCCGGCGCCGAGAGTCTGCGCGCGATCGATCAGGCGCTGGCTGCGGAGCAGTGCGTGATCGTGTTCCCGGCCGGCGAAGTGTCGCGGCTCGGCCTGCGCGGGGTGCGCGACAGCCGCTGGCGGCAGGGCTTCGTGCGTTTCGCGCGCCACTCCGGTGCGCCGGTGCAGCCGATCCGGATCGTCGCCCGCAATTCGGCGCTGTTCTACGGCGCCTCCGCGCTGTACAAGCCGGCGGCGACCGCGCTGCTGGCGCGCGAGATGTTCTCGCGGCGGCGCCTGGAACTGCGGATCGGTCCGATGCTGCAGCTCGATCCGGAGCGCGAGAACGCGCAGCTGCTGCAGCAAGTGCGGCGCGCGCTGTATGCGCTGGGTCGCCGTCGCGACGTGCCGTCCGGCGCCGAACCGCTGCCGGCGCCGATCGCACCCGCGCTGTTGGCCGAAGCGGTCGCGGCCACCGAGCTGCTGGGCAGCACCGGCGACGGCAAGGAGATCCGCCTCGCCCGGCTCGCGCACGGCGCCGAACTCCGACGCGACCCGCTGATGCGCGAACTCGGCCGGCTGCGCGAGCTGACCTTCCGCGCAGTGGGCGAGGGCACCGGCCGCGCGCGCGATCTCGACGCCTGGGACGCGCACTACGACCACATTCTGGTGTGGGACGCCCAGGCGACGAAGATCGCCGGCGCCTATCGCGTCGCCCGCGGCGCGCGGGTACTCGCGCGGCAAGGACTGCCCGGGCTCTACACCGCTTCGCTGTTCCGCTACGCCGACGAGGCCTTGCCGCGGATCGCCCAGGGCATGGAGCTGGGGCGCAGTTTCGTGGCGCCGGAGTACTGGGGCAGCCGCAGCCTGGACTATCTGTGGCAGGGCATCGGCGCCTATCTGCGCCGCTATCCGCAGGTGCGCTATCTGTTCGGCGCGGTGTCGATCAGCGCCGCGCTACCATTGCCGGTGCGCGAGCAATTGGTCGCTTATTACTCGCATTTCTACGGCGCCGGCGCCTGCACCGGCGCGGAGAACGGCGGGCACGCCGTCGCCGCGTCGCTGCGACCGTTCCGCTATTTCAGCGCGCCGCCGAGCTTCGGCCACATGGACGCGGACACCGCCTACGGCGTACTCAAAGGCAATCTCTCCGCGCATGGCGCTACGGTGCCGGTGCTCTACAAGCAGTACACCGAGTTGTGCGAACCCGGCGGCGCGCGCTTCCTCGCGTTCGGCGTGGATCCCGCCTTCAGCGACAGCATCGACGGCCTGATCGAAGTCGATCTGCAGCGGGTGCTGCCGAAGAAGCGTCAGCGCTATCTGCAGCCACGCGAGGCAACCGCGTGACAGCGGCCGCCGGGCGATAGCGCAAGGGGGGTCTGTCCGCGCCGTGATGGCGCTGGGGAATCGCCAGCCGTGCTACAACGCCGGACGGCGCGGCGCCGCCGCGCATCTTCGAGGAGCGCAAGGATGAGTTCACAGGTCACCGTCGGTTTCCCGCTGTACCCCGGCTGCACGCTGCTGGATTTCGCGGGCGCCACCCAGGTTTTTGCCTACACCCCGGGCTTCCGGGTCGTGTGGATCGCCGCCACGCTGGATCCCGTGCCCACCACCGAAAGCGTTTCGGTGATGCCCAACGCCACCTTCGACGATCACCCGCCGCTGTCGATCGTGTTCGTACCCGGCGGCGGCAGCGACGGCGTCGGCGCGGCGATGCTCGATCCGACCATCCAGGCCTGGCTGAAGCAGGTCGCCGGCGACGCCGAGTGGATCGGCTCGGTCTGCACCGGCGCCTTCATTCTGGCCGCGGCCGGTCTGCTCGACGGTTGCCAGGCGACCACTTACTGGAGCGCGCGGCCGGTGCTGGCGCTGTTTCCGGACGTGAGCGTGGTGCCCGGCTACCCGCGCTGGCATCTGGACGAAGACAGGAAGCGCTTCAGCGGCGGCGGTATTTCTTCCTCAATCGATCTTGCGCTGAAACTGGTGGACAACATCGCCGGGCCGCAGGCGGCGCAGACCAGCCAGTTGTTCGTGCAGTACGCGCCGTCGCCGCCGGTGCATGCGGGCGATCCCACCGAGGCCTCGCCGGAACTGGTGATCAGCGTGACCCAGTCGCAGGCGTCGTTCACTGCTGGCCTGATCGCGGCGACCAACAAAGTGCTGGGGCAGAGCGTCTGAGAGCCTGTTCAAAATCCCGGGCCTGGAAATATCTGTCATCCCGAACGAGGGCGAAGCCCGAGGAGGGATCTGCTTGTCGCCGCCAGCCACAACAGCAGTTCCCTCCGCCCGCTGCGCGGACGTTCGGGATGACAAGCCATTGATCTCCATTTTGTGGTCCGGGAGATTTTGAACAGGCTCTAGGCCACGATGTTCGTGGGTGGCTACGCTGAACAGATAGGCGTTGCCTTACCATCCGCCGATGGATTCCCTCAGTCAGATCGTTCTGGGCGGCGCGCTCGCCGCCGCCATCGCCCCCGCCGCGCACCGTCGCGCAGCGCTGCTCGCCGGCGCGGCGCTGGGCACCTTGCCGGATCTCGACGGCATTCCGCTGGCGCTGCTGTTCGACGACCCGGTCATGCGGATGACCTGGCATCGCAGCATCAGCCACTCGCTATTCGTGCTGCCGTTCGTCGCGACCCTGATCTGGTGGCTGTACAAACGCCGCGGCGGCCGGGTGGCGGCGTCGCCGGTGCGCTGGTTCTTCGCGATGCAACTGGCGCTGCTGACCCATCCGCTGCTGGATGCCTTCACCGTCTACGGCACCCAATTGTGGTGGCCGCTGACGCCGCCGCCGACGATGTGGTCGAGCGTCTTCATCATCGACCCGCTGTACACGCTGTGGCTGTCGATCGCCTGCGTGGTCGCGTGGCGCGCGCGCGAACGCGCCGTCGCGCAGCGCGCGCTGGTTGCCGGGCTGGTGTTGAGCACCGCGTACCTCGGCTGGTCGCTGGTGGCGAAGGCGCGCGTCGACCGCGCCGCCGACGAGGCGCTGGCCGCGATCGGATTGCAGGACGCACCGCGCTTCAGCGTGCCGATGCCCTTCAACACCCTGCTGTGGCGGGTGGTGGCGATGACCCCGGACGGGTATGTCGAAGGCGAGCGCTCGCTGGTGGCGGATCGCGGCCCGATGCGTTTCCGCGCCTACACCTCCGATGTGGTCGCGCTGCGCGCGGTCGCGGATTACGACGCCGTCGCCCGGCTGCGCTGGTTCAATCACGGCTTCATGAAAGCGCAGGAACGCGACGGGACATTGATCGTTTCCGACCTGCGCATGGGTTTCGAGCCGGACTACATCTTCAACTTCGTCGTCGCACGGCGGAACAGCCCGGACTGGCGGGAAATTCCGCCGCAGCAACAGCAGTGGCCGTGGAATGCCGCGGGCCGGCTGCGCGAGATGTGGGTGCGGATCTGGAACGAGCCGCAAAGCGACGGGGCGCCGTAGAGCGGACTTCAGTCCGCTGCATCGCTTTTCAGGCCGCCGCCGGCAATTCCGCTGCCACACCCGCGATCAGCGCATCGAAATAATCGCGGGTCAGCCGACGTTGCGTCTCGGCCGTTTCCGCCCGATTGACGACGGCACGGAATGCGGCGCGCTGTTCATCGGAATGTTCCGGGCGATCCTTGGCATACCAGCCCAGATGCTTGCGCGCGATGCGCACGCCCTGGTGTTCGCCGTAGAACGCGTGCAGATGATCGAGGTGGCCGAGCAGGATGTCGCGTATCTCGGTCAGCGACGGCGGCGCCAGCGTCTCGCCGGTGGCGAGGTAATGCGCGACCTCGCGAAAGATCCATGGCCGGCCCTGCGCGGCGCGGCCGATCATCACCGCGTCGCAGCCGGTGGCGTCGAGCACGAAGCGCGCTTTCTGCGGCGAATCGATGTCGCCGTTGGCGATCACCGGGATGCGCAGCCGGGATTTGATGTCGGCGATGGTGTCGTACTCAGCGCTGCCGGTGTACTGCTGGTCGCGGGTGCGGCCGTGCACGGTGAGCGCGGCGATGCCGGACTGCTCGGCGATCTTCGCGATGACCGGCGCATTGCGCTGGCCGGCGGCCCAGCCGGTGCGGATCTTCAGCGTCACCGGCACGTCGACCGCGTTCGCCACGGCTTCGAGAATGCGCGCCACCAGCGCTTCGTCGCGCATCAGCGCCGAGCCCGCCCAGGCGTTGCAGACCTTCTTCGCCGGGCAGCCCATGTTGATGTCGATCAGCTGCGCGCCGTGATCGACGTTGTAGCGCGCGGCGTCGGCCAGCAACTGCGGATCGGTGCCGGCGATCTGCACGCTGACCGGCGCGGGCTCGCCGTCGTGATCCATGCGGTGCTGGGATTTGCGGGTATTCCACAGTCGCGGATCGGAAATCGTCATCTCAGACACCGCCAGACCGGCGCCGAGCCGCTTGCACAACTGCCGGAACGGCTTGTCGGTGACTCCGGCCATCGGGGCCAGGATCACGCGCGGTTCGATGTGGTAGGGGCCGATGTGCATGAACGAATTATGACTTATGGATTGTCTGTCGCGTGTGGTGAGACAGTCATTTGTTCTGCTGCATCTCGGATTTAACACTTCCGGAGAATGTATGAAGATTCATGGTGCGATAGTCAAAGAGCAAGGTGTGTCATTTGCAATCGCAGTGGTTAAAAAAGAAGCGGTATCAACTAATTCAAAAGCAGCAAATATCCGCATTGGTTTGCAGCGTTTTTTCCCTGGGCTACCGTTGATACTGGCGAGCCAAGATTCACATGGCAGATTTGAATATCAAGGTAGAAAAGACATCGTTAGATTTTTGGCATCTATCACTGCTGATCGTATTCCGTGGAAAGAATATAGCTTTCACTAACGCATTGAAAAATTGAATTTTCAGAAGTTAACGCCCGGCATTCGCCGGGCTTTTTATCATTTTTATTCAGGTTGACAGTTTTTCAGAACACGATCAGCTCGTCTCGTCTGCGGTTTCCGCTCCCGGCGCGTTGGCTTTCACCGAAGCGATGCCGTCGTCGCGGCCGCCGGCATCGGCGTACATCTGGCTGGTGCCGATGGTCTGACCGTTGGTCGCGGTGAGATTGAAATAGAACTTGCCGTTGCTGGCGGTTTCCCTGGCAAAGCGCTTGTCGTCCTGACTGTTCTTCTTCACCGATGCCACGCCGTCCTCGCGCGAGGATTTGGCATTGTAGCCCTCGCTGGCCAGGATCACCTGGCCGTTGCCGGCCTTCAGGTTGAACTGGAATTCGCCATTGCTGCGCTTGCTGATCACGAATTTGCCGGCCATCGCACGCCTCCGTCGTATGGAAAACCGAGCGTAGCAGCGGTTTGCGGCGAAAACAGTGGCTGAGGGGCATCTACCCGGTGAATCGCGCGTCCAGCTCCTCGCGATTGGGCATCGACAGCGCTGCGCCCGGGCGTTCGGTCGACAGCGCGGCATAGCGGTTGGCCTGTCGCAGGTGGATATTGAATGCCGCGCCGGGCCGTTGCGCCAATGCCGCGGCCAGCGCGCCGTTGAAGGCGTCGCCGGCGCCGGTGGTGTCGACCGGGTTCGCCGGTTCGGCGGACAGCCGGTACCAGGCGCTGTCGTCGCCGCGGGTGGCGTTGTCGGGGTGGGAGACGAAGCAGCCGGCCGCGCCCAGGGTCACCACCACGGTGCCGCCGGGCAGCAGATCGCGGCACAGCGCGTGCAGACGCGGCGAATCGAGGCTGGCGATGGCTTCGCCGTCGATGCGTTCGCCGAGGTGGCGGGCGAACAGGCCGGCGCATTCGGTTTCGTTCGGGGTCAGCACGTCGGCCAGCGCCAGCAGTTCGCGCGGCACCGCCACGTTCGCCGGGGCGGGGTTGAGGATCGCGATGCGCCCGGCCCCGCGCGCCAGGCGCAGCGCGGTGGCGATGGCGTCCAGCGGCGATTCCAGCTGCGCCAGGGTCACGGGTGCGGCGGCGATGGCCAGGGTCTGCGCCTCGATGAAGTCGCTGGTGAGCGCCGCGTTGGCGCCGGGGCCGATGACGATGCTGTTGCGGCCCTGGGCGTCGACGAAGATGCCGGCTGTGCCGGTGGGCGCGTCGCTGCGCTGATCGCGCAGGTCGATGGCGTCGGCGGTCGCCAGCGCGCGCGCCAGCTGCCCGCCCACGTCGTCGCCCAGGGCGCACAGGAACGCGGTGGAAGCACCGCTGCGCGCGGCCGCGGTGGCCTGGTTGAAGCCCTTGCCGCCGGGGCCGCTGGCGTAGTCGCCGCTGTGGGTGGCGCCGGGCTGCGGCAGGGCGTCGCTGCGCCAGACGTGGTCGACGTTGAACGAGCCGACGATGACGACCTGCGGGGTGCCGGAAAAAGCATTGGACATTGCGGGGTGCTCTGAAAAAGACACCCCCGGATCGCTCCGGAGGTGTCTGGGGTGGAACAGGGATGGATGACGCCGGTGGATCGGGACTTCCGGGCCGCCCGCTCCGCGGGGGCGGGCAGGCATCCGGTCACGCACTGGGTTCAACGCAAATGGATCAGCACACCGGCAATCGTGGCGGTCATCAGGGTGGCGATGGAACCGCCCAGCACCGCGCGCATGCCGAAGCGGGCGAGGTCGCCGCGGCGTTCCGGCGCGAGGCTGCCGATACCGCCGATCTGGATCGCGATCGAAGCGAAATTGGCGAAGCCGCACAGCGCGTAGGTCAGGATCAGGCGCGAGTTTTCGCTGATCGCGCCCGGGCCGGTGCCCACCGGCGTCTGCGACAACTGCAGATAGGCGATGAACTCGTTCAGCACCACCTTCTGGCCGATCAGGCCGCCGGCGATCACCGCGTCGTTCCACTCGATGCCGATGACCCAGGCGATCGGCGCCAGCACGTAGCCCAGGATCAGGCCCAGATTCAGCCGAACCTTGTGCTGCGCCGCGTCGACGATGCCGTCGTTGAGCATCATGTTGAGGCTCTGGTAGCTGCTCAGGTGCCAGTCGCCCACCCAGCCGATGATGTAGTTCACCATCGCGATCAGGGCGACGAACGCCAGCAGCATCGCAGCGATGTTGATCGCCAGCTTCATGCCGTCGGATGCGCCTGCGGCGGCCGCGTCGATGATGTTCTTGCTTTCCTTCTCGACGTGGATGGTGACCTTGCCGCCGGTGAGCGGCGTGCCGGTTTCGGGGATCAGGATCTTGGCGATCAGCAGGGTGGCCGGCGCGGCCATGATCGACGCCGCCAGAAAGTGCTTGGCGTACATCTGCTGCAGTTCGCCGTCGGTGCCGGCCAGCATGCCGATGTAGATCGCCATCACGCCGCCGGCGATATGCGCCATGCCGCCGATCATCATCGTCAGCAGCTCGGATTCGGTCATTTTATTGATGTAAGGACGCACCGTGAGCGGCGCCTCGGTCTGGCCGATGAACACGCTGGCGCAGACGCTGGTGGTTTCGGCGCCGGAGACCTTCATCACCTTGGTGATGGCCATCGCCATCATCCGGACGACCCACTGCATCACGCCGAGGTGGTACAGCACCGCCATGAACGATGCGAAGAAGATCACCGTCGGCAGCGCGTGGAAGATGAAGACGAAGCCGTATTTGTCCTGGTCGGCGAAGCCGCCGAGGATCATCTTCGAGCCTTCGGTGGTGAAGTTGATCAGGGTCACGAAAACCTTGCCCAGGCCCTCGAAGATCGCGCCGCCCCAGGTGGTCATCAGCACGAAGGCCGCGAACGCGATCTGCAATGCGACGCCGGTGGCGACCAGTCTCCAGTCCACCGATTTCTTGTTGTTGGAGAACGCCCATGCGATGCCGATCAGCACCGCCAGTCCGAACAGGCCGAAGCCGATCCGTGTCAAAGCTTCCATCGTCTACTCCCCAGGCCAAAGGCCGAACTGGGGCAGGGTAGGTCAGTGGGTGTCTGTGGGCAACTGGGCAGGCGCGCAAAGCGATGGCGTTCGCGCAGGCCGGGCTTCGAGCGGCCGACGGTACGGACCAACATTTCCGGGCGCCTGTAGGGCGAAGAGCAAATCCCCCATAGCCCCCTTTTTCAAAGGGGGCGAACAGCCGGGCGCAGAAGTCCCCCCTTTGAAAAAGGGGGCAGGGGGGATTTGCTTTTTTGTGAGCAGCGGCTAGTACAAAGAGCACAACGCAGTGAACCCCACGGGCCTACACGTCCCGCGCCACCACCCGGTTGCAGCCTTCCTGCTTGGCGGCCTGCAGCCGGCGGTCGGCGTTGCGCAGCATCGACGACACGTCGTTGCCGTCGCTGGGATAGGCGGCCAGTCCGCCGCTGAAGGTGATGTGCAGCGGGTTGCTGCCGCGCTCGGCCAGGAACGGGCGCTCGGCCATCAGGTGGCGCAGCCGGTCCAGCCGCTCCCAGGCGTTGCCGATCGGGCAGCGCAGCAGCATCACGAACTCCTGGCCGCCGATCCGCACCAGCCGCTCCTTCGGATGCAGGATCTCGCGCATCGAGCCGGCGATGTGGCGGATTGCGCGATCGCCGGCCAGATGGCCGTAATCGACGTTGATGCGCTTGAAATCGTCGAGATCCAGCAGCGCCAGGGTCAGCGATTCGCCCTCGTCGCGGATGTTCTCGAGGATCATCGGCATCCGCTGCACCAGCCACGCGCGGTTCGGCAATCCGGTCAGGCCGTCGCTGCCGGAGGATTCGATCAACCGCTGCATGCGGTAGACCATGGTGGCGGTGAGCAGGGTCATCAGCAGGATCAGCACCAGCCGCTCCACCTGGCCGCCGATCGATACCGTGCCGTAGTCGATCGAGACCAGTTGATCCGGCGATTCCGCCCGCATGTACAGAATGACGATCATCAGGCTGTACTGCGCGATCGCCATGCCGCCGGAATACAGCGTCAGCCGGCCGTCGTTGCGCAGCGCGGTCATGCCGATGGAGAACAGATAGAAACACCAGACCACCATGCTGTTGAACGGCGCCACCGGGTCGCTGAGATGCAGCAGCGCCAGCACCAGCGTGGTGGTGGTGACATCGTAGGTCGTGGTGGCGTAGGGCAGCCAGTTGTGGCGGCGGCGCTGCCCGGCCAGCGCCAGCCAGATCTGCGCGAAGATGTTGATGAAGATCGAAGCGCCCAGCCCGATCATCAGTTCGGTCGTGCTGCCCGCGCCGAGATTGCCGATCAGCGCCAGCGGCGGCAGCAGCAGGGTCAGCGCCGACAACAGCGCGCGGACGCGGGCGACCAGCAGTTCGCCGCCGGCGCCGAGATCGAGCATGACCTCGTCCGGCCGCGCGAACAGGGTCCGCAACAGGTCTCGCTTCCAGTCGCTGGTGATGCTCATGCCGTTCCGAAACCCGTTGCCGATCCGCGGACAGGATAGCGTTGCGGGCTGCGGTTGCGGGCAGCGCGACGATCACCGCAAGCCCGGCGCTCTATGTGGGCGACGTTGTCTGTGCGCGATCGGCGCAGAGCATGCTGTCGGTGTCGCCGGTGCATGCGGCATCGGTGGACACCCCGCGCACCGCAACCCACGCCGCCAGCGCCAGGAACAAGGCCGCCGCCGCCATCCGTGCGGCCTTCAGCGGCAGTTTCGCCGCGAAGCGGCTGCCCAGCAGCACGACGGGCACGTTCGCCAGCAGCATGCCGATGGTGGTGCCCAGGACCACCGGCCACAACAGCGACGACTTCGCCGCCAGCACCACGGTCGCGATCTGGGTCTTGTCGCCGATCTCGGCGATGAAGAACGCGATGGTGGTGGCGATGAATGCGCCGCGCGCGGGCAGGCGTTCGTCTTCGTCGAGCTTGTCGGGTTTGAGCGTCCACAGGCCGATGACGGCGAAACTGGCCACGACGATCCAGCGCAGCACGTCCGGGGTGAGATGACTGGCGACCAGCGCACCCAGCCAGCCCGCGAGCGCGTGGTTGAGCACGGTCGCGACGAAGATGCCGGCGATGATCGGCCACGGCCGGCGGAAGCGCGCGGCCAGCAGCAGGGCGAGCAACTGGGTCTTGTCGCCGATCTCGGCGATGGCGACCACCAGCGCGGAGACGCCCAGCGTCGAGAGCGCGTCGGGTGGCGTAAACGAGGAAAGATCCATGGGAACTCCATGCCGGGCGTTGCGATGGACACGAAGACAGAGATCGCGCAGCCCGGCATGGCACGCGATCTCCGCCTTCGGTCTTGCCCGATGCCGATACAGTCGCTGTGTCGCGGCTGTCGTCATCCCCTGCGCCATGGCCTGCGGGCCAAGTGTGTTGACGCAGATACCGTTGCGGCCGAGGGCCGTGCGGCGGGCTACTCCCCGGAGGAAGGGCCGGCCATTGTAAGCGTTCGGAGGACCAGGCGCCCGGGTACACTGATTTCTCCCGCCATATCATCGGATCCGCCATGCACTATCGTCGTCTGGGCGCCACCGGCCTGCAGTTGTCCGCGCTGTCGTTCGGCGCCTGGCTCACCTTCGGCCAGCAGATCGGCCGCGGCGCGGCGCGCGATCTGGTCGCGGCCGCGTGGGACCACGGCATCAATTTCTTCGACAACGCCGAGGGCTATGCCAATGGCGAGGCCGAGCGGGTGATGGGCGACGTGATCGCCGATCTGCGCCTGCCGCGCGATGGGTTCGCGGTATCGAGCAAGGTCATGTTCGGTTCGGCGAAGGATCCGCTGCCGATGCAGAAAGGACTCTCGCGCAAGCACGTGCGCGACGCCTGCGACGCTGCGCTGAAGCGGCTGCGCGTGGATTACCTCGATCTGTACTTCTGCCACCGCCCCGACCCGGATACGCCGATCGAGGAAACCGTGTGGGCGATGGACGGCCTGATCCGTCAGGGCAAGGTGCTGTACTGGGGCACGTCGGAATGGTCGGCCGCGCAGATCCGCGAAGCCGCGAAGATCGCGAAACACCATGGCCTGCAGGGGCCGTCGATGGAGCAGCCGCAGTACAACCTGCTGCACCGGCAGCGGGTCGAGCTGGAATACGCCCCGCTGTACGCCGAACTGGGCCTGGGCACCACGATCTGGTCGCCGCTGTCGTCCGGCCTGCTGACCGGCAAATACAACGCCGGTGTGGCCGACGACACCCGCCTGGGCCAGGAAGGCCAGACCTGGCTGCAGGGCATGGTGCTGGGCGACAGCCAGAACCGCCGCCTGGAGCGCGCGCGCAAGTTCACCGCGCTGGCGGCCGAACTGGGCCTCGCGCCGGCGCCGCTGGCCATCGCCTGGTGCCTGCGCAACCCGCACGTGTCGACGGTGATCCTGGGCGCCAGCCGGGTCGAGCAGCTGCTGCAGAATCTCGAAGCACTGGCGCTCGCGGGGACGGTCGAGGACGCGATCTGGGCGCGCCTGGAAGCCCTGACCGCCTGAGATGGTGCGGGCTTGACTCGCGAATGATAATCGTTATCATTTGAGCGTCTTCTTTGTGGGATGTCCTTCGATGGCCACGTCACTGACCACACCGCGGCTTGAGCGACAGATCCATCCGTCTGCGCCGCAGTCGACGCCGGAGCCGCTGCCCGGCGACGCCGCGATGCCCGTGTTCGACAGCGTCGGCCTGCTGCAGGGCGGGCGCGAAATCATGATCCGCCACGGCAGCGAGTGTTACCGGCTGCGCCACACCCGCAACGACAAATTGATCTTGACCAAATAAATCCTGTCGGCGGATCGCGCCCACGGCCTCGTCGCCGTACCGCGACGCCGCCTTCTTCCTCCCAGGCACGCAAGCCCTCCGGTCCGCCGGACGCCAGCCGCCTTGTGTTCTACGACACGAGCCCGCCATGCGTCCGAATGCGTTGTCCCTGTCCCTCGCGCTTTGCCTTGTTCTGCCCGCCGCTGCGTCGTTCGCGCAGACATCCGCTGTGGAACCCGTCGCGCCCGACGGCGCCACGCCCACCGACACCGGCGGCGACATCGTCCATGAACTCGACCGCGAAGTCGTCGTCGCCACGCGTGCGGCGCGCGCGCTGGCCGATGTGCCGAATACCGTCGATGTGATCGACCGCAAGACGATGGACGAACGTCTGGTGCGCGACCTCAAGGATCTGTTCCGCTACGAGCCGGGCATCTCGGTGCCGTCGAGCTTCGGAAGATTCGGCATCGGCGACATCCGCATCCGCGGGCTCGGCGGCAATCGCGTGCTGATCCAGACCGACGGCATCCCGGTGTCGGACGCGTTCTCGATCGGCAGCTTCTCCAACGCCAACCGCAACTTCGTCGACCTCGACACTCTCAAGCAGGTCGAGGTGCTGCGTGGGCCGGGCAGTTCGCTGTACGGCTCCGATGCCCTAGGCGGCGTGGTCTCGTTCCAGACCAGGGATCCCGAGGATTACCTCGGCGGTGGCAAGCGCAGCCACTTCGGCATCAAGTTCGGCTACGAATCAGACTGGAACGGCCTGTTCGGCGGCGCCACCGTCGCGGCCGGCGGCGATCGCTGGTCGGGCATGGTCGCGGTCGGTCACCGCCAGGGCGTCGAGCAGGACAACAAGCGGAATAACCGCGGCGATCGCGCCGTGGACGGCAGCCTGCGCACCGCGCCCAATCCGCAGGAACGCGACGGCCGCAGCCTGCTGGCGAAGCTGGTGTTCGCGCCCAGCGACACCCGGCGCTGGCGTCTCACAGTAGAGGGCAACGAGGACGCCAGCCGGACCGATGTGCGCAGCAGTCTGGGGTTTTCCGCGCTGACCAACGCCACCGTCAGCGCGCAGTACGGCAACGACCACCAGATCCGTGCGCGTGTCGCGCTGGCGCACGAGATGGACGCGCTGAATGCCGGTTTTGCCGACAGCCTGCACTGGACGGTCTATCGCCAGGACAGCGAAACCACGCAGCGCACCGACGAATTCCGCACCCTCGCCAGCGGCGTGCGCCAGCGCCGCCAGCGCGAGTTCAATTTCGAGCAGCGGCTCATGGGCGTGGAAGCGGTGTTGAGCAAGCAACTGCATTTCGGATCCACCGAGCATGCGCTGACCTACGGCTTCGAGTTCGCCCGCACCGAGACCCGCCAGAAGCGCGATGGCCGGGCCACCCATCTGGCGACCGGCGTCAGCACGCCGGTGATCTCGCCGGACAACTTCCCGGTGCGCGATTTCCCGAACAGCCGCAGCACCACCGCGTCGCTGTTCGTGCAGGACGAAATCGGCTTCGGCGATGGCGTGGGGGGCGAAGGAACGTTCCGGCTGGTGCCGGCGCTGCGCATTGATCGATACGCGTTGCGTCCGACCATCGACAGCATCTTCGCCGCGGACAATCCCGGCGTGGCCGCGGTGGA
Organism: Pseudomonadota bacterium; assembly: GCA_040386495.1. Taxonomy (GTDB): domain Bacteria; phylum Pseudomonadota; class Gammaproteobacteria; order Xanthomonadales; family Xanthomonadaceae; genus Lysobacter_I. The sequence continues at coordinate 41,251 of JAZKFJ010000023.1, forward strand.
TCTGGACGACACCAGCATCGCGCCGAAGCTGGGCGCGGTGTGGACGTTCGCGCCGGACTGGTCGCTGTTCGCCGGTTACGCCCGCGGCTTTCGCGCGCCGCCCTACGCCGACGTCAATATCGGTTTCACCAACCTCGCATTCGGCTACACCGCCATCGCCAATCCGGATCTCGAACCGGAAACCAGCGACGGCTTCGAGGCCGGCGTGCGCTACGGCGGCGATACGTTCTGGTTCGGTCTGTCGCTCTACGACAACCGTTATCGCGATTTCATCGAATCGCTGAGTTTCGTCGGCGTCGACGACCAGGGTCTGCAGGTGTTCCAGTCGCGCAATGTCGCCGACGCGCGCATCCGCGGTGCGGAACTGAAGGGCGGTGTGGACTTCGGCAGCTTCAGTGATGCGTTGGCGGGCTGGACGCTGCGCGGCGCGGCGGCCTATGCGCGCGGTGAGGATCGCAACGACGATGTGCCGCTCGATTCGGTGGATCCGCTGCGCGGCAGCGTGGGACTGGCCTACGACCGCGAGCATTGGGGCGCGGAACTGGCCGGTACTTTCGCCGATCGCAAGGACCGGGTTTCGAGCAGCACGCTGTACCGGCCCGAGGGTTATGCAGTGTTCGATCTGCTCGCGCACTGGCGTTTCCCCGACACCGGCGTGCGCCTGAACGCGGGCATGTTCAATCTCGCCGACAAGTCATACACCGATTGGGCGGACGTGCCGGGCGTGTCGTCGTCCAGCCGGACGCTGGACCGTTACACCCGTGCGGGCCGGTCGTTCGCGGCCAGCGTTTCCGTCGACTGGTGAGTCATGGCGCTGGACCGGCCCATCGCGGAAAACGGCAGAGTGAAAACCAACCGGCGCGACCGGCCGGCGTTGCCGTCCGCCGCAGAACTGGCCTCGCTGGGCACGGTGCTGTGCGTCTACCGCAGTCGCTACGGCGGTGAACTCGCCGGCTGGGCGCAGGCGGTCAGCGCCGAGTCGTGGTGCGGGATCGACAGCGACGGCTGGCACGAATGCCTGCAGTTCCGCGATCGCGGCAGCCAGTGCTGCTGGCGGCTGTATCTGCTGCCGGACAGCGATTTCTTCGCGTGGGAACAATTGAGCGCGCGGCTGCCGCGCGCCGAAGCGCAGCCGTCGCCGGGCGACGGCATCGCCACGCGCCTGTGGCGGCGGATGGCGTCGCGGGTCGGCGGCGAGCGCTGGCTTGCCAGCGTGCTGAGGTTGCACACGATGCCGCAACCGTCGCTGCCGGCATCGATGCCGGTCCTCGCCGCGAGTCTGGCGCCGGTGTCGGAGTTCGGCGCCGATGTGGTGCGCCGCATCGCCAGGATCGAAGGCATCGACAGCGGCGGGCCGCTCGACGACGGCTGCCGCCAGTTCGCGATGATCGCACCGTTGCAGGTCGCACGTGGCGACGCCGCGGTGCGCCACGAAGCCATCAACACCATGCACGCGGGCGGCGCGCACCACGACGCCGCATTTCCACTGATCCATTTCCATATGAGGACTTCCGAATGAACCCCAGGACCACGCAGCGTCGGTCGGGTCTGCTGCTCGCATGGCTGCCCGGCATCGTGTTCGCACAAGCGGTAGCGCCAGAAAGCACCCCGGACGTCGCGCGCGACCGCGCTTCGATCCTGGCGATGCAGGGCGAATACGCCGTCGATTTCGCTTTCGACGAAACCGTGCTGCTGCAGCCCGGTTATGAGCGCGCGTCCGCACAGCGCAGCGGCGCGGACGAAGTGGTGGTCGTGGTTGAGGACACGCCGACGCGCGTGGTGCTGCAGCACATTCTGGTGGACGCCAAGAGCGGACATGTCACCAAACACTGGCGCCAGGACTGGGTGTACGAAGCTGCGCAGCGCTTCGAATTCAGCGCCGACCAGACCTGGACGGTGCGCGCGATCCCGGCCGACGACACCCGCGGCGTGTGGACGCAGTGCGTGTACGAGGTCAGCGACGCGCCGCGTTACTGCGGCACCGGGCGCTGGACCTACGCCGGCGGCATCGCCACGTGGACCAGCGGCGACAGCTGGCGCCCGCTGCCGCGCCGCGAGTACACCAAACGCAGCGATTACAACGCGGTCGATGCCATCAACCGTCACACCATCACGCCTGCCGGCTGGACGCACGAGCAGTTCAACACCAAGGTGCGGCGCGGGCCTGGCGGCGCGCGGATAGAACTCGCGCGCGAGTTCGGCTTCAACGACTACCGCAAGACCACCGGCACCGATTTCGGTCCCGCATATCGCTATTGGAAGGCGACCGCCGGTTACTGGGCCAAGGTGCGGACGCGCTGGGACGGCCATCTCGGCCGTCCGCCGGGTCTGCATCTGAAAACGAAGATCGACGGCATGGCGATGATCATTCCGCTGTTCACCCAGGCCGGCGAGATCGAAGCCGGCAAGACCGTCGCCGATGCCGAGATCGACAAGGTGTTCGCCGAATGGACGGCGCCGGCCATCGCGGTGAAGCACGGGGACGCGACTGTGGGACGTTGAGCAGACTGTCCGTCAGAGCGTATGCGATTCCGCGGCGTTGACTGTTGTCGCTGATGCGCGTGCGCGTGCGCGTGTGAGGAAGGCGAATTCCCGCAAGCGAAAAGCAAATCCCCCGTAGCCCCCTTTTTCAAAGGGGGCGAAGCGCTGGCTGCGTCATCCGATCGGGTGACGTGGCCGCTGCGGAGGGTCAGGGTGAGCGCACTGCCTGGGGAGCAGCAAAGTACCCGTGGCGAAGTGCGCGATGGACTTGTTGCGATCGTCCCAAAACTGCAGATGCAATCCCCCCTTTGAAAAAGGGGGGTAGGGGGGATTTGCTCTTGCCGTTGATCTTTCACGCGACCCTGTCGACAGACTTCAATCCACGCGCGGCGCAGGCGGCGGAACCGGGGGAGCAGGCGGTGTCGGCGGCATCGGCACAGCGCCGTTGCCGTCGTCTTCCCAGGTCTGCACCTGCCCGTCCTTGTCGACCATCACGACCCTGCGATGCGTCAGCGTCGCGGCCCCAGGCGCATGCGGCGCGGCGCCGGCCTTGGGCGGATGCGGCGGCGCCGGCGGCATGGGCGGCATCGCCGGGAACGACATCGATTTCGGCACCTTGAGCTGGATACTGGCCGCGACCCGATCGCGCAGATATTCCACCGCGACCGTGCTGTCCGCCGGCTTGTCGCGCAGCGCGTCCATCACCGCGCGCGGCGTGTCCACCGCCTTGCCGTCGACGCGTCGGATCACGTCGCCGGCCTGCAACTGCCCCAGCGCCGGGCCGGTGCTGAGCACCAGTACGCCCGTATCGGTGCCGAAATAGCGGCCCAACTGCGCGTCGACCGACGCCAGATTCAATCCGTTCCAGCGGAAGGCTTCGGCCAGCCGGTGGTGGCCCATTTCGCAGGTCTCGCCGCGCTTGCAGTCGAAGCGGAACACGCTGGCGCTGCGGATCGCGTCCGCGTCGCCGAAGGCCGGCAGCGGACGTCCGATCCGCGCTTCCGCCCGCTTGCGACATGCCGCATCGCCGTCCTTGCACTCGATCCGGATCACCCGTCGCTCGCCGGCCCGCGGGCTGGCGTCGTCGTCGCGGAAGACATGGATCTGCGGCGCGTTGCCCATCGCGAACTGTGGCCCATCGGCCAGCCTTTCGACATCGACGCTGTCGGCCTGTATTTCGGTGCGGCCGTCGATGCGGCGCACGATGACGTCGCCGCCCGGACGCATCATCGTGCGCTCGTCGACGAACACCATGATCCGCTCGTCCAGCTTCGGGGTGACGCTGACGGTGCTTTCGCGGCCGTCGCGGGCATAGGTGAGTTTCACTGCGGTCTTTTCATCGAGTTCCTGCAACTGCAGACGCGCGTTGTCGACACGCGCCTCCGGCGTGTCGCCGGCTATGGGTTTGCCGGCGATGCGCAGCAGGCGGTCGCCGCTCCTGATGCCGGCGCCTGCCGCTGCGCCGTCGGGCGTGACCCCGGCGATGCGCACGCCGTCGGCGGGATCGGGCGCGAACAGCACGCCGACCACCGGCTTGCGGCCGATGCGTTGCAGGATCACTTCGCATCCGCCTCTCTCCGGGTTGTCGGCGCAGAAGCGCTGCCAGCCCGGCAGGTGTTTCGGATCGACCGGGCGCTGTTCGCGCTGGATCACCCCCATCTGATCGCTCACCGATTGTTGGCCGCGATCGTCGATCGGATCGCTCGCGCCCGCATGGGTGCAGGTCACGGCCAGCGCCAGCAACAGCGCGGCGCGGGCGGGAAGATCGGGTGCGGTTCGTATGGACGGGCGCATGGCGTGCCTCATGAGGGATGGAGTGGACGGAAAAAAGAAGTCAACGGGTCAGTCGACGCGGACCAGCGCGCCTTCGTAGCTGCGTCCCTGCGCCGACAGCACGCGCTGCTGGGTTTCGAAATCGGCGGCGTAGCGCAGGGTGTCGACGCGCGCCTGCCACAGCGCCTGCTGCTGGGGTGCTTCCAGGCCCGGCTGTGCCAGCTGGGCGTCGATCGTCGCCAGTTCCGCATCCAGCGCACCGGCCAGCGCGGCGGCGGGTCCGCTTTCGACGCGGGTGTCGCGGGTCAGTGCCAGCAGGGTTTCCAGCTGCGTGGACGCGGCGTACAGCGATTCGAGCGTGGGGCCGGACGCATCTTCCGAAGCGACCGCAGCGGATTCCGCCTGGGATGCCGCGCTCAACGCTTCGGCGCCGGCCGTGGCCGTGGCGAGCCTGCGCTCGCGGCGAGCATCGTGCCGGCCGCTGCGCTTCGTCTCCGCTGCCGATGTCGTTGGCGACTGCGCGGTCGTAGTCGGGGAAAGCGCTACGGGTGTTGCGGCAGGCGTGTCGACGACGGAGCGGACATGAGCGGCGTTCGGCGGATCGATGCGAGGAGCGACGGCAACGATCGTCGTGGCGTCGTCGCTGCCGGCATCGCGCAGCGTCCAGGCCAGCGACAGCGCGGCCAGCGCGCACAGTCCGGCGGCCAGCGCCAGCCAGTGACGATGCTTGCGTTCGGGATGCCCAGGAGCATCGACTCGAGCAGCGATCTGCGGCCATCGCGACGCGGGTGGAGATTCCAGCGGCAGCGCGGCGAATGCATCGCTCCAGCCGGAGGGCGTCGGGTTGCGGGATGCGTCAGCCATGGGCGGCCTCGCGTAAAGAGGGAAGTGAAGGAACAGCGGTCGTGGGTTCGAGCAGTTCGCGCAGCCGGCGACCGCCGCGCGCCAGCTGGGACTTGGAGAAACTCGCGGTGCGCTGCATGAGCGCGGCGATCTCGTCGTGGGTATAGCCTTCGGCGTGATACAGCCACAGCACGGTGCGGGTGTTGGCGGGCAGCGCCTCCAGCGCGCGCTGCAGTCGCGCGGCATCGGCGGCGGCGGGCGGCGGCGGGGTGTGTTCGTCGATCGCGTCGACGTCGTCGAGGTGATCGCCATCTTGGCCGGGACGCCGCCGACGGCGCAGCGTCATCAGCGCCTCGTTCACCGCGATCTGACGCAGCCAGCCCCAGAACGGACTGTGTGCGCCTTCCGCAGTGCCGCGGCCGCGAAACTCGCCGATCCGGTCGATGACCTTGAGCATGGTGTCCTGCAGCACGTCCGCCGCCTGCTCGCGCTCCCCGCAGATCCGCAGCGCCAGCGTGAACACCGGACGCTCGAACCAGCGGTAGACCTGCTCGAACGCCGCGGGTTCGCCCTGGCGCATGCGTGCGAGCAGCGCGTCCGGGACATCGATGGCGAAACTGGAAGGTCGGCAGGTCATCTCATCGTCTGGATGCGCGGGCTGGCGAAACCGTCGCAGCCGGTTCGCCTTCGCCTGTCGACCGCTTTCCTGCTGTACGCCTGCACCCGGCGGCCGGGCCTATACTGATCCCATTCCAGCAGGGGAGGGTTCCAGATGGGTCCGTTCATCGGTTTTGTGCTCGTCGTCGTCGGCGTCATCGTCTTCTTCAAGGCCGTGCGGATGGTGCCGCAGGGCTACGAATGGACGGTCGAACGCTTCGGAAAATACGTCCGCACGCTCTCGCCGGGCCTGCACTTCCTGATCCCGATCTTTTACGGCGTGGGCCGCAAGATCAACATGATGGAGCAGGTGATGGACGTGCCCAGTCAGGACGTGATCACCAAGGACAACGCCGTGGTCAAAGTGGACGGCGTGGTCTATTTCCAGGTGCTGGACGCCGCCAAGGCCGCCTACGAGGTCGCCCAGCTCGAGCTGGCCATCCTCAATCTGGTGATGACCAACATCCGTACCGCGATCGGCTCGATGGATCTCGACGAATCGCTGTCCAAGCGCGACGAGATCAACGCCAAGGTGCTGACCGCGGTGGATCACGCCACCCATCCGTGGGGGCTGAAGGTCAACCGCATCGAGCTGAAGGACATCCAGCCTCCGCGCGACCTCATCGCATCGATGCAGCAGCAGAAGATGGCCGAGCAGAACAAGCGCGCCGCGGTGCTGGAAGCCGAGGGCGTGCGCCAATCCGCGATCCTGCGCGCCGAAGGCGAAAAGCAGGCCGCGGTGCTGGAAGCCGAAGGCAAGCGCGAAGCCTCGTTCCGCGAAGCCGAAGCCCGCGAGCGTCTGGCCGAGGCCGAAGCCAAGGCGACGCAGATGGTGTCCGACGCCATCGCCGCCGGCAACGTCAACGCCATCAACTACTTCATCGCGCAGAAGTACATCGAAGCGTTCAAGGCATTGGCCGAGGCGCCGAACCAGAAGTTCATCATGCTGCCGATGGAGTCCGCCGGCATCCTCGGTTCGCTCGCCGGCATCACCGAGCTGGCCAAGGAAGCGCTGAGCCACCAGCAGGCCGGCAAGCCGCCGGCGATCGCGCGCAGCGGAGGCTGAGCCATGCCGTTCGAGATGCGCTGGGATGTGTTCGCCTGGGCGGTGTTCGCGCTGGTGCTGTTCGCGCTGGAAGTGATGGCGCCGGGCGCGTTCATGCTGTGGCTGGCGTTCGCCGCCAGCGCGGTCTTGGTGGTCGTGTGGGCAGTGCCCGGGCTGTCGTTCCTGTTGCAGGCGGTGCTGTTCGTCGTGCTGGGCGTCGTGTCGATCCTGATCTACCGCAAATGGTTCCGGGGCAACGACGACGCGCCCACCGACCAGCCGGCGCTGAACCGGCGCACCGACCAGTTGCTGGGGCGCGTGGTGGTGCTGCAATCGGCGATCGAGCGCGGCAGCGGCCGGGTGCAGATCGCCGACGCCTACTGGACCGTGAGCGGTGACGATCTGCCTGCCGGCACCAGCGTGCGCATCGTCGGCGCCGACGGCATGGTCCTGAAAGTGGAGGCGGTGGCTTGATCGCTCTGCGGAAATCCGCCAGGAGCATGCAGATCAGGAGCATGCAGTTCAGGAGCATGCAGATGCCGTCCCCTACATCCAGGCGCGGACTTGGCAGCGTCATCGTGGTTGCCGCGTTCGCACTGGCCTTCGGCGCAACCGCGGCCGAAGGCAGTCTGGTCGGCGAAACGATCCCGCCTTATCCCGCCGGGCTCGATGAACTGCAGGGCATCTGCATCGCCGGAGGCCCGTCGCTGGATCGCATCTGCGACTACGGGCTGCAGGTGATCGGCAGACCATCTGCTGATCCGGACCGTGCCGCGACGCCGATCCAACTGCTGGCGTCGCGCAACGTCGAACCCGAGGCCTCGCAAGCGCGGTGGCGGGTGACCGATGCGGTTGCAGTGCCCAAGCCGCGAAAAGGTTACGAGCTACAACTCGGAAGTTGCAGGTTCGATCGTATCGATGGTGCGCCCATCGTCGCCTTCGTCCGGCACGGCCACCGCGAGTATTCGCGCGATGTGCTCTGGGCGCGACGGATGGATATCGCCAGCGGCAAATTGCAGCCGGTCGCGATCAAACGGGTCGACTGTCTCAATGAGGGGCTCGGCGTCTAGCATCATCGGCGCACCATGCGCCGGCGTGCGGTGAAAAAACGTCATGAGCGCGGCCGCGCACACGCTGCCGCGCTCTGGGATAATGCCGGCCTTTCCGAACCGGCTCGGCACATGACGCAGAAAACCATCCTCAACGACGCCCACCGCGCGCTCGGCGCCAAGATGGTCGATTTCGGCGGCTGGGACATGCCGATCAGCTACGGTTCGCAGATCGACGAACACCATCAGGTGCGTCGCGACGCCGGCATGTTCGACGTCTCGCATATGACCGTGGTCGACCTGCGCGGCGCCAACGTCCGTCCGTTCCTCCGCCATCTCGTCGCCAACTCGGTCGACAAGCTGCAGAAGTCCGGCAAGGCGCTCTACACCTGCATGCTCAACCCGCAGGGCGGCGTGATCGATGACCTCATCGTCTATTTCCTCGCCGAGGATTTCTTCCGCCTCGTGGTCAACGCCGCCACCCGGGAGAAGGATCTCGCGTGGATCGGCCAGCAGGCCGTCGCATTCGACGTCAGCGTCGCCGAGCGCCCGGAGCTGGCGATGATCGCGGTGCAGGGCCCGAACGCCCGTGAGCGCGTCATCGGCCTGCTGTCCGCCGACACCGCACCCGCCGCTGGAAAGATCGGCAAGTTCGTCGCCACCGAAGCGGTGACGAAGGACGGCACGCCGCTGTTCGTCGCCCGCACCGGCTACACCGGCGAGGACGGGTTCGAGATCGTCGTTCCGCAGGACCGCGCTGTCGCGCTGTGGGAGGCGCTGCTCGCCGCCGGCGTGAAGCCGGCCGGACTCGGCGCGCGCGACACGTTGCGCCTGGAAGCGGGCATGAATCTTTACGGCCAGGACATGGACGACACCGTCAGCCCGTACGAAGCGGCGCTGGCGTGGACCGTCGCGCTGGACGCCGATGCCGATGGCCAGCCGCGCGACTTCATCGGCCGCGCCGCACTGGAAGCGCAGAAGGCCGCCGGTGCGCCGCGACAGATGGTCGGACTGGTGATGGACGAGAAAGGCGTGTTGCGTCACGGCCAGACCGTGCTGACCGCCGCAGGCGGCGGCGAGATCCTCTCCGGCACGTTCTCGCCGACGCTGGGCAAAGCGATCGCCTTCGCGCGCGTGCCGGCCGGTGAGCTCGGCGAAGTGCGCGTCGATATCCGCGGCAAACTTCTGTCCGTGTGCGTCGTCAGGTTTCCGTTCGTGCGCGATGGTGCGAGCCTGCTGCCCGAAAGGTTGGCTTGAATGCATGAAACCCGTCGGCTGCCGGGCAGCGTCAGCCGCGCGCGCGGCCTTGACGACGGCTTCAAATCGAGATTTGTCGCGGGCGGGTATTTGATCCGCGCCGTCCCGCTTCTAAACTAGCCCTACCTTCCCCCATTCCACCGCCACCACACCCCTGCGGAGCCCAAGATGAGCGAGATTCCCGGCGACCTGAAATTCATGAAGTCCCACGAGTGGGCCCGCGTCGAAGGCGACGGCAAGGTCACCGTGGGGATCTCCGATCACGCCCAGGGCCTGCTCGGCGATCTCGTCTACGTCGACCTGCCCGAAGTCGGCGACCGCGTCGAAGCCGGCAATGCCTGCGCCGTCGTCGAGTCGGTGAAAGCCGCTTCCGACGTGTACGCGCCCATCAGCGGCGCCATCGTCGCGGTCAACACCGCGTTGGCCGACAAGCCGGAGACCATCAACGAGGATGCCTACGGCGAAGGTTGGCTGTTCGTGGTCGAGGTCGACGATGCCGACCAGCTCAACGATCTGCTCGCCCCGGACGATTACGCCGAGCTGCTGGAAGACGACGACCACTGATTTCTGTCGCTGCATGCGCCGTGCCCGCGTTATCGGGGCACGCGATCCGCGACCGCCGAAGCCGTCCCCGGGAACGTGGACGGCTTTTTCTTTGTCCGCGCGGAGCGGACGTCGTCGTGCTTAGCCGTTCGGATTCGCGGTTCGACGCATCTCCGAGCGAGCGACGCAAGCGGATCGCCGCCTGTTTCGATGCGTCGGAATGCGTCCGCGCGGATGTCATCGACACTGTTTTGGCGCGCGCGCGATGCGTCGCGGATGGCGCTTATCGCCTTTTCTAGTTCGCGCAAATCCGCGCAATCCGGCTTGTGCAGCGCGAAAAAAAGGTTGCCCGGAAAATCTCCGAAGCGATCCGTTTATCCTTCGGTCGCTGCCGCCGCCGCGTCGCTTCAAGCGCCGCTCGCGGTTGACTTCAATTCCTTCGCGCACAAGGGCTCGCAGATAAAACCACTTTAAAAACGATGTTTCTTTTCTGGCATGCGCATGTGGACCGCGATCGTGCGCGCCCACGACGCAAACGAGTGCGGTGCATTTCTCTTCCGCTACAGAGCGCATTCGAGGGACGGTGCTCGCTTTTTTTTCGCGAGGGGTGTTGACAGTTGAAAAAAGCGTGATTAGGTTTCGCCCCAAGTGTCGTCATAGCAGAAGCGAGTGAGTCCGTCCAAGACGAAAAAGCGAAGCACAAACCGATCTTCCGCCCGGACTCGCGTTCCGGTGGAAGCAGGCTTCGTCTCCGCTGCTGAAAATGGAGTCGCCATCGAGCCGGCGGGCTCGCATCGTTCAACCCGTGGCCTTACCGGTCCCGGGTTTTCTATTGCCCGGCGCAGGAGCGCCAAGGCAGCGGATCGGGCGATGGCGCTCGCGGACGTTTCCACAATCCGGGCATCGCAGATGCGATTCCGGCACAAATCCGTACCGGCTTGCCTAGTGCGCCGGCGGTGGGTGGCGGGTCCGACTCCCGCGATCCTGTTGCTGTATGGGCCGTAACACCAATAGTTAGTCCACTGACGAGGAGAGCCATCCCATGGCTGTTAAAAAAGCTGCCAAGAAAACCGCCAAAAAGGCGACCAAGAAAACCGTGAAGAAGGCCGCCAAGAAGGCCGTCCGCAAGACCGCGAAGAAAGCCGCCAAGAAGGTCGTCAAGAAAGCCGCTGCCAAGAAGGTCGCTACCAAGAAGACCGTCAAGAAGACAGCGAAAAAGACTGCCAAGAAGACTGCGAAGAAGACTGCGAAGAAGGCCGCCGCCAAGAAGAGCGTAAAAAAAGCAGCGAAGAAGGCTGCCAAGAAAACCGCCAAGAAATCGGCCAAAAAAGTTACAAAAAAAAAGGCTAAAAAATCTGTAGCGCGCGGTAAAAAGGCTGCGCCGGCCGCTGTGCCGGCAGCACCCGCACCGATGATGTAAGCAACGCCTTGATTAGCGGTACCCGAAACTCCTTCTCCGCGAGCCCAGGCGGGGAGGGAGTTTTTTTATGCGCTGAACTCAGGTGCGGCAGGTCGGTCCGGGCCTGGTTGCTCCAATATCCACGTCAGCAAAGTCTCTCGAAAAAGACGATAGGTCCCTCTGAAGCAACGGTTTGTTGCTCCCAACCTCCAGTCAACTACCCGACTGCCATCGCCCCTCGGTTCATTCACCCACAGAAGATGCTGGAATCGCGCTGCAGGCTTAATTTAGCGATTTCGGCCGAATTCTGTTTATTGATTCGGCTAGGTGAAGTTTGACCTATTTCAAGCTGGGCGGCCTCAATCTCCACCTGCAACACGTCCGCCAGAAGCAGGTGAATTGCACCGATGAGAAGCTATCGAGAATTGAGTGTTGACGAACGTATTGCGATCCAGTTACGGCACGATCAAGGTCAGAGGATGCGATCTATGGCCCGCACCATCAACCGCTCGGCGAGCACGGTCAGCCGCGAGCTGCGGCGTATGAGCGACAACGCCCATGGCTACCGAGCCCAAGCGGCTCAACACCACGCCACAGCGTGCCGACACAAACCGCGCGTGGCCAGAGAACTGGCTCATCCGGCGCGGCGGGACATCGTGGATCGCTGTCTACGCGTGGGCTGGTCGCCTAGCAAATGGTCCACACACTGCGTCACCTTTGCCCCAACGATTCCGGCATTCACGTGTCCCACGAGACGATCTACAAAGCGATCTACCTGATACCACGCGGCGAATTGCGGCGGTCGTTGGTGGCCTGTCTGCGACAAGGCTGAAGCATCCGCAAACCGCGCACGCGTGGCGAAGACCGGCGCGGCAAGATCCAGACATGCAGAGCATCCATGTCCGGCTGCCGGACGTGGAAGGGCGATTGATTCCAGACCACAGGGAAGGTCATCTGATCAAAGGTGCGGGCAATCGTTCCTCGGTGGGGACCCTGGTGGAACGCACGACAGGCTTTGTCGTGCTGGCCAAGATGAGCAGCGGCCCGTGCCGCGGATACCTTGGAGAGTTTCAGCCAAGCGCTGGAGCGCATCCCCGCGCAAGATCCTGACCTATGAGCAAGGCCGCGAGATGATCTCTAGAACGGCGTTGACCTTGCGTACCGGGGTGGAAGTATTCTTTGCCGATCAGCGTAGTCCATGGCAACGGGGCAGCAACGAGAACACCAATGGGCTGCTGCGGCAGTACCTGCCCAAAGAGACGAATCTGGTCGACCATAGCCAAGACCAGCTCAACGAGATTGCAATGAACCAACGCCCGCCCACGCAAGCGTCACGGCTGGCGCACACCCTTGGAGCTTTACGACCCACGGATCGATCTGGATCGAACCCCAAACGGAACCATGCAGTAATTAACCGTGTTGCACCTCGGGATTGAAACCGCCCGCACTAAACTTTGTTTCAAGAGTTCGCGCGAAAGCGGCGAGCGCTGTGTCCGCTTCACCGCATGATTGTGAGATCAATGCGGCTTTGCGTCCGAAATCGAGGCTTCGACGCCGCTGTTCGTGGCTGTAGCATCCGGCAGCTTGGGCAGACCTTGAGCGTACAGCCCTTCGTCCAGCATCTCGGCTTCGCCTTCGAGCCAGCGCTGCGGGGTGGCGCCGATGGCGCGATCCAGGATGGTCGGCAGCAGGCCCGACGGCGCGCCGCTGTTGGCGTTCCAGAGGATGGCGACGCCGAGGTCGCGTTCCGGCATCAGCGCGATCACGCCGCGATAGCCCTGCACCGCACCGCCGTGGAACACAACGCGGTGGCCGGCGTAATCGTAGACGCGCCAGCCGAGACCATAGCCGGCGGAGTTCAGCCGATCTCGTCGCCACTGCGAGCCGCGCGTCTCGCTGGGAGTGTCGATCAGCGGCGCATGCAGGGTCGCGAGGAGCGAGCCCGACAAGACGTCGGGCCGGTAGCCGTTCTGCGCGAGCAGCCACTGCGCCATGTCGCTGATGCTGGCGTTGACGCCAGCGGCGGGCGCAACGCGATAGTAGGTCGGCTTTGGAGTGACTGCGGACCAGCCGCGGCCGGCGCGGATGTGCGGCTTGGCCCAGCGCGGGCTGGCGAGAATGCCTTCCAGGCCGTAACTGGCATCCTGCATGCCCAGCGGCTTGAATAGACGGCGCGCGACCCACTGGTCGAACGCTTCGCCGCTGGCGCCCTGCACCACGTCGCCGATCAGGCTGTAGGCGATGTTCTGATAGGCGTAGCACTCGCCCGGCGCGCACTTCATCGGCGTGTAGGCGAGTTTCTGCACCAGCGAGGCATATTCGGCGTTGCGTTCGAGGTCGCGGTCAAAGGCGTTGTGGCCGACGCCGACGCGATGGCTCAACACCTCTGCCACGGTCAATTGCAGCGCCGCGCGTGGATCGGAGAGCTGCAACGTCGGGTAGTAATCGACGACGGGGCTGTCCCAGCGCAGTTTGCCATCGGCCACGAGCATGCCCGCTGCGGTCGCTGCGAAGGATTTGGACAGCGACGCCAGCCGGAACACGGTGTGCGCGTCGACGGTTTCCGGCTGATGGACATCGGTGATGCCGTAGCCGCGCGCGCTGAGGACGCGGCCGCCCTGCACGATCGCCATCGCCAGCCCTGGCACTTTCTGGCCGGCGACGAGATTGTTCGCGAGCGTTTCGAATTCGGTCACGTTGAAGCCTGCCGCCAGCGGCGCAATGCGCAGGCCGGCGCCGGGATAGACCCGCGTCATCGTCGCCTTGGACGAATACACGCCGAATGCCGATGCCCGCGCTTCGGGCGTGCTGCTGTCCCAACGCAGGGTGCTTTGCGCCGATAGCCCAGTCGCGAGCGGCAACAGCATCGCCACGATGCCGGTGCGCCAGGCCAGTGCGACGGGACGCGCGCGTCCCTGGTGCGATTGCCTGCGGCGCGTGTTCTTGTCTTTCATCGCGAGCCCCCCCTGCGTATGCTTCGCGTGCAGGTCAGTGTCGGAAGTATCACGTCCGGAATCGCGCTGTCCGCCTTGATCTCGGGCGGCCACCGCTTCCGGTCTTGTCGGGCCGATCATAGCGCCTGTTCCGCCATTTGCATGAACAAGGGGAGATTCGATGGTTATTTTGTTGATCCTGCTCGCAATTCTCGCGGTCGGCGTGCTCTGGGGCGTCGGCGTCTACAACGGCCTGATCACCTCCCGCAATGGCTACAAGAACGCGTTCGCCCAGATCGATGTCCAGTTGCAGCGCCGTTTCGACCTCATTCCCAACCTCGTCGAGACCGCCAAGGGCTACCTCAAGCATGAGCGCGAGACTCTCGACGCGGTGATCTCGGCACGCAGCGCAGCGCAGTCGGGCCTGGCCGCGGCCAAGGCCAATCCGGGCGATCCCGAGGCCATGGCGACCCTGGCCGCCGCGCAGGGCCAGCTGAACGCGGGCTTGGGCCGTCTGCTCGCGATCGCGGAGGCGTATCCGGACCTGAAGGCCAACCAGAACATGATGCAGCTCACCGAAGAGCTGACCAGCACCGAGAACAAGGTCGCGTTCGCGCGACAGGCGTTCAACGATGCGGTGATGGCGTTCAATAACAAGCGCGACGTGTTCCCTTCGAGCCTGATCGCCGGCATGTTCGACTTCCCGGCCGCCACCCAGCTCGCGATCCCCGCCGACAGGCCGGAGATGCGCGACGCGCCGAAGGTGCAGTTCTGACCGGCGCGATGTTGACCGGCTCGATCCCGATGCGTGCGGCGCGGTTGCTTGCGTCGCGCAGGATGGCGACCGCACGCTTCCCTCTTCGAGAACCGCCATTCCAGGCTCGAGCATGAATTTCTTCGAACACCAGGCCGCCGCGCGCAAGGCCTCCATCCGACTCGTGCTGCTGTTCGTCCTGGCGATGATCGGGATCGTGTGTGCGGTCGATGTCGCGGTGCTGATCGCGCTCGGCGTCAACGATCAAGCCACGCCCGGGCAGACCGTCGCGCTGCTGGTCGTCGCTTCGCTGGTCACGGTCGCGATCATCGGTCTGGGTTCGCTGTACCGCATCGCCAGCCTGCGCGGCGGCGGCGAGACGGTGGCGCTGCAGATGGGCGGCGTGCCGGTACCCGAACAGACCCGCGACCCGCAACTGCGCCGGCTCCGCAACGTCGTGGAAGAGATCGCCATCGCCTCGGGCGTGCCGATGCCCAAGCTGTACGTCCTCGAACACGAGGCCGCCATCAATGCCTTCGCCGCCGGCTACGCGCCGTCCGATGCCGTGATCGCGGTGACTCGCGGCGCGCTGGAGCGGCTCAATCGCGACGAGCTGCAGGGCGTGATCGCGCATGAGTTCAGCCACATCCTCAACGGCGACATGCGCCTCAACATCCGTCTCGTCGGCGTGCTGTTCGGCATCCTGATGCTGGGGCTGATCGGCCGCAAGATTCTGGAACACGGCCGTTTCGGCGGCCGCGACAAGGGCGCCGGCGCGGTGTTGGTGGCCGCGCTGGCGGCGATGGCCATCGGTTATATCGGCCTGTTCTTCGGGCGGATGATCAAGGCCGGCGTCAGCCGCTCGCGTGAAGTGCTCGCCGACGCCTCGGCGGTGCAGTTCACCCGTCAGACCGCGGGATTGGCGGGCGCGCTGAAGAAGATCGGCGGCGTCGGCGAAGGCGCGAAACTCGAACGCGCCAGCGATGCCGAGGAAGTCGGCCACATGCTGTTCGGCGATGGCGTCGGCCTCGGCGGCATGTTCGCGACCCATCCACCGCTGCTGCAGCGGATCCAGGCGCTGGACCCCAGCTTCCGCAAGGACCAGCTAGCAAGTCTGCAACAGCGTTGGCTCAGCCAGCCGCCGAACGGCCTGGAGGAGGACGCTCGATTGGGTCTGAACGATGGCGATGCATCGCGATTGCCGGGCGCCGATGCCGAATTCAACGTCAGTCCGCCGATGGTGGTGGCGCAGGTCGCGCACCCGGCCGCCGACGACTATCGGCGCGCCGATCTCATCGTGTCCACCATCCCCGAGCCGCTGCGCGCGCTGGCCGCGAACCGCGAGGACGTGGTGCCGCTGATGCTGGCGCTGCTGCTCGACGAAAACATCAAGGTGCAGGGCAAGCAGCACGCCGAGATCGCCGCCCGGCTGGGCCGCGAAACCGCGGTGTTCGCGCAAGCCATGCGCAGCGAACAGCTCGGCGCGCTGCATCCGATGCAGCGCCTGCCGCTGTCCGCGCTGGCCTTCCCTGTGCTGCGCCTGCGCCCGCGTCCGGAGCTCAACGTCGTGCTCGACACCATCCACGCGGTCGTCAATACCGATGGCCATGTGTCGGTGTTCGAATACTGTCTGGGCACGCTGCTGCAGCATCAGCTGCGCGAATCGCTCGATCCCTCGCGGCATGCGCCCTTCGGCCGCAGCAAGGTCGCCGACGCCAAGCGCGAAGCCGCGATCCTGCTGGCGCTGGTCGCCCAGGCCGGCCACGACAACCCGCATGATGCCCTGCGCGCCTATCTCGCCGGCCTGCAGCGCGTGCTGCCACGCGAGCACATCGATTACGCGCCGCCGCCGGATGGTGTGCTAGCACTGGAAGCGGTGTGGCCGGTGCTCAATCGTCTGAACCCTGCCGCGAAGCAGATGCTGGTGGAGGCCGTCACCGCCGCGGTCAGCCACGACGGCAGGATCAGCGTGAACGAAGCGGAGCTGCTGCGCACCGTCTGCGGCGTGCTGCATTGCCCGCTGCCGCCGATGTTGGAGCGTGGGTAAGTCGGATCTTCCCGAGCGGAACGCCGATCACGTCCGTGTCGCTGTAGACGCCGTCCGCGAAGGTATCGTTGGGCCTTGGAGCCCAGCATGTTTCGCGACCCATCGCGACATGGTCGTGTACTGGCGAATCCAGTGTGCATCTGTGGGAGCGATGGATCCCGCGATGCTCTTCTACCCATTCAGTCGGTGACGATGCCCATGAAGCAGCGATGCTCTTCTCCCTCCCTTTCGCATTGCGAAGGGGAGGGTCGGGGAGGGGTGCTTTGCAGGCCGTGCATTCACTGGAGCTGGATGCAGATGCTTCTTTGTCGGGCTTCAGTGGTTTTCTCGCAGATTTTTCGCCCCCGGAGAAGTAGGAAGCAACGTCTGCCGATGTCGCTGCTCGAAAAGCACCCCTCCCCAGCCCTCCCCTTCGCTGCGCGAAAGGGAGGGAGGCTCCCGGCCGATCTGTGTCGCACCCTTGAACGTACTGATTTGCGCCTGCAAGTGGACGACGATCAAGAGCGTCGCCACTGGCGCCGCTCCCACAGAACGCCGGCGGCATCGGCACTTGGGCGACGAACTTCGCTGGGGCAGACTGCTCCAAAGCCCATGCGTCCACATCCCCCATCCATCGTCTGCCTGATCGCGCTGCTGTGCTTCGCGGGCGTGTCCGCGCGCGCGAATGCGGACCATGCATTTTCGAACCCGCGCACGATACGTGCGGGCGAGACCGCGTTGAGCGTCGAGGCGTTCGGCATCGACGACCCCGCACGCGTCGCGATGCTGCAGCGCTGGGCGGAAGAAGCCGCGCGCGCGACCGTATCGCCCTCCGGTCGCTTCCCGCTGCGTTCGGCGCGGGTCGAAGTGCGCGAGATGCAGAGCCGCAGCAGCAGCCCGGTGCCGTGGGGGCAGACGTTGCGGGATGGCGATGTGGCAGTGCTGCTCTACGTGCGGCGCGACGCGAGTTACGAACAACTGCGCGCGGACTGGACAGCGGTGCACGAGTTCTCGCATCTGGCGCATCCGTATCTGGGCGAGCGCGGGCGCTGGCTGGCCGAGGGGCTCGCCAGCTATCACCAGAATGTCTTGCGTGCGCGTGCCGGGCTGCTGGCGCCGGAAGAGGCCTGGCAGCGGCTCGATGCCGGTTTCCGGCGTGGCGAGGCGGTCGCGGGCGGGCCGGCGCTGGGTGCGATGGGGCGCCAGCGTGGCGGCACCATGCGCGTGTACTGGGCCGGCGCGGCGTACTGGCTGGAGATGGATCTGGCGCTGCGTCGCGATCACGGCACGACGCTGGAGGCGGTGCTCGATCGTTACGCCCGCTGCTGCCTCGACGGCACCGCGCACGTGGCGCCGGAAGATTTCGTCGCAGCGCTGGATCGCACCGCGGGCATCGGGCTGTTCGCGATGCGGTATCGCGACTACGCCGAATCGACGGTATTTCCGTCGCTCACCGACAGTTACCGCGCGCTGGGGATCGAGCGCTCCGGCGCTGTGTTGAAGTATTCGGATGACAGCGCCGCGCGGCGGCTGAGGGAAGCGATGACCGCGCCCAAGCCGCGTGACTGAAGGCGGTTGCGGCGCTTCGATACCCGCTGCGGGGGAACGACGTGAAGGGGCTGGGCTGCGATCAGTCCGCCAGCTTCGCCGAGACGGATTTGATCAGCCTGTCGATCGCGGAATCGTATTCCTCATCGTTCACGAAATCGCGGAATTCGCCGGCGTCGTAGAAACGGCCGTAGCAGAATTTGCAGCTTTCGAAGCGGATGTGCGGCTGGTGCGCATCGACCATGTTGATCAGCGGATAGTGGTCGCAGGCCGGGCAGAGCAGAGCGACGGCAGCCGGCGCTGTCGGGTCGAAGAATACGTTTTCAGCGGGCGGCGCAGGCTCGACCAGGTCGATCGTTTCCGCATGATCGCGCAGTTGCTCGTGCGCCATCAGTTCGAACCACATCCCTTTGCAGCCTTCGCAGCGATGGACGGGCTCCTCCAGATCGGGGAGCAGGTGCATGGGAGATCGGCATTTGGGGCATTGCATGGGTGGCGGCCGGTTCGAGGACAAGGGAACCATTCTGCCGGAGTGCGGCGATGCCGTCTCCCGCAGCCTTTCCCGGCGCAGCTCAGTCGCCCAGCAGCTTCACGAAGCGCACCGCGCCGTCGGAAAAACCGCAGGCGCGGTAGAAAGCGTGGGCTTCGGTGCGATGGCCGGCGCTGGTGACTTCCAGGCGCGCGGCGCCGCCGATGCGGGCGCGACGCTCGGCATCGCGCAGCAGCAGGCGGCCGACGCCGCGACCCTGGGCATCCGGCGAGACCACCAGTGCCGTGACCCGGCAGGTGGTGGTGTCCAGCGGCAGGTAATACATGTAGTCCAGCGCCATCAGGCCGCAGACCGCGCCGTCGAGCCGGGCGAGCATCAGGGCCTGACGGTCGTTGTGGAGGACGGTGGCGATGCGTTCGGCTGCGTCGGCCGGCTCGCAGGGATAGCCCAGTTGGGTCAGCAGCGCTGCGACATCGTCGGCATCGGCCGGTACCGCGCCGCGGAGATCGATACGGAGATCGAGGTCCGCGGCATCGGACGGGTGCTGTGTGCCCGTCGTCACCGGTCAGCGCGTGCCGTACACGACCACGGTCTTGCCGCGGGCGTGCAGCTTGTTGTCGGCCTGGAGCTTTTTCAGCACGCGGCCGGCCATTTCGCGCGAACAGCCGACCAGGCGGGCCAACTCCTGGCGCGATACCCGGAGCTGGGTGCCCTGCGGGTGGCTCATGGCCTCGGGCTCGCGGGTCAGGTCGTGCAGGGCGCGGATGATGCGGTCAGTCACGTCCAGGAAGGCCAGACGACCGGCCTTGCGGCTGGTATCCAGCAGGCGGCGGGACAGCTGGGCGCCGATGGCGTAGATCAACTGCGCGGCATCGCCGCCCAGCGGGCCTTCCAGCAGCTGATACAGGCGTTCGTAGCCGATTTCGGCCAGCTCGCACTGGGTGCGGGTGCGCAGGATCACTTCACGGCGGTCGCTTTCGATGAACAAACCCATCTCGCCGACGAATTCGCCGGGACCGAAATAGCCCAGGACCAGTTCGCGGCCGTCCTCTTCCTCGGTGATGATGCTGACCGAACCGGAGATCACGTAGTAGAGCGTTCCCGCCGGGTCGCCTGGACGGAACACTTCGGTCCGCGGCGGATAGCGGCGGCGATGGCAATGCGAAAGGAATCGCTCGATGGTGGCGACAGTGGGGGCGAGAGGATTCGCGTTGCGTCGGAGAGGGGTCAGCGTGGCCACGGGCGGTGTGTTCATGCGAGCCAGAACGGAGGAATAGACAAGATTAGGCCTTTGTCACGTTCCCGGCAAACGGCGGTCGTAGACTGCGCGCGATCGCGACGTGTGTTGCACCGCAGTGCCGGCTCCCCCCGGGGGCTGCAATGCCGCATAATCGCGCCCCCAACCTCCCGTCCCAAGGAATCGATGCCGTGGTCAAGCCACTGCCGCGTCTGAAGCTGCAAGGCTTCAACAACCTGACCAAAGCGCTGTCGTTCAACGTCTACGACGTGTGCTATGCGGTATCCGAAGAGGAGCGCCAGCGCTATATCGCGTACATCGACGAGGAATACAACGCCGATCGGTTGACCCAGATCCTCACCGACGTGGCCGAGATCATCGGCGCGAACATCCTCAACATCGCCCGCCAGGACTACGACCCGCAGGGCGCGTCGGTGACCATCCTCATCTCCGAGGAGCCGGTCATCGACAAGAAGGACGCCGGCAAGGAGATCATCTCCGACGCGGTGGTCGCGCACATGGACAAGTCGCACATCACGGTCCACACCTATCCGGAAACCCATCCGGACAACGGCATCGCCACGTTCCGCGCCGACATCGACGTGGCGACCTGCGGCGTGATTTCGCCGCTGAAGGCCTTGAATTATCTGATCGAGAGCCTCGAATCGGACATCGTGGTCATGGACTACCGGGTGCGCGGCTTCACCCGCGACATCAAGGGCCGCAAGCACTACATCGATCACAAGATGAATTCGATCCAGGATTACCTGGCGAAGAACATCAAGTCGCGCTACGAAATGCTCGACGTGAACGTGTACCAGGAAAATCTGTTCCACACCAAGATGCACCTGAAGGACTTCGACCTCGACAACTATCTGTTCGAAGAGAAGGCCAAGAACCTCTCGTTCAAGGAACGGATGAAGATCGAAGCGCGCTTGCGCCGCGAGATCGAAGAGTTGTATCAGGGGCGCAACCTGGCGGAGTGATCCGCGACAGGCGTCATCTGCGAAAAGCCGGCGAAAGCCGGCTTTTTCGTTGTCGGTCTCGTAACCGGGCCGGGAGCCCAAGGCATTGTCGTCCCGAACACGGGCGCAGCTCGTGGAGGGATCTGCTTGGGGGGTCGTGACTCGCTTGGCGATTTCAAAAAGCAGATGCAAAAAGGCAGATCCCTCACCCGATAGAGCCGGGATTCGGGATGACATGGCTCCGGGGTCGGGGTAGTGACCGACGACAAGGCGGGCCGCGCCGCAATTAGCCGCGTCGCGATCACACCCGGTAGGCCACCGTCTTCATCACTTTCGACGCCGCTGCCATCAACGTCGGCACCGGCTGCGGCAGGATCCGCGCGCCGGCGGCTTCGGCGTGCTCGGCGTGACGGGCTTCGTCGGCCTTCATCACCGTCAGGATCGCGCGGCTGCGCGCGTCGGCCGGAGGCAGGGTTTCGAGGTGTTCGTCCAGATGCGCTTCGACCTGGCGCTCGGTTTCGACCACGAAGCCGAGGTTCCAGCCGTCGCCGCGCAGCCCGGCGAGCAGGCCGATGGCGTAGCTGCCGGCGTACCAGACCGGGTTGAGCAGGCTGGGGCGGCTGTCGAGTTCGCGCAGACGGTCCGCGCACCAGGCGAGGTGGTCGGTTTCCTCCTGCGCGGCGGCCTGCAGCTGCGCCCGCGTCTGCGGGTCGCGCGCGACCGCGGCCTGGCCGACGTACAGCGCCTGCGCGCAGACCTCGCCGACATGATTGATCCGCATCAGTCCGGCGGCGTGGCGGCGTTCGGCGTCGTCCAGCACCACGTCGGCCTGGTCGGCGCCGGGGTTGGGGCGCGTGGCCAGCGGCGAGCCGGCGATGGTCTCCAGCGCGTTCTGGGCGTCGGAGAGCAGGCGGTCGAAGGGAGAGAGTGCGCGGGCCGGGTTCATATTGGACATTCTCATGCGAGACATTCTGATAGGAATTCGAGCGGGTGTTGCACCGGCAGGGCGGTGCCGTTCGCCAGATGCAGCCGGCAGCCGATATTGGCGCTGAGCAGCCGGGTCGCGCCGCTGGCTGCGAGCTGGTCCAGCAGCGGCTGGCGGAAGCGCGCGGCGCGCGCCGGATCGGTCAGCATCTGCGTTCCGGCGGCCCCGCAGCAGCCGAAGCCGGCATCGACGACGCGCACTTCCAGCCCGGGCACTCGCGCCAGCAGATCGCGCAGGGCGCTGTCGCTGCGCACCCCGTTGCGCTGGGTGCAGGGCAGATGCAGGGCGACCCGTTCGCGACGCGGCGCGAAGCGCAGGGCATCGGCGTGCTGCGCCAGGAAGACGCTGGCATCGACCGCCCGCGCGCCGACGGCATCCGCCACAGCCTTGTGGCAGCCGCTGGCGAGGGTCAGCACTGCCTCGCTGCGGGCGAAGGCGTGCAGATTTCTGGCTTCCAGACGCAGCGCGGTCGCAGTGTCGCCAGCGTGGGCGTGCACGGCGCCGCAGCAGGTCTGGCCGGCCGGAAAGTCCGCCTGCAGTCCGATCGCATCCAGCAGCGCCGTCAAGGCGTCGCGCACCGATCCTTCATATTGTTCTGCGATGCAGCCGATGAAGACGGCGGCTCCGGGCCTGTCGGCGGTTCCGGGCGGTTTCGCTGGCCGGGAGTGAGTCCGGGGTGGTCGCGGCAAGGGTCTGAGGGCGGCGGGAAGCAGCGGCCAGGCCGTTCGATACAGACCCAGAAGGGCGCTGCGCAGATCGGAGCGTTCGGCCAGCCGTTCCGCCGCGCGCTGGCGCCAGCTTGGCGCACGTCGCTCGCGCCCGCGCGCCCGCGCCTGCGTCAGGATCGCACCGTAGTTCACTCCGGCCGGGCAGATCGACTCGCAGCGCCCGCAGCCGAGGCAATGGTCGAGATGCCCGTCGCCGGCCACGGTCGGAGCCGTCAGCCCGGTCTCCCAGGCCTTGATCAGCGCGATCCGGCCCCGGGGTGATTCGGTTTCGATCGATTCCAGCGCGTAGGTCGGACAAGTCGGCAAGCACAGTCCGCACTGCACGCACTGGTCGGTCAGCGCGTGCAGGGTCGGGGCAGCGGGATGGGCGCAGGGAGCGGCGGTCACCCGGCAATCTTCGGGCAAGACGCCGGCTTGCGCGAGACACGGATGGTCATCCGTGCTCCGAGGCGTTCTGTTCGGCCCCGACGACTTGCGGCGGCGCGGCCGGCCGGCTATGATCCCGCTTCTTTGTGGCCCCGCTCACGCGGCGACACGACGACAACGCGAGGCGAAGTTCCCCCGGTTTCCGAAAGAAACCCGGTGGAATCAGTCCGACCAGGCACCAATCAAAAGAGCTCCTTCATGAAGACTTTCACCGCCAAGTCCGAGACCGTCCAGCGCGACTGGTATCTCGTCGACGCTTCCGGCAAAACGCTCGGCCGCCTGGCCGCCGAGCTGGCCAGCCGCCTCCGCGGCAAGCACAAGCCCGTTTACACCCCCCACGTCGATACCGGCGATTACTTGATTGTGGTCAACGCCGAGAAGATCGCGGTGACCGGCAACAAGCTGAACGATAAGCTGTATCACCGCTTCACCGGCTATATCGGCAATCTGAAGACCGAAAACCTCGCCCAGGCGCTGGAACGTCATCCGGAACGCGTGATCGAGATCGCCGTGAAGGGCATGCTGCCGAAGAATCCCCTCGGCCGCGCCATGTACAAGAAGCTCAAGGTGTACAAGGGTGCCGAGCACCCGCACGCCGCCCAGCAGCCGCAAGTCCTGGATATCTAAACGATGGCTACTCAGCAGAATTACGGCACCGGCCGTCGCAAATCCTCCGTCGCCCGCGTGTTCCTCCGCAAGGGCACCGGCACCATCACCGTCAACGAGCGTCCGCTGGACGAATTCTTCGGCCGCGAAACCTCGCGGATGATCGTGCGCCAGCCGCTCGAACTCACGAAGACCGGCGAACAGTTCGACATCATCGCCACCACCTCCGGCGGCGGCACCACCGGCCAGGCCGGCGCCATCCGCCTGGGCATCGCCCGCGCGCTGGTGGAATACGACGAAACCCTGAAGTCCGAGCTCCGCAAGGCGGGCTTCATGACGCGCGATGCACGCGAAGTCGAACGCAAGAAAGTCGGTCTGCACAAGGCGCGTCGCGCGAGCCAGTTCTCGAAGCGTTGATCCATTTCGCCGGACCGGGCGCGTTCTCCCGGTTCTGGCGGCACGCTTTTGGCGCTACAATCGCAGCCGAACAGCTCTACAGCCCCGTCGCCAAGCGGTAAGGCACCTGACTCTGACTCAGGCATTCGGTGGTTCGAATCCATCCGGGGCTGCCAATCTTCAAGAAACCCTGCCGCAAGGCGGGGTTTTTTTGTGGCGCAGCGCTTGCCTTCGACGTGATCGGCGCCCTTGTGATCTGTAATGACGCAACAGCGCCACGCCCGCCGGTGGATCGGTTTTTTTCGCGCGGAAGGTCCGCGGCGCGGCGCGCGTTCGATCATGCCAGCCTATGGCGTCTGCGATTTCATAGGCCGCGATCCGGATGATTCGATCCGGGCCATGCGAAAAACGGCTCTTTGACCGTTTTGGCGATCCCGAACGGGCTTCCATCACTCCTGTCAGACCTGACAGGTACACGGCCTCGGTAGCGGAGGCTAAGGTCGTCACGGTCGGCGCTTGCCGACAGCTCATACGACAGGGGATGTTGTGTTCGATTTTCTGAAAAAGTGGTTGGGGGGCGGGCAAGGGCCGAGGTCGCAGGCACTGCCGCAGGGTATGCCCACTGTTGAACAGCGTCGCTCCGGTTTCGGCATCGCATACGACGCCGACCTTGTGCCTTCGCTGAAACGCGACCATGCCGATCTGGTCAAGCTGTACACCGCGATCGGAGAAATGGCGCAACAAGGGGAGTTCCAGCAGGTACCGCAGATGCTCAATGCCTTCAAAGTGCATCTTGAAGGGCATCTCATCGCCGAAAACGTCCGTTTCTACAACTACGTGGAAAATGCGATGCAGGGCGATTCGGAAAGCACTGCGCTGGTTCGCAGTTTCCGCAGGGAAATGAATGCGATTGCGCGTGGCGTTGTCGACTTCGTGAAGAAGTATCAGATCAGTACGTTCGACCATCAGGCCCGTCAGGAATTCATGACGGACTATCAGGCCGTGCTCGCGCTTCTGGCGCAACGGATCGAGCGCGAAGAATCCAGCCTTTATCCGCTGTATTTGCCGAGCTGATTGTGTCGGGCGGGATTTTCCGGGCCGATTCTGCCCGGTTGATCCCAAGGCCCGAACGGTCGGCCTGAATTTCCGCCTTGAGGGTTGTGGACTGACTTCCGCATTCGATTTCGACGTGCACGCACAGGTTCGGCGACGCAAGGATGTATCGCCCGCGGGACGGATGCCAGGCATCCGCTCTGCAGGGACTCGGACCCGGCCAATACCGGTTCCGTGAGGTCTGAACGGCCCAAGGATGGTTTCGTTCGGACGTTCCCGGTTTTCCCCTAACCAGAGTGCTCGACCAAGGAGATCGTAATGAAGAAGGAAGCGACCGCAAAACAGCACGATGTGGTTCTGACCCAGGCCATGCGCCGCTTGCGTCACGAACTGGAAATCCACCCTGTCTTCGCCGAAATCGCGCATACCGAAGCCCTGCGTTCTTTCATGCAGGTGCATGTGTTCGCAGTCTGGGATTTCATGTCGCTGGCCAAACGATTGCAACGCGATCTTACCTGCGTCGAACTGCCGTGGATGCCGCCGATCGATCCTGCCGCTGCCCGTCTGATCAACGACATCGTGCTCGCCGAAGAAAGCGACATCGACGCCGACGGTCATCCTGCCAGCCATCTGGACCTTTATCTCAAGGCGATGCGCGATGTCGGCGCTTCGACCGAACAGTTCGATGCGTTCATGCGCGAGCTGCGCGGCGGAGCCGGGCTGTCCGCGGCGCTCGCTACGGCGGAAGTCCCGCAGTTCGTGCGCGATTTCGTCGAGCACACCATCGATACCTGCCTGCACGGCAGCACTCTGGAAGTGATGGCCAGCTTCTTCTATGGCCGCGAAAACGTCATTCCCGACATGTTCCAGAGTCTGCTGGAGCACTGGGGACTGGATGTGGAGCAGGCGCCGGGCTTCGTCTATTACCTGCAGCGCCATATCGAGTTGGACGGGGATACCCACGGTCCGGCCGCCCAGGTGTTGATCGAAAAAGCGCTGGTCCGCGCCCCGGACGGGCTGCAGGACACGCGCGAAGCGGCACGGCTGGCCCTGCAGGCCCGCCGCGCGCTGTGGGATGGAACGGCCGCGCTGCTGCGCGAGCGCCACGGTGTGCAGGTTGCGCCTGCGCGCAAACTGACGCCGGTCGCGGCTTGACGTCCGGAGTTTGTCCACGCCCGCGCGCGGCGCGGGCGATCTCCGCTGCGCAACCCCGACCGGGATTGCGCAGCGGCTCCGCTTCAAAAGTATTGCGTACAGCGGCATTCGCCGATCCGATGCCGACGCCGTGCGCCAACGCCGTAATGCGCCAGCGGTTCGGTTGAACCCGGGCTTCCGCAGACGTCCCCGCCGGCCGTGCGCGCCGGGATCATGTTTACATTCGGGCGATGCGCTGTCTGTCGCTCAGGCCGCGTGCGCAACGTGCACGGCCGTCGACGGGCCGACGACGCGCAGATTCTCAGCGACCGGCATGCTGAAAGCGAGGCTCATCACGTTGCCGATCCTGCGTGCCGCACCCAGCCGTTCGACCTGCAGGCCCATGTGCCGCATCATTCTTTCGAACGGTGCGCTGGTGACGCCGACCAGACTGTCGGCGCCCTGCGCCGCGATGAACCGGAAAAGCTCCGCGATGATCGACGACGATATTCCGCTGAAACCGAAGCCTCCCTGAGACCCCTCGTCGCACAGCGCGAAGCGGCTGACTTCCCAGATCGAAGCCGATGCCGGCGCAGGCGCGCCGTCGAGAAGTCCAGGGAAGATATCCCGGAGCATGTTCGGCCCCAATGTCGGCAACAGCCGGCAACAGCCGAGGGCACGCGAGTCGCCGTCGTGGGCCACGACGTAATGCGGGCCGATCAGATCGAACCAGTCGTGCTCGCGTCCGTCCTCGACGCGAACGTCCCAGCCCAGTCGTTTGTGGAATACGTCCGAACGCAGCCGATACATGCTGTCCAGAAGCGGGGCGCCCAGTCCGTGTTCTCCGGCACGCGCAATGGTGATAGCAGCCATGATGTCTCCTTGTCTCGTTGGAAGGAGACATAAGAGAGAGCGACCACTGTCAGTGCTTGCAGCTGACCTACCTTACAGGTTGATGCAGTTCCGTTCCCGCTGCACAGGCTGCCACGGATCGGCGCTTCCGGTAGTGCAGTAGGTAAGCGTTTTTCTCGCGATCGCTAATCTTCACGCCGAAAAAAACGATATTGATAACAATCAATTCGTGATTGTTTTCTATGCTGCGCGAAAACGCGACGGTTGCGTCGCGTCGCGTCCGGTCGATGCCGCCGGTCAGTTGCGCAGGGAGACGATCAGGCCGAGCGATACCGCGCGCGCGATCGCGGCCTGGCGGCCGCTGACGCCGAGTTTGTGGGTCGCGTTCTGAAGGTGGAAGATCGAGGTCCGCTCGCTGATGTTGAGCAGCAGGCCGATTTCCCAGCTGGTTTTGCCCTCGGCCGCCCACGACAGGCATTCGCGCTCGCGCTTGGTCAGCGCCGGCAAACGGACCGGCGTCCGGGACGGCCCGAAACGCCGTGCGGCCTCATGCACGTAATGGGCGAGCAGGTGCAAATGGGGCATGATCGCTTCGTACTCGGCGGCAGGCATGCGGGCGGAACTCGTCGAGCGGATCAGGAAGG
>JAZKFJ010000023.1:69084-98038 GCA_040386495.1 Pseudomonadota bacterium
GATCGCGGGATGCGTAGGACATCAGCCCCCACGACACGCCCGGGCCATGCAGCGGCACGCTGACGCCGCTGCCCAGCCCGTGCTCGCGGGCGTCCCCGAACAGATGGCGGATCTTCTGCAGGTGCGGATCGACGATCCGTCGATGGTGATATTGCGCTTCGTCCCACGCGAGCGGGGTCGCGTGGTCGTGACAATGGCTGACGATCGGGTCGATGCTGATGTAATCCATTTCGAGATAGCGCTCGATCCAGCGTTCCGGATACGTTCCCATGCGCAACTGATTCGGATGGTCGTTCATCAGCGGCAGATCCACCGCGTAAAGCCAGAAATCGACGCCGAGTGGCTTGACCACGCGATCGATCTCTCCGGTCAATGCTTCGGTGCTGGGCGCATCCTCGAACGCGCGCAACTGGTCGATGTCGATCAGCGTCCTGCTTGCCATTGCTGTCCCTGTTGTGCTCGTTGCCGAGACAAAAAAACGCGCTCGAAGGCCGCGAAGAGGATAGGCAGACTCGGCTGCCGACCTGAAGCGTGCTGCTGTCGATGCCACCCGACGATGCCCGATCGATTGGCTAAAATAGCAGGCTTGTCGCATCGCGTGGGGTTCGATATTTGGGACAGCGCGACCCGCGGTTGCGACGGATACAATTGCGGTTTGCCAGCGGGCATCGCGCCCGTGGTCTTCCTTCGAGAACTTTCCATGGTCGCTACGTTCCGTGCGCCGTTCGCGCCGCTCGATGGCGTGGTCGCGGCTCTGCGCAGTCGCGGTTTCGCGGTGTTGGCGCCGGAAGATGTGGCGGCGATGGCCGGGGTGCCTCTGGATGCCCTGCATGCGCTGGCCGCGGGCTGGAACGATTTGCCGGCCGACGAATACCTGCGCGACGGCGGGCGCTATCGGCAGCGCCGGCATGCCTGCTTCGTGATCGGTGCCGACGGTTTCGAGCAGGCCGCACACCGCGCGCACTATCAGCCGCTGGACTACAACGCCCTGCATGGCGGTCTGCAGCGCTGGTTCGCGCCGATCGCGCCGGAAACCGTCGCCGCGCCGGCCTGGGAGCGATTGCTGCGCGCCTTGGGCGACCGCCTGCGTGAGGTCCGTCCGGTCGGTCCCTGGTATGTGGAAGCGCACCAGTTCCGGATCGACACGGCCGAGGGTATCGGTCGGCCGACGCCGGAGGGCGCGCATCGCGACGGCGTCGATTTCGTGGCGGTCTTCATCGTCGCCCGGCATGCGATCCGCGGCGGCGAGACCCGGATCTTCGAAGCCGATGGCCCTGACGGCCAGCGTTTCACCCTGACCGAACCGTGGAGCCTGCTGTTGCTGGACGACCGCCGTATGATCCATGAGACCACGCCCATCCAGCCCGAGCAGTCGCCGGAGTCGGACGCGGGCGATGGCCCGGGGTATCGCGACACGCTGGTGGTGACGTACCGGGCCGATGGTTTCCAGGCCGAGGGCTGACTGGCTTCGCGAGCAAGTCAGTTACAATTGAAACCAATTCCACTGAGCGTCAAGAGGTTGCGATGAAGCTGGGTTCTCTCAAGGCAGGCGGGCGTGACGGTACGCTGATCGTCGTTTCCCGCGACCTGGGCCGCGCGGTGCGCGCCGAGGGCATCGCATCGACCCTGCAGCGCGCGCTGGAGGACTGGTCGAATCTTGCGCCGCGGCTCAACGCGCTGTCGGAAGCGTTGAACGCGGGCGAAGCCGAAGGCGCGTTCGATCTGGATCTCTCCCTGCTGGCCTCGCCGCTGCCGCGCGCCTACGAATTCGTCGACGGCAGCGCCTATCTGCCGCATGTCGAGCGCGTGCGCCGCGCCCGCGGCGCCGAGGTGCCGGAGAGCTTCTACGTCGATCCGCTGATGTACCAGGCGGTCAGCGCCGGGTTCTACGGTCCGCGCGACCCGGTGCGGGTGCCGAGCGAGGATTACGGCATCGATCTGGAAGCCGAAGTCGTGATCGTTACCGACGACGTGCCGATGGCGCCGACGCCCGAGCAGGCGGCCGGCCACATCCAGCTGATCGGGCTGGTCAACGATGTGTCGTTGCGCAACCTGATCCCGAACGAGCTGGCCAAGGGCTTCGGTTTCCTGCAGTCCAAGCCGCGTTCGGCGCTGTCGCCGGTGTTCGTGACCCCGGACGAACTGGGCGACGCTTGGCAGGACAACAAGGTGCACCTGCCGCTGCTCACCCACATCAACGGCGCATGGTTCGGCGCGCCCGAAGCCGGCATCGACATGCACTTCGATTTCGCGCAACTGGTCGCGCACGCGGCGAAGACCCGGCCGCTTTCGGCCGGCACCATCGTCGGTTCCGGCACCGTGGCGAACGAGGACACCTCGCGCGGCGCTTCCTGTTTCGCCGAGAAGCGCACCGTCGAGACGCTGGAAACCGGAAAGCCGATCACGCCCTTCATGAAGTACGGCGACGTGGTGCGGATCGAGATGCGCAGCCGCGACGGGCACGACATCTTCGGCGCGATCGAGCAGCGGATCGAGCCTGCGGCAGGCTGATGTCGGCCGGCCAGGCAGACGTTACGCTTGCCATGGATGCCATGGATGCCATGGATGCCATGGATGCCATTGAAGACCTCGCAATGGCGGCGGCTGTTCCTGAAATGCGCCGCCTCGCCCGCGAACTGATTCCCGCGCTCCTCGAAGGAAAGGATGCGCGGCTGAAGACGCTGCTGCTGCAGTGGCAGACGGCAAACGTGACGATCGCTGCTGCATCGTGCTGGGGCTTTTACGCCGATATCGCTGTCCTGTCGGAGGCGCCGCGAGTGCAGGCGATGAGCCTGTGCGGCGGAAATGCCGTGATCCCTGTGCTGGATTGCCGGGAACCTGCCGGGTGCGTGCTGTATGTCGTCGATGGCGCGCTGCATTTCCTTGAGGTGTACAGCGTTTTCGCGTGGGAGAAGCCCCCGGTCTTTGGCCCTGCCCAGCATGTCCAGCCGTTCGCGTTTCCAACGACGGTTGTCGGCAAGGGCCAGGGCGCCTGACGATTGATTCAGGTCGAATGATTCAGGTCGAACCAGCATCGGGCCGGCGGCTGGGCGCAAGACTGTGAGCGGGGCCCAGGCCAGCCACCGCGCTATGCTCGGACGGAGCGACCCGGAGGCGGACACATGCAGGCGATGCGGAGAATGCGTTTCAGCGCGGCGTTGCTGTCGGTATTGGCCTGGACTGCGGTGTCGCTGCAACTGGGGCTGAGCCTGCAACTGGTGCGTACGCAGGGCGGCGGCATCGCCGAGGCGCTGGTGATAGTCCTGGGCTATTTCACGATCCTGAGCAATCTGTTCGTCGCGCTGACCGCCGGCGCGGTGGCGCTGGCGCCGGGGTCGCGGCTGGTATCGTCGATGCTCCGCGGATGTGCGACCACCGCGATCGTGGTGGTCGGTCTGGGCTACCACCTGCTGCTGCGCGAGATCTGGGATCCGCAGGGCTGGCAGTGGGTCGCCGACAACCTATTGCACTACGCGGTGCCGGTCGCCGCGCTCGCGCATTGGCTGTGGTTTCCGCCAGAGACACGGCTGCCGAAACATGCGCCGCTGCTGTGGGCGCTGTATCCGGTCGCGTACCTCGCGTATGCGCTGGTTCGCGGCGAGTGGATCGGTGCGTATCCCTATCCCTTCATCGACGTGCCGGCGCTGGGCTATGCGCGCGTGTTCGCCAACGCCGCCGGCCTGTTGCTGGTATTCGTGGCTGTTGGCGCGCTGCTGCGTCTGGCCGCGCGTCGGCGGTGAACGCCGTACGGCGGTCGGTCGCTTCCCCGGGGTGCCGTTGCGGGGCTATGGTGGCCCGGCCGCGCATCGCGGTTCAACCATCGTCCGGCTGCGCACTGTGGCCAGGTCATCTTACGGAGCGATCATGAGCGATTCCCTGCGACTGTACGGCTACTGGCGCTCCAGCGCCGCCTACCGGGTGCGGATCGGCCTGAATCTGAAAGGGCTGGTTTACGAATCGACGCCGGTGCATCTGATCCGCGACGGCGGCGAACAGCATTCGCCCGCGTTCGCGCAAGCCAATCCGCAGAAGCTCATCCCGGTGCTGAAGCATGGCGAACGGATGATCCGGCAGTCGCTGGCGATCCTCGAATATCTCGACGAAACCTGGGACGGATCGGTCGCGCTGCTGCCCGCGACCGCGCGCGAGCGGGCGCGGGTGCGGGCGCTGGCCCTGATGGTGGCCTGCGACATCCACCCGCTGAACAATCTGCGCGTCCTGCAGTATCTGGAGCGCGAGTGGAACGCGCCGCAGCCCGAACGCGACGAGTGGGTGCGTCACTGGATCCGCGAGGGTCTGCATGCCTTCGAAGCGCTGCTGGCCGACGATCCCGCCACCGGCACGTTCTGCGAAGGCGACTCGCCGACGATCGCCGACTGCTGCCTGATTCCCCAGGTCTACAACGCCCGCCGTTTCGCCGTGGATCTCGCGCCGTATCCCACCATTCGCCGGATCGAGGCCGAATGCCTGGCACTGCCGGCGTTCGACGCCGCCCGGCCCGAGAAACAGGCGGACGCGCCGCATCAGGCGGACTGACCCACCGCGGCGTGGCCGCGGTCCCGATTGCATCGGTCATCGGCGCTTTCATGGTTTCAAAAGAAAAACGCCCCGGTTTCCCGAGGCGTTTTCCGAGTTGCGTGATGGCGCGGCATCTCAGTGCGAGAACGATGAACTCCCGTCGCCGCCGTCGAACGCCACCGCGTAGGGATCGTGCTCGCTGCTGCCGCCTTCCGAGAGCCGGAACTTCAGCGCCAAGCCGTCGCGGGAGTCGGCTGCGCGCAGCGCCTGTTCCATGTCGATCTTGCCTTCCTTGCACAGCCGGAACAGGCACTGGTCGAAGGACTCCATGCCTTCCTCCAGCGTCTCTTCCATCGCCGCCTTGATCTCATGCACCTGACCGCGGCGCAGCAGGTCGCGGATCATCGGCGTGTTGATCAACACTTCCACCGCCGGGATGCGGCGGCCGTCGGTGCCCACCACCAGTCGCTGGCTGATCACGGCCTTGAGGTTCAGGGCGAGGTTCATCAGCACGTTCTTGTGCGCGGTTTCCGGGAAGAAATTGAGGATGCGCTCGATGGTCTGGTCGGCGTTGTTGGAGTGCAGCGTCGCCAGGCACAGATGCCCGGTCTCGGCGAAGGCGATGGCGGCCTCCATCGTGGTGGCGTCGAGGATTTCGCCGATCAGGATCACGTCCGGCGCTTCGCGCATCGCGTTCTTCAGCGCGTTGTGGAAGGCGTGGGTATCCAGGCCGACCTCGCGCTGGTTGACGATCGACTTCTTGTGCTTGTGCAAATATTCGATCGGATCCTCGATGGTGAGGATGTGGCCAGCCGCGGTGGTGTTGCGGTAGTCGATCATCGATGCCAGCGAGGTCGATTTGCCCGAGCCGGTGGAGCCGACGATCAGCACCAGCCCGCGCGGCGCCATGATCACGTTCTTCAGCACCTGCGGCAGCTGCAGCTCCTCGATGCTGGGGATCACGCTGCGGATCGCGCGGATCACCATGCCCACTTCGCCGCGCTGCTTGAACACGTTGACGCGGAAACGCCCGGCGTCGGCCAGCGACAGCGCCATGTTGAGTTCCAGGTCGCGTTCGAACTCGGGCACCTGGCCTTCGTCCATCAGAGAGTAGGCGATCTTCTTGACCATGCCCGGGGGCAGGCCGGTGTTGCCGAGCGGATAAAGTTTGCCTTCGACCTTGATGTGCACCGGCGCGCCGGTGGTCAGGAACATGTCGGAAGCATTCTTGTCCGCCATCAGCTTCAGGAAATAGCCGATGTCCATCGATGAACCTCCCGGGTTCTGGTATCTGTGCAATGATTTTCGGACGCGGCGGCCGGATTGCCGCATTGCATCGGCCGGACAGGCTGAAGACAATGCGCCTGCGTCATGATCGAACGGCGAACAACGATTCGACCACGACCGGTCCGACTGCCAACACGATCCACTACCGACACGCACCCCATGCCCGCAAGCTTCGCACAAATGCCGCGCGTCTCGCAGTACCCGCGCCGGGTACGAAGCCACACGCGCACCATGCTGCTTGTGATAGTGCTCACGTTTCACGTTCTGCTCGCGCCGATGGTGGCCGCGCAGCGGACGCCGCTTCCGACCCACGAACTCGCTGCGGCCCAGTCCGCGGTGGCGCGGGCCGAGGGCGCGGATGCAGCGCAGTACGCAGCCGAAGCGCTGCTGCGCGCCAAGACCGCACTGGGTCAGGCGCAGGCGGCATTGGCCGCGCGCAAGGCCGCCGATGCCTCCGGGCTTGCGCAGCTCGCCGCAGCGGAGGCCGACTACGCCTACGTCCGCAGCCGCGACGCCATCCAGCGCAGCGAACTGGCCCGTCGTCGCGCCGAGATCGTCGAACTGCGCCAGCGTCTGGGCGTGGAGGGTTCGCCATGAACGCTTTCCGCGGCCCGATCGTTGCGACACTCGCGCTGTCGCTGGCCCTGCCGTTCGCAACCGCCCGGGCGGCCGAGCCCGATCCGGATGTCGTCCGCCTCGGCCAGCGGCTTCAGGCGATCGACACCGACCCGCAGCAGAATGCCTTCGCGGCCTACGAGCGCCTGCAGGCGCGGCAGGCGGTGCAGGGCCTGCAGACGGCCAAGCGCAAGCAGAAACCCCAGGCCCTGCAGATCGCCAGGATCCGGGTCGAAACCGCCGAAATGGCGGCACGTACCGAATCCGGCGGCGCCGAACTGCAGCGGCTGGAAATCGAGCGCGGCGAGTTGCTGGTGGAAGCCAGCCGCCGCGATGCCGAACGCGCCCGTGCCGAGTCCGAGCGCCTGCGGATCGAGGCCCGGATCCAGGCGGAGGAAACCGCGCGTCTGCGCGAAGCGGTGGAAGCCGAGTCGCGCAATCGCGAGGAAGCGGAGGGGCTGCTCGACACCGTGGCGGGCAGCGAGACCGAAAAGCTGCGCCTGGCGCGCGAGCGCGAGGCCGAGCTGGCCCGTCGCGAGGCCGAATTGACCGCTGGCGGCCCGCTGCCCGCAGATCCTGCGCCCAAGCCCGCCGTCAAGCCGAAACCCAAGCCGAAACCCAAGCCCAAGCCCAAGCCCAAGCCCGTCCAGCGCTGATCGGCGAGGCTGCGTTTGCCGAAAACGCATGGATTAACAATTATTTGCATCGCCCCGGCTGGGCTTTGCCGCGGCGCAGGCCCGGCAGGGCCGGGTGCCGCACCGAATCGTGCGGATCGTGCTTGCCGAGCGCGGGGGAGAAGAGTAGGGTCGATTTGCCGGAGGTCCATTCGTCCTTCGGGAGGACGAGCAGAGCCGATGACGCCGATGCACGATTCAAGCCAGCACCATTCGATCCAGCACGAATCGATCCAGGCAGCCTCCAAGGAGAATGCCGCCGCAAGCAAGGTGCTTGCGGATGCTCCGGTCCGGAGTATCCGCGTCATTGTTTCCAGGCTCGTCCCCGCAGCGCCCCGTGCCGTTCCAGGCCGGGGCGTTTTCGTTTCCGGGACCGACTGCAGTCCCGGCCGTTCCAACACCCCCACCACGTTTCCCAACCCGCGATCCGGCCCGTCGGCCGGGTCTTTCAACGTCCTGTGAGGAGGAATCCATGTTCGAAGGGCAGCCCCAGACCGAACTCGAAGCCTTGATGAAGGCCAACGCCGAATTCCGCCAGCTGTATCACCGCCACAAGGAGCTCGACAAACAGGTGCTCGATGCCGAACTCGGCGTACTGCCGATCGACGACACCCGGCTGGTGCAGATGAAGCGCGAGAAGCTGGCCGCGAAGGACCGCCTGACCCGGATGTACGACGCGCTGCACCACTGACGCGGGAGCCGCAGCGTCCACGACGACGGGGCTTACGGCCCCGTCGTCGTGTGGGCGCGGCGGGGCGTAGCGCCTCTTCTCATGCCGCTCATGCCGCCGCGCCGCGCCGCCGCGACCGACGATGCGATAATCCGGCCTTTCCCATCCGAGCTTGGCCGGCATGTCGAATTCTCCCTCGAACGATCCTACGCTCCGCGAGCACGCGCTCCGCGAGCACGCCGTCCATAAGCCGGCCATCAGCGACTCCGTGCTGGACCTGATCGCCGATACCCCGATCGTCCGCGCCCAGCGCCTCGACACCGGTCTGTGCACCCTGTATCTCAAGCTGGAATGCCAGAACCCCGGCGGTTCGATCAAGGACCGCATCGGTCTGCGCATGATCGAAGCCGCCGAGCAGCGCGGCGACATCCGGCCCGGCGCCACGCTGGTCGAAGGCACGGCCGGCAATACCGGCATCGGCCTGGCCTTGGTGGCCCAGCAGAAGGGCTACCGGCTGCTGCTGGTCGTCCCCGACAAGATGAGCCGCGAAAAAATCTTCAACCTCAAGGCCATGGGCGCCGAGGTGGTGCTGACCCGTTCGGACGTGGCCAAGGGCCATCCCGACTACTACCAGGACATGGCCGCGCGGATCGCCCGCGAGACCCCGGGCGCCTATTTCATCAATCAATTCGGCAATCCGGACAACCCGGCCGCGCACGAACACGGCACCGGCCCCGAGATCCTGCGCCAGATGAGCGAAGTCGGCGGCCTCGATGCCATCGTCTTCGGCTGCGGCAGCTCCGGCACCATGACCGGCCTGTCGCGCTGCTTCGCCGAGCATTCGCCGCACACCGAACTGGTGCTGGCCGATCCGGTGGGCTCGATCCTGGCCGAATACATCAACGACGGTCGGCTCAACGAGAAATCCGGCAGCTGGATGGTGGAGGGGATCGGCGAGGACTTCCTGCCCGATATCTCCGACTTCAGCCGGGTCAAGAAGGCTTATGCGGTGACCGACAAGGAAAGCTTCCTCGCCGCGCGCGAGCTGCTGCGCTGCGAGGGCGTGCTGGGCGGTTCGTCCACCGGCACCCTGCTGACCGCCGCGCTGAAATTCTGCCGCGAACAGACGGTCGCCAAGAACGTGTTGGTGTTCGTCTGCGACACCGGCAACAAGTACCTGTCGAAGCAGTACAACGACTACTGGATGCTCGACAACGGCTTCCTGGAGCGCGAGCAGCACGGCGACCTGCGCGACCTGATCCTGCGCCCTTACACCCGCCGCGACACCGTGGTGGTCGGCCCCAACGATCTGCTGGTCACCGCCTACCAGCGGATGAAACTCTACGAGATCTCGCAGTTGCCGGTAATGGATGGCGAGACGATCGTCGGCATCCTCGACGAGAGCGACGTGCTGCTGCACGTCTACGGCGACGAATCCCGGTTCCGCGACCCGGTGTCCACGGCGATGGTCAGCAAGCTCGACAAGCTGGACGTGCGCTCCCCGGTGGAGGCGCTGCTGCCGGTCTTCGACCGCGGCCATGTGGCGATCGTGATGGACGACGACCGTTTCCTGGGCCTGATCACCCGGATCGACTTGCTGAACTGGCTGCGCCGCCGCGTTCAGTAATCCGGTAGGCGCCGGGGAGGCGCCCGGGAGGGCGATGGTACAATCGCCCCGTTTTCACGGCGTTCGCCGAAGGACGATGCGAATGCCGCCGTGGGGGCGCCGGCAGGGTGGCCGACCGGGTGACCTGGCGGTTGTGCGGCGTCCGGGTCCGACCCAGGCTCCTTCGCCCGGGTCCGCTGGCGCTTTCCGAGCCCCGCGACGCTCCAACCCTGATTCGGACCCGATCGACATGAGTCATTACCTCGAATCCAGTACCGCAATGCCCCTGGGCGATGTGCTGGAGATCATGCAGAAGCGCATCATCGACGGCAGGACCACCTATTTTGGGGTGCCCACCCAGAAGAATCCGCTGGATTTCTGGGTCTACCAGGAACTGCTGACCGCGCGTCCACCGGACGTGATCATCGAGATCGGCAACAAATACGGCGGCAGCGCGCTGGCGCTGGCCCATCTGCTGGACCTGATCGGCAAGGGTCGGATCATCGCGATCGACATCGATCACGCCCATCTATATCCGGCGGCGAAGGCCCATCCGCGGATCCAGTTCATCGAAGGCGATGCCTGCGCGCTGGCCGACGAGATCAAGCGCCAGATTCCCGAGGGTGCCGACGTGCTGGTGATCGAGGACAGCTCGCACACCTACCAGAACACCCTCGACGTGCTGCGCGCCTATTCGCCACTGACCCTGCCGGGCGCGTATTTCATCGTCGAAGACTCGATCTGCCACCATGGCCTCGATGTCGGCCCGGATCCGGGCCCGTTCGAGGCGGCCGAGGCGTTCGCGGCAGAGAATCCGGATTTCGAGATCGACCGCTCGAAGGAATCGTTCCTCATTACCTGGAATCCCAAGGGGTTCCTGCGCAGAAAATGATCCGGGCGGGCCGCCGCCACCGATTCGACAGGCCGCACCGACACGCCGCCGTTCCGGGCACGACCCGGGCGCGCGGAACCGCATCGATAACGTATCGATAACGTATCGACAACACATCGATAAACCAGACCAGACACAACGACGAGGCCGCCATGGGTGAGGATCGCAAGCAGCAGGAAACATCGTGGGGCCTCGGCACCAAGGCCATCCATGCGGGTCAGTCGCCGGATCCCACGACCGGGGCGGTGATGCCGCCGATCTACGCCACCTCGACCTACGCCCAGAGCAGTCCGGGCGTGCATCAGGGCTTCGAGTACTCGCGCACCCACAACCCGACCCGTTTCGCCTACGAGCGCTGCGTCGCCGGCCTCGAAGGCGGCAGCCGGGGATTCGCCTTCGCCTCGGGTCTGGCCGCGTCGTCCACGATCCTGGAACTGCTGGACACCGGCAGCCATGTCATCTGCATGGACGATGTCTACGGCGGCACGTTCCGCCTGTTCGAGCGCGTGCGCCGGCGTACTGCCGCGCTGGACTTCAGCTTCGTCGACCTGACCGATGCCGCCGCGCTTGAAGCGGCGATCCGGCCGAACACCCGCATGCTCTGGGTCGAAACTCCGACCAATCCGATGCTCAAGATCGTCGATCTGCAGGCGGTCGGTGCGGTCGCGAAGAAGCACGGTCTGCTGATGGTGGTCGACAACACCTTCGCGTCGCCGATCCTGCAGCGGCCGCTGGAGCACGGCGCCGATATCGTCATGCATTCGGCCACCAAGTATCTCAACGGCCACTCCGACATGGTCGGCGGCATGGCGGTGGTGGGCGACAACGCCGAGCTGGCCGAACAGATGGCGTTCCTGCAGAACTCGGTAGGCGCGGTGCAGGGGCCGTTCGACAGTTTCCTCGCCCTGCGCGGCCTGAAGACCCTGCACCTGCGCATGAAAGCCCACTGCGAGAACGCGCAGGCGCTGGCCGAATGGCTGCAGACCCATCCGGCGATCGAGCAGGTGATCTATCCGGGCCTGAAAGACCATCCGCAGCACGCGCTGGCGGCGCGGCAGATGGACGGCTTCGGCGGCATCGTGTCGATCCGGGTCAAGGGCGGCTTCGAAGGCGCGAAACGCTTCTGCGAACGCACCCACCTCTTCACGCTGGCCGAATCGCTCGGCGGCGTGGAGAGTCTGGTCAATCACCCGGCGGTGATGACCCACGCCTCGGTGCCGGTGGAACGCCGCGCCGTGCTGGGCATCCACGACGATCTGGTGCGCCTGAGCGTGGGCGTGGAATCGCTGGACGACCTGCGTCGCGACCTGGAGCGGGCGCTCGCGCAATGAGTCGCGGCCGCCTGATCGACGCGCATCGACCGTTCCCCGCCGGGCCATCCAGCCTGTTCGCGGGGTTCTGGCGCGAGCGGCGCCTGATCGGCCAGCTGATCAGGCGCGAAGTGCTGGGCCGCTACCGCGGCTCGGTGATGGGGATGGCGTGGTCGTTCCTGCATCCGATCCTGATGCTGGCGGTCTATACATTCGTGTTCTCGGTGGTGTTCGAGGCGAAATGGCCGGGCATGCTCGAAAGCCAGAGCAAGTCGCGTTTCGCGCTGCTGCTGTTCATCGGGGTGATTTGCCACGGCCTGTTGGCCGAAGCCATCACCAAGGCGCCGGCGCTGGTCATCGGCAACGCCAATTACGTCAAGAAAGTGGTGTTTCCGCTGGAAACGCTGGTCTGGAGTCTGGTCGGCTCGGCGGCGTTCCACGCCGTCGTCAGTCTGCTGATCCTGCTCGCTGCGCAATGGCTGTCCGAAGGCTGGGTGCCGCTCACCGCATGGTGGCTGCCGGTGATCCTGCTGCCGCTGGTTTTCTTCGCCCTCGGCGTGGCGTGGCTGTTGGCCGCGCTGGGCGTATTCATCCGCGATATCGCCCAGCTCAGCGGCGTGGTCGCCACGGTGCTGATGTTCCTGGCGCCGGTGTTCTATCCGGTCGCTGCGCTGCCCGAGCAGTACCGCGCCTGGGTCTATGCGAATCCGCTGACGGTGGTGATCGAGCAGAGCCGCGCGGTGCTGTTCGCCGGCACCGCGCCCGACCCGGCGACGATGCTGCGCTACTACGCGCTCGCCCTTGCGTTCATGTTCTTCGGTTACTGGTGGTTCCAGAAATCGCGCCGGGGGTTCGCCGATGTCCTTTGAGAATTCCCAGGCGCAGACCTCTCCCGGGCATGCCGCCGAGCAGGCCATCGTCGTGGCCGATATTGGCAAGTGCTATCAGCTATACGAACGTCCCGAGAACCGGCTGAAACAGGCGCTGATTCCGCGTCTGCAGCGTGCGATCCGCCGCGAGCCCACGCGGTTCTTCCGCGAATCCTGGGCGCTGCGCGACGTCTCGTTCTCGGTGGCGCGCGGCGAGACGGTCGGCATCATCGGTCGCAATGGCTCAGGCAAATCCACGCTGCTGCAGACCATCTGCGGCACTCTGTCGCCCACGCTGGGCCACGTCGCGGTGTCCGGCCGGATCGGCGCGCTGCTGGAACTGGGCAGCGGCTTCAACCCGGAGTTCACCGGCCGCGAGAACGTGTTCATGAACGGCGCGATCCTGGGCATGGAGCCGGACGAGATCGCCGCGAAGTACGACGCCATCGTCGCCTTCGCCGATATCGGCGATTTCATCCACCAGCCGGTCAAGACCTATTCCAGCGGCATGTACGTGCGGCTGGCGTTCGCGGTGATCGCCCACGCCGATGCCGACATTCTGGTCGTCGACGAGGCGCTGTCGGTCGGCGACGTGTTCTTCGCCCAGAAATGCATGCGCTTCCTGCGCGATTTCCAGACCCGCGGCACGGTGCTGTTCGTCAGCCACGACGCCAGCGCCATCATCAATCTGTGCGATCGCGCGATCTGGCTGGACGGCGGGCGCATCGGCATGGACGGCCCGGCCAAGGCGGTCTGCGAGGCCTATCTCGCCAGCACCTACGGCCATGCGCCGCTGCCGCCACGCGCCGCGACGGTCACCACGCCGGTGTCGATGCCCGGCCGCGACGACGATGGCGACGATCTGTCCCTGGACGCCAGCCGCCTGCGGGTGTTCGCCTTCGATCCCGACCGCGCCGGTTTCGGCGATGGCGGGGCGCGGATCGAAACGGTCGGCTTTTTCGACCTCGACGACCAGCCGCTGCGCCAGTTCGGCGGCGGCGAGCTGGTCCGCCTGCGGATATCGGCGCTGGCCGAGCGTCCGATGCCCAGCCCGATCATCGGTTTCTTCATCAAGGACCGCCTGGGCCAGCAGATCATCGGCAAGCACACCTGGCGCGACGATGCGCCTGCGGCGCCCGCCGCGGCCGGCGACCGCGTCGAAGCGACGTTCGAGTTCCGGATGCCGCATTTCCCGCGCGGGCGCTACACCCTCGATGTCGCGGTCGCCGACGGTTCGCACGTCGACCACGTTCAGGCCGCCTGGGTCTACGATGTTCTGGCCTTCGAGTCGGCACCCACCACCGTGACCGCCGGGCTGGTCGGCATCCCGTTCCGATCGGTGTCGTTGAGCGTCGGGGCCGGTGATGGCTGACGGCCCGTCGCCATCTTCCTCACGCATCCCTGTCTTTTCCATACCGCTCATTTTGCAACCCATCGATTTCCGAGGTTTCCCTTGCACGTCAGCTCCTACGAACACATGCAGCGGCTGGTGTCGAAATACCTGGATCGCGACCGCGCGATGCAGGCGATCGACATCGGTTCCTACGACGTCAACGGCTCGTATCGCACGCTGTTCGATAGTCCGAACTGGCGCTACACCGGCGTAGATCTGGAGAAAGGCCCGGGCGTGGACGTGGTGCTGACCTCGCCGTATCGGTTTCCGTTCGCCAGCCGCAGCGTCGATGTCATCGTGTCGGGCCAGGCGTTCGAGCATGTCGAATTCTTCTGGATGAGCTGGCTGGAAATGATCCGGGTGCTGAAGCCGGGCGGGCTGATCTTCCTGATCGCGCCGTCGCGCGGCCCCGAACACCGCTATCCGCAGGACTGCTGGCGGTTCTATCCGGACGGCTACCGCGCGCTGGCGAAATTCGGCCGCTGCGAACTGGTCGAGGTCACCACCGACTGGGAGCCGCATCCCGATCCCGGCAGCGGCCCCTGGGGCGATACCGTCGGCGTGTTCCGCGGCGTGGACCTCGGCCTGCGCCAGCGGTTCGCGCTGGCGTTCGCGCGCCGCGCGCTGGGCGCGCAGGTGGGCGCATGAGTGCGGTCGTCGCCACGATCGCGCTCAATGTCGGCATGTCGATGGCGCCGCGGCAGGTGCCGCCCAGCGCATGGGTCGGCCATCTGCCGTTCGCGTTCTGGGCGGTGGAGGAAGCGCGCCCGCGCATCCTCGTTGAACTGGGCAGCCACAACGGCACGTCGTATCTCGGTTTCTGCCAGGCGGTGGCGCGCTGCGGCCTGGACACGAAATGCTTCGCGGTGGACACCTGGCAGGGCGATGAGCACTCGGGGTTTTACGGCGATGAGGTTTTCGAAGCGCTGAACGGACACAACGCGCCGTACAGCGGTTTTTCGCAGCTGCTGCGGATGACCTTCGACGAGGCGCTGACCTATTTCGCCGACGGTTCGGTGGATCTGCTGCACATCGACGGCCTGCACACCTACGACGCGGTCAAGCACGATTTCGAATCGTGGCTGCCGAAACTGTCCGGGCGCGCGGTGGTGCTGTTCCACGACACCATGGTCCGCGAGCGCAATTTCGGGGTGTGGAAACTGTGGGACGAACTGCGCGCGCAGTATCCCGGCTTCGAGTTCCAGCATACCCACGGCCTGGGCGTGCTGCTGGTCGGCGCGCAGGCGCCCGAGCGTTTCCGCGAACTCGCCGCGCTGTCGGGCACCGATGCCGAAGTGCCGGTGCTGCGCCTGTTCGATGCGCTGGGCGCGCGGATCTACGCCGGCGAGCGCGCCGATGCCGCCGAAGCGGGCCTTGCGCAGGCGCTGCGCAACGAACAGCAGTCGATGGCGGCCGCGCAGTCGGCGCACGAATATCTGGCCGGGCGCGCCGCCGAGCTGGAAACGGCCCTGCAAGAACGCGAAGCCGCGCTGCAGGCGCAGTTGCAGGCCGGGCGCGACGCGCTGCAGGTGGAGGCCTCGAAGGCGGCGGTTGCGGGCGAAGCCGTGCGTCGGCTCGAAATCGATCTGGTGGCGATGGCGACCCGCAATGGGGCGCTGGAAACCGAACGTGCGGCCCTGGTCGAGCGCGCCGATGCCCTCGAAGCCGAGCGCGCGGCCTTGGTCGGACACGCCAACGCGCTCGAAGCCGAGCGTGCAGCCTCGGCTGGGCGCGCCGATGCCCTCGAAGCCGAGCGTGCGGCCTTGGTGGAGCGCGTCGATGCACTGGAAACAGAACGTGCGGCGTTGGCTGGGCGCGCGGATGCGCTGGAAACCGAACGTGCGGCCTTGGCCGAGCATGCGGATGCGCTCGAAACCGCGCGCGCGGCGCTGGCCGAACGCGTGCGGACGCTGGAAGCGGCGATGCTGCAGGCGCAGGATGCGCTCGCCGCCGAGCAGGCCCGATACGCCGCAGAAGCCGAACTGGGTTCCGCGCTCCGGCGAC
Source organism: Pseudomonadota bacterium (assembly GCA_040386495.1). GTDB lineage: Bacteria > Pseudomonadota > Gammaproteobacteria > Xanthomonadales > Xanthomonadaceae > Lysobacter_I. The sequence goes on from JAZKFJ010000023.1 coordinate 84,923, forward strand.
AGGCCGACGCGCTCGCACAGGCGCAGGCCGACCTGCACGCGCAACTCGCCGCGCGCGACGCCGAACTGGCGGTGCGGCATGCGCAAGTGGACGAATTGCTGCGTTCGACCAGCTGGAAGATCACCGGGCCGGCGCGCTGGCTGTCCTCGCTGTTGCGCGGAAAATCGGCATGAGTTCGATTCGCGCCATGGCCGGCCGCGCGGTGCAGAGCGTCTACCGGCGCATGCCGATGTCGTGGGAGACGCGGCTCGCGATCAAGAACGCGGTGTTCACCACGTTCGCGCCGCTGTTGAAGCATACGAACGTTTATCGGCGCTGGTATGCCTTCGGCGCGCAGCGCGGATTCGTCGCGGTCGACGTGCCGCCCGCGCCGCTGCCGCGGCTGCCCGATCCCGACGTGTCCGCGGACGGCGAACCGAACGCCGCTGCGCGCTGGATGCACGACGTCCTGGACCGCGCGCGCGCGCCGCGCAGCGCGCATTACGTCGCCCGCCCGGCGGACGCGCCGCCCGCCGCCGTGCGCGCGAAGGCGATCGCGTTCTATCTGCCGCAGTTCCATCCCATCGCCGAAAACGATGCGTGGTGGGGCCGCGGCTTCACCGAATGGACCAACGTCAGCAAGGCGGTGCCGCAGTTCGTCGGCCACGAACAGCCGAAACTGCCCGGCGAACTCGGCTTCTACGATCTGCGTCTGGTCGATGTGATGCGCCGCCAGGCCGAACTGGCGCGCCTGCACGGCGTGCATGGCTTCTGCTTCCATCATTACTGGTTCTCGGGCCGCCGCCTGCTGGAGCGCCCGGTCGACCAGTTCATCGCCAACCCCGACATCGATATCGACTTCTGCCTGTGCTGGGCGAACGAGAACTGGACCCGGCGCTGGGACGGTCACGACAGCGACGTGCTGTTGGGCCAGAACTACAACGACGACAACGATCTGTCGTTCATCCGCGATCTGCAGCCGTATCTGCGCGACCCGCGCTATATCCGCATCGACGGCCGCCCGCTGGTGATCGTATACCGGCCGTCGCTGCTGCCCGACTGCCGCCACACCCTCGATCTGTGGCGCGAGGACTGTCGCGCGCAGGGGCTGGGCGAGATCTTCCTGGCGATGGTGCAGTTCGACGTGGACGATCCGGGCACCTACGGTTTCGATGCCGCGCTGGAATTCCCGCCGCACAAGGTGGCGCGCGGCCTGCAGCCGATCAATGCGCAGCTGGATATCGTCAATCCCGATTACTGCGGCAACGTGGTCGATTACCGCGAGATGGTCGACAGTGCGCTGCAGTGGCCGCGACCCGACTATCCGCTGTTCCGCGGCGTGTCGCCGAGCTGGGACAACGAAGCGCGCAAGCCGGGCAAGGGCTACAGCTTCGCCCATGCGAATCCGGCGGAATACGCCCGCTGGCTGGAAGGCGCGGTCGACTACGCCGAACGCCATCCGGTGGCGGGCGAGCGCGTGGTCTTCGTCAACGCATGGAACGAATGGGCCGAAGGCGCGATGCTGGAGCCGGATTCGCGGCACGGCTACGCCAACCTGGACGCGACCCGTCGCGTGCTGGAAGCGAGGCCGCAGGGTTCGGGCCTCGGGCGCGGCAGGATCGCGCTGATCTCGCACGATGCCCATCCGCACGGCGCGCAATACCTCGCGCTGAACCTGCTGCGCGAGCTGAAGAAGATCGGTCTCGACGTGGTCGTGCTGCTGCAGGGCGACGGCCGCCTGGAGCCGGATTTCGAGGCGCTGGCGACGGTGCATCGTCTGTACGGGATGGCGCCCGAAGCGATTCCCGCGCTGGCGCGCAGCCTGCGCGCCGACGGCTGCACGGCGGTGATCGCGAATACCGCAGTGTCCGGCCGTGTCACGCCTGCGTTCGCCGCCGCCGGCATGCGCATCGTCGCGCTGGTGCATGAATTGCCGGGCGTGATCGCGGAGTACGGTCTGGCCTCCGCGGTCGACGCGCTGGCGCGCGACAGCGCTGCGGTGGTGGTCGCGGCGGAAGACGTGCGCGACGGTCTGCTCGCGCATTGGCCGGCAGACGCGAGCCGCGACAAGCTCATGGTGCGGCCGCAGGGGCTGTTCACCCGCAGCCGTTATCGCGGCCTGACCGACATGGCCGAACCCCGCCGCCGGCTGCGCGAAAAACTCGGCCTGCCGATGCAGGCGCGCATCGTGCTGGCGGTGGGTTACGCCGATCGCCGCAAGGGCGTCGATCTGCTGGTGGAGGCCGCGGCGCGTTGTTGCGCGCGCAGTGCCGACACGCACTTCGTGTGGGTCGGCCATCGCGAGGTCGGTCTGCAGCCGGACATCGACGCGGCGCTGACGAAGGCGGGCCTTCAGGATCGCTTCCATTTCGTCGGCATGGATTTCGAGACCGACGATTACTACGCGGGTGCCGATGTCTACGCGCTGAGTTCGCGCGAAGACCCGTTCCCGTCGGTGGTGCTGGAAAGTCTTGCGGTGGGCACGCCGGTGGTGGCATTCGCAGGCACCGGCGGCGGCGCGCGGCTGGTCGAAACCCACGGTGCGGGGCTGGTCGTGCCGGCCTTGAATACGGCCGCCTATGCCGACGCCATCGACGCGCTGCTGGGCGACGATGCGCTGCGCATGCGCAGCGGCGATGCCGGGCGCGCACTGATCGACCGCGAATTCTCGTTCCGCGGCTACGCCCTCGCCTTGGCCAATCTGGCCGGTCTGGATATGCCGCGGGTGTCGGTGGTGGTGCCGAACTACAACTACGCGCGGTATATGGAATCGCGCCTCGCCAGCATCGCCGGGCAGAGCTGGCCGGTGGCCGAGATCATCGTGCTGGACGATGCGTCCACCGACGACAGCCTCGCGGTGCTGCAGAGCCTGCGCGCGCGCCTCGATCCGGAGCCGCGCATCGTCGTCAATGCCGGCAACTCCGGCTCGGTGTTCCGCCAGTGGCGCAAGGGCGTGGAACTGGCGACCGGCGAGTACGTGTGGATCGCCGAGGCCGACGATCTGGCCCAGCCCGCGTTCCTCGAGACCCTGCTCGCCGCGATCCATGGCCGCCCGGACGTGGTGATGGCCTACAGCGAATCCGAAGCCATCGACCTCGATGGCGCTACCGCGATGCCGGATTACCGCAGTTACACCGGCGAGCTGTCGGCGGAAAAATGGAACGCCGCCTACACCGCGACCGGCAACGAGGAGGTCGCGCAGGCGCTGGCGGTGAAGAACACCATTCCCAACGTCAGCGCCGTGCTGTTCCGCCGCGAACCGCTGCTGGCGGTGCTGCGCGAACACGAGGACGAGATCTGCGCGTATCGCATCGCCGGCGATTGGGTGGCGTATCTGCATCTGCTCGCGCGCGGCGGCATCCACTATCACCCGGCCTCGCTCAATCGCCACCGCCGCCACCAGAACAGCGTAACGTCGGCTTCCGATCTGCAGCGGCACTACGATGAAGTGGTGCGCGCGCAGGGCGTGGCCGCGCAGGCCTTCGCGCTGGATCCGCAGGCTCGCGCTGCCGCTGCCGCCTACGCCGGCACGCTGCGCCGGCAGTTCGGCCTGCCCGAACCCCAGACGGAGCCCGGCTGATGCATGCGCTGATCGTCGGCGGCAACGGCTTCATCGGCTCGCATCTCGCCGAGGGGCTGCGCGCGGGCGGTCATGCCGTGCGCGTGCTCGATCCCGGGCCTGCGCGCGCCGATACCGACTGGTCGGAGATCGATTATGTGCGCGGCGCGTACACCGATGCCGCGTTGCTGGATACCGCGCTCGACGGCATCGACACCGTGTTCCATCTGGCCAGCACCACGGTGCCGGCAAGTTCCAATCTCGACCCGGCGTTCGATGTGTCCAGCAATCTGCTCGGTGCGCTGGGCCTGTTCGCGGCGATCGAAGCCAAGGGCATCCGCCGGGTGGTGTTCTTCTCCTCCGGCGGCACCGTTTACGGCAATCCCGAAACCCTGCCGATGCGCGAAGACCATCCGCTGCGGCCGATTTCGTCGTACGGCATCGTCAAGGTCGCGGTGGAGCACTATCTGCGGATGTACGGCCATCTCGGCCGGCTCGATCCGCTGATCCTGCGCCCCTCCAATCCCTACGGCCCGCGCCAGTCGTCGGCGGGCGGGCAGGGCTTCATCGCCGCGGCCATCGCCCGCGCACGCGCCGACGAGCCCCTGCAGATCTGGGGCGACGGCGAAGTGGTGCGCGACTATCTCTACATCGACGATCTGGTGGATCTGGCGATCCGCGCCGCCGCCAGCGGCGAATGCGGCACCTTCAACGCCGGCAGCGGCGATGGCCACAGCCTCAATACGATCCGCGCCGCGATCGAGCGCGTCGCCGGCCGCGCGATGCGCGTCGAACATCTTCCGGGCCGCGGTTTCGACGTGCGCGAAGTCCGGCTGGATATCGCCGCCGCGCGCGAACGTTTCGGCTGGGCGCCCGGTGTCGGCCTCGACGACGGTATCGCCCGCACATGGCGCGCGCCTTCCCCCGAGGCCCGTTCATTCCCCCCAGGATCTCCACGATGACCGACACCACCACGCCCTGGCTGCAGACCCTGATCGACAGCCTCGATTCCCCGCAGGTCAGCCCGCTCGGCGAAGCTCTGCCGAAATGTCCTTCGGCGGAAATGCAGCAGAACACCACTGACCTGTCCGCCGTGGCCGCGCTGCGCGCCGCGCATGCGTTCTATTCGGATGTCGACCGCGAAACCATGGCGCTGGGCCGCGAAGTCGGCATCGGACACGCAGATCCTCGACTTCCAGCGCAAGTGAGCCATGATCGCCATGGACAGCAGCCTGTCGCGCGCCTTCGAGGCCGATGTCCTTCCTCTGGAACGCGGCCTGCGCGACAGCCGACTATGGATCGATTCGCCGATGCCGACGTTGATCGCCGAAACCAGTTGCCGAGCCCTGCGCTCGCTCACCCCCCAGGAGTCCTCATCATGATCATGAAATCCATCGCTGCCCCGCTGCTGGTCCTCGCGCTCGCGTCCACGCTCGCCGCCTGCACGCCGCCCGACGAAGCGCAAACCCCTGCCGCCGAGTCTGCGCCGACCGTGGAAGCGCCCGCTGCCCAAACGCCTGCGGAGCCTGCCGCAACGGCCGCGCCCACTGTCCCCGCACTGCGTGCGCTGGGCGAAGCGGAGCGTGCCGAGACGCTGGTCGCGGTGACCGACTGCAATCTGGAGTCCGCCGATAGCGTGGCGTTCACGGCCGCGGACATCAGCTTGGCGGCCCCTTCGGCCATGAAGGTGTCGGGTTGGCTCAAGGCCGGTCGCGTTGGCTCGGCCGTCGAACAACTGGCCCTGCGTTTCGAATCCGCGGACAAGACGCAGCTGTGGGATATCCCGATTCAGGCGATGATCGTGCGCGACGACCTGCCGGCTTCGGAGGCGGGCACGTCCGCATCTGGTTTCGAGGCTGTCGTCGACGCCGGCGCGCTTCCCGCGGGTCGTTACCACCTCTATCTGGCTTACCGGATCGATGGGGTGCTGGCAGCCTGCGACAACGGCCGTCATGTCGCGATCCTATGAATGGATAGGCAAGAGATGAGTCCGTTTTCCGCCGTTTGCCCGATCTGCGACGAGGAGCGCGAGTTCTCCTGTGCCGACGATTTCTGGCATTGCCGCGACGGCATGTCGTCCGCTGGTTGCGAATTGTGGGGGTGCGTGACTCGTGAGCGCGCGCTCGCGGCTGCGCTGTTCTCGCTGGTCGACCGCAAGGCCATCGAATCGCTCGCCATCCACGAGCCCGCGCCGGTGATGCGCGGGCTGTCGCTGTGGTTGAGCCAACACTGCTCGGGATATCAGCGTTCCGGCTATTTTCCGGATGCCCCGTTCGGCGACCTCATCGAAGATATCCGCAACGAAGACCTGGAACATCAGACCTTCGCCGACGCGAGTTTCGACATCGTGCTGCATCTGGACGTGATGGAACATCTGTTCCAGCCGTTCCAAGCGTTGTCGGAAATCCATCGCACGCTGAAATCCGACGGACTGTGCCTGTTCACCGTGCCGACCGACCCGCACCGCTTCGAAAGCGAGCAGGTCGCCTTCATGGAAGACGGGGCGCTGCGGATCGTCGGGGAACCCGAATACCACGGCAATCCGCAGCGCCCCGAAGATGGCGCCATAGTCACCTGGCGGTATGGTTTCGACCTGCCGCTGTTGATCCAGCGCAATACCGGATTCGATGTTGAAACCCGTCGCTATCAGTCGCGCGGCAGCGCGGCGATGGGCTACATGAACGAAGTGTACGTGCTGCGGAAAAAAACCTAGATCGGCGTCGTCGGCGGGTTGGTGCCTGTCTTGGTTTCCGCTGCCCGCCGGCCACTGCTTCGGCACAGGGTCAGGCGATCCGGCGTTCGCACGGTCGCGCCTCTGGACGATCCCATGCCGGCCGGTCAGGCAGACGATCCGGCACTGGAGTTGTCGGAAACCGCCGGGCTAGAATCGCCCAGCCATATCGTGGATATGGCGAAATGTGATCCCGGTGCGGTTCCGGGTGAGCGCCCCCTCTCAGGCTCCGACGACCAAACACCGGCCGTGGGATGCGACGCCCCTGCACTTGGGCGTATGCTTTGCCTTCACGCTCCGGTCGTCGGGGCACGTTGTCGAGAACCCTAATGCGCAAACTTGCCCTCACCCTTACCGCAGCGCTCGTCGTCGGCGGTTGCACGTCTGAAACGCAGATCGCGCAGGAAGCCTCCCTCTCCGGCGGGAAGCCGCGCACGGCGACTGCCCGACTGCCGCAGAACCCGCGGGTCCATACCGGACGCACGATTGCGTTCGCGTCGTTGCCGGACCGCGGCACGCTGCTCGCGTTCGATCGCGGCAGCAAACCGGTCCAGCGCGGTGCCTTTACCTATCATGCGGTGCAATTGAGCGAGGCGCATGCCATCAATGCCGCCGCCCCCGGCAAATCGATCGATCTGCCGCTGCCGTCCGGCGAGACCATGCGCATCGCCTACCAGCGCCACGAAGAAGCGCTCGACGGCAACTGGTCGTGGATCGGCAAGACCAAGGACGGCCTCGACGCCGTGATCACCTTCGGCGAAGGCGCCGTGTTCGGCCGGATCTACCAGAAGGACACCGAGGCCTACAGCCTGACAATGTCCGGCGGTCGTTCCTGGCTGGTGCAGACCGATCCCAGCAAATTGCTCGACGGCAACCTCGGCCGCAATGCCGACGAATCCGATGCCCTGATCCCGCCGAGCGTCGCCGCCGCCGTCAGCGCCAGGAAGCTCAGCGCCGCGGCCTCGGTCGAGGGTGGCGGCAAGGCCAGCGCCGCGAATACCGTCGACGTGGTGCTGGGTTACACCAACGGGCTCGTCACCAAGTACGGCAGCGCCGCGAACGCCAATACCCGCCTGTCGAACCTGATGGCCATCACCAATCAGGGCTACGTGAACAGCCTGATCACCCCGCGCGTCCGTCTGGTCCGTACGGTGCAGGTCAACTACACCGACAGCAACAGCAACGAACTCGCGCTCGAATCCCTCACCGGCTTCGACTGCACCACCACTAGCTGCACCCCGCTGACCGTGCCGACCGAACTGGTCCCGCTTCGCACTGCGCGGGATGAATACGGCGCCGATCTCGTGTCGCTGGTCCGTCCCTTTCAGGCACCCCAGCACCAGGGTTGCGGTATCGCCTGGCTGCTCGGCGGCGGCGGTTTCGCCATCGACAACACCGATGCGCCGTTCGGCTACTCGGTCGTCAGCGACGGCAACGACACCGATGAAAGCGATGGCCGCAACTATTTCTGCCGCGAAGAAACGCTCGCCCATGAGCTCGGCCACAACATGGGCCAGCAGCACAACACCGAGGACAGCGGCGGCAATTCCGGTACCCATCCATATTCCTACGGTTACCGCGAAACGCTGACCACCGGCTTCTATACCGTCATGGCCTACCGCCTGGCGAACAGCAGCCAGTTCTCCATCAACTATTTCGGCAATCCGAGCGTCAACTACACCGATACCGGTCGCCCGACCGGCACGGCTGCCGCCGACAACGCGCGCAGCCTGAACATCTCGATGCCGCTGGTCGCGCAGTTCCGCGCCTCGGTGGTGCCTTTCGGCGGTCGCGCCCGCAACGATTTCAACGGCGACGGCAAGAGCGACATCGCGATGTGGAATCCTTCGATCTCGTATTTCGCGTACTGGATCATGAATGGTTCCATCTACACAGGTTCTGGCGGCTTCGGCGTGGCCTCCGGCTTCTCGCCGGCCACAACGGGCTTCCTGACCGCGATCCCGCAGACCTCGCTGCTGGCCCGCAATACCACCACGCAGACGCTTTACAGCTATATCTGGAACGGCACCACGCATGCGCAGGGCACCGTCGGTGGCACTCCCGCGGGCTGGAACCTGATCGGTACCGGCGACATCGACGGCGATGGCAGAGGCGATTTGCTGTGGCGTAATCCGACGAGCGGCCAGTTCGCCTATTGGCTGATGAACGGTGCCGTGTATCTCGGTGGCCAGACCTACGGCACGCCGGTCAATTACGTGATCGCCGGTATCGCGGACTTCAACGGCGATGGCCGCGCCGATCTGTTGTGGAACGATCCGGGCAGCCGCAATGCCAGCGTCTGGACCAGCACCGGCACCGGATTCTCGGTCGCCCAGATCGGTCAGTACGGTACCGACTGGAACATGGTCGGCACCGCCGACGTGACCGGCGACGGCAAGGCCGACATCGTGCTGCGCGACAATGCCAAGATCTATCTCGCCTACTGGCGCATGGACGGTGCGGTCTACCAGAGCGCTTCGGCCTTCGGTCTGGCATCGGATCGCGAACTGTTCAGCGCCGGCGATTTCGACGGCGATGGCGTCGAGGATCTGGTGATCCAGCGTGCCAGCGACCGCCGGCTTTACCTGTGGCGCAGCAATGGCTCGGTCTTCACCGAAAGCAACATCGGTCAGTACGGCGCCGACTGGACCATCATCAAATAAGCCTGGGCACCGGGCAAACAGCAAGGCCGGCGACGCAAGTCGCCGGCCTTCTTTTTGCACGATTTCCGGCCCGATGTTCAGGCGCACGCGATGCAATTGCTGCAATGCAAACTCGGCTATATTAGTCGTCGGGCAGCAATTGCTCTTACTGGGGATATACAGATGTCAATCGCACTTCGTTGTACGGCGACGGTCCTGTCGCTCGCGCTCGGCGCACTAGTCATGGATGCTTCGGCGCAGCAGGTCAGTGGTGCCTCCGGCAACCGCGGTGGCGCGAAGGCCGCCAGCGTTTCGGTCTCGCCGAAACAGCGCGGCGAAATGGCGCGCCAGTTCGTCACCAAATGGGGCGGTTACGTGCAGCGCGTGTACAACGTGCCGGTGCGCGTGTGGTCGCAGCGGATGGTGTCGAACTTCGCCAGCGCCGATTCCGCCAATTTCAACGATGCGCTCAAGCGCGATACCTTCGAAGGTGCGATGGCTGCGCTGTCTGGCAGCGGTCACCGCCTCAGCGACGAGCGCGTCATCAACAAGTTCGCCACCATGAAGGCCGGCAGCGACAAGGTTCTCGGCAGCCTCAGCGGCGACCTCGTTTACACACCGGTCCAGCCGTGCCGCATCCTCGACACCCGCAACACCGGTGCCGGTCCGATCGCCGCCAACAGCACTCGCAGTTTCGTCTCGATCAATCAGGCGAATTACACTGCGCAAGGCGGCAGCGCCACCGATTGCGGCACGCTCGGCCTCAATGCCACTGCGGTCGCGATCAATCTGACCGCCGTATCGCCGTCCATCGCCGGCTTCGCCACGGTCTATCCGTTCGGCACCACACAGCCGCTGGCGGCCAGCGTCAACTACACCGCCGGCGCGATCGTCAACAACGGCATCATCGCGCAGATCCCGAATCCGCTGACCACCTCGGATTTCACCGTCTACACGTTCGCCCAGTCGCATTTCGTCGCCGACATCGTCGGTTACTTCGCGCCGCCGCAGGCGACGCCGCTCGGTTGCGTCACCACCTTCGCGACACAGAATGTCGCCGCCAGTTCGCCGTTCAATTTCGCGATTCCGGCCTGTCCGAGCGGTTACACGGTGACCGGCGCCGGTTGCCGCACGCCGGGCCTGAACGAAGCCAACTGGGCCATCAACGGTCTGTACCGCAATGGCGCCAATATCGATGCCTACTGCTCAGGTTTGAACACCACTGCGGGCGTCATCACGGTCGAAGGCACTGCACAGTGCTGCCGAGTCCCGGGGCGCTGATCCGAAGCACCATGTTTTGAACGAAGAGCCGGGGAAACCCGGCTCTTTTTTTCAAGAGGCACCCGCTCGCGCAGCCGAAGGCGGGGTACGACGACGGCGTCGAAGTCAGCAGTCGCGTCGATCCTGGCAGGCACGCGCCACATCGATGCCGGATTGGTTGGCCCCTTCCGGTTGCCTTTCACGTAACTACATGTACCGGCAACATTGCTTGCCAAGACACCAGGAGATCCAAAGATGGCGACACACACCCGTTATTCCAGTGGCATGCTCGCACTTGCGCTTGTTGCGTTCGCGGCATCCGCATCCGCGCAGTCCCCTGGTGGTCACGCTCCCGGTGAGCGTCTGAATCGCGCAGCGGCTTCTTCGGCCCAGATTTCGCCCACGGAACGCGGGCAACTGACCCGCCAGTTCGTGAACAAGTGGGGCAATTATGTCCAGCGCGTCTACAGCGTGCCCGTGGGGACGTGGTCGCAGCGCATGGTGTCGAACTTCGTGAGCGCGGATGCCAGCAACTTCCGCAATGCGCTCAAGCGCGACACTTTCGAAGGCGCCATGGCCGAGCTCACCGGCACCGGCCACCGTCTGAGCGACGAGGCCGTCATCTCCAAGCTCGCCTCGCTGGATACCGGCTCGTCCAAGTCGCGCGCCACCGTGAAAACCCTGGGCGCCCTGGGCAACGATCTGGTCTATACCCCGGTCGCGCCCTGCCGCATCCTGGATACGCGCAACGTCGCAGCTGGCGCCATCGCGGCCAACGGCACCAGAAATTTCGTCGCCTTCGGTGTCTCCAGCTTCGCCAGTCAGGGCGGCAGCGCCACCAACTGCGGCGTGAACCCCTTGGCGGCCACTGCGGTCGCGATCAACCTGACGGCGGTCACTCCCGCCACTGCCGGTTACGCCACCGCGTATCCGTTCGGCAGCGCCCAGCCGGTCGCCGCCAGCATCAACTATGCCGCCGGCGCCATCGTCAACAACGCGCTGATCGTGCAGACTCCGAACCCGATCGCCTCGTTCGACTTCACCGTCTACACCTTCGCCCAGTCGCATTACGTGGCGGACATCGTCGGCTACTTCGCGCCGCCGGTGGCCACTGCGCTGCAGTGCGTGGAGACCACGAAAACCGTCGTCAATATCGCTGCTAACGGCACCGCGAATGCGGTCGCGCCGGCCTGCGCAGCGGGCTACACCCAGACCGCGACCAACTGCGAGGCCTCGGACTGGCTCGTGCCGTTCGTGTTCTTCAACGGCGGTACCTGCTCGGCGCGCAACAACAGTGCCGGTGCCCAGGATATCCGCGCTTCGCGGACCTGCTGCCGCGTCCCGGGTCGCTGATCCATCCAGCGACGCTTAGTCAGGAAATCTACGCAAACAAAAAGAGCCGGGGAAACCCGGCTCTTTTTTATGCCCGACGATGTCCTGTCAGAGCGCCGCCTGCAACTCCGGCAGCAGCTTGAACAGATCGCCCACCAGGCCGATGTCGGCGATCTCGAAGATCGGCGCTTCGCCGTCCTTGTTGATGGCGACGATGGTGCCGGCGTCCTTGATGCCGGTCAGGTGCTGGATCGCGCCGCTGATGCCGATCGCGATATACAGCTCGGGGGCGATGATCTTGCCGGTCTGGCCGACCTGCATTTCGTTCGGCACGTAACCCGCATCCACCGCGGCGCGCGAGGCGCCGACGCCGGCGCCGAGTTTGTCGGCGAGGTCGTAGATGATCTTGAAGTTCTCGGCCGAACCCACGCCGCGGCCGCCGGAGACCACGCGGCTGGCGCTCTGCAGGTCCGGACGGTCGGATTTGCCGGCGGCCAGGCCGAGGTAACGGGTGTGGGCGGGCAGGGCGGCATCGGCAGACACCGCTTCGACGGCGGCGGCGCCGTCGCGGGCGGCTTCGGGCCACGACGCGGTGCGCACGGTGGCGACCACGACCTGATCGGCGGCGGCTTCGACGGTGATGATGGCGTTGCCGGCGTAGATCGGGCGCTTGAAGGTGTGGCTGCCGTCGACGGCCATGATGTCGGACACCTGCGAGACGCCCAGCAGAGCGGCGACGCAGGGCATCAGATCCTTGCCGAAGGTGGTGCTGGGGCCGAACACGTGGCTGTAGCCGGCGGCGACCTGCGCGATCTGGGGCGCCAGCACCTGCGCGATGGCATTGGCGTTGGCGGCGTTGGTCACGGTCAACACTTTGGCTACGCCAGCGATCTTCGCGGCTTCAGCGGCGACGCCTGCAGGGTCCGCGGCCAAGACGAGGATGTCGATGGCGTCTGGGTTCAGCGCCTTGGCGGCCGACACGCATTTCGCGGTGGACGCGTTGAGCTTGCCGTCGAGATGTTCACAAACAATCAGAACCTTGCTCATGGGAATGTCCATGTAGGGTGGGCCTTGGCCCACCATTGCGGAATGTCGGTTTGCGGCGGATGTGGGTTGCAGCGGCTTCGCTCATTGCGACCTCATCGAGGAAGTCGCAATGGTGGGCCAGGGACCCACCCTACAGCAGGCCTTTCGCTTTCAGGGCGGCGATCAGTTCGGCCGCGTCCTTCACCATCACGCCCTTGCTGCGTTTGGCCGGAGGCGCGTAGTGGGTGGTTTTCAGCGTGTCGCCGGATTCGACGCCCAGATCGGCGAATTGAATCGTCTCCAGCGGCTTGCTCTTGGCTTTCATGATGTCCGGCAGCTTGATGAAGCGCGGCTCGTTCAGGCGCAGGTCGGTGGTGATCACCGCCGGCAGATCGACTTCCAGCGTTTCCAGGCCGGCGTCGACTTCGCGCACCACCGTGGCCTTGCCGTCGGCAATGTCCAGTTTGCCGGCGAAGGTCGCTTGTGGGCGACCCCACAGCGTGGCCAGCATCTGGCCGGTCTGGTTGGCGTCGCCGTCGATCGCCTGCTTGCCCAGGATCACCAGATCGGGCTGCTCGCGTTCGATC
>JAZKFJ010000024.1:0-53563 GCA_040386495.1 Pseudomonadota bacterium
ACATCCATCCGGGCATTTTAGGCCGGATCACCGGGACACGCCCGGTTTTTATGCGTCCGGGTTCGCGACGTCCGATCGATTCCAGGATGGAATCAATCGGACCTTTCCTATAGATCCCTGACCACCCGGAAGCCGGTCAGTGCGTTGGTGGCATCCGATTCGGCCTGACTGCGCCAGGCCGCCCGGGTCTGCGCCGGCGAGTTCGCCCAGGCGCCGCCGCGGACCACGCGGGTGCGACAACCGGAGTTCACCCAGGCCTCGCCCTGCGTCGGCGCGCGACGGTAGCCATCATGCCAGCAATCGGCCACCCACTCGCTGACGTTGCCTTCGAGATCGTGAACGTCGAAACGGTTGGGCCGGAAGCTCGCGGTCGGCGCCGGCCCCCAGAATCCATCGCGATAACCGGCGAAGGCATTACCCCAGCTGCGCCCGGCCGGCGAACGGTCGCCGCCGCCGGTGAGGTTGCCGGTCCCGGCCTTCGGCGGCGCATCGCCCCACGGGAAACGTCCGGCCTCGCCGCTGCGCGCGGCGTATTCGAATTCGGCCTCGCTGGGCAGGCGGTAGCGTTGGCCGCTGCTCTCGGACAGCCACCGCGCATAGGCCTCGGCGTCCTTGGCGCTGACGTGCAGCACCGGCATGGCGTCGTCGGCGACCCGGCCCAGATAGTCGTGGCGCCAGTCCACGCCGCTGCGGCGGACGAAATTGCCGCCGCGTTCGTCGTACACCAGCGAGTGCCCGCGACGCACCGCACGCGGGCGATGGCCGCTGATCTGCACGAAGCGGCGGAACTCGGCCACGGTGACTTCGGTGCGGGCGATGGCGAAACCGCGGTCGAAGCGCACGTAGCGCGAGGGCCTTTCGGCGTCGCTGGCGTCCGGCTCACTGTCGCGCGCGCCCATCCGGAAGCCGCCGTGCGGCACCACCACCATCTGCGGGCCGCGTCCGCCGCCGCTCAGCGCGTCGGTAAAACGCTGGCCGGGGCGCAGCAGGCCGTAATGCGCGGCCAGATCGATGCGATTACGCAGTTCGGCGGCAGCGGGATCGCCGGGCCGGGCGATGCGCAGGATTTCGGCCAGCCGCTCCCGCGCCCACGGCAGATGATTCGGGCGCTGCGGTTTGCTCAGGAATTCCAGACCCTCATCGTGCAGATGGGCGATCTGCGCCTGACGGATCGCTTCCACCCGCGCGCGGCCGGTGTCCACCGTGTCCACGCCGGGCCGCACCGTCTCCGCCCGGGCCAGCCAGCGCATCGCCTCGTCGAAGTCGCTGCGCCCCGCCGCGTCCTCTGCGCGTCGGATCAGCGCGCTTTCCACTGCGGCCACGCCCTGGCTGGCGCGCGGCTGACCGGGTTCCAGCACCAGCACGTGGCGGAACAACGGCAGCGCGCCTTCCACGGGATCGTCGGGCTTCGCGGTATCGCCGAGGCGCCCCTCGGCCAGCGCCGCCTCGGCCTCCTCGTTCAGTTCCCACAGGCGATCGGCGCGATCGAGGCGGACGATGAACGCCGCGCCGCCCTCCACCCGCGCCAGCCCGACGCTGCGCATCACCGCGGCGGCCGTATGCGCACGACGCAGCGCCTCGGCGTCGTCGCCGGACTCGGCCAGCGCCGCGTCGCCGGCGTCGACCAATGTCGCCAGTGCGCGGGTCAGCCCGGTTTTCGCCCGGGCGTCGTCGGGGTCCAGCTTCAGCAGCGCCAGATAAAGAGGAATGGCGGCATCGGCGTCTTCGTACAGCCGGCCCTCGGCCAACGCCGCCGCGGCGCGCTTGCGCACGGCCGGCACGTCGGCTTCCACAAGTTCGACCTTCGGGCTGCGCCAGGTCAGGCGATCGGCGATCGCGTCGTCGCCGCTCACCGTCACCTGGCCATCGGCGCGCGGCCGTGGCGTGGCGCCGTCCTTGTCTTTCGGGGCGCGATCGTCGCGACCGCAGCCGCACAGCAGCACCAGCGTCGCCAGAACGCCCGCCGCCCATGCCCGTTGTGTCGCGCGCAACGCCAATCTCCGCTCCGGCTGTGGTGTTCGTCTGCGGTGGTCACCTTATCGTATCGACCGCGCCGGCCGATGACCCGGGGCCGACTCCGGTAGCATAATGGCCCGCCTCCGCCGACCCGAACCCGTGCCCCACTGGATCACCGACCCCGCAGCGCTGGACGCGCTGATCGCCGCGCCGCCGGCCACCATCGGACTGGACACCGAATTCGTGCGCGAACGCACCTACTGGCCGCAGCTGGCGCTGGTGCAGATCGCGGCCGGGGACGAGATCTTTCTGGTCGACCCGCTGGCGCCGGGCATCCCTGCCGCGCTGGCGAAGCTGCTGGCCGATACCCGCGTACTGAAAATCATGCACAGCGCCAGCGAAGATCTGGTCGCATTGAAGTACGCCTGCAATGCCCTGCCGCAGCCGCTGTTCGACACCCAGGTCGCCGCCGCGCTGTGCGGCGTGGCCGCCGGGATCGGCTACCAGCGCCTGCTGCAGGATCTGCTCGGCATCAGCGTCGACAAGGGCGAGACCCGCTCCGACTGGCTGCGCCGGCCGCTGTCGCCGTCGCAACTGCATTACGCCGCCGACGACGTGCTGCACCTCGATGCCCTGCATCGCACCCTGACCGCACGCTTGGAAACACAAGGCCGGGTGGCGTGGCTGGAAGAAGACTGCGCGCGGATGCTGAGCAACGCCGCGCAGGACGAGGGCGAACGCTGGCCGCACCTGGGCATGCGCTCGGCGCAGTTCCTGGAGCGCGACGGCCAGATCCGCCTGCTGCGCCTGCTGCGCTGGCGCGACGCCTACGCACGCGACCACGACCGCCCGCGCACCTGGATCCTCGACAACGAACTGGTGCAGGCGCTGGCGCGCACGCCGCCGCGCGACCCGGCCGAACTGCAGCGCACCTTCGACGGCCAGCCCAAGGCGCCGCGCAAACTGGCGGCGCAGATCTTCGACGCCCTGAACGCCCCGCTGGCCGACGAACACGACCTGCCGCCCGCCCGCGGCGACGACCGCGACCGCCAGGCCTACAAGCGCCTGCAGCAGGCGGTGGCCGAACGCAGCGCCGAACTGGGCCTGCCCGACGGCGTCCTGGCCTCGCGGCGCTGGATCGAAGCCCTGCAGGACGGCGAGGACTGGCCCGGCGCGCTGTCCGGCTGGCGCCGCGCCCAGCTCGAAACCCGATTGGCGCCCTTGCTCGCGACGACTGGCGGCGGCTGATCGGCCTCCGTATACTTGCGCCCTTACCGGATGGGGCGGTAGCTCAGCTGGGAGAGCGCCACGTTCGCATCGTGGAGGTCAGGGGTTCGATCCCCCTCCGCTCCACCATCCGATAAAAGAAAAAGCCGAAGCGCATGCTTCGGCTTTTTTGTTGTTGGCAACATGGCCTCACTGCTTGAACGCCTGCGATGCAGCGCAGCGCTGCTCCGATGCAGTGCCGACACTGCAAGGATGATCAAAATTTCACCATCCCTGCAGCTCCAGGCCTCGCGCACGGAGCGATCGAACACCAATGCCGAGGCTGTTTGCACCGATGCCGCAGCTCCCGGGCGCCAGCGATGATGAATATTTCACCATCCATGCAGCACATTGCCCTGCGCATGCAGCTGCCGAACACCAACGCCGCGGCTTGTTGCCTCGACGCCGCAGCTGCGGACTCCAACGATGAGGCTGTCTGTTTCCCTTCTCCCCGCACCGCGGGGAGAAGGTGCCCGAAGGGCGGATGAGGGGCGCTTTTCGCACCGCATAGACGTCTCGGGCTTGGCAGCCTATCGTCAACACCCGCATCGACGGCATCGACGGACTGCGCCTGCACACTCAGCAACAAAAGCGTTGTGGCAGCGAGCGATTTCCTCAGCGGATCGAAACGCTGATTCAGCAGATCGATGCAGGTCAGGCCACGCGGCCGGCCGAAATCAGATCCGGGAAATGAACCTGACCCCTTTTGCTCCGCAAGGCTGCGCACGGCCCGCTGACGGGAATCGGCGAGATATGGTCACGCACTGTGCCGCTGCGCGGCCCCGCGCAGCCGAAATCCCGCGCGCGGACCTCCAATCTGAGCCCTAACCTGCGCTTGCGCGGCCGCCGCGTACTCGCCAGACTCTTCGAAAAGGACGTTTGAACTTCCTATACGCGGCCCCATGCCGCTCTTCCTCGCCGACATCCACCTGACGCGAGCGAAGCTCGCTGGAAGTTTCAAGGAGGAAGGCGGAAGGATGAATGTCGATGCAAAAGCCGAACGCGCCCAAGGGGCCATTCTCATCCGCACCCTCGGCTACGGTCGTCGCTACGAAGAACTCGCCGATGCCGAAGCGGCGTTGGGAACGAACTGACCACGCAAGTGACTCGTCACTTCGCAGCAACGAGTGCCAAAGGCGACTCAGCATTGAAGAACAGAACCAACCCCTTCGAGCCCTCCCATGACTGACCAATTGCCACCTAGCATTTTCATCAGTTATAGCCATGACTCCGACGAACATCGGCAGAGGGTGCTGGGACTTTCCGAGCGTCTGCGGGCCGACGGCATTGAAACGATCCTTGACCGCTACGTCGAAAGGGGATCGCCGCCTGAGGGTTGGCCGCGATGGATGCAGGACGCCTTGGATAAAGCGACGCACGTTGTGTGCGTCTGCACGGAAACGTACCACCGCCGGTTTCGCGGACGGGAGGTGCCGGGCAAAGGCAAGGGAGTGGACTGGGAAGGCGCACTGGTGACCCAGTCGCTGTATGACGCCCGCAGCATTTCGACCAAGTTCATTCCCGTGCTCTTCGCACGCACCGACGAGCCTTATGTTCCCGAACCGCTGCGGGGACAGACTTTTTACGTCATGGATTCCGATGCGAGCTACGAGGCGTTGTACGACGCATTACTGAACCAAAGCGGCGTCGTACCGGGGCCGGTTGGAACCCCGAAACGCAAGCCTCGCGCGACTGGCCAGCCGCTGTCCTTCCCGTCCGTCCCGCCAGCCGCCGAAGCCAAAGACAGAACTTCCGACGACACGCGCAAAATCGCGGGGACGCAGTTGGCGAAACACGCGCCGCGCGTGCTGTTCGGCCGCGAGACCGAGTTGGCGGCACTCGATGCGGCTTGGACGAAGGGGACGCTGAACGTTTACACGCTGGTGGCCTGGGGCGGGGCGGGCAAGACGTCGCTGGTGTTCCACTGGGTGCAAACACGCTTCGCGGCCAAAGAGCCAAAGTGGCCCGGAGTCGAGCGGTATTTCGACTGGAGCTTCTACAGCCAGGGGACCGGCGAAAGCCGGCAGACCTCCGCCGACCTGTTCATCGCCAAAGCGCTCGCATTCTTCGGCGACCCCGATCCGACCGTCGGCGGCCCACATGAACGCGGCGAACGGCTGGCCGGGCTGATTTGCCAGCACCGCACGCTACTGATCCTCGACGGCATCGAACCGCTGCAATACCCGCCGAACGATCCGCAGGCCGGGCGGCTGAAAGACCAGGCGCTCGAAGCGCTGCTGCGCGAACTCGCCGCCGACAACCCCGGCCTGGTCGTCATCACCACCCGCGAACACCTGACCAACGTCGAGGGATACGCCACCACCGAGGAGCAGAAGCTCGACAAGCTGGCGAAGGAAGCGGCGGTCGCCCTGCTGCGGCACCTGCAGATCGTCGGCACGGACGAGGAGCTGCACGCGGCGTGGCAAGACGCCGGCGGCCACGCGCTGACGCTCAGCCTGCTCGGGCGATTCATCGCCGACGCCTTTGATGACCGCGACATCCGCCACTACCGCGAGGTGAAGTTCGAAGCGGCCGACCAGGAGCACCAGGGCCGCTCGGCGTTCAAGGTGATGGTCGCCTACGAGCGGTGGCTGCGCAGCGGCGGACCCGAGCGCCAGCGGGAATTGGCCGTGCTGCGGCTGACCGGCCTGTTCGACCGGCCGATGGCGAAGCGTTGCCTGCAAGCCCTGCGGGCGGAGCCGTCGATTCCGGGGCTGACCAACGCGCTGGTGAAGCTGACGCCGCAGCAGTGGAACATCGCGGTGACACGGCTGAGCGAGGTGGAACTGCTCTCCGTCTCGCCCAACGCGATCGACGCCCACCCGCTGATCCGCGAGTACTTTGCGGCGCAGTTGAAGCGGGACCAGCCGGCGGCGTTCGAAGCGGCCCACTCGCGGCTGTTCGATGACCTGTGCAAGAACACGCCGCACCGCCCGGACGGCATCGACGGACTGGCCCCGCTCTACGAAGCCGTGATCCACGGCTGCCTCGCCGGACGACATCAGGAGGCGCGCGAGAAGGTCTACGTCGACCGCATCCTCCGCGGCACGGGGAGCGGCGGCGTCTACAGCATCAAGAAACTCGGGGCGATCGGGGCCGACCTCGCGGCGGTGGCGGCCTTCTTCGACGAGCCGTGGCGCCAAGTGTCGCGGAACCTGACCGAAGCCGATCAGGCTTGGCTGCTGAGCGAGGCCGCATTCCGCCTCCGTGCCCTCGGCCGCTTGACCGACGCGCTGCAACCGATGCGTGCCGGGTTGGAGATGCTGGTTGAGAACAGCGACTGGAGACGCGCGGCCGGTGTTGCCAGCAACCTGAGCGAGTTGGAGGTGACGCTGGGCCGGTTGCCGGACGCCGTGACCGACGCCCGCCAGTCGATCACCCACGCCGACCGGAGCGGCGATGCGTTCTGTCGAGTGATCAGTCGCACCACGGCGGCGGATGCCTTGCGCCAGTCCGGCCAGCGGGCCGAAGCCGGCACCTTCTTCGCGGAGGCCGAACGGATGCAGCAGGACAAGCAGCCGCAGTTCGACCTGCTCTATTCGCTGCAAGGCTTCCAATACTGCGACTGGCTGCTGGCCCCCGCCGAACAGGCCGCGTGGCAGCACTTGCTCAATAAGCCCCTCTCAAGTTCGCAATCTCAAATCTCAGATGGCCTGGCTGAGGTCGAACGCCGGGCGACGATCACGCTGAAATGGATGATCGACAACGAAATGAGCCTGCACAGCATCGCCCTCGATCACCTGACCCTCGCCCGCGTCGGGCTGATCCGGGCCATCCTGGCGAACCCGCTCCCGCAACCGACGCCCGACCTGCCGCACGTCGACGCCGCGGTCAACGGCCTCCGCGCCGCAGGTGTAGTCGAATTCCTCGCCCGCGGCCTGCTCACCGCCTCGCTCTACCACTTCGTCTGCGGCGAGCACGACCTGGCCCTGAAGCACCTGGCCGAAGCCCAGCAAATCGCCGAGCGCGGCCCGATGCCGCTCTTCCTCGCCGACATCCACCTGACGCGAGCGAGGCTCGCTGGAAGTGTGAAGGAGGAAGGAGGAATGATGAATGTCGATGCAAAAGTCGAACTCGCCCAAGCCGCCACCCTCATCCGCACCCTCGGCTACGGCCGCCGCACCGAAGAACTCGCCGATGCCGAAGCGGCGTTGGGAACGAACTGACCACGAGAGCTACTCGTCACTTGGCAGCAACCAGAAATAGGGCCAGGTTCATTTACTAATGTCTCAATCGCCTGCTACAACCCGGACAACCGCCAAGCGTGGCAGGAAACCGCACGCTTCCGATACTTCGGCTACGACGCGCTGATCGCCCGCGACAAGGCCAGCCTGGATTTGTTCTGGCTGAAGGGCGACAGCCTGAAAAATCTGGACGATCTGCCGCTGCCGGACGTATTGCCGCAGGAGATCATCGACCATCTGGAAGCAGCGCTGGCTGCGTTCCGGGATGTCGCCGCGGGGCTGCAGCGCAGCTGAACGACAGACAGCAGGAAAGCTTGGCGCTCGCGCAAAACAGGCATTTTTTTGTGCTTTGATCGTCATTTAGACACTTAATCATCAATATATTGATATTTAATCTGGGCGGGCATAGACTGGCTTGAACTTGCGGGCATCTTCCGTCGCAAGCTTTCCCCATTCAGCGGTGATCCCATGCACTTCAGCTTCGCCACCGCCACCGAGATCGCACAGACGCTGGCCCAGCGGCTGAAGGTCGCGCGGCTGACGCTGGGGCTGAAACAGTCGGAGTTGGCCCTGCGGGCCGGGGTGTCGGTCGGGACGATCCGCAATCTGGAGCGTGATGGCGACTGCGCGTTCGTCACCGTCATCAAGGTGGCGCAATGTCTGCGGCTGGAGCGCGGCTTCGATGATCTGTTCGCGCCGGGGGTTCAATCGATCGCCGAGCTGGCGCGACTGGAAGAGGCGACATCGAAGGTGCGCCAACGCGCGCCGCGCAAACCACCGGCGCCCAAGGCCGCGCAATGAAACTGCTCGACGTGATCTACGAGGGCTGGGGCGAGCATTGGCAGCTCGGCACCCTGGCCGATGCCGGACGGACCCTGTTGTTCGAATACTCCGCGGAAGCGCATCGCCAGGGGCTGGAATTGTCTCCGCACGGTTTGCCGCTGCAGGGCCCTGCGTTCCAGGGCTTTCCCACGCATCAATGGCGCCTGCCCGGCCTGATCGCGGATGCCCTGCCGGATGGCTGGGGTCTGTTGCTGATGGATCGCCTGTTCCGCAAGCGCGGCCTGCGTCCGGAGACCTTGTCGCCGCTGGACCGTCTGGCGTTCATCGGCGATCGCGGCATGGGAGCGTTGAGCTTCCGGCCAGCGGACGATATCGATCCGGGCGAGGACGATCTTTCGCTGCTGCAACTGGCGCAGGAGGCGCAGGAGGTCGTGCACGATCACGATACCGAGGCGTTGCAGACGCTGGCGCGGCTGGGCGGCTCGCCGCATGGCGCACGGCCGAAAGTGCTGGTGCATTTCGATCCGCGGTCGCAATCGCTCGGCACGCATCCGTTCGTGGGGGCAGAGCCTTGGCTGGTGAAGTTCCAGGCCGGCAACGAACACCCGGAAGTCTGTGCGATCGAGCTGTTGTATTCGCGAATGGCGAACGCGTTCGGCATCGAGATGCCGCAGACGCATCTGTTCGCGCTGAGCGATACGCTGTCGGCGTTCGGCATCCGTCGCTTCGACCGGACAGACGGCCTGCGCGTGCCTACGCTGACGATGGCCGGCGCACTGGACGTCGATTTCCGCGAGCCCGCGGTTGGCTACGACGTGCTGTTGAAGCTGACGCGGATGCTGACGCGCAGTCAGGTGGAGGTCGATAAGGCTTATCGTCGCGCGGTGTTCAATGTCGCCTTCCACAACCGCGACGACCACTGCAAGAACATTTCTTTCCGTCTGGATGCCGCGCGTCGATGGCAATTGGGGCCGGCCTACGATCTGACGTTCAGCAGCGGCCCCGGCGGAGAGCACCACATGGACATCTGCGGCGAGGGTCGCGATGTGACTCGCGCACATCTGCTGCGGCTTGCGAAAGAAGGCGATGTCGATGCCGGATTCGCATCCGCATGCATCGATGAAACGTGCGAACTCACCGAGGCGTTCGAGTCCATGGCCGCGGTGCTGCCCATCCGCGCCGAGACGCGCCGCGAACTGGTTCGTGCGATTCGACGCACGACGGGATCGCTGCGCGCCAGATGATCGCGCGCGCTGGACGGCGCTCGTATTAACGCAAGCAAGCCTGCACGATCGATATCGCAATCTGCACGCACGCCACGCAGGAACATCCATTCGATTACGAATCGATAACGGTTCCTTGACATCAACGCCGCACGCATGAACGACTGCAGGCATTGCTATCGCCGCAAACGCGAAATCGGCGCTCCCGTAACCGCGCGCTAACTGCGCGCAAACCGGCTTCGTCCGCAGACTCGCCGCAACGAAGACACCCGGATGCATGCGACATGGCGAACATCGTTCCCGCATTGACCTACGGCATCGAAGAGGAATTCTTTCTCATCGATCCGGAGACTCGACGCCTGTGCGGCGACAGAAGCAAGCAATTACTGGCGGCGTGCAGGTCGCGTTTCGGCGAGCGCGTCGGCGAAGAAATGAAAGCGTGCCAGCTCGAAGTGTCGACGCCGATCCTGCACACCGCCACGATGGCGCGGGAGTCGATGACAGAGCTGCGCTGGGAAGTGGATCGCATCGCGCAGCGCTTCGACGTGCGGCTGCTCGCTGCGGGCACGCATCCGCTCGGCGATTGGCGGGAGGAATCGCATCAGCCGAAAGCGCGCTACGAACGCCTGATCGCGGATTACCGGATGATCGGCAGCCGCAATCTGCTGTGCGGGCTGCATGTGCATGTCGGCATTCCCGCGGGCGTCGATCGCGTGGCGTTGATGAATCGCCTGCTGCCGTGGGTGCCGTTGTTCCTGGCGCTGTCGACGTCCTCGCCGTTCTGGAACGGCACCCGCACTGGCTTGAAGAGTTATCGGCAGGTCGCGTACGACGAGTGGCCGCGCTCCGGTACGCCGGACGCGTTCGACGACGAAGCGCAGTATTCCGGTTTCGTCGACCTGCTGCGCAAGCATGGTGCCATCGAGGATGCGAGCGACCTCTGGTGGACGATCCGCCCGTCGAGCCGTTTTCCGACGCTGGAACTGAGGATCGCCGATGCCTGCACGCGCGTCGAGGACTCGCTGGCGCTGGCCGCTGCGTTCCGCTGCCTGGTGCGCGCGCATCTGCGCCTGCCGCAGCTGCGCGCGACGCGGACGCCGCTCACGCGCCGGCTCATCGAAGAGAATCGCTGGCGCGCCAAGCGTCTGGGCACGCAGGCCGAGTTCATCGGCGAGTCCGGCGACGATGCGGTAAGCATCGAGGGAATGCTGCAGGCGTTGCGCAGGCTCATCGCGCCGGATGCCGAAACGCTGCGCTGCACGGGCGAGATCGACCGGCTGGATGCGATCCTCGCGGAAGGCACCAGCGCCGATCGCCAGTTGGCGATCTATCGTCGGCAGCGGGACCTGATGAAGAGCCGCCGCGATGCCATGGAAAGCGTGGTCGACTGGCTCGCGGACGCCACCCATGCGCTACCGGCTGGACAGTTCCGCAGCGTTCACGGCGGTTCCGGCGTGGTGAACGCGTAGCCCACGTTCGGCACGTATTCGATCCAGTTGCCGGATCCGCCTGCGGTCGCGAGTTTGCGACGCAGGCGATGCACGACCTGTTTGAGCGATTCGCGATCGGCCGCATCGCGATCCGACCACACGAAGCCGATCAGCCGTTCCGCATCCACCGGCCGGCCTTGCTGGCTGAGCAGCAGCCGCAACAGGCGCAGTTCCAGCGTCGACAGTCGAAAGTGCTGGCCGCTGGCGACGACCGCTTCGCTGCGTTCGATATTGAGCGTCAATGGCCCCCACGACAGCACGGCGTCGTCCAGTTGCTCGCTGCCCCTGCGCAGCAGGGAGCGGATGCGCGCCAGCAGCGTGCGCGGGCTGAAGGGTTTCTTGAGGTAATCGTCCGCACCGAGATTCAAGCCGCGCACCTCGTCCTCTTCCGCGGAGCGCACGGTCAACATCATCACCGGCACCTGGCTGTGCTTGCGGATGAGATCCAGCACCTCGAAGCCGTTGCGAATGGGCAGATTGACGTCGAGCAGGATCAAGTCCGGCCGGGTTTCCCGGAACCGCGAGATGGCCTGTTCGCCATCGAATGCGGTGACGACATCGTAGCCCGCGCCGTTGAGCGCGAACTTCAGCAGGCCGACCAGTTCGACATCGTCGTCGACGACCAGGATCCTCATGCGTCGCGCTCCAGCGGCAGGACGATGCCGATCCGCGTGCCGTCGCCGTGCAGCGGTTCGACCACCTTCACCACGCCGCCGTGCGCCAGCACGATCGCATGCACGATGGTGAGCCCCAGCCCGGTGCCGCGCTGGCTGGGCTCTTCGTGCGGCGAACGCTTGAACGGCGCGAACAGGTCGCTCACGGTGTGCGACACGGGCAGCCCGGGGCCGTCGTCCTCCACCCAGACCATCACCCGGTCGATGGCCCACTCGATGTCGATCCAGATGCGGGTCTGGTCCGGGGCGAATTTGTTGGCGTTGGCGATCAGATTGACGATCACCGAGAACAGGCGCTGCGGATCCCCGGTCAGTGCCGGGCCGGATGCGAGCGATGCCACGATGCGCTGGTCGCGCTGATCGATGAGCGGCTGCATCAGTTCGATCGCCTCGCTGACCACCGCAACCAGATCGACCGGCTCGTAACGCAGGCGCATTTCGCCGCTCTCGATGCGCACGCTGTCCAACAGATTGTTCACCAGTTGCGAAAGCCGGATGGTGCCGCGGTACTGCGCGCTGGCCAGCTTCATGGCGATTTCGTCGCCGCATTGGCGCAGGTGATCGCGCAGCAGCTCGATGGAGGCGATCTGCGCGGACAGCGGGGTCTGGAATTCGTGCGAGAGATTGGCGAGGATCCGGTCGCGCATGCCGCGCGCGGCTTCGATCGCGTTCTCTTCGCGCACCACCAGCAGTTGGCGGTCGGGCGAGGCGCGCAGCCGGCGGGCGAGCAACGGCCGCATCATGTCGGTCGCGAAGTAGCGCTCGGGCGGCGGCAGGCCGGCGATCGCGTTGTCGCCGCTGCGGGCGTCGCCCGACAGGATCGGCACCAGCACGTCATCGACCTTCAGGCCGATCACCTCGCTGCGATCGCGGCCGACCATCTCCAGCAACTGCCGGTTGGCGTAGTGGATCGTGTCGTGGTCGTCGATGCCGAGGATGCCCTCGTCCACGCCGTCGAGGATCACATCGAGTTCCTGCCGCTGCTCGCGTTCCGATTCGGTCAGCGCGCTGACCTGGGTGCGCATGCGCTCCAGATCCTCGGCCAGCGATACCGGCTCGGCAAGGAATGTCGTCGGCGTGGGCACCGGCGTGGACAGATCGCCCGAGCCCAAGCGGCGGGCCGCGCTCGCCAGGCGCGCGAAGGGCCGCGAGATGCGCGCGGCCAGCAGATAGGCCAGCGCGAACGCCAGTCCGCCGGTCACCAGACTCGACAGGCCGAAGCTTGCGAGCCATTCCAGCATCCGCCCTTTCAGCCACTGTTCGTGGACGCTGGCGACCAGCAAGGCCGCGGAGCGCCCGGTTTTGTCGCGGACATTGACGATCCGCACCGCCGCGGCGCCCCTGATATTTTCGTAGGTGTCGGATTCCCCGGTCGCGGAGACTTCCCGCAGCGCCGCCGCCAGCGCGCCATCCGCAGCGGAGCCCTTGCGCAACACGGGCCGCAGTACGACGTGGACGTACTCCACCTCGGAGCGTTCCGACAGCCGCTGCTTCAAGGATTCGGCGACGACGATCGAGATGTCCTGGACGTAGGGCAGCTTGCGGCGCACGACCCACCACGCATCGCCCGTGCGCCCGAACGCCAATCCTTCGGCGAGCGACGGCGGGCGCGGCCCGATCTCGCGGAACATCGCGCCAGCCCTTTCGAGACCGATGTAATCGATCCCGCTGGTCTTACGCACGTCCTCGATCAGGGTGCGCGACTTGGTGAATTGGCCGCGCTGCAGATAGAACGGCAGCGATGGCTGTTCGACCAGCAGGTCGGCGACCACGTTGGGCTCGCGCTGCCACTCCGCCAGCCGGCGCCTGGCCTCGGAGGCGCTGCGTTCGGCCTCCTTGCGCGCCTGCGCCACGGCGGCCGAGCGGATGGTGCCGAGGCTGGCGGCCACCAGGAAGACCGCGAAGAAGACCACCAGGCCGATATGACTGAGCAGCAGGATTTGCGACAGTTGCCGGCGTGTCGACATGCGGGTCCAAACGGTGCGGGAGGTCGAACGTCCGATTATGCGGACATCGCGCGATCGGCGCGATTCGCCGGCGGAGGGCTGGGGAAATCGACGGCAGGCATGACACCCGAAAGTGACCATGCCTGCCGCTGACCCCTAACTGGACCCATGGATGACGTATTCCTTCAGGCAGGCGCTGCGGAGGGAGTGCGTCATGGGCGCGATTCGTTCGAACAGTGGTTGCAGGCGTGCTGGCGGAGAAGCTGTACCTGCATGCCGCGACTCGTGCACGCAGAATCGACCATCGGCCCCGCGCTTGTCAGTTATGGGGCCGTTACGATCCGCGCACGACGTGCACTGGAAACAGGCATCGCAGCCGGGAGCAGCGGGACCAGCCCATCGCTTGGACCCGGACGAGCGGGTCAGGAAACGCTTCCGAGGTAGACCAGGGTCGCCACGGCCATCAGGCCGACCCAGCCCGGATGCTTTCCCTTGGTGGCCAGCAGAACCAGCGCCGAGCCTCCAATGAACGCCCAGATCACCGCGTGGAGGATGTACGGATCCGGCGCGATCCGGCCGGTCGCGATCGCGAACAGGATGGCTGCGAACCCAAGCCCGAACACGCTCGCCAGATGCCACGTGGCCCACAGAATCCTGATGTTTCCGGATCGCAGCGGGGCGGCCGCCTCGGTCGGCACCACACCCCGCGTACGCAGTTGCCCGAAAATCAGCAGTTCGCCCAGCAGTGAATGAACGATCGCGACCAGCACGCAAACCACGGCGGCCGAAATGAAGTGGATCTGCATGTCGTTCCCGTTGGTGATGGGCAACGCCGCGCCAGGCCGCCCTCGGCGAGAGGTCCGGAGCAATCTCCCGCTAGGGAGCCTTCGGCTTCGGCGTCTCCGGCTCGGCAGGCGCCGGCACTTCATGGAGTGCCTTGAGGTCGGCCAGTTGGGAGAGCGGAACCGCTACGGTGCCGAAATAATCTCCCGGCTTCCTCAAGAAGCTGAGGCAGATATCGGTGCGATCCGGGAATCTGCAGTGTCCGCCCGACATCAGGATCGCCCCTGCCGGCACGACGCTGTGGGGTGCGGCACCGATCGCGCGTTCGGCCTTGTACCAGCGATGCTCGATGGGCAGGTCGACCTCCGGATCCTTCCACCCGGACGGGGTGCCGACCTTGCCGAGCACCAGGCGGCGGATGTCCCGGCGTGGCGCGCTTGTTCCGATCAGCGTGGTATCCAGCGCGGTACGGCCATCCGGATGGCGGATGCCGGTATCGGCCCCGAGGTCCAGAAGCGCTTTCACCACTTCGACGTTGTCCGCCGCAATCGCACAGTGCAGAAGCGTGCCCCGCTGCGGATCCACCGCATCGAAATCGGCGCCCAGCGATTTCAGTCGTTCCAGATCCTTGCGCGACACGAAGCCTGCTGCACTGCAGAGCGCGGCGGACGCATATTGTCTGCCGCCGCTCTCCTTGATGTCCGGCTGGAGAAATGCGTACACGGCGGGGAATGTGTTCGGCGACCCGGCCAGGATAGGCAGCACGCCGCCGATGTCGGCGCCGGTCCGCATGGATTCCATCACAGCGTCGGCCGCCTTGGCCGGATCTCCATCGCGCATGAAGGTTCCGGATTTCACAAGGAACGCCGATGCCAGCGTCTGGCGACCGACCCCGAAATCCATTTCTTCGAGTGCCGCATGGCTGTCGACGATTGCGGCATCGACATCGCCCGCGCGCAGGCGGGCATTCGCGCGCTTGTCGAGCAGGATGGCTTTTTCGCGGCCCTGGGACGTCGCGAGCGCATCCGAGAGGTAGGTCCGCGCTTTGTCGAACTCGCCCTGGGCCACGAATATCTCGCTCATTTCGCTCGCGGCGAGTCGTTCGTTGCCGTCGTCGACGCTTCCCTTGATGACGCGCTGATACTCCGCGAGGGATGCGTCCAGCAGGGAATCGTCCCCGCTATAGGACGCCAGCGCGCGAAGCGTCGCGCCCTTGCGCAGCCGCAGCTTGACGCTCGACGGATCCAGCGCTTCCGCCTGCTCCAGCATCTGCAGGCTTTCCGCCAATTGATAGCGCGCGTACTTGATCTGTCCGTGGACCACCCACGCGTACGCGTATTCGGGATCGAGCCCGATCGCTTCGCGCACCCACTTCTCCGCCTGATCCATTTCAGCCTGGTCCCACCCGGTCGGCGGCATGCCGGGGTATTGCGCAAGCCCGGACACGGCGCGGAGGTAGGCGATCCGTGCAAGCAACGTCGGCGCTCCGGGATCCTTCGGATTCCGTTCGCGCAGTGTCAGCAACGCGGCCTCGGCCTGCTCGCTGTTTCCGTCATCGATCTGCTCGGCGATTTTCGTCAGATCGTCCGGCGCGGACCGCGCCTGGCACACCGTCGCCGTCATCAGGGCGATGGCCAGCAGGACTGGCATATGGACACGTTTCATGGCTGGTCGACTCCTCGACATTCGGATGCAGCGACATTCGCCGCCCTGGCGAAAGCGACGCCCCGGGTGAAGACTACATCACGTCGCAACGCCGAGCCGCCCTGCTCCGCTCGTCGTCGCGAAGCGGAAGCAGGGCGCTGTATCCGCTTGTCGTATCGCCATGAAAAAGCCGGAGTGCGGGCTCCGGCTTCTGTTGCCTATTCGAGCGGGCGGATCAGACCGCGTCGCCCGCCTCCTTCACCTGCTGCTCCAGCCGCGCCTTCAGGCTATCGTCGAGCTTGAGCTGCCGCGCCAGTTCGTCCAGATACGCGCGCTCCATGAAATTCTGTTCGTCCGCAGCGAGCAGACTCGCGAGGTACATCTCCGACGCCATTTCCGGGGTGGTCGCGGCGCGCGCCACTTCGGCCGGGTCCAGCGGTTTCTCCAGTTCGGCCTGCAGCCACTGGCGGACTTCGGGCGCGGCATCGATCCGGCTGAATTCGCCCTCGATCACTTCGCGCTCGCGCGCGTCGACGTGGCCATCGGCCTTGGCCGCGGCGATCAGCGCCTTGAGGATGGCCTGGCTGTGCGATTCGGCTTCCGGCGCCGGCAGCATGTCCACGGTGCGCGGTTCGACGGCCGCACCGGCGCCGCCCTGCTGTTTCTTCCAGTCGCCATACGCCTTGTATGCCAGCACGCCGACGGCGGCGAGCCCGCCGTACACCGCGACCTTCCCGCCCATCTTCCGCGCCTTGCGGTTGCCCAGCAGCATGCCCAGCGCGCCGCCGGCCAGTGCGCCCTTGCCGAAATCCGCGCCGCTCTTCACGCCCGCGGCGTTGCCGAGGCCGCCGGCGCTCTGCTGCGCGGTTTTCAGCAACTGGTCGAGAAAGCCTTGGATCTTCATGCGCGGTACTCCGGAAAAAGGTGAGGGGATGCATTGCAGTGTGGGCCCGACCGCCCGGCT
Organism: Pseudomonadota bacterium; assembly: GCA_040386495.1. Lineage (GTDB taxonomy): Bacteria > Pseudomonadota > Gammaproteobacteria > Xanthomonadales > Xanthomonadaceae > Lysobacter_I. Next base: position 16,914 of record JAZKFJ010000024.1, read on the forward strand.
TCAACCCGCCGGAAGTCATGCGTGCTGCCCGGCGCCCGGCATGTTCAGGCAGACGCCGCCCATCCGGCGCAAGATGCCCGGGCCGCAGACCGACCCTTCAGCCCATCCGGACGCCGGTTCCGTCGCCAGCCCGTTAACCCGGTCACGGCAGCCGGACGCACAGTCCGCTACAAGATGCCACCCACTTCCGACGTCGAGGCACGCCCCCATGCCCCAGTCCATCTCCATGATCTTCAGCGTCAGCCTGTTGCTGACGTCCTGCACCGGCACCGTCGGCAGCGATGGCGCCCGGCTCGAAGTCACCAAGGCCCAGCGCGAAGCCGCCGCATTGCGCCGCGAGCGGCCCGCCCGCCCGGCCAAGCCCGCCGCGCCGGCGGCCGAAGCCGCCGAGAAGCCCAGGATCTCCGGCGGGCCGAATCGCCCGACGCAACTGCCCAATCCGCCGTTCAACAGCACCTCGTTCGGCACCTTCAACGAGCCTTGGGCGATGACCTTCCTGCCCGACGGGCGTCTGCTGGTCACCGAGAAATCCGGGCAGCTGCGGCTGTTCAATACCGTCACCAAGACCACCGGCACCATCACCGGCCTGGCCGCCGTGGCCTACGGCGGCCAGGGCGGCCTGGGCGATGTCGTGCTGCATCCGCAGTACGCCAGCAACCGCTACGTCTATTTCAGCTACGCCGAAGCCGGCAGCAACAACACCTACGGCGCGGTGGTCGCGCGTGCGCCGTTGACCCTGGACGCCAACGGCAGCGGCAGCCTGGGTACGTCGCAGATCGTCTGGCGGCAGTCGCCCAAAGTCGGCGGCCAAGGCCACTACAGCCATCGCATCGCGTTCGGCGCCGACGGCAAACTCTGGATCACCTCCGGCGACCGCCAGCAGGCCACGCCCGCGCAGGACATGACCAAGAATCTCGGCAAGCTGATCCGTCTCAACGACGACGGCAGCGTGCCCGCCGACAATCCGTTCGCGAATCAGGCCGGCGTCGCCAGGGAAGTCTGGTCGCTGGGTCACCGCAACCTGCTCGGCATCGCCTTCGACGGCGCCGGCAAACTCTGGACCCATGAGATGGGGCCTGCCAACGGCGACGAATTGAATCTGATCGAACGCGGCAGCAATTACGGCTGGCCGCTTGTCTCCAACGGCAACAACTACGATGGCAGCAACATTCCCGACCACGCGCCCGGCGACGGCTACAACGCGCCCGAAGCTTGGTGGACGCAGACCATCGCGCCAGCGGGTTTCATCATCTACTCCGGCGATCTGTTCCCGTACTTCCGCGGCAGCGGGCTGATCGGCGGCCTCGCCTCGCAGGCGCTGGTGCGCATCCAGTTCAACGGCAACACCGCCCGGGAAGCCGAACGCTACGCGATGGGCAAACGCATCCGCGAAGTGGAACAGGGTCCGGACGGCGCGATCTGGCTGCTGGAAGACGGCGCAGGCGCGCGGCTGCTGAAGCTCACGCCCAAACCGCTGTAATCCGCCTCTCTATCTCGCGCAACCAACAAGGCCCCGCATCGCGGGGCCTTTCTTTTGCATGGCGCGCATGCGCGTTGTCGTGCGCCCTGCATGGCGATGGTCCCTGCATGCAGGTCAAAACCTCGATCTTGATGTGCGATCAGGCGGCTGTTCCGCGATTCAGCCGGCGATGGACATAGTCGGTCGCGAACGGTCCGTCGCCAGAACATCGACGTTTCGCGACCCGCAAGGTCCGGCGAATACAGGCAGCCTCGCGACGATCGCGACATCCCGCGGGCTCCACTCCCGCTTGCGTCATCGAAGGAGTCTTCCGATGAAAACCAGACACGTTTTCCTGATGCGCAAACTCGCGTCCGCGCGCACGGCCGTTGCATCCCTGCACACCTCGGGCATGCCGCAAGAGGATATTTCCATCGTCGCGCGCGCCGACATCGAGATGGAGCGGATTCCCGACGATTACCGCAACGCCAGCACCGATTTCATTCCGGCGGCGCTGCGCGGCACGCTGGGCGGCGGCAGCGCAGGCCTCGTTGCCGGCCTGATCGGCATCGCCGTGCCCGCGATCGGCGTCACCCTCGCTGGCGCCGCAGCGCTCACCCTGATCGGCGCGGCGACCGGCGGCTGGGCCGCGGCGCTCGCGGGATCGGCGGTACCCGATCCGATCCGCCGACGCTACGAGCAGGAAATCGCCGACGGCAAGATCCTGCTCGTCGTCGATGTCGACGACGACGATCCGGAAGACACGGTCCGGATCGAGCGGATCGTGGCCGAACACGGCGCGGAGCCGCTGTCGTTCGCCGAACCCAGCGCGATGCGATAAGCGCACCGCGTCTGGACTTCCCGGGCGTCGATCGAGTCGATCGACCCGCCATGGCTCACCGCCGGCTTACAACACCGTGCAGGTCACGTCGAAGGTCAATGCCCCGGACACCGGAAGCGTCGCGATCACCACGCCGCCCGCCGACTGCAGTGCGGCGATGCTCACCGCAGGACAAACGGCGCCGCCGGTCGCGGTACCGCAGGTCACCGCCGTGCAATTGAGGTTCGTCGGCGCGGGGTCGCGCAGCACCGTGCCGTTGGCGGCATTTGGACCCGCGTTGCTGACCACGATGCGGTAGTTCACGGTACTGCCCTGGACGACGGTATCGGCCGCCTGATCGACGTTGCCGTTCACGCCGGGCGTATTGGTCTTGGTGACGCTCACGTCCGACGGCGGGCGCGCGTTGGTGTAGCGGCACGCGATCGCCGCGCCGGTATTGCCGACGGTCAGCGTGCTGCCGCTCAACGTCGCGGGGCCGGTGCAGCTCAAGATGGCGGTGTAGACGCCGGCATTGCCGCCGCCCAGCACTTCCGCCAGCGTCAGGGTCTCGCCCTGGAAGACCGTCGTCGGCGTGGCGTCGCTGTCCACTTCCGTCGCGGTATTGGCGGTAGAGGCCAGCGAATCGATTACCGTGCCGGCACGGCTCAGGCTGACGGTGGCGGTATCGTTGAGGGCTGCGCCCGACCAGGCCTTCTGCAGCGTGAGCTGCGACGTCACGCACGTGACGCTGTTGAAACTCAGCGACGCCTCATCGAAATTCGCATTGTTATCGAGGTTCACCACGTAGGAAATGGTGCTGCCTGCGGTCACGTTGACGGTGCCGGAGACGAACACCCATGGCGTGTTGGCCGACGTCGCCGGCGCGACGGGCGCCGGCATGATCGCGCTGGCGCTGGCCAGGATCGTCCCGGTCAGACCGGCCCCCTGACGGATCGCGATGCTGCCGTTACCGGCCAGGTTGTCGCGCGTCGAGAACCAGCCGGAAAAGGTCGCCGTGCGCACCTGTCCCGCGCTGCCGCCGCAGATCGGCACCACGAACGACTGGTAGAAGGCATTGGCACCAGACGCGATGTCCAGATAATGCTGCTGCACGCCCGCACCCGTGGCCGGGTTGGGGTCCAGGGTCGGACCGCCGTTGCCGTAGTTGAAGTTCACGCCGCCGTCGACCTTCACCACATTGGAGGTCTGGCCCGAACCCAATATCCAGGGTGCGATCCCGTAGCCGATGTTGTTGCCGAAAGCAGGCGGCGGATTGTTCTCGAACCCGGGATTGGAGATCAGGTTCTGCGCGGCTGCCGGCAAGGCCAGCAACAACCCCGCAATCGCCCCCACTCCCGCCCACATCCGCACGTTCTTCCACGATCTGGACTGCATCGTTTGGCCTCTTCCCATGTCGAATCCCCGGTACCACCAGCAGCGATTCGTGACAAGCTGCCAGAAATGATGGGGTATGGTACGCGATTTGGCATACCATACGGTACAAGGGCATTTTGCATGGTGGGGGTTGGTGATCCGGGTCTTCGCGGCCTTCGCGGCCGCCAACGCCGCTAGGCACACCAGCGTTTGCGCCGTGACGCTATCAAGTACAAGACGTAAGCCGTTGATTCATTGACGTCGTGCGCAAACAATAATTGAGATATTCCCCGCGGGGAGTTGTCGCCCGCTGGGGAGCATCTTGTGGGCGATGGAATTTCGATGCGCGTTTTTTATTCGGCGATTGAAGAGATTCGGGTATTTCAGCGTTTCAGATTGTGGGTGTCCCAGTCTTTCCGCTTTGGCGTATCGGCTGCAAAAACAGTGCGCTTAGAAATGATACCTATAGTCCGTGGAATCATTGTCATCACATTGGTGTAATCGCTCGATGCCAAAGCACCGTGATGATTTCTTGCACAAATTCGGATGCCGCCTGCGGGACCTACGCCAGCGAGAGTCACTCTCTCAGGAAGAGCTGGCCCAACGAGCTGGAATCGACCGAACATACGTTGGGGGTGTGGAACGCGGAGAGCGCAACCTCAGCCTGTTGAACGTCAAGAAGCTAGCGGACGCTTTGGGAATTTCCCCAAAGGACCTCTTCGACGATGTCGAGTAATACCCAGTATCTATCTCGCTTGCTACGAAAGCTTCAGGAGTTTCGCGAACAAGCAGGACTTGAGCGAGTCCATGTAGAGCGCCAACTCATCCTAGGTCCAGGCTGGGTCCGGGCAGTGGAGACCGGCGAGATCATCCCCAGTCTGGATGTTGTCGCTTCATTGTTGTCGGTCTACGGAAAAACACTAGAAGAACTCGCCGAGGACGCCGAGAGAGGTGAACCGCACATCCAGAGGTCATTGACGGCGGAACAGGCTGAAGGCGGGATCAACGTGCTGTTTGACTATGGCCGCCACGACGCAAAGTACTTCCTTGGAGGCGCCACCGCGGAAGAATTTGAAGCGGTGATCTTGACACTGCGCGATGGCCTCGCGCAGCTGCGAGACCTAGAAGAGGGTGAGGAGGCAGGAGAAGACGCCGAACGCGCCAAGTCCATCAAGACCAACAGCGTCGCCGATGCCTTTCTGAAAGCTGTTGCTCTATGGCCTGAAGCGAATCCTTCGGATATCTGGTGGTTCATCGTTTACCGCGCGTACTGTGACCCCTATAACCACCCTTCGAGTCATGCCCGCCTCGACTTTAGTCAAAGCTGGAAGCGAACCGCAGGCTGGGCATTAGAGCGAGTTTTAGAGAGGCACTACGGGGCGAAGTTGCGCGAGCATGGCATAAATCTCGTGATCGCCGACGGCGAGCGCAAGGTGCGCCTGCTTCTCGGTGTAAATGTTGTTGGCCATCGCCTTGAGGCCGACAAGATGGATGTCCTACTTACCGTAGGTCAAGATGTGAATGAAAAGCTCATCGGAGTAGTGCACGTTAAGGCGAGCTTTGCCGAACGCCGCACTGACGACGTACCCATGAGCCATGCTCTCGTCGGCGCCGGGTACATTTCGCCTCTTTGGACCATGGACTGCAAGAGCGGCCCTTCAGCCAAGCCAGTTAACCGGGGCGAACTAGGCAAGACCTTCGATGGCTCGGGTGTCGACACACGAAGCGCTAAGCGTAAAGACATCGAAGACGATGGGTACTTCTCCGCGTGCTTCTCTTACAACCAGAACACCAAGCAGACTCCAGAGGGGTACCAGACCGCTGCGGCCAAGGTGGTTTCCTGCAACTTCAAAAACCCAGAAGACGCGTTCTTAGAGTTTATCCTTACTGCGCGAGAAGCACTCAGAGCAAGGCTGGGTTTCTAACCGCCTTCTCCAAACGGTTGTTGGATGCGGAAACCTGCTCCTCATCAATCTCAAAACCGATGTAGGAGCAACCCAGTTTAAGAGCGGCAAGGCCGGTTGTTCCCGAGCCTGAAAAAGGATCCATGACGATCACGTCGGCACCCATCTTTCCATAGGCATCAATGCACCTAAATGGCAACTCCTCCGGAAAGCGAGAGAAGTGCTTTTCTCCGCCAATCTTTTCGTTACCGAAATCCCACACGCTTTTTACAGGTGGCGCTATTCGAAATTGGTGCTGATCATCTTTGGCGAGCAAGTAGATGGACTCGTGATAGCGGTGCGGCCGCCTGCATCGTCCTTCTGGCATAGGGTTCTTCTTGCGCCAAATAATTTCGCCACGGAACACGAATCCGGCGTCGCACAGCGCAATGACCAGGCGATACGGCAGCGCCAAGAGATTTCCGTACCTCAGCCAATTAGTGTCTCGGTCGATGAACGCCTTCCGCTTTGCACGCGGTTTCGTGTATGCCGAATTTTGATCCGATAAGCCACTCTTATCGGCTCCAAGCGAACTGTACTGTCGATCATCGAACCGCCAATTGACTGGTGTGTTGTAGGCATCACCGAGATTGATGTAGATGACGCCCTCACGCTTCAGCTTTGGCAAGGCAGTGACAAACACCTCTGTTAAAAATCTGAGGTAGTCGCGAGGGTCGTCCTCGACGCCGGCTCCTAGCGAGTGACGCTGCCCCCAATACGGCGGACTCGTCACCAGCACATCAACCGACTCGCTGGGAAGCTGGCTAATCAGGTGAAGACAATCGCCCTGATGTACGCGATTTAGATTAAAGGGACCGATCATGTGCCATAACTGTATGAGACTTATAGTCATCATAGTCCATGGCCTTATTCAAGGCAATCGGACTACTACCCAAACAGGCGTCGGGATAAACCTACATGCGTGAATCGAGGGTCTGCCTTTCAACGCTGCTGGTTCAGGAGGGACATCCGCGATGGGATAGCAAATGAACCTGCCCCACTTTGGGTCGGAACACGTGCATGCGCGCCGCGGCTGACGACAACGAATCGCCGAGGTTTCATAAAATCAGGAGCCGTGAAGCAATCAAATAAGCCGGCTAAGCCATTGATTCGTAAAATAAGTGCGCAACCATCTCGCGAAAGTTGCCCCCAAAGTTGCCCCCAGACGATGCCGGCTTGATTGGAAACGCCAAGCTATGCAGCGGGTTCATCAGGTCTGCGCCCTCAATGCGCGCGCTGTTGACCCGTGGTGATACCGGGTAATGCGCGAGCGGACCGCCGGCTCATGCCTTCCACAAGCAAGTCGAGGGTTTGCGCGCGTTTGGCGATAGGCATGCGATTCACAGTGAACGTTATGCCTGACCGCCCTAGGGGTGCAAGCATAAATTTGTGGCCGTGCTTGCATTCTGACGAGCAGCACAGTAGTGTGCAAGCACAAATTAACTCCGAGGATGCTTGCATGGCGAAGAAAGACGAAACAAAAGTTGCCGGTGGGCATGCCCGTGCGCTTGCCTTGTCCCCTGAGCGTAAGAAGGAAATTGCCGCTAAAGGAGCCGCAGCCCGTTGGGGCGACAAACCATTGCAGGCTACGCATCGGGGTAACTTCGAGCAGGATTTCGGATTCGACGTTGATTGCTACGTCTTAAACGACGCCGGCAAAACCGCAGTAATCAGTCAAACCGGGATGGGGCAAGCTGTTGGTTTGGTGTCACGCGGTAGTTCAATTCGCAGCTTCGTATCCGGCAAGGTTATGGCAGATTTCGTCGGCAGCGAAATCCAAGAAAAACTCGGAAAACCCCTTAAATTTCAGTATCGCCCCGGCGGCAGCGAAAACTTGCTCGTGGAAGCCAATGGCTACGATGTGACGCTGTTGATCGACATTTGCAAAGCAATCATTGCTGCGGAATCGGCAGGCAGGCTAACCGAACGCCAAGCCCCAATGGCAAAGCAAGCACACATTATCCTTGGGGCATCCGCAAAGGCCGGTATCAAGGGGCTTGTCTATGCCCTCTCTGGGTATGACGCTACCCGCGAGGAGGTCATCGCGGCATTCAAGTTGTACGTGCGCGATGAAGCCCGTGAGTACGAAAAAGAGTTTCCTGCACAGCTTTACGAGGAGTGGTATCGCCTCTACAAGCTCCCAAAGCCAGAACGCAACAAGCCGTGGAAGTTCATGCACCTGACGAACGATCATGTCTATAGGCCGCTTGCCAATAGCAGAGGCAAGGTGCTGGACCTGACGCGCCAAAAGCGCGACGACAGTAAGCAACCCAACAAACGTCTGCATCAATTCCTATCCGAAGTAGGCGTCAAGGCACTTCGGACACAGTTGGGGCAACTACTTGGCATCGCGCGCGTTTCTAAGGACCGCGACGAATATGAAGCCTTTGTTGATCGACTTTTTGGCGTTCAGCCCGATATGTTCAAGTAGAAGACCAACGCGCCTTAGCCGCCTTCTTTGCAATCACTGACCGCTCCTCGGCGGTCAGTTTTTGTGCGTGCAGCTCCGCCTTTGAGTCCAACTTTCCGCCAAACTGCCGCAGGTTCGCCATCGATCGCGCTCGCCCTTCATCGGTTCTAGGGCCTGTAGAAGCCCCGCCGTGCCACTTACAGCGCAACTTGCCGGGAACGCTCAGGCCTTGGCAGGGTTCGCCGTCACGGCGTCGTTTCGCGCCACAGATCACGCGCGCCTGAATCGTCCCAGCGGGCAGGCTGCCGGAGTTGTTCGCGCGCATGGAGGCGTCGATAAATTCCGGTGCGGCTGTTGCCCCTGCTGTTGGGTGTTCGGGGTTGGCATGACTCAGATCGAACTCATTCGCGGGCGCACGCGCCTGCGATGCGTCGGGTAGTTCCGGTGGCGCCGGACTTGCTCCCGCCCGCACGCCCGCGCACTTTGCCAATTTTCCCGAAGTCACACCCGCGCGCATACTTGTCTCAGAAGCCGAAGTTATTCGCATGCGCGCGTACTGCTCACATAATTCCGGGGATGTCGCCGGACTCTTGGTCTTGTCTATTTCGCTCTGTTTTAGACCCGCCAGCACTGCCCATTCGGCAATGATCGTATCGATGATGCCGCTGTAGTTGTTGGTTGGGCCGTAGCGGGTGCGTCGGCTTTCGATCAAGGCCAAGGCGTCCGGGCTGGGGTAGTAGTCGATTCGGGCCATGCGTGCGCGTCGCTGCCGTTGCCGTCCGGCGATGTGTTCCCGGTCTTTGGACAGATAGCCGTCAGTCATCGTGCCACCTCGCCGTGTGGACCGTCTTTTTCCACGTCAGAAAACAGTGCGCAGTGAGTCGGCACGCCAAAGCAGTGACAGCCAGAGACGGGCACAAACACGCTGCCGCTTGGTAAGAATCTATAAAGGTGTACGGATGGCGTAGCGGGGCGAGGGCTCGAAACCGTCGTTTTCGATACGGATGGCGTAGCGGTCATGCTCGCGTTTCCGGGCTGTCGATACGGATGGCGTACTGGTCTGCTACGGATGGCGTATAGGGCTTGCGATTTTTCGCGGGCCGGATGAATGGCGGTTTGGGGTGTTTCCACTCGCCAGATGCGACAGCGGTCGCCGCGCAATCGAGCTTGCCGCCGCATTCGTGGATGGGGTGCCAGGTCAACGCATAGAGGCTGGCGCCAATGTAGAGGCCGCCTTGTCGGGTCAAGTTGATGAATCCGTAGTGCCGCAGTTCCCGCGCCGCATGCGTGACCGTTTCCGGGGAGGTCCAACCCTTGGGCTTCAGGACCGACAGCGAGGCGCAAAGGTCGCCATTGTTCCGGCCGTTGTACTGCCGGGCGATGTCGCACAGCAGCTTGATTGCCGTCCCGCTGGCCTGCCGCCAGTTGTCGGAATCTTGAACATGATGCGGAATCGCCGTGAAGGTTCCCGACTCGCTCCGCCCCTTGTGCTTTCGCCGGCTGCGGGGCTTCATGCGTCGTGGCCTTGCCGGATGATGCCGGATGCCACGCGCGCGCCGTGTGCGTCGATTGGTGCGCTTCTAGCGGGGGCTTGCATGGTCTGCCGCGCGCCGGGTTAACGGCTGGTCCTTGCATCGCGTGCGGCGATGCGCGACGCGATCCACGCGGTGACCTCATGTTCCGGCCATGCGCTGGCCCTTTCGCCTAGCTTGATCGGGCTGGGGAAGTCGCCTAGTGCAACTTTGCGGTAAATCTCAGACCGGGAAAGCCCCGTGCGGGCTTTGACTTTGGGGAGCCGTTCGAGCGTCAGCCCGGAATCGGGAAGCATGGACGTATGGGACATTAGGGCGCTGCCTGCGATGCCCGGAAACCGTCCGGGCTATGGCTGGACAGCGTGCCGTTCCCGCATCGGCGCGGGTATCACGATGGAACTGCTCAATCGTGGATTGAGCTGCTCAGTCCTCCCCTTCGTTGGGAATGGCGGCCAAGTATCGGCGCAAGGTGGTGACGGACGCCCCGGGGTTGTCTCTCGCGAACATTTCAGCGACCGCGCCTTTCGACAGTGCGGGATTGCGCCGGTTCTGTTCTAAGGCGTACTCAATGAATCGTTGCTTCGTCGAGCCCGTGAATCGCTTGGCAGCGCTCTTTCTGGCGGCGATGACCGATGAAATGCGGTTGAACCGCTTCAAGCCATCCGGGTCGTCCGTATGCGCCTTGACTGCGTGCCAGAAGAAATGCGCCAGTTCGTCCGAAAGAGCCGCTGTCATAAAGTGAGCGTCGCCGTCCGAAAATTTCAAATTCTGCCGAGATTCTCCGTTCTCAAGATCGGCGATCAACTCTTGCGTGATGCGCTCAGCTTCTTTGTCACAGAAAGCGATGAACTTCCCAACAAACGGACTCTGTGGCTTCTTGTCTTTCATGGCTGGCGCGTTCCCCTCGCTGAAGTCATTGCGCCGATGCCGGCAGTATGTCCGGCGCTCGTCCCACATGGGTTACGCGCAGCGCGAGCGTAGCAAGCCGTTCCGGGATGCCGTGAGCTTCCCGCGTCAATCGTCGCAGCCGGTCGGTAGGACGTTGGAAGAGATTGCGGCCCTCGTGCCGGAGCCAGAAGCCAAGCCGCGCGGGCCTTACAAAAAGCGATGACAACAAAAAGCCCCGCATTAGCGGGGCTTTTACGTCAAAATTTATGATTGATCCCTGCGGTCTTCATGATCCCGTTGGCCGTATGCCGCGAATAGCAATGGCAGTTTACGGTGACCTTCTTTTTTCCGTTGGTCCAAATTTCATGTGACCCCTTCCCTGATTCCAAAAGATACCAGCCGTATTTCCGCAGAACTTCCTTAACCTGCTTCTCGTATCCATTCATGCATGAGCGTTTCCAAGCGACTGGTTGTATCTCATGCGGGCAAAGGAACGGCGCGGCATATGGTCACGGCCATCGGACAACAGCCTTGGAATCAAGGCATCAGCTGCCGAAAGAAGCTCTTCCAACGTCGCGGCCTCCACAACCAAGCCCGGAACGTCGGAGCTAGTCCCAACAAAAACCCCTGCTTCTTCATCGCGGATGACATCTAGCGCTATGGCAACAGGAACCCCAAATCTGGCTATCATTCGCCCCAAGGGCCAACCTAAGCGATAAAACATAGCCGTAAACCTCCTGATTTACATGCATAAACGGGCTGCAAGCGGTGGACCGCGCAGCCGTTAACGTAAGCACCCGGTCCTTTTGGTGGGTTACGCATGATAGATAAAGTATTGCGTTCCACGGCTCCGATCAAGCTGTTTCACAGAAAAACGTTGATCCACTGGCAGAACGGCCGGTCTCAGCCGATGAAAGGCTACGGTGCTCTCAACTAATGACCTCGCCTAGCGTCCTAGGTTCCCCTGCCCGCTCGTTCAGGTTCAGCCGCCAGCCCTTTCATCTAGCGTTCCAAATTGGAACAGCCCCCCCCAGTTTCAAACTGAGACACTACCAGCCGGCCGCTTCCCGCAGCGCCTTGGCCGTCTCTAACGCGAACTCGCACAGATAGGCCGTGCTGCCGTCTGTCCCGGCTTCGATCGATCCTGCCAGCACGCGGCGCACCGCGTCCTCTAGGTCGCTTGGCTCGCGTGTCGCCGTGCGGCTGTCCAATCCTGCGGACACGGCCAGTAAGCGCATGCCCTCCGCTGGAATCTCCCGAAAGCCTGTGTCTACGGTGGTCGGGCGGGCGTCTGATAATCTGCTGTGAGCCATGATCGTTACTCAGTGAACGGTGGTGGTTAGGGGCGACGGGGTGTTAACGGCACCCCGCCGCCCCGCTTGTTACCGGCTTTCGCCGGATGCTTTGCGCGTCATCGGCAAGACCTTGCCGGTGGTGTCGCGTAACTGGTCGAGATAGTCCGCCCATGCCGCCATCATCTTGCGGCGTTCGGCGAGGTGCGCTGTGCGGTTGTAGGCGCGGCCGTTGGGGTCGCGGACGGCGTGCGCCAACTGGTGTTCGATGTAGTCGGGACGGAAGTGCAGCACTTCATCCAAGACGGTGCGCGCCATCGCGCGGAACCCGTGGCCGGTCATTTCGTCCTTGCCGAATCCCATGCGCCGCAGGGCCGACAACACCGCGTTGTTGCTCATCGGCCGGACGGGACTGCGCGCGCTGGGGAACACGTACCGGCCACGCCCGGTGAGCGCGTACAGGTCGCGCAGGATCACGACGGCCTGCGGTGCCAGCGGGACCAGATGCGGTTCGCGAGTCTTCATCTTCTCGCCCGGAATGTTCCACTCGCCCGCATCCAGATCTATTTCGGCCCATTCCGCATTGCGAAGTTCGCCGGGGCGGACAAACGTCAACGGGGCAAGCTGTAAGGCACACTTCGTGACGAACGCGCCCGGATAGCCATTGATCGCCCGCAATAGCCCGCCAATCGCTGCCGGTTCGATCAGTGCCGCGTGGTGCGTCGCATCCTTGACCGGCGGCAGCGCGCCGCGCAGATCGGTTGCCGGGTTGCGGTCGGCGCGGCCGGACGCGATGGCGTACCGGAACACCTGCCCCGTGTTCTGCAAGGCGCGATGCGCGGTTTCAACAGCGCCCCGCTCCACGATGCGGTTTAGGGTCGCCAGAAGCTCCCTAGGCGCGATGTCGGCGATGGGACGGGTGCCAAGCCACGGGAACAGGTCGCGCTCGAAACGGGCCACCATGCGTTCGGCGTTGGAGGCGGTCCACGTCGGGGAATACTTGGCGAGCCACTCCCGGGCGATCACCTCGAAACTGTTGGCGGCCCGCTCCTGACCCGCCGCCTTGCCGGCCTTGCGGTGTTCGCTAGGGTCCACGCCTGCGGCCAGCAGCTTGCGGGCGTCCTCGCGCTTGGCGCGCGCCCCGGCGAGGCTCGTCTCGGGATAGGTGCCGAACGACAGCCGCTTTTCCTTGCCGCCGTGACGGTACTTCAACCGCCACCATTTGCCCCCGGCCGGGGCGATTTCCAGATAGAGCCCGCCGCCGTCGAAGAGCCGCTGCACCTTGTCGGTGGGCTTGGCCTTGCGGATCGCGGTATCGGTGAGGGTCATTGGGGGCAACTCCAACCCGGAGCGGGTCTGTTGCCCCCATTGTTGCCCCCACTTGCCCCCGGATTGCAAGAGCCCCCATGGGACGCAAGCGGACATGAGGAAGACCAAAACCCTTGTTTTTACAGGTGGTTTCGGCCGTTCTGGGATGTCTTGGAATCAGTAAGTGGTGGGCCGTGAAGGATTCGAACCTTCGACCAAAAGATTAAAAGTCTTCTGCTCTACCGACTGAGCTAACGGCCCACGTGTGATCTAGCGATCCGGCCTGGCGGCCGCCCGACCTTGCGCCGGGGCGCGCATTTTAGCCCAAACCGGGGCGAATGGGTCAGATGGCGGCATATCGGGTGGGATCGGCCACGCCGGCGGCCTCGAAACCGTCGGCGCGCAGGCGGCAGGCGTCACAGTGGCCGCAGGCGGCGCCGTCGGCGTCGGCCTGGTAGCAGGAGACGGTCTGCGCGAAGTCCACGCCCAAGCGCAGGCCCTCGCGGACGATATCGCCCTTGGTCATGCGCATCAGCGGGGCGTGGACGCGGAAGCCCGCGCCCTCGACGCCGGCCTTGGTGGCGAGATTGGCCAACGCCTCGAAGCCGGCGATGAACTCGGGCCGGCAGTCGGGATAGCCCGAGTAGTCGACCGCGTTGACGCCGCAGAACAGGTCGATGGCGCCCAGCACCTCGGCCCAGCCCAGCGCTACCGACAGCATGATGGTGTTACGCGCCGGCACGTAGGTGACCGGGATGTCCGCGCCGATGACGTGGCCGTCGGTGTCGACCGGCACCGCGATGTCGGCGGTCAGCGCCGAGCCGCCGAGGCTGCGCAGGTCGACGTTCACGGTCTTGTGCGCGGCCGCGCCCAGCGCCTGGGCGACGCGCACCGCAGCGTCGAGTTCCGAGGTGTGGCGCTGGCCGTAGCGCACGCTGAGGGCGTGCGGCGCGAAGCCCTGCTCGCGGGCGATGGCGAGCACGACGGCGGAGTCCATGCCTCCTGAGACGAGAACGACGGCGGGTTTCATAGGCGGAAGCTTCGAGGTTTCGGATTGAAAGAAAGAGGAAGGCGGTGCGTGGAATCTGGAATGGCAGGACAACCGACTTCTGTCATCCCGAACGCATGTGAGGGATCTGCTTGTTCAGCTGATCGCTCCGGGCAAAGCTTCAGCGGCCTGAAGGCCGCTCTACGGACTTCCGGCCACGCGAACAGCAGATCCCTTCTCGGGCGTTGCCCTCGTTCGGGATGACAGTGTTTAGAGATTCCCGTCTCCCTGCCTCACCTACCCGGCTCGTCGTTCCACAGCAGCTTGTGCAACTGCATCTGGAACTTCACCGGCAGCCGGTCCTGCACGATCCAGTCGGCGAGATCGCGCGCGGAGACGTCGCTCTTGCTGGGCGAGAACAGCACGTCGCAGCGTTCGGATAGGCGATGGTCCGCGACGATGGCGCGCGCCCAGTCGTAGTCGTCGCGGCTGCAGATCACGAACTTGATCTGGTCGTGCGCGGTCAGCAGCGGCAGGTTCTCCCAGCGGTTGCGATCGACCTCGGCCGAACCGGGGGTCTTGATGTCGACCACGCGCGAGACGCGCGGATCGACATCGGCAACATCGATCGCGCCGGAGGTCTCCAGCGAGACGCGATAGCCGGCGTCGCAGAGCCGGCGCAGCAGGTCGAGGCAGCGTTTCTGCGCCAGCGGCTCGCCGCCGGTCACGCAGACGTGGCGTACGCCGTGGCTGGCGACTTCGGCCAGGATCTCGTCGATGCCGCGCCACTCGCCGCCGAAGAAGGCATACGCGGTGTCGCAGTACTGGCAGCGCAGCGGGCAGCCGGTCAGGCGCACGAAGACCGTCGGCCAGCCGGCGTCGCGGGCTTCGCCCTGCAGCGACAGGAAGATTTCGGTGATCTTGAGGCGGTCCGCCGCTGCGGCGGCCGCAGCGGGGGCGACGGTATTCACCGCGGCATTTTAACGGGTCCACGACCCCGTAGAGCGGAGCGCAGCTCCGCTATGCCCTTGCGGAAAGCAGATGGCCTGAAAATCATCTGGATCGGATCAAGGGGATCCCTGGGGTCCCTTCTGCGAGGGGGCTGGAATTCTTCGGAGAAGATGCAGCGGAGCTGCGCTCCGCTCTACAAACAGCAACGCCGGAACGTGCAGTCGCCAATCAGGAATGCTGCTTGGCGCTGTTTGTATTACCTGACCCGCGACAGCTGGATCGCGCGCAGGCGGTCGTCGGCGGTGCGGGCGGCTTCGCTGCCGGCGTAACGGGCGATCACCTTCGTCAGGGTGGCTTCCGCAGCGTCGAGCTGGCGCAGCCCGTATTGGCACAGCCCCACTTTCAACAGCGCGCCGCCCGCCTTGTCGTGGGTCGGATATTGGTCGAGGAGCGTCTGGAACTGTTCCTGGGCCAAGGCGTAGTTCTGGGTGACGTAATAACTTTCGCCCAGCCAATACATCGCATTGGGGGTGAAGGTGCCATTGGGATGAGCTTCGAGGAAGCCCAGGAACTCGCGCGCGGATTCGGCGTAACGGCCCGCTTTCAGCAGATCGAACGCGACGTTGTAGGCGGTGCGCTCGTCGGCACCCTTGCCGAGCGTGGACGCATCGCCGTAGACCCGCGGCGGCATATCCTGCACGGTCGGCTGCGCTGCGGCTGCGGGCGGAGCCGGCAATGCGGATTGTGGCGCGGGCGCAGGCTCGGGCGTCGCGCTTTCGAGCCGGTTGAGGCGGCTGTCGAGATCCAGATACTGGGTGCGGCCGGTCTGTTTGTACTGCTCGTGCTGCTGCTGAAGTTCTTCGATCTGCGCGCGCAGCGACTGCACTTCGGTCTTCAGCTGGCCGAGCTGATTGAGCAGATCCAGATTGCCCGAACGCATGGCCGCGAGCTGCTGTTCGAGCGTGGTCAGACGGTCGGCGGTGCTGACGCGTTGCGCCGAGGCAGGCGCGGCGAACGCCAGCGCGAGAACAAGGCAGACGGAAAGCGGCAAACGTCTCATCATCACGACAGGCACGACCTCGGCGGAAAGAATTCGGAAACGCATCGCCGCATGACATCAACGGAACGGCAAGGCGGGGTAAACACGCGCACAGAGAGCATCGCGGACGATGCTCTCTGTGCTGCGGACATCACTTCGCGGTGTAGACGATTTCGACGCGGCGGTTGCGGCCCCAGCAGTCTTCGTTGGAATCCGTGCAGACCGGGCGCTCTTCGCCGTAGCTGACGACCGTGATCTGGCCGCCGGCGCCGCCATTGGCCTGAACCGAGGACGACACCGCGTTGCCGCGGCGCTCGCCGAGGCCCACGTTGTACTCGCGGCTGCCGCGCTCGTCGGCGTTGCCTTCGAGGGTCATGCGCGAGCTGGGACGATCGCGCAGGTACTTGGCGTGGCAGGCGACGATGTTCTGGAATTCCGGCTTCAGCGCATCCTGGTCCAGATCGAAATAGACGACGCGCTGGCGCAGGCAGGCATCGGTATCCAGATCGTTCGGACCGTAGAGGCCGCTGGGCAACGTGGAGGTATTGCCGCCGCTCACGGTGCCGGTGTTGGTGGAACCGCTGTTGGTGCTGTCGGTCGCGGACGTGTCGGGATTTTCCTTCACCTTCTTGCTGCAGGCGGCGGCAGTCACGCAGAGGATCGCGGTCAGCAGCACTCGAGTCGTCGTGTTCATGGTGTTCCTCTCTTTGTCGCAGGGTAGGTCAAGGGGGATGGATGCAATGGCGGTGACAACGGGAAGCTCGGGAAACGGCGATCAGAAACTTCGATCAGAAATGGCGATCAGCGCGGCAGGCGGTACGGACCCCACGCGGGTTCGCGCACGTCGCCGTTGGCCAGCACCAGACGCTGGCGCACGCGGGCATCGGAGGAGACGGCGTAGAGCACGCCGCGGCCGCGTTCGCGCGCTGCGTACAACACCATGCTGGCGTTCGGCGCGAAGCTGGGCGATTCGTCGAGCGAGCCCGGCGAAAGCATGGACCAGCGCGGCGAACCGAGGCTGCGGTCGAGCATCGCGATACGGTACACGCTGCCGCTACCCTGTGCCACGGCGAGCTTTTTGCCGTCGTAGGACACTGTGACCTTGGCGTTGTAGCTGCCCTGGAAACTGACGCGGCTGGCCGAACCGCCGCCCGCGGGCACCTGATAGATCTGCGGTTTGCCGCCGCGATCGGAGGTGAAATAGATGAGGCTGCCGTCGGCGCTCCAGGTCGGCTCGGTGTCGATGCCGAACTGGTTGGTCAGCTGGGTCAGCGCGCGGCTGCCCAGGTCCATCGTATAGATCTCGGGGTTGCCGCTTTTCGAGAGTGCCAAGGCCAGCTTGCGGCCGTCGGGCGAGAAACTCGGGGCGCCATTGATGCCCTTGAAGGCGGCGACGGTTTCGCGTGCGCCGGTGCCGATGTCCTGGATCACCACCGAGGAATTGCCGCGTTCGAAACTGACGTAGGCGAGCTTGCGGCCATCCGGACTCCATGCCGGCGACAGCAGCGGTTTGTCCGAGCGCACCACGGTCTGCGGGTTGTAGCCGTCGGCGTCGGCGACCATCAGCGCGTAGCTGGTGTTCTTGCCCAGGCCCGACGCGGTGATGTAAGCGATACGGGTCCAGAACGCGCCACGCACGCCGGTGACCTTTTCGTAGATGGCATCGGCGATCTGGTGCGAAACATCGCGTATCGCATTGGCGCGCGCGGTCAACGCGAACGCCAGCAGACGGTTTCTGCCGATATCGTAGAGCTCGTATTCGACGCGGAAACCGCCGTCGCCGGCATCGAGGACGCGCCCGACCACGACAAAATTCTGTTTGGCCTGCTGGAAGAAACCGAAATCGATCTCGCTGCCGCGGGTCGGGCGCTGGGCGCCCATCTCGCCCTGGGGCATCGGCCGGAACTGGCCGGAACGCGCCAGATCGGCGCGGATCACCTCCGCAACATCGGTCTGCAACGGCGTACCTGTGCCCTGGTAGGGCATGGTCACCACTGCGATCGGCAGGGCCGAGGCGTTGCCGCCGACGATGTCGATCTCCAGACCGCGCTGCTGGGCGAACGCGGCCAGCGGCAAAAGACAGACCAGCAACAGGGCCTTCGAGAACAGGCGCTGGAGCGGCATGCGGGAAGAAAGGATCGAACGCATCATCGAACGGGTCATCGGCAGTCCAGGCAACTCGGAGGGTGACGGCAGTGGGGCGCCGGCAGGCCACAGCTTGGCCGCGAAAGCGGTCAGAAAGATGAACGAACCCGGACTCGCAGGGCCGCAGACCGCCGGATTCAGCGATCTTCGCCCCGGAAATTGATGGTCAGCGTGCGGTTGAAGACGCTCTCGAAGCCTCGGTACGGCAAGGGTTGTGCCTTGAGCACCGCGGCCTCGACCGACCGCCGCCCCTGCTCGTCGTAGGGACAGGACGGGTCGACCTGGGCGTCGATCACTTCGCCGCCGGCGATCTGGCGGATCACGATCTTGCATGCGACGGTCGACGAGATGTTCTCGGGCTGGGTCCAGTTCATGCGGATGGCCTTGGTCAGCGCATCGATGTAGGCGGCCCTGAGCGCGGCATCGGCGCCGCGGTCGCCGGGCGGCGGGCCGGCGTTCGCGGCGGCGGTATTGGATGCCTGCTGCGCGCGGCGGTCGGCGAGTTGGCGCAGGCGCTCTTCGGCGAGCTGCGCGTCGCGCTGCGCCGCGGTTCGCTGGCGGCGGATATCGGCCAGCTGCCGCTCGCGCTCGTCTTGCATCGCGGTGCGCGTCTTCTGCTCGGCCTGCCGCTGGCGCTCGCGCTCGGTCAGATCGACCTGCGCTTGGCGCTGCCGCGCTTCCTGCTCGCGCGCGGCGGTCTCGGCGGCGGCGGAATCGGGCTTCACTTCCTGCTGGTCGACGGTATCGGGATCGGAAAGCTGTTCCTGCGGCTGCAGCTGCTGCTCGGGCGGGATTTCTTCCGGCAGCGGCTCTTCCAGCGCTTCCGGCAAAGGCTCTTCGGGCAGCGGTTCTTCCAGCGGCTCCTGCAGCGGCGCGGGCGCCAACGGCACGGGTTCGCGCCGCAGGGCGCTGCGCATGCTGGCCGAGAGCGCGTTGAGATCGACGACATCGGCGCTGATCGGCTCGCCCGCTGCGGCGGACGGCGGCGTGCGCCACAGCGACGCCACCAGCAACAGCAAGACCGGCACCGCATGCAGCAGCAGCGCGAAGACGATGGCCAGCGCAGTGTCGGCGCGGTTTTCGCGCATCGGACTTATTTCCCGTCCGCCGGCAGGCTGACCAGGCTCACCTTGGTGATGCCGGCGTCCTTGATCAGGTCGATGCCCTGCATCACCGTCTGGTAGCTGGCGTCGCGCGCGCCGTTGACCAGCACGGTGGTGCCGTCGTTCTGGCCGTGGATGGCCTTGAGTTCGGCGGTGATGTCGGCGGCAGTCATTTCGCGGTTCTTGCCGCGCTCCAGCATCAGCGCGAGGCGGCCGTCGGCGTAGATGCTGACGACGATCGGATCCTTCGGCGTTTCCAGCGATTTGGCCCGCGACTGCGGCAGGTTGATATCGGTACCGAGATTCAGCAGCGGCGCGGTCACCATGAAGATGATCAACAGCACCAGCATCACGTCGATGTACGGCACGACGTTGATCTCGGCTTTGAGCTTGCGCTTGCGGATGCGGCGCCCGGAGGCGGTGACGGCCATGCGGTTTCTCTCGGTCTGTCTTGCTTCGGTCTGTCTTGCTTAAGTACGGGGGAGTTCAACGCTCCGGGACTGCGCGCGGGGTTGCGCGCCTCCGCTCAGGCGTCTTCGATATGCGCCTGGCGCTGCAGGATCGACGAGAACTCTTCGGTGAAGGTGTCGTAGCGCACCGCGATGCGTTCGACGCGGGTGGCGAAACGGTTGTAGGCCCACACCGCCGGGATCGCCGCGAACAGACCCATCGCGGTCGCCAGCAGCGCTTCGGAGATACCGGGCGCCACGGTGGCGATGGTGGCTTCCTTCATGTTGGCCAAGCCGTGGAACGACATCAGGATGCCGAGCACGGTGCCGAACAGGCCGACGTACGGGCTGATCGAGCCGACGTTGGCGAGGAATTCGAGGTTGTGCTCCAGGCCGTCGATCTCGCGCGAGACGTTGGCGCGCATCGCGCGCTGCGCGCCTTCGAGCTGCGAACGCGCGTCCATGCCGCGGCGCTGGCGCACGCGGTTGAATTCGCGCATGCCGCCTTCGAAAATCGATTCGAGGCCGTGGATCTGCTGTTTGCGGGCGCCGGCATCGGCGAAGAGCCGGCCCAGATCGGCGCCGGCCCAGAAGCGTTCCTCGAAAGCTTCGGCCTCGCGCTGGGCGCGATCGAGCACGCGCTTCTTGCGCAAGATGATCACCCACGAGGCCACCGATGCCAGCAGCAGCAGCGCCATCACGAACTGCACCGGAATGCTGGCGTCGATGACCAACTGCAGATAGTTCAGACCGCCGCCGTGCGCGGCTTCGCCGGCCGCCTGGGCGGTGGCGGCCACCGCGTCTTCGGGCAAGGGCTCGATGGCGGTGGCCTGCAGCATCATGGCTTGTGGAAACATCGGTTACTCCGCGTTCGATGGATGAGGAACAGCTGACGCGGCTTCCTGCAACGCCTTCAACTGGGGATACAGCGCGTCCGGGATCGGCCGCGGTTTGAAATCGGATGCGCGCAACACCGCGACCCGTACCTCGGCGTCCAGCAGGCGCACGCCATCGCGCTCGATGCGCTGCGCGATCACCAGACTCGCGCGTCGGCACTCGCGCAACACCACGCCCACCTGCAGCGCATCGTCCAGACGCGCCGGCAGACGGAAGTCGATCGTCATCGCCCGCACCGCGAACACCAGATCGTGCTGCATGCGCAGAAGTTCCTGACCGTGCCCGTGCGCGCGCAACCACTCGGTGCGTGCGCGCTCGAGGAACGCCAGATATTGCGCGTGATAGACGACGCCACCGGCGTCGGTATCTTCCCAGTAAACGCGGACGGGGTGGGTGAACGTTGTGTTCATACTAAAAAGAAAGACGATAACCGGAACATGACTCTGTCATCCCGAATCCCGGCTTTACCGGGTGAGGGATCTGCTTTTCGATTTTCCATGGGAAGACGCGAACAACAGATCCCTTCCATGCTGCGCAGGGTTCGGGATGACAAGGAATTTTGCGGCCGGGACACGAGGCTCGACACATCACGCATCGCCCTCCACGAACAGATCGTTCGCGTTCGGCTTGGGCTTCAGACCCAGATGCCGATAGGCCTTCTGGCTGGCCATGCGCCCGCGCGCGGTGCGCACGAGGAAGCCCTGCTGGATCAGATAAGGCTCGATCACGTCTTCCAGCGTGCCGCGCTCTTCCGACAGCGCCGCCGCCAGCGATTCCACACCGACCGGGCCGCCGTCGAAATTCTCGATGATGAGATTGAGCAGGCGACGATCGAGATCGTCGAAACCTTCCGGATCCACTTTCAACATCGACATCGCGGCGCGGGCGACGTCGTGATCGATATGTCCGGCGGCTTTCACCTGGGCGAAATCGCGCACGCGGCGCAGCAGCCGGTTGGCGATGCGCGGGGTGCCGCGCGCGCGGCGTGCGATCTCGTCGGCGCCGGCCGGTGCGCAGTCGATACCGAGGATCTGCGCCGAACGGCTGACGATCCGGGTCAGCTCCGCGGCGCTGTAGAACTCCAGGCGCTGGACGATGCCGAAGCGGTCGCGCAGCGGCGCGGTCAGCAGCCCGGCGCGGGTGGTGGCGCCGATCAGCGTGAACGGCGGCAGATCGAGTTTGATCGAACGCGCGGCCGGGCCTTCGCCGATCATGATGTCGATCTGGAAATCTTCCATCGCCGGATACAGCACTTCCTCGACGATCGGCGACAGCCGGTGGATCTCGTCGATGAACAGTACATCGTGCGGCTGCAGGTTGGTGAGCAGCGCGGCGAGGTCGCCGGCCTTCTCGATCACCGGCCCGGAGGTCACCCGGAGGTTCACGCCCAACTCATTGGCGATGACGTGACTCAACGTGGTCTTGCCCAGACCCGGCGGCCCGAAGATCAGCACGTGGTCGAGCGCTTCGCCGCGGCGCTTGGCCGCCTCGATATAGATCGACATCTGCTCGCGCACGGGCTGCTGGCCGAGATATTCGTCCAGCCGCTTCGGGCGGATCGTGGCGTCGACGACGTCGTCCTCGCGGCTGGCGCCGCTGGCGATGATGCGGTCTGTAGTCATCTATGCATTATGCCGGCCCACGCAGAATGTAGGGCGACGACGACGACCGGGCCGTGTCCACGGCTGGAGGAAGTGAAGCCACGGCGCTTCCGAATCCCGAACAAGCCGAAAGCGGATCGGACGCAGTTGGGTTGCGGGCCACCCGCAGCCCGCGGATCAACGCTGCGATCAGGACGCGCCGTCCACGGCCACTCCCCCCATCGACACGCTGCGACACGCCTCCGCCGCGAGCGCGAACGAGTGCAAGCGCGCCGCGTGGTCGAAAATGTTGACGGTCAGCATCAACTCGTCCGGCCGGTGCCGGGCGACGAACGCCGCGATGCTGTCGCGTACCTGGGCCGGATCGCCGACCACCGCAGAGGCCAGCATGTGTTCGACCATCGGCTTCTCGTGCGGCTGCCAGTACGCCTCGATGTCGTCCACCGGCGGCGGGAGCAGTCCGGGCTGGCCACGTTGCAGGCGAACGAAACTCTGCTGCTGGGTCGTGAACAAGCGCCGCGCCTCCGCGGTGGTATCGGCGGCGACCACGTTCAGCGCCAGGATCGCGTACGGCGCCGCCAGATACCGGGAGGGGCGGAACCCTTGATGGTAGAGCGCCAACGCCTCATCCGTCGCCCCGGGCGCGAAGTGCGACGCGAACGCGAACGGCAGGCCCATCGCCGCCGCCAACTGCGCGCTGTAGAGGCTGGAGCCGAGCAGCCAGACCGGCACATCGATGCCCGCGCCCGGCACGGCCTGCACCGTCTGACCCGGGCGCGCGGGCTCGAAATAGCCCAGCAGTTCGGCGACGTCCTGCGGAAAGCGGTCGGCGCCATCCATGTGGCGGCGGAGCGCTCGCATCGTGGCCTGATCGGTTCCCGGGGCGCGACCCAGCGCCAGATCGATCCGGTCCGCATGCAGGGCCGCCAGCGTGCCGAATTGTTCGGCCACATGCAGGGGCGCGTGGTTGGGCAGCATGATGCCGCCGGAGCCGACCCGGATCGTGCGGGTGGCCGCGGCGACATGGCCGATCAGCACCGCCGTGGCGGCGCTGGCGATGCCCTGCATGTTGTGGTGTTCGGCGATCCAATAGCGGCGGTAGCCCAACGCTTCGGCGTGACGCGCCAAGTCCAGCATGTTGGCGAACGCTTCGCGCGGTGTGGAGCCCTCGCTGACAGGTACGAGATCCAGCAGGGAGAAGTTGATCATCGGGGGCGCCGTTCCATCGGGATGCCTGATATGGGGCCGCCGTGCAGATTGCCAAGGACGCTCGGCCCGTCCGCGACGCGATGTCGGGGCGCGGGCCGCAGCCGCAACCTCGCGGCGATACCCGCGCTAGATCTGCACCTGCGAACCCAATTCGACCAGGCGGTTGCCCGGAATCCGGAAGAAGCCGGTGGCCGAGGCGGCGTTCCGATGCATCAGCGCGAACAGTTTGTCGCGCCAGACCGGCATGCCGCGATGCGGACTGGCGACGATGGTTTCGCGGCTGGCGAAATAGGTGGTATCCATCGGATCGAAATAGATGCCGCCCTTGTCGCAGCTGCGCATCAGCGCCAGCGGCACGTCCGGCGTTTCCATGAAGCCGAACAGGATGACCACGCGATAGAAATCGTTGCCGATGGCTTCGATCTTCAGGCGCTTTTCCTTCGGCGCGTAGGGCACATTCAGCGTATCGACGGTCAGCAACACGTTGCGCTCGTGCAGCACCTTGTTGTGCTTGAGGTTGTGCATCAGCGCATGCGGCACGACAGTCTTGTCCGCAGTCATGAACACCGCCGTGCCAGGCACCCGCACCGGCGGCGCCAGCATCAGGCCGGGCAGGAAGCTGCCGAGCTGGATGCCTTCCTTGCGGATCTCGGCGTGCAGCAGCTCGCGGCCGCGACGCCAGGTGCGCATCATCGTGAACGCACCGATGCCGATGAACAGCGGCACCCAGGCGCCGATGCCCGACATCAGCTTGGCGCCGTTGGCGATCAGGAACGCCAGATCGATCAACAGGAACAGGCCGCACAGCGGCAGCACCCACTTCCGCGTATCCGGCCAGCGCGTGTAGGCGACGATCGCCAGCAACAGCGTGTCGATCAGCATCGTGCCGGTGACCGACAGCCCGTAGGCGGTGGCCAGCGCGGTGGAACTGCGGAACGCGAACACCAGCAGGATGACCGCGCCGAGCAGCATCCAATTGATCGACGGCACGTAGATCTGGCCGATGGTGTCCCGGGAGGTGTAGCGGATCGCCAGCCGCGGCAGATAGCCGAGCTGGATCGCCTGCCGGGTGACCGAGAACGCGCCGGTGATCACCGCCTGCGACGCCACCGCAGCGGCCACGGTCGCCAGCACCAGCATCGGAATCTGCGCCCACGCGGGAATCGACATATAGAAAGGATTGGCCACCGCTGCCGGGTTCTCCAGCAACACCGCGCCCTGGCCGAAATAATTCAGCACCAGCGCCGGCAGCACGAAACCGAACCAGCCCCAGCGGATCGGCTGTTTGCCGAAATGGCCCATGTCGGCGTACAGCGCCTCGCCGCCGGTGACGGTCAGCACCACCGCGCCCAGAATCAGCACCGCATGCCAGTTGTGGGTCGCGAAGAAATGCCACGCCCAGTACGGATTCATCGCCTTGAGCACGATCGGGTTCTGGACGATGTTGTAGGCGCCGAACGCGGCGATGACCACGAACCAGGTGATCATGATCGGGCCGAAGGCCTTGCCCACTTTCGCGGTGCCGAAGCGCTGCGCCGAGAACAGCATGATCAGGATCACCAGACTGATCGGCACCACCCATTTGGTGAACACCGGCGAGATCACTTCCAGACCTTCGACCGCGCCCAGCACGGTGATGGGCGGGGTGATCATGCCGTCGCCGAAAAACAGCGCCGCGCCGAAAATCCCGAGGATGCCGACCGTGTAGCTCATCCGCGAACCGGGCTTGAGGCTGCGCTGCGCCAGCGCGGTCAGCGCCATGATGCCGCCCTCGCCGTCGTTGTCGGCGCGCATGATCACGATCACGTACTTAAGCGTGACCACCAGCAGCAGCGACCAGAAACCCAGCGACAGCAGTCCCTTCACGGTCGCCGCATCCGGCGTCAGCCCGAAATGCGGATGGAACATTTCCTTGATGGTGTACAGCGGGCTGGTGCCGATGTCGCCGAACACCACGCCGACCGCGCCGGCGACCAGCGCGACCATGCCGGCCGACGCGTGGCTGCCGTGGAGTTGTGAAGAATCGGGGGGCTTGGAAGCGCTCATCGGAGGGAATGCCTGTGAAGGCCCTCGGTGCGTGGAATCGCGGGGAATATCATGAGAATGATCAGCGCAAAGCCGACTGCAGCGCTTTGCGGATGATGGTGGCGGCATCGTCGCCGGCCGCGGTGGCGTCGCGCGCCATGCGCACGGCCTCCGCCGGTTTGTAGCCCAACTGCAGCAGCGCGCTGGTGGCTTCGGACTGGGCGTCGGCGCCGATGCCCGACGCCGCGCCGCCGGTGACCACGCCATCGCCATACAGGCCCGATGTACGGTCGCGCAGTTCGACGATCATGCGTTCGGCGGTCTTCTTGCCGATGCCGGGGATGCGGGTCAGCGCGGTCACGTCGCCGGTCTGGATCAGCCGCGCGAATTCGTCGACGCTGGCGCCCGAGAGCACCGCCAGCGCGATCTTCGCGCCGATGCCGCTGACTTTCTGCACGTCGCGGAACAACCGGCGCTCGGCGTCGCGCAGGAAGCCGTACAGCGAGACGCTGTCTTCCTTCTGCGCGTAGTGGGTGAACAGCGTCACTTCGCGACCGACTTCGGGCAGGTCGTAGAAGGTGCTCATCGGCGCTTCGAGTTCGTAGCCGACGCCATGAACGTCGATCACCAGCCACGGCGGCTGTTTGTGGATGAGCGTGCCTTTGAGGCGACCGATCATGGCGTATCCCTCCAGAGCATGAATCTCCCCCTTTGGAAAAGGGGGATCAAGGGGGATTTGCTCTTGGTTTTGCTCTGCTCGGACACGAAAAGCAAATCCCCCCTGCCCCCCTTTTTCAAAGGGGGGAACAGCGAGCGTTCGCAATGCGAGCATTCGCAAGGAGATGCAGCGACGCGACGCTTCGCAGTGCGCCGCTTCGCAATCAGGTGCTCCACCGCGCAGCTATCCGCAGCCCGACTTTCCCCCTTTGAAAAAGGGGGATCAAGGGGGATTTGCTCTGGGTTTTGCTCTGCTCTGGCGCGAAAAGCAAATCCCCCCTGCCCCCCTTTTTCAAAGGGGGGGAACAGCAACGATGCCGAAGGAAACTTGATCGACACACTGCTCATCGGCTCACTTCCTCCACGCCTGGCGCGCGTTCACGCCCAGGCGCAGCGCGGTGGCGCGTACGTGGGCGTGCGTGATGGCGACGGCCAGCGCGTCGGCGGCGTCGGCCTGCAGCTTGCCCTTGAGATTGAGCATCAGGCCGACCATGTGCTGGATCTGCGCCTTGTCGGCGCCGCCGGTGCCCACCACCGCGAGCTTCACTTCCTTCGCCGCGTATTCGTGAACCGGCAGATCGCGCTGGACCACGGCGCAGATCGCCGCGCCCCGGGCGTGGCCGAGTTTGAGCGCCGAATCGGGATTGCGGGCCATGAATACCTTCTCGATCGCCACCTCATCCGGGCGATGGGCGTCGATGATATGGCCCAGACTTTCGAGCAAACGCTTCAATCGCAGCGGGAAGTGGTCGCGCGCGTCCTCGCCTGCAACCAGCAGATTGATCGGCGCATGGAACACGTGCGCGATTTTGCCGCCGGCGTCGACATCGATGATGCCCACACCGGTGCGCTGCGAACCGGGATCGATGCCGAGGATGCGTGTCACTGGGTTGCGCTCGGCGGATGCGCTCAGGCGTACGCGTCGGCGCCGAGTTCGGCGTTGGAGTAGACGCTCTGGACGTCGTCGAGGTCTTCCAGCCAGCGCAGCAGTTTGACCACCTGCTGCGCGGTGTCGCCGGAGACCGCGATGTCGTTGTCGGCGCGATACGCGACTTCGGCGATATCCGGCGTCAGGCCGGCGGCTTCCATCGCGGCTTTGACCGCGGCGAAGGCGTCGGGCGCGGTGAGCACGTCGATCGCGCCGTCTTCGGGATAGACCACCACGTCGTCGGCGCCGGCATCGATCGCGGCTTCGGTGACCTTGTCTTCATCGGCGCCGGCCGCGAACGACAGCACGCCCAGCTTCTTGAACATGAAGGACACCGAGCCTTCGGTACCGAGATTGCCGCCGAGCTTGCTGAAGGCATGGCGCACGTCGGCGACGGTGCGGACCTTGTTGTCGGTGAGGCAGTCGACGATCACCGCGACGCCGCCGGGGGCGTAGCCCTCGTAGCGCACTTCCTCGTATTCGACGCCTTCGAGTTCGCCGGTGGCCTTCTTGATCGCGCGTTCGATCACGTCCTTGGACATGTTGCCCGCGAGACCTTTGTCGATCGCGGTGCGCAGGCGCGGATTGGTGGCCGTATCGCCGCCGCCGGCGCGGGCCGCGACGCCGATCTCGCGGATGATCTTGGTGAAGATCTTGCCGCGCTGCGCGTCGACCGCGTTCTTGCGCGCCTCGATGGAAGGACCTCTACCCATGAATGTCCGAAGCCTGTGCGATTGCCGAGCCGGCGATTTTACCCCTATCCCGCGGCCGCTGCGGCGGGTCCGGCCGCGAATCGTCCGTCGTGCAGAAAACGGGCCGTCTGCCGGGCGGCATCGGCGGACAGCACCAGACCGCTGTGGCTGGCGGGCACGATGCAGTGGTCGGTCAGACCCGGCAGCCGGGTTTCGGCCACGCTCACGGTGCCGTCGGACTCGCCGTCCATGCGCGCGAACCAGCCGCCGACCCCGCGCGCGACGTTGCCGGCCACCATGCCCACCGCAGCCGATCCCGACCAGGGCGCGCAGCCGGTTTCGAGCAGACCGCGGCTGCGGCCCAGCACCAGCGACAGCGGTGCGCGGCCGCCGATGGCCGTGGCCACGCCGCTGCCGCAAAGCGGCGACCCCAGGCAGACCACCCGCCGTACCGGCAGATCCGGCGCCCGGCGCAGGGCTTCGAGGATGACTAGACCGCCCAGGCTGTGGCCGACCAGCAGCTCCACGGGACTGCGGCGCAGGCGTGCGATCAGCCGGTCGCCGGCCCGCTCCGGATCGCGCCAGACGCTGTCGTAGCCGAACAGTTCGGGCGCCAATCCCTCGCGGCGCAGGCGCATCGCGAACGGCGCCAGCCACAGTTTGGCGTTCCAGATGCCGTGGACCAGCAGGACTTTGGGCGGCGGGGTGCTGTCGAGGGGCATGTCAGGCGCGATCGGCCCTGCGGCGCAGGATGAATTCGTGATCGTGGGTGTTGCCGACCGGGAACAGGTATTCGCCGACCTTCTCGAACCCGTAGCGGCCGTAGAACCGCTGCGCGCCCAGATTCTCGCTCCATACGCCGATCCACAGCGTGCGCGGGCCGTCGCGTTCCAGCCAATCCAGGACGGTCTGGAACAGCTTGCTGCCCCAGCCGCCGTTGTGCGCTTCCTGCAGGATATAGAGCCGTTTCAGTTCGCCGTCGCCCTCGGCCATGTCGGCATGCGGCAGGCCTGCGGGTCCGGCGACCGCGTGACCGAGTGCCTGACCGTCGCGTTCCAGCAGCCAGATCGCGTAACCATGATCAGCAAGCATCGCGCGATGCACGTCCAGCGAATAACTGTTGTCGAGGAAATACGCGAGATCCTCCGGCGGATACAGATGGCCGAACGTCTCGGTGAAATTGCGCCGGGTGATGTCGACGACGCGCTCGGCGTCGGCGGGGGTGGCGCGGCGGATGGTGAACGCCATCGTGTGAACACCTCATGCTGCTTGCGTAGAGCGGAGCGCAGCTCCGCTGCCATCTTTCCGGAGACGGGGCAGCGGAGCTGCGCTCCGCTCTACCGTCAGACATCAGGCCTTGGGTGGACGTACCTGCACGTGCACTTCGGCCAGCTGCGCATCGGGGATCGGCGACGGCGCGCCGGTCATCAGGCATTGCGCGGTGGTGGTCTTCGGGAAGGCGATGACGTCGCGGATCGATTCGGTGCCGGCCATCAGCGCGGCGATGCGGTCGATGCCGAAGGCGATGCCGCCGTGCGGCGGCGCGCCGTATTTCAGCGCGTCCAGCAGGAAGCCGAATTTCAGCTCGGCCTCCTCGCGGCCGATGCCCAGCAGATCGAACACCGCCGACTGCATCGACGAACGATGGATGCGGATCGAACCGCCGCCGATCTCGTTGCCGTTGAGCACCATGTCGTAGCCGCGGCTCACTGCGGTCTTCGCGTTGGCGCGAAGGTCGGCTTCGTCGTCGACCGCGGGCGCGGTGAAGGGATGATGCAGGGCGACGTAGCGCTGCGCTTCCTCGTCCCACTCGAACATCGGGAAGTCGGTGACCCACAGCGGTTTCCAGCCAGCTTCGACCAGACCCAGATCCTTGCCCAACTTCAGGCGCACGGCGCCCATGAAATCGCTGGCGGTCTTGTACGCCGCGGCGCCGAAGAAAATCGCGTCGCCGGTCTGCGCGTCAGTCGCCTGCACGATGGCGGCCAGCGTGGCGTCGTCGAGGAACTTGGCGATCGGCGAGTTGATGCCGTCGCGACCCTTGGCGGCGTCCTCGATCTTCATCCACGCCACGCCCTTGGCGCCGTACTTGGCGGCATGCGCGCCGAGGTCGTCGATCTGCTTGCGCGACATCCCGACACCGCCCGGGGCGCGCAGCGCAATCACACGGCCGTCCTGATGGTTCGCCCAATCGGTGAACACCTTGAATTCGCAGGTTTTTACAAGTTCGGCGATGTCGGTGAATTCCATCGGGTTGCGCAGGTCGGGCTTGTCCGAACCGTAACGACGCATCGCTTCGGCGTAGGTCATGCGCGGGAAGTCGCCCAATTCCACATCCATCACTTCGCGGAACACTTCGCGGATCATCGATTCGGTGCTGTCCTGCACCTCGCGCTCACCCACCCATGCGA
Source organism: Pseudomonadota bacterium (assembly GCA_040386495.1). GTDB lineage: Bacteria > Pseudomonadota > Gammaproteobacteria > Xanthomonadales > Xanthomonadaceae > Lysobacter_I. The sequence continues at coordinate 47,095 of JAZKFJ010000024.1, forward strand.
ACTCCATGTCGAGCTGGGTGAATTCCAGCTGGCGGTCGGCGCGCAGCGCTTCGTCGCGGAAGCAGCGCGCGATCTGGTAGTAGCGGTCGAAGCCGGCCACCATCAGGATCTGCTTGAACAACTGCGGCGACTGCGGCAGCGCGTAGAACTCGCCCGGGTGCATGCGCGCCGGCACCAGGAAGTCGCGCGCGCCCTCGGGCGTGGCCTTGGTGAGGATCGGGGTTTCGATGTCCTGGAAGCCGCGCGCGTCCAGCCAGCGGCGCAGCGCCTGCACCAGGCGGATGCGGGTGCGCATCATCTGCTGCATCTCGGGGCGGCGCAGGTCGAGATAGCGATAGGTGAGGCGGGTTTCCTCGCCGGCATTCTCGTGGGCGTGGAACGGCAGCGGTTCCGCCTCGTTCATGATCTCGATGGCGGTCGGCACGATCTCGACTTTGCCGGTCTTGATTTTCTCGTTCACCGCATGGCGTGCGCGCACGGTGCCGGTGATGCGCAGGCAGTCTTCGTTGCCGAGGCCGCTGGCGACCTTGAACAGCTCGACCTGGTCGCTTTCGACCAGCACCTGCACGATGCCCTCATGGTCGCGGAGATCGACGAACACCTGATGGCTCTGGACGCGGGCGGTGTTGACCCAGCCGCAAATCGAGACGGTCTGGCCGATCAGCGGCTCGTCGATGAGGCCGCAGAAGTGGGTACGCATGGGGGAGACTCCGGGTGTAGGATCGTCCGGCGCCTGCCGGTCATCCGCGCATTTTAGCGGTTGCGGCGCCCTAAGGTGGCCCGGCACGGGAATCGCCGCGGCGCCACTGCACGTCGTCCGCCCCCATCCAAGCCAAGGAGACCGAAATGAAACGTCTGACGATGCTGCTGTCCCCGCTGATCCTCGCCGCCGCCCTGTCCGGGCTGGCGGCGACCGCGCCGTCCGCGCTTGCGCAGGAGGCGGGTGCCCGCGCCTATGCGCCCGAACGCCTGTGGGAGATGCCGGTAGCCGACCAGCGCCGGGTGGTCGCGCTGGAATACACCGAACAATCCAATGGCGGGATCATCCCCGACGACCAGATGCGCTTCTATCTGGACCAGATCAAGTTCTCGCGCTGGACCTTCAGCCAGATCAAGAACGACATCGCCCAGTCGCTGGCCGGCGGCGGCAGCAACCCCAACCCGGGCGGCAGGAGCATCCGCTGCGAAAGCCGCGACAGCCGCCAGGTCACCTGCGATACGCCATGGCAGCGCCGTTCCGTGCTGACCCGCCAGCTGTCCGACACCCGCTGCGTCGAAGGCCAGAACTGGTCGAGCACGCCGGGCACGGTCTGGGTCAGCGGCGGCTGCCGCGCCGAGTTCGCGTCCGCGCAGGGCGACGCGGGCGGCCCGGCCACCGAGCTGCAGTGCGAGAGCACCGATGGCCGCTACAAGCAATGCGGAACGGGTCTGTCCGGCACGCCGCGTCTGGTTCGTCAATTGTCCGATACCGCCTGCCGCTACAACTTCACCTTCGGCCTGCGCAACGGCGCGGTATGGGTGGACAAGGGCTGCCGCGGCATCTTCCGCGTCGAGGACAACCGCGACAACGCTGCCTACAGCGTCACCTGCAACAGCAACGACGGCAAATACAAGACCTGCGCCTGGGATCACACCCGCGGCGCGCCGATGCTGTTGCAGACCCTGTCCGACCGTCGCTGCACCCAGGGTTATTCCTGGGGCTACAACCGCCGCGCCTCGCTGTGGGTGAACCACGGCTGCCGCGCACGGTTCGGCACGCGCTGAGTCGCCGGCCCCCCATCCATCTCATCCACCCTACGAGTCCCCCATGTCCCCGATCCGCACGCTCAGCCTGTTCCTGATCGCCCTTGCCGCCTGGTCGGCCGCGCCCGACGCCCATGCCCAACTCCTGGGCAGCAAGGACAGCGTCCGCTGCGAAAGCAAGGACGCCCGACGCGAAACCTGCGACACCCCATGGCCCGGCCAGACCCGCCTGACCCGGCAGCTGTCGGACACCGCCTGCGTCCAGGGAAAGAACTGGGGCGCAACCCCCGGCAAAGTGTGGGTGGAGCGCGGCTGCCGCGCCGAGTTCGGCCCGCAGTACAGCGGAAAAGAAGTGCGCTGCGAGAGCAGCGACGGCCGTTACAAGGCCTGCGGCAAGGATTTGTACGGCAACGCCGATCTGATCCGCCAGCTCTCCGACACCCCGTGTCGCGAAGGTGTCAGCTGGGGCACGCGCGGCGGCTCGGTCTGGGTGGACAAGGGCTGCCGCGGCGTGTTCCGCATCGGCGAAAGCGCCGGCCGCTACAGCACCACCTGCGCCAGCGAAAATGGCCGTCGCCAGACCTGCGCCTGGGACAGCAAGCGCGGCAAACCGTTGCTGCTGGAAGCGCTGTCGAAATCGCCCTGCGTCCAGGGCCGTTCGTGGGGCTACGACAAGAAGCAGGGGCTGTGGGTGGACGAAGGCTGCCGGGGCCGGTTCGGGCTGCGCTGAGAAAACCAGACAGATCAAACGCGACAACGCCGCCTCAGGGCTAATGCTAATCAGTTAATGCGAATTGTCCGTCCATGCGGCCATTTTCTCCTTCCCCCGCGTGCGGGGGAAGGCTGGGATGGGGGCGCTCTGCGCTTTCTGTCGCGCGCCCCCACCTCAATCCTCCCCCGCATGCGGGGGAGGAGGCCAAATCACCGTGTCGCCAAACAGACTCAGTAGCCTTAACTTACCGCCATTAGCCTCAGGGCAGCGTTGTCGTATCGGGAGTCGTGCGTCGGCCGGATTCAATGGCCCCACGGCGCGGGCGGCGCCGGCACAGGCCGGGTGAGATCGAATTCGACCTGGAACAGGCGCCCGTTGGGACGCGACAGCTCGTAAACGAAACGGCGGCCGGGCTCGATCTCCATCGCCCAGGTGTTGGTCACCGAGGCGGTGAGGCCATTGGCGTTGAAATTGGCGATGGATTCGGCATCCACCGGAAAGGCCTGGCGCTGCGCCGTGCCGGCAGTGGCGGTATCGCCGCCGTACATCGTCACCTTGTCGGACGTGCCGTCCTCATGCCGATGATCGTGCTTCAGCCGCAGCCCGGTCGCGGTGCGGGTGAGCACCCACGTGCGCGAATGGTCGTCGCCGACGTGGAACGGCACCCGCGTGGTGTTCCTGTCGCATTCGCGGACATGCATCACCAGCGGTTTGCCTGCGAACGCGTCGTTCGCGGACGCCGGTGTGTCCACCAGCACCCGTCCGGCGAAGGCCTGCCCGCAGTGGGTGCGGAGCGCGGCCAGAAAGGCATCGGCCGGCGCATCTGCGATCGCGACATGGGATGCGGGTGTGCCGGCGCAGGCCGAGAGCAGACACAGCACGGCGAGCGGAGCGATTCCGGGAAGTCGTTTCATCGCCCCACCCTAGCCGTCCGGCCGGAGCCGGACAAGCGTGCCTGCGCGCTCGACTCGATCTTTCGACTCGATCTTTCGACTCAATCGGCCGGCTTGCTCGGCGCGGGCTTCGACGCGGGCTTGCTCTCGGCAGGCTTGGCGGCTGGCGCAGGTTCGGCGGCTTTGGTGGCCGGCGCGGCATCGGTCTTGGCTTCCGACTTGGGCGCCTCGCCCTTTTCGGTGAGGTTGCGCTTCTTGTCGCCGTCCTTCTTGAAGTCGGTCTCGTACCAGCCGCTGCCGGAAAGCCGGAACGACGGCGCGGTCAGCTGGCGTCTGATCTTCGGCGCGCCGCATTCGGGACACACCTCGGGATCCGGGTCGGACATTTTCTGCAGGCGGTCGAACTCGTGACCGCAGGCGTCGCACTGGAAGGCATAAATAGGCATGGAAGACCGTGGGTTCGCAGAAGGAGGACAGCGATTGGCGGCCATTCTGGGGCCGCGCGCCCTGGAATCAAGCGGCGATCCCGCATTCCGCGTCATTGCCGCGCCCGTGACCGCCCGTCGGCGCGACCCCCGCCCGCGCCGGCTGAATACGATTCCAGACCATCTCGCCTGCCTCATGTGCATTCGCACATCGGGCCACAGTGGCCGCCCGTGGCGATCGAGGCCACGGATGGCGGCAACGCGTCGAACAATGGAACGGACAACGGAGCGGACGATGATCGGTACATCGAGTGGATGGATGAAAACGGCTGCGGGCGTACTGGTGGCGCTACTGCTGGCCTGCTGGCCGCTGCATCCGGCGCAGGCCGCGATCAACCCCCAAAACCTCGGCGCGAAATACGACGCGACCCAGGCCAACATCACCTTCCGCGTGTATTCGTCGCGGGCCACGCGGATCGAGGTCTGGATCTACAAAACCGCCGCCGGCGCGCAGGAAACCGTCAAATACGTGATGACCAAGGACGCGGCGACCAGCGTCTGGTCGAAGACCGCATCGGTCGCCACGCTCAGGAACAGCTACGGCATCACCGGCACCGTTTATTACGGCTATCGCGCCTGGGGCCCGAACTGGACCTACAGCAGCGCCTGGACCAAAGGCAGCGCCACCGGCTTCGTGACCGACATCGACGCCAGCGGCAATCGCTTCAATCCGAACAAGCTGCTGCTGGATCCGTACGCGCGCGAGATCAGCCAGGACCCGAACACCGCGACCTGCACCGACGGCACCGTCTACGCCTCCGGCGCCGCGCATCGCAACAAGGACAGCGGCACCTGCGCCAGCAAGGGCATCGTGCTGGCCGCCGACACCACGTCGTTCGGCACCAAGCCCACCCGCGCCTTCAAGGACGACATCGTCTACGAAGTGCATCCGCGCGGCCTGACCATGAACGACACCTCGATCCCGTTCTTCCAGCGCGGCACCTACGCGGGCGCGGCGCAGAAGGCCGCGCATCTGGCCAGCGTGGGCATCACCGCGGTGGAATTCCTGCCGGTGCAGGAAACACAGAACGACCAGAACGATATCGATCCCAATTCCAGCGGCGGCGACAACTACTGGGGCTACATGACCCTGAACTATTTCGCGCCGGACCGCCGCTATTCCTCGGACAAGACCGCCGGCGGCCCGACCCGCGAATTCAAGGCGATGGTGAAAGCCTTCCACGACGCCGGCATCAAGGTCTACATCGACGTGGTCTACAACCACACCGGCGAAGGCGGCGCCTGGGGCGGCAGCGACGGTTTGACCGTCTACAACGTCATGTCCTGGCGCGGGCTGGACAACCCGACCTATTACTCGCTCACCAGCAATCTGCAGTATTCGTGGGACAACACCGGCGTCGGCGGCAATTACAACACCCGCAACACCATCGCCCAGAACCTCATCGTCGATTCTCTGGCGCACTGGCGCGACGTGATCGGCGTCGACGGCTTCCGTTTCGATCTGGCCTCGGTGCTGGGCAACACCTGCCAGCACGGCTGCTTCAACTTCGACAAGATGGATCCCGGCAACGCGCTCAACCGCATCGTCAACGAACTCCCTCCGCGCGCCGCGTCCGGCGGCAGCGGCCTGGACCTGATCGCCGAACCGTGGGCGATCGGCGGCAATTCCTATCAGGTCGGCGGTTTCCCGTCGGGCTGGTCGGAATGGAACGGCCTGTATCGCGATGTGCTGCGCAAGAAGCAGAACCAGCTCGGCGTGGAAACCGTCACCACCGGCACGCTGGCGTCGCGCTTCGCCGGTTCGTCCGACCTCTACGGCGACGACGGCCGCAAGCCGTGGAACTCGGTCAACTTCATGGTCGCCCACGACGGCTTCACCCTGAACGATCTGTACGCCTACAACAGCAAGCAGAACAATCAGCCGTGGCCGTACGGCCCGTCCGACGGCGGCGACGACAACAACCACAGCTGGGACCAGGGCGGCATCGTCGCCCACCAGCGTCGCGCCGCGCGCACCGGCATGGCGTTCATGATGCTCAGCGCAGGCGTGCCGATGTTCAACGGCGGCGACGAAGCGTTGCGCACCCAGTTCGGCAACAACAACGTCTATAACCTGGATTCGCCCGCGAACTGGCTGTACTGGACCCGCAGTACCATCGAAGCCGACTTCGAGACCTTCACCCGGCGGATGATCGCGTTCCGCAAGGCGCATCCGGCCCTGCGGCCGCTGAATTTCTACGCCGGCACCGACAACAACGGCAACGTGATGGAGCAGTTGCGCTGGTTCAAGCCCGACGGCGGCGTCGCCGATGCGGCGTACTTCAACAGCAGCAGCAACCACGCCATCGCCTGGCGCGTGGACGGCAGCGAGTTCGGCGACAGCGCCAGCGCGATCTACGTCGCCTACAACGGCTGGTCGGGCAACGTGAACTTCACCCTGCCGTGGCCAGGCAGCGGCAAGCAGTGGTATCGCGTCACCGACACTGCGACCTGGAACGAAGGCGCCAACACCGTCGCCAATCCGGGCAGCGAAGCGCTGATCGGCGGCGAGTGGACGGTGTATGGCGTCGAAGCGCGGTCGCTGCTGGTGTTGATCGCGAAGTAAGTCCTTACCCTCGCGCGCGTTGCGCGCTCCGCCCCGGAATCGCGCTGGCGGGCAGCGACGGATGAGGGGC
>JAZKFJ010000024.1:53663-101553 GCA_040386495.1 Pseudomonadota bacterium
CGGATGAGGGGCAGGCGGAGCGACGCACGACTCTCCCCATGCGCGCGGCGCAGCCGCTTCCGGCACCTGCGCCGGCCACAGCGTCCGGCCTGTCACAGCAACGTCGGGGCCCGCCTACTTGTCAGCTGGAGACCTCAGGACAAAGCGGAAGCCCCGGTACTGGGTCGCGAACCCGCGGTTCCACCTGAGACGGGAGGCAGCGCGGGCGAAGTCGGGGTTGGAGAACCACGAGCCGCCGCGCACCACGCGGAACGACTGGTCGGGCCCCGCCTCCGGCACGTCACAGCGCTCCTTCCATACGTCCGCACACCATTCCCCCACATTGCCGTGCATGTCGTACAAGCCCCACGGATTGGGCAGGAAGCGATGCACAGGCGTAGTGCCTTTCGCGTAACCCCACCAAGGCTTGCCGGTGACATCCGCATTGTCCCTGACCGCATCTCGGGCATTGCCCCTGGCTGCATACCACCTATCGCCCCACCAATACGCCCAGTGCGTGTCCGCACGGGCCGCGTATTCCCATTCCACCTCCGTCGGCAGATAGATCCGGCATCCCAATCCCCAGCCCGGCATCTGCTCAAAGCGGGTGATGAACTGCTTCATCACATCGTCCCAGCTCACGTTCTCCACCGGGCGCTCAGGCGCATGCGCACCTTGCTTGAAATGGCTGGGGTTGTTACCTGTCACCGCTTGCCAAAACGCCTGCGTACACGGCGTGTCCGCTAGCCAGAAGCCGCGCGATACCACCTCTCGACTGAGGTAGCTGTGCCTCTCACCCATCCAGAACCCCTCCGCCCCACTCGGCGGGATCCAGCGCATCCGCTGGGTGGCGCCGTTGATGGTGAGATCGGCCCAGCGACCATAGCGGTCCTCGCCGCTATCACTGGCCCAAGGCAAATACGGCTTCGCGGCCAGGGTGAGCGTCCGCGTGGCCTGCGCCGGCTCACGTATGGCTGACGCCAACTCGGTGAGCGGTACAGCGGGTAGCGCGGGTGCCGTCGTCGCGTCGGGCACGTGATCCTGCTGTGCGGTGCGCACCGAAAGCACCGCCTCGCCCACATGCGACAGCAGCATGACGCGGTCGGCCCCCCATCGGTAGGACGGGCAGTCCAGGACAAGATCTAGTGGGATGCAATCCTTGCCGCTGCCCTCGGGCCGCAGGGTAAGGATGCGACCGTCATTGCGTTGTTTGAGCATGTACAGAAGGTGGATCAGGCGGATGGACTCGAAAGGGACACCGTAGCCACCCTGGAGGTCTCGCGTGAGGCTCCACAACTCGCGGTAATGGGTGGAAACCAGGCACAGGATGTGGGTGGCGGCGTCCATCGACTCGTCAATCCAACCCTGCCATTCGTCGAGGGACAAATGGCACAAGAAATCGCGTTGGTGCCAAACATCGAGACTGACGCGGATGCCGGCTTGCTGGATCGCCAAGGCTACGGCTTCGACCTGGTCCGGGGCCCATTCCGGATCGTCCGTTACGTGACTGATCAGTACCCGCCGCTCCATGGCATCCCCTGCGAAGATTCGCGTTCCGCAATCCAAGTCTAGCGTGAAGACCGAGGCGTATCGGGAAGTCGAATCAACGATGGCGGCCTGGTCCTGTACCGCTCCGAAGAGCTCGGGCCTGAAGGCCCTCCTACGATTCGGCGCTATTCGTACAGCGCGAGCAGTTCCACTTCCGCCGCTTCGAGCTGCTGACGCAGCGTCTGCTGCTCGCGGCCTAAATCGGTCGCGCGTTTGCCTCCGTCGCCATAAGCCGCGGGCGCGGCCAGTTCGGTTTCGATCTGCGCCAGCCGCGTTTCGATCTCGGCGACGCGCGCTTCGGCCTTCGCCAGTTTGTGCGGGTTGATCTTCGGGCCTTTCTTTACGGGCGCAGCAACCGGCGGCGGCGGCGCAGCCGGGGCTTCGACGGGTTTCGCCGCCGCTTTCTTGGGGTCGCCGCTGGCGCGCGTGCGCAGCCACGCCGCGTATTCGTCCAGATCGCCGTCGAACGGCGTGACCACGCCTTCCGCCACGCGCCAGAAGGTGTCGCTGACCAGGCCGATCAGGTGGCGGTCGTGCGAGACCAGCACGATCGCGCCGGGGAAGTCGCTCAGCGCCTCGGCCAGCGCTTCGCGCATTTCGAGATCGAGATGGTTGGTGGGTTCGTCCAGCAGCAGCACGTTCGGCTGGCGCCAGGCGATCAACGCCAGCGCCAGGCGCGCGCGCTCGCCACCGGAGAAACCATCGATCGATTCGAACGCGCGGTCGCCGGCGAAGCTCCATTTGCCGAGGAAGTTGCGGAAATCCTGGAGCGACGCTTCCGGCGAGATCTCGCGCAGATGGTCGATCGGCGAGGTGCCGGCCACCAGCGCTTCCACGGTGTGCTGGGCGAAGTAGCCGATGCGCAGGTCCGGATGGGCATAACGCTCGCCGGTGAGCAGCGGCAATTCGCCGACCAGCGACTTGACCAGCGTCGACTTGCCGGCGCCGTTGGGGCCGAGCAGGCCGATGCGGTCGCCGGCCTCCAGGCCGAAGTTGGCGTTGTGGAGGATGGTCGTGTCGCCGTAGCCGCAGTCGGCATGGTTCAGGCGCAACAGCGCGTGCGGAAGCCGCAGCGGCGCCGGGAAATCGATACGCACTTCGCGCTCTGCGCGCACCGCTTCTGTGTTGGCCATCTTCGCCAACCGCTTGACCCGCGACTGCGCCTGCTTGGCCTTGGCGGCGCTGGCGCTGAAGCGGTCGATGAAGCTCTGCAGGTGGGCGCGTTCGGCCTGGGCTTTCTCGTGGGTGATCTGCTGCAGGCGCAACTGCTCGGAGCGCTGGCGCTCGAAAGCGGTGTAGTTGCCGGTATACAACTTGGCCTTGCCGCCGTGCAGGTGCAGGGTGTGGGTGTTGACGTTGTCGAGGAACTCGCGGTCGTGAGAGATCAGCAGCAGCGTGCCCGGGTATTTCAGCAGCCATTGCTCCAGCCACAGCACCGCATCGAGGTCGAGATGGTTGGTGGGTTCGTCGAGCAGCAGCACGTCGGACGGCGTCATCAGCGCGCGCGCCAGATTCAGGCGCACCCGCCAGCCGCCCGAGAACGAGGCCACCGGACGTTGCTGGATCTCGGCCGGGAATCCCAGGCCATGCAGCAGCTTCCCCGCGCGCGCGGCGCCGTCGTAGCCGCCCACTTCCTCCAGCCGGTGGTGGGCCTCGGCCACGGCTTCCCAGTCCTCGTTGGCGAAGGCGTTGGCCTCGGCCTGCAGGGCCTCATGCACGACGGCGTCGCCTGACAGCACAAAGTCGACGGCCGGGTCCGGCAGCGAGGGCATTTCCTGGGCGATGCTGGCGATGCGCAGGCGCGAAGGCAGGTCCAGGTCGCCCCGGTCGGCTTCGACCTCGCCGCGCACGGCGGCGAACAGGGACGACTTGCCGGTGCCGTTGCGGCCGACCACGCCCACCCGCCAGCCGGCGTGCAGGGACATGTCCATATCGGACAACAGCAGGCGTTCGCCCCGGCGGAGGGCGAAATTGCGAAAGGAAATCATGGGTCGAAAAGACTCTGGGGCGCGGCGGAGACCAGCCGGGGCCGCGATTTTACGCTCTGCGTCCCGGTTCCGGGGCGCCGTATCCGCGAAAATCGATCTCTTCATGCCGATGACGCGATTGACCCCCTCGGGGGTGCGTGTTAAATGCCGATGAAGTTTTTTTATCCCCTGAGGAGTTCCAAACATGATGGACAGACATCCGCTGACGCTCGGCCTATTGATCGCGCTGGCCGCCAGCCCCGCCTTCGCGCAATCCCCCGATGAGACCCAGGAAGCCGACGGCAGCCTCGAAACCGTCGTCGTGACCGGCACCCGCACCTCCACCCGCACCGTCGCCTCGTCGCCGTCGCCGATCGACGTGATCACCCCGCAGGCGCTGGAAGCCACCGGCACCACCGAACTGGCGACCGCACTGTCGCGCGCCCTGCCCTCGCTCAACTTCCCGCGCCCGGCCATCACCGACGGCACCGATGCGGTGCGCCCGGCGCAGCTGCGCGGCCTGGCCCCCGATCAGGTGCTGGTACTGGTCAACGGCAAGCGCCGCCACACCACCGCGCTGATCAACCTCAACGGCAGCCAGGGCCGCGGCGCGTCGCCGGTGGACCTGAACGCCATTCCGATCGCCGCCATCCAGCGCGTCGAAGTGCTGCGCGACGGCGCCTCGGCGCAGTACGGCTCCGACGCCATCGCCGGTGTGGTCAACATCGTGCTCAAGGGCAGCGGCCGTGGCGGCAGCATCGCCCTGACCGGCGGCCAGTACAGCGCCGGCGACGGCCAGACCGCGCAGTTGGCCGGCGATGTCGGCTTCAAGCTCGGCGAAAACGGCTTCGTGCACCTCGCCGCGGAAGCCCGCGACCAGGACCAGACCGACCGCGCGCGTCCCTTCGTGCTGACCCCCGGCACCACCGTGCGCCCCAGCACCGCACCGCCGCCGGGCGTGGTGGTGCAGCGCTACGGCGACCCGGAGGTCGAGCAGTACGCGTTCTCGGCGAATGCCGAGGTCTTCGTCAACGACGCCCTGAGCTTCTACGGCTTCGCCAACGCCAGCCGCCGCGACGCGCTGTCGAACGGCTTCTTCCGCACCGCGCTGGACACCCGCAACATCCCGGCGATCTATCCGAACGGCTTCCTGCCGCAGATCCGCAACATCGCCGAAGACCGTTCGTTCGTGGGCGGCCTGCGCGGCCTCACGGTGCTCGATTGGGATGTCGACCTCAGCTACAACTACGGCAACAACGATCTGAGCTTCGGCGTCGAGAACAGCCTCAACCGCAGCATCGGCCCGACCTCGCAGCGCAACTTCGACGCCGGCGCGCTGGAAATCACCCAGCAAGTGTTGAACCTCGATGTGAGCCGCGGCTTCGATTTGGACTGGCTGACGTCGCCGCTGAACGTGGCGTGGGGCCTGGAATGGCGCGGCGAAGACTTCCAGCAGACCGCCGGCGAGCTCGCGTCCTACGTCAATGGCGGCGCGACCCTGCCGCCCGTGCCGCCTTCGACGACGCCGACGCCGACGCCTTCCGGCTCGCAGGTCTTTCCGGGCTTCCAGCCGGGCGACGCCGGCGATTTCAACCGCGAAAGCTATGCCGCCTACCTCGACTTCGAGGCCGACGTCACCGAGAAGTTCAACCTCGGCCTCTCGCTCCGCAGCGAGAAGTACAGCGACTTCGGCAGAACCAACTCGGGCAAGGTCTCGGCACGCTACGCCTTCAGCGACCGGGTCGCCTTGCGCGGCACGGTATCCACCGGCTTCCGCGCGCCCTCGTTGCAGCAGCAGTTCTTCCGCTCCACCGCCACCAACTTCATCGGCGGCGTGCCGTTCGACATCCGCACCTTCCGCGTCAACGATTCCGCCGCGGTCGCGCTCGGCGCCGAACAGCTGAAGGCCGAGGAATCGAAGAACCTCAGTCTCGGCCTGGTGCTGCAGCCGGTCGAGAATCTGTACGTCACCGTCGACGCCTACCGCATCGATATCGACGACCGGATCATGCTGTCGGAAAATCTCACATCGGCCGCGGTGCGGGCCTTCCTCAACGCCAATGTCGATCCTTCGCTCGGCGGCGGCCGCTATTTCACCAACGCCATCGATACCAGCACAAAGGGCGTCGACATCATCGGCACCTATCGCTGGGAAATCGGCAACGGCAGGCTCGATCTCACCGCCGGCTACAACTACAACAAGACCACGGTCGAACGCATCGCGCCGAATCCCGCGGCCTTGACCGCGATCGATCCGACGGCGGTCCGCATCGGCCGCGTGGAAGTGGGCCGGCTCACCGTGGGCGCGCCGCGCGACAAGTTCCAGCTCGGCGGCAACTACAACGTCGGCGCGTGGCGCTTCGGCGCGAACGCCACGCGCTACGGCGAGTTCACCGTGCTGTTCGGCAACAACCCGGCCGATACGTCGCGCGACCAGACCTTCGACCCGCAGTGGACGCTGGACCTGTCCGGCAGCTACGCGCTGGGCAACTGGGACTTCACGCTCGGCGCCGACAACGTGCTGAACGAGTATCCCGACGAAGTGCTGTTCGCCAACTCGACCAACGGCCAGCTGCCGTACAGCGCGAGTTCGCCGAACGGTTTCAACGGCGCGTACGTCTACGGGCGCATCGGCTACAAGTGGTGATCGCGTTTCGATGACGATGCGGCGCCGGGCCTGTCCCGGCGCCGCGGTCAGGCAAGGCGTCCGCTTCGCGCAGGGAACATCCGCGAAGCGAGCGGTTCGATGAGCCTGTCGAAAAAAGACCATGGAAACAGGGCTCCGGCGCGCGCCGGAGCCCGCGCCGCCGGACGCAACGTCACGGCGTAATAACTGAGCGCCCAGCAGGCATCGCGTATATTGCCCTGCATGCCGCATCACACTTCCCTCATCGCGATTCTCTGCGTCGGCTTCGTGCTGGCCTTCGTGTTCGGCCTGCTGGCGCAACGCCTGCGCCTGTCGCCCATCGTCGGTTACCTGCTCGCCGGCGTGCTGGTCGGCCCGCACACGCCCGGCTTCGTCGGCGATCAGACCCTGGCGCCGCAGCTCGCCGAGATCGGGGTGATCCTGCTGATGTTCGGCGTCGGCCTGCATTTCTCGATGCGCGACCTGATCGCCGTGCGCTACATCGCCGTGCCCGGCGCGATCGTGCAGATGGCCGTCGCCACCGCGATGGGCTGGTTTCTCGGCTGGCGCCTGGGCTGGCCGCATCCGCAGAGCATCATCTTCGGGCTATCGCTGTCGGTCGCCAGCACCGTGGTTCTGCTGCGCGCGCTGGAGAGCGGACGCATGCTCGACAGCGAACGCGGGCGGATCGCGATCGGCTGGCTGATCGTCGAGGATCTGGCGATGGTGCTGGCGCTGGTGCTGGTGCCCGCGCTCGCCGACAGCACCGGCGACGATGCCGACGGCGGACTGGGCATGGCGCTGGTCGCGACCATGGCCAAGGTCGGCGGCTTCGTCGCGCTGATGTTGATCGTCGGCCGTCGCGTATTGCCCTGGGTGCTGGAGCGCGTGGCCGGCACCGGTTCGCGCGAGCTGTTCACGCTGTGCGTGCTGGCCTGCGCGATGGGCATCGCTTTTGGCGCGGCGGAACTGTTCGGCGTGTCGTTCGCGCTCGGCGCGTTCTTCGCCGGCATGCTGCTCAACGAATCGCCGCACGGCCACAAGGCGGCCGAAGACTCGCTGCCGCTGCGCGACGCGTTCGCAGTGCTGTTCTTCGTCTCGGTCGGCATGCTGTTCGACCCGATGATCCTGCTCGAACATCCGCTGGAGGTGCTGGAAACGCTGGCGATCATCATGATCGGCAAATCGCTGGCGGCCTGGGCGGTGGTGCGGATGCTGGGCAAGCCCAACGACATCGCGCTGACCATCGCCGCCAGTCTGGCGCAGATCGGCGAATTCTCGTTCATCCTGATCGGCCTGGGCGTATCGCTGGATCTGATGACCCCGGAGGCCCGCGATCTGGTGCTGGCGGGCGCGATCCTGTCGATCATGCTCAATCCGCTGGTGTTCGCGATGCTGGCGCGTCGCCGCGCACGCGATGCGGCCCTGGCACTGCCAACACCAGCGGCCGCCACTGCGCCGCTGCCGATGCGTCACGTCCTGCTGGTGGGCTACGGCCGCGTCGGCATCAAACTGGCCGAACTGCTGACGCGCGCGGATGTGCCGTTCGTGGTGATCGACACCGACAGCGACCGCATCGAGACCGCGCGTGCGGCCGGGTATCGCGCGATCCGCGGCAATGCCGCCGACGACGATGTGCTGGCAGAAGCGATGCCCGAGCGCGCGGCGCTGGCGGTGCTGACCATTCCCGATCCGCTGGAAGCCGGCAAGGTCGCCAAACGCCTGAAGCAGGGCGCGTCGCCCATTCCGGTGCTGGCGCGCGCGCACAGCGACGCGGGGGTGAAGCATCTGCTCGAACGCGGCGCCGATGCGGCGATCCTCGCCGAATACGCGCTGGCGCATTCGCTGACCGAGATGGTGATGTCGGCGCCGCCGTACCGGCGCAAGCGCGCACAGACGGTCTGATCCCCAACAGCGGCACATGGCGACGGCCGACCGGCCGTTTTAGGATGCAGCATGCGACGCGTGGCGAGGCTCTCTAGCCCCCGCCTTTCAGCTGTCCGACCGCTTCCAATGATGCGATGCGGCGTTGCTCGATCGCATCGAAGTGTTGCGCGCGCAGTGCGGCGACGGCCTGCGCCCGCGCCGCAGCGGACAGCGTGCGATCCGCATCGATGCGCGAACGCGCGAACAGGTACGCGTCGATCCGCGCATCCCATCGGGCGCGCGATGCATCCAGTTCGGCCAGGCGCTGCGCCGCCTCCTTGCCCCAGAGCGCTTCGCGTTCGACGGCGCGCTGCTGCGGCGTCGAGCGCTGCCGCTCGAATTCACGTTCCTGATCGGCCACGATGCTGGCCGTATCGGCTTCGACCCTGCTCGAAAGACCTGCAGCGAGATCCAGGTCGGCCAGCAGTTCCGATTTCTGGACTGCGCTCAAGCTGTCGTCGGCGGCGATCGCCATACGTTTGAGTGTGTGCGCCGCGAGCGCTTCTTCTTCCGCGAAGAATGCCGTGGCCATCGCTTCGCCGAGCGCCTGCCTGCGCAGCGCAACGACCTTCGTGAGCCGCTCCTTCGGATCGCTCGACTGCCCAAGTTTGGAATCGGCAAGCCGCTGCAGGTAGCTCGCGTAACGATCGAAATACGTCAGCACGGTCTGCGTCTGTCGCGTTCCGTAGCGGGCCAGCAGATACGCCGAGAGCAGTTCCCGGATCTGCGGCAGGTCGCGCTCACCGATCAGGCTCAGGTGGTAATCGAACAGGCGCCGCAGCTTCATATCCAGCACGACATCGTCGTTCGCATCCAGCGTCACGCCGCCATCGACCGCAGTGTCGCGCAGCGAACTGCGGTCCAGCGCAAAACCAGAGGAAGCGCTCTGCGCTATCCCGGGCGAATCGGGCGGCGGGCGCGTCGAGGACGTCGCTTCGCTTCGCGGACCTTCGGCCGCTGCGTCGGATCCGGAACGTTCGCTCGCCCGCCATGCCTGGATCGATGCTGCGATGCCGAGCACCGCAGCACCGATCCACAACGCACGCGCCTTACTCACAGGCCCAGTGTTTTCAGACGGTTCGCCTGCGCCCGCAGTACGCTGGACGGGCTGGAGGAGAACAGACCGCGCAGACCGAGGAACTGGTTCACCTCATCGCCATGATTCCAGCCATAGTCGTCGCGCAGCACCGTACCCCAGCGGGACGAACAGCGCCCGACAAGACCATCGTTCTGCTCGAAGCCGAAGAACAAGCTGCCTGCGCCGAGCACCGCATCGCTGATATCGAAGATATTCGTCAGCACCGAGGTGCCGCCCAGCGAGTAATAGCGGACACCATTGACCGACGCGGCGCCGCTACCGCAGGTCGTGGTCGGCTTGCCCTGCGGATGCAGGGTGTTGAAGCGCGCCGAGCCGGCCGTGCTCAACGACGCCAATGCGCCCAGTGCGTTCTGCGGATCGCTGTTGCCCGACAGGGCGCCCAGAAAGGCGCTGAACGCATTGACGAACGAAGCCACAATCGGACTCAGCGGGGAGCCAGGCGTCAGCACCGCACTGACGGCATCGGCCACAGGCGTACCTGTGTTGGGCGAGCCCAATGTCGTGACCGACGCCACCAGATCCCGACGCACCGAGGCGACATAGCGCGCGGTCGGGCCACCATGACTGTGGCCGATCAGGTTGAACTTCTGCTGGCCGGTGACCGCGCGCAGCCTGTCCAGATCGCGGATCAGCTGTTCGCCGCGCACTTCGGTGAAATTGCTGGCGGACACGCTGGCGGTATAAACCCTGGCGCCGCCGGCCTTGAGTTCGTTGCCGATTCCGTACCAGTAATCGTAGACGCCCAGCACCGAGTCGAAACCGAACAGCCCGTGCACCAGCACGATCGGGTATTTGGTCTGGGTATAGGTCGACTGCGCCTGCGCGCCGATCGAGCACAAACACAACATCAGAGCCGCAAGCGCGCTGCCGAACACACGGCGATAGGTATGACGATTCATCTGCTTCCTCCTTGAGATAGACATGGATCGATACACACGATCACCGCTTCAATACGGTGCCGAATGGTGCATGGATACTGACACGATTCAGCAGCATGTCATCTTGCACAGCAGCATTCGCGTGGAATCGAGACGGGCGTCACTTCCATTCAACGCCCAGGTTCTCAATATCTCCCGGCATCACCGCTCTTCGGCGTGATGCCCTACACGCAGGCAGTAGAAAACACCATGAATTCCTGCGGCGCGGGCCCTGTCCTAGCCCGGCTGCTAGCCCGGCTGGGCGCATCGTCATGCGCCTGAAGCCGTCTATCGGCCGGCTTCGATGGTGAACTTGCTGAAAGCCACGCCCAGCGACCAGCCTTCTCCCTTGCCCGTCAGCGACAGCGACACATCGCCGTTCGTCATCGCCTGCGCGGACGCGCTCTTGTCGGCGGAGGCGTGCGCTTCGGCGGTGGCGTAGCTGCCCAGCACATCGCGGATGTCGTTGACGTTGGCGAACTGGCCGAAGCCGTTGCGGATCTTGTATTTGCCGAAGCTCAAGCCGCCGCCCTTGGTCTGGATCCTCACCGACAAGGCTTGGCCGTTGTCGCAGGTGATGTTGCCGGTACCGGAGGCGGTCTTGTAGAACACCGACCAGCCGGTGAGGCTGTAGGTCATCTTGCAGGTAAGGTCGCCCGCCATCGCTGATGGGGCCGCAGCAAGCGCGAGGCACAGCGCCAAACCGCGGAACAGGGACTTGCGGGACATCTGTCGACGTGTCGGATGCCTGCGCATCACGTTCGTACGAATCTCGGTCTTCATCATCATCGGTGCTCTCCTCATGTCGTGCCTTGTGCGGGAGCCGGAACCGCATCGCGAACGTCCCGGCGGATCGGCTGCAAGCTTGCTCCGCAAAAGATGAACCGGCACGCAAGCCACGGGGCACGCAGGATCACCGCTAGAATCGTGCGCTGTGCATCCTGCCCCGCCAAGGAACGAACCATGTCAGGAACCACCACCGACAGCCCGGACGACGCGACCGTGCAGACCGGCCTGCTGCCGCAACTGACCCCGATGGAAGCGCGCATTCTCGGCAGCCTGGTCGAAAAGGCCGCGACCACGCCCGATGTCTACCCGCTCACGCTCAACAACGTGGTCCTCGCCTGCAACCAGAAGACCGCGCGCGAGCCGACGATGAACCTCAACGCCGGCGATGTCGGCCATGCGCTGCGGCAGATGGAAGTCCGCGGCCTGGTCAAATCCGAATACGGCGCGCGCAGCGAGCGTTACCTGCACCGCATCGAACGGGTGCTCGACCTCACCCCGGCCCAGACCTGTCTGCTCTCGCTGCTGTTCCTGCGCGGCCCGCAGACCCTGCACGAACTGCTGGCCCGCAGCGAGCGCCAGCACCGTTTCGCCGATCTCGACGACGTGCGTCACACGCTGGAGCGTCTGGCCGAACGCGAACCGTCGATGGTCCGCCGGCTGCCGCGCGGCAGCGGCCAGCGCGAGGACCGCTACGCCCACCTGTTCTGCGGCGAACCGGCGATGCCCGAACGCAGTACCGACACGGCGTCCCCGCGCGGTCAAGACGGCGATGCGATGGACGCACTGCTGGCGCGACTCGAAGCCCTGGAAGCGCGGATCGCCGTGCTGGAGTCCGGCGCAGCGCCCTTGGTGGCGAACGGCGAACGCGGCTGATCGGAGATACCAACGGCCCGTATAGACCCGTCATGGCCGCCGCATGTTTACCGCACACCGAGTCCGATATTGCGCCCGGGCGCTCTGCGGATTGGATATTCTGGTCGTGCGGCAGGCGACGATGCCTGCCGCTTTCACAATCATCCGGGGGCCTTCCAACCAATGAAACATTCCGAGACCGTTTCGTTCAAGAACATTCTATTAAAAGGTATTTTTCGCACGCTGCTTCTCGCGCTCGTCGTCGCTCCCATGGCCGCATCGGCCCAGGACGCCGTACTCGAACCGCAAGCGCAGGGCACGCTGATCATCGAGATCAAGCCCTTCAGCAGCGAAAAGGAACTTCCCAAGAAAGTGACCAAACAGTTGCAGAGCGGCATGCTGGAATGGGGACAGCGCGACCGCCAGTTGGTGTTCACCCTGGTCAACAAGCGCTTTCTGGACTTCCCGGTCAACCATACGACCCGCTACGGCTCGAACGAACAGCTGTCGCTGCCGGCAGGCGAATACAAGGTCACCGGCGTCGGGTTGGAAATGAGCAGCAGCCTGAGCGTCGATAAAGTGCTCGAGCGCGGCGCATTCTTCAACGACGATATCCTCACGTTCCGGATCGAGCCGGGCAAGACCACCACATTGACGATCAATCCGGTGATCAAGATCGACAGGACGTTCGCGGTGAACTACTGGATGCCGTCGCTGATGGCGAGCGTCAACGACGGAACCAGCGCAACGCCGGAAATCTCGTTGAACGATCGCAACGACAAATCGGTTCCGTGGGTGCAGTACACCGGCCCGCTGAAGTTCGTCGCCAAATAGCCTGGCGACGCCTCCGGATGAATTGACAAGGGCCGCATTGCGGCCCTTGTCGGTTTTGGTCGGCGTTCGGTCAGCAGCCCGCGTGGGCTTCAGGTCTTCCCGAACACCAGCTTCCCGCCTTCGGCATCCACGCCGACCGTATCGCCGTTGGCGTATTCGCCGCTCAGGATCCGCTGCGCCAGCGGGTTTTCGAGCAATTGCTGTACCGCGCGCTTCAGCGGACGCGCGCCGTACACCGGATCGAAGCCGACGTTGCCGAGCAGATCGAAGGCCTTGTCCGACAGCGCGATGCGGATGCCGCGCTCGGCGAGACGCTTTTCCAGCCCGCGCAGCTGGATCTTCGCGATGTCGCGGATCTGCGCCTTGTCCAGCGGATGGAACACGACGATATCGTCGAGCCGATTGATGAACTCCGGGCGGAAATGCGCCTGCACCACGCCCATCACCGCGGCCTTCATCTTGGTGTAGCTCTCGGCGCTGTCGTCGTCGCTCCCGCTGTCGATAAACGTGTCCTGAATCATCTGCGAGCCGAGATTGGACGTCATCACGATCACCGCGTTGCGGAAGTCCACGGTGCGGCCCTGGCCGTCGGTGAGGCGGCCGTCGTCGAGCACCTGCAGCAGGATGTTGAACACGTCCGGATGCGCCTTCTCCACTTCGTCGAGCAGGATCACGCTGTACGGGCGACGGCGCACGGCCTCGGTGAGATACCCGCCCTCTTCGTAGCCGACATAACCCGGAGGCGCGCCGACCAGGCGGCTCACCGCGTGCTTCTCCATGAATTCGCTCATGTCGATGCGCACCATCGCGTCGTTCGAGTCGAAGAGAAATTCCGCCAGCGCCTTGCACAACTCGGTCTTGCCCACGCCGGTCGGGCCGAGGAACAGGAACGAGCCGCTGGGACGATCCGGATCGCTCAGCCCCGCACGCGTGCGACGCACCGCGTCGGAGACGACCTTGATCGCCTCGGCCTGACCGACCACGCGCGCGCCCAGCAACTGCTCCATCTTCAGCAGCTTGTCGCGCTCGCCTTCCAGCATCTTGCTGACCGGAATGCCGGTCCAGCGCGATACGACTTCGGCGATCTCTTCTTCGGTCACCTTGTCCTGCAGCAGCGTGAAGCCCTGGGTTTCGGCTTCCTGCGCAGCCTTGAGCTGCTTCTCCAGTTCGGGCATGGCGCCGTACTGGATTTCGCTCATCTTCGCGAAATCCTGTTTGCGCTGCGCCGCTTCGAGTTCGAGCTTCGCGGCTTCGATCTGTTCCTTGAGTCTGGTCGTGCCCTGCACCACCGCCTTCTCGGCCTTCCAGATTTCCTCCAGATCGTTGAACGCGCGCTCCAGCGTGCCGATCTCGGTTTCCAGATCCGCCAGACGCTGTTTCGACGCGTCGTCCTTCTCCTTCTTCAGCGCCTCGCGCTGGATCTTGAGCTGGATCAGCCGGCGTTCCTTGCGATCGAGTTCTTCCGGCTTGCTGTCGATCTCCATGCGGATGCGCGACGCCGCTTCGTCCATCAGATCGATGGCCTTGTCGGGCAACTGCCGGTCGGCGATGTAGCGGTGCGACAGCGTGGCCGCGGCGACGATCGCCGGGTCGGTGATCTCGACGCCGTGATGCACTGCGTAACGTTCCTTCAGACCGCGCAGGATCGCGATGGTGTCTTCGACGCTGGGTTCGCCGACGAAGACTTTCTGGAAACGCCGTTCGAGGGCGGCGTCCTTCTCGACGTATTTGCGGTATTCGTCCAGCGTGGTCGCGCCGATGCAGTGCAGTTCGCCGCGCGCCAGCGCGGGCTTCAGCATGTTGCCGGCATCCATCGAACCTTCGGCCTTGCCGGCGCCGACCATCGTGTGCAGTTCGTCGATGAACAGAATGATCTGACCTTCGTTCTTGGCCAGATCGTTCAACACCGCCTTCAGACGTTCCTCGAATTCGCCGCGGAATTTGGCGCCGGCGATCAGCGCGCCCATGTCCAGCGACAGCACGCGCTTGCCCTTCAAACCCTCCGGCACTTCGCCGTTGACGATGCGCTGCGCGAGGCCTTCGACGATCGCGGTCTTGCCCACGCCGGGCTCGCCGATGAGCACCGGATTGTTCTTGGTCCTGCGCTGCAATACCTGGATAGTGCGGCGGATTTCTTCATCGCGACCGATCACCGGATCGAGCTTGCCGGATTCCGCGCGCGCGGTCAGATCGATGGTGTATTTCTCCAGCGCCTGGCGCTGCTCCTCGGCATTCTCGCTCTGCACTTTCTCGCCGCCGCGCATCGCATCGATGGCCGCTTCGAGTTTCTGCTTGTTCGCGCCTGCGGCTTTCAGCGCGCGGCCGGTGTCGCCGCCATCGTCCAGCGTCGCGAGTACGAACAGTTCGCTGGCGATGAAGGCATCGCCGCGCTGCTGCGCGAGTTTGTCGGTGACGTTGAGCAGGCGCGCGAGATCGTTGCCGACGTTGACGCTGCCGGCCTGCCCGGAGACTTTCGGCAGCTTTTCGAGGGTTTCGCCCAGGCGCTCGCGCAGCAGCGGCACGTTGACGCCGGACTGCGCGAGCAGCGGCCGCGTGCCGCCGCCCTGCTGGTCGAGCAGGGCGACCAGCAGATGCACGGGTTCGATGACGTTGTGATCGCGACCCACGGCCAGCGACTGTGCGTCGGCGATGGCCTGCTGGAAACGCGAGGTGAGCTTGTCCATGCGCATGGGCGGACTCCGGGAATGGCATTGGAAACAGGGCGGCGCTGCCGCGACACACCGGACGTGTGGCCCCGCGCGCGGGATTCAAGTGTGGGGTTCAAGTGCGGCCCGTACGTGTGCGCGCCGTGCGCAAGCCTCGTTCATCCTCGTCGTCGGTGTCCTATCATCCGCGCATGCGACGCATTCTCGTTCTTGGCGGTTACGGACTGTTCGGCAGCCGCGTGGTGCGTGCGCTCGCCGCGGACGCCGATGTGGAGATCTGCGTGGCCGGCCGCGATCCCGGCAAGGCGCGCAGCGTTTGCGACAGCCTGCCCGACGCGCGCGCAACGCTGACGCCACTCGCGATCGACGCACAGGCACCGCAGTTCGGCGCGCAGCTGCGCGCGCTGCGACCGCAAGTGGTGATCGACACCGCCGGTCCGTTCCAGGGGCGCATCGCTGCCCGCGCGCCTGCCGCGGCGGACACGTATCGCGTTCCCGCCGCGGTGCTCGCCGCGGGCGCCCACAGTATCGATCTGGCCGACAGCCGGACGTACGTCGGCGGCATCGGCGCGCTCGACCTCACCGCAAAAGCAGCGGGACGATGGGTCATCTCCGGTGCCAGCAGCGTGCCGGCGCTCACCGCCGCAGCGATCGAGTCGCAGCGGAGCGCTTTTTCCCGACTGGACAAGGTGGAGGCGGCCATCGCGCCCGGCAATCGCACGCCCCGGGGCTGGGCGACGACGCTGGCCATCCTGGGCTACGCAGGCCAGCCGCACCGCTGCCTGATCGACGGTGCCTGGCGCGAGGTGCACGGCTGGCAATCGCTGCGACGACTGGAGGTGGAGGGCATCGGCGCGCGCTGGCTGGCGCGCTGCGATGTGCCGGATCTGGATCTGCTGCCGGCGCGCTATCCCGAACTGCGCAGCGTCGAATTCCGCGCCGGGCTGGAGCTGCGGCGCATGCATCTGGGACTGTGGCTGGCGACCTGGGCGGTACGCGCGGGACTGCTCCGCAACCTGGATCGTTTCGCGAAACCGTTGTTCCGTCTCAGCGAGTACTGGCAGCGCATCGGCAGCGATACCGGCCTGATGCGCGTCACCCTGCACGGCCTCGGACACGACGGTGCGGCGCTGCGGCACGACTGGACCCTGATCGCCCGGAACGGCGATGGGCCGCAGATTCCGGCGACCGCCGCGGTGCTGCTGACGCGCAGGCTGCTCAGTGGAGAGATGGCAGGCGGCGGAGCGCTGCCGTGCCTGGATCTGTTCACGCTGGACGCGTTCCTGCAGACCCTGGAAGGCTTTGCGATCGAAGTCGTGGAATCGAAGTCTCGCGAAGAACACGCATGAGCCTGATCTTCGCACGATGGCACCATCCGGCAGCCTGCGGTGTCGATCCGCCGTCCATTCGATTTCGTTTCCGCAATCGGCCCGCAGCCCGCGGTCGTGCGTCAGAGAAAGCGTCGCGCCTGCGCGGGATCGGGCAACGGGCACGCATCGTGGCGACCGAACCAGCGATAGCGGTTGCGCGCGACCATCCGATAGAGCGGGTCGCGCACGCGTCGCGGCAGCAACGCCGTCACCGCCGCGATACGCCACACGCCGCCCAATCCCATCAGCACGCGGCGCATGGCGTCGGTGTCGGTGGAGACGCGCGGCAACGCGCGCGCATCGTTATCGATCAGGTCGTATTCGACCAACAGAAAAGAGACGGGATCATCCGGATCCAGCCCGTTCGCGACCAGCAGCGCGCGGCCGCTGTCGCCCTGCATCGCGGCGAAGCGATAACGTTCGCGACGGTCGTGACGCAGCAGAAAACGCACCCAGCCGTTGCAGAGCACGCAGACACCGTCGAACACGATCACCGCGCGCGGCGCGGACGACGATGGGTCGATCGTTGAACCGTTGTCGCGAACGCGCGTCATGTCGGCTCCAGCCAACCGCGGTAGTGCACCAGAAGGCCGATGCCGGGCAAGCACGCGCGGACATCGAAACGATAACGCCCGTCGTCGCCAGATTCGCGCGCTTCCACACCGGCGAACCAGCGCACCGGCAGCGGCAACAGACCGAGGATGTGGATGCCGGTCACGCGCCAGACGATGGCGCCGGCTTCGACCGTCATCCGATAGCGCAGCGTCGCCGGTCCCAGCCGTTCGTGCAGAACGCCGCGCGCGATCCACAGCCGCGACGGCATCGCATGCGCCGCGCCGTAGCGGCGGGTCCAGCGTTCGCCGCCGTGCTCCGTCGCGATCTCGACCACCACAGGATGCGCGCCTGCCGGCGGCAGCCGCGTCAGCCATGCGCACAGCCGCGACAGCACGCCGTGTCCGCGGTCGACCATCGCCTCGCCGCGCCAGCGACCACTGCCGTCGTGCAGCGCGCGCAGGCACGTCGGCAGCGCGGCATAGGCATCGCCAAGGGCGCGCCGGAACAGCGGCACGGACGGCGTCATCGGCGGTTCGATCTGGAGCACGCGCCGTCGTCGCTCAGTCGAACCACACCAGCGTCGCCATCCGCCCGGTGCGGGCGTCGCGCCGGTGCGAGAAGAAGCGCTGCGGGTCGGAGATCGTGCACAGATCGCCGCCGTACACGCGAGTCACGCCGGCCTGGGCCAGACGCATGCGCGCGATGGCGAACAGGTCGACGCGCCAGTGGCCAGGACGGGTCGCTACGAATGCGGTGTCGGCGCGGGCATCCTGGGCGAGGAAGCGGTCGCGCACCTCCGCGCCGATTTCGTAGCGCTGCGGACCGGCGGCGGGGCCGATCCAGGCAAGGAGGCGGTCGGCGGGGGTACGCATCGCAGCGACCGTGGCTTCCAGCATTCCAGACGAAAGACCGGGCCAGCCTGCGTGGGCAGCGGCGACTTCTCGACCATCATCGGCCGCGAATACCACCGGCAGGCAATCGGCGGTGAGGATGGCGAGGACTGCGCCGGGGGTCGCGGTGACCGAGGCATCGGCGATGGGTTCATGGCCTTCGCCCGGCGAGCCATCGCACCGGACCACATCGATGCCATGCACCTGTTTCAGCCAGTGCGGCGCCGACGGCAGGCCAGCCGCTTCGACCAGCAAAGCACGATTGCGCGCGACCGTGGCCGGGTCGTCGCCATCGGCGGCGTAACGGTTGCCGAGGTTGAAATGATCGAACGGCGACGACGAGACGCCCAGGCCGTGGCGCAGCGTGGTGAAGGCGTGCACGCCCGGCGGCGCCGGCCAGTCGGCGGGCAGGAAGGCCGGACAGACGGACGCACGACTCACCGCTCGCGCTCCGCCGCCTCGCGGCTGTCGTCGCGCAGCGCGCGAACCAGCGCCTGCATGTCGGCCGGCATCGGCGTGGAGCAGCGGACCGGCTCGCCGCTGATCGGATGGGTGAATTCCAGGGTTTCGGCATGCAGCGCCTGGCGCCTGAAGCCGCGCAGGGATTCGATCAGCGCGGTGGTCGCGCCCTTGGGCAATTTCAACGACCCGCCGTAGAGCGGGTCGCCGATGATCGGGTGCTTGATGTGCGCCATGTGCACGCGGATCTGGTGGGTGCGGCCGGTTTCGAGCCGGCATTCCAGCAGGGTATGGGCGCGGAAGCGTTCGCGCAGACGGTAGTGGGTGACCGCCTCGCGCCCGTCATCGCGCACCGACTGGCGCAGGCGGTCGCGGGGGTGGCGGTCCATCGCGGCATTGACCGTGCCGCCCGACACCAGCGAACCCGACACCACGGCGAGGTACTGACGGTGCACGTCGCGCGCCGACAGCTGGGCCACCAGCGCGGTGTGCGCCGGCAGGGTCCGCGCCACCACCATCACCCCGGAGGTGTCCTTGTCGAGCCGATGGACGATGCCCGCCCGCGGCAAGGTGACCAGCGCCGCGTCGCGGTGCAGGAGCGCGTTCACCAAGGTGCCGGCCGGGTTGCCGGCGCCCGGATGCACCACCAGCCCGGCGGGCTTGTTCAGCACGAACACGTCGGCGTCCTCGTACAAGACGTCCAGCGCGATGTCCTCGGGCTCGGAGCGGGTCTGGACTTCCAGCACCACGGTCAGCGACACGGACTCGCCGCCGCGCACGGGGTCGCGCGGCCGCACCTGGCGGCCGTCCAGCAGGACGTCGCCGGATTTGATCCATTCGGCGAGGCGCGAGCGCGAGTATTCGGGGAACAGTTCGGCCAGCACCGCGTCGAAGCGGCGACCGGAGGCCGCGTCGGGCACCACCGACAGGCGGGCTGCGGTCTCCGCGGCTGGCGTTGGCGTGGGTGAGGACATCGGAACTCCTGAATGGGATGGGGTGGCGCGACCGGGACGGTATCGCGCCTTGAACCGGCGGCGACGTGATCTGGACAGGCCGCGCCTGCGAGTTAGGCGGCGAGGCCGTCTGCGGCGCGGGTCCGGCAAGCTGTTAAGGGGCTGGCCGGTCTGGGCTGGTATTATCGCCCGCTCACCCGTCCAGCAGCAGCCCGCATGCCCCTTCGCCGCCTTTCGCTCTCCGCGCTCCTGCGCCCCTCCCTGCTGCTGGTCCTGATATTCGCCCTCGGAACCTCCGGCTGCGCCAGGCTGAAGGGCGTATTCAAGGACAAGGACGCGAACGAAGGCGTACCGGTCACCGAGCTGTACGAAAAAGGCCAGCGTTCGATCCGCAACGGCAACTACGACGGGGCCGTGCTGACCTACAAGCGGCTGATCGCGCAATATCCGTACGGCACGTACACCGAGCAGGCGCTGATCGAAACCGCCTACGCGCAGTACAAGATGGGCACCAACGACGATGCGATCTCCACCATCGACCGTTTCCTGCGCACTTATCCCACCCACCGCAACGCCGCCTATCTCTATTACCTGCGCGGCCTGGTCAACTCCAGCCGCGATACCGTATTCCTGCAGCGCGTCTGGAAGCTCGACGCCAGTCGCCGCGATCTGGCCACGCCGCAGCAGGCGTTCAACGATTTCAAGATCGTCACCGAACGCTATCCCAACTCCCGCTACGCCGCCGACTCGGCCACCCGCATGGGCGAGTTGCGCGATCTGTTCGCGCGCCACGAGATCGAAATCGCGATCTATTACCTGCGCCGGACCGCGTGGGTCGCCGCGATCGAACGCGCCGAATACATGCGCGAAACCTACCCGGGCAGCGCTTTCGAGAACGACGGCATCGCGGTGATGGCCGAGGCCTACACCCGTCTGGGCAACACCGCCCTCGCCGACACCGCGCGCCAGCAGTTGCAGCAGAAGTCCCCGCAGCACCCGTGGCTGACCGAAGGCGACAAGTGGCCGAACTATCCCTCGATCTTCCGCAAGCTCAACCCGCTGGCCAGCGAGAAGTCGGCGCTGGATAACGACTGAGTTCCGCGAGGCTCATCGCAACGAAAAAGCCGCCGAAAGGCGGTTTTTTCGTTTCCGGACCTGGAACGTCCGCATGCGGATCACAACCGCTGCCTGGGATCCAACGTCTGCCCATCCTGTTCGACGATCTCGCCGACCAGCCATTGACTGAAACCCGGCGCCTCGAATTCGAGGAAGCCTTCCGGCCAGTTCACGTCGATCCGCCAGCGATAGGATTGCGCGCGCTCATCGTCCCCGATGACCTCGCGTTCGATGCTCTCGATCGAAAACGCGGTCATGCCCGCACTGCAGGCCACGTAGTCCAGCATGAAGCGCAATCCGAAGACTTCATGGAACTGCAGGATCGCCTGGGCGATACGGAATCGATACCCGTCATCTTCCGGGAGCCATTCCAGAATGAAGTCGATATCGAGTACCAGTTCCGCAGTGCCCTGCGCGCCTTCGACGATCCGGAAACCATGCACGCGGACATCGCGCCAGGACAACGCATCGAAGTCGGCGGTGTACCAGCGCATTCGTTCCGACACTCGAGCGACGGGCCTGGGCCCGTCCTACGCCGAATATCCGTTGGTGATCGGATACCGCCGCTCGCGGCCGAACGCCCGGCGCGAGACCTTCGGCCCCGGCGCAGCCTGGTGCCGCTTCCATTCGCTGATCCGCACCAGCCGCAGCATGCGGTCGACAGTGGCGGCGTCGAAACCGGCGCGCACGATCTCGTCGCGCGACTGTTCCTGGTCGATGTGGCGCAGCAGAATCGCGTCGAGCACGTCGTAGGGCGGCAGCGAGTCCTCGTCCTTCTGGTTGTCGCGCAGCTCCGCGCTGGGCGGACGCGAGATCACCGCAGGCGGAATGACAGGGGCGCCACCGACGGTGTTGCGCCAGCGGCAAAGCGCGAACACTTCGGTCTTGTACAGGTCCTTGATCGGCGCGTAGCCGCCGCACATGTCGCCGTAGATCGTGGCGTAGCCGACCGCATACTCGCTTTTGTTGCCGGTGGTCAGCAGCAGGCCGCCGAGTTTGTTGGCCAACGCCATCAGCATCGCGCCGCGGGCGCGCGACTGCAGGTTTTCCTCGGTCACGTCCACGGGCTTGTCGGCGAAGACTTCGGATAGCGCGTCCAGATAGCCCTGGAACGGTTTCTCGATCGGGATCGTGATCATCTTCACGCCCAGCGCCTTGCACTGTTCATCGGCCAGGTCGTTGGACAATTCGGCGGTGTAGCGCGAGGGCAGCCGCACCGCGGTGACGTTGTCGGCGCCCAGCGCATCGACCGCCAGCGCCAGCACCATCGACGAATCGATGCCGCCGGACAGGCCCAGCCAGGTCTTCTGGAAACCGTTCTTGCCGCAATAATCCTGGATGCCGCGCACGATCGCGCGCCACGCCAGCGCGTCGCGACTTTCGTCGCCGTCGTCGACCCACTGCACCGGCGCGAAACGGCGCTCGGCCGCGTCGTATTCCACCACCAGCCATTGATCGGTGAACGCGGCGGCGGCGGGATGCACCGCGCCGTCGCCGTCGGCGACCACGGAGGCGCCGTCGAATACCACCGCGTCCTGACCGCCGACCGCGTTGAGATAGGCGATAGCGGCGCCGGTTTCCTGCACGCGCTGCGCCAACAGCGCATCGCGCTGCGCATGTTTGTCGCGCTCGAACGGCGAGGCGTTCGGCACCAGCACGAGCTGCGCGCCGCTGCGCACGGTGCTGGCGATGGGCTCGGCGAACCACAGGTCTTCGCAGATGATCAGGCCGACCGGCACGCCCTTCACGTCGAAGACGCAGTCCTCGCGGTCCGGATCGACATCGAAATAGCGGCGCTCATCGAACACCGCGTAGTTGGGCAACTCGCGCTTGCGGTAGGTGTGCGCGATCGTGCCATCGCGCAGCACGCTGGCGGCGTTGTAGACCACGCTGCCCGCCGCCTGCGGCCAACCGACGATGGCGACGATGCCGGTCGCCGCGGCGGCCACCGTCCCGATCGCTTCGCTGCAGTCGCGCAGGAAACCCGGCCGCAGCAGCAGGTCTTCAGGCGGATACCCGGACAAGGCCAGCTCCGGGAACATCACGATGTCCGCGTCGTATTCGTCGCGGGCCTCGGCGATCATCGCCGCGATCCGTTCGGCGTTGCTGCTCACAGCGCCGACCGGGAAATCGAACTGGGCGAGGGCGATGCGCAGGGTCGTCATCAGGGCTTTTCCTTCCGGTCACTGGCATGCGGTGGTTTCAGGCGATGGTCGACCTGCTCTTCTCCTTCCCCCGCATGCGGGGGAAGGCCGGGATGGGGGCGCTCGGACAGCGCTGCATGGATCATGCCGTAAACGCCCTCGCTGTTCTCAAGCACGTCATTATTCCAGAAACGCAGCACGCGAAACCCCAGCTTCGCTAAGCAGGCGTCACGGACACGATCCTGCGACGATTCGTCGACTTCGACGATCAGCTTCCTGCCCAAGCAGACGAAATCGACCACGTAACGGTCGATGGGACATTGCCGCCGGAATCGCTCGCCGAGTCGTTGCCGACGCAGGAGCTTCCACAGATGCGATTCGGCATCGGTCATGTTGCGGCGCAGGTGTCTTGCGAAGTCGCGCTTTTGGCCTTTGCGCATGGGATCTCCAGGAACGTGCGGGACACTCATCCTGGAAGTAAGCGACTGGTGTTGCTGTCAGAATCGTCCGCGACGGCGTGTCAGAGTTTGCCGCATCCATAGCAGGAGACGTCCGCAAAGCAGCCCCCATCCCAGCCTTCCCCCGCGATGCGGGGGAAGGAGCAGGGCGCAGGCGCTTGCCGTAGTTCAGACGACTGCGGCGGGCTTCCCGCTTTCATCCAGCCCGATCATCACGAAGTGCCCGCGCGTGCACAATTGTCGCGTGCCGGCCTTTGCGTCCTCGGTGTGGAGTTCCACCTCGACGCGCATCGAACTGCGCCCGGTCTCGACCACGCGTGCGATCAATTCGACCAGTTGTCCTTGACGCACCGGGATGTGAAAGTCGACCTGCTCCGAACGCGCGGTGACCACCGTGCGCCGCGCGTAGCGGGTGGCGGCGATGAACGCGGCCTTGTCCATCCACGCCAGCGCCTGGCCGCCGAAGAGGGTGCCGAGGTGATTGGCATGATCGGGAAACACGATCTCCCACAGCCGCGCTTCGCTCGGGCCGAGACCGTTATCGACAGGATCAAAAAGCATCGTCGAACGCCACCGCGCCGCTGATGCCGACCTGATACGCCGATACCCGGCGCTCGAAGAAATTGGTCAATTCCTGGACGTCCTGCAGATCGAGGAACGGGAACGGATTCTTCGTGCCGAATTCCGGCGCCATGCCCAGGGCCGCAAGGCGCTGGTCGGCGACATACCCAAGATACTGACGCATTTCCACGGCAGACAAGCCATTGACGCCGCCGGACAGCACGTCGTCCGCGAACGCGGCTTCCACTTCCACCGCTTCGTGCAGCATCCGCCGCACGTCGCGCTCCATGCCTGCGTCGAACAGGCCCGGATCTTCCTGGCGCGCGGTGTGGATCACCTCGAAGGCGAACGCCATGTGCCCGGATTCGTCGCGGAACACCCAGTTGGTGCCAGCGGCGAGCCCCGGCAGCAGTCCGCGCGAACGCAGGAACCACACGTAGGCGAACGCGGCGAAGAAGAACAGGCCTTCGATGCAGCAGGCGAAACAGATCAGGTTGAGCAGGAACTGACGTCGCTGTTCGCGCGTCTCCAGGCGTTCCAACGACTGCACCGAATCCATCCAGCGGAAGCAGAACGCGGCCTTGGCGCGGATCGACGGAATGTTCTCGACCGCATCGAACGCTTCCGCGCGCCGCTCGGGATCCGGGATGTAGCTGTCGAGCAGGGTGAGATAGAACTGCACGTGCAGCGCTTCTTCGTACAGCTGTCGCGACAGGTACATGCGCGCTTCCGGCGCGTTGATGTGCCGGTACAGATTCAGCACGAGATTATTGGACACGATGCTGTCGCCGGTGGCGAAGAACGCGACCAGGCGTTCGATCAGATGCCGGTCCGCGGGCGCCAGCTTGTGCTGCAGATCGTTGAGATCGATGCCGAAATCGATCTCCTCCACCGTCCAAGTGTTGCGGATGGCGTCGCGGTACATCTCGTAGAACACGGGATAACGCATAGGTCGCAATGTGAGCGCGAAGCCGGGGTCGAGCAGATGTTGGGTCATTGCGAAGTCCTCTCCCTCCCCCGCGTGCGGGGGAGGGTTGGGGTGGGGGGGAATGCGGTTGAAACAGACGAATGAGGCGCTTTGCAGGCCCCCATCCCAGCCTTCCCCCGCTCGCGGGGGAAGGAGCTAAAGCAGGCTACTGGCAGGCCTCGCAGGCTTCCGGGTTCTCCAGCGAACACGCCAGCGCTTCCTGCAGGGTGTAATCGACTGTCGGCGCGCTCACCGTCGTCTTCGCGATCCGCGTCGCCGGCCGCGAACGCAGGTAATAGGTGGTCTTCAAGCCCGCCTTCCACGCATACATGTACATCGACGAAAGTCGGCCGATGCTCGGACTCTCCATGAACAGGTTCAGCGACTGCGACTGGTCGAGATACGGGCCGCGCGCGGCGGCGAGATCGATCAGCGCCTTCTGCGGCAATTCCCAGGCGGTGCGATACACCCGCTTCAGCACATCGGGAATGCCGTCGATGCCCTGCACCGAGCCTTCCGCGAGTTTGATCGCATCGCGCGTGGATTCGGTCCACAGGCCGATGCGCTTGAGTTCGTCGACCAGATGACGGTTGGTCTGCAGGAAATCGCCCGACAGCGTTTCGCGCTTGAACAGATTGCTCACCTGCGGCTCGATGCATTCGTAGCAGCCGGCGATCGAGGCGATGGTCGCGGTGGGCGCGATCGCGATCAACAGCGAATTGCGCAGGCCGTGCGCGGCGATCCGCACCTTCAGCGCGGTCCACGCCGCCTGATCGTCGGGCACGACGTTCCACAGATCGAACTGCAGGGTCGAGGCCGCGGCGCGGGTGTCCGCGAACGCGGGATGCGCGCCCTGTTCTTCCGCCAGTTCGCAGGAGGTTTCCAGCGCGTGCAGATAGATGCGTTCGGCGACCCGCGTGGACAGGCGCAGCGCGTCTTCGCTGTCGAACGGCAGCCGGAGTTTGAAGAACACGTCCTGCAGACCCATCACCCCCAGCCCGACCGGGCGCCAGCGCAGATTGGACGTACGCGCGGATTCGATCGGATAGAAATTGAGATCGATCACCCGATCCAGTTGGCGCACCGCGACGCGCACGGTCTCGGCAAGTTTGTCGTAATCGAAATACGCCGCGCCGTGATCGTCGAATGCGACATGCTGGGCGAGATTGATCGAACCCAGATTGCAGACCGCGGTTTCTTCCGCCGAGGTCACTTCGATGATCTCGGTGCACAGGTTCGACAGATGCACCGTGCGGCCGGGGCCAACCTGGTTGCAGGTGCGGTTGGCGGCGTCCTTGAACGTCATCCAGCCGTTGCCGGTTTCGCCGAGCACTTTCATCATCCGGGCATAGAGGTCGCGGGCCTTGACCGTCTTCGCGGCCAAGCCCTGATGCTCGGCCTGCGCATAAGCGCGCTCGAAGGCGTCGCCCCACAAATCGACGAATTCCGGCACCGTGCTCGGATCGAACAGCGACCAGTCGCCGTCGTTCTCGACGCGCTGCATGAACAGATCGGGCACCCAGTTGGCGAGATTGAGATTGTGGGTGCGGCGCATCTCGTCGCCGGTATTGCCGCGCATTTCGAGGAAATCCTCGATGTCGGCGTGCCAGGTTTCCAGATAGATGCAGGCCGCGCCCTTGCGCTTGCCGCCCTGGTTCACCGCAGCCACCGACGCGTCCAGCGTCTTCAGCCACGGCACGATGCCGTTGCTGCGGCCGTTGGTGGAGCGGATCAGCGCGCCGCGCGAGCGGATCCGCGAATACGACTGGCCGATGCCGCCGGAGAACTTCGAGAGCTGCGCCACGTCGGCATAACGCGCGTAGATGTCGGCCAGCGAATCGCGCGGCGAATCCAGCAGGAAGCACGACGACAGCTGCTCGTGGCGGGTGCCGGAATTGAACAGCGTCGGCGAACTCGGGAGATAATCCAGCGACGACATCAGTCGATACAGTTCCAGCGCGCCGTTCGGCGTGTCGGTCAGCGCCACCGCGATGCGCATGAAGAAATGCTGCGGGGTTTCGATCACAGTGCGCTGCTGCGGATGGCGCAGCAGATAGCGGTCGTACAGCGTGCGCAGGCCGAAGTACTCGAAGCGGCGGCTCTGCGCGACATCGATGGCATCGTTGAACTTGCGCGCATGGGTTTCCACCACGGCGCGCACACGATCGTTGATGAGGCCGATCGCGTGTCCCTGCGCGATCGACTGCGAAAACGAATGCACGCCCTGCCCGGCCACTTCCTTGTCGATATAGCCCGCCAGCAGGCGCGCGGCGAGGCGCGCGTACTGCGGCTCGTCGGCGGTGAACGCAGCGGCGGTGCGGATCGACAGTTCGTCGAGTTCGCGGGTCGTGGCGCCGTCGTAGATGCCGGCGATGGTCTTCAGCGCGACGCGCATCGGATCGATGTCGTCGAGACCGTCGCAGCAGCGCTGCACGGCGCGCACGATCTTGCCGACATCGACCGGCTCGCGACGGCCGTCGCGCTTGGTGATGCCCATGGTAGTGGCCGTATGCGGCGGCGCCAGCGCGAAGCCGGGCTGTTCGCCCTGCATGGCGACGCCGGGCGTCGCGGTGCGTGCCGGCGCACTCGATGATTCGGCGGCCTGCGGTGTGTTGCGGATCAGCGTGGTGGTCATTGATTCCTCTCCGGTGACGTGGAGAAGAAGCGAAAGCGGTGCGGCGCGCAGCTCCGGCGGACGGAACGTGGGACGACGCGCCACCGGCGATGCCGGGCGCGGATCCGCGCGAACACCGGCCCTCGCCCCCTCGGGCGAGCCTGCGTCTGCGCGGTTGCGGATCGAAGATCGAAGACGGACGGCGCGGACAGGGCGTCCGCGCACGAGGCGCTGCTTCGACCGACGCTCCCCGCGGAGACGGTTGGCCAGACGGCGCCGTGGCGCCGGTCGAGGCAGGTCTTCGGGCTCATGGGCATGCGGCCAAGCCGCTCCTACTGCGCGTCGCTTCCCAGCCGATGTCCCATTGCGGGACGGAGCCAGTGCCATGACGCGGGTCGTTCCCAATTACCGCTGCGGGGCAGCTCCGGAATGGGCGTCGGACTCAGGTCTTGTTCGGACCATCGCCATCTGCCGCACCGGATTCCCATTTCAGCCGACCTCATAAGAGGCCGGCACCTTCGACGGGACACAACATAGTGTGCAAGCCGTGAGGGGTCAACACTAAATGTCGTAGGCCACGTTTCATGCGGACAAAACGAAGGCCGCCCGGAGGCGGCCTTCGAAAAACTGCGCGAACGCGAAGCGGATTACTTCGCGAGACGCTTCGCGATGGCGGCGCCGAGGTCGCCGGGCGAACGCACGGTGGTGATGCCGGCCTTCTCCATCGCCGCGAACTTGCCTTCGGCCGTGCCCTTCCCGCCAGACGCGATCGCGCCGGCGTGGCCCATGCGCTTGCCCGCGGGCGCGGACGCGCCGGCGATGAAGCCGACCACCGGCTTGGTGACGTACTGCGCGATGTATTCGGCCGCCTCTTCTTCGGCGCTGCCGCCGATCTCGCCGACCATGATGATGCCCTGGGTCTGCGGATCGCTCTGGAACAGCTTGAGCGCGTCGATGAAGTTGGTGCCGTTGATCGGGTCGCCGCCGATGCCGATGCAGGTCGACTGGCCGAGGCCGGCGTCGGTGGTCTGCTTCACGGCTTCATAGGTCAGCGTGCCCGAACGCGACACGATGCCGATCTTGCCGGGCATGTGGATGTGGCCCGGCATGATGCCGATCTTGCATTCGCCCGGGGTGATCACGCCGGGACAGTTCGGACCGATCAGCACGGTGTCCGGATAGCCCTTCAGCGTGTTCTTCACGCGCAGCATGTCCAGCACCGGAATGCCTTCGGTGATGCAGACGATGACGCGGATGCCGGCGTCGGCCGCTTCAAGGATCGCGTCGGCCGCGAACGGCGGCGGCACGTAGATGACCGACGCGTCGGCGCCGGTGGCCTTCACGGCTTCGGCGACGGTGTTGAACACCGGCAGGCCGATGTGCTCGCTGCCGCCCTTGCCCGGCGTGACGCCGCCGACGACCTGGGTGCCGTAGTCGAGCATCTGCTGCGCGTGGAAGGTGCCCTGCTGGCCGGTGAAGCCCTGGACGATGACTTTGGTGTTCTTGTTGACGAGAACGGACATGGGTTTGGAATCCTCGGGTTGTCTCCTTCCCCCGCATGCGGGGGAAGGTCGGGATGGGGGCGCATCCTTCGGCAGGCCGCCCCCACCCTAGCCCTCCCCCGCACGCGGGGGAGGGAATTCATAGGTGTCAGGCGGCGACGGCGGCGACGGCTTTCTTGGCGCCGTCGTTGATGTCGTCGGCGGGGATGATCGCGAGGCCGGAAGCTTTCAGCAGTTCCTTGCCCTTTTCGACATTGGTGCCTTCCAGACGCACGATCACCGGCACCTTCACGTCGACTTCCTTCACCGCGGCGATGATGCCCTCGGCGATCATGTCGCAGCGGACGATGCCGCCGAAGATGTTGACGAAGATCGCCTTCACGTCGGGATCGCGCAGGATCAGCTTGAACGCCTCGGTCACGCGCTCCTTGTTGGCGCCGCCGCCGACATCGAGGAAGTTCGCCGGCTCGCCGCCGTTGAGCTTGATCACGTCCATCGTGGCCATCGCCAGACCGGCGCCGTTGACCATGCAGGCGATGTTGCCTTCCATGGTCACGTAGTTCAGATCGTGCTGGCTGGCCAGCACTTCGGTCTCGTCTTCCTGGCGGATGTCGCGCATCGCGGCCAGTTCCGGATGACGGAAGGTCGCGTTGTCGTCGGAATTGATCTTGCCGTCGAGGACGGCGAGGTCGCCGTTGGTGAGGATGGCCAGCGGGTTCAGTTCGACCAGCGCCAGATCCTTCTCGTTGAACAACTTGTACAGGCCCATCATGATCTTGGTGAGCTGGCCGACCTGCTTGGCGTTGAGGCCCAGCGCGAAGCCCATGTCGCGGCACTGGTACGGCTGCAGGCCCTGCACGTAGTTCACGTCGAGGGTCTTGATCGCGTCGGGATTGTCGACCGCGGTCTTCTCGATCTCGACGCCGCCGTCGGCGGACGCGATGAAGGTCACCGCCTTGGTGGAACGGTCGACCAGCACCGACAGGTAAAGCTCCTGCGCGATGTCGGTGGCCTGGGTGATGAGCACGCTGTCGACCGGCAGGGCGACGCCGGCGGTCTGGTAGGTGGTCATCTGCGTGCCGAGCATGGCCTTGGCGTAGGCGCGGACATCGTCGTAGGTCTTGGCGAGCTTGACGCCGCCGGCCTTGCCGCGACCGCCGGCATGGATCTGGGCTTTGACCACCCAGAAATCGCCGCCGATGGCCTTGGCCGCGTCGACGGCCTCCTCCGGAGTGCGCGCGACGCGCCCGGCCGGGACTGCGATGCCGTAGTCGGCAAACAACTGCTTCGCCTGATATTCGTGGAAATTCATGTGGGTTCCATGCGGGAAAGACGTGTCGCACGCGGGTGCGGGGGTCGCGGGCGGACCGGGCAGCGGATGCGACCGGTCCGGTGCGGACAGCGGGCTATTGTCGCCGATGCGTGGAGCGACAGCCAACCCGGGCCGGCATCGGGCCTGGATCGGGCCTGAATTCGGCCGGACGCCTATACTCGGCCCATCGCCAGCCAGGACCCGGGTTTGAGCCCTTCCGCCACCGCCACCCAGCCGACCCAAGACTACCAGCGGCGCGAACTCTATCTGTTCGCGCTGTACCGGGTGCTTGAAGCGGGGGTGCTGGCGCTGCTGGTATTCGGCCCGATCGCGACGTTGCAGCCGCAGGCCGGCCATGAAAGGCTGGTGGCGACGGTGGCGTCGGCCTATGTCGTCCTCGCACTGCTTCTGGTGCTTCACGCGCGCAAGGCGAAGAACGTGGTGACGCCGACCCTGATCGGCGTCGGCATCGACATCGTGATCGGCGCGCTGGTCGCGCATGCGGTGCCCACGGCGACTTCCGGCGTGGCCTTGATGCTGCTGTTCAACGTCGGCTCGGCATCGCTGCTGCTGTCGCTGCGGATGGGCCTGAGCGTGGCCGCCCTGGCCTCGGCGGGCCTCGCCACGGGTTATCTGTGGACGCTCCTGATCGAACAACAGCAGCCCCGGCCGATGGCCGAACTGATGATGTTCACCGTGAGCTTCCTCGCCATCGCCACGCTGACCCATCAGTTGCGGGTCCAGATGCGCGCCACCGAGGCGCTGGCGGCGCGGCGCGGCGCGGAAGCGGTGCGACTGGCGGAGATCAACGAATTGATCATCCGCCGAATGCGCACCGGTGTGTTGCTGGTGGACCGCGAGGCGCAGATCCGGCTGGCGAACGAAGCGGCGATGCTGCTGCTGGGCGAGGGCGCGGCCGGCAACCGCAGCCTCGCTGAGGCCGCGCCGGAACTGGCGCTGCGGCTCAGCGAATGGCTGCGCAACGGACTGGGCAACGACACCCCGCTGCGCCTGGGCGGCGACCAGTTCGAAGTGGTGCCGCGCTTCGCCCGACTGCTGGCCAACAGCGACAACACCCTGATTTTCCTCGACGACACTTCGCTGGTGTCGCGCCGCGCGGAATCGCTGACCCTCGCGGCGATGGGGCGGTTCTCCGCCAGCCTCGCGCACGAGATCCGCAATCCCCTGGCCGCCATCAGTTACGCCGCGCAGTTGCTGGAGGAGTCGCGCGAACTGCCCGACGTCGACCGCCGGATGGTGCAGATCATCCATCAGCAATGCATGCGCACCAACAGCATCGTCGAAAGCGTGCTGGGGTTGGCGCGACGCGAACGCGCCACCGCCGAACACATCGAACTGGTCTCGTTCCTGCGCAATTTCATCGAGGAATTCAAGCAGAGCGTGCCGGACGAGACCGACAACATCACCCTCGCCGCGCCGCAGCCGATGGTGCCCGCGCTGGTCGATCCGAAACACCTGCACCAGGTGCTCACCGCGATGGTGCAGAATGCGCGTCGCCACGGCCATCTGCCCGGCGAAGCGGCGCGGATCACGCTGCATACCTACCGTCTGGAAGATGCGCCGGTGATCGACGTGATCGATCGCGGCCCCGGCATTCCCGATGCGGTGGTGCCGCAGTTGTTCCGGCCATTCTTCACCACGTCGGAACACGGTACCGGCCTGGGTCTCTACATCGCCCGCGAACTGTGCCGCGCGAACGGCGCCTCGCTCGATCATGTGCCGGTGCCCGGTGGCGGCTGTTGTTTCCGGATCAGCATGCCCGGGCAACACACCTTGCTGCCTGCCTGAGTGCGATCGAAGGCCTCGATCGGACGTTTCGACCACGCCTGCGGCTGTTGCAACTGCCGCAAATGGGCTAAAGTTGACGCAGGAGGGCAACATGACCGAGCAACGCAGTGCGCTGATCGTCGACGACGAGCATGACATCCGTGAACTTCTGGTGGTGACACTGGGACGAATGGGGTTGCGCACCGACACGGCTCCCAATCTGGCAGTGGCACGGGAGATGCTCAGCACGGTCGCCTACGACCTGTGCCTCACCGACATGCGCCTGCCCGACGGCTCCGGACTGGAGCTGGTCAGCGAGATCGCCACCCGCTTCCCGACCACGCCGGTCGCGGTCATCACCGCTTACGGCAATGTCGAAGCGGCGGTGGAAGCCCTCAAGAGCGGCGCCTTCGACTTCGTCACCAAGCCGGTGGATCTCACCGTGCTGCGCGGCCTGGTCCGCCAGGCGCTGGATCTCAACACCCGCCGCCAGGCCAACCCGGAGGGCGCAACCCTGCTGCTCGGCGATTCGTCGGCGATGGTCGGCCTGCGCGACACCATCACCAAGGTCGCCCGCAGCCAAGCGCCGGTACACATCAGCGGCGAATCCGGCACCGGCAAGGAGCTGGTCGCCCGCACCATCCACGCGCAAGGCTCGCGCGCAGCCGGACCCTTCATTCCGGTCAACTGCGGCGCGATTCCGGCCGAATTGATGGAAAGCGAGTTCTTCGGTCACAAGAAAGGCAGCTTCACCGGCGCCCATACCGAAAAACCCGGCCTGTTCCAGGCCGCCGACGGCGGCACCCTGTTCCTCGACGAAGTCGCCGAGCTGCCGCTGTCGATGCAGGTCAAACTGCTGCGCGCGATCCAGGAAAAGACCGTGCGCCCGGTCGGCGCCAACGTCGAGATTCCGGTCGACGTGCGCATCCTCTCGGCCACCCACAAGGATCTGGATGTTCTGGTCGCCGAAGCCAAATTCCGCCACGACCTGTTCTATCGCATCAACGTGATCGAACTGGACGTGCCCGCGCTGCGCGAGCGCACCGGCGACCTGCCGCTGCTCTCCGATGCCATCCTCAAACGTCTCGCCTACGCCATGAAACGGCGCGCGCCCACCCTGTCGGCGGACGCGGTCGGCGCGCTCGAAATCTATCCGTTCCCGGGCAATGTCCGCGAACTGGAGAACATCCTCGAACGCGCGCTGGCCATGGCCGACGACGAAATCATCGACGCCCGCGATCTGCGCCTGCCCAGCGCGCCGCAGATTCCAGCCGCCGCCGCAGCCGCGCCGCAGGCCGCGATGCAACCGATCGCCGGCATGACGCCCGCACCGCCGCAGGCCAATACACCGGCCGGCGCCGATCCGCGCGGCGGCGGCCCGCGCGACACCAGCACCAGCGCCCTGCCCTCGTACATCGAGGAGATCGAACGCAACGCGATCCAGCAGGCGCTACAGGAACACCGCTACAACAAGACCAAAACCGCCGCAGCGCTGGGAATCACCTTCCGCGCGCTGCGCTACAAGCTCAAAAAGCTGGGGATCGAGTAGCTTTACTTCACGCGCCCGGTCGCGTGCAGCCAAGCCGGGATATACGCACGCGCTGTCCAGTAGTACTCGTTGCTCACCCGCACCGACGCGCCCTGCTCGCGCTCCAGCGCGATCGCCAGATCGCCCTTGTCCTGCCCGATCGCCCCGAGCATCGCGATCACCAGCAGGTGATCCCGCACCAATGCCGGCGCGGTGCCCGGCACCGCTTTCAGACCCGCCACGCCGGTGTCGTACATCGCCACCGTATCGCGTTTGGCAGTGGCTTCGTACGCGGCCAGCACCGCGGCGATTTCCGGATCCTTCGCGCGTTCGCCGACCCATGCGGGCTGGATCCAGACGCCCTGCAGATCCGCTGGCGTCAGATAGCCGATGCTGAAATCGGCGATCACCGACGCCGCATCCAGCCATTCGGCCTTGCCGGTGTCGAAGGACATAAGCGCATCCAACTTTTTCGCGACCGCCGGATCGAGTCCTTGCGCGCTACCGATGCCGAGCAGACGCTCGCGCACCCGGCGCGCATTCGCATGATCCATCGCGCCAATGCTGGGGCTCACCGCATGCACGTTCGCAGCGACCTGTACCGGCTTGCGCCCGCCGGTGAATTCCAGCACCGGCATGCCGACGCCCATCAGATTCATCACGCTCTTGACGGTCTCCACCTTGTAGCGGCTTTTCGGTGCGCCAAGCGCCACGGTCGGATGGAAATCGGTATGCGCCGGCGCGCCATAGAGTTCGACCAGGCCGGCCAGTACGTTGCGATCGGCGAAACGCCGGACTTCGTGATCCGGCGCGGATTCCAGGCCCAGGCGCGTGAGATCCGCCAGCAAGCCGGGATCCCGCAGCTTCGAGGCGTCGAAATCCCGGATCGGCGCATGCGAGGCTACGAAGATCACGTCGGAGGTATTGGTCAGATAGGCTTCGACATACGGGTATTCCTCGATCAACGCCGCCACCATCGTGTAGAAGAGCGGATCGTTCAATTCGTAGGTCTGCATCCACTGGATCAACAGCCCGTCCTTTTCGAGATGCTTGGTCAGGAACTGGTAGAACTGGCGAGTGAACAGACTGGAGACGCCGCTGACCCACGGGTTCGACGGTTCGGAGACGATCACGTCGTATTGCTTCTTGCCCGTGGAGAAGAACGTGCGCGCATCGTCGATATGCAGCTGGCTGCGCGGGTCGATGTACGCACGGATCACGCGGTTGCCGTAGCCCTCGGCGCCCGCGTGCATCGACGCTTCGATCTCGATCGTATCGACGACCTTGGGCACCTTGCTGCCCAGCAGCGTATGCGTGCTCAGTCCGGAACCCCAGCCGATCACCGCAACGCGTTCCGGCGCGGGATGCAGCGCCAGCGGCAGGCTCGCGGCCATCACCATCGTGTATTCGTCGTCGGTGGGGACGCCGTTCTCGGAGAGTTCGATGGAGGCGTCCGGCTTGCCGTTGGTCGCGATGGTGCCGACGCTGCCCTGACGATAGAACGCGACGGTCGCGGTCTTGCCGTCGCGCAGGAATTGCACATCGGTCCCTTCGGCCAGTTCGAAAACACCGTGCCGGAAGACGCCCGACGCCAGCGACCGGGGATCCGCGGCGCCGAACAACAGGCTCAGCGACGCCACCACCAGCACGCTGGCCAACGCACCGAAGTAGAGCTTCGGCTTGAACACCGTGCTGAAAGCGCGCAGCAGCACCAGACCCAGCAGCACATCGGCCAGCGCCGCCAGGGTCACCGCCAGACGCAGGCCGAGCAGAGGGATCAGCACATGCATCGCCAGCACCACGCCGACGATCGCCCCGAGCGTGTTCGCGGCATAGATACGACCGATGCTCTTTTCGCCGTAGCCGCGCCGCAGCAGCGCCATCGTGAACAGCGGTAGGGTCATGCCGGCGAAGAATGCCGCGGGAAACATCACCAGCAGCGCGACGGTCGCGCTGCCCAGACTGAAGAGGTAGTAGCCGCTCTCGTTCCGGGGGAAGATCCCCATGAACCAGCCCACCCACTGGAAGCTCTGGGCGAACACCGGCAGCGAAACCAATGCCGCCAGCCCCATCAGCACCTGCGCGACACCCGCCACCGCCACCGGATCCTGGATGTTGCGGCTGCGCTTGCGCACCCACAACCCACCGAACGCGAGACCGAGGATGAACGCGGTCAGCATCAACTCGAACGAATGCACAGTGGTACCGAGCGCCTGATTCAACAGCCGGATCCAGCCCACCTCGTACACGAAGGAACTGGCGCCGGTGATCGCCGCGCCCGCCAGCATCAGGGCCTGGAATCGGCTCGGACGACGATCGGCCGCTTGGTCCTGTGAGGCATCCTGCGGAACGCTCCCGGATGGCGGCGTCGCGATTGCCGCGACCGTGTCCGGCACCGATGCCGCAACCCGCCAGGCCACCACACCGACCAGCAGATTGATCACGCCCGCGACCATCACCGCGCCGGGCATCCCGATCCAGGGCAACAACAGGAAGGTCGCCGCCAGCGCGCCCGCGGCCGCGCCGATGCTGTTCGTGAAATAGAGGCCGCCGAGGATTTCGCCATCCTGCTGCGGCGATACCCGCAGATAGCCGCCGCTCATCAGCGGGAAGGTCATACCCAGCAGCACGCTCTGCGGCGCGATCAACAGCGCGGCGGATCCCCATTGCCAGAAACGGATCGCCGATTCGTTCTGCAATGCCGGGAGGACCGTGTTCTGCGACACTTCCATGTAACCGACGAACAGCGGATGAAAGACCAGCGCCGTCGCGCCGATGATCAGCTCGACGATCGCGTAGGAGCGGATGAGTCCCGACCACCGCCCGCCGCGTGCGCTGACCAGCCATGCGCCCGCCGCCATGCCGCCCATGAAGATCGCCAGTACCAGCGTCTGCGCATAGGCCGCATGCCCGAGGATCAGCCCGAGGTAGTGCGACCAGATCGCCTGGTACACAAGACCGGCAAAGCCGGAAGCGACGAACAGCAACAGCAACGCCCGCTCAAGGCGGGCCACAGGCATCTGCATCGAAACACACCCTTTCCCGGATCAATGGAAAGCATAGCCTGAATGACCGCAGCCTCGACAACCACGCCAGTCCGCATCCTGTGCAGATCGAACTGCTGTCTCGTTTCCAATCGAATGACGCACTTTCCCCCGCCCACCCGCATGACGAATGCGATCATCAGCAGCCCGTCGACCGCTGACGGCGATGACTGGGGCGACACAGCGACCCGGATCTGGGGCATGACCTGACTGACGATGTCAGTCGCCTACCAACCTGACGTTCCGCGTCACTTTTCGTCCTTCCACAAACCGTGACATGAACCACATCCTTGATCACCCGTTCGCGACCGGGTTCCGTCCAGGAATGTTGGCACGGCTTATGCATGTCTTTGCTTTGCACGTGCTCGGTAGCACGGG
The DNA here is from genome assembly GCA_040386495.1 of Pseudomonadota bacterium. Classification (GTDB taxonomy): domain Bacteria; phylum Pseudomonadota; class Gammaproteobacteria; order Xanthomonadales; family Xanthomonadaceae; genus Lysobacter_I. The sequence continues at coordinate 90,506 of JAZKFJ010000024.1, forward strand.
CGCCCACTGACCGGATCGCTGGCCACGGGGCACGTGAGAATTTCAGCCAAACCACCACGCCACACCACTCCCGAGGGATCTCCCATGAAGAAGCAGCAAGGTTTCACCCTGATCGAACTGATGATCGTCGTCGCGATCATCGCCATCCTGGCCGCCATCGCCCTGCCGGCGTACCAGAACTACGTTGCCAAGTCGCAGTCCACCTCGGGCCTGGCCGACATCCGTGGCGGCGTGACCGCGTTCGAAGAAGGCATCCAGAGCGGTGAACGCGTCGGCGCTGCTACGAACCCGGACATCGGCTTGGCCGCTACTACCCCGCGTTGCACCATCGCCGTCGCTGGTGCCTGGACCGCCGCGTCGGGCCAGACCATCGCCTGCACCCTGAAGGGCAACCCGAACGTCGCCGGCAAGACCGTCACCCTGACCCGTGATGCGCAGGGCCAGTGGGTCTGCACCAACAACATCGGCAACACCAACTACGAACCGAACGGCTGCTAATTCCCCGCCGGGAACGTTTCGTTCCGGGAAGGGGTGCTTCGGCACCCCTTTTCTTTATCTGAAAACCAAGTTCGACAAGCGTGCTCACAATCCACCGATCAAACAGCACCGCTACAGACACTTCCAGGGGGGATCATTGCCATGCATACCGGACGCGCAAGCACTCAAGGATTCACCCTGATCGAGTTGATGATCGTCGTCGCGATCATCGCCATTCTGGCGGCGATCGCACTTCCCGCTTATCAGGTTTACGTAGCGCGTTCCCAGGTCACCGCCGGCCTGGCGGACATGCGCGGTGGTGTGGTGAACTTCGAAGAACAGATCCAGAACGGCGAAAGCGCGGGCAGCCCCGCCAACGCCAACGACATCGGTCTGCCGCTGAATACCGTGCGTTGCAGTGCCATTACCCCCGCCGGCACCTGGTCGGCCACCAGCGGCCAGACCATCGCCTGCACCCTCGCCGGCAACCCCAATGTCGCGGGCAAAACGCTGACGCTGACCCGGGATGCCGAAGGACTCTGGAGTTGCAGCACCACCGTGACCGCGCTCTACCGTCCGAACGGCTGCTCCTGACTCAGGGACGCTGCTGACATCGGGCCGTCGTCGCTGACGCCCGGCTGCTTGACCCGTGCCATCGCTGGACCCGATTGATTGGGCCACAGGGCGGTTTCCAATAGCCATCGCCCGTCGGCCGTCGCCGCTTCCAGACTCGCCCCATCCCACTGCAGATCGCACCGCAAAATGTGCCGTCTGCGACCGCAGTCGCTCCGATCCGTGACGTGCTCCCGACGCTCGAGCAGAAGCGGTACTATTTCCCGAAACTTCATGCCGTTTCGATGTTATTGTCGGGAGTGCATGATCCAGTTGGGGTCTGCGGGGCTAGGGGCTGCAATGTGAACGTTGCTCACACATCCAATCTGATCGGCATCACCGGAATCGCCCGGCGTCTGGTGCTGGATGGCGCTCTGGACGAGAACGTCGCCCGCGAGGCGCTGGATGCCGCCACGCGCGAACGCAAGCCGATCGCCAACTATCTGCGCGAACACAAACTGGTGACGCCGCCGCAGCTGGCCGCCGCCAACTCGATCGAATTCGGCATGCCGCTATTCGATCCCACGGTCATGGATCCCAGCCAGAGCGCGATCCGCCTGGTCAAGGAAGAACTGCTCCAGAAACATCTTGTGCTGCCACTGTTCAAACGCGGTGGGCGGCTGTTCGTCGGCGTCTCCGATCCGACCAACACCGCTGCCCTCGATGAGTTGAAGTTCCACACCAATCTGCTGGTGGAACCGATCCTGATCGACGAGGACGCCATCAAGCGCACCATGCAGCTGTGGATGGAGTCCAGCGATGCCTTGGGCAATCTGGACGATGCCGAGGGTCTCGATAATCTCGATGTTTCGAGCGGCGACGACGAGACCGGCAGCGACGGCGGCATCGACAGCAAGAACGACGACACGCCCGTCGTGAAGTTCGTCAACAAGGTGCTGGTGGACGCGATCCGCCGCGGCGCCTCCGACATCCACTTCGAGCCCTACGAAACCGACTATCGCGTGCGCCTGCGCATCGACGGCATCCTCAAGCAGGTCGCGAAGGCGCCGGTCAAATTGAGTCAGCGCATCGCCGCGCGCCTGAAGGTGATGTCGCAGTTGGACATCGCCGAAAAGCGCGTGCCGCAGGACGGCCGCATCAAGCTCAACCTGTCGAAAACCCGGCAGATCGACTTCCGCGTGAGCACCCTGCCGACCCTGTTCGGCGAGAAAGTCGTACTGCGTATCCTCGACGGCAGCGCGGCCAAGCTCGGCATCGAGAAACTCGGCTACGAGCCCGACCAGCAAACGCTGTTTCTCGACGCGATCAAGAAACCCTACGGCATGGTCCTGGTGACCGGCCCCACCGGCTCCGGCAAGACCGTGTCGCTGTACACCGCACTGGGCATCCTCAACGAAGAAGAGCGCAACATCTCCACCGTCGAAGACCCGGTGGAAATCCGTCTCCCCGGCATCAACCAGGTGCAGCAGAACCAGAAGCGCGGCATGACCTTCGCCGCCGCGCTGCGCAGCTTTCTGCGTCAGGATCCCGACATCATCATGGTCGGCGAAATCCGCGACCTCGAAACCGCCGAAATCGCCATCAAGGCGGCGCAGACCGGCCACATGGTGCTGTCGACCCTGCATACCAACGACGCGCCGCAGACCATTTCGCGCCTGATGAACATGGGCATCGCGCCGTTCAACATCACATCGTCGGTGAGCCTGGTCATCGCCCAGCGCCTCGCGCGCAGGCTGTGCAACAACTGCAAACGCGAAGCGATACTGCCGGAACACGCACTGCTGGCCGAAGGCTACACGGCCGACGATGTGCATGCCGGCATCAAGCTGTACGAAGCCGTGGGCTGCGGCGAATGCACGGGCGGCTACAAGGGCCGCACCGGCATCTACGAAGTCATGCCGATGACCGAGAAAATCCAGGCCATCGTTCTGCAGGGCGGCAATGCCATGCAGATCGCCGAAGCCGCACAGGCGTCCGGCGTGAAGAACCTGCGTCAATCTGCGCTGCTGAAAGCCAGAAACGGCCTCACCAGCCTCGCCGAAATCAACCGCGTCACCAAGGACTAAGCCATGGCCGCATCCCGCACCGCTGCGAAAACCGCCCCCGCCTCCGAGCGCGCCGGCAATCAGATGCCGACGTTCGTCTGGGAAGGCAACGACAAACGCGGCATCAAGATGAAAGGCGAGCAGCAGGCCAAGAACGGCAATCTGCTGCGCGCCGAGCTGCGACGTCTGGGCATCACGCCCACCGTCGTCAAGCCCAAGCCCAAACCGCTGTTCGGCGCCGCCGGCAGCAAAGTCAGCGCGAAGGACATCGCGATCTTCAGCCGCCAGATCGCCACGATGATGAAGTCGGGCGTGCCGCTGGTGCAGTCGCTGGAGATCATCGGCAACGGCCAGAAGAATCTGCGGATGAAGAATCTGGTCGATGCCGTGCGCGTCGACATCGAGGGCGGTTCGTCGATCTATGAGGCGATGAGCAAGCACCCGGTGTATTTCGACGAGCTGTATCGCAATCTGGTGCGCGCCGGCGAATCGGCGGGCGTGCTCGAGACCGTGCTCGACACCATCGCGACCTACAAGGAAAACACCGAGGCGCTGAAGGGCAAGATCAAGAAGGCGCTGTTCTACCCGGCGATGGTCATCGTGGTCGCGATCCTGGTCAGCTCGGTCATGCTGGTGTTCGTGGTCCCGCAGTTCGAGGACGTGTTCAAGAACTTTGGCGCCGAACTTCCCGCGTTCACCCAGTTGATCGTGAAATTCTCGCGCTTCATGGTGTCGTGGTGGTGGTTGATGCTGGGCATCGCCATCGCCTGTATCGCGACCTTCATCTTCGCGTACAAGCGTTCGCCGGCGTTCCAGCATTTCCTCGACAAGGTCATTCTCAAGGTGCCGGTGATCGGCGCGATCATGCACAACTCCGCGATCGCCCGCTTCGCGCGCACCCTGGCCACCACCTTCAAGGCCGGCGTGCCGCTGGTCGAAGCGCTGGAAAGCGTCGCCGGCGCCACCGGCAATTCGGTCTACGAAAAAGCGGTGTGGCGCATCCGCGAGGACGTGTCCGTCGGCTATCCGGTCAACATGGCGATGAAACAGGTCAATCTGTTCCCGCACATGGTCGTCCAGATGGCCGCCATCGGCGAAGAAGCCGGCGCGCTCGACACCATGCTGTTCAAGGTCGCCGAGTTCTACGAGCAGGAAGTGAACAACGCCGTGGACGCGCTGGCCAGCCTGCTGGAACCTATGATCATGGTCATCATCGGCGTGATGGTGGGCAGCATGGTCGTCGGCATGTACCTGCCGATCTTCAAGCTGGCCGCTGCGGTCGGCGGCTGAGTCCGGGTCCGCGCATCGATGGCGTTCCTCGACCAGAATCCGGCGATCGGTTTTCCGATCGCCGCGGGGCTTGGCCTGCTCGTCGGCAGCTTCCTCAACGTGGTGATCCTGCGCCTGCCGAAACGGCTGGAGTGGGAGTGGAAGCGCGACGCCCTCGATGAACTGGGTCAGGGCGATCTCTACGATCCGCCGCCGCCCGGCATCGTGGTCGAGCCATCGCACTGCCCGCACTGCCAGCACAAGCTCTCGTGGTACGAAAACATCCCTGTCTTCAGCTGGCTCGCGCTGCGCGGCCGCTGCCGCAATTGCAAAACGCCGATCTCGATCCAGTATCCCGCCGTCGAACTGTTGACGATGTTGCTGGTCGTCGCCAGCGTTTGGCGCTTCGGCTTCGGCTGGCAGGGGTTCGGCGCTGCACTCTTGAGTTGTTTCCTGATCGCGGGCGCGGGCATGGACCTGCGCACCAAGCTGCTGCCCGATCAGATCACGCTGTCGTTGCTGTGGCTCGGTCTTATCGCCAGCGTGGACAACCTGTTCGTGCCGGCCAAGGAAGCCATCGCCGGCGCGGTCTTGGGCTATGTGTCGCTGTGGACGGTGTACTGGGTGTTCAAACAGCTGACCGGCAAGGTCGGCATGGGACACGGCGACTTCAAGCTGCTCGCCGCATTGGGTGCCTGGGCCGGCTACAAGGCCCTGCTGCCGATCGCGCTGATGTCGTCGCTGGTCGGCGCCATCATCGGCTCGATTTTCCTCGCAGTGCAGGGCCGCGACCGCAATACCCAGATCCCGTTCGGACCGTACCTCGCCATCGCCGGCTGGATCGTCTTCATGTGGGGCGACGTGATCATCGGTACCTACATGCGCATGTCGGGCCTCGAGTAGCCGCATGGCCCGGCTTCGGTAAAGACATGTACTGCGTCGGCCTGACCGGCGGCATCGCCTCGGGCAAGTCCGCGGTCGCGCATGCGTTCGAGGCGCTGGGCATCGTCGTCGCCGACGCCGACATCGCTGCGCGCGAAGCGGTCGCTCCCGGGAGCGATGGCCTGGGCGAAGTGGTCGCCGCATTCGGCGTAGACATTCTCGACGACACCGGCGCCCTCGACCGCGCCGCGATGCGCAAGCGCGTGTTCGGCGACGATGCCGCGCGCAAACGACTCGAAACCATCATCCACCCGCGCGTGCGCGAATCGCTCGCGCACCAGTGCGCGCAGGCGACGAGCCCATACGCAATCGCCGCGATTCCGTTGCTCGCCGAAGTCGGCGCACGCACTGTCTATCCGTGGCTGCAGCGCATTCTGGTGGTCGATGTACCGATCGAAGTGCAGCATGCGCGATTGATCCAGCGCGACGATATCGATGCCACGCTCGCCGACAGGATGATCGGCGCGCAGGCAACGCGCGAACAGCGATTGGCCATCGCCGACGATATCGTCGTCAATACCGGCACGTTCGACGAACTGCAGAAACATGTCGTTGCGTTGGATGCACGGTATCGCAGGTTCGCGAAGGTTCCGTAGAACCTGCTTCGACATATCAACGACATCCCAGGCGCCACAGACGTTGTCGGCGGCACAGCTTGATCACTGATCAGCGCGCTGCTTTCACAACCGTTCCGCCCTTCATCACGAACGCGACGCTTTCCAGCAACGTCACATCCTGCGAAGGATTGCCCGACACCGCCACGATATCGGCATAGCGGCCGGTTTCGATAACGCCGATATCGCTGCGCCCCAACGCTTCGGCAGCGTTGATCGTCGCCGACTGGATCGCCTGCGTCGGGGTCATGCCGTAACGCACCATCACCGCGAACTGTCGTGCATTCTTGCCGTGGGGAAAGATGCCGGCATCGGTGCCGTAGACCATCTTCACGCCGGCCTGATGCGCGCGGCGGAAGTTCTCGCGCTGCAGGTCGCCGATCTCGCGGTCCTTGCGCAGGTTGTCTTCGAGCACGCCGTTTTTGCGACCTTCGGACTGCGTGTAATCGGTGTTGTAGATGTCCATCGACAGCCACGCGCCGTATTGTTTCGCGAGCCGGATACCTTCGTCGTCGATCAGGCTGGCGTGTTCGATGGTATTCACGCCCGCGCGGATCGCTTCGCGGATGCCGGCTGCGCCATGCGCATGCGCGGCGACCTTGATGCCCCACATTTTCGCTTCGTCGACGGTGGCTTTCATCTCGTCGTAGGTCATCTGCTGTTGACCGGGCTCGGTGTTGCGCGAGAACACGCCGCCGGTGGCGCAGATCTTGATCACCTGCGCGCCGTATTTGCGCACTTCGCGCACCGACTTGCGCGCCTCTTCGGCGTTGTCGGCGTTGTAGGCGTTGCGGTCGTTCATCGACGGCGGAAAGTACGTGGAATCGCAGTGACCGCCGGTCGCTCCGAAAGCATAACCGGCGGGGACAATGCGCGGGCCGACGACCTTGCCGGCGTCGATCGCCTGCTGCAGGCCGACATCGTTCCAGTCGTCGGAACCGAGATTGCGGATGGTGGTGAACCCGGCCATCAGCGTGTCGTGCGCATGCGTCACCGACACCGCGGACCAGAAGCGGTCGCTGAACTGCAGATACGTGTAGCCGCTGTAGGTCGGGTCGCTGTCGATGTGCACGTGCATGTCGATCAGGCCCGGCAGCAGGGTCATGTCCTTGAGATCGATGCGCTCGGCGCCCGCGGGGAAGGCATCGCCAGCGCGGCCTACCGAAACGATGCGGCCTTCGCGGACGACGATCTGCGGGTTGTCGATGAGTTTCCCGCTGCGTACGTCGAGCATCCGCGCGGCGGTGACGACCCGGATATCGCTTCGCGATTCTGCCGGGGCTTCCTGGGCATGCGCCGCGAAGGTTGCGGTGGTCAGAACGAGGCTGCAGAGCAGCGGCAGGAGGCGCGGACGAAACATTGGAAGCCCTCTGTAGGAGCGGCGGGAGCCGCGATAGGCCAAGGAAAGTGTATCCGCCATCGATCGCGGCTTGACCAGCCATTCGGCTGTTAAAACCGCCGTTCCCGGAGTAATTGTTTGCTGTCAGTTCACTGGCTGGAACTGCATCGCTGCGGTCGGCCCCACCCACGGCAATAGCCAGTGATCCACCAGCAGGAAGGCGAACAGCGCCATCAGATAAACGATCGAGTAATTGAAGGTGCGCATGGCGAAGAACTCGTCCGGCGGATCCAGCAGCTTCCACGCATACCAGAGGAAGACCACGCCCAGCACCAGCGCGCCGCCGAGATAGAACAGCCCGCTCATGCCCACCGCCCACGGCAACACCGTGACCGCGAGCAACAGCACCGTGTAGAGCAGGATCTGCCAGCGCGTGTATTCCACGCCGTGGGTCACCGGCAGCATCGGCACCAGCGCGCGCGCATAGTCTTCGCGACGGAAAATCGCCAGCGCCCAGAAATGCGGCGGCGTCCATACGAAGATGATCAGCACCAGCAGCAGGGCGTGCGCCCAGTCCCACGGATTGTTCATGCCGGTGACCGCGGCCCAGCCCAGCAGCGGCGGCGCGGCGCCGGCGATGCCGCCGATGACGATGTTCTGCGGCGTGGCGCGCTTGAGCCATGCGGTGTAGACGACGGCGTAACCGATCAGCGATGCGAAGGTCAGCGCGGCGGTGATCGGATTGACCATCGCGATCAACAGCGTCATCGACAGCGCGCCGAGGAACACCGCGAACGCCAGCACCTGCGCCGGCTTCAGCGCGCCGGTGGCGAGCGGACGGTGCGCGGTGCGCGCCATCACCCGGTCGATGCGCTGGTCGATCAGATGATTGATCGCGGCCGCGCTGGCGGCGGCCAGCCAGATGCCGATGAAGCCGAACACGCTCTCGCGCAGCGGCGGCAATCCCGGCACGGCCAGGAACATGCCGACGAACGCGGTGAAAACGATCAGCGCCACCACCCGCGGCTTGGTCAATGCCCAGTATTCGCGCATCGGGATCGCCATCAGAACGGGCTCATACCGTCGGCCGGCACAGACGCGCCAGCAGGCTGACCAGCAGGAACAGCAGCAGCGCAGCGCCGGCGTTGTGCAGCACCGCGGTCCACAGCGGCAGGCCCAGCACGACGTTGGCGATGCCCAGGCCCACCTGCGTCAGCATCAGCAGCGTCAGCACCACGCCGGTCAGCCACAGCCCCGGCGTGCGGATGAGTTTCAGCGCCATCCACAGCAGATAGACGAACACCACCACCGCCATCGCGCGGTGCGCGAGCTGGATCGCGATGCGCGACGCGCCGTCGAGCACGCCGCCTTCGTAGTCGACGCCGATGCCGCGCCACAGCACGAAACCTTCGCGGAAATCGTGCGGCGGTATCCACTTGCCGACGCAGGTCGGGAAATCGTTGGCGCAGGCGAGCGCGGCGTAGTTGGCGCTGACCCAGCCGCCGAGCGCGATCTGGATGCCGACCACCACGACCGCGCCGATCAGCCACCATCGCATCGCGTTCGCGCCGGCGATACGCACCGGGCTGTCGGTGGCGCGCCATGCCATCCAGGTCAGCATCGAGAAGGTGGCCATCCCGCCGAGCAGATGCGCCATCACGATGATCGGTTTCAGCAGCATGGTGACGGTCCACATGCCCAGCAATGCCTGGAACACGATCAACATCAGCGTGAACGTGGCGGCGCGCGACAGATCGTCGTTGCTCCAGCGCAGCGCCGCGATCAGTAGGATGAGTTCTCCGAGCACGGCGCATGCCACCGCGGCATCGTGCATGCCGCGCATGTACAGCGGGATGCCAGCCGCGATCAATCCGGCGGCCAGCAGGATCTGCGCGATGCCCAGGCGGCGACGCCGCGCGGCCAGCAATGCGAGCGCCAGCACCAGCGTGCCGAGAATGGCCGCGGCGTGACGGTGGACCTGTTCGCGCCAGGCCTTGTGGACTTCGAGCGGACGCACATCCAGCGCGGTCGGATGATTCACATCGGCGGTGACCGTTGGCCACGTGGCGCGGCCGTAGCAGGTCGGCCAATCGGGACAACTCAATCCGGCATTGGACAGGCGCACGAACGCGCCGAACACGATCACGCACAGCGCGAGTACGACCGCGAGCCATGCGATGCGATGGAAATGGCGATAGATCGGCGGCCTGTGGGTGACCGATCGGGTCTCGGCGGGATCCTGCGATACGGAAACGTGCGACATGGAAGAGTTCTGCTTACTTGAGCTTGAGCAGCCGGGACATGTCCTGGCGCAGATGGGACGGATCGAAACCCGGAGCGTAGCGCAGAACGACGAAGCCGTTCGGATCCACGACGTAGACCGGCACACCGGCAGGGTCGTTCAATCGCGGCAATGCCGCGCGCAGCGCGGCATCGTCCTTCAGCACGCGGAATTCGGGGCCGCGCTTCGCCGCAGCCGGCGGCTCGCCGAGCCACAGCACTTCGACATGATCGGCGTTGCGGCCGAACAGCTGCCACACCGTGTCGATCTGCTGGGACAGGGTCACGCAGGGATTGCCGCAGGCGGTGGGCGGCGCGACGACGATCCGCCAGGTGCGCTCCACCGGGTTCCACGGGTATGCACGGCCATCGGCAAGCGTCACCGGCAAGGTGCGCAGATCGCCGGGCGGCTGCAGCAATTCGCCGTGGTTCTTCATGCCCGCCGGGCGCCACCCGGAGAAGCGCAGAACGCCTGCCAGCGCGAAAGCGCCGAAGAAGATCGCAAAGATCCCGACCAGCATGAGTCGGTTGCGGTTCGGTGAAACGGTTCTGTTCATTGCGAAGGCCTGTGGTCGCGTTGCGCTGCGCGTCGTCTGCGCCAGCTCAGCAGCAGTGCGGTGATCAATACGGTGATCGCCAATCCGAACCACTGCACCGCGTAGCCGATGTGGCGTTCCGGCGGCAGGGTATTGGGAAGAATGTCGAAATCGCGGGCATAGCCGAGATTCGGGTCATTGTCAGGACGCAATACGCGCGGCGCGAGTGCCGGCAGTGCCAGCGCGACGCGCAGCGTCGGCAGGTCGATGGCCGTGGCGAGCAGCGTGTCGTCGGATTGCCGCACCGGAGCGCCCATGTCCAGACCCTGCCCCGGCGGCGGCATCAACAGTCCCACAAGACGATCGCGGTCGGCATCGCGCACGACGCGCGGCAGCGTGCGATCCCCGGGCAATGCGGTCCAGCCCAGATCCACCAGCACCGGCAGCCCGTCCTTCAGGACGAAGACGCGATAAGCGCGAACGCCGACCTTGCCATTCTGCTGCTGGTTGTCGAGCAGCACCGCCGGCGCTTCGGCGAAGCGGCCTTCCACCGCGACCCAGTCGTAATCCATGGCCCGCGCTTCGTCGGCGATCACCGACAGCGGCTTCGGCGTACGCGAGGACAGCGCGCCGGACGCTTTCGAAAGCATGTCGCGTTTCTCGTCGGCGCGTTCGAGCTGCCAGAACCCGAGCCACGCGAACAGCGCCGTCGCCAGCAGCGCGATCGCCCAGAGGAACGCGGGATGCCGGCGCGCTCTCACCCGATCACCCCATCCCCTGCGATAATACCGGCCGCAGACCGTGCTGCCGCGCGGAACCGGAGCTTGCCATGAGCGATTCGTTGAAGACCCTGCTCATCGTCGGGGTGTTGATCCTGATAGTGTGGAATCTCGGTGCCGGCTTGTATTACATGCTGGCCGACAAGGGCAAGACCAACCGCGCGGTCAACGCGTTGACCAAACGTATCGCGCTG
>JAZKFJ010000025.1:0-23376 GCA_040386495.1 Pseudomonadota bacterium
GGCGACCAGATCGCGGCCGTCCAGGCGCAGGCCGACCTTGTCGTCGTACTCGGGGTCGCGTTCGGTCGCCGGGAAGAAATTGCTGCGGCCGCCGCCCATCAGTACGTCGGGGCCGTTGCCGTAGTTCGATTCGATCAACTGCCGCGCGATGTCGGTGCAGCCGGCGTCGACGGCGTCCTGCGGCATCTCCGCGTCGTTCTCCCAGTTGCGGTGGGGCGTATGGCTGAAGGTCGCGCCCGGGGTGGCGTGGGTGACGCGGGTGGTGGTGACCACGCCGGTGGCCAGCCCGGTGCCGGCCGCCAGTTCCCACAGACTCAGGATCGGCGAACGCAGCGCCCCGGCGCAGTCGCCCAGCATGGGTTGCTGACCGATGCCGAGCACGCCGGCGCGGGTCTTCACGCCGGTGGCCATCGCGGTCATCGTGCCGGCGGAGTCGGGCGTCTGGGTATCGGTGTTGTAAGTCTTGCTCAGCGCGGTGTGCGGGAAGCGCTCCCAGCCCAGTGCGTTCTCTTCGCCGGGGCCGCCCTTGCGCTGTCCGTCCAGGATGCGCGCCGCGGCCACCGTGGGCAGGCTCATGCCGTCGCCCACGAACAGGATCACGTTCTTCGCCCTGCCCGACATCGCGCCGCGTTCGGCGGCCTGCGCGGCGCCCGCGAGAAACCACCAGGCCGAGGTTTCGCCATCGGGGCGGCGGATCTGCGGGACATCGATGGCCGCGACCGCCCGTGCGTCGCCGCGCGGTGGGATGCCCCCCATCGAACGTGGTGCGGTGGCGCACGCGCTGGCCGCGAGCGTGCAGGCGAAGGCGAGCAATGCGTGTCGAACGGGCATGTGGCGAAGAGGCATGAGCGGGGGGCGTTCGGGGGAAATATCGATTATGCCCGGCCGACGTTGCAATCGTGGAATGCGCCTGTGCCGCGCGGATGCTCGCCCGGGCCGCCGCGCTCGGCTATGGTGCGTGATCGTCGATATGGGCGCGCAGCGCGCCGGAGACCGTTCATGCGCCTGATCTCGGCCTGGTTCCGCATTCCGTTCTGGCAGCGCGTGCTCGCCGGCTTCGTGCTGGGCGGTTTCGCCGGCTGGGTGATGGGGCCGGCGGCCGAGACCTGGTTCGGCCCGCTCGGCGATCTGTACGTCACCCTGATCAAGATGATCGCGGTGCCGCTGGTGTTCTTCGCGGTGATCAACGCGGTAGCGTCGCTGCACGGGCAGAAGTCGATGGCTGCGCTCGGCGGCCGCACCTTCCTGTGGTTCGCGATCACCGCGGTGCTGGCGGTCTGCGTCGGACTGGCGGTCGGCACGATCATGCAGCCGGGTCTGGTGCAGATTCCGCTGGCGGTCGATCCGAACTATGTGAAGCGGGACGTCCCGAGCGTCGTGCAGGTGTTGTTGAACGTGGTGCCGGCCAATCCGTTCTATGCGCTGAGCGGCATCGGCGAAGCGAAGAACGCGGCCGGCGAAACCGTGCTGCGGGCGGGCCGGGGCTCGATCCTGCCAGTGATTTTCTTCGCCGGGCTGATCGGTTTCGCGATGGTGAAACTCGGCGAGAAGGTCGCGCTGGCGCGCAAGCTGGTGGGCGAAGCCGCCGAGATCTCGATCCAGCTCACGCGCTTCGTACTGGAGATGACCCCGATCGGCACCTTCGGTCTGATCGCTGCGCTGGTCGGCGCCTACGGATTCGACAAGCTGCTGCCGCTGGGCAACTTCGTGCTGGCGCTGTACGTCGCCTGCGCGATCCACATCATCGTCGTCTACAGCGGCCTGTTGATGGCGCACGGCCTCAACCCGCTGAAATTCTTCCGCGGCGCCGCACCGGGCATGCAGGTGGCGTTCGTCAGCTCGTCCAGCTTCGCCTCGCTGCCGTCGTCGCTGCGCAGCGTCACCCACAACCTTGGCGTGAACAAGGATTACGCCGCGTTCGCGGTGCCGCTGGGCGCCAGCATCAAGATGGACGGCTGCGGTGCGATCTACCCGGCGCTGTGCGCGGTGTTCATCGCCCAATACACCGGCACCCCGCTCACGCCCGAGCAATACCTGATCGTGCTGATCGCCTCGGTACTCGGCAGCTTCGGCACCGCCGGCGTGCCCGGCACCGCGGTGGTGATGGCAACGGTGGTGCTGAGCGCCGCCGGCCTGCCGCTGGAAGTGATCGGCTACCTCTACGCCATCGATCGCATCCTCGACATGATGCGCACGATGACCAACGTCACCGGGCAGATGCTGGTGCCGGTGCTGGTGGCGAAGGAAACGGGGTTGCTCGATCGCGAGGTGTACGAACGCGCTTCGAGCAATGTGGGGATCGAGGAAGAAGCTGTCTGACGGTGTGCTGTCGCACCCGCTGTTGTAGCCGGGTGCGATGGTTTGCCGTTCGTTTATGCGGCGTCCGGTTTACGCTGGAAGCGTCTTTTCCCGTCTGCCCGCCAACCTCGCCGCCACCAACGCCACCGGAATCGGCAGCACCAGTCCAAGTACGGCGACCCATTTCGGATGGTCGGGAACCATGACGATCATGCCAGCGACGCCGGCCATCACCACCAGTGCGACGAAGATCGCAGCCGCGCGCGCATGGCGGGCGATGCGGGCGCCGACCCAGCCGCCGACGAAGGCGCCGGCGGTCCAGCCGAGTACCAGCATGGCCATTGCGCCAGCGGGGGCGACGGCGACGATCATCTGCAGGTGATCGGGGTTCCTGGGGTCCAGGCCGGCCGGTGGCGGATACAGCAGGTGGCCGATGGATTCGATGGCGTAAATGGTGATCATCATCGTCACCACGCCCAACAGCATGCCCAGGATCGTGCGGCCCATCGTCGTTGTCCCCTCGTCGATAAACGGTCGACGAAGCATGTGCCTGACGGAGCGGGGCCGCAAGCGGTCGGGCTATCGAAAGTAAAAGGCGGCTATCACGGCGGCGTGCCTCTAAAATCAACCTGATCAGCGTCGAAACTCACTTGAAGGCAATTACTCCCTCCCTTTCGCCATGGGCGAAGGGGAGGAGCGGATCGCCGCCTACTGTGGTTTGTGCGTCAGAAAAGCAAAAGACCGCTTTCGCTGAGGCGTGCCTCCGAAAGCCAACCTCATCAGCGTCGAAACTCGATTGGAGGCAATCACTCCCTCCCTTTCGCCGTAGGCGAAGGGGAGGGTTGGGGAGGGGTTCGCCGAGTGCCGGTGTTGCCGGGCTACGGAGGCAACCCCCTCCCAACCTCCCCCTGCGCTACGCGCAAGGGGAGGAGCAGATAGATCGTCGCCCAGTGTGGTTCGGGCGCTGATCAGAAAAGCAAAAGGCCGCTTTCGCGGCCTTTGCGGAAACAGCTGACGGTCGCCTGCGCTTATTGGGTCGCGACGCGGCGGGCCTGGAAGAACTTCTGGCTCCAGTAGCCGGTGATCAGGTTGGCGACTTCCACGTCCTTGCCGGTGCGCGGGGCGTGGACGAACTGGCCGTTGCCGATATAGATGCCGACGTGATCGACATGCTTGCCGCGGCGGCTGAAGAACACCAGGTCGCCTTCGGCCAGCGCCTTGGGGTCGCGGATCAGTTCGCCGACGGTGGCCATGTCGCGCGAGATGCGCGGCAGTTCGATGCCGAGGGTGTTGCGGAAGACGTAGCCGACCAGACCGCTGCAGTCGAAACCGCCCTCGGGGCTGGTGCCGCCCCAGCGGTACGGGGTGCCCAGCAGCGCCAGGGCGCGCTTGAGCATGGTCTTGATGCGGCCTTCGCCTTGAGCCGGAACTTCAGAGCCGACGCTCATCGCGACCGGGGAAGCATCGAAGATGCTGCGGATATCCTTGGCGAACATGACGCTGCGGCCGGGGAGGGTCAGCGGGCCGTGGAGCATGGCATCGCCGGCCGGGAACATGTCGGCGGACAGCAGGCCCGCCGAGAATTCGAGGGGATCCTGCGGAGTCGGAGTTTCGATGCGCTGCTGTGCGAAGGCCGGGAGGCTGCCGAGGGCGAGCAGGCAGGTGAGCATGAATCGGGGGCTGCCAAGCGTGGAGCGGTGGATGGCAGTGGGGCGGCCGGAGCCTTGGGCTGGGGTCGTCACGCGTCATGCACTTTGCAGAAGGAGGATGGATAGTGCACGACGACGGCCGGCGGCGGGTTCACATTTCGTTAGGCCCGGGGCCGAAAAGGTGACCCGAGTCGCGAAACGGGGCATCCGCCATCCCCCAGCCCTCACTTCAGGACGCGCTTGGCCCCGGTGTAATGGTTCCGCCAGTACGTGCCGTCCAGGTGGTCGAGGCGGACCGTTCCGCCGGTGCTGGGGGCATGCACGAAGCGGCCTTCGCCGACGTAGATGCCCACATGGCTGACGTTGCCGCCGCTGCCGAAGAACACCAGATCTGCGGTGGCCAGCCGGTTGGGCGCGATCTTCGGCCCCTGGATCGCGGCCAGTTCCCGCGAGGTCCGCGGCAGCCGTAGGTCGAGCATGTCGCGGAACACGTAATTGACCAGGCCGCTGCAGTCGAAGCCGCCGTCCGGGGTGTTGCCGCCATAACGATAAGGTGTGCCGACCAGGCCGATCGCCCGCATCAGTACGGCATTGGCGGCCGCCGGATCGTTGGGCGCGGTTCCGGACCAGTCGCGGGATGGCGCCGGAGGCGGTGGGGTGCCCCGCACGGTCTCCGGGCCGCCGCAGCCGGCCAGCGCGAGACCCAGCAGCGCGACAGCGCAGACCGCCGTACGCGATGCCCATGCGGCCGGGGCCGATGGCGCCGGAGCGGCGGAGTGCGGATAATGCGCGGCCGTGTTTTGCGTCATGTTTTGCGTCATGTATTTCACGGCGGCCATCTTGGCCGCATCGCCGGGTGGCGATCAAGCCGCCCCCTGCCGCCACGCCGCGGCCCAGACCCGAACCAGATCGAGCCAGACCCATGAAAATCGAGAAAGACCGCGCTGTCCGTTTCCACTACACCGTCGGCGAAGTCGGCCAGCCCGCCACCGAAAGCTCCCAGGGCGGCGAGCCGCTGGCGATCCTGATCGGTCACGGCAACATCATTCCGGGCCTGGAGAAGGCGATGGAAGGCCGCGAAGCCGGCGAAACCTTCGCCGTCGACGTGGCCCCCGCCGAGGCCTACGGCGAGCGCCGCGATGGCCTGACCCAGCGCATCGCGAAGAAGCATTTCGGCGACCAGCGCCTGACCCCGGGCATGCAGGTCGTACTGCAGACCGAATACGGCCCGCGCGCGGTGACCATCGAGAAAGTCGGTCTGAGCGTGGTCGATGTCGACCTCAATCATCCGATGGCCGGCAAGTCGCTGCACTTCGACATCGAAGTGGTGGACGTGCGCGAAGCCAGCGCCGAAGAGATCGAGCACGGCCACGTGCACGGCGACGGCGGTCACCACCACTGAGCGTCCGCACCACGATCGATCGATTCACCTGACGGTCCGCTTCGGCGGACCGTCGTCGTATTGGGGCCACGACATCATTATTCATGCGGCCATGGTGGGTAAGATCGCGGCATCGCCCGAACGCAGCCTATCGCCATGCCCCCACCGATCGAACCGCGCCCCATCGCCGCCAGCGAACGCATCGAGGCGATGGATGTGCTGCGCGGTTTCGCGCTGCTGGGCATCCTGCTGATGAACATCGAAGCCTTCGCCGGCCCGCTGGTCGCGTCGCTCGATGGCCTGAATCCGACGTTGACCGGCGCCGACAGGATCGTCGATGCCGCGATCTACATTCTGGTCCAGGGCAAGTTCTATCTGCTGTTCTCGCTGCTGTTCGGCATGGGCTTCGCGGTGATGATGCAGCGCGCCGACGCGCGCGGGCACCGGTTTGGCGCGCTGTATCTGCGCCGCACGCTGGCGCTGCTGGTCATCGGCTTGATCCATCTGCTGCTGATCTGGTCCGGCGACATCCTGACCGTTTACGCGTTGATCGCGCTGCCGCTGCTGGTGATCTTCCGGCATGTGCCGAGCGGGCAATTGCCGTATTGGGCGATGGGATTGTTCGGGCTGACCCTGCTGATGGGGGCGGGCTTCAGCGCAATGGGCGCGATGGCGCAGTTGGATCCCGCAGTCGGCGCGCTCATGCAGGAAGAACTGCAGAAACAGGCGGACGACATGGCGCGGCTCATGGTCGACGAACGCGCTGCGTACGGGAGTGGTACCTATGCGCAAGCGGTGTGGCAGCGCGTGCTGGACGCAGCGGCGATGCTGCCATATACGTTGCTGATGGGCGGGCAGATCCTGGCGATGTTCGTGCTGGGGTCGTGGTTCGTGCGCAGCGGCGCGATCGTGCAGCGGCAGGCGTGGCCGCGGCTTTACGCTGCACTGCTGTGGGTGGCGCTGCCGTTGGGACTCGGCATGATGCTGCTCTCGTTCTGGATGGTGCCCACCGTCGCCTTCGACAGGCTGGATCTGGTCAGCGGCACCGCTGCCGTCCTGATGTTGATGGGATCGCAGGCGATGAGTCTGGGCTATCTCGCGTGGATCCTCCGCATGCTGGATGCCGGCGCGCGCTGGTTGCGCTGGCTGGCGCCGGCGGGGCGCATGGCGCTGACGAATTATCTGGGCCAATCGGTGGTCTGCACGCTGGTGTTCTACGGCTACGGTCTGGGGCATTTCGAGCAGTTGCCGCGCGCGTGGCAGGTGCCGTTCGTGTTCGCGCTGTTCGCGCTGCAAGTGCTGTTCAGCCGCTGCTGGCTGGCGCGCTATCGATACGGCCCGGCCGAATGGGTGTGGCGCGCCGTCACTTATCTGCGCGTGCCGGCGATGCGGATCTCCGCTGCGGATGGATCCCCGTATTGATCTCTGCCCGAAGCGGACATCGACCGGCCGGCGCGGACCAAGCGACGGCATAATGCGGTTCCTCCCTTCGCCGCGCAGACGATGCCGCAGACCGGAACAACAGCAGCCACAGTGGACATCCTCATCGTCGGCGGCGGCGTGAGCGGTCTGGCCGCCGCGCTCGCGCTGCTGGAAACGGGTCGCGGCGTACGCGTGCTCGAAGCCAACGCCATCGGCAGCGGCGCCTCGCACGGCAACTGCGGCACCATCACGCCGAGTCATGCGCCACCCCTGGCCGCGCCGGGCACGGTGGCCACCGCGCTGAAGTGGATGTTCACGCCGGATGCGCCGCTGTACATTCCGCCGCGTTTCGATCCGCTGCTCTGGCGCTGGCTGCTGGGTTTCGCCGGACGCTGCAACGCGCGCGACTGGGAAGCCAGCGCGCGCGGCAAGTACGCGCTGCTCGACGACTCGCGTCGCCGGCTCGCCGACTGGGTTCGGCATTACGACCTGCAGTGCGAATTTCTCGAATCCGGCGAAGATTACGTCTACCGCAACGCCCGCGCCTTCGCCCACGGCCAGCACGAACTCCCGCTGCTGCGCGAACTGGGCGTGGCGGTGGAAGCGATCGACGGCAAGGCTTACGAAGCGCAGGAGCCGGCGCTGAAACCCGGCGTGGCCGGTGCGCTGCGTTTCAGCGGCGACGCCGCGCTGCGACCGGATCGCTATCTTGCCGAACTCGCGCGCGCGGTCCGCGAACGCGGCGGCGAGATCGTCGAACACTGCGCCCTGCACGGACTGCGCGAAGACCGCGAGGGCGTGCTTGCCCACACCGATCACGGCGTGCTGCGCGCGCGCAACGCGGTGTTGGCGCTGGGCGCCTGGTCGGCGAAATCGGCCGACGCGCTGGGCATGCCGTGGATGAAGAAGATCATCCAGCCCGGCAAGGGGTATTCGATCACCTATCGCGCGCCCGGCCGCGTGCCGAAACGGCCGCTGGTGCTGCGCGAGCGTTCGGTCTGTGTCACCGCCTGGAACGATGGTTACCGTTTGGGCAGCACGATGGAATTCTCCGGCTTCGACGACAGCCTCAACGCGCGCCGGCTGGGCGCGCTGGAGCGCGGCGCGCGCGAGTATCTGCACGAACCTGTCGGGCCGGAGGTGCGCGAACGCTGGTACGGCTGGCGGCCCATGAGTCGCGACGACATGCCGCTGATCGGTCGGGCGCCCGGCGCGCGCCGCACCTGGCTTAACACGGGTCACGGCATGATGGGCGTGGGCATGAGCGCCGGCAGCGCGCAGCTGCTGGCCGACATGATGGCCGGACGCGCGCCGGCCATCGATCCCGCACCCTACCGCCCGGAGCGATTCGCATGAACGCCAGTACGGAAACGCACTACGACCTGATCGTGATCGGTGGCGGCTCAGGCGGGCTCGCGGCGGCGTTCCGCGCAGCCGAACACGGCGCCCGCGTGGCGCTTTGCGAGCCCGACGCGCTGGGCGGCACCTGCGTCAACGTCGGCTGCGTGCCGAAAAAAGCGATGTGGCTGGCGGCCGACGTGGGCGCGAAGATCGAACTGGCGCGGGCGCTCGGCTTCGATCTGCCTGCGGCCGAACTGGACTGGCCGACGTTCGTCGTCCATCGCCAGCGTTACATCCACAACATCCACGAAAGCTATCGCCGCCGGCTCGACGCGGCCGGCATCGTGGTGTCGGCCAGCCGCGTGCGGCTGCGCGATGCGCACACCGTGGTCTGCGCCAACGGCATCGCGATGCGTGGCGAACGCCTGCTGATCGCCACCGGCGGCCGCCCGCAGCGCCCCGACGTGCCGGGCGCCGCACTCGGCGGCGTGTCCGACGATTTCTTCCACTGGACCGCGCCGCCGCCGCGGGTGGCGATCGTCGGCGCCGGCTATATCGCGGTCGAACTGGCCGGCGTGCTGCAGGCGCTGGGCAGCCGGGTGGAGGTGTTCGGACGCGGCGATCGTCTGCTCGCCGGATTCGATGCCGAAGTCGCCGCGCAGCTGGCCGAGGATTACCGCCAGGCCGGCGTGCAGCTGCATTCCGGCTACGGACTGGCATCGGTGGAACGCGACGCGGATGGCGAAGGCCTGCGTCTGCGCGATGTGGCCGGCGGCGTGAGCGAGCGCTTCGACGCGCTGCTGTTCGCGACCGGGCGGCGCGCGAACACCGACGATCTCGGTCTGGAAGCGGCGGGCGTCGCGCTCGACGACAAAGGCCGCATCGTCGTGGATGCGGCCAACGCGACCAATATCGACAGCGTGTACGCGGTCGGCGACGTCACCACCGATCCCGCTCTGACGCCGGTGGCGATCGCCGCCGCGCGCCGGCTGATGGACCGGCTCTATGCCGGCGCCACAGCGCTGCTCGATCGCAAGGACATTCCGACCGTGGTGTTCTCGCATCCGCCGCTGGCCAGCGTGGGCCTGACCGAAGAGGATGCGCGCGCGGAGCACGGCGATGCGGTGCGCGCTTATCGCGCCGGGTTCCGTCCGATGCTGCATGCGCTGGCGGATTCGCCGCAGCGCAGTCTGTTCAAGCTGGTCTGCGTGGGCGAAGAACGCCGCGTCGTCGGCATCCATCTGCTGGGCGAGGGCGCCGACGAGATCCTGCAGGGCTTCGCGGCGGCGCTGAAGCGCGGCATCACCCTCGACGATCTGCGCGACACGGTGGCGATCCATCCGACCAGCGCCGAGGAAGTGGTGCTGATGCGCTGAGCGGCATCGAGCCCCAATCGAATCCCGACGAACGCACCGATGGCTCACGACATGCAGATCACCGAACCGACAGCGCCGATCTTCCGGCTCCACCAGGGCACCGCGCCGCTGCTGATCAGCCTGCCGCACGACGGCAGCGCGATTCCCGAGGTGCTGTCCGCGCGGATGACGCCCGAGGCGCGGCGCGCGCCGGACACCGATTGGCACGTGTCGCGGCTGTACGCATTCGCGCGCGAACTCGGCGCCTCGATCATCGCGCCGCAGCATTCGCGCTACGTCATCGATCTGAATCGTCCGCCGGACGACGTGTCGCTGTATCCGGGCCAGAACACCACCGGGCTGTGTCCGATCGTGCGCTTCTCCGGCGATCCGGTGTATCTGCCGGGCGAGGCGCCGACGCCGGACGAGATCGACGTGCGCATCGAAACCTACTGGCGGCCGTACCACGATGCGCTGCGCGGCGAACTCGACCGCCTGCGCGCGCAGCACGCGCGCGTGTTGCTGTGGGAAGGCCATTCGATCCGCGGCGAATGCCCGTTCCTGTTCGACCGACGCCTGCCGGATCTCAATGTCGGAACCGCGTCCGGCACCAGCTGCGCACCGGAGCGGCAGGCGCGCATCGAAGCGGCGCTGACTGCGCAGAACGGCTACGACTGGGTGTTCAATGGCCGCTTCAAGGGCGGTTTCATCACCCGCCACTACGGCGATCCGGCGAACGGCATCGACGCGGTGCAGCTGGAAATCGCGCAGCGGATCTATATGGATGAAGACACGTTCGACTACGACGAAGCGCGGGCGGCGAACGCGCAGTGCGCGATGCGGGCGTTGATCGAAGCGGCTCTGGCGTAGCCGCACGTAGCGCCGCGTAGAGCGGCCTGTAGAGCGGCCTTCAGGCCGGCCCATGACGAACCAGAAGCGCCACACTATCGAAGCTGCGCCTGCGGGTGACGGCAATGAATCGGCAGTTTTCGAAATGCCGTTGACGACAAAAAAGCAGCGGCCTGAAGGCCGCTCTACGTGGGATTTTCGTGGGATTTTTTTCGTGCGATGTTTCGGTGGAATATCTACCGGGGATGTCGACACGCGATACCGCGATCAACGCGGCCGCTGTGCGCCGATCTCCACCGATGCGTCGCCGCGCACGTCCACCTGCACGCGCCGCCGCGCGCGCTCGTCGTCGATCGACCACGGCAGCGGCAGGTTGTCCGCGATCGCTTCGATATTGTGCGCGCCCACCGCGACCCGCTCGAAGACGAAGCGGCCCTGGTCGTCGGTGCGGACGCTGTAGCGATCGTCGAGAACGATGGTGATGTTCGCCGCGGGCTGTTCGGACGCCGAACGCACGCCGTCCGCGTTCTCGTCCAGGAAGACGCTGCCGGTGATGCGGCCGCTGGCCGCGCCGGGCGCGCCGCCCAGCACCTGTCGCGCGCGGCCCGCGCTGTAGTCGTAGCGCAGGCGGAGGTACATCGCGCGATCGTGGGGCAGGGTGCCGAACACCGGCTGGTTGGTCAGCGGATCCAGCGCGAACGGCGAGCGGCGCGAACCGCGGCTTTCGCTGAGGTTGCCGAGCAGCGTCCAGCGCGAGGCGATCCGCCAGCGCCAGCCGAGATTCAGATCGAGTCCGCTGGCGTCGGCGCTGGTCGAGCCGGCGCCGATCGAGGCGTCGTCGTCTTCGCTGCGGCTCCAGCGGAGGGTGCCGTCGAGCGAGAAATCGTCGGTCAGGTCGAAGCCGCCGTAGGTCGCCAGCGTCATCGTGCGGCGGGCGGCCGACGGCCCGTCGGCCAGCTCGCCGATGCCGGCCGACACCGAGAGTCGCGAGCCCTCGCGCAGGCGCAGCGCGTGATCGACCAGGAATTGCCAGCTGTCCGCATCGCGTTCGGCGCGGGCGATGTCGAACTGCAGCCGCGTCTGCCCCAGGCGGGTGCCGGTGTCGACGAACAACTGCAGCGCCTGCGCTGCGCTGTCCGCGCTGCCGCGGCTGTCGCGCGCCGACAACCCGCCGCCGTAACCCAGCCGTGGGCTGGCCTGGTAGCGCACGAACGCATTGCCGTACCAGCCGTCGAAGCCCGTGCCGGAGATCGAATCGATCCGATCGATGCCGGCGTTCCAGCTCCAGCGCGCGCGATTGAAATCGACGCGGTAGTAACCCCCGCGCACATCGTTGTTGATCGGCCATGCGCCCCAGGCCAGATCCGGCTGCAGATGGAAGGCGCCATAGCGGTGACTGAAACGGCCGCGGTCGGCGCGGGCATCGAGCCACACGCCCGCGGCCTGCGCGCCATCGCTGTCGCTGGCCTGCAGATTCACGTTGATGCTGTCGCGCGCGCCCTGCCAGCGGTTGCCGAACACCAGCGCGCGGGTCTGGCCGTTCTGGAACGCGGGCAGTCCCTGATCGTCGGGCACGATCCGGCCATCGGCGACCAGCAGCGAGGCCGCGCCGGTCCATTGCTTCGACCAGGCCCACTGCGCGCCGATGGTGGCGACCGTGCCGTCGCCCGATTCGAAACCATTGATGCGCGCGCCGTTGTAGGTGCCGCCGCGGCCGATGGCGGCCTGCAGTTGCAGCCCGCGGCTGCGCTGGATCCATTCGCTGCTGGCGCCGAGCATCGGCACGCTCGGCAGGAAAAAACGATATTGCTCGCGCAGCAGACTTGGCATCGGCGTGTTCAGCACGCCCAGTCCGTTGTTGACCGACCAGCCGCCGGGCATCGCCAGACCGCGCTGCCACAGCGTCGCGCTGCCGCGCCAACGCTCGCCGCCGTCGCGCTCGCGGTCGCTGCGGAACAGCAGCGCGTCGGCGGACATCGCGCCGAAACGGTCGGTGTCCCAAAAGCCTCCGAACGCGGCGCCCAGTTCGACGCTGCGCTCGCCGGCGAAGCGGCTGCGGTGCGCGATCAATTCGAGATGCACGGCGCGCGGCGGACCGGACGCGGTGTCCTCTTCGTCCTCGTCGGCAGGCAGGGGCGCGAGCCGCTCCGGCGCGATGATCCGGTCGCGATAGGCCTGGGCGTCGTCGTCGCTGTCGGTGGCGACGCCGAGTTCCGAGAACGGGTCGTAGTTCGCGTCGGCGGAGGATTCCGCGGACGAGGAGCCGGACGAGAAGCCGAATGAGGATGCGGAACCTGACGAGTCGGCGCTCCAGGCAGGCGCCAGCGCCGACATCAACGCCAGCGCCAAAGCCGTCCGTGCGAGCCCCCAACCCGTCGACGGCATCCGCATGCGGTTCATCGATCCAGCGTGGCGTCGATATCCAGACGCTGGCCGCCAGCATCCAGCCTGCCCTTGATGCGCAGCGGATAGACGATGGCAGGCGGCTGCGCGCCGCGGTCTTCAGGCTGCGGGTAGAGCGTGATATCGCGGGTGGCGCCGACCAGCAGCGGGCTGCTGTCCGGGATCAGCACGATCTTCGTTCCCTTGGCGTCGACGCCGCCCAGATAACCGTCCAGGCGCGCGTGCATGTCGCCGCGGTTGCGCACGCGAAGCACGGGCAGCGTCTGCCCCTGCGCATCGACGCTGCGGGTTTCCAGCACGTCCACGACCGGCGCAGCGTCGCCGATCGCCAGATATACGATGACGCCGATCCGGCCGCTCACCGGCAGCGCGACATTGCCCTGGATCACCTGCGGTTCGCCTTCGATCATGATCGCGAACCGGCATTCGCCGCGCGGCGCGTTGGCCGGCACCGCCACCTCGAAACGATAGCGGCGCTTGCCGTTGGCCTTTACCGAAATCTCCGCCGCTTCCACGCCCACCCACGGCCGGCAGCTGTTCTCGACCAGCGATTGGGTGAACACCGGCGCGCCCTGCGCGTCCAGGGTCCAGTCCGCGGTCTGTACGGTGTAGCGCGCGGTTTTGGATGAGGTGTTGTTGATCTCGATGACGTTGCGGTAGACCGCGCCGGCCTTCGCGCGGTCCTCGAAGCGCGGCGGCGTCACCACCACCGCGAATTCCTGTGCGGATACCGCGGCCGGCAACAGCAGGGCGACCAGCGCGAGCGCGCGGCGCAGGCGGGCTGAAGTCATCCGGATGGAACTCATCATGGCGACTCCAGTTCGATCTCGAACGAAAACACCAGGTCCTGCGGACGCAGCACGCGCTCGCCATCGGCCTGGATCGTCATGCGGAAGGTGTCTTCGAGCCGGTTCGATGCGATCGGACCGCTGTAGACCAATGCGCGCTCGCCGTCGCGCAGCGTGCCGGGCAGCAGCGGGCCGTTCGCGCTCCAGCGCACGGTGACCGGGCCGGAAGGCAGCGTCGGAAGCTTGTGATAGATGCGGCCGCGCCGTCCGCGCCAGGGCGAGACGTCCAGACGCACCTGCACCACCACCTGGCCGCTCATGGTCGCGGCCTGGCCGGCACGGGGCACCAGCGAATCCCAGCGCATCTTCAGCGGCGCGGACTGCAGCACCTGGCTGGCGCTGTCGTCCACGGGAAAGGTCTGCGCATCCGCCGCCGCCGGCATCGCACAGGCGATGCAGAAAAGCGATGCCAGCATGTGCCGGATCATGGCGTGGCCAGCGTGTAGGTCGCACGCGCGTTGTACGTGCCCGCGGCGGCGATGGCCGCGTTGGCGTAGCGGAAGTTGTGGCAGCTTTCCGCCCATGTGTTGCGCAGCAGCGTGGCCAGCGTCTGCGTGCCGCCGGTGAACGCGCCTGCCGGGAATGGTTGGGCGGCACCGTCGCCGTTGCCGCTGCTGGTCCAGCTGATCTGCGTGATCGGAATGGTGTCGCCGCCGGCGCTGGTCAGGTTGGCGGGCGTGGTGACGCGCAGGGTCGCGCTCTGGTTGGGATTGTTGGGCAAACGGAAAAAAGCGCCGATATAGACCTGGCCCGCGTTGCAGAACGCGAAGCCGTCCCAGTCGCTGGTGACGCGGCCGGTGCCGGTCATGTTCTGCACGGTCGCGTCGCCGACGGCGGCGGCCGGTACGGTCACGCTGACCAGGTTCACCGTGGTGTTGTCGACGGGCGTGCCGCCGGCGTTGTAGTTGCCGCCGGCGATGGTGCCATCGCCGATGCGCAGATAGGCGGCCTTGGCGCCGGTGCCGATGGTGACGGTATAGGCGTGGGCATCGCCGATGCAGAACGTGGCCGCGATGAACGCTGCGATCCACAGCGCGATCTGCAGGACAGGCATCGATGCGCGACGCGAAGCCGCGACATGCGCGAGACGCGATTCCATGGCGTATTCCTCTCAAACGGACGTAGGGCCGGAACTTCATCGCTGCGGAAAACATCCGCAACAGACGCATGTGCGACCGACGGATGCCTCTCGAACGAAGGGGCTGCCGGGAAGACAGCCCCTTCTTCGAAGCGGATCCGGAGCTGTCTACGATTACGGCAAGGCAGCGGTGTAGGTGACGCGACCGTTGTTGACGTTCACGCCGCCGTAGCTGCCGGCGCCGACGAAGTTGCTGTTGCTGTACGCGAACGACCAGTTCGCGGTGCGATTGACCACGCGCGTGCCGACGTTCGGCGTCACCGTGATGGCCGCGCTGGTGCCGCCGTCGATCAGGGTCGGGACGTTGAAGTTCGGGTCGGAACTGGTGGACAGGATCTCGGCGAACGAGATGTTCTCGCCGGCGCCGTTGTTGAGCTGACCCAGGGTGGTGCCGGTGAGCGACACATTGCCGTTGTTGCTCTGCAGCAGCACCGGGACGGCGCCGCCGTTGGTGCGGGCGATATCGGTGCCGTCGCCGACGTTGGCGGCCGGAACCGCGAACTCGACGAGATCGATCGTGGCGCCGGCGCTGCCGACCTGGAAGCGGATGAACTTCGGAATCACCACCCGGAAATCGAGGCGGGCATTGGCGTTGAGCGCGCCCGCGCCGGTCTGGAAATCGGATTCGGCGGAGGCGGGAAGCGCGACCGCCATGGCCAGGCACAGCAGGCTGGCGGCGCTGTAAATCTTGCGGCTGTTCGACATGTTCGACGTGACCTTCAGGAAGGGTGGATGGGGAGTCGCAGCACTTGGGCCGGGTGTGGCCGCAAGGGGCGCCGGTTGTCAGGCAAGCAACCTTGCAGCACGTTTCATGCCATCCGATCGTCGGATTCGCACGTCGAAAAACGTGATGTCGACTCTCAAAAAATCCGATCCCACAGCAGGGGGCGAGGCGGAAAACGTCGCATTTTGTCCATGGTTGCGCCGCCTGCGCCGGCATCCGCGACCGTATCCGTAGCGACGTGCGTCGTTCGAGGGAGGCGGGATAGGGCGAAACCGTGACGGGGTTCGCGCCAGCCTCCGGATTCCGTACACTCGCGCTCGCTGGCCTTTGCGGCCACGGGGGAGGATGGGGAATGAATCTAATGCTGGTATTGGTCGTTATCGCGGCGACCCTGGTCGGGTGCGTGGTCTTGCTGTGGCTGTTGCTGCGGTTCGCGCTGCCCTGGTGGCTGCGCCGGAAAATCGCGTCGATGGCGGGCATGGATCAGAACGCCGGCATCGCCGCCCGCATCACCCTGGTGCCCGCCGCGCAGGCATGGCAGCAGCCCGGCACCGAGAGCCTGATCGACGACATGCTGGCGCTGGGATTCGACGAAATCGGCCGTTTCGCGGTGCCGGAAATGCCGACGATGCAGCTCTGGGCAGGCAGCCACCCGCAGGACGGGGTGGCCGCGGCGGTGTACGACCACGGCACGATGCCGCTGTTCTTCGATCTGCTGCGGGTCTACGACGATCACGCCACCTGCACCGTCACCACCAATCCCATCCACGATCCCGGGAACGTGCCGCCGGGCAGCCGCTGCATCGCCGATCCCGCGATGCAGCCGCGGCCCGCGCTGGAAACGCTGCGCGCGCAGCCCTTGGCGGGGAATCCGCTGCCGCTGGACGCCGGCAACTTCGAGCCGGTCTTCATCGAGCTGTACGCGCGCTCCATCGATCACATCCTGTCGAAGCGGATGCCCGACGCCGACGAGATGCGCGCCGTCGGCGCGCGCGTCTCGGAGGCGACCGGCACCCCGGTGCCGGAACTGGACGACAGGCAGATGCAGCTCGCGGTCGACATGCAGCGCAGCACGCGCCTGGCCGCGCTGCAGGAAGCGATCGTCGATCGCTACCTGCAATCCGGGCAGATCGGCGCGCGCGAATGGGAGCGCGTGCGCGACCGGATGGCGATCGTGCACGACCTGCTCGATCGCGAAGACGCGGCCGAGCTTGCGCGCAGCAACTGCGACTACGCAGCCATCGGACCGATGGTCGAGCGGGTGCTGGCGCAGGAACTGTCGCCGTTGGACACCTTCGAGAAAATCACTGCGGCATTGCCCGAAACGCAGCGTCTGCGGCTGCTGGGCGAAGTGGACCATCCGCTGTACGCGCAGTTGTATGTCACGTCGGTGTAAGCCGCCGTTCGAAATCTGCCGATCACGTTCGTAGAGCGGTCTTCAGGCCGCTGCTTCCGATTCGTCGGCCGTGGGCACGGCCCTGATGTCGTCGCCGGTCGGGTTCTGCCTGGGCCGGCCTGAGGCCGCTCCACGGATCCGATCCGCAGATTCGGGACAAGCGCTCAGCGCAGTTCGATCCTGAGCTGACCGCCGCGCCAGGCCAGCACAGCGCCGTCGCGGGTGATCCGTTCGATCACCAGTTCGCCCAGCAGATCGCCTTCCCGCAGCCGCTGTCCATCGAGGATCACGAACCGCTGCGCCGGCGTTTCGTTCCACAGGTGCATGCTGAGCTTCAGCGGCGGCAGCAGCTTGCGCGTGGCCGGATCCAGATCGGCCAAGGTGACCACGCTGCCGGTGGGCGGCAGGATCGGTGCGGCTGCGACATCCGGCGGCGGTGCGGGCGGTTCGCGCGGCGGCGATGGCAGCGGCGTGGCGGGCGGCGGCGTGGCGGCTGATGGCGATGTCGCTGCAGCGGCCGGCGCCGGCGCCGGATCCACCGGCGGCCGTACCTGTGGTGGTGTCGGTTCTGTCATCGATTCGGGAGCCGGTGCGGTGACTGCGGCGTCGTCCATCGCTGCCGTTTCCGCGGATGCGTCGACGACCGTCGGCGATGCCGTCGCCGCTTCCGGCGCGCGCTGTGCGAGCAACCACAGCACCACAAGCAGCGAGATCGCCGCAACGGCGCCGAGCAGCCACAGCGGCCAGTTCGGACGCGCGCGCAACGGCTCGGGCGTGGCGGGCATCGCCGCGAACAGATCCGGCGTTTCGCTGCGGCGGCGGGCGGCTTCGGATTTACGCAGCGCGTCGAGGATGAAGGACATGGCTCAGGGTTCCTGCGCGCGGAGGCGCGGGCCGGCATCGCGGCGCGACAGTGCGAAGACGGTGTCGGCGTTCAGCGCACCGTCGCTGCGCAGGCCCATGCGCGCCTGGAATGCGCGCAGCGCGACGGGCAGATCGCTGCCGTTGTCGCCCTCCGCAAGCAGACGGCGACGCACCCAGTCGACGGCAGCGGCATCGCCGGCCGCGAACTTCGCTTCCAGCGCATCCGGCGCCGACCATACCGCGAGAAATTCGCCATTCCACACGCCGGCCAGCGCCACCCGGTCGACATCGATCGCGTTGCCGTCCAGTGAGATGCGCACGCTGCCGGTATCCGCGCCGAGCAGCGACGCCCAGATCGCCTGCGGTTCGGCGCGCAGGCGCAGCAAAACTGGGCGACCGATCCGCAGCAACTGATCCAACTGCGCGCGACTGCGCAGGCAGCGCCAGCCGGGCGACAGCGTGGGCGGGCAGGCATCAGGTGAGGCCTTGCCCAACGCGGTCGGCGCTTTCCAGGCCGCGACCAGCGCCTGCCATTCGCGCAGGGAGCGGGGCGGGGTCTGCCGCACGCGCTGCAGCAGCGCGGCGCCGTCCAGCGCGGGGCGGTCGGGTGTGGTCGAAATCGGCATCGATGCATCGGCAACGGATGTCGTCGCGGCGGCCGGATCATCGACCGCCTGCGCATCGCCCGGCGATGTCCGCGACAGCACGAACGCGATGACGATCGCGGCCAACGCGAGCGCGCCCGCCGCGATGAGCGAAGCGCGGTCGCGCTGTGGATGCGCGGTTAACGACGGCGCCAGCGCTTCCCCGGCAGCGCGGTCGACGGTCCTCGCATCGATGCTCAGCAGATCGTGCGCGTAACCGCCGAGCAGCGCGCGTTCGGCGATCACGTTGATCAGCCGCGGCACGCCGCCGCTGCGCTGGTGGATGCGGCGCACGGCGTCCTGCGCGAACGGAAAGCGTTTGGCGCCGGCGGTGGTCAGCCGATGGCGCAGATAGGCGGCGGTGCCGGCTTCGTCGAGCGGCCGCAGGTGATAGCGCGCGGTGATGCGCTGCGCGAGCTGGCGCAGTTCCGGCCGCGCCAATGTGTCGCGCAGCTCCGGCTGGCCGATCAGGATGATCTGCAGCAGCTTCTGGGTTTCGGTTTCGAGATTGGTGAGCAGCCGCACCTGCTCCAGCGCCTCGGTCGAGAGGTTCTGCGCCTCGTCGATGATCAGCACCACCCGGTCGCCCTTGGCGTAGGCCTCCAGCAGATAGGCGCCGAGCGCATCGAACATCGCCTTGCCGCCGGGTTTGGCGGTAGCGCGCGCCGATGCCGCGGCTTTGCTTCCCTTGCGCTTGCCGGTGGGCGCCGGAGTCGACGCCAGCGCGGGCGCGATGCTGGTCGGTAGGCGCAGTTCCTCGCAGATCGTCTGCAGCAGTTCCGCCGGTTCCAGTCGCGGATTCAGCACCAGCGCGGCGTGGGTGTTCTCCGGCAGTTGATTCAACAGCAGCCGGCTGAGCGTGGTCTTGCCGGTGCCCACTTCGCCGGTGAGCTGCACGAAACCGCCGCCGCCGCCCTGGCGGATGCCGTAGAGCAGATGCGCCAGCGCGTCCCGGTGGTGTTCGCTGAGGAACACGTAATGCGGGTCGGGCGTGATCGAGAACGGCGCCTGTTCTAGGCCGTAGTACTCCAGATACATGCGGGTCCGGTCGGTCTGGGTTGGGTGGCTGCCGCAGCGAGCCCGCGCCAAGTTATACGCTATTTCTATGGTCGGGTAAGCAATCCGCGAAGCGGGTATGCAACGGCGAGATCTGTTTCTGCAGCTCGCCATTGCCTGTGAGTACGCATAGATGCATTACCGAGATGACCACAAGTCCATTGCTGAGTTTGATGCGTTGTTCGATGAATTGCATCGGATAGCCGCCACGATGTTGTGCCAAGGGATGGATTCCGGCATGAATGTATGAATTCAGGGGCTTCCATGAGTGCTCCTTGAATTCAGAAAGCGAATCGAATGGAATGAGTGTTGCCGGGTTTTTCCCGAGAGCTTCGAGCATTTTTGTGGCCGCCGGCATTTTTCCCGCAGCGTCTTGTGTGTCGGTGGTCAATCGTGAGGTGATTTTCTCCAGATCATCGTCCGACGCACAGTGGAACATCCATATGGCTCTGAGCAAAGTCTCGAACTGGATTCTCATGAGTGCGATGCCGGAAGCATGAAGTCCATTCTGAGCGAGCGTGCGTACGGACTCGGCATGCTCCAGCGATAGCATGCAAAAATCGGCGCTTGTAACAAGACGACGAGAATCGTCGTATAGCGGGTGGTCGGCAATTTCAAGCAGATTCTGCAGTAACAACTCTGACCTCTGGAAAATCGGGTGTCCTTCCATGTCGTGATTTCTCTCTTAGTCGCCAATGACCTTGGATTCGCCGGTGGCCAGGATCTCCGGATGTTGGATCTTCTTCGGTCGCACCAGCAGCGGGTAGATCAGCACCGCGCCGAGAATGATCGCCACGCCCACATAGAACCGCGGCGTGAGTTCGCGCTGTTCGCCCAGCAGCAGCATCGCCAGCGCGATCGCGTACACCGGCTCCAGATTCACCGCGAGCTGGGTGCCGAACGCGCTGAGGTGGCGCAGCGCCAGCAGCGACAGCACGAACGGCACGAGGGTGCAGGCGACCGCGAGCAACACCAGATAGGCGCCGTCGCGCGGATCGGGCAACAGGAACGGATTGCCGCCGAAGGCCGGCGACAGCATGCCGGACAGCGGTGCGATCAGGGTGATCGCCGCGACGCCCGCGGCCATTTCCAGCGCGGTGACCGACAGCGCATCGCCGTGTTCCACCAGCCGTTTGTTCAGCGAATTGAACAACGCCACCAGCAGCGCCGAGATCGTACCGACCACCACGCCGATGATCATGCCATCGGGAATGCCGTCGACCACCAGCGCGACGCCGGGCAGCACCGTGAGGCCCAGCGCGAACTCGCGCTTCGACAGCCGTTTGCCGGTGAGCCAGGGTTCGATCAGCGCGGTGAACACCGTGCCCAGCGCCATGCAGGTGACGCCGACCGACGCGTTCGACAGCTTGATCGCCGCATAGAACGTCAGCCAGTGCAGCGCGACCAGCACGCCCACGCCGGCATAGCTCCAGAGCAGCCGCGCGGGCATCGCGCGCAGACCGCGCCAGACGCGCGGCAGCAGCAACAGCAGCACGGCCACCAGCAGCATGCGCCACCACACCAGCGGCAGCGCCGGCATGCTGATCAGCTTGCCGAGGATCGCGGTGAAGCCCCACAGGATCACGCAGAAATGGATCTGCAGCCAGGCGGTGCGGGTGGCGGCGGCGCTGGTCATCGGGTGCCTGCTGCGGAAGGTCGCGCATTATCGCCGGCCGCCGCGATCACCGGGACGGCCGCGTGGCCGCGCTCTCCGGCGCTGGTCGCCAGCAGCCAGTCGACGAAGATCTGCGCGGCCGGGCGCAGGCGACGATGCGAGGGATGCACGATGAAATAATGCCAGCGCGTGGGCAGCTGCGGTCCCGGCAGGCGCTGCAGGCGACCATCGGCCAGCCATGGGCGGGCGACCTTCTCGCGCGCCAGCACCGCGCCCAGGCCGTGCGCCGCGGCTTCCAGCGCGTCGGTGCTGTCGCTGAAGGTGAAGCGCACATCGAGCTGGGCGCCGTGGACGTCGGCGGCGCGGAACCAGTCGTGCCAGCCCTGGCGGGCGAGGTCGGCCACCAGCGGCAGTCCGGCGATGTCGGCGGGCGCCGACGCCCGCGCTGCCAGTCCGGCGCAGGCCATCGGGAACAGCGCATCGTCCATCAGATGATGCGCGTTGAGCCCGGGCCAGTGGCCGGGGCCATGGCGGATGCCCAAGTCGGGGCCGCCGTCGTCGAACCGGGTCAGGCCGACGCTGCTGTCGAACACCAGCCGGATCTGCGGATGCAGCGCGGCGAAGGCGGGCAGGTGCGGCAGCAGCCACGCGTAGATCAGCGAGTGCAGAGTGGTGATGCGCACCAGATCGCGGTCGTCGCGCATGGCGTGCAGGCCGCGCAGCACGCCGTCGAGGTCGGTCAGCGCGCTGCCCGCGGCGTCGGCCAGCAGCCGGCCCTCGGCGGTGAGGGCGACCCCGCGCGCATGGCGCTGGAACAGGATCACCCCGAGCCGCTGTTCGAGTTTGCGCACGTGATGGCTGATCGCGCTGGCGGTGAGGTGCAGTTCCTCCGCGGCGTGGGCGAAGTTCTGGTGGCGGGCCGCGGCTTCGAATGCGGCCAGCGCGGGCAACAGTTCCGGTCGGATGGTCATGCGAGCCTCAAATTTCGCTGTTGTCTGGCCACGAAAGTATGCGCTTGTGGTCGTGCGGCCGGAAACCATAATGACCGACACCGCTTTCCCCACGACAGGCCCCGCGATGCCGACCCTCCTGCGCTATGCCGCTTTCACCGACACGCCGCTGGGCGGCAATCCCGCGGGCGTGATGCTGGACGCCGACGCGCTGACCGACGCGCGGATGCAGGCGATCGCCGCCGACGTCGGCTATTCCGAAACCGCATTCCTCACCGCGGCCGGCGATGGGCGTTATCGGGTGCGCTATTTCAGCCCGCGCGCCGAAGTGCCGTTCTGCGGACACGCCACGATCGCCAGCGCGATCGCCCTGTTTCATGAGCTCGGCGAGACTTCGCCGCGGTTCGAAACGCCGGTCGGCGAGGTGCCGGTGGCGGTCTCCATGGATGCCGACAGCCCGCTCGCGACCCTGACCAGCGTTGCGCCGCGGGTCGAGGCCGCCGACCCGGCATTGGTCGGCGCAGTGCTGGTCGCACTGGGCTGGCGCGAAGACGAACTCGATCCGGCATTGCCGCCGCGCGTGGCCTCCGCCGGCGCGCGGCATCTGGTGCTCGCGGCGGCGACGCGGGCCCGGCTCGCCGATCTCGATTACGACTTCGACGCCCTCGAACGCATCCAGCGCGAATACGATCTGACCACGGTCGATCTGGTCTGGTGCGAGACGCAAATTTCGTTTCATGCGCGGAATCCGTTTCCGGTCGGCGGCGTGGTCGAAGACCCGGCGACCGGCGCCGCCGCGGCGGCGTTCGGCGGCTATCTGCGCGCGCTCGGTCTGATCGACGCGCCGGCCACGGTCGACATCCGTCAGGGCGACGACATGGGCCGGCCCAGCCGGCTGCGGGTCGGGATCGACCCGGAAGGCGGCATCCGGGTCAGCGGGCATGCGGTGCGAATCGATGACGCCGCGGATGACGCCGCCGATGCCCGGGACAGCCGTTTGCGGATCGCCGGCACCCACGCTTCCCATCAGGATCTCCTCGCATGAGTACTTCCAACACATTGCAGACTCCGCTGCCGGTCGTGGAAACGCCCAAGGCCTGGCTCACGCCGCTGGAACTGTACGTGCTCGGAGCGATCTGGGGCGCATCTTTCATGTTCATGCGGGTGGCGGCGCCCGAATTCGGCGCGGCGCCGCTGGTCGCGATCCGGTTGGGCCTGGGCGCGCTGATCCTGCTGCCGTTCCTGTGGTTCGAACGGCATGCGTTCCCCCGTGCGCTGTGGCCGCGTCTCGCGCTGATCGGCGCCATCAATTCGGCGATTCCCTTCACGCTGTTCGCGTGGGCCGCGCAGCGCGCGCCGGCGGGCGTGGGCGCGATCACCAATTCCATGGCGGTGCTGTTCACCGCGCTGGTGGCCTTCCTGTTCTACGGCGAACGCATCGGC
>JAZKFJ010000025.1:23386-30509 GCA_040386495.1 Pseudomonadota bacterium
GCGGCCGTCGCACCATCGCGCTGATCGCGGGTTTCGCCGGGGTGATCGTGCTCGCCAGCGGCAAGGTCGCCGGCGCCAGCATCGGTCTGCCGGTGGCGGCGGGCACCTTCGCCGCGTTCCTGTACGGCATCGGCGGCAATCTGGTGAAGCGGCACCTCGCCGGCTTGCCGGCGACGGCCGTTGCTGCGGCCACACTGAGCTGCGCGACGCTGCTCAGCGCGCCGTTCGCCATCGCGCAGTGGCCGCAGAATGCGGTCTCGGCCAAGTCATGGGTCGCCGTGACGCTGCTCGGCGTGCTGTGCACGGGCATCGCGTTCGTCATGTATTACCGGCTGATCGCACGCATCGGCGCCAGCCGCGCCGCCACCACGACCTATCTGGTGCCGCTGTTCGGCGTGGGCTGGGCGTGGCTGCTGCTGGACGAACCGCTGACGGTCGCGATGGGCATCGCCGGTGCGCTGATTCTGGGCAGCGTAGTGCTCAGTCAGCGTCAGGTAGGCGATCAACGTCCGTAGGAGGGCCTTCAGGCCCGAGCTTCAGACTGCAAACCAAACCAAAAAAGCGTGCTCGGGGCTGAAGCCCCTCCTACGAAAGCACAGCCATCGAACGAAAGCACAGCCATCGAATTCGAATATTTTCGTAGCGGTCGATAGCGGGTTGAAGCCGGCCCAGATAGCGTACGAACGACAACGTTCTCCGGGGCGTGTCTACGGCTGTCGACGATGAAACGGCTGTGGCTTCGTTGACGGGCCAAGGCCCGCCCTTGTACCTCGACGGCGCCCGATTGGGTATCGTCCTCGGGGACGCCCGGGAGGCATGGGAGTAGGCAGTGGCCGCTCTGAGGCTTCGAGCCTGCAACGTAGATCCGCCGCTCCCCTGCCGGCTTGCCCATCAAGACCGAACGGTATCTGAGGCCACGCACCGCGTTGAGCCTGTGTTGACAAGACCGGTCCGGGCTCGCGCGTCCATGGCCCTTTTGGAGAACGGTTGATGTTCACGCTCGGAATCGATGTGTCCAAGGACACCCTTGATGCGGCCCTGTTCGATGGCCGCAAGTTCAAAACCAGAAAGTTCTGCAACACCTCTGCCGGGATCGCATCCCTGCAGGGATGGCTGACCGCGGCTTCGGCGCAAGGTTGCGCGGTCGGCATGGAAGCCACCGGCAGTTACAGCGAAGCGGTCGCCTGCGCGTTGCACGATGCGGGTCATCGGGTCAGCGTCCTCAACCCGGCACGGATTGCCGCGTTCGTCCAGACCGAACTGGGCCGCGGCAAGACCGATGCGCTCGACGCCAAACGCATTGCCCGGTTCACCGTACTGCATCAGCCGCCACGCTGGGAACCGCCGCCGCAGGCGGTACGCGTCCTGCAGGCACTGGTGCGGCGGCTGGACAGCCTCAAGGATCTGCGCCAGCAGGAAAGCAACCGTCTGCTGACCGCCCATCCCAGTGTTCAACCGTCGCTCCACGCGATCATCGCGTCGCTGGACGCACAGATCGACGCGATCCAGCGTGCGATCGGCGATCACATCGACCAGGATCCGGATCTTCACCAGAAGCGCGATCTGCTCGAATCCATTCCCGGGATAAGCACGCGCACCAGTGCCGTGCTGCTGTCGCACCTGCAGGCGTTGGAACGCTGCACAAGCGCCAAGCAATGGGTCGCCTATGCCGGGTTGGACTGCGCGGTTGCGCAGTCCGGAACAAGCCTGCAGCGCCGGGGCCACATCAGCAAGCGCGGGCCGGCGTCGCTGCGTGCGGCGCTGTACATGCCGGCCATCTCAGCCTGCCAGCACAACCCGCTGATGACGCCGTTCGCCCAACGCCTGCGCGCGGCAGGCAAGCCGGGCCTGGTCAGGGTCTGCGCGGCCATGCGCAAGCTCATGCACATCGTCTTCGGCGTGCTAAAACACCAGACACCCTTCGATCCAGGCAGCCTTGCGATGGCTTGAGCAAGACGGTATCTACAGCGAATCCAGGAACCCCCGCACCGCAGGGTCGAAGCGCGCGATGTCCACCAGGAAAGCGTCGTGGCCCTGCGGCGATTCCAGCGCCAAGCAGCGCGCGTCGACGCCGACGGCGAGCAGACCGTCGGCGATGTCCTGCTGTTGCTGGATCGGGAACAGGATGTCGGTATGCACGCCGATGGCGAGTGCGCGATCCACATGCAGTTTCGACAGACCTTCCTCGCAGGTGCCGTGGCAGGACTCACCCACGTCGAACCAGTCCATCGACCGGCTGAGATAGAGGTAGCAGTTGGGGTCGAAGCGGCGGACGAAGCGGCGTGCATGGCCTTCGAGATAGCTTTCGACCTCGAATTCCAGGCCGAACGGGTCCTCGCCCAGGCGCCGGTCGGAATCCAGGCGCACGCGGCCGAAGCGGCCGTCCCATTCCAGCGCCGAACGGTAGGTGATCACGCCGAGTTTGCGCGCCATGCGCATGCCGGCTTCGGGGTAGGTCTCGTCGTTGTAGTCGCCGTTGTTCCAGTTCGGATCGAGGCGGATCGCTTCGCGCTGCAGCGAGCGGATCGCGATCGAGAACGGCAGCGCGCGCGCGGCGCCGGAAATGTTGATGTGGCTGTGGGCGACGCCGGGAAACCGCTGCAGCAGCGCCAGCGCGACCATGCCGCCCATGGAATTGCCGATGACGCAGGCCAGATGTTCGATGCCCAGGCTCCGCACCACGCCCATCGCGGCGTCGGCGCAGTCCTCTATCGACAGTTCCGGAAAACGCAGGCGGTAGGGCATGCCGGTGGCGGTTTCGATCGACGCCGGGCCGGTCGAACCCTTGCAGCTGCCCAGCGCATTGACGCAGATCACGAACCAGCGGTCGCTGTCGATGGCCTTGCCCGGCCCCAGCATCGCCTCCCACCAGCCCGGCTCGGGGTTGCCGGCGTTGCTGGCGGCGTGCGCATCGGGCGAGAGCCCGGTGAGGATCAGGACGACGTTGTCGGCCGCGGGGCTGAGCGTGCCCCAGGTTTCGTAGGCCATGCGCGCGCCGTGCAGGGCGCCGCCGCGTTTCATCGGGAACGGCGATGGCAACTCGGCGAAGCGGGTGCCGGGGGGTATGAATTCAGTCATCCGTGAAGTCTAGCGATCCTGAGCGACAGGACGAGAGGGTACGCGATGGACTGTTCTTTTCCGAGTCCATCGGATTGCGCGGTCATTGCCGGTCGTCTGCCCAGTGCAGCGCGACCCGGATCGGCAGGTGGTCGGAGCCGATGTCCGGCCCGCGCGAGGACGCCCCACGCCGCCAGTGGCCGCTGGCGAGCACGTGATCGATGGGGATGCCGATCGCACCCCGCCCCGAACCTGGCCAGCTAGGCGCGAAGCCGGTGGTGCGCAGCAGCCCGAGACGCCCGGCGTCGATCAGCGCGGTCGACCACGGCGTGGCGTTGAGGTCGCCGACGACGATCAGCGGCTGCCGGCCGGACTGCTTGGCGATGGAGGTCAGCATGGCATCGCGCTTGCCCTGCCATTCGGGTGCGAGCGGTGGCATCGGATGCGCGGCGACGATGCGTGCCGTCCGGCCGGCGATGTCCACGTCTGCGAGGAGGGTCTGCACGCCGTCCGCATCATCGATGAGTGCGGCATTGCGCAACGGCAGCCGCGACACGATGCCGATCCCGAACGGCGACTGCCGTGGACGCAGTTCGCGATAGCGGTAGTCGTCGCCCAGCGCATGCGAGAGGGCTTGGGCGTATTCCGGCGTGAGTTCGGACATCGCCACCATATCCGCCGGCTGCGCACGCAGCCACGCGACCAGCGGGGCGGGATCGCGATTGCCCACATGCACGTTCGCCGCGACGATCACCAGCGCCGGTGCGCCGCTGGCGCTGTCCGGCAGACGCGCGCTCGCGCTCCACAGCGGCAGCAACGCGAACGGCGCGAGCAGCAGCCAGCGTCGTGCCCGCAGCGCGCACAGCAGACACAGCGCCAGCCACAGCGGCGCGTAGAGCAGTTGCCAGTGCGCGGCGAGATCGATCAGCCATGCGAATGTGTTCGCCGATGGCGGCAGCAGGCGATTGAGCAGCGGCAGAGCCAGGCCCAGGCCGCAGGGCAACAGCCACCCGCGTGCGTGGCCGGCGAGGCGCTGGATGCGGGATGGACGCTCCGCTCCTGTCTTCACTCCGCGCCTAGCACCAGCTTCACCGGCTTGTCGGCCGGCAGCGTCACCCGCACCGGCTTCGATTCGAGGTCGCCGTCCTGACGCATGGCGTTGCCGCTTTCCGAGATGCGCGCGATCACTTCCACATCCTTCAGCGCGGACAGTTTGGCGGTGGGCATCGGGCCGTCGGCATCGTCGAGGGTCACGCGCAGCGGCAGATCGGCGAGGGTGTGTTTTTCCACCGCGACCGGCATCGGCGGGCCGTTCGGCGCGCGCGCGATCACGAATACGGTGGCGTCGCCGCGCAGGCGCACGCGCGCGGCGAAGGCGGGATCGAGCGCGACTTCAACGACCAGGCCGTTTGCGGCGGGCGCATCGGTTGTGCTCGCTGCGGGCGGCTTTAGTGCGGGCAGGCCAGCGTCCACGCGCGCGGCGTCGATCTCGGCGCGCAGCGTGTCCGCGTTTGCGGCGTCGACCGTCGCGAGCAGCGGTTGCCAGACGGCCGCGGCTTCCGCCGGTTTGTTCTGCTGGCGCAGCGCGATGCCCAGGAAAAAGCGCGCGCGCTGGTGCTCGGGCGTGTTTTTCAGCGCATGGCGCAGGTATTCGACCGCTTTCGCATCGAAGCGGCGCTGCGGATGCACCTGCGCCCGCGCTTCCGCGGCGGCGGCGAGGAAATTGGCGTCGTCCGGCGCGCGCTTCAGCACTTCTTCCCAGGCGTCGCGCGCCTGCTCGGGTTTGCCGACGCGGGCGTAGGCGGTGGCGAGCATCACCCAGCCTTCGTGATCGGGGAAGCGGTCGCGGCTGCGTTCCAGCTGCGACAGCGCTTCTTCGATGGTGTCCGGGCGCTTCACCATGGACGCATCCAGTGCGATCGGGCTGCCGATCAACTGATACAGGCCCGCCGAGGCGAGGGTCAGCCCGGCGATGATGATGGCGGCAGAACGCGGCTTCGCGCGCCACAGGGGCCGCATCACCACTGCGAACGCGATCAGCGACGCGGCGGCGGCGATCAGGGCGAAGATCGGCGAAGTCATGACAGGTGTTCTCCGGACATCACCACTCCTGGGTTTCGTCGTCGCCCGGCGGCGGCGCGTTGCGACCGCGGCGCAGCAGGCGCCAGACCACGACGCCGCCGCCCAGTGCGAACAGCAGCGGCCCGAACCACAGCAGCCAAGTGGTGCCGCTCACGCGCGGGCGGTAAAGCACGAATTCGCCGTAGCGCGCGACCAGGAAGTCGCGCACTTCCGGGTCGCTGCGGCCTTCGCGCATCAGCTCGAGCACCTCGCGGCGCAGATCCACCGCGATCTGGGCATTGGAATCGGCCAGCGACTGGTTCTGGCACATCACGCAGCGCAGTTCGGACACCAGTTCGTGAAAGCGCGTTTCCTCGGCGGTGTCGTTGAACTGCAGCGGTGCGGAGTCTGTGGTCTTCTGTGCGAACGCGGGGGCTGTGAGCAGACCCAACAGCAGGAAAAGCGCAAGGCAAATCCCCCTCGGCCCCCCTTTTCCAAAGGGGGAAGACAAGCGGAGTGCGGCCTGTGCGGACGCAGCGGGCGAATTGGTGTTGTTCTTTCTCAACAGCAGGAAAAGCGCAAGGCAAATCCCCCTCGGTCCCCCTTTTTCAAAGGGGGAAGACAAGCAGAGCAGACCTTCATGCACAAAGGCCTTCGCGGTTGGGGTGTCGAGAAAGCCGTCGCTGCCCCGCTCGTTGGACAAAGCTGTGCTGTTCCCCCCTTTGAAAAAGGGGGGCAGGGGGGATTTGCTCTTGTTGCTCGAGAAGCCGATCACCGCTTTCCACCCTCCGCCGCGTCCAGCACCGGCAGCAGTTCATCGCGGACGATGGCATCGGTCATCGCGCCCACATGCTTCCAGCGCACGATGCCTTCGGCGTCGACCAGAAACGTTTCCGGCGCGCCGTAGATGCCGAAATCGATCGCTGTGCCGCCGTCGATGTCCGCCAGCACCAGCCAGTACGGGTTGTTGAAGCGTTCCAGCCACGCCAGCGCGTCGGCGGGTTCGTCTTTCCAGTTGTAGCCGATCACGCGTACGCGCTTGGTCGCGGCAAAACGGGAGATCACCGGATGCTCGACCTGACATTCCGGGCACCAACTACCCCAGACGTTCAGCAGGTATGGCTGGCCGCGCAGTTCTTTCGAGGTCACGGTGCGCGTGGGTTCGTGCAGCACCGGCAGCGCGAATTCCGGCGCGGGTTTGCCGATCAGCGGCGACGGCAGTGCTTCGCGATTGTCGCGACGGCTCAGCCACACGCCGGTAGCGAGCAGTGCGGCGATCAGCAGGAAGGCGGCGAAGGGCAGCCAGCGTTTGGCGGACATCAGTCTGATCCTCCGGCGATGCCATCCGAGCCGCCGTCGTAACCGCTGGTCGCGTCCTCACCCGGCTTCCGTTGCGGCTGCGTTTTCATTCGGGACAGAACTCGCTCATGGTCGGCCTTCCGGAACCGCCGATCCAGCGCCGTCACGAATCCGCCCAGCGCCATCAGCCCCGCGCCGAACCATACCCATCGAATGAAGGGTTTGATATGCACGCGCACCGCCCAGGCGTCGCCGCCCAGCGGTTCGCCCAGCGCCACGAACACGTCGCGGCCCACGCCCGGACGGATCGCGGCCTCGGTCATCACCTGGCCGCCGCTGGCGTATTCGCGCTTCTCGGGATGCAGCGTGGTCACGCGACGGTCGTCGCGGAACACTTGCACGGTGCCGCGGCTGGCGGTGTAGTTCGGCCCCGCAAGACGCTGCACGCCATCGAAGCGGAAACTGTCGCGACCGAGGGTCAGCGTCTGCCCCGGCTTCATCGCAATCTCGCGCTGCTGCAGTTGCGCTTCGACCAGCAGCGCGCCGATCAGGAACACCGCGAGGCCGCCGTGCGCCAGCACCATGCCGCACATCTCTGCGGTCAATGCGTCGCGCTGCGTGCGCAAACGTTGCCAGACGAAGCGCGCGGTGCCCAGCGCGATCCAGACCGGCCCTTCCTCAGCGAGATACTTCTCGAAATAGACGT
>JAZKFJ010000025.1:30519-144611 GCA_040386495.1 Pseudomonadota bacterium
CGACGCCGGCTGCAGTCTTCCACGGACCGTTCGGCGCCTGGAAATAGGCTATGCCGCCGGCCACCAGCGCCAGCAGCGCCCACGGCAGCAGCATGCGCAGCGGGCGGGCGTAGTCGTCGCGCTGCCAGCGGATCAGCGGGCCCAGCGGCAGTAGCAGCACGATCGGCGCCATCAGCACGATGAACAGCAGCGAGAAATACGGCGGCCCGACCGAAATCTTGCCGAGGTCCAGCGCATCGGCCAGCAGCGGGTAGAGGGTTCCGATCAGCACCATCGCGCAGGCGGCGGTCAGAAACACGTTGTTGAGCAGCAGCAGCGCCTCGCGCGATGCGCCGGTGAAGGGTTTGCCGCCGTCGATGTTCGGCGCGCGCATCGCGTACAGCAGCAGCGATGCGCCTACGACCAGACCGAGGAAGA
The DNA here is from genome assembly GCA_040386495.1 of Pseudomonadota bacterium. Classification (GTDB taxonomy): domain Bacteria; phylum Pseudomonadota; class Gammaproteobacteria; order Xanthomonadales; family Xanthomonadaceae; genus Lysobacter_I. The sequence continues at coordinate 30,937 of JAZKFJ010000025.1, forward strand.
TCAGGATGAACAGCCCGCGGCCGGGATCGGACGCGAACGCATGCACGCTGGTCAGCACGCCCGAGCGCACCAGGAAGGTGCCGAGCAGCGACAGCGAGAACACCGCGATCGCCAGCAGCAATGTCCAACTGCGGAAGCTGCCGCGCTTCTCGGTGATCGCCTGCGAGTGCAGCAGCGCCGCGCCGGCCAGCCACGGCATGAAGCTGGCGTTTTCGACCGGATCCCAGAACCACCAGCCGCCCCAGCCCAGCTCGTAATACGCCCACCAGCTGCCCAGCGCGATGCCGATGGTCAGGAAGCCCCAAGCGACATTGGTCCATGGCCGCGTCCAGCGCAGCCAGCGCGCCACTTCTTCCGGCCGCGATGCGTTGCGGTCGAGCAGCGCGGCGATCGCGAACGCGAAGGGCACCGCGAAGCCGACGTAGCCCATGTACAGCATCGGCGGATGCACGATCAGGCCGAAATCCTGCAGCAGCGGGTTGAGGTCGCGACCTTCGGCGGCGGCCGGCAGCACGCGCTCGAACGGATTGCTGGTGAAGATCAGGAACGCCAGGAAGCCCAAGCTGACGATGCCCATCACCCCGAGCACCCGCGCGACCACCGGCTGCGGCAGCGATCTGGAGAACGCCGCCACCGCCGCGGTCCACGCCGCGAGGATCAGCGCCCACAGCAGCAGCGAGCCTTCGTGCGCACCCCATACCGCCGAATAGCGGTACAGCATCGGCAGCAGCGAATTGGAGTTGGTGGCGACGTAGCGCACCGAGAAATCCTGCGACACGAAGGCCCAGGTCAGGATCGCGAAGGCCACGCCGACCAGCGCCAGCTGCGCCCAGGCCGCCGGCCGCGCGATCGCCATCCACGGCGCCAGCCCGCGCTGCGCGCCGATCAGCGGCAGGGTGGACAGCAACAGCGAGATCAACAGCGCCAGGATCAATGCGATCTGGCCGAATTCGGGGAGCAGATGCATGCGCGGTCAGCGTTCCGGCGGCAGGGTGGCGGCCGGCTTTGCCGGATCCGCCACGTTGTGCTTCTTGTGCGCGAGTCCCATCTTGTCGGCGACTTCCTTCGGCACATAGGTTTCGTCGTGTTTGGCCAGCACTTGTTCGGCGACGAATACGTTGCCGTCCATGCGCCCGGTGGCCACCACCGCCTGCTTCTCGCGGAACAGGTCGGGCAGGATGCCGGTGTAGCGCACCGCCATTTCGGCGTCGCCGTCTGTCACCCTGAAGCGCGCTTCCATCGAACCGTCGTCGCGCTGGAACGAGTTCGCCGACACCATGCCGCCGAGGCGGAACACCGCATCGCCGGCCGCGACCTTGGCGCCGGCGTTGCCGGACAGGATTTCGCTCGGCGTGTAGAGATAGGCGACGTTGCGCTGCAGCGCCAGCGTCACCAGCGAAGTGGCGGCCGCGGCGGCGACCAGCAGCGCCAGCACCAGCCAGAGGCGGCGTTTGCGGGTGGGGTTCATCGTTGCAGCTCCGTGGAAATGGGCGCCTGTTTGGCGGCGGTGCGTTTCGCGCGCAGCGAAACATTGCGCAGCGTACGCCGGATGCGCAGCAGCGGCGCGATCGCGTCCCACAGCAGCACCACGACGAAGACTGCGTAGGCGGCGGCGACGTAGCCGGCGTAGGTCATGCCGCTGTCGCTCATGGCGCACGCTCCGTGGCGATATCGATGCCGGCGCGCTGGCGCACCCAGTCCTTGCCGGCTTCGCGTTCCAGATTGTCGGCGCGCGCGCGCAGCAGCAGCGAACCGATGAACCAGAGTTTGGTGCCGATCACCATGCCGATCAGCGGCGGCAGCATGCTCGGGTCCATGCTCGATTCGCCGAACACGCGGATGGTCTGGCCCTGATGCAGCGAGTTCCACCACTCCACCGAGTAGCGGATCACCGGCAACAGCGCGACGCCGACGATCGCCAGCAGCCCGGCGGCGCGCGCGGCGTTGCGGCGGTCGTCGATGGCCTGGTACAGACCGATCACGCCCAGGTAAAGGAACAGCAGCACCAGTTCGCTGGTCAGCCGCGGATCCCATTCCCACCAGGTGCCCCACATCGGCTTGCCCCAGATCGACCCGGTGGCGAGGGTGATCACGGTGAAGGCGGCGCCGATGGGTGCGCAGGCCATCGCCAGGATCTCGCACAGCTTGATCCGCCAGATCAGCGCGATCGCCGCGTAGAACGCCATCAGCGCGAATACGAACATGCTCATCCACGCCGACGGCACGTGGATGTAGAGAATCCGGAAGCTGTCGCCCTGTTGGTAATCGGCCGGCACCACGAACAACCCCTGCCACCCGGCCCACAGCATCGCCAGCAGCCCCAGACCGAAGCTCCACGGCGCCCAACGCGCGGCGAAGCGGTCGAAATACGGCGGCGAGCCGAGTTGGTGGAACCAGCGGATGACGGGATTCATGGGTGGAAGCAGGGCTCGGTGATGCGTTGGCGGAAGTGCTTGGAACGAGGTGTGGCAATCGTCCGTGATTTCAAAGGGGCATCATTGATATGTATCAATCGACGGCACGCATCAATCGACGGCTGCATCATCAATCGACCGCTGCAGCATCAATTGACCGCGATCCGGATCGCCGCCGCCGCGGTCAGCGGCGCCAGCACCATCGCCACGATCAGACCTGCGGCCAACAGCAGCAGCGCGCCGACCGGATCCAGACCCTGCGCGCTGGCGGCGACGCTGCCGGCGCCGAACACCAGCACCGGCACGTACAGCGGCAGCGCGAGCAGTCCGACAAGGATACCGGAGCGGCGCATGCCCACGGTCAAAGCCGCGACCACCGCGCCGATCAGGCTCAACAGCGGCGTGCCCAGCGCCAGCCCGGTCATCAGCACCGGCAACTGCGCGCGCGGCAGGTGCATGAGTTCGGCCAGAAAAGGCGTGGCCAGCAGCAGCGGCCACGCGGTGGTGGCCCAATGCATGAAGGTGCGCACCGCGACCAGCCAGGCCAGCGGCACCGGCGCCAGCATCCACTGCTCCAGCGAACCGTCCTCGGCGTCGCCGCGGAACAGGGTGTCCAGCGCCAGCAGCCCGGCCAGCAGCGCCGCGACCCACAGCACGCCGGCGGCGACACGGGCCTGCAGCGCGGGGTCGTTGCCCAGCGCCAGCGCGAACAGCACCACCACGATGAGCGCGAACAAGGCCGGCTGGAGTGCGTCGCCGCGGCGGCGCCAGAGCAGGCGCAGATCGCGGGCAAGCAGGGCGCGGGCGGCCTGCCACAGCGACGGCGCGTTGCCGGCGACGTTCATGCGTGGCGAATGCTGCGGCAGCGGCGCGCTCATGCCGGCCGCTCCAGCATCAGTTCGCGGGTGCGCACCGGCGGTGCGGCATAGGCGCCGTGGGTGGTGACCAGCGCGGCACCGCCTTCGCGCAGATGGGCCTGGACCATGCGATTCACCAGATCGATGCCATCCAGGTCGAGATTGGCGTAGGGCTCGTCCAGCAGCCACACCGGCGCGGGCGACAGCCAGATCCGCGCCAGCGACAGCCGTTTCTTCTGTCCGGCCGAGAGCTGGCGGGCGAGGGCGTCCTGATAACCGTCCAGGCCGACGATCCGCATCGCGGCATCGGAGGACTGGCCGCGGCGGCGACCCTGCAGGCCGCAGAGGAATTCGAGGTTTTCCAGCGCGCCCAGATCGGCCTTCAGCGCCGGCAGGTGGCCCAGATAGGCCAGGGCGCGGGTCCGTGCCGGAGCGTCGGTGCCGTGGCCGTCGATCTCGATTCGCCCGGCGTCGGGCCGCAGCAACCCGGCCAGCACCCGCAGCAGGGTGGTCTTGCCGGCGCCGTTGTCGCCGCGGATCAGCAGGGCCTCGCCGGCATCGACCGCGAAATCGAGCGGGCCGAACACCGGCTCGTCGTTACGCGCGAAGCGAAGGCCGCAGGCTGCGAGCAGCGGCGGCGCTGAAACGTGGGGGTCGGTCATTGCAGGCAGGTTATCGCAGACGCATCATCGCAGGCGGGTCGGGTCCGGATCGGGCTGCGTTCCAGCCGGAAGCGATGATTTTACGGGCTGGCCGGCGGCTTTGCCCACGTACTGTCGCTGCCTGAGTCATCGCCGACCCAGTCGACATGGGCATGCTCGGCCACCGATTCCGGTCGCCGCGCCCGCATCCGCAAACGCACCGGCTGGCCGCGCAGCCACAGCAGGCTGCCGATCTGGCCGAAATCCCGGGTCAGCGCGTCGAAGATCGCTTCGTCCGGATCGATCACCAGCCAGTTGTAGGCTTTCCAGATGCGGCTGTGCGCAGCCACGAAGGCGGGCCGATGCGTCAGCCCCAGACGGGTCAGCGTTTGCTGGAGCGCCTCGTCGCTGCTGCGGTTGTCGGCATCCGCGCGCATGACCTGCCCGGGGTTGGCGGCTGCGGTCATCCCGAAACGCCGGGCGTCGGGGAAAGCGGCGTCGAGTTCCGGAGCGGGCTCGCCGATGCGGATCGACGACCACAGGCCATCCAGTTCCCACTTGTAGTCCGCGGCCATGAACACCGCGGGCAACGCGGCGATATGGGACTCGGAAAAACCGTCCGACGCGTCAGTGGTGGCCGAATCGTTCGCCAATGCGGTTACCGTGGCTGTTGAGGGGCGGTGATGGTAAGGGGCCAATATCCGAGCTTCGGCTCTGTTCCGGAAAAGTCCCGGAGAAGTCCCGGCGATACGCCGAGCATCCGTTCAGTTTTTGATCCAGTCGACGGCATTATGACCCTCATGGGCGAGCGGTTGTCGCGCATCCACGCGCATCCGCACCACGCTGTGCGCCGGCCAGTAGAGCGTGGCCAATTGTCCAAGGCTGCGCGACAGCGCATCGAACCGATCGACCGGCATGTCCACCACCAGCCAGCTCGGTTCGCGCCACGAACGGTTCGCGGCCGAGGAGAACGCAGGCCTGAAGCGGCAGCCGCTTGCCTGCAGGGCCGCATGCAGCGCATCGTCCGCGCTGCGGTTGACCGGCTCCGGGCGCTGGATCGAATACGGATCCCACGCCGACAGCAGTCCGAAGTGCCGGGCATCCGGATAACGCTGCCGCAGTGCGGGGGCATCGTCGCCGATGCGCAGGTTCAGCCACTCGCCGTCCTGTTCCCAGCGATACTCCGCGGCCAGATAAGCGCGAACCAGTTCGGCGACTCGGACCTCGCCGACGCATAGAAGAGACGATTGCATCCGACAAGGTTTAACCCAGACGCCCCGCCCCGTAAACTCTGGCGCCTGTCGATGCCGATGTGCTAGCGACGGCGCCAACGCGTTTCCCGCTTCAGATTTCCGCTCCGAAATTTCCGCTACGGATCCTCCGCCTCAAACCCCATCAACGGACTCGACATGCCGCAGACCAAGCTGCCCAGGGTGGGCACCACCATCTTCACCGTGATGTCGCAGCTCGCCGCCGAGCACGGCGCGATCAATCTCGGACAAGGCTTTCCCGATTTCCCGGCGCCGACGCGGCTGGTCGATGAACTCGACAAGGCCATGCGCGCCGGTCACAACCAGTATTCGATGATGACCGGCATCCCGGCGCTGCGCCGCGCGATCGCCGACAAAACCGCCCGCGTTTACGGCGTGTCGCCCGATGTCGACAGCGAGATCACCGTCACCAGCGGCGCCACCGAGGCGATCTTCAACGCCATCCACGCGGTGGTGCGCGCGGGCGAGGAAGTGATCGTCCTCGATCCCTGCTACGACTGCTACGAACCGGCGATCGAACTGGCCGGCGCGCGCGCCGTGCATATTCCGCTCGACCCGCAGACCTTCGCGCCCGACTGGCAGCGCGTGCGCGACGCCATCGGTCCGAAGACGCGGATGCTGATGATCAACAGTCCGCACAATCCGTCCGGCGCGATGCTGAACGAGGGCGACATGAATACGATTGCAGAGATCCTGCGGGACACCGGGATCTGGCTGCTTTCCGACGAAGTCTACGAACACATCGTCTTCGACGGCGCCCGCCACGAGTCCGCGCTGCAATATCCGGAGCTGCGCGAGCGCGCCTTCGTGATCTCCAGTTTCGGCAAGACCTATCACTGCACCGGCTGGAAGGTCGGCTATTGCATCGCACCGCCCGCGCTGAGCACCGAATTCCGCAAAGTGCACCAGTACAACGTGTTCTGCACCTTCCACCCGGCGCAGCACGCGTTCGCGGCGATGATCAACGCCGAACCCGAGCACTACGAGCAGCTTGGCGTGTTCTACCAGGTCAAGCGCGACCGTTTCCGCGAACAACTGCTGACCACGAAACTGGCGCCGCTGCCGGTGCCGGGCGGTTATTTCCAGCTGGTGGATTATTCCGCGGTGAGCGGGCTCGACGATCTGGAATTCTGCCGTTGGCTCACCATCGAGAAAGGCGTTACCGCGATTCCGCTGTCGCCGTTCTACGATGCGCCGCCGGTCGGCCAGCGTCTGGCGCGGCTGTGCTTCGCCAAGAACGACGCCACCCTCGACGCCGCGATCGAGCGGCTGCAGAAACTCTGAAATGCGCCGTCCGTAGAGCGGAGCGCAGCTCCGCTGCTCTTGCCCTGAAGCGGCGTCAGGGATGTAGTGCCAGCGGAGCTGCGCTCCGCTCTACAGGATTCTTCTCGATCAACAGTGACGGATTTCCATGAACGACCTGCGCATCACCCTCGTCCAAGGCAGCACCCGCTGGCACGACCCGGCCGGCAACCGCGAGTATTACGGCGAGCTGATCGGCGGCCTGCGCGGACAGACCGATCTGGTCCTGCTGCCTGAAACCTTCACCAGCGGTTTCTCCAACGACGCCATCGCCCAGGCCGAAACCATGGACGGCCCGACGGTCGCGTGGCTGCGCGAACAGGCGGGCGCGCTGGACGCCGCGGTTTGCGGCAGCGTGCAAGTGCGGGCCGGCGACGATGTGTTCAATCGCCTGCTGTTCGCCACGCCCGACGGCGAGCTGCGCAGCTACGACAAACGCCATCTGTTCCGCTTCGGTCGCGAACACGAACGCTACGCCGCGGGCCGCGACCGCCTGGTCGTCGAATGGCGCGACTGGCGGATCTGCCCGCTGGTCTGCTACGACCTGCGTTTTCCGGTGTTCTCGCGCAACCGCTACGACGTGGAGCGGCCGGGCCAGCTCGACTACGATCTGCTGCTGTACGTCGCCAACTGGCCGTCGCCGCGCGCCTATCCGTGGAAAACCCTGCTGCGAGCCCGCGCCATCGAGAACCTGTGCTACGTCGCCGGCCTCAACCGCGTCGGCACCGACGGCAATCAGCTGCACTACGCCGGCGACAGCGCTGTGATCGATTTCCTTGGCCATCCGGTCAGCGAATGCGGCGACGAGGATGTCGTCGTCACAGTTACCCTTCAGGCGAAGGAACTCGCCGCGCATCGCGAGCGTTTCCCGGCGATGCTGGATGGAGATGCATTCACGCTTTCATAGCCGCTGTCGTAGGAGCGACTTCAGTCGCGATGCTTTTGGATTCGGGTGTAAATACGCCGACTAACCGCCAGAAGAATTACGCAGAGCGTCGGCTCAATCCAGCCGCCGAGGATCGTCGATGCGATGGTGTTGTTGTCGTAGCGGTTTTCCGGGAATTGCCAGCCCAACGCATGCCCGGCTGCGATGCCTGCCGGGTTGTAGACAGCTCCGACGTAAATGACGGATGCGATCCATGCGATCAGCACTGCAAGGATCGCGCGCATGCCGCGGTGACGTGGAAACGGCCTTGCCGATATCAAAATGACGATCGCGAACGGCAATGCTGTCCTCAGCAGTGACACAAGCTCGAAAGACGCGATCGCGTCCATTCACGCGGTTCCGCCGGAACTGCGATGGAAATACACCCGCTCCGCCGCCCAGCGCATCGGCGCGGAGCCCATCTGCGCGTGATCGAAGGCCCAGCGCAGCGCGCGCTTGATGCGATAGCGCGGCGCCGCGCGTTCGGCGATGCCCTCCGGCGGCGGCCCGCCGTCGCGCAGATGGCGGGCGACAGCTTCGCCTACCGTCCAGCCGTGCTGCCATGCCGAGTGGATGCCGCCGGCGGTTACCGGCGAGACGATGCCGGCGGCGTCGCCGGTGAGGATCACGCCGGGCCGCGCCAGCGGCGCGACGGGGCCGCCGCAGGGAATCAGGCCGGCGCGGATCGCGCTGGGGGTGAGGTCGTCGGGGATGCCGATGCGGTGGCCGACCAGCGCGCGCATCGCGTCGATGTCCGGTGTGCCGGTGCGCGAGGGTCGATGCCGGAACGCCAGGCCGAACTGCACGCCGGTCGGACTCTGCGTCGCCCAGCCGATGTAACCGGGCGCCAGCGCCTTGTTGACGAAGCAGTGCAGGGCATCCGGTTCGCGCAGTTCCAGCCCGGCGAATTCGTATTCCATGCCGTACAGGAAGTGGCGCACGCCGCCCATGCCGAAACGCTGCGCGACCCGCGATTTCGCGCCGTCGGCGCCGACCAGCCAGTGCGTGCGGCCGATCCCCGGCAGATGCCAGCGGCCGCGCTGCGTCGAGGTCTCGCGCGACGCCTGCGTGAACGGCTGCGCCAGGCGCAGATCGACGCCCTGGTCGCGCATCTCGTCGGCCAGCCAGCGCATCAGGTTCGGGGTGTCGGTGGTCAGGAAGTAGTAGTCCGGCACCTGCAGCGCGACGTTGCGCAGGTTCGGTGCGTACAGGCGCACGCGATCGACCTTGCGCACCAGATGCGCGGGCACCCGGTTCAACCAGGTGCGCTCGGCGGCTTCCTTCACGATGATGCCGGTGGTATGGAGCTTCAGCCCCGGGTCGCGCTTGCGCTCCAGCACGCACACGCGCAAACCGTACTGCGCCGCGGCGATGGCGCAGGCCGCGCCGGCGAAACTGGCGCCGACGATCATCAGGTCGTAATCGCGTTCGGGAACTGCGGCCATGGGGACTCCGGCTGGGAAGACCGGCGCAGTCTCGGCGGCAGTGGAGGGTGGAGCATGGCGGCTGTGTGAAGTCCTGCTTCACAGGCATCCGCGGCATATCAATGCCGCGAAGAAGGCTTCCGCCGCGCTTCGCGGACGATGATGTACAGGCCCGCGAGGCTGAGTGCGATGGCGCCTCCCAGCCACAGCCAGGCGGACAGATCGGGGTTGAAGGCGTCATCGCGGAATGCGCGCATGAAGAAGCGCACGTAGCCGAGGATCGATAGCCCGGCGAACCAGAAACCGATCATCGCGCGGCTGACGAAGCGGCTTTCGGAAAGCGAGATCGTCATGGCTCAGGCCTCCGCTGGGCCCACCAACCGCCCGCGCAGCGAATTGCTCATCGCATCGGTGATGAGCACATCGACGAACCGGCCGATGAGTTTCGCGCCGGCCGGCGCCGGGAAGTTCACGAAGCGCATGTTCTCGCTGCGCCCGGTGAGTTCGTTCGGGTCTTTCTTCGACGGGCCTTCGACCAGCACCGTCTGTGTGCTGCCGATCATCGCGGCGCTGATCCTGCGCGCGTTGTCGTTGATCGCGGCCTGCAGGCGGGCGAGGCGGGCGTGTTTCTCTTCGCCGCTCACCGTGTCTTCGATATCGGCGGCGGGCGTGCCCGGGCGGCGCGAGTAGATGAAGGAGTAGCTCTGATCGAAGCCGATGTCTTCGATCAGCTTCATGGTTTTCTCGAATTCGGCGTCGGTCTCGCCTGGGAAGCCGACGATGAAGTCCGAACTGATCGAGATGTCCGGGCGCACTGCGCGCAGCTTGCGGATCTTCTGCTTGAATTCCAGCGCGGTGTAGCCGCGTTTCATCGCCGAGAGCACGCGGTCGCTGCCGGACTGCACGGGCAGATGCAGATAGTTGGCGAGTTGGGGCACATCGCGGTACGCCTCGATCAGCGAATCGTTGAATTCCAGCGGATGCGAGGTGGTGAAGCGGATGCGTTCGAGGCCGTCGATCTCGGCGATGGTGCGGATCAGCAGCCCAAGGTCGGCAATTTCACTGTCACCGTACGGGCCGCGGTAGGCGTTGACGTTCTGGCCCAGCAGATTGACCTCGCGTACGCCCTGGGCGGCGAGCTGGGCGACTTCCACCAGCACGTCCTCGAACGGGCGGCTGACTTCTTCGCCGCGGGTGTAGGGCACCACGCAGAAACTGCAGTACTTCGAGCAGCCTTCCATGATCGAGACGAAGGCCGTGGGGCCGTCGGCGCGGGGCTCGGGCAGGCGGTCGAACTTCTCGATCTCCGGAAAGCTGATGTCGACCTGCGGCTGCCCGGTCTCGCGCTTGGCGCGGAGCAGGTCGGGCAGGCGATGCAGGGTTTGCGGACCGAACACCAGGTCGACGTAGGGCGCGCGTTTGAGGATGGCGGCGCCTTCCTGGCTGGCCACGCACCCGCCGACGCCGATCACCACCGGCCGGTCGCCGCCCTTGAGCTTGCGCCAGCGGCCGAGCTGGCTGAACACCTTCTCCTGCGCTTTTTCGCGGATTGAGCAGGTATTGATCAGGATCACGTCGGCTTCGTCGGCGTTGTCCGTCATCACCATGCCTTCCTCGGCGCCCAGAACTTCCGCCATCTTGGCCGAGTCGTACTCGTTCATCTGGCAACCGTGGGTTTCGATGAAGAGCTTTTTGGGAGCCGATGCGGGAGGCGCGGACGGATGATGCGAAGCAGCGACGGTCAGGGCGTCGGCTTGGGGAGCGAGGGTGTCGGTCATGATCGTATCCGGGGCGCGGCGGTGAGTCCGGGCCGGAAGAGGGCGGGGAGAGGCGCTAGTGTAAGCCGGAGCGGCGGCGTGCCGCCCATGGCGTCCTTCAGTGATGGCGGTAGCCGTTTGACAATCAAACACTTGGCAAACCTTTCGAATCCGGAGACACTCCCGCGCATGATCGGGGGCAAGGCCATTGCGGGGTGGGGACTGCTGCTGGCGATAACGCTGGCGTGGCCGGCGCACGCCGGCACGGTCTATCGCTGCGAAAGCCCGGACGGCAGTCGCACCTACGCCAGCAAACGGGTGAAGGGCGCGAAGTGCAGCGTGGTCAGCAGCTACACGCCTTCGGCCGCAGCCGTGCGCAGCGCCCCGTCGACCACCACCACCACCCGCTCCACCAGCGAATTCACGACCGGCGCACCCGCGACCATGGCATCGATGGCGGCTGCAGCCGCCCCGGCGCCCTCACCGGGCATCGCCGCCGCAGCGCCGCCGACGTCCGTGCCGGTCGCGCCACGCCAGGGCGCCACCCGTCGCGTCGAGGGGCAGGTTTATTCCTATATCAAGGATGGCGTGCGCCACTACACCAGCAAGCAACCCAAGGGTGTGGCGGGGGCGACCGCAGTGCGTTCGATCCGCTACAGCTTCGTCGAGACCTGCTATGCCTGCGCGCCGTTGCCGGGCGTGAATTTCGGCACGCTGCGCCTCAACATGGTGTCCTACGCGGCCGAAATCCGCGCCGCCGCCGCGCAGCACGGCGTGGACGAGGCCATCGTCCGCGCGATCATCCACGCCGAATCGTCCTTCAACCCGAACGCGCGGTCGCGGGTCGGGGCGCAGGGGCTGATGCAACTGATGCCGCCCACCGCACGCCGGTTCGGGGTGAGCAATTCCTACGACCCGGTGCAGAACATCGGCGGCGGAGTGCAGTACCTCGCCTGGCTGTTGAAACGCTACAACGGCGATCTGACGCTCGCCGCCGCCGGCTACAACGCCGGGGAAGGCGCCGTCGACAGGTACAAGGGCGTGCCGCCCTACAGCGAAACCCGGCGCTACGTCGAACGGGTCCGGGTTCTTGCCGAACGCTATCGCGGCCTGCTCCCCGGCCAGGGCTGACGTCTCCGGCGCTTCCGCCCAAGGCCGCGCAAAACCCTTCGGGTCGTGCTTCAGGCCGCCCCGAAAGTCGCGTTTCAAGACCTGTTCCGACCTTTCAGGGCATTGCCGCCGCCGTCGCCCTGCGGTCGCGGGGAAGGTAAAGATTGTCGGCCGATTCAGCGTTCCGTTACACTTCGCCGTCTTTGCCGGCCCGCTTCGTTGCTGAAGCAGGCCGACAGTCCAAATGTAGCCTACGTTTTGCGGAGTGCCGGATGGCAACAAAAGTCGAAAGCGGGTCGGATCACCCCCAGGGTGACGGCGCGCAACCGGTTGACGCGGGTCGTCGCCGCTTCCTGACCGTGTCCACCGCCGTGGTGGGTGCCGTCGGCGTTGCCGGCGCATCGGTCCCGTTCATCAAGTCCTGGATGCCCAGCGCCCGCGCCAAACTGGCCGGTGCTCCGGTCACTGCCGACATCAGCGGTCTGGTCGAAGGCCAGCGTCTGGTGTTCGAATGGCGTGGTCAGCCGATCTGGATCGTCAAGCGCTCCAAGGCGGTGCTCGCGGCACTGCCGAAGCTGGACGGCAATCTGCAGGATCCCAAATCCGAGAACCTCGACCAGCAGCCGTCCTACGTCAAGGGCGAGTTCCGCTCGATCAAGCCGGAAATCTCGGTACTGGTCGGGCTGTGCACCCATCTGGGCTGCTCGCCCGAGATGAAGGCCGAGATCCGGCCCGAGCCGTTCGATGCCGACTGGAAGGGCGGTTACTTCTGCCCATGCCACAAGTCCAAGTTCGACATGGCCGGCCGCGTCTACCAGGGCGTGCCCGCGCCGACCAACCTTCCGGTGCCGCCGCATTATTTCGCCGACGACAACACCATCATCATCGGTGTCGATCCGGAAGGGAGCGCATAAGCCATGGCGAACATCCTGATGCGCACCGCCGACAACGTGATGGGCTGGGTCAACGACCGTGCGCCCGGTCTGATGCCGTTCTATCGCAAGCACATGACCGAGTACTACGCGCCGAAGAATTTCAACATCTGGTACATCTTCGGCATCCTCGCCACCGTGGTGCTGGTCAACCAGATCGTCACCGGCATCTTCCTGACGATGCACTACAAGCCGAGCGCGGCGGAAGCCTTCGCTTCGGTCGAGTACATCATGCGCGACGTCGCCGGCGGCGACATCATCCGCTACATGCACAGCACCGGCGCCTCGCTGTTCTTTGTCGTCGTGTACCTGCACATGTTCCGCGGCATGATGTACGGCTCTTACCAGAAGCCCCGCGAACTGGTCTGGATCCTGGGCATGCTGATCTACCTCGTGCTGATGGCCGAAGCCTTCATGGGCTACGTGCTGCCATGGGGCCAGATGTCGTTCTGGGGCGCGAAGGTGATCATCTCGCTGTTCGGCGCGATTCCCTACATCGGCAATGCGCTGACCGAATGGATCATGGGCGACTATCTGCCCGGCGACGCCACCCTGAACCGGTTCTTCGCGCTGCACGTCATCGCGCTGCCGCTGGTGCTGCTGCTGCTGGTGGTGCTGCATCTGGGCGCGCTGCACGAAGTCGGTTCCAACAATCCCGAGGGCGTCGACATCAAGAAGGGGCCCAAGGGCAACCGCTGGTCGGCCACTGCGCCCGTCGATGGCGTGCCGTTCCACCCGTATTACACGGTGAAGGACACGTTCTTCGTCGGCTGCTTCCTGATTCTTGCGGCCTTCATCCTGTTCTTCGCCCCGGCGTTCGGCGGCTGGTTCCTGGAGCACGACAACTTCTCCGAGGCCAACCGTCTGGTGACGCCCGCGCATATCAAGCCGGTGTGGTACTACACGCCGTATTACGCGATGTTGCGCGTGGTGCCGCACAAGCTGAGCGGCGTGATCGTGATGTTCGCGGCGATCGGTGTGCTGTTCCTGCTGCCGTGGCTCGATCGCGCCAGGGTCAAGTCCTATCGTTATCGCGGCAAACTGTCGTGGACGATGCTGCTGCTGTTCGCGGTGAGCTTCGTGTGGCTGGGCAAGATCGGTGCGGGCCCGGGTACGGATCCGGTCGAGACCTGGGTCGGCCGCGTTCTGACCACGTACTACTTCCTGTTCTTCCTCACCATGCCGGTGTGGACGAAGATCGACAAGACCAAGCCGGTTCCGGATCGGGTGACGATGCATGACTAAGCCATCGACGATGAAGTTTTCGCGCCTGAAGCGGCTGGCGGCGTTGATCGTCGGCCTGTCGATATCGGCTTCCGCGCTCGCGGCGACCGGCGGCGACGTGCTGCAGGCCGGCACCGACCTGGAAGATACGGCATCCTTGCAGCGCGGCGCCCAGTTGTACATGAACAACTGCGTCGGCTGTCATTCGCTGAAATACATGCGCTATTCGCGCATCGCCGAAGATCTGGGCCTCAGCGAAGAACAGGTGATGACCAACCTGAACTTCACCGGCGCCAAGTTCGGCGAGCATGTGATCAGCTCGATGCCGGCCGCGCACGCGGAAAAGTGGTTCGGCAAGGCGCCGCCGGATCTCAGCGTGATCTCGCGCGTTCGCGGCAGCGACTGGATCTTCACTTATCTGAAATCCTTCTACCTCGACGAAACGCGGCCGTTGGGCTGGAACAACAAGTTGTTCCCGAACGCATCGATGCCGAATCCGCTGTGGGAGATGCAGGGTCTGCAGCATGCGGTCTACGGCGACAAGCATGCGACGACGGGCGATGCGCCGGTCGAGAGCCTGGAGATCGGGCGTGCTGGCACGCAGAGCGCGGAAGAGTTCGACCGCACCGCGCGCGACATCACCGCATTCCTCGAATATGTCGGCGAGCCCGGTGCGATGAAGCGCCAGCAGACCGGCGTCTGGGTGATCCTGTTCCTGACGTTCTTCACCCTGATGGCCTGGCTGCTGAAGAAGGAATACTGGCGCGACGTGCATTGATGACGGAGCGATTCCTTCGCGCGACGATCACCTGCAAGGCGGCCGGCTTGTCCGGTCGTGCTTGTTCTTGAGGATGGATGGCGAGTCTGCGTATGCGTAATACTCTCACCCTGTTTTCTTCCGTCGACGATGTCCTCTGCCATCGCGCCCGCCTGGTACTGGCGGCGAAAGGCGTGACCTACGATCTGGTGCCGGTGGATCCCCAGAATCCGCCCGAGGATCTGATCGACCTGAATCCCTATCACTCGGTGCCGACGCTAGTCGAGCGCGACCTGGTGCTGTATGCGGCGTCGGTGGTCAGCGAATACCTGGACGAGCGTTATCCGCATCCGCCGCTGATGCCGATCGATCCGCTGTCGCGCGCGCGTTTGCGCTTGGCGATGCTGCGCATCGAACACGACTGGGTGCCGCAGGTGCAGGCCGTGCAGTTCGGCACCAAGCAGCAGGCGGAGGCCGGGCGCAAGCGTCTGCGGGAGTTGTTGACCGCCGCGGTGCCGCTGTTCAAGGCCAGCAAGTTCTTCCTGAACAACGAAATGAGCCTCGCCGACTGCGCGATGGCGCCGATCGTCTGGCGCCTGCATGCGCTGGGCGTGCCGCTGCCCAGCGACGGCAAGGTGATCGAGGACTACGGCAACCGCATCTTCCGCAATCCCGGTTTCATCCGCAGCCTCACGCAGCAGGAAAAGAGCCTGCGCGACCTGCCTGCCTGACGGTCCGTCCGATGTTCCCGCCCGATTTTGCCGGGAGTACACTCCGGCCATGACCGATGGTCCCGTCCAGGGCATGACCAGCCGTCGCCCGTACCTGTTGCGGGCGATGTACGAGTGGATCGCCGACAACGGCATGACGCCGCATCTGCTGGTCGACGCTTCGCGTCCCGGGGTGCGGGTGCCGGCGTTCGCGGTGAACGACGGCAAGGTCGTGCTGAACGTCGCCGCCCGCGCCGTGGCCGCGCTGGAGATGGGCAACGAAGAGATTTCCTTCACCGCCCGTTTCGGCGGCGTCAGCCACCAGGTGCGGGTTCCGATCGGCGCGGTGTTGCTGATCTACGCCCGCGAAACCAGTCAGGGCATGGCCTTGCCCGACGAAGCCGTCGGCGCATTGGCCGCTGCGGACGAGGCTGAGGTCGAGGAAGATCTCGACGGGGACGCCGATGGCGGCGATGATGGCGGCGACAGTGGCGGCAACGGCGGCAATCGCGCCCCGCCGTCGAAACGCGGCGGGCATCTCAGAGTCGTCAAATAGTCCTATCGAAGCTGCAGGCTGCCTTGCCTGCACTCAGCCTGGTCCGGGGGGAACCATGCGATCAATCCAGCATCACCTTGGCGGCAGAAGCGACCGGGCCGCTGAAAGACACCAGACGGTTGCCGCGCAGCACCAGCCGCGCGATGTGGCGATCGGTGCCGTCCTCGGAGTATTCGAAGCGGAAACTGCGCTCGAAACCCAGTCGACCGTCCTCGCCGCGATGCAGGCGCAGGCCGGTCGCGTGTACGGTATGGTCGATCAGCTGCACGCCCGCAGTGTGGCAAGCCTCGCCGCCGAGCTGGATCGCCCGTTCGGCCGCGGCGCGCGACGCACTCCAGAATGCGAACACCATCCCACCCAAAATCATCAAGATCAGTAAAGTCGGCATCTGTTTAATCTGCGGCCTGCGTGCCCCGGATGCAATCCCCGAATGTCGCCTGGAGCGCAACCTCAATGATGAAGCTCGTATTCGCCGCCGATCACATGCAGATCCTCCTTGAGCCGGGGGTCAAGCGCATCGGTTCTGCGCCCGATGCCGATATCGTGCTGCGCGGCGAGGGTGTGCTTCCCCAGCACTGCGAGCTGCAGGTCAACGCGCAGGGCGTGATGTTGAAGATCGCGCGCGGTGCGGCGGTCAGCGTCAACCAGCGGCTGGTCGACGGCTTGCTGTCCCTGCGGCCCGGCGATCAGATCGCCTTCGATACGGTCGAGGCTACGTTGGTCGTGATCGAAACGGTTCGCCCGGGGGAAAGCGCGCCGCCGCCCGTGATCGACGATGTCAACGCCACCACCGTACGCGCCGCGTTGCCTAAGTACATGCTGCGTGCGCTGACGGGGCGGATGCTCGGTCGCAGCTATCCCTTGACCGGCGCGACCGTCGTCGGTCGCGCGCCGGACTGCCAGCTGCGGTTGGACGACACCAATCTTTCGCGCAAGCACGCCAAGCTCATTCCCACCAACGAAGGTGTGGTGATCGAGGATCTGGGGTCCACCAATGGCAGCTTTCACAACGGCAAGCGCGTGCAGCGCGCGGTAGCCCAGGCCGGCGATGAGATCGGCTTCGACACCCTGCGTTTCCAGTTGCTGGAACTGGGCCAGGAAGGCGCTCACGCGATCCCTTCGGCCCCTGCCGGTGTGCCGCGTTGGGTGTGGCTGGTCGTCGCCCTCGGGGTGATCGCTGTACTGGTGTTCGCGCTTCGGTGATGCGGATAAGCGTTTCAGGAACATCCACAGGATGAGGAGGGGGA
This sequence comes from Pseudomonadota bacterium, assembly GCA_040386495.1. Lineage (GTDB taxonomy): Bacteria > Pseudomonadota > Gammaproteobacteria > Xanthomonadales > Xanthomonadaceae > Lysobacter_I. The sequence goes on from JAZKFJ010000025.1 coordinate 48,064, forward strand.
ATGGAAGCGAGCAATCTCGAATATGTAGGTTTCTGGTCGCGGGTTGGCGCTGCGATTGTCGACGCGCTGTTGGTCGTGGTGATTACTTTTCCGCCGTTGGTTTCGATTTACGGTTGGGAATATTTCACTTCTGAAAAACCCGGATTCATCGCAGGGCCAACGGATTTCCTGATTTCCTGGGTATTGCCGTTCGTCGTGACTGTGCTTTTCTGGGTATGGAGGCAGGCGACGCCAGGCAAGATGGTGGTCTCTGCGCGCATTGTGGACGCTAAAACCGGCGGTACGATTTCAGTTGGCCAGGCAATGGGGCGGTATGTTGCCTACTTCATTTCCATGCTTCCGCTGGGGCTGGGTATTTTCTGGGTCGCTTTCGATCCCAGAAAGCAGGGTTGGCACGACAAGATCGCAGGAACCATCGTGGTTCGCCACAAGCACGCATCTGGGCAGCCGGTCAGATTTGAAACCTGACATCCGCAGCATCGAATCGGATGGATTGATGACCACGAAAGCTGGGTTGTCGAATCGACCGGGCTTGCTCATTCCGCTCGTATGAAGGCCGTGCTTTAACGGCCCGGCGGCGGCCCCAGCTTCAGCGACAGATCGATCGCGCGGACATGTTTGGTCAGGCCGCCGATCGAAATGCAGTCGACCCCGTCCTCGGCGATGCCGCGCAGCGTGGTCATGTCCACGCCGCCCGACACTTCAAGCGGAATGCGGCCATCGAAAGGGGCCGATTTCGCGATCCGCACGGCCTCGCGTCGCGTCGCGGCGTCGAAGTCGTCGATCAGGATCCGCGTGCAGCCCTCGCGCAGCGCTTCTTCCAGTTGCGCAAGCGTTTCCACCTCGACGATGAGCGGCAGCGTCGGATGCATCGCGCGCGCGGCGTGGATCGCGCCAGCGAGCGAACCCGCGGCGCGGATGTGGTTTTCCTTCAGCATCACCGTGTCGTACAGACCGATGCGATGGTTGCTGCCGCCGCCCACCAATACCGCATATTTCTGCGCCAGACGCAGCCCGGGAATGGTCTTGCGGGTGTCGAGAATCTTCGCGCCGGTGCCGCGCACGGCGTCGACATGGTTCGCGGTCGCCGTGGCGGTGCCGCTGAGCGTCTGCAGGAAATTCAGCGAAGCGCGTTCGGCGCTGACCAGCGCGCGGCTGCGCCCGGCGAGCGTGGCGACGACCGTGCCCTTGGCGACGCGGTCGCCTTCGGCGATGCGCCAGTCGATGCGGACGTCGGGATCGAGCGCGCGATGGCAGGCATCGAACCACGGCCGCCCGCAGATCACCGCGTCTTCCTTGCAAAGCAGATAAGCGATGTCCGGGACGTTTGGCAACAGCGCGGCGGTCACGTCGCCGCTGCCGATGTCTTCTGCCAAGGCCGCAATCACGTTCGCGGCGATGGTTTCGGCCGGCGGCGGCATCGCCCGCACGGTCACAGGCCTTCCACCGCCGTCGCCGCGATCCCTTCCTCGATCAGCAGCACCGGAATGCCGTCGTCCACGCGATAAATGGTCTTGCGGTCGCGGGTGATCAGCGCCTCGCGCACAGGGTCGGTCTGCGGCGTATCGTCGATGCGCTGCACGCCGCCCGCGGCGATGGCGCGGTTCAGCGCCTCCAGGCCGGGCTTGTCGAGCAGCGCCAGCGGCTGGCGCGTGGCGGGGCAGACGAGGAGATCGAGCAACTTGCGGTCCATTCGATGAAGCCGGGGGTGAAGAGCCGCTAGAATACCGTTTTGCAGCAGGCGTGACGCCGCGGGATGGCCATGGCAGACGCGAACGAAGACAACGACAAGCAGCCTGGCGACAACCAGCCCAGCGACAACCAGCCCAGCGACAACCAGCCGCTGGTCGGCGTGGTGATGGGCTCGCGTTCCGACTGGGAGACGATGCAGCATGCCGTCGCCAGGCTCGAAGCGCTGGGTGTGCCGCACGAGGTCCGCGTGGTCTCCGCGCATCGCACGCCGGACGTGCTGTTCGACTACGCCGCCACCGCACGATCGCGCGGTCTGCGCGCGATCATCGCCGGCGCCGGCGGCGCGGCGCATCTGCCGGGCATGCTGGCCGCGACGACCGCGGTGCCGGTGCTGGGCGTGCCGGTCCAGAGCAAGGCGCTGAACGGCATGGATTCGCTGCTGTCGATCGTGCAGATGCCGGCCGGCATTCCCGTCGCTACTTTCGCGATCGGCAATGCCGGTGCCGCCAACGCCGGCCTGTTCGCGGCGGCGATGCTCGCCGCCGACCATCCGCAGATCGGCGCCGCGCTCGATGCGTTCCGGTCGAAGCAGACGCAGGACGTCGTCGATCACGACGACCCGCGTGCATGAGCCCGCGCACATGATCATGTCGCTTGAAATCATGCCTCTCGAAATCATGCCGCTCGAAGCAGGCCGCGCATGACCACCGTCGGCATTCTCGGCGGCGGCCAACTGGCGCGGATGCTCGCGCTGTCCGGTGCGCCGCTCGGCCTGCGCTTCCGCGTCCTCGACACCGTCGCCGACGCCTGCGCCGGGCAGTTCGCGCCGCTGATCGTCGGCGATTACCGAGACAAGGTCGCGCTGGCCGAATTCGCATCGCAAATCGATGTCGCCACTTTCGATTTCGAGAACGTGCCGGCCGAATCGGCGCAGTGGTTGAGCGAGCGCGTGCCGGTGTTCCCGAACCCGCGCGCATTGTCGATCGCGCAGGACAGGCTGGCCGAAAAAAACCTGTTTCGCCAACTCGGCATCCCGGTACCGGCGTTCGCCGACGTGCCGGATCGCGCCGCGCTCGATGCGGCCATCGCCTCGATCGGCATGCCCTGCATCCTCAAGACCCGCCGCCTCGGTTACGACGGCAAGGGACAGTTCCGGATCAGATCGTCGGCCGATGTCGACGCCGCGTGGGATGCGCTCGGCGCGCAGGCCGCGAGCGTCGGTCTGATCCTCGAAGCCTTCGTACCGTTCGAGCGCGAACTCAGCGTGGTCGCGGTGCGCGGCCGCGACGGCGAATTCCGCGCCTGGCCGTTGACCGAGAACTGGCACGTCGACGGCGTGCTGTCCGCCAGCCTCGCGCCCGCGCGCGTGGACGATGCGCTGGCGCAGTCCGCGGTCGCGCATGCGCGTGCGCTGGCCGAATCGCTGGATTATGTCGGCGTGTTCGCGCTGGAACTGTTCTGCCGCGACGGCGTGCTGCTGGCGAACGAACTCGCCCCGCGCGTCCACAATTCCGGCCACTGGACCATCGAAGGCAGCGAAACCTCGCAGTTCCAGAATCATCTGCGCGCTGTGCTCGGCCTGCCGCTGGGCGACACCCGCATGCTCGGCCACGCCTGCATGCTCAACTGGGTGGGCGCGATGCCCGATGCGCATGCCGTGTTGCGCGAACCCGGTGGGCACTGGCACGACTACGGCAAGGAATCGCGCGCCGGGCGCAAGGTCGGGCATGCGACATTGCGTGCGGATTCGATGGGCGAACTTGCGGAAGCGCTGCAGCGCGTCGGTGCCGCGCTGCAGCGTGAGGCGCAGGTGGCGCCGGTCGTGGCGGTACTCGACAGGAGCCGGAAGTGACCCGCTATCGATCGATTTTCGTTGCTCTGCTGGTATTGCTGCTGTCCTCGCTGTCGATGTCGGCGATATCGGCGCCACCACCGCCGAAATCCAAGCCGCTGCGGATGAAGGAGGGCGAAGGCGTCGTGTTGTTCCACGTCGCCCAGAATTTTCCGGCCGCGACTTCCGTAGGCTATCTGACGCCGCCGGTACAGGTGCAGCGCATCGACGGCGACGCGAAGAAATTCGTGGTCTGGCCCGACGCGACCGGAACCCTCTCGTCGATCCATTACCTGGGGGCGTTGCCTGCGGGGCGCTACCGGCTGTACGACTTCCAGCCGAGTATCGGGTGCTGGGTCTGCACGCAGCCGGAGATGCCGCCGTCTTCGACAATGCCGGATTTCGAGGTGCGCGCCGGGGAGGTGTCCTATCTCGGCGTCATCCAGGTATCGATCGTCACCTATCCATTGGACAGAACGAAACCGCGCTCGGTGACATGGGGTTGGGATGAAACGCCGGACATGTCGCTGGGCCAGCGCACATTCCCCGAGGTGCAGTCGGCGCTCGCTGCGATGCCGCTGCGCGCCGGATGGGCCGAGTCGCGCGAACCCGGGCAAGACGAACGCGGACGAGCGGCGATCCGCGCCGACTCGCAGGGCATGGTCCTCAGCGGGCGCTACGGCCGGGACGGTTTTTATTTCGGCGCCCAGAACGGCGTCGTGAAGCGCTGGCGCCCAGGCGCAACGATCGAAATGCTGGATGCGGGCAGTTCCTTGTTCCTGATATCGGTGCTGGAGACGCCTGGCGGGATTCTGCTTGCCGGCGGCGAAGCGGGCGTGTTGCGCAGCTCTGCGGATGGCGGCCGGACATGGACGGATCGTGGCGGTGGGCTGCCGTTCGGTGTCGTGTCCAATCTGACCAGCATCGATGACGACAACGGCATCGCGTTCACCGTGAGTACCGAGGGCCGGGTCGTGGTGTTCCGTGGCCGCGCCGACACCGGGGAATTCACCACGTTCGCGGAATTCGAACGCAAGTTCGCGTTCTGGACCGGCCTGCCCGGGGTGATGCCGCAATTGTTCCGGCATCGCGACCGCATGGTGTTGACGTTGCCCAGCCGCAAGTTCGCGATGCTCGACCTCGGGACCGGCAAGAGCGAGGTGCTGGATCCGCCGGGCAGCATCGGGAATTTCAAGATGAATCCCGACGGCACGCTCTGGTGTACGTGCGCGAAGACGATCGCCTTCAGTCCCTATGTGAGCCGGGATTTCGGCAGGACCTGGCAGGCTTCCGACATCAGCCGTTTCATGATGTTGCCCGAGTTCTTCGACGACCAGCGTGGATTCAGTTATCAGGGTGCGATCTTCTCGGCGAAGAAAACGGGTGTGGCGACGACCACGGACGGCGGCAAGACCTGGGCGCTGAGCAACGAGCCCGACATCAATCTCGCGTGGTGGGCGCCAGCGTATTCCGCCGATGGTTCGGTGATGCTGCTGCATAGCCTCCAGGTGTTCGGCAACGTGGGGATGTCTTTGTCGAAATACAGTCTCGACGGCGGTGCCTCGTGGCAGCGGATACCGGACCGCATGTCGTGGGCCTACGGTCCGGACCCTGCTGGACAAGATTCGGCGAATTGAAGAGCGGCAGGAAAACCTTGTGCTTCTTCATTCCGAATCGAGCTGACGTTCACACAAAACGGCCGGGTTTCCCCGGCCGTTCCGCTTCATGCGGCGGCGCGCTTCAGCGACAGCGCCCGTAGCGATCCGGCGACGCGCCCGGACCGCCTTTCCGGCCCGGCGGATTTTCCCAGTTGGTGCCGCGTCCGCCCGCGCGACCGGGCGGGTTGTTGTCGTTGTCATACCAGCAGCGCTTCGCCTGGTTCCAGAAACCGTAGCGCGGGTGCCAGTAGCCGTAGTTCGCGTTGAAGTAGTAACCGCCGTCGACGACGGTGAATTTATGGCGCGCATTGCGATGACGGTAATAGCGATAGTCCGGCGAGGCGCCGGGGCCGCCGCGCCAGCCGGGCGGATTTTCCCAGTTCGTGCCCGGTCCGCCTGCGCGACCCGGCGGATTGTGGTCGCGATCGCGAGGATGCGCGGCGATGGCGCTGCTGGAGATGAGCGCGAGGCCCAGGGCGAACGCCGACAGCGTCGACTTGGAAAGTGCGGATTTGGACAGTGTCATCGGTGGCTCCGTTGCATGGAAGACCACCCGGTAATGCGCGGGAGGGCGATGCCGTTGACCTGCGGCGGGAAGCGTTCATCGCGCGGGCGGGTTGATGACGCCCGGATGAAGGAGTGCGCATGAAGGAGCACGCATATAAGGAGCGCGCATGAAAAAGGCCGAGTTTCCCCGGCCTTTTTTGTGTCGACTATCGGCCACGGTCACTTCATGTTCGAAGCGACGAAGTCCCAGTTCACAAGGTTCCAGAACGCTTCCAGATACTTCGGCCGCAGGTTGCGGTAGTCGATGTAGTAGGCGTGTTCCCACACGTCGCAGGTCAGCAGCGCGGTGTCGTCGCCGGTCAACGGGGTGGCGGCGTTGGAGGTGCTCACCAGCGCGAGCGAACCGTCCGGACGCTGCACCAGCCAGCCCCAACCCGAACCGAAGGTGGTGACCGAGGTTTTGGTGAACTCTTCCTTGAACTTGTCGAAGCTGCCGAACGCGGCGTTGATGGCGTCGGCCAGCTTGCCGGTGGGTTCGCCGCCACCATTGGGCTTGAGGCAATTCCAATAGAACGTGTGGTTCCACACCTGCGCGGCGTTATTGAACATGCCGCCCTGCGACTTGCGGATGATCTCCTCCAGCGACAGATCGGCGAACTCGGTGCCCGCGATCAGGTTGTTGAGGTTGGTGACGTAGGTCTGATGATGCTTGGAATAATGGAAATCGATGGTTTCCGCCGAAATGTGCGGTTCCAGAGCGGTACGGTCGTAGGGCAGGGCTGGCAGCTCGATGGCCATGGGCGGGCTCCTTAGGGGGGTAAAGGTGAGGCGGGCGTCGGGGCAGGCCCGGCCGCGCGCGAAGGATTACAATGCGCGATTCTAACCCCACCCAGCCTAACCCCACCCAAGCCGCGGCCAACGCGCCGCCGGCTGCAATCCGCAGGAGAGTCCCATGCCGGTGTTGGAGCGTATCCAGTCCGAGATCGAAACCCATCCGATCGTGTTGTTCATGAAAGGTACCCCGCAGTTCCCGATGTGCGGGTTCTCCAGCCGCACCTCCCAGGCGTTGAAGGCCGCGGGCGCGAGCAACTATCACACCGTCAACGTGCTCGAAGACCCGGAAGTACGCGCGAACCTGCCGCGTTTCTCCAATTGGCCGACCTTCCCGCAGTTGTTCATCAACGGCGAACTGATCGGCGGTTGCGACATCGCCCTCGAACTCTTCGAATCGGGCGAACTGGCCCGGATGATCGCCGAGGCGCAGAAGGCCTGATGCCGGCAAGTTCTTCGCCGCAGAGTATGCCGTCGGCGATGGCCGGCGCGCGGTCGTTGGAAGGACGCGTCGTACTGGTGGCCGGCGCGCACGGCGCGCTGGGCCAAGCATCGGCGCTCGCCTGCGCCGATGCCGGCGCGACCGTCGTTCTGCTGGGGCGCAAAGTGCCCAAGCTCAATCGCGTGTACGACGCCATCTTGCGCGCGGGCGGCGAGGCGCTGCTGTATCCGCTCGATCTGGAAGGCGCGACGCCAGACGACTACGCCGAGATGGCCGAGCGGATCGGATCCGGCCTCGGTCGCCTCGATGGCGTGCTGCACTGTGCGGCCGAATTCCGCGGGCTGACGCCGCTGGACAACACCGACCCGGCCGCATTCGCCCGCGCGCTTCACGTCAACGTGACCGCGCGCTGGTGGCTGACCCAGGCCTGCCTGCCGCTGCTGCGCCGTGCCGAAGACAGCGCGGTGGTCTTCGCCATCGACGAAGACGCGGGTCGCGGTCTGCCGTACTGGGGTGGCTACGGCATCGCCCAGTCCGCCTTGAACACGTTGATGCAGACACTCCACGCGGAACTCGCCAATTCGAGCGTCCGCGTCTGCGGAATCGCGCCCGGGCCGATGCGTACCCCGCTGCGCGCGAAGGTCTTCGTCGAAGAAGATGCGAGCATCGCCCGCGATGCCTCTGTCATCGCCCCGGCTTGCGTGCATCTGCTGTCGGCGGCAGGCGTCGAACAGCGCGGGCAACTCTGGTCGCCGCTCGCATGACCATCGCATCGGCCGCGCTGCTGCTGTTCCTCATCCTCGATCCGCTGGGCAATGTTCCGGTGTTCCTCAGCCTGCTGCGCGGCCTGCCGCCCAAACGGCAACGGATCGTGCTCGCCCGCGAGCTGCTGATCGCACTGGTCGTGCTGATGCTGTTCCTGTGGGCCGGCAAGTACGCATTGGAACTGATGCATCTGCGCGAGGAATCGGTATCGATCGCCGGCGGCATCGTGCTCTTCCTGATCGGTATCCGGATGATTTTCCCGCCCCCGGAAGGGCTGATGGGCGAAATTCCCGATGGCGAGCCCTTCATCGTGCCGATGGCCATTCCGCTGGTCGCCGGCCCCTCGGGCATGGCGGCGGTGATCCTGATGGGCAGCAACGATCCCACGCGCCTGGGCGACTGGAGTCTGGCGCTGATGATCGCCTGGGCGGCGACCGCGGCGATCCTGTTTTCCGCGATCCATCTCTACAAATGGCTCGGCCAGCGCGTGCTGACCGCGATCGAGCGCCTCATGGGCATGCTGCTGGTCGCGATCTCGGTGCAGATGCTCATGGACGGCATTACCGCCTATCTCAGGATCCAGGCGACCTGACAGGTTGTGTGACGAAAGCACCCATGCGTTGGCGTAGGGCGATGAAGTGCTTGCAGCATGACATTCATGTGATTTGTCACGAACGTTCAGCCAATGATTTCAATGACTTAGGTCTCATGAAACCGTCATTCAACTGTCATCTCCAAGCTCTATCGTGTTAACCTATGGTTAACCCGAGCTTGTCTGTGGGACATGTGACGGGATCAAGCTATTCATCGAGATATTCAAGGTTCAACGATCGCGGCGCTGATGCGTCCGCGATTTTTTCACGTACGAACCACCGCATCGTTTCCCATCGAGGCCCAGAGCACATGAATCACAACAACCGTCTCCGACTTTCGAAACTGTCGATTGGACTGATCGTCGCCCTCGCGGCGGCTCCGGCATTCGCCCAGAACACTACGGCCGCGCTGAATGGCCAGGTGCTCGGTGCCGACGGCCAGCCGGTCGTCGGCGCCGAAGTCGTCATTCTGCACACCGAGTCGGGCACGGCGAGCCGCGTCGTCACCGATGCCAACGGCCGCTACAACGCCCGCGGCCTGCGCGTCGGCGGTCCCTACAAGATCACCGCCAACAAGGAAGGCGCCGGCACCCAGAGCGAGAGCAATGTCTATCTCCAGCTCGATCAGGTGTCCCAGGTCGACATCTCCATCGGCGCGCAGGAACTTGAAGCCATCAGTGTCGTCGGCAGCTCCGGTCCGGAAATCTTCAGCGCCGACAAGATGGGCGCAGGCACCGCGATCAGCCGCCAAGACCTCGATAACTACGCGTCGGTCCAGCGCAACCTGCAGGACTACGTCCGCTTCGATCCGCGCATCTCGCAGACCGACAAGGAACGCGGCGAAATCTCGGCCGGCGGCCAGAATTCGCGCTACAACACCATCACCATCGACGGCGTCGCGACCAACGACACCTTCGGCCTGGAAGCCAACAACCTGCCGACCGCGAAGCAGCCGATCTCGATCGACGCGATCGATTCCGTGCAGGTCAACATTTCCAATTACGACGTGACCCAGAAGGGCTACACCGGCGCCAACATCAACGCCGTGACCAAGTCGGGCACCAATACCTTCAAGGGTTCGGTGTATTACATCTATCGCGACGAGAACGGCGTCGGCGATCGTTACAACCGCACCAACGGCAATTATTTCAATGCACCCGTGTTCGAGGAAACCACCAAGGGCCTCACCATCGGTGGTCCGCTGCTGAAGGACCGTCTGTTCTTCTTCGCCGCTTACGAAGAACTGAACAGCACCCGCGGCGCGCCCGAATTCGGCGCCCTCGGCAGCGCGCAGACCAACGTCGCGATCACGCAGAGCGCCATCACCGGCGCGCAGGGCATCGCCAGCACCAATTACAACGTCGATATCGGCAGCTCGAACGTGTCGGCTGGCGAACTCGAAGTCACCGACGCACTGTTCAAGCTCGATGCCAACATCGGCGACAACCACCGCGCCAGCCTGCGCTGGAGCAAGACCGAGCAGTCCGACCCGATCTTCCCGACCTTCTTCAACAATGCCATTTCGTTGAGCTCGCACTGGTACAGCCAGGAAAAGACCATCGAAACCTACGTCGGCGAGTTCTTCTCCGATTGGAACGACAAATTCTCGACCGAGTTCAAGCTGTCCTACCGCGATTACGTCAGCACGCCGATCAACAACTCCGACCTGCCGCAGATCCGCCTGAACTTCGCCGGCGCGCTGCCGGCCGGTTCGCCGTCGGTTTCCAGCACCAATGCCGGTCTGGTGTTCGGCACCGAGCGCAGCCGCCACTTCAACGATCTCGGCACCGAGACCTGGAACTTCTACGCGGCCGGCAACCTGTTCCTCGGCGATCACACCGTCAAGTTCGGCCTCGATTACGACGACAACACTGTTTACAACGCGTTCCTGCAGGACACGAAGGGCAATTACACCTTCGCATGCATCAACGGTGCCGCTGGTTTCTACCAGTTCAACGGCGGCGCAGTCTTGAACTGCACAGGACTTTCGCGTGCCCAGAACGAAGCCGCAGTGCTCGAAAACTTCCGTCGCGGCCGTCCTAGCAGCTATCAGGTGCAGATCGGCGCGCCGGGCTTCACTCTCGATGACGGCGTTGCCAATTGGGATTACCAGAACTACGGCCTGTTCCTGCAGGACACCTGGCTGGTCAACGAAAATCTGACCCTGACCGCCGGTGTGCGCGTCGACCGCAAGGGCATGGGCGAAAGCCCGCTGTTCAACAGCGCGGCTGCCGCCGCAGTAGTTCCGGGGACCCTCAACCTTTCTACCAACCCGCAGAACGGCACCGTGGTCCGCGCCACCGGTGGTTTCGGCCGCCGCAACGACGTCACGCTCGACGGTAACACCCTGGTGCAGCCGCGCTTCGGCTTCAACTACACCTTCTCGTCCGAGCGTCGCACGCAGCTGCGCGGCGGCTTCGGTCTGTTCGAGGGCGCGGCCGCGAACGTGTGGCTGTCGAACCCGTACTCCAACACCGGCATTGCGACCCGCGTGATCGGCTGCGGCATCGCTGGCTTCGCTGCGTGCCCGACCGCTGACGGTCTGTTCACCCCGAATACCGGTGCGCAGCCGACCAACTTCGTCGGCGCCATCCCGGCCGCCAACGTCGACTTCCTGTCCACGGAGCTTCGTCAGCCGTCGGTGTGGAAAGCCAACCTCGCGTTCGAACACGAGCTGCCGTGGTGGGGCATGGTGGCGGGCATCGAATACATCCGCACCGAAGTGAAGGACGGCGTTTACTACCGTCATCTGAACTTGGGTAATCCGACTCGTCAAGGCCGCGACGGCCGGAACCTGTACTACACTCCGCAGGGCTACAGCCAGAACTGTTGGAACACTAATGGTTCGGCCATCACATCTGGTGTCGTCAACCTCTACAACTGTGCTGGCAATCGTAGTCGTGCACTCAGCAATGCCAACTTCGCCAATGTGCTCGTCGCCGAGAACACCGGCAAGGGCTACGGCGACAACCTGACCCTGCAACTGAGCGGTCAGTTCCTCGAAGACTGGCGCTGGGGACTGGGCTACTCCTACACCCGCGCGAAGGAAGTCAGCCCGCTGACCTCGTCGGTGTCGAACTCCAACTGGAACTCGGTGTCGGTGTTCAACGCCAACGAGGAAGTGGCCGCGAACTCCGCCTATCTGGTGCGCGACCGCTTCATCGGCCAGCTCACTTGGAGCCACAAGTTCTTCGGTGACAACCAGACATCGTTCGGCCTGTTCTACGAAGGTCGCAAGGGCAAGCCGTACAGCTGGATCTACAACAACGATCTGAACGGCGACGGCATCACCAACGACCTGATGTACATCCCGACCGGTTTCGGCTCCAACGAAGTGGTGTTCCGCGACGTCAATGCCAACGGCAGCGGCGCCGACGAAGAGGCGCTCTTCTGGCAGATCGCCAATGCGAACGGCCTGAACCGCTACGCCGGCCGCGCGGTCGAGCGCAACAGTTCGTATGCCAGCTGGACCAACAACTTCGACGTGCGCTTCAGCCAGGAATTCCCGGGCTTCTTCAGCGGCAACAAAGTGCTGGTGGCCCTCGACATCATCAACGTCGGCAATCTGTTGAACAAGGATTGGGGCCGCATCGATGAAATCGCGTTCCAGGCCGCAGGTGGCCTGGCGCGCAGCTTCGTCAACTACCAGGGTCTGACCGCCGATGGCCGCTATATCTACGGCGTTGACGGTCAGGTGGAAGACTTCGTGACCCGTCAGCAGCGCGGCGAGTCGCAGTGGGCTGCCCAGCTGACCCTGAAGTACAGTTTCTGATCGGTTGAACCGATCTGTGTGAAGACGACGGCCGGGGAAACCCGGCCGTCGTCGTTTCCGTCACGGGCGGCCATTCGCTGTCAATCCCCAGTTTCCTGCGATAAAGTCGCCGCAACACACAACGACGAACACAAGAGTGCAATGAACGATTCCACCCAATCCATCCTTCCCACCATCGACGCGCACATCTATCCGCGCGGTGGTCTCGACGTACTTTCCCGCGACGAAGTCGCGCGTCTGCGCGATGCGTCGATCGGCGGCATGCACGAACTGTTGCGCCGCTGCGCGCTGGCGGTGCTGACCAGCGGCAGCGCGTCCGACGACCCGCGTGCGGCGCGCGAGCTGTATCCCGATTTCGATATCCAGGTGCTGCAGCAGGATCGCGGCGTGCGCATCGAACTGGTCAGTGCGCCGGCGATGGCCTTCGTCGACGGCGAGATCATCCGCGGCGTCGCCGAGCTGCTGTTCGCGGTGGTCCGCGATCTTGCATACACCGCGATCGAGTTGCGCGAAGACGGCAATGGCAGCCGCGATCTGTCGACGTCCGAAGGCATCACCGATGCGGTGTTCGGGCTGTTGCGCAATGCGCGCATCCTGCATCCGACCAATCCGAATCTGGTGGTCTGCTGGGGCGGCCACTCGATCAACCGCGACGAATATCTCTACACCAAGGAGGTGGGTTACGAGTTGGGTCTGCGTGGGCTGGATATCTGCACCGGCTGCGGCCCGGGTGCGATGAAAGGGCCGATGAAGGGCGCGACGATCGCGCACGCCAAGCAGCGCCATCGCCGCATGCGCTACATCGGCATCACCGAGCCGGGCATCATCGCCGCCGAATCGCCGAATCCGATCGTGAATCACCTGGTGATCATGCCGGACATCGAAAAGCGTCTCGAAGCTTTCGTGCGCATGGGTCACGGCATCATCGTGTTCCCGGGCGGCGTGGGCACGGCGGAGGAAATCCTGTACCTGCTCGGCATTCTGCTGCGCGAAGAAAACGCGGGCCTGCCGTTCCCGCTGATCCTCACAGGCCCGGCCGCGTCGGCGCCGTATTTCGAGCAGATCGACAAATTCCTGCGTCTGACCCTGGGCGAGGCCGCGACCTCGCGCTACGAGATCATCGTCAACGATCCGGCGAAAGTCTCCAAGCGCATGGCCGCGGGCATCCGCAAGGTGCGCGAGCACCGCATCGCCGAGAAGGATTCGTTCTACTTCAACTGGTCGCTGGAAATTCCGCTGACGTTCCAGCAGCCGTTCGTGCCGACCCATGAGGCGATGGCCGCGCTCGATCTGCACCACGGCCGCAAGCCGCATGAACTCGCTGCCGATCTGCGTCGCGCGTTTTCCGGCATCGTCGCCGGCAACGTGAAGGAAGACGGTCTGCGGCGGATCGAGGAATTCGGTCCGTTCAAGATCCACGGCGATCCGGACATGATGCAGTCGCTGGATGCGCTGCTGCGCGCGTTCGTCGAACAGCGCCGGATGAAGATTTCCGGTGCGTATCGCCCGTGTTATGAAGTGATTGCGTGATTGCGTGATTGCGGATTGATGCGGTCCGCGTGCCGGCGAGGTTCAACCCTTCGCCGGCAAGGTGACGGTCACGATGAACCGGCCGTCATCGGTTTTCGCTTCGACGCTGCCGCGGCCCTCGGTATAGGCCTCGATCTGCGCCAGCGATGACGGCAGGCCGACGTTGTGGCCGGCCGCAGCGCGCGAGGGTTCGGCAGGCATGGGGTTCGAGATCACGATGACGATGCCGCGCTCGTCGCTGTCGATGCGGATATCGATTTCGCCGCCGCCAGCGATGCGTTCGATGCCATGCTTGATCGCATTCTCCACCAGCGGCTGCAGCGACAGCGACGGAACCAGCGCTTCGGGCATCGGGTCGGGCCGGGTCCAGCGCACGCGCAGGCGCTCGCCGAAGCGCAGCGATTCGATCTCCAGATAACGTTCGATCAGCGCGATCTCCTCGCCCAGCGGGATCTCGCGCGGGCCGCCGAGCGCGGCGCGGAACAGATCCGCGAGATCGAGCAGTAGTTGTTCGGCTTCGTCGGGTCGGTTGTGGACCAGCGCAGCGCCAGTGTTCAACGTGTTGAACAGGAAATGCGGACGGACCCGGGCCTGGAGTGCGGCGAGTTCCGCCTGCTTGGCGCGCACGGCCAATAGACGCAGGCGCCAGTGGTTCTGGAACGCGGCCAGCGCCAGCCATCCGACGATCATCACGATGCCGGTGACGCGCAGCGCGACATCCAGGCGCGCGGCTTCTGAAATGCGCCAGAGATCGCCCAGCAGCAGATCGCTGACTGCCAGTACAGACCAGCTGCTGAGCAGCAGCAGCGCAAGCGCGAGGTAGGCGATGATCTGCGGTTTGACGCCATCGAGACGTTTGCGCATCAGATACAGGCCCCCAAGGGTCAGCAGCGCGACCCACTGCACAGTAAGCGAAAGCAGCCCGAAGCGGATCCAGCGGCCCAGCGGCGCATCGCCGGCGAGGGTCAGTACGGCCGCCAGACCTTCGGCGGCCAGCACCACCCAGATCACCACGCGTCCCTGCCAGAGGCTGTCGAGTGGGCTGACCGCAGACGCGGACAGGACCGCGCCTCGGTTCCGCGCGGGTCCGGACGATGGCCTGGATTCGGGTGTGTGCGGAGGGTTGGGCATCGGGCCATCATGCCCGGGTCGCGTGCGAACGGGCAGGGGGACCGTTCATACTTCCGCGCAGCCCGCCCATCGGGCATCGTTTGGCCTCGCCCAATGGCAGGCCTATGCTCACTGACATTGATCGTGGAGGCGAAATGCGAGTCCTGTGCCGACATACCCACCCTTCCACCGACCCGCGAATGCGGGCGTCGCGCGCGCTGTCCCGCAGTCTTTCCCGCGGTTTCACTCTGGTCGAGTTGGCCATTACCGTGACCGTACTCGCGGTAATGATGGGTCTCGCGGCGCCGCTGTTCAATGAAATGATCAACGGCAACCGCCTCACCGGCAATGCCAACGAACTGGTGGCTGCCGTGCAGATCGCGCGTTCGGAAGCCATCCGCGGCAATGTGCGCACCTCGCTCTGCCAGAGCACGGACGGCACCAGCTGCAGCAATGCATCGCCGTGGCGGGGTTGGATCGTATTCGCGGACGCGAACGGCAACAATCTCGCCGACGGGGCCGAAGTCTTGCGCGCCGGCATCATCGAAGCGCCCGTGCAGGTGCTTTCCAGCGCCAGCGTGACCAACGCCAATACCCGCATCACCTTCCGCGCCGACGGCCTTGCGTACGCAGGCAACAACCTGCTGGAGGGTAACCTCCGCGTCTGTCTGCCGGTGACCCGCCCGGCCCTGAACGTGCGCGATGTCAACATCGCCATCGGCGGCCGTATCGCGGTGCGGCCGCCGATCAACGCCGCTGGCGCATGCAACGCCCCGGGGAACCTCTGATGTCCGTGCCGTCCAATCCATTCCAGAAGCGCGTCTCCGGCAGTCGGCGTGCCCCGCGCTCGCTCGCCTCAATACGCGGCGTGGGCCTGATCGAAGTGCTGGTCGCTGTGCTTGTGCTGGCCATCGGTCTGCTGGGCGTGGCCGCCATGCAGGCCACCGCATTGCGCAACAGCCAGAGCTCGCTCGAACGCAGCCAGGGCGTCATGCACGTCTACACCATTCTCGATGCGATGCGCGCCAATCCCGATGCTGCGCGCAGCGGCGGCTACAACATGGGAATGACCTGCACGGCTCCGAGCGCCGGCTCGCTCATCAGCAGCGACCAGCGTCAATGGATCACAGTCCTCCAGCAGAACCTCGGCGTTACTGCCTGTGGCCAAGTGACCTGCGTCGCTGCGGTGTGCACGATCACCGTGCGTTGGGACGATTCCCGCGGCAGTGGCGGAAACACTGCGCAGACCCTCAGCACGACGACACGCATATGACGCACATGACACTTTCCGCGAGACGCCATTCCCGCCAGGGCCGACCGGCAGCGCGCGACGCCGTTCGCGGCATGACTCTGGTCGAACTGATGATCTCGATGATGCTCGGCCTGCTGGTGGTCGGCAGCGCCAGCGCCATCTTCATCTCAAATCGCCAGACCTACCGTGCGACCGAGGGCTTGGGCCGCGTGCAGGAGAACGGCCGCATGGCCTTCGAACTGATGTCCCGCGATCTGCGCGAAGCCGGCGGCAACCCTTGCGGCAATGCCGATCGCAAGGAGCCGCTGAAACTGGTCAATGTACTGAGCGCGACCAGCAACTGGTGGGCCAACTGGAACGACGGCATCATCGGCTACGAAGCCGCGATGACTACTGCTCCGGCGAATCGCATCGCGGGTACCGATGCGGTCGCTCTGATGTCCGGCGACAATTCCAGCGGCGTATCCGTGACCAGTCACAATCCCACTTCGGCGCAATTTGAACTCAATACCACAACTCATAATCTGAACGATGGTGACATTGCGATCGCATGCGACTGGCGCCAAGCGTCGATGTTCCAGATCACTGGCGCGCAGCCTGGTATCAATACCACCATAGTCCACAATCCTGCTGGTGGGTTTACCCCCGGCAATTGCAGCAAGGGTCTGGGGTATGCCAATCCGCCGAAATGCACTGCCAACGGCACGCCCTACGAGTACGGCGCGAATTCGATGATCGTGCGCCTCCACGCGGTGCGCTGGTTCGTCGGCAGCACGCCCGGCGGCGGCCGTTCGCTGTTCCGCAGCACGCTGGTCAACCAAGGGGGCGTACTCCTGGCCCGCGACCAGGAAATCGCCCAAGGCGTGGACAACATGCAGTTGCAGTACCTGCTCGAAGGTGCCGCGGCGTATGTCGATGCCACCGCCGTTCCCGCCAATCGATGGAGGGAGGTGACCGCGGTGCGTGTCGCCCTCGACATGCTCAGCGATGATCGTGCGGGTGTCGGTGGCGCACAACTCGCGCGTCGTGTCGCCCATACCGTCTCTCTTCGGAATCGCATGCAATGAACCGCTACGCATCCCATCCCATCAAGCCGAACCATCGCCAACGCGGCGCTACGCTCGTCGTTGTGCTCGTCCTGCTGCTGTTGATGACTCTGTTGGGCCTCGCCAGTCTGCGCAGCACCGTGCTGGAAGAGCGCATGACCTCGAATCTGCTCGATCGAAGCCTGAGCTTCCAGGTGGCCGAGGCTGGACTGCGCGAGGCCGAAGCGGCAGTGAACCTGAATCCTGCATTTCCTCCCGCCGGCTGCGATGCCCAGGGCTTGTGCGCCCGCCCGGATGCGGCTGCCATCGATCGTTGGCTCGATCCGGGTTTCACGGCATGGCGTACCGGTACCGTGTCCGATCCCAATACCGCCGCGCCGCGCTATATCGCTGAAGACATGGGCGAAGGCCCGAACTGGCGCGACTGCGACCGACTCTCTCCGATCCACCCGCTGTGCCTGACACCCCGTTACCGTTTGACCGTGTTGAGTCAGCAGGCCGGCCGCGCGTCCGTGACGCTGCAATCCATCTACGCTCGCAGATAAGCCGAGGCAGCCGTGAACAATACCCCCCGCACTACATCCGTCCATAGCGCGCGCAAGTCGCGTCTGGCGCCTTTCCTGCTCTGTCTGGCCACGATTCTCGGTTTGCCCGTGCATGCGGCGGTCTCGCTGCCGGATACGCCGATGCAAACCAACAACGGCGTGCCGCCGAATCTCCTGTTCATCCTGGATGATTCAGGGTCGATGGGCGACAACTTCATGCCGGACTCCATCCCGGCCACTACGCCGAACCCCAATATCAGTCGGTCGACCTATACGCTGAACACGATCTACTACAACCCTGCGACCAGCTACCGCACGTGGCAGCAGGCTGATGGATCGTTCATGGCCGCAGTTCCGTATACGGCGGCATACGACAATACGGCGCTAGCCAGCAATCCGATCGATCTCGGCAATGCGACCGACAGGGATTTTTATACGCCGATCGTCGGCATTACCAATATCACCGACACGCGGCAGTATGTGCGCCATCGCTTTCACCGCAACGGTGCGACCATTTCGGGTGGCGGTGCGCTGATCGTGTCGTCCTGCGCATGGAATCCGTTGGCCAACAACTTCGCCGATCCTACGCCGGCCGTGACCCTTTGCGCGCGCAACTTCGCCAATTTCACTTGGCCCGGTGGCATCGTGCGTTCGGTCGCCCAGGAAAAGCAGAACTTTGCGACCTGGTACGCGTTCGGCCGCACCCGCATGAAAGTCGCGAAGACCAGCGCAAGCATCGCCTTCAACGACACCAGCATCTTCAATGCCGACAACGAATTCCGCGTCGGCTATAAAACCATCCACAACCGTAGCAATTTCCTGATCCCGGTCGGCACCAACAACGGCGTGTTCACGGGCGCCAACCGCACCACCTGGTTCGCTCGCCTGTTCGCCGCGATCGCTTCGGGCAATACGCCGACCAACCGCGCGCTTTACGATGCCGGCGAATATTTCAAGCAGACCGGCACCACCGGCCCCTGGGGGCCGCAGCCGACAACGTCGCAGTACGAATGCCGTCAGAATTTCTCCATTCTGACCACGGACGGGTATCGCAACGAATCCGGCCTGCCGGTCGTCGGCAATGTCGACAATACCGCCGGCCCAGTGATTACCCGCCCCAGCGGCCCGTCCTATCAGTACACGCCCGTGTTGCCGCACAGGGATAACTGGAGCGATACGTTGTCCGATATCGCCATGTCTTATTGGGTGCGCGATCTGCGTTCCGATCTCGACAATATCGTGCCGTCTTCAGCCGCCAATCCCGCATTCTGGCAGCACATGGTCACGTTCGGCATTTCCATCGGACTCAAAGGCTCGCTCGATCCCGTCGCGGATCTTCCGGCTCTGACCAGCGGCGCAAAGACATGGCCCCAGCCGGTCAATCTGACGTTGAGCACGATTGACGACATGTTCCACGCAACCCTCAATGGCCGTGGTACGTTCGTGGCCGCAGGCGATCCCGACGAGTTCTCGGAAGGCCTCGGTAACGCGCTTCGCGCCATCGCAGCGCGCAGAGGTTCCGGCTCCAATGCCGCAGTGACGGGTTCGTCCACCAGCTCAGGCAACAAACTGTTCCAGGCCAAGTTCTTCTCGGCGCAATGGAGCGGTGAAGTACAGGCGTTCAACATCACCAGCAGCGGTGTAGACACCACCGCGCCGGTATGGACCGCGAGTATTCCTGCCTATACGTCGCGCATCATCCGCACTCACAACGGTTCGGCGGGCACGGTGTTTCCGACGGTGGCGCAGACGCTCGCCTTGACGCCGGATGTCGCGAACTACATCCGTGGCGACCGCAGCCGTGAATTGCCTGCCGCCCTGGGTATCTTCCGGAATCGTACTTCGCTTCTGGGTACCGTCGTCAACAGCTCGCCGGTCTACGTGAAGACCGATACCGCTGTCGAAACGGTGTACGTCGGCGCAAACGACGGCATGCTTCATGCTTTCGATGCGGCCAATGGCGTCGAGCGTTTCGCATACGTGCCCAGCGGCATCGACCTGACCGATCTCAAGGAATACAGCAATCCTACCTACGGCCACCGTTTCTTCGTCGATGGCGCGATCATCACGTCGACCAAGCGCGAGCTCGCCAGCCGCACCGTGCTCGTGGGCGCGCTCGGCCGTGGCGGCAGGGGGCTGTTCGCCCTCGATGTGACCGATCCCACCAGTTTCACCAACAGCAATGTGCTGTGGGACAAGAACGCAAGCTTCGACACCGAGATGGGTCAGGTGCTGGGCAAGCCGGTCATCGCCAAGCTCAATGACGGCACCACTGCGGTGCTGGTACCGAATGGTTTGAACAGCACCACCGAACGTGCGGTGCTGTTCGTGCTGGATCTGCAGACCGGCGCGAAGATCGCCGAAATCGATACCGGCGTCGGGTCGCCCACCGTCAGCAATGGCCTGTCCTCGCCGCGTGGCTGGGACGAGGACGGCAACGGTACGGTCGACATCGTCTACGCCGGCGACTTCCGCGGCAATCTGTGGAAATTCGATCTGAGCGGTACCAATCCGTCGATGTGGAACGTCGCGAATGGCCGTGCGCTTTACACGCCACCGACCGCAGGCGCCCAGCCGGTAACCGGCGGTGTCACCATCGCAGTCGACCCTGCCACCGACAAACGCTGGGTGTTCTTCGGTACCGGCCGGCTGTTGACCACCACCGATCTGACCGATACGGCGCTGCAGGCGTGGCATGGTGTGATCGACGATCCCGCTGCGACATCCTCGGTCACCCGTGCCAGCATGACTGCGCGCAATATCGCGTACTTCGATGTCGCGACCAAAGGACGCGCCTTCGAGCCCAACAGCGCGCTTCCGGCAGGCAGCAAGGGGTGGTATATCAACCTGGATCAGCCGCCGTCGAATACGCTGGAAGGCGAGCGCATGGTCGGCGACCAGCAGGTGATCAAGAACGTGCTGCTCGCGTCGAGCATCATTCCCAGTACCGAGAATCCTTGCCGCGGCGGTCGAGGCTACGTCAATGCGCTTGACGCTTTCACCGGCACCAGCCTGGCGAGCGGTTTCTTCGGCAGCTACGACGGTAACGGCGTGTTCGTGCCGACCACCGTCGGACCCGGCACCCCGCTCGGGTCGGTCAATCACAACGTCGGTCTGATCACGGAAAGCGTGATCGTCGGCAACCAGTACTTCGTCAACGGTAACGACGACCTTGCGAAAGGCAACGTTGACGAGAAGCTGATCGGCGGCCGGATCTCCTGGCGCGAAATCATCCAGAGGTGACTATGAGTCTCAACCGATCGAATCGTTTCGCGAGCCGTCGTACGGCTGTCGGGTTCACGCTGGTGGAGGTGATCATCGTCGTGCTGATCATCTCGGTGCTGGCCGCCATCGCCTATCCGGCTTATCAGGATTCGGTGGTCAAAAGCCGACGCAGTGCGGCGAAGGCCTGCGTGATGGAAGCGACCCAGTTCATGGAGCGCTTCTTCACCACCAACAACCTACGTTATGACAGAGACGCTGCTAATAACCCTGTGGTGCTTCCCCCCTGCGCAGCAGGGACAGATGTGACGAATCACTACAATGTGGCGCTAACAGCGGTGGGCGCGAGAAACTACACTCTGACTGCTACACCATTGGGTCTTCAATCAGTCAAGGATGTGCAGTGCGGTGTTCTGAGTATCAATAATGTTGGAGTTAAAACTAAGACTGGCACTCAATCGGTCGATTATTGCTGGTGACGCAGATAAAGGATGAGTCAGCTTCGTCACTGAAAATAAATGCTGTATTAGGGGCTATGAAGATTGCTATGTGTGACTCTCTATGAATGACCGTGGCCAGCAGTCCATTCTGATATCGGCTTTCATCGCGGCATTGGGAATCACACTTCTCTTTTTCATCTCGCTTCCTGTGTTGGCGGCGCCTAAACAACATAACGTCTATTGCCCGTTCTTCAAGGAAAACACGTGCTACAGCACGTTGCGGGAAGCCGAAGAAACGATCAGGACGGGACAATACGCTTCAGATCCAGCGGACAGGTACCACGAAAAGATCTACGAGGAGCCTTTGGCCGATGGCACCATCAGGTACCATTACTCCGTTCCCAATCAGGCGCCAGAGCGCCTTTACAATATCGGCTACTCTGGAGGTGTTTCGACTCCGGTTCCCGGTCCCGGCCGGGTGTACTGCGCATCAGCCAATCCCGAAATGAGCGATCCGGCCTGCGCCGACGAGGCTGAACTGATCTCCGGTACGATCGGCTATTTCGTGGGCTCGATTGTCCCGCCCTGTGTTGCTAGCAATTTTCAAGAGCTCGGAGGCTATGCGAACCCTTTCTGGGACATGCAATCATCTCAGCTCACGGACATTGGCTATATCTATTATCGTGAACCGGCCAACCAGCGGAAGATCACGTATCAGGTTGATTGCCCGGGCCTCCATGAGGACAGAGAAATCCTCATCGACAAGAACCAGAGCTACAAATGCCCGCTGGGTCTGAATGCAATCCCGAGCGCATTTCCGAGAAACGCCAAGGAACTCGCGTTTTCGAGCGGAAAGTTGTGCTATTCGGATAGGCAAGCTTGGATCATCGCCGTTCCGGTGCCCGGCCAACTGGGGGGGTGCGCGGCGAATGGACATCCATGTTATCCGGCGACCGGCGACAAAGCGCGCTTCGAGCCGGACTTTGAATTTGCCGGCCGACCCTTCCTCCGTTCGTATCACTCGCTACAACAGGTGTCGATGGAGCCCTCGTTTGCACCGGGCTGGGTCCATTCCTATTCTGACCGCGTACGCCTCTTGCCTGGCAGTATGCAGATCGAGTTGTTGCGCGATGATGGATTTATTGAAAGGTTCAATCAATTGTCCGGCTCATCCCGATATGCGTCAATGGACGATGCCGAGAAGATGATTTCCCAAAATGTCGATGGAACATTTACCTTCTTTGACGGGGCCAGTGTTTATAAGCAGTTCGACGACTCGGGTCGGCTTATGTCGGTCGAAGACGGATCATGGAAGATCGTGCTCAGTTATGACGCAGGCAGGCTTTCTGCCGTGTACGACCAGCAGGGTTGGGGCAGAGAGCTCGTATTCGAGTATGTCTCTAACCGTCTCGATGCGATCCTTCTGCCGGACGGCGGTTACGTCCGCTATTCCTACGACGCCAACGGTAATTTGACTGGAGTGCTTTATCCAGACGGAAAAACACGCATTTATCATTACAACGAGCTTGGCTACGCACTGTCAAACGATCCGCATGCTCTGACAGGTATCGTCGACGAAACAGGCGCAAGATACGCGACCTTCCGCTACAACGCGGACGGTTATGTTGTCGGCAGCGAACTGGAGGGCCCTGATGGTCCCGTCGAGAGTACTGTGCTCGACTACGTCGACGAGGACGAGGTTCACGTCACCAAGTCGTCTGGCGAGGTCCTCGTATACAGCATCAATAGCCTCAGCGGGCTGCGCAGGGTCGAGAGCGTGACTTCAGCTCGCGGTTCGATCTTGCAGAAATATAACGGCACCTTGGTCGCCGATCAGGTTGATCGGGCTGGTGCGGTCACCAAGTATGACTACGGTCCCGAATACCGCAGCGCCCGATACGATGCCTACGGCACCAGCTATGAGCGCAAAACGATTTTTGTACGCGACACCGCGTTTCGCCTGCAGTCGGAGACCGTGCAAGCGAAATCCGACGCCACCTACGTCAGCAAGGTGCAACGGAACTGGACCTACAATGCCCGTGGTCAGGTGTCGACGAGCCGCGTGACGGATCCGGCGACATCTTCCTTCAAGGAGGTCACGACGATGTACTGCGAGCAGTCGGACGTGACCGGCGGGCAATGTCCATTCGTGGGTCTGTTGAAATCGATCGATGGCGCAAGAACGGATGTCGCCGACACGACAGTGTATTCGTACCGAATGACGGATGCCGCTGGATGTACCGTATCGCCTGCGGCATGCGCGTATCGCAGGGGTGATCTGTGGAAAATCACAAATGCACTCAACCAGGTGATAGAAATTCTGGTCATTAATGCGTACGGCGATCCCCTGTCCGTCAAGGACGTCAATGATGTCGTGACGGATTACGAGTACGACGCGCGAGGCAGACTCATCGCGCGAAAGGTGAGAGGCTCCGATAATGGGGTCGAGACTGACGACCGGATCACGCGGGTCGTGTACACGCCGACCGGGCTGATGAGTAAGGTGACGCAGGCCGACGGTTCGTTTCTTATGTATGAGTACGACGACGCGCAGCGCATGACGGGGATCGTCGACTCCGAGGGATCCAAGGTCGTACTCGAGGTGAATGCTGCGGGCGAGAAGACGCGGGAAGAAGTCGTCGATCCGCAGGGTGTCGTCCGACGTCACGCTTCCTTCGGATACGATGGCGTTGGATTGCAGCAGTCGCAAACGGATGCATATAACAGAACGACGTTCTTCAGTCACGATCCTAACGGCCGGGTGGACGTCACTACCGATGCATTAGGCAGGAAAACTGACAACGACTTCGATCCGCTCGGCCGTCCAAGTCGTATTCTGCAGGACGTTGAGGGCATCGCGGCTGAAACGAGGTTCGCCCACGATGTGCTCGGAAATCTGTTGAGTGTGACTGACCCCAAGGGTTTGACCACGAACTACACCTACAACGGATTCGGCGATCTGATGCAGCTGGTCAGCCCGGACACCGGGACGACGACCTATACCTACGACAGCGCGGGCAATCGCAAGACCGAGATAAACGCGAACAATAAGACGATCACTTACTCGTACGATGCGTTGAATCGACTGACAACGATTGCCTATGCGACCACATCCCTAAATGTTGCTTACGTCTACGATGCCGCGCAGACGGGCTGCCCGGCAGGCGAGATGCATTTGGTAGGCCGTCTTTACAGAGTGACCAATGGCAGCGGTAATACCGTCTACTGCTACGATCGGTTCGGCAATCTAGTGAGGAAAATACAGACTACGAACGCAAAGACGTTCACTCTCCGTTATGGACACGATCCCGCTGGCAGGCTCTCTTCTGTTACCTACCCGGACGGTGCCGTCGTTGACTACGTGCGCGATCCGCTTGGACGTGTCGTCGAAGTGGGAGCCAAGACCGTGACCGGTATCAGACAGGTTCTACTTGGAGGCGCGTCGTATTACCCGTTCGGGCCAGCGGCGCAGTGGACTTACGGCAACGGCCGGACGATGCAGCGTACCCTCAATCTCAATTACAACCCGGGCATCGTCCAGGACCAATCGATCGGAGGCATCAGCATCGGTTACGAGTTCGACGAAGTCGGCAACCTCCGTGACCTGCGCGACGGTTACCACTCTGAGCCGGCCCGGCGCAGTTACGATCATGATCGGTTGAACAGGCTCGTCGCCAGCCGCGACGGCTCATCGAATACTTTGCTGCAAGGATATGCCTACGACCAGACCGCGAATCGGCTCAGTACCACCGACGGCGTGTCGACGACGACATACTCCTATCAGGGGAGCAGTCATAGGCTGAGCAGCGTCGGCGCGACGACGCGTGCCTACGACAGTGCCGGCAATACCACCCAGATCGGGGGCACTGCGAAACAGTTCGTGTACGGCGACGACAACCGAATGAGCCAGTACAAGGAAGGCAATACGGTCAAGATGTACTACGTCTACAACGGCCGCGGCGAGATGGTGCGAAAATACGCGACCACCATCACCAACACATACGTCCTTTACGATGAGGGCGGACGCTGGTTGGGCGACTACAGTAACAACGGCACCGCGCAGCAGCAGGTCATCTGGCTCGACGGTCAGCCAGTCGGGATGTTCTCCGGCAGCGGCGCAGCGCAGAAGCTGCTGTACGTCCAGACCGATGCGATCGGTTCCCCGCGTATTGTGATCGATCCGTCCCGCGGCGCTGCCGGTATGGCGATCTGGGCCTGGGACCTCGCTGGCGAAGCGTTCGGAACGACCGCGCCCAATCAGGATCCTGATGCCGACGGCACCGCTTTCGTGTTGAACATGCGGTTCCCGGGACAGCGCCACGATCCTGCCAGCGGAATGAGCTACAACTACTTCCGCGATTACGATGCGACGACGGGTCGTTACTTGGAATCTGATCCGATCGGCCTGAACGGCGGCGTGTCGACCTACGGTTACGTAGGCGGGGCGCCGCTGACCTGGTCGGACCCGACCGGGCTGGTTAGCTGGCAGGGTACGGCTCTTTCCGGAGGTTTCGCGTTTATAGGTGCTTTTGGCGTTCATGCCTTCGAGCTCACCTCGCAGTGCGTGAAAGGGCGCAGAGCTAAGGTATTGGTCCTCGCCGGTGAGGTTGGCCTTGGCTTGTCGCCTCCGTGGCGGTGGCTGGATCTCGTGCTAGATCTTGTGCCTAAATCGAACGCGACAACGACCAGCGTTTATCTCGAAGATGGCTTGTCCGACATCTATCCGCAGAACTTCAACGGCTTATTCGTTGCTGCATCGGGAGGTATTGTGGCAGGGCAAAATTTTGGGGCTTCGTGCACTATGTTCCAGATCGGCAGCGAATGGACACCTGCGGTGACCCCATGGTCCCGCGCATGTTCGCTGGGCGGGGTGGCGGGTTTTGATATTAGTGCGAAATTCGGTGTTGGCGTGTCGAAACTGAGTGGAGTCAGCTGGAGTGGATGCAGCGATTGCGGGCCCATCGACACATCGTCCAAATGATAGGCGGCAGGATTCCACAGCTCGCTTCCGATGCAACGGTTCCGGAACCGGCGCGCTGAGGTTCTGAAAAGCAAAAGGCTCGCCATTTGGAGAGCCTTTTGTCGTGACTGCGGGGGAAATCGCTACTTGCGGCAGTGCGAGTGAATGCGCTTGCTTGTCTTGCCCACCGACCCGGATGTCCGCCGGTTTGTGATCCGGGCACACGTCGGGCCGGTGCCTTTTCAATTCGAGTTCCACCATATTATTTGCCCGATAAGATTGTTTCAGGAGAACGGCTTCTCGGTCGGGTGCAATGGTGTCGTTTTCTTCGCGCAAATGATGATCTGAGCGTGATCACCACAGACCATCGGGTAGTCGCTTGGCGGAGATGCCGACTGTTTCATGCCTGACCTGCCGTGGAAAGCGAGATTCTCCTTCTTCTGCAATCGTGAGAAAAACCAAAAGAAAAACCCCGCGACTGGAATCGCGGGGTTTCTTGCATATGGCGCCCGAAGTTGGACTCGAACCAACGACCCCCTGATTAACAGTCAAGTGCTCTAACCGGCTGAGCTATTCGGGCGGGGCTGCATATCGTAATGGCCCGGCCCCGCGCGATCAAGCCTGTTGTTCGGTCGAACGCCCGGAGGCGGCCGGCGTCACAGGCCGCTGGCGCAGGTCGCGGCGGCGGCAGGCGCAGCGCGCTCGCTCCGCAGGCGGCCGCCGTTGGACAGGATCAGGGCCTGGGCGTGCTTCAGGCCGCGCCGGTCGCAGAGCGTGAACGTGATGTTGGAGCCGCCATTCCCGCCGTTCGGCTGATAGACGATGCGCTGGCGGCCGATGGTGCCGTGCAGGCGAACCCCGGCGGGCAGTTTCTCCTGCTGGCGGACGATCTGTTCGTCCGGGCTGTGCAGGCGGTTGCCGTCGGCGTCGATGAACGCGATCCAGCCCGGGCTCCAGTCGGTGCCGCCGGCACATTGGCTGGCACTGGCCGGGCAGACCACGATCTCCCGGCCCAGCACGGTGGCGTGACGCAGGGCGTCGAACAGGGTTGTGGTGATGGCGCTGCGCGTCGAGGCGGCATGGGTGCGGGCCACGGCGTCCTTCAGGGTGGGAATGACGATCCCCATCAGAACGCCGAGGATCGTCACCGCGATGACGAGGTCGAGCAGGGTGAAGCCGTCGGCGTGGCGACGGGCGGCAGGTGGACGCGGGCAGGACATGGCGGCTCCGATGAGCATGAACGGGAGTTCAGTGTCGGCAGGCCGATACGGCCGCGGCATCGGCCCTTGTCGCGTGCCGGGGTAGGAAAAACCCGCTCCGATTCATGGCGACCCGCTAGACTTCCGGACCTGATCCCATGACGCCCGCAATGAACGAACACGCCGACAACCTCTTCCAACTGGTCGCGCCCTACGAGCCCGCCGGCGACCAGCCGAAGGCGATCGCGGCGCTGATCGAAGGCTTCGAGAGCGGGTTGGCCAAGCAGACCCTGCTGGGCGTGACCGGCTCGGGCAAGACCTACACCATCGCCAACGTGATCCAGGCGGTGCAGAAGCCGACCCTTGTGATGGCGCACAACAAGACGCTGGCGGCGCAGCTGTACGGCGAGTTCAAGGCGTTCTTCCCGAACAACGCGGTCGAATATTTCGTCAGCTATTACGACTATTACCAGCCGGAGGCCTACATCCCCTCCAGCGACACCTTCATCGAGAAGGACAGCTCGATCAACGAACACATCGAGCAGATGCGGCTGTCGGCCACCAAGGCGCTGCTGGAACGCCGCGACGCGATCATCGTCTGCACGGTCTCGGCGATCTACGGCCTGGGCGACCCGAACGAATATTTCAAGATGGTGCTGCACATGGTGCGCGGCGAACGCATCGATCAGCGCGAATTGATCACCCGCCTCACCAACATGCAGTACCAGCGCAACGACACCGAACTGCGCCGCGGTACCTATCGCGTACGCGGCGAAGTGATCGACGTGCATCCTGCCGAATCCGACGTCGAAGCGCTGCGCATCGAACTGTTCGACGGCGAGATCGAACAGCTGACGGTGTTCGATCCGCTGACCGGGGAAAGCATCCGCAAGCTGCCGCGTTACACGATCTATCCGAAATCGCACTACGTCACCACGCGGCGCACGGTGCTGGACGCCATCGAGGCGATCAAGCTGGAATTGCCCGAGCGGCTGGAGCAGTTTTACAGCCAGAACAAACTGGTCGAAGCCCAGCGGCTGGCGCAGCGCGTGCAGTACGACATCGAAATGATGGCCGAAGTCGGCTTCTGCACCGGCATCGAGAACTACTCGCGACATCTCACCGGGCGCATGCCCAACGAAGCGCCGCCGTGCCTCTACGACTATCTGCCGCCGGACGCGCTGCTGGTGATCGACGAGTCGCACGTCACCGTGCCGCAGATCGGCGCGATGTACAAAGGCGACCGCGCGCGCAAGGAAACCCTGGTGGAATTCGGGTTCCGGCTGCCGTCGGCGCTGGACAACCGGCCGCTGCGATTCGAAGAGTGGGAAGCGCGTTCGCCGCGCACCATTTTCGTGTCGGCCACGCCCCGCGACTACGAGATCGAAAAGTCGCAGGGGCAGGTGGTCGAACTGGTGGTGCGTCCGACCGGCCTGATCGATCCGGAAGTGGAGATCAGGCCGGTCGGCACCCAGGTCGACGATCTGCTGGGCGAAATCACCGAACGCGTGGCGATGGGCGACCGCGTGCTGGTCACCACGCTGACCAAGCGCATGGCCGAGAACCTCACCGAATATCTCGGCGATCACGGCGTGCGCGTGCGCTATCTGCATTCCGACATCGAGACCGTCGAGCGCGTCGAGATCATCCGCGACCTGCGGCTGGGCGTGTTCGACGTGCTGGTCGGCATCAATCTGCTGCGCGAAGGCCTGGACATGCCGGAGGTGTCGCTGGTGGCGATCCTCGATGCCGACAAGGAAGGCTTCCTGCGTTCGGCCGGTTCGCTGATCCAGACCATCGGTCGCGCCGCGCGCAACGTGCGCGGCAAGGCGATCCTGTACGCGGACGTGGTGACGCGCTCGATGAAGCTGGCGCTGGACGAGACCGCGCGCCGGCGCGAGAAGCAGTTGGAGTACAACGCCGAACACGGCATCGTGCCGACCTCGATCGTGCGTCAGATCATGGATGTGATGGAGGGCGCGCGCAGCGAGCAGGCGCCGGGCGAACGACGTGGGCGCGGCAAGACCCAGCGCGTGGCCGAGCCGGTCGAAGACTACGCCGCGATGCCGCCCGCGAAGCTGACCGCGAAGCTCGCGGCGCTGGAGCAGAAGATGTACCAGCACGCGCGGGATCTGGAGTTCGAGGACGCCGCACAGGTGCGCGACGAAATCCGCAAACTCAAGGAAGCGAGCCTGGGATGAGCGCCGCCACGCCCGGTTCGGGGTTTCCGCGCCTCGGCTGGCTGGGCGCGCTGTGGCTGCTGGTGTATTTGCCGGCATACCAGTCCGCCTACGGCACGCGCAACTTCCTGTTCCTGTGCAATATCGGCGTGATCCTGACCGCGATCGGGCTGATTGTTCGCAGCCGCCTGCTGCTGTCCAGCCAGGCCGTCGCCGCGCCGATCATCGCGGTGGTCTGGGCACTGGACGTCGGCTGGAAGCTCGCCACCGGCGATTTCCTGTTCGGCGGCGCGTCCTATATGTGGGATCCCGCCTATCCGCTGTTCGCGCGGCTGCTCTCGCTGTACCACGTCGCCTGGCCGCTGCTGCTCTGGTACGTGCTGCGCCGCGTCGGCTACGACCCGCGCGGCTGGCCGCTGCAGGCCGGCATCGCGGCGCTGGCCCTCGTTGCCGGCCGGCTGCTGGCCCCGGCCGCGGAAAACATCAACTTCGCCTGGACCGACCCGTTCTTCGGCCGTCAGTTCGGTGCCGCGGCGCTGCACCTGGCCTTCTGCTGGGCGTTGCTGTCCGGCATCGCCTACGGCGCCACCCATCGGCTGCTGCGGCGGATGTTTCCTGCCGGGGCAGGGGAGGAAGCGGCGAAACATGGTTCCGTCCCGCGCCATCAGGTGTTAAGATGACGGCCCTTTCGGGTTGGCGGTAAAGACTCGACGGGCGGTTAGCTCAGCGGTAGAGCACTACCTTGACATGGTAGGGGTCACAGGTTCGAACCCTGTACCGCCCACCAATTAAATCAACGGCTTGGGCCGTTTTTGATTGTTCGGCTGTAGTAAGTACGACACAAATACGACAAACCACCCATTGAAACCGGGTGGTTTTTTCGTTTCTGCACACCGACGACTACGAATGCAGATTGAATACGGTGGGCGCTCTTGCCATGTTAATTTTCTCGACCTACACTGTAGCCTCCGAAATTTAACACGGTCCTCCGACATGCCCACCGCCACTCAACTTCCCGCCGTGGTCCGTGCCGAATGGCAGGTTGACCAAGGATTGCGTGCAATCGGCCTAACGCGCGAGATTGTCCGACAGATTGCCTATGCTGCTGCAGGCGCTCGCGCAGACGCCATGGAAGTCGACCCGAGTTGTGCGCCGGGCATGCTGTCCTACATCTTCGGTGTGAGGCACATCCGCTTACTTTTGAAGCCTCTGGGGTGGCGGATATCACGCGTTGGGAATGTCGAGTCCACTGTCAATGA
Source organism: Pseudomonadota bacterium (assembly GCA_040386495.1). Classification (GTDB taxonomy): domain Bacteria; phylum Pseudomonadota; class Gammaproteobacteria; order Xanthomonadales; family Xanthomonadaceae; genus Lysobacter_I. Next base: position 78,898 of record JAZKFJ010000025.1, read on the forward strand.
CGCCATTGGGGTGCAGTTGTGCTTCCAGAATGTTGACGTTGCGTGTGGCTCGGACGATCCCGAGGCAATTTCTGGGAAAGGTGCGGCGGCTCGCCAATTGGTCAAGTCTGGGCAAGGGGAGCTTTTTCCTGTTGCTCCGCGCAAGCCGATTGCTGCCATCGGCAGTACGCCGACTGTGTGGGTCCTTTGCGTCAGTGCCGACGAATACTCTGTACGCGCCGAGGTGTCCTGCCCTGAGATATTTGAAGGCAATCAGTTCGATGGCTTTGTCCAGCGGCTGTGCGTTATCGACGATACGTTCGAGCCGCAGCCGACGGATCGCAGGCAGCCCGACGATCTGGACGGATTCGATTTCGACATCGCCGTAACGAAGAAGTGACGGCGCCATGTTCAACCCGATGCGCTTGGCCGTCGCTAGGAAGCGACGGCAAATGACCAAGAAGACTTTGGCGGAATTCGCAAAGGTCTCTCAGGTCACATTAACTAGAATCGAAACAGGAAGCACTACAGAACCAGAGCCGGAAACCATCGCCGCCATCGCGAAAGTTTTGGCATATCCGGTGGGTTTTTTCTACGAGGACGACTGCGAAGAGCTAAAGACCGAATCCGTCAGTTTTCGCAGCTTATCCGCGATGACTGCACGCCAGCGTGAAAGCGCCTTGGCTGGGGGACGCATCGCATTTCTTCTAGACGATTGGGTGGCCGAGCGGTTCAATCTGCCGGCCACTGACTTGCTCGATTTGCGGGATGAAACCCCAGCGGCCGCAGCGGCAGCTCTGCGCAATCATTGGGGCATCGGTTCTAAGCCGGTGCCGCAGATGACCAGTTTGCTTGAGGCGAAGGGCGTTCGCGTGTTTTCGTTGTCTGAGGACAATAAGAACGTCGACGCGTTTTCCTGCTGGCGTGGAGTGACGCCTTACGTGTTTCTGAACACATTCAAGTCAGCGGAACGCAGTCGCTTCGATGCCGCGCACGAACTGGGTCATCTAGTGCTGCATCGTCATGGGGCATCAAAAAGCCACGACGTTGAGAGGGAGGCTGATCAATTTGCCGCGGCATTCCTTGTCCCCAAGGAAGACCTGATCGGCCATTTGCCGAAAGTGGTGTCCATTAGTCAGTTGATCGCTGCAAAAGAGCGGTGGGGAATCTCAGTATCCGCGTTGGCCAGAAATGCTTTTGAGGCGGGACTGGTATCCGATTGGCATTACCGAGATCTTTGTAAGACGATTAGCGCAATGGGGTATCGAAGCCATGAGCCTAATTCGCGCAAGCGCGAAGGCTCGTTGCTATGGAAAAAAGTCTTTGAGAGCCTATGGAAAGACGGAATGACAAAAGACCTTGTGGCCCGCGCGCTACACCTGCCTCCGGATGAAATTGAGGCGATGCTGGATGGGCTTTATGGCGAAGTAAGAGCCCCTGTACAAGGGCAACCCACGGCTTTGCGTTCAGTGTAGGGGGCAGAGCCCTAGAATTTCCTTTGCACTCAAGCAGGCAGTACGCTGTAGAAAGGTTTTTTGTCCTGAACTGTTCTCAAAGTTCCTGAGTTATGAGCAGGAAGGCCACCCCTTGAGGGTGGCCTTCCTGATTTCGGATATCGAATCCTGGCTGCAGGTCGGCGGATCAGCCCACCGAAGCCTGCGGCGTAAACGGCACCGGATGCGCCAGCGGATCCTTCCCATCATTCCTCCGCATCGCAGCCGGTTTACGCAGCACCACCCACAGGCACAGGCCCACGGCGATGATCTGGCTGATGCCGGAGACGATGAAGCGGTCCATGCCGTCGTCCAGTGGGGTGCCGGTGAAGGGAACGACGGTCGACAGCGCCACCCACATCAGCACGAACAGGAAGGTGCGGCCGCCGGTAGCCACGCTGCCGGCGGCGATCAGGCTCCAGATCCACAGCGGGGCGAACAGGCCGGTGTGGTCCGGCAGGAACGGGCTGCGGAACGAGGCCAGGGCGAGCAGGGCCAGCCAGGTCGCGGCCAGTTCCAGGCACGACATGCGCGACGCACGCAGCGCCGAGAAGATCGTCAACACCACCACGACCAGCGTCCAAGCCCACGAGATCTGCTGGGTCAGCGCGCGGGTCATGCCCGGCACCTGCAGCGCGTTGAGCTTGTAGACGATGCCGGGAACGGAATCGTTGATCGCGGTGACGAAACCGAGTTCCTTGATTTCGAGGAAGTCCCAGGCTTCGCCGCTGGCCATGCGCGGCAACTGGTATTCGAACAGCGCGCGGAAGGGCTCTTCGCCCATCCAGACGAAGGCGATGACGGTGTAGAGCAGCGAAAAGCCCAGCGTCCAGCCCAACGCTTTCCAGCGTCGGGTGGCGATGAGATAGATGCCGAGGATGCCCGGGAACACTTTGAACACCGCGAAGCCGAACAGCGCGCCGCCCAGCACCGGCCGGTCGCGCCAGAACAGCGCCATCGCGACCACCGACAGCGAGATCGCGGTCAGCTGGAAGTTGCCGAGCTGCAGCGTGAGCAGCACCGGCGATGCGATCCACACCGCCGGGATCAGCAGCGCCGTGCGGCGACCCGGCTGGCCGCCGATCCACGCGCTCAGCGCGATCATGCAGGCCAGCAGCGCGCCGCCTTCGAGCGTGAACCACAGCGCGCGCAGTTGCTCGAAATCGCCGCCGAAAACTACGCCGATCAGCGGCAGCAGCAGGAATTGCGGCAGATACATGAATTCGTCGAAGCGGAAGATGCCGGCGGTCTTGCCGTGGTAATGCTGCAGGTCGTAGAGATTGGGCACGCCTTCCCGGGCGAGGTTCGCCGCCTGCCAATAGCCCGAATAGCAGCTGTGGCCGATGTAGAACGGATCGAAACCGAACGCCGACAGCGGCGCCAGCGTGGGATCCGCCATGAACAGCGCCACGCCCGCGGTGCGCACGATCGCGGCGAGCATCAGCAGCACCCACAGTGCCGACACCGCGGGCCTGCGGCTGCGGATGCCGTCCCATTCGCGCGGCAATCGCTTCGCCGTCCATATCGTCAACGGCACGCTTGCGAGTACGACGAGCACGCCTGCCAGTGGCAGGGGCGCATGCAGTGCCGCGATCGCGGTGAACAGCAGCGTCGCGGTCAGCAGCGACAGCAGGCCTGCGACGACCCATCGTTCGACGGAATGATGAGGGATGGCGGTCATTATCGCGGAGCTCCTTGTTGCGGGTCGGGCAGAATTTCGTGCACGGGGAAAAGCGTCGATACGGCGAGCGGCGGCGGCCGGGTCAGGCGTCGAGGCCTTCGACACGTCCGGAAAACAGGAAACGTTCGAGTTCGCGGAAATCGTCGAACACCACGTCCGCGTCCGCTTCGCCGCGGCTGCGCGCGGGGTGCTCGGCACGCAGCAGCGTGGTCATGCCGAACGCGCGTGCGCCTTCCACATCGCAGCGATGGCTGTCGCCGACCATCCAGATGTCTTCCGGCGCCACGTCGAGTTTCGCGATCGCCAGCCGGAACGGCGCGGGGTCCGGTTTGTCGGCGCCGGCTTCCTCGGAGGTGACGACGTAATCGAAACAATCGTCCAGCCCGAAATACACGATCTTGCGGAATTGGATCTGCGAGGTGAGGTCGGTGATGATCGCGGTGGCGATGTCGCGATTGCGCAGGTTGAGCAGCAGGTCGCGCACGCCCGGAAACAGTTCGCAGTGCGCGAGGAAGGTGCGCCAGTACGTCTGTTCCAGATCGAGCGTGATCAGCAACTGGGTCTTGCGCCCGAGGATCTCGATGCCGCGCTGGAAATACAGCAGGCGGCTGTGCGAACTGGCGGTCTCGCCGAGCTGGCGTTTGACTTCCTCGCGCGCCTGGCGGAAGGCGTCGCGGACGCTGCCCTGATCGGCGCCCAGCAGGCGCACCGCCTTGGCCTCGGTGGCGGCGGTGGCTTCCGCGTGCGGCGCGTCGTAGGCGTAGAGCGTGTTGTCGGTGTCGAAGATGATCGCGCGCGGCGCGCGCAACGTCTTCGACGGGTGCTTGACGAGCATCTCAGCGGATCCTGTTCTTGAGGGATTCTTCGATCTGCAGCAGCGCCATCAGCTGCATGATCCCGGTCATGCCGTCTTCCCACTTCGGGTGGATGTCGAGCATTTCCTGCAGATTGGGCGCCAGCGTGCCGGCGGCGAGCGCGATGTCCTCGGCGGAGACATCGCCTTCGATGGTCATCTCGACCTCGTCGGAATCTTCGGCCAGTTCGATGTCCAGGTGCAGGCCGCAGATGCCGATCAGCATCCGCGCCAGACGTTCGTGATAGGTGCCGTTGCGGATCGTGGCCGACAGTTTCAGCGGCAGGTCCTTCGGCGACGACGCGGTTCCGAGCTGGCGGATATTCACCGGCTGCAGCTTGAGGATCAGGTCCGCCGAGCTGCGCTGCGGCAGGATGTAGCGCTGCGCGTCCAGCGTGCGGCGTTCGATGGATTGCAGCACTTTCTCCAGCGGATGGCCGCGCTCGTTGACGTCGCGGTGGATCTTCCACGCCCGGCGCAGGTCTTCATCGATATCGAGATACACCGACACGTCGAAGCGCTGGCTGAGGCGCGGCATGCGCAACGCATGCAGGCCGGACACGATCACCACGTCGTTGCGCTGCAACTGCACCGCCGGCAGGAACCGCCCCGCGGCGTGGTCGTAGTGACGGCAGGCGACAGGCTTGCCGTCCATCAGCGCCAGCGCGTCGTCGTTGAAGCGCTGCAGATCGTTCGCCCGCGGATTGAGATGGGTCAGGCCCTTCCACATCGGCGCGAAGCGATCCCAGACGTGGTAGTCGTCGCCGGACAGATGCACGACCGTGTGTTCGCCGAAAATCGCGGTGAGCGCGTGGCTCAGCGTGTCCTTGCCCGCGCCGGAATCGCCGGCGATGCCGATCGTCACCGGCTTCTGCGCGATCCGGAAGTAATCGTTGCGGGCGACGCGTTCGCGCAGCATCTGCACGATCAGCACCAGGCCGGTCGCCACCACCATCGTCATCCACAGCGACAGCAGACGCGGCGACAGCTGCGCCGACACGTCCGCGATGGCATCCTGCGGATACCAGCCGAGCGGCGGCACGCCGGCGCCGGGCGAGATCACCAGATGCAGCGCGATCACCAGCATCGACAGCCATCCGGTGAGCAGCATCGCGCTGCGGTCGGCCTGCAACTGGTGCGCGACCAGGAACGGCACCAGCCACAGATACCAGCCCGGCGGCGCTGGCGTGGTCAGCACCACGAGGAAGAACGACAGCCCGGTGACCGCGATCAGCAGATCGAAACTCATCCGCCGCAGGCGCCACACGCCGTAGGCCGCGAGCAGATACAGCGTCGGGGTGAGATACAGCTGCAGCGATTCGCCCAGCGGCAGCGCGAAATCGAAGATGCGTCCCGATTCGCTGGTCCCCAGCACCATCGTGCGGATGCCCGGCGATGCCAGCCACAGCAACTGCGGCAGGAAACCCGCGGCGAGCCCGCCGACGAACGGTTTGAGCAACGAGCGCAGACGCTTGTTGCGCCACAGATAGATGCCCACGAACGGCACCGCGAGCAGCATGCTGAACTTGGCCGCGAGCGCGAAGCCGAGCGCGAGGCCGCTCGCGGTGGCGCGGTACTGGCGCAGCAGCACCAGACTGAGCAGCAGCAGCGCTACCGGCACGATGTCGGTCTGCCCGTTCCAGTAGGTCACGAACAGCACGATCGGCGACCACCAGTACAGCCACAGCAGCTTGCGCGGATGGCGCGGGAACAGGCGATACAGCAGCGACAGCGCGGCGAGATCGGCCAGCAGCAGACTGATGCGGAAACCGATGCCGGTGAAGAGGTCGCTGCCGGTGATGGCATCGAGCAGCCAGCCGGGCAGGGCGCCGGGCAGGTGCGCCAGCAGCATCGTCGGGCCGTAGGGATAGGCCAGCGGCGTGCCGCCTGCGTCGAGGTATTCCGTCCACGGATCCAGCGACGGATGGGCGATCGCGTGTTCGAGGAACGGGATGAACCATTCGTGCTGGATCTGCGGCACCAGCGCGACGATCAGCAGCAGCCGCAGCAACAGGCCCGCGCGGAAGACCGGATCCCGCCACAGCGGCTTGAGCGTTACCGCCACAGTGCGGTCTCCTTGGTGCAGACCGCATCGGCGGCGATGCCGCGCGCCGCGAGCAGCGCGCGCAGCGCCGGGATTTCCGTCGCCGCGTCGCGCCCCTGCAGTTCGGGCGAGACCAGGCACAGCTTGAAACCGGCGGCCTGCAGGCGTGCGGCCTGTTCGCCGTCCAGCGGGAAGCGGGTGAAGCAATCGACCCACACCCAATCGACCTGACCCGCCAGCGACAGCGCGGTGTCGAGCGATTCGAACTCGGAGACACGCACCGCGCAGCGCGATTCGCCGCGTCGCGCGCTGCGGATCAGGAACGGGAACGACTGGTCGAGGAAGAAATAGTCTTCGATACCGTGCGCGCGCATCAGCGCGATCAGCCGGTCTTCGAGTCCTTCTTCCTTGACGTTGAGGATCAGCACGCCGTGGCGGTATTCCGCGAGCCAGGCTTCGAAGTCCTCGCCGTCGACGAACGGATCGTGATGGATGACGAGCCGGTCGCCGTAGCTGCGGATATCCACTTCCACGCCGAATTCCACTGCGGTGTCGCGCAGTTGCTCGATGGTGTTGCGACGGTGCCGGACGATGATCATGCGGTGCGCGCCAGATCCTTCCGCAGGCGGAGGCTGTAATCGACGGTGCGGCGGATGAAGCGCAGCTTCGCCTGCCAGTTGACGTTCCAGTGCGAACTGCCGTGCGCGCGTTCGCCGAAGCGCACCGGGAAGCGCGCCACGGTCAGGCCGCGGTGCAGCGCCTGGTAGTAGGCGAAGAGATCGAGCGAGAAATCGTGCGGCGGTTCGCGCCATTCCGCGAAAAAGCTGCGCGGGAAGAGCGTCGGCTGGGCGTTGATGTCCGACATCCGGCGCCGCATCAGCAGCGTCTCGAACATCGACATGCCGACGGTGAAGACCACGTCCGCGAGTGGCCGGCCATAGCGCCGGCCTTTCACGAACAGGGCATCGGGTCGCGGCGAGGCTTCGTAGATCTCAAGCGCACGCAGGGCATCGGCGGGGTCGGTCTGCATGTCGGCGTGGGTCCAGCCGATCGTCTCGCCGGTGGCCGCAGCCAGCCCGGACAGGATGCCGAAACCGTAGCCCTGATTTTTCTCGACGCGGACGCTGCGGATGCGCGACGGTTCGGTCAACAGTGCGGCCAATACCGCGGGCGAATCGTCGGTCGAACCGTTGTCGACCAGGATCGCTTCGATGTCGTCGCGCACGAAAGTCTCGCGCAGCCGCGCCACCAGCAGCGGCAGATTCTTCGCTTCGTTGTAGCAGGGGATGACAAGGCTCAGGCGCATCGTCGGTTCAACCGGCTTCGGTCTTGCGCAGGACCACCGAGCGGCCCATCGCGAAGATCGACGGCATCAGCTTGACCAGCGCGCGGTCCAGACCGTCGATCGCGCGCAGTGCGAAACGCGGCAGTTCGACGGTTTTCGCGCGCACCACCACGCCGCCCGAGGCGAGAAAAATGAAGCATTCGTTGAGCGTGTTCTTTTCGATCCGGAACCCGGGAATGCGACGCTCGAATTCGAGATTGTCGGTGAACAGCAGTTCCGGGATGGCGCAGTTCGCCGACCACGGATCGCGCGGATCGTTGGCCACGATCTCCGGATCGAAGACGTCGATGTCGTAGGACCAGCCTTCGTGGCGCATCGCGCGCAGCGCCGCCTTCAGCGCGAAGCAGGTGTTGAGCTCCTGGATCAGCACAAGACCGCCCGGCGCGAGCATGCGGTGCACGCTGGCGAAGAATTTCGCGGGGCTGGGCAGGTGGTGGATCATGTGGCTGAAGATCGCCACATCGACCGAGCCGGGCGGGAAGGGTGGGTCCATCGCGTCGGCCACGGCGTCGGTCCAGGCGCGCGGTTCGACGTCGGTGATGATGAAACCAGCGTGTTTGATGAATTCCTTGCTCAGCCCCGAGCCGGCGCCGAATTCGACGATGCGCTGCCCCGGTTTCAGATGCGCGTTCATCCAGTCGTAGCGTTTGTACAGCAGATATTCCAGATTGCGCGGGCGGTGTTCGAGGAAGAACGCGCGCGCGCGGGCGACATCGCCTTCGTGCTGGAAGCGGTTTTCTTCGTGGGTCGGGAAGTAGGTGCTGGGCAGGAACATGGTCTTCAATCGATTCCGTGATCGTTGCGTGCGTGTCCGGTCGGTCCGGACATCATGCGGGAAGCGGGCTTGCGATGCCGGCTGCGGCGGCGTCCACTGTGGATGTCGTGCGCGAACGGCGACTGTCCAAGTCGAGTCGATAGGGATGCGAGGGCCAGCAGTCGAAACAGCGCTGCCAGTATTCGAAGGTGCGCAAGTCGACCGGCGTGCCCCAGCACAGATAGTGTTCGACCTCGAACATACGCACCCGCAGTCCGAGCGCGATCGCGTCCTCGATGCAGCTGTCGACGTAGAACTCGCCGTTGATCCGGGCATCGCGCGCGATCATCGCCTGCGCGGCGGCGGCGAAGTCCCTGGCGCGTTTGAAGGTGAAAGTGCCGACCACGATGGGGTCGTGCGCGGGATAGGCCAGCGGCGTCTTCACCGATACGCCGCGGACGATGCCGGCGGTTTCGTCGACCCACCCGTAATGCGTCGGCCGCCGCAGCGCGCCCGGATAGCCGCGCGCGACCCAGACCAGCACGTCCGCGGTGTCGTCGGCGAGCGCCGCCTGCAGTGCGTCGGCGTCGTAGATCGCGCCGTTGTCGCAGGCGCCGATGGTGAGCGGCGCTTGCATGTCGATGCCGTCCATGCCGAGCAGGCAGGTGCGCGCCTGTCCATCGGTCACATGGTCCAGCTCGACGATGGCGCAGCCGGAAAAATTGTCGCGCAGCGTCGCTTCCACTTCGGCGCGACCGGGCAGATCGCGGCGCAGTACGAAAACATGCCGTTCGGCATCGGGCAGATCGCGCGTCGCCTGTACGACCATCGGTGCGCCGGAGACGGGAATCAACGGTTTCGGCAGCGCATGGCCCGCATCCGCGAAACGCGAGCCCAGTCCGGCCATTGGCACCATCGTCGCGCCGCGCTGCGGCACCGCGCGCCGCGCGCGCGCGGGATCGGCCAGTGCGCGGAACGCGTTCGACCAGGCGCGGTATTCGGTGAGATCTTCCGGCGTGCCCCACTGCATGAAATGTTCGAGTTCGAACACTGCCACGCGGCGCCCGTCCTCCAGCAGCGGGCGATAGGCGAGGCTGACGTAATACTCCTGGCCCAGCGCGAGATCGGGACGAGCGATACAGCGCTCGAACGCGTCGCGCATCAGTGCGCCCGTCGCGAAATAATACGTTCCGCTGGACGCGTGCTCGCGCATCGGGTCGTCGGTGTACGGCTGTTTTTCCTGGATCGCGAGGATCCGTTCGCCCTCGGTCTGCACGTAGGCGTAGTTGATGGAGCCCATCATGTGCGGATGGAACCCGGTGTAGCAGGGAATCGCGCCGTCCCATTCGCCGCCGTCCCCACAGTCCTGGGCGACCATGCGCTTGAACGCGGGATAATCCCAGACGCAGGTGAAATCGCAGTAGTTGACGATGGTCGGCTTCGACGGATCGATATGCTCGATCGCCTGCAACACGGCATTGACCGGGCCGAGTTTATGCGGCGCGATGCCGACGATGCGGCCGGTGGGGCAATAGCGCCGCAACTGCTCGGCCATCGCGAATTCCGGATCGTCGAGATGGTCCTGATTGCACACGAACAGGAAATCGGTTTCGCCGGGAAACAGATCGACGACGTGGGCGATGATCGGTTTGCCGTCGATTTCGATCAGCGGTTTGGGAACCTGGTAGCCCGCGCGCCGGAAGCGTTCTCCGAAGCCCGACATGGGTACGACGATCTGCATGCTTCAAACTTCCTTGCGTCCTTGATCTGCGGGCGGTTCAGGCGCCGGCAGCGGTGTCGATGTGGTTGCGGGCGAGGCGGTAGGCTTCCGCCTCCCAGCCGATCAGGGCGGCGACATCGTCGATGTCGAGATAATTCAACGCTTCCGCAGTGCTCGAACGCAATCCCACCTGCGCCAGACAGCCGAGCATGGCGCGGGCGCCATCGCTCAAGGCCGGGGACAACAGGACGCCGGCGCCCGGCACCACGACATAGACCGGCGGAGCGCGATCGTCCGCAGTCGCGTCGGCGATGACCCGGCTGAGCGGACGGTGCTCGTCCGCAACGGCGGCGCGTTCGCCGAGGAAGACGACGTGGTCGGGATACAGACTGCCGCGAACGGCGATGCCGCAGGCGATGGCGTCGGTGCCGATCGCGTGCGGCAGCGGGGCGTCCGCGATGGTCCAGCCCGCGTCGTTCACAATCTGCAGCCGGTCCAGATCGGGGCCGGGGGCTGCGCGCAGGGGCAGCGCAAGCCGGCGTTCGACGTCGCGCAGGCGGGCCTCCGCCGTGGCGCAGTCGCTGCCGCCGATCACCAGGCCGTGATTGGCGAGCAGCAGGATGTCCGGCGGGACCGGCGCCGCGGCAAGCGCCGAGCGGATGGCGTCGGTCAGCGGCAGCCCGGGGCGTCGGTAGGGCACCCAGGCCCAGGACAGGCCTTCCAGCGCCCGTGCCAGCGCCTGTTCGGCGTCCGGGCGGATCGCCCAGGCGATGGCGTTGACCGAATGGACGTGCGCCACGACCGCATGCGGCAGCAGCGCGTGGAGCGAGGTTTCGATGGAAGGACGCAGGCCGTCGGCGCCGGCAAGCGCCGTCAGCGCGGACTCCGCATCGGCCTCCGCCATCAGTGCCCGGACCCGGGCCAGCGGCAGGCGCACGAAGACATCCCGGGTCTCAGCCTGTGCGAGCCAAGTGCCGGATGCTTTGACCCAGAAATCGTTTCCGGATTTGAGCGAGGTGTTGCCGCCGCCGCCTTGCACGAGCGTCTCATCGCGGCCCAATCGTGCGGAAAGCGCGATCAGTTCGGCAGGCGCCGCGGAACCTGAAGGCGTTTGCATGATGTCTGTGGCGGTTTTCTGATTCATCGTGCGGGAAGCTGTCCGTCGCGATACCGGCCTGTCGCGGCGGGCTGCGGCAGGGCATTCGGTCGTCGCGGTTCGCATTAAAAATTTAGGTTTCGTAAAAACCGGAATAATCCGGACATGCATTGCGCCATTGGAATCCGGAAGACGCCGGACATTATCAAAACCTGTCCGTTCGATTGCAGAATAAGCGGAGTGTGGTAGGTTGGGAAGTATTATTATGATTGCGAATCGGTGGGCGGGAACACCCGCTTTCATAGGCAATCGCACGCAAGCAGTCGCACGGAAGTCGAACGGAATGAATGAATTTGAAGCGCGCCTCGCTCACCTCTCGCCCGAACGGCGAGAGCTCCTGAGGCAGGCATCCTTACGCGAGCGCATGGCCCGATCCCGCATTCGCCCCAGGCCGCGTCCAGAACATATCCCGCTGACCTTCGGCCAACGCCGGCTGTGGCTGCTCGACCAGCTTTCTCCCGGTCTGATCGCTTACAACTCGCCGGCCGCGCTGTGGTTGCACGGTCAGCTCGATGTCGCCGATCTGCGTCGCGCGATGCAGTCCTGGATCGATCGTCACGAAGTATTGCGGACGGTCTATCCGGCGAATAACGGCGAGCCGCATCAGAAGATTCTCGCGGCGCAGACCCTGCCGTGGAGCGAACGCTCCGCCGAAGGCGACGACCTGGATGCGCAACGCGAAGATGCCTTCCGGATCGCGCGCGAGGAAACCGCGAAACCCTTCGCGCTGCAGGTCGGCCCGCCGGTCAGGGCTGCGCTGATCGCCGTCGCTCCCGATCTGCATCTGCTGGTGCTCACGTTCCATCACATCGCCATCGACGGCTGGTCCATCACCAGTCTGCTGCGCGAAATGTTCGAGGCCTACAACCGCCTGCGCGCGGGCGACGCCATCGATACCGCCGTGCCCGAACTGCAGATCGCCGATGTGGCGCTGTGGCAGCAGGAAACATGGGGCGGAGAGCGTCTGCGTCCGCAGCTCGATTTCTGGAAACAGCATCTCGACGGCGCACCCGCGGTGCTGGATCTTCCGACCGACCGGCCGCGCCCGGCGGCGCAGACCTTTCGCGGTGCGACCCGTTCGACCGATATTCCGGCGCCGCTGTACGCGCGCCTGCAGGCGCTTGCGCGCGAACAGAAGACGACGCTGTCGACCGTGGTGCTGGCGGCGTTCCAGGTACTGCTGTCGCGCTACACCGGGCAGGAACAGGTGGTGACGGCGATGGGCGTCGCCGGTCGCAGCCGGCACGAACTGGAGCCGGTGATCGGCTTCTTCGTCAACACGCTGCCGCTGCGCGCCGATCTGTCCGGCGATCCCGATTTCATCGAAGTCCTGACGCGCGCGCAGGCGACCCTGCTGCATGCGATGGAAAATGCGGACACGCCGCTGGACCGCATTTTCGAGGACATGCGCCTGCCGCGTTCGATCAGCTATACGCCGTTCGCCCAGGTCATGTATTTCTTCCAGAGTTATCCCATGGATAACGCTGTCATGACCGGCATTCGCATCGAGCGTGTTCCTCTGGGCGATATCCGTCCGCCGACCGCGCAGAGCGACCTGAGTCTGTTCGTGAATCAGCAACACGAAGGCGAACTGATGTTCGAGTACAGCACCGAGCTGTACGACGATTCGACCATCCGGCGCATCGGCGGGCATCTGATCACCCTGCTGGAAGCCGCGGCCGATGCGCCGCGGACGTCGGTGTCGGCACTGCCGCTGCTCACCGCGGCAGAGCGCGACGAGCAGGCGCGCTGGAACGACACGTTCCGCGAGCTTCCGCGCAATCCCACGATCGCCGCACTGTTCGCCGAACAGGTCGCGCGTACGCCCGATGCGACCGCGGTGCAATTCGGCGCGCGCGCCATGCGCTACCGCGAGCTCGATTTCCGCGCCGATGCGGTCGCCATCGAACTGCGCGCGCTTGGCGTGAAGCCCGGCGTGCTGGTCGGGCTTTACGTCGAACGCTCGCTGGAAATGCTGATCGGTCTGATCGCGATTCTGAAGGCCGGCGGCGCCTATGTACCGCTGGATCCCAGCTATCCGGTGGACCGTCTCGCTTACATGGTGGAAACCTCGCGTTCGACCGTGCTGGTCACCCAGGCGACACTGCGCGATGCGCTGCCGGTGGCGATGCCTTCGATGGAAATGCTGTCGGTGGTGGCGGTGGATGCCGACGCGGCATTGCCGGCCTCTGCGCAGCCGTGCCCCGACAGCGGCGTCGGCGCGAACGATCCGGCCTACGTGATCTTCACCTCGGGTTCGACCGGCAAGCCGAAAGGCGTGGAAATCCGCCAGAAATCCGCGGTCAACCTGATCCGCTCGATCGCTCGCGAGCCGGGCATCGGCCCCGACGACACCATCTGCGCGATCAGCACGCTGTCGTTCGATATCGCGCTCACCGAGCTGGTGATTCCGCTGACCGTCGGTGCGCGCATCCTGCTGGTCGATCGCGACACCGTGCGCGACGGCCTGCGCCTGCGCAAGCTGGTCGATGGCGAAGCGCTGACGATCATGCAGGCCACGCCTGCGACGTGGCGCATGCTGCTGGACGTGGGTTGGGCGGGCAAGCCCGGCATGAGGATCATTTCCACCGGCGAAGCTCTGCCGCGCGAACTCGCCGATCGCCTGCTGCCGTTGGGCCGCGAGCTGTGGAATCTTTACGGGCCGACCGAAACCACCGTCTATTCGGCGCTGTGCAAGGTCGAGGCCGGCAGCGACCCGATCATCGTCGGTCGCCCGGTCGACAACACCCGCATCCACATCGTCGACAAGCGCATGCAGCCGCTGCCGGTCGGCGTGCCGGGCGAATTGCTGATCGGCGGCGAAGGCCTGGCCGCGGGGTATCGCGGCCGCGCCGATCTCACCGCCGAGAAATTCATCGACGATCCGTTCTGGGAAGGCGACGATGCGCGTCTGTACCGCACCGGCGATCTGGCGTTCTGGCGCGCGGACGGCACGGTGCAGGTGGTCGGTCGGATCGATCACCAGATCAAGCTGCGCGGTTTCCGCATCGAACTGGGCGAGATCGAAACCGTACTCGCGCAGTACGAGGGCGTGACCCAGGCGGTGGTGCACTGTCGCGAGGACCGTCCGGGCGATCAGCGTCTCGTCGCGTACTACACGCATGACGGCCGCACGCACGAAGGCCGCACCCATGACAGCCGCACCCATGACGGCGGCACCCGCGACGGCGGCACCCGCGACGGCGGTCCTCTGGCCGACACGGATCTGCGCGCGTATCTGAAGACCGCGTTGCCCGAATACATGGTGCCTGCCGCGTTCGTGGCGCTGGACGCCTTTCCGCTGACGCCGAACGGCAAGGTCGACCGCAACGCGCTTCCCGCCCCGGACGCCGCCGGCGGTGAGCGTGCGGATCACATCGCGCCGCGTACGCCGGAAGAAGAAGCGCTGGTCGGGCTGTGGGGCGATCTGTTGAATCTGAAGCGCGTCGATGTGCGCGGTAATTTCTTCGATCTCGGCGGACATTCGCTGCTCGCGACCCAGATGCTGGCGCGGGTCGAATACGACTTCGGCGTCGAACTGCCGCTGCGCGTGTTGTTCGAGTCGCCGACCCTGGAGCAGATGGCGGCGCGGATCGCCGCGGCCTGCGAAGCGGCCGATCAGCTCGCGATGGCTGAGATGCTGCAGAACTTCGAAAACATGAGCGACGACGAAATCCTTCGGCGGTTGTCGACCGACAGCAACGCCGGAGCGGCGCATGAGTGAGTTGGATCAACGTCTGGCCGGATTGTCGCCGGAAAAGCGCGCGCTGCTGATGCAGCAGCTCGCGCGCCGGGCCGCCGCAACCGCGCCGGTCAAGGCGGATATCGGCCGTCGCGCGCGTCCGGAACGCATGCCGCTGTCGTCCGCGCAGCAGCGGCTGTGGATCCTCGACCAGTTCGATCCCGGCAACAGCGTCTACAACGTCACCTCATTGATGCGTCTGTACGGACATCTCGATGTCGACGCGCTGCGCCGCACGCTCGACGAGATCGTCGGCCGGCACGAGAGCCTGCGCACCGTGTTTCCGAAAGACGAGCAGGGCCCGTGGCAGCGCGTGCTGCCGCCGCAGCCGATGGCGCTGCCCATCCACGACGTATCGAAGCGCGCTGTCGATGCGGCTGGCGTCGACCCGCGCGAAGTCGCCGCATTCGATCTGGCGCGCGCGGATGCGCGGGCGCCATTCGATCTGGTCAACGGGCCGGTGTTCCGCGCGATGCTGGCCCGGATCGCCGAAGACGATCATGTGCTGATCCTCAGCGCGCACCACATCGCCGTGGACGGCTGGTCGTTCGGCGTGCTCTACGGCGAATTGACCCAGCTCTATCGCACGTTCCTGGCCGGCGAACCTTCGCCCTTGCCCGAACTGCCGATCCAGTACGCCGACTACACGCTGTGGCAACTGGAAGAACTGGGCAGCGAAGGGCTGGGCAAGCAGCTCGAATACTGGCGGCAGCGTTTTCCGTCCGCGCCCCCGGTGCTGGAATTGCCGGGCGATCGCCCGCGTCCGCCGGTGCAGAGTTATCGCGGCGCGATCCTGCAGCGCACGATTCCCGCCGAGCTGTACGAGACCGTCAAGCGGTTCAGCCGGCAGGAAGGCGCGACAGCGTTCATGACCTTTCTCGCCGCCTACCAGGCGCTGCTGTCGCGGTATTCGGGGCAGGAAGACATCGTCGTCGGCGTCGGCAACGCCAATCGGCCGCGGCGCGAGATCGAGCCGCTGATCGGCTTCTTCGTCAACACCCTGCCGCTGCGCGTCGATCTGTCGGGCAATCCCACGTTCCGCGACTTCCTAGCCCAGGTGAAGGCGTCGACGCTCGACAGCTACGCCAACCAGGATCTGCCGGTCGAACGTCTGCTCGAAACGCTGAACATCGATCGCGATCTCAGCCATGCGCCGCTGTTCCAGACGATGCTGTTCTACCAGAATTTCCCGGTCGAACCGATCGTGCTGCCCGGCCTGAAGCTGGTGCCGGTGGATGTCGGCGCCACCCATTCGGGTACGGCGCGCGCCGATATTTCCATCTTCGCCGCCGAAAGCGGCAGCGGCCTGTCGATGCTGATCGAATACGCCACCGATCTGTTCGATACGGATTACATCGAAGCCTTCGCCGATCACCTCGAACAACTGCTGCGTGCGGTGGTGGCCGATGCCGGTCAACGCATCGGCGACATCGACATCCTGCCGCCGCAGGAGCGCAAGCGCCTGCTGGTCGACTGGAACGTCACTGCGGCACCGCTGCCGTCCGAACATACCGTGCATGCGCTGTTCGCGGCGCAGGCCGTGCGTACGCCGCACGCCATTGCGGTGGTGCAGGGCGACGACCGCCTGACCTATGCCGAACTGGACGCGCAGGCCGAACGGCTTGCGGCGCGACTGCGCGCGCAGGGCTGCGGCCCGGGGCGGATGGTCGGGCTGTTCCTGGAGCGCAGGCCGCGGATGCTGGTGGCGCTGCTGGGCGCGCTGAAGGCCGGGGCCGCTTACGTGCCGCTGGACCCGAGTTATCCGGCCGAGCGCATCGGTTTCATGCTGGAGGATTCGGCCGCGCCGGTGGTGGTGACCGAACGCGCGCTGGTGGCCGAATTGCCCGCCGGCAACCATGCGGTGCTGACCATCGAAGACGCGCTGGAGGGCGACGCGCCTGTCGCGGCCGGCGGCGCCGTGGCCGGTCCCGACGATATCGCCTACGTGATCTTCACGTCCGGCTCCACCGGCCGGCCCAAGGGCGTGCGCATTCCGCACCGCGCCGCGGTCAATTTCCTCGCATCGATGGCGCGCGAGCCGGGCCTGCGCGCCGACGACACGCTGTGCGCGATCACCACGCTGTCGTTCGATATCGCATTGCTCGAACTGATGCTGCCGCTGACCGTGGGCGCGCGCATCGCGCTGGCCGATCGCGCGACCATCGCCGACGGCGCCGCGCTGGCGGCATTGCTCGATGCGGTGGATGCCACGGTCATGCAGGCGACACCCGCGACCTGGCGGATGCTGCTGGATTCCGGCTGGCGCGGCCGCCCGGGCATGCGCCTGCTGTGCGGCGGCGAAGCGCTGCCGCGCGATCTGGCCGATCGGCTGCTGGCGTGCGGCAGCGAGCTGTGGAATGTCTACGGCCCCACCGAAACCACGGTGTGGTCGACGCTCGAACAGGTGTCTCCGGGCAAGGGGCCGGTGGCGATCGGTCGTCCGATCGCGAACACCCAGGTTTACATCGTCGATCGCCGCATGCAGTTGCAGCCGGTCGGCATCGCCGGCGAACTGCTGATCGGCGGCCTCGGCGTGGCCCGCGATTATCTGGACCGCCCCGAACTCACCGCCGAGAAATTCATCGACGATCCGTTCGGGTCGCGTCCCGGCGGACGCCTGTACCGCACCGGCGACCTGGCACGCTGGCGACGCGATGGGCGTCTTGAAGTGATCGGCCGGATCGATCATCAGATCAAGCTGCGCGGTTTCCGCATCGAACTGGGCGAAATCGAATCGGTGCTGGGTCTGAGCGACGAGGTCGCGCAGGCGGTGGTGATCTGCCGCGAGGACCGGCCGGGCGACAAGCGTCTGGTCGCGTATCTGGTGCCCAAGCCGGGCGTGTCGGGTGAGAGCGGATCCAGTGACAGCGGCATCGACGTCGCCGCATTGCGCGCGCTGGCCCGCGAGCGTCTGCCCGAATACATGATGCCGTCGGCTTTCGTCTGCCTGGCGCGGTTGCCGCTGACGCCCAACGGCAAGGTCGATCGTCGCGCGCTGCCGGCGCCGGATGCGGAGGCCTTCGCGCTCGGCGAGTATGCCGCGCCGCGCAGCAGCGAGGAGGAAGCCCTGGCCGCGCTGTGGGCGGAAGTGCTGAATCTGCCGCGGATCGGCATCCACGACAACTTCTTCGATCTCGGTGGACATTCGCTGCTGGCGACGCAGCTCGTCACCCGCATGCAGAACGCGCTCGGCGCCGACATCACGCTGCGGATGATGTTCGAGGCGCCGACGGTGGCGCGCTTCGCCGAACTGTTGATGCTGCAGCGCATGCAGAATCTCGATCAGGACGACCTGGCCGGCATGCTGCAGCAGCTCGAAGACCTGTCCGAAGAAGACATCCAGGCCATGCTCGCGAGATGAGCGGCGGTTCAGAGCACAAGGAGATTGCGCGCGCATGAGTTCGTCCCCTCCATTTTCCGCCGGCAGCGCTCCGCTCGATGAGCGCCTCGCCAGGTTGACGCCGCAGCAGCGCGAGCTGTTGCTGCGCAACCTCGCGCAGCGTGCGACCTCGAAACAGGCGGCCGATAGCGCCGAAGCGCCGCGGGCGATGGCGGGACAGCCACTGCCGTTGACGCCGGCGCAGCAGCAGATCTGGGTGTTCGAGCGTCTTCAGCCCGGCACGCCCGCATACCATGTTTTCAATCACTTCAGGCTCGAAGGCGCGCTCGATCTGCATGCCTTCGAGCGTGCTTGGGCCATGCTCGTCCAGCGTCACGATGCGCTGCGGATCTCGTTCGGCGAACGTGCCGGCGAACCGGTGCAGACCATCGTCGAGACCGTCGATCTGCCGGTGAAAGTGATCGATCTGTCGGATGTCCCGGAAGAACGGCGCGAACGCGAACTGCAGCGATGCATCGGCGAAGAAGCGCTGCGTCCGTTCGATCTGTCCCGCGCGCCGCTGCTGCGGGTTGCGGTGGTGCGGCTTTCGCCCGTATCGAACGCGATGCTGATGGCGACCCACCACCTGGTGTCCGACGTCTGGTCGCTGGGCATCCTGCAGGCCGAACTCGCCGCGTTCTACAACGCTTTCCGTGCCGGACGCGATCCCGAACTGCCGGCGAAAACGCTGCAGTTCGGCGATGTGGCGCTGCGCCAGACCTTGCCCGCGCAGAAACGACGCAACGAGGCGCAGTTGCGCTATTGGAAAGACGCGCTGTCCGGCACGACCGGCTTGCTCGATCTGCCGACCGACCGGCCGCGCACGGCGCTCGCTTCGGCCGAGGGCGCACGCTACGTATTGCGATTCCCGGACGGGCTGCGCGACGCCACGGCGGAACTGGCCCGCGGCGAGGGCGCTACACAATTCATGCTGATGCTGTGCGCGTTCCAGGCGCTGCTGGCGCGCTGGTCCGACGACAGCGACATCGTGATCGGCACGCCGGTCGCGAACCGCAGGACGATGGAGGAAGAAGCGGTCGTCGGCCTGTTCGTCAACACCGTCGCGGTACGCGCCGATTTCGGCGACGACCCGTCGTTCCGCCAGGCGCTGGCGCGCGCGAAATCGCACGTGCTGTATGCGCTGGAGAACGCCGAGGCGCCGCTCGAACACGTGATCGAACAGCTCAGTCTGGAGCGCGCACCCGGGCGGTCGCCGTTGTTCCAGACGATGTTCGTCTACCAGAACTCGTCCGCGACGGACATCGGCATGGACGGTCTTCGCGCCGCGTACATCGAACCGGATACGGATACCGCGCGCTTCGAATTGACGCTCTCGCTCTCCGAGGGGCCCGCAGGCCTGTCCGGGCTGATCGACTACGGCACGCAGTTGTTCGCGGCGCCGACGATCGCGCGGCTGGCACAGCATTTCGTGGCGCTGCTGCGCGGCGTCACCGCGAATCCGGATCTGCCGCTGTCGCGGATCCCGCTGCTGGACGACGAAGAAAGGGCTGCCCTCGCCGCATTGGGCGACGGCGGGCCGGCCTTGCCATCGCCGTCCGACACGCTGCAGGGGCTGTTCGCGCTTCAGGCCGCGCGCACGCCGCAAGCCGCGGCGCTGGTCGAGCCCGGCCGCGAATGGACGTATTCGCAGGTGCTGCGGCGCGCCAACGGCATCGCGCAGGCATTGCATGCGCAGGACATCGGACCCGGCGCATACGTCGCCGTGCTGAGCGACCGTTCCGCGGATGCGGTGATCGCGGTGCTCGGCGTATTGCTCGCCGGTGCGGCCTATCTGCCGCTGGATCCCGCCAGTCCGGACGAACGTCTGCAGTTTCTGCTGCAGGATGCCGGCGCCGCGGCGCTGCTGGTGCCGCCGCTGCTGCGCGAACGCGCGACGACGCTGGCGTCCGGAATTCCCGTGTTGCATATCGGCACGATCGTGGAAGCGAAGACTGCGCCGCACGTTGAAGTCGGTGCGGGCGATCCGGCGTATCTGATCTACACCTCCGGTTCCACCGGCATACCCAAGGGCGTGGTGGTGGAGCATCGCGGCGCGGTGAATCTGGTGCAGGGGTTCCTGGCGCGGCATCGTTTCGATGACCAGCGTCTGCTGATGATCCCGCCGCTGATTTTCGACGCGTCCGTGGGCGACGTGTTTCCGGCGCTGGCCTGCGGTTCGGCGCTGGTGCTGCATCCGGCGCCGACCGAACTGGGCCCGTTCGAGCTGGAGCGTTTCTGTCGCGACCATGGCGTCACCGCGATCGACGCGCCGGCCGCGCTCTGGCGCCGCTGGAGCGAGGGCTGGGCGACGCGCACGCAGGGCGAACCGCTGCTGCCGGCATTGAATCTGATGATGATCGGCGGCGAAAGCGTGCCGGTCGACCAGGTGCGGCGTTTCGCTGGCGTCACCGGCGGCCGCGTCGTGCTGTGCAACCACTACGGCCCTACCGAAGCCTCGGTCTGCGCGACGCTGCTGCCGACCGTGGACGCCTCGGAAATCGCGACCCACGATCTGCCGGCCGGGCGGCCGCTGCCGGGCGTGCGGATCCATCTGCTCGACCGGCATCTGCAGCCGGTGCCGCGCGGCGTGGTCGGCGAACTGTTCATCGGCGGCGCCGGTGTCGCCCGCGGTTATCTCAACGCCGCCGAACTCACGTCGGAACGCTTTCTGGTCGATCCGTTCTCGCACGAACCCGATGCGCGGATGTACCGCACCGGCGATCTCGCGCGCTGGAATGCCGACGACACGCTGCAATTCATCGGCCGTCGCGATCACCAGATCAAGCTGCGCGGCTTCCGCATCGAACTGGGCGAAATCGACAATGCGCTCGCAGCGCTGCCGGGCGTGCAGGCGGTGGCCGTGCTGCTGCGCGAGGACCGCCCGGGCGACCGCCGGCTGGTGGCGTATGCGGTCGTCGCCGATGGCGTCGATGCCGCCGTGCTGCGCGCGGGTCTGGCGCGGCGTTTGCCCGAAGCGATGCTGCCGTCGGCGTTCGTGTTTCTCGATGCGATGCCGCTGACCGCCAACGGCAAGATCGACCGCCGCGCGCTGCCGGCGCCGGGCGAGGACGCACCGGCGGAACGCGCGATCCGCGACCCGCAGACGCTCACCGAACACACGGTGCTGGCGATCTGGCGCGACGTGCTGGGGCGCGAATCGTTGAGCACCGACGACGACTTCTTCGCCTCCGGCGGCGATTCTCTGTCGACGCTGCCGCTGGTGTTCAAACTGCACGAGGCGCTCGGCATCGAACTGCCGTTGTCGGCGGTGTTCGCCACGCCGACCGTCGCCGGCCTGTCCGCGACCATCGACCGCATGCTCGCCGGCGAAGCGGTCGAGGTCTTCGACATCGAAGCGCAGGTGGTTCTGCCCGAGTCGATCGACGGCGCGCGCGTGGCGCCTGCGGTCGCTCCGCGCGCAGCGCCGAAATCCGTACTGTTGACCGGCGCCACCGGCTTCCTCGGCGCGTACGTGCTGCGCGATCTCATCGACCTCAGCGCGGCCGAAGTGGTGTGTCTGGTCCGCGCCGACAGCGCCGGGGACGGCATCCGCCGCATCCGCAGCAACCTCGAAAGTTACGGGCTCTGGCGCGAAGGCGACGATGCGCGACTGGCGCCGGTGCTGGGCGACCTGTCCAGCCCGCTGCTCGGCCTGACGCCGTCGGCATTCGAGGCGTTGGCGCAGCGCGTCGACGCGATCGTCCACAACGGCGGCCAGGTCAATTTCATCGCGCCGTACGCGCATCTGGAAGCGGCCAACGTCGGCGGCACCCGCGAAGTGCTGAGGCTCGCGACCACCGCGCACCTCAAGCCGGTGCAGTTGGTGTCCACGCTCGGCGTGTACGTCACCCCGCTGCATTCCGGCGTGAATGTCGCCGAAACCCACGCGCCGCCCGATGGCCCGGGGCAGGATGGCGGCTACAACCAGAGCAAATGGGTCGGCGAACAGCTCGGGCTGCTGGCGCGCGCGCGCGGCGTTCCGCTGGCGATCCATCGTCCGGCGCGCATCACCGGCGACGGCGTGTCCGGTATCAGCAATCCCGGCGATTATTTCAACGCCTGGATCCGCGGCTGCGTGCAACTGGGCAAGGCGCCGTATGCGCCCGACGATTTCTTCGACATGACCCCGGTGGATTACGTCGCCCGCACACTCGTGCGCGTGCTGCTCGGCGCGGGCGACGCCAATGGCAATTACCATTATTTCAACGCGCATACGCTGCCGGTGACCGAAGCGGTGGCCGCCATCCGCGAGCGGGTCTGCCCGATCGAGGAAGTCGATTACCGCCAGTGGCGGCAGGCGCTGATGGCGTCGATCGCTGCAGGCGAGGACAACGCGCTCAAGCCGTTCGCCGGTTTGTTCGCGGAAGCGCCCGATCCGACGCAGTCCAGCGCCGCTGCGACGGACGACGACGTCCAGCGCATTCCGGTCTTCGACTGCACGGCCACCGAAGCCATCGGCGCGCCGTGGGGCGAGCGCTGTCTGCCCGCGGACCGCGCGCTGTTCGAGCGTTATCTGCGCTTCCTGCAGTCGCGTGGCGCGCTGCCTGCGATCGCGGCGGCCAACGCATGAATGCATCCGCTGTGACACGCAATGCCGAGCCGTCTCCGGGCCTGCGCAATTTCCTGCTGATCTGGTTCGGTCAGTTGGTCTCGGGCGTCGGTTCGCGGCTGACCACCTTCGCGCTGGGGCTGTGGGTGTACCAGACCACCGGCTCGACCACGCGCTTCGCGCTGGTGTTCGTGGCGATGGCGGTGCCCGCGTTCCTGCTGCTGCCGTTCGCAGGCGCATTGGTGGATCGTTGGGACCGCCGGCGCACCATGATCGTCTGCGAATGCGTATCGGTGGCGGTGATCGGGACGATGGCGCTGCTGGTGGGCATCGGTCACCTCGAGCTGTGGCATGTGTATCTGGGCGTCGGCCTGACCGCGGTCACCAACACCTTCCTGCAGCCCGCGTATGCGGCCAGCGTGCCGCTGTTGGCCGGGCGCGAGCAGCTGACCCGCGTCAACGGCCTGATCCAGACCGGCCAGGGGCTGGCCTTGGTGGGCGGACCGGCGCTGGCCGGCATCCTGGTGAGCACGATGGGCATCACCGGCGTGCTGGTGGTGGATGCCCTGACCTTCGTGGTCGGCGCCATCTGCATCGCGCTGGCGCGGATCCCGCGGCCCGCGCGCGACCCCGATGCGGAAGAGAACCTGCTGCGCGAAGCGCACGAAGGCTGGCGATATGTCGCCGAACGTCCGGGGTTGCTGGGTTTGCTGGGCATCAGCGCCGCGGGCAGCTTTCTGTTCGCCATCGCCAGCATCGCCATCACGCCGCTGGTGCTGATCGTGGTGAACAAGGACGAAAGCCTGCTGGGCCTGCAGATGTCGCTGGCCTGCAGCGGCCTGCTGGTGGGCGGCCTGCTGATCACGATCTGGGGCGGCCCCAAGCGGAAGATCGATGGCCTGCTGGGCTTCAGCCTGCTCAGCGGTCTGGCGATCGCGGCCCATGGGCTGGCGCCGTCGTTCGCGCTGCTGGTGGTCGCCGGTTTCCTGATGTTCCTGAGCATTCCACCGGCCCAGTCGGCCAGTCATGCCCTGTGGCAGACCAAAGTGCCGTCGCATCTGCTGGGACGTTGCATGGCGATACTGCGCATGACCGGCGAGGCGGCACTGCCGTTGGGCTATCTGCTGGCCGGGCCGCTGGCCGAGTTCGTGTTCGAACCGGCGCTGATGCCCGGTGGCGCGCTGGCCGATACGGTCGGTGCGCTGATCGGGGTCGGCGAGGGGCGCGGCCTGGGGGCGATGTTCATCGTGCTGGGGGGCGCGATGGTCGCGGTGACGGTGATCGGCTACGGAATACGTTCCATCCGACAGGTCGAGCGGGATCTGCCCGATGCTGAAACGCCGGTGGTCGCGGTTTGAGCGGTCCGCGTCCGCAGGGGGCCGTGCCGGGGAAGGGCCGTGTCCGGAAATGGCGGGATGAGGAGATCCAGCGGTGTCGAAAGCGTTCGCGTCGTCGCCATGGGGGTGAGGGGGGCGCGAACGGGCATTCCGGTCGCCCGGGCCGAGGAGCCGGGCTGAGAAGAGAAGGGATAGGGAAAGTGCGTGTGCGGGAGGCGGGCATTCCCCGGCGGACGCCGGGCGCGATGCGGATCGGGCGCCATCCGTGCAGGGCGCATGCCATGCAAGACAGAACTTAAGGAATCGAGCAATGAACGCAACTGACCAGACCACCGCGACGAAGGTGCGCGCCGCAGAAGCCGCGTGTCCCAGGTCGGCAGCCGTGTCCACGGACATCGCTCCGAAAACCGCTGCTTCGGGCATGGAGTTCTCGCTGCGTCGCGCCTCCGAGGTGGACGCCGAAAACGCGCCGGGTTCCGCCTTGGGTTCCACGGTCAACTGGATCCGCGAGTTTCTTGCGCGGCCGCATCGCGACGTGGGGCGTGCGGGGCCGGTCTGTCCGTTCACGCCGATGGCGCTGGAGCTGGACACCATCTGGCTGGCGGAGATCGCCGAATCCCAGCCCGATCCGCAGCGCATCCAGGACGCCGTCGAGCAGTGCCGCCAGATGTTCTTCGAAACCGAACCGCGCGAAGGCTCGATGGCGATCAACAAGGTGTTCATGGTGGTGTTTTCGGGGCTCGACGCCAGCGATGCGCCGCTGATCGACGCGATCCAGGGCCGGATGAAACCCGGCTTCGTGGAAGTGGGGCTGATGCTGGGCGAGTTCCACGCCAACAACGAAACCCCCGGCCTGCGCAATCCGGACTTCCGTCCGCTGCGCAGCCCCATTCCGATGCTGGTGATGCGCCACATGGTCGAATCCGATCTGCCGTTCCTCAAGCGCGAGCTCGACACGCCGCAGGTGCGGGGCGCGTATCTGCGCTCGTATCTACGCCGTCTGGGTGGCACGATCCGCCGCAATTATTTCGAACAGGCGGTAGAGGCGCTGGTCCAGGCCGAGATCGAACTGCGCGCCTGCAGCGCGCCCGAGGCCGCGCGATGACGACGGATGGCGCCGCAACCCGGGACGACACCCCGGGCGCTCCACGACGGGTCGTGATCGTCGGCGGCGGGCTGGCCGGTTCGCTGCTGGCCCTGGCGCTGTCCGAACGCGGCTACGGCGTGGATGTGTACGAGCGTCGCGAAGATCCGCGCGTGGACGGCGCCGAGGGCGGCCGGTCGATCAACCTCGGCCTGTCCAAGCGCGGCATCCAGGCGCTGACCGAAGTCGGGCTGATCGACGTGGTGATGCCGCTCACTGTGGTGATGCGCGGACGCGTGATCCACGCGCCCGATGGCAGCACCCGCTTCCAGCCCTACGGCAAGAACCGCGGCGAAGTGCTGTATTCGATCGACCGCAGCGAACTGATCCGCCTGCTGCTGGATCGCGCCGAGCGCCAGCCGGGCGTGACCTTGCATTTCGATCACCGTCTGGCGAGCGTGGACAAGGACCGCCGCGAGCTGGAGATCGAGACCGGCGGCACCGCGCGCCGGGTCGCCGCCGACTGGGTGATCTGCGCCGACGGCGCGTTCTCGCGCTGCCGGCCCGAGATGCAGCGGGGCATGCGTGCGGACTACCACCAGGAATACCTGGAGTGGGGCTACAAGGAACTGACGCTCGCCGCCGGCCTCGACGGTGCGTCGGTGATCGACCAGACCGCGCTGCACGTCTGGCCGCGCGCGCACGGACTGTTCGTGTCGCATCCCAATCGCGACGGCTCGCATACGCTGACGCTGTTCCTGCCGCACGAAGGCGCCGACAGTTTCGAGACCACGAAAACGCCCGACGACATCCGCGCGCTGTTCCAGACCTATTTTCCCGACCTGCTGCCGATGCTGCCGGGGCTGGTCGAACAGTGGACCGGCCGTCCGACAGGTGTGCTGCTCACCACCAAAACCGCGCCCTGGCGTTTCGACGACTGGATGGTGCTGGTCGGCGATTCCGCCCACGCCGTATATCCGTTCTACGGCCAGGGCATGAATTCCGCGTTCGAGGACTGCTCAGCGCTGCTGTCCGCGCTGAAAACCCACGGTAGCGACCGCGCAGCCGCATTCGCCGCCTACGAGCAGGCGCGACGCCCGCACACCGACGTGCTGATGGAATTGTCGAAGGCGAATTTCGTCGAGCTGCGGCAGAAAGTCAGTTCGCCGTGGTTCGTCGCCCGCAAGCGTCTGGACCTGGCGCTCAATCGGCTGATGCCGAAAACCTGGCTGCCGATCTACACCATGGTTTCGCACACCACGATGCCCTATGCCGACGCGCGCGCGCGCGCGCTCAGGCAGGATCGCATCCTCGCCGCCTCCGCCGCGGCTGCGCTGCTGGCGATGATCGGCGGCGGCCTGTGGTGGATCGTGCGGCAATGAGTCGCGCGAGCATGGACGCTGTCGAATCTAAATTGTTCCGCGCGCTGCTGCCGGACGCCGTGCTGGTCGCCGAAATGGCGCCCGCCGATGCGCTGCCCGGGCGTCTGCCCGCATCCGAGCAGAGCCTGATCGAACGCGCGGTGGAATCGCGGCGGCTGGAATTCGCCGCCGGCCGCGAACTGGCGCGCACGCTGTTGCAGCGTGCCGGCGCCGGCACCGATGCCCTGCTGCGCGACAAGGATCGCGTGCCGACCTGGCCGCAGGCGGTAGTCGGTTCGATCACCCATTGCCGTTCGCTGTGCGCCGTGGCGCTGGCGCCGCGCGCGGTCAGCGCCGGTATCGGTATCGACGTCGAGCCCGCGCGGGCGCTCGACGAAGTCCTCCACGCGTCGATCCTGCGTCCGGCCGAGCGCGGCCGCATCGACGCGCTGCCTTCCACGTTGCGTCCGCTTGGAGGCATCCTGGTGTTTTCGATCAAGGAAGCGGTGTACAAGGCGATCTATCCCGAACGACGCATCTTCCTGGATTTCCAGCAGGTCGAGATCGAGTTCGCAGGCGAGGACGGATTCGTCGCCGAGGTGTTGGTGCCGGGTGCGAGCCTGCCGGGCCACACGCGCATCCACGGTCGTTTTCGCGTCGCCGATGGGCATGTCGCCAGCGCGGTGGTGTTGCCGCCGGTGTGAGGTTTCTTGCGCCGATGATGCTCGTCCCTGCGCCGTACCCTCTCCCCCAGCCCCTCTCCCGACGGGAGAGGGGAGCGAAGCGCGGGCGTCTGCAAGCGCGGATCTTTACGAGTAATGGCCGCTGCTTTTTCCTTCTCCCATCGGGAGAAGGTGGCGCGCAGCGCCGGATGAGGGTTCGTCTGCTGATCATGCTCGTCGCTGCGCCGTACCCTCTCCCCCAGCCCCTCTCCCGACGGGAGAGGGGAGCGAAGCGCGGACTTCTACAGGCGCGAGTCTCGAAACAAAGGTTTGCCTCGTCTCAACCTACGGACATTCGATGGCTACGCAACCGCTCGTAAACCGGCCGACACGCCTCCGCCACCGCCAGCGCATCTCCGCTCAACGTGTCTTCACGTGCGCGCCAGGGTTCGAAGCCGGTCGAACGCCACACCGCGTCGTACCAGAAGGGCGCCCAGACGCCATCGCTGTCGCGCGGGCCTGCGGGCCAGGCCAGCATGCGCGGCGTGAATGCGATGCCCAGCCGCTGGCACAGCGCGCGCAGATGCGCTTCGGGCGCGCGCAGGAAATCGCCGGCATCGATCACCATCGGAATTTCGCCCGATCGCTCGTGCAGCAGATCGAACAGCATCCCCTGCTGCGGCAGGCCGATGTCGTCGGGCGTCACCGTCGCGCGCGATTTCAGATACGACGCCACCACTTCGGACGGATCGCGGATCAGCAGGATGTTGCGCAGGCCGAGCACCCATTCGGTGTCCATGTCCGGCAGCAGATGATGGCTCATGTGTTTCTGGTACCAGATGGGCGCACCGTCGGGTACCGGGCCGAGCAGGGCATCGGCGACGCAGCGCCAGTCGGTCTCGCCTGCGGCGATAACCGCTTCGCGGCCCGGATGATCCAGCCCGGTCGCCGCCAGATACGCCGCGTAGAGCGGCTCGTCGCTCGCCGTGCAGTCTTCGCGGTTTTCCCAGGCGCGCATCATCGCCGTGGAGATGTTCCGCGGGCCGCTCCACATCGCGATGCGCAGCGGTGTCGCAGCCTGCGCGGTCATGCGAAGCGCTCGCCGGTCCGAAACGCGATGTCGCGCGCGATCAGATCGCGATACAGCGCCTGCAGCCGCGTGGTCATCGGTCCCGGCAGTGCCGGGGCGCCGTCGCCGATCGTCCGGCCGTCGATGCTGCGCACCGGCGCCAGCCCGGCGAAGGTGCCGGTGGTGAACGCTTCCTCGGCGGAATACACCTGACTCAGCGTGAAATTCTTCTCGAAGCAGGGAATGCCGGCTTCGCGGCACGCGCGCAGCACGTTGGCGCGGGTGATACCGCCCAGGCAGTAGTCGCCGCTCGATGTCCACACTTCGCCGCGGCGCACGATGAAGAAATGCGTGGAATTGCAGGTCGCCACGAACCCGTGCGGGTCCAGCATCAGCGCCTCGTCGGCGCCGGCTTCGATCGCCTGGATGCAGGCGGTGATGCAGTTGAGCTTGCTGTGGCTGTTGAGCTTCGGATCCTGCACGTCCGGATAGCCGCGGCGCACGTGCACGGTGAACAGGCGCAGCCCGGCGGCGAGGGTTTCGGGTTTGGCGACCTTGAACTCGGGAATGATCACCACCGTCGCCGGTCCCACGGTCACGCGCGGATCCTGGTAGGGCGTGCGCTTCACGCCGCGCGACACCATCAGCCGGAGGTGCGCCCCATCGCGCATGTCGTTGGCGGCCAGGGTGTCGTAGATCGAACGCGTCAGCTGGGCGCGATCCATGCCGATGTCCAGCGCGATGGCCTTGGCGCCCTCGAACAGCCGGTCGAGGTGTTCGTCGAGGAAGACCGGGTGTCCGTCGATGATCCGCAGACCTTCCCAGACGCCGTCGCCCAGCACGAAACCGCTGTCGAACACCGACACCGTGGCCTCGGCCCGCGGCTTCAGCGCGCCGTTGATCCAGATCCGGATCTGCGCATTGCGCGGGTCGTCGTGGAAGTCGTGGATGCTCTGCGCCATCGGTGATTCTCGTCGGAGATGGGCGAGTGTAGAACGCGCCAACGGGCCGCAGGGGCGGGCAAGGCCGGCGCGGGACGCCGCTCGGCTGCGGCCGGTACCGCCGGAAAGCCTTGGATTCATTGACTTCCGGGCCTGTGGCGCCTAACTTTGCGCCCTCAGCGATTGAACAAGGTGGCCCCGGGAAACCGGCGCCGAGCGTGCGACATGAGCACTACCATCCGCCCCTGAAGACGACGCCCGAGGCCTGCGACCACGCGGAGCGCCTTCGGGGCGCTTTTTTCTTGCCCGCGTCTCTAGAAGGGGCTCGGCCCCGAGCTTTGCGACCGCACGCCATGACCGGATCGGGGCCGAGCCCCTCCTACAAACCAATTGAGATAAGACAGCCATCCCCATGATCGCAATCACGCTCCCCGACGGCAGCCGCCGCGAATTCGACCATCCCGTATCCGTCATGGACGTCGCCGCCTTGATCGGCGCCGGCCTGGCCAAGGCCACCGTCGCCGGCGAGGTCGACGGCCGCCTCGTCGACGCCAGCGACCGCATCGATCACGACGCCCGGCTGCGCATCATCACGCCGAAGGATCCCGAAGGGCTGGAGATCATCCGCCACTCCTGCGCGCATCTCGTCGGCCACGCGGTCAAGCAGTTGTACCCGGCCGCGAAGATGGTGATCGGTCCGGTGATCGAGGAAGGGTTCTATTACGACATCTGGCACGAGCGCCCGTTCACGCCCGAAGATCTGGCCGCGATCGAACAGCGGATGATCGCGCTGATCGACAAGGACTACGACGTCATCAAGAAGGTCACGCCGCGGGATGAGGTGGTCGCGGTGTTCCAGTCGCGCGGCGAGGACTACAAGCTGCGGCTGGTCGAAGACATGCCCGACGAGCAAGCGATGGGCCTGTATTACCACGAGGAATATGTCGACATGTGCCGCGGGCCGCACGTGCCGAATACGCGTTTCCTGAAGGCCTTCAAGCTGACGCGCATTTCCGGCGCCTACTGGCGCGGCGATTCGAAGAACGAACAACTCCAGCGCATCTACGGCACCGCCTGGGCAGACAAGAAACAGCTCGCCGCGTACATCCTGCGTGTCGAAGAAGCCGAGAAGCGCGACCATCGCAAGATCGCCAAGCAGCAGGACCTGTTCCATCTGCAGGAAGAAGGCCCGGGCCTGATCTTCTGGCATCCCAAGGGCTGGGCGATCTGGCAGGTGGTCGAGCAGTACATGCGCCAGGTCTATCGCGACAGCGGCTATCAGGAAGTGCGCTGCCCGCAGATCCTCGACGTGAGCCTGTGGCAGAAATCCGGCCACTGGGACAACTACAAGGACAACATGTTTTTCACCGAGTCGGAGAAGCGCACCTACGCGCTGAAGCCGATGAACTGCCCGGGCCACGTGCAGGTGTTCAACCAGGGCCTGCACAGCTACCGCGACCTGCCGATCCGCTACGGCGAATTCGGCGCCTGCCACCGCAACGAGCCTTCGGGCGCGCTGCACGGCATCCTGCGCGTGCGCGGCTTCACCCAGGACGATGGTCACGTCTTCTGCACCGAGAACCAGATCGAGGATGAAGTCCGCGCGTTCCACCTGCAGGCGCTGGCGGTGTACAGCCACTTCGGTTTCAGCGACATCCAGATCAAGATCGCGCTGCGCCCGGAGTCCCGCCTCGGCGACGACGCCACCTGGGACAAGGCCGAGAACGCCCTGCGTTCGGCCCTGCGCTCGGCCGGCGTGGAGTGGGAGGAACTGCCCGGCGAGGGCGCGTTCTACGGCCCCAAGATCGAGTACCACCTCAAGGACGCCATCGGCCGGACCTGGCAGCTGGGCACGATGCAGGTCGATTTCATGATGCCCGGCCGCCTCGGCGCCGAGTACGTGGACGAGCACAGCCAGCGCCGCCAGCCGGTGATGCTGCACCGCGCCATCGTCGGTTCGATGGAGCGTTTCATCGGCATTCTGATCGAACACCACGCCGGCCAATTCCCGGCCTGGCTGGCTCCGATCCAGGCCGTGGTGATGAATATCACGGATGCGCAAGCCGATTACGTCGACGAAATCCGGAAAACCCTTATGAATCAAGGCCTCCGGGTTTCGGCCGATTTGCGGAACGAGAAAATCGGCTATAAGATTCGCGAGCACACGCTGCGAAGGGTGCCGTTCCTGCTGGTGATCGGCGATCGCGAGAAGGAAAACGGACTCGTTGCGGTGCGCACGCGGGGAGGGGAAGATCTCGGTTCGATGTCCGTCGCCGATTTCGTCGACCACCTCCGCAACGCGCCCAGCGCAGCGTAATGTAAATGCCGTCCGGCGCGATCGCCGGACGGAACCATACCCCTTGGAGATCCAGATATCAGTACCCCCCAGGAAAAGCAGAACCGCAAGAATCAGGAGATTCGCGTGCCGCGCGTGCGCGTGATCGGCAGCGATGGCGAAATGATCGGCGTTCTGTCGCGCGACGAAGCATTGGCGAAGGCCGAAGACGAAGGCATGGACCTCGTGGAGATCCAGCCGAACGCGGATCCGCCGGTCTGCCGCATCATGGATTTCGGCAAGTTCAAATTCGAAACGCAGAAGAAAGCCGCCGCTGCGAAGAAGAAGCAGAAGATCGTCGAGATCAAGGAAGTCAAATTCCGTCCGGTCACCGATGAAGGCGATTACGCGATCAAGCTGCGCAAGATGCGCGAGTTCCTGGAAGAGGGCGACAAGATCAAGGTCAACATCCGCTTTCGCGGCCGCGAGATGAGCCACATGGAGCTTGGCCGGCAGATGGCCCAGCGCATCGAGGCCGACCTCGGCGAAGACATCGTCATCGAATCCCGTCCGCGCCTCGAAGGCCGGCAGATGGTGATGATGATCGCGCCGAAGAAGAAATAAGCGTGAAGAAATAAGCGTCACGCAATGAACGAGTCGTCTCCCGTTTCGATGACGGGAGACGGCGATCCGAAGGGCGCCGATGGCGCCCTTCGTCTTTGTTGCGCTTCGTGCGTTCCGCACGCTGCGTTTCGCGGCGCGCTGCGGTTTACAGGCCGCGAATCGCCATGCTATTAACGGATGAAGCCCGGGTCGCTGGCCCGGGCATGAGGAAATGCAGGATGTCCGACGCCGAAATCCCCGTCTCGACCTACGAAATCTTTCCCGACCCTGCGGCCGCCGCGATCGCGGAAGCTCTCGTCGAGGGCGACATCGGCAAGGTCCGCGCGCTCGCCGCCACCGCCGATCTCGCTGCGATCGGCGACAAACGCGTCACACTGCTGCAATGGGCGCTGTTCACCCGCAGTCTCGACGGTATGCAGGTTCTGCTCGATGCCGGCGCCGATCCCGCCCAGCCGGGCATGGACGGCGACACCGCCGTCCATTTCGCCTGCATGCTCGAAGAGCCGCAGTTCCTGGAGGCGGTGCTGGCGCATGGCGCCGACCCCAATGCGGCCAATGCCG
Organism: Pseudomonadota bacterium; assembly: GCA_040386495.1. Lineage (GTDB taxonomy): Bacteria > Pseudomonadota > Gammaproteobacteria > Xanthomonadales > Xanthomonadaceae > Lysobacter_I. The sequence continues at coordinate 111,507 of JAZKFJ010000025.1, forward strand.
AGACCGGCGCCGCGCCGCTGCGCGCCGCGCTGATGACCGAGCGGGAAGAGCAGTTCCGCATGCTGCTCGCCGCCGGCGCCAATCCCGATCATGCGGACGATATGGGCAATACCCCGCTGCATATCGCGGGTCTCATCAATGAGCCGCTGCGGGCCCTGGATCTGCTCAAGGCGGGCGCCGATCCGATGCGCCGCAACGCCCAGGACGTGACTTTCCAGCGATATGTGTTCATGACGCGGCCCGATCTGCTCGATGCCGATACCAGCGAGGCATGGCAAGCGGTGCTGACTTGGCTGCTCGAACACGATATCCCGCTGGACACCGCGCCGGTCTGATGCCCCGTTTCGGAAGCGCGAGTCGTTTCGCGCGGCCTTGCATCCATCACCGCAGCATTGCAGGAGCACTGTCATGGAATATTTTCGCGGCCTGTTGAGGTCTCACGCGTTTCCGCACCAGCCGGCGTCGCAAAGCGAGCCGATCCGCGCGGACACGCTGGCGAAAATCGCCGATGGCGCATACGACCGGGGCGCCGACCGCCAGGACCAGATCGACGGCTTCACCCGCATGAGCGACCAGGCGTTGCGCGAGAAAGGCGTCGATCCGGCCCTGCTGCACACGCCCAGCGGCATGCATGCCGATGTCTTCCAGGACGAACGCAGCGGTCGCACCGTGTTGTCCTACCGCGGCACCGACAATCCCCGGGTCGATGTGGTCAGCCGGCCTTTCGAGGGGCCGTCGGGCCTCGACCCTGAAATCGACATGATGAACGCGCTGCGCGGCAGCGAGCAGTCGTTGCGGTTCTCCGGGGTCGGCCAATCCGCCCAGGACTGGACGACCAATCTCCGTCAGGGACTGGGCTACGAGACGCAGCAGCACAACGACACCGTGGCGCTGGCGAAGCAGTGCGATGTCGCTTTCGGCGACAGGCTGGTGTTGACCGGGCATTCCAAGGGCGGCGGGCAGGCCGAACTGGCGAGCGTGGTGCTCAACAGACCGGCCATGACTTTCAATCCAGCCGGTGTGCACGACGAGACCATGCGCAGGTTCGGCATCGATCCCGAACGCGCGCGCGAATTCGCGCAGGAACGCATCACCAGTGTCGTCACCCGGGGCGAGGCCGTCGATTTCATCCAGGGCCGCGAATTCATGGGTCTGAAGACGCCGGTTGCGCTGGGGCAGCGCGTCGACATCGTTCCCACCGACGAATCCCTCGGCAAGGTGTCCAGACATCTGATGACGCCGGGCGTGCTTCCGTATCTCGATCAACTGCAGGGCCGGCAGATCGAGCTTTCGCGCCAGGCGCCCTCCGAAACGCCCTCGCTGTTCCGGCCGTCGATGTTCGCGCATGGTGGTCTCGGCATCGGCGGCATGAGCGATCCGTTTCGCTTCCCGCTCCACGGCGGCTTCGGCGAAGCGCTGCAGCGCATGCAGCAGGAGGCGCAGGTTCCGAATCTCTCGAAAGACGCGCATCCGGCCAATGGTTTGTATCAGCAGGCGCTCGACAAGGTCGAAGCGCGGGGCGAGTCCGGGCAGGATGCCGCGCGGATCGCCGGCGCATTGACCGCGGCGGCGCAGAAGAACGGTCTGAGCCAGATCGATCACGTCGTGCCCAGTCGCGACGGAAGCACCTATTTCGCGAGCCAAGGTGAGTTGGGTTCCCCGGCCGGCCGCAACGCCGCGGTCGACGTGGAGCAGGCGAAACAGATGCCTTTGAGCCAGAGCAGCCGCGAATCGATGGACCAGCTTCGCCAGCAGCCCCCGGTGCAGGAAGCGGCGACCCAGCAACGGGCGATGCACCGGGAGTGATCGCGTCCGGTGCCCGTATGGAGAGCAGGGCCAGCTGCCTGGAGCGGGTCGTATAGAACCAGTCGTGTAGGATCACTTGGCCGTCCGCCGAAGCGACCGGCCGAATCCAATCCGGGAGTGTCATGTCCAACGTTCCGACCCGCGCTTGCGCCCTCGCCGTATCGCTTATCATGGCCTTGTGCGTGCTCGTTCCCGCCTGTGCAATGGAGAAACAGATGTCCGCAACAGCTGAAGTCCGTGCGGTGGACGCACGCGAAGTATTCGCCGATCAGCGCGTGGCCGAACTGGCCGAGGCGATCGCCAAGGGCGATGTCGCCCGGATCCGCAGTCTGGCCGCCGGCGTCGATCTTTCGACGAAGGGCGACAAGAACGTCACCCTGCTGCAGTGGGCGCTGTTGAACAAGCGTCTCGACAGCATGAAAGCGTTGCTCGATCTCGGCGCCGATCCGCTGCAGCCGGGCATGGATAGCGACACTGTCGTACACATGGCTGCGATGGCCAACGACGACGTTTATCTGTCCGAACTGCTCGCCCGCAAGGTGAATCCGAACGTCGCCAACCCCGTCTCCGGCGCCGGTCCGCTGCGCGCCGCGCTGATGGGCGAACGCGACGAACAGTTCCGCGCCCTGCTGGCGGCGGGTGCCGACCCGGACATGGCCGATCGCATGGGCAACACGCCGCTGCACGTCACCGGCCAGATCAACGAACCCGCGCGAGCGCTGGACCTGTTGAATGCCGGGGCCGATCCGATGGCCCGCAATGCACAGGGCGTGACCTTCCAGCGCTACCTCTTCATGACCCGCGCCGCGCTGCTGAATGCCGAGACCCGCAAGCACCGCGAAGCGGTCGAGGCGTGGCTCACGTCGCACGGCATTCCGCTCGAAGGCGCGCGCTGAGCGCCGCCCGCACGATCCGCCGACCGGGCGTGGCCCGGTCCGAAAATTCCTGTTTGAGGGAGTGGTAAAGGATGAACGCGCAATTCGATCCAGATCGTCATGAGGCCCGCCAGGTGTTCGATCCGCTGAGCGGGCAGACGTTCAACCGTCCGTCGTTCGCCGACGAAGTGCGCGGTACCGCGCCGAAGGACATCGACATCACGCTCGCCCACCTCGCGCGCGACGTCTACACCTCCGACGACCGCCAGCGCGGGGACACCGCGCAGTTCCGCCCGCTGACCGACGAACAGTTCCGTCAGGTCGGTATCGATCCGGCGCTGCGCAGCAACAACGCCAGCGGCTTCGACGCCGACATCTACGGCGACGGGCAGGGCCGCTACGTCCTGGCATTCCGCGGCACCGATGCCGGCAAGGACTGGGGCACCAATCTCGGTCAGGGGCTCGGCTTCGAGACCGCCCAGTACAACCAGGCGGTCATGTTGTCCCGCCAGGCCAAGGTCGCGTTCGGCGACGAACTTGTGATCACCGGCCACTCGCTCGGCGGCGGCCTCGCCGCGGTCGGCGCGGCAGCGACCGATACCCCGGCGGTCACCTTCAACGCTGCCGGCGTGAAGGACAAGACGCTCGAGCGCATCGGTCTGGATGCTTCCGCGGTGAAGGAAGAAGCGACCCACGGCCAGATCCGCCGTTATGCGGTGGACAACGAAATCCTGACCGGTCTGCAGGAACGCAACATCGCGACCCGCTACCTGATGCCCGATGCGATGGGCCACAAGATCGAACTGCCGGATCCCGATCCGCAGGGCTTCTGGCAGCGCGTGAATCCGATCCAGTCGGTCAAGCACAGCGTGCAGATGCATTCGATGGATTCGGTGATCACCGCGCAGGAGAAATTCTTCGGCTACGGCCTGCGCGCCGATGCGACCATGACCCATCAGGATCATCCCTTCCACGCCCCGTTCCAGCGCAACTTCGACCAGTTGCAGCCAGCGCTGCAGCAGCAGGGCCTCGATATGCGCCAGAGCCAGAACGTGGCCGGCGCGCTGACCCTCGCCGCGCATCGCGAAGGCGTCAATCCGGAAACCGTCAGCCTCAGCAACGACGGCGGCCGCGCGTTCGCGGTGCAGGGGCAGCAGCCGGAAACGCAGCGCTATTCGCATGTCGAGGTCAACGTCAGCATGCAGACCCCGCTCATCGAGAGCAGTCGTCAGGCCGTCGAACTCGGCCAGACCCAGACGCCCACCGCACCGCAGCAGAATGCGCCGCAGCAGGCCGCACCGCAGATGGAACTCAACCAGGATCAGGCGGCTCCGACCCGCGGCGCCCGCTGAGTCGGGTTTCGCGTCGCAATCCACCGCTGGATTGGGTACGCCATGGCGCAAGGCGCAGCGAATGTTTCCGGTCCCGCGGCAGAGCCTGCCGCCGCCGGAGCTGACCTTCCCGCGTTCGCCGACGAAGTGCGGGGCCAGTCGGGCAAGCCGGTCGATAACCCGCCGCAGGCGCAGGATCCGGCCCAGCTATCCACCCCGGAACAGGCCAACGCCGGGCGCGGGCGCTGAAGTTCAACGCTTTGATTTGCATGGGAAACCGTGCGCAGGCATAATGGCCGGCCCGGTTCGCCGGGGTGCGTCAATGCGACCGTGGACCCGTCTTGGTTTCGAGAGATTTTCTTTTCGGATCAATGACCTATCAACCGGCAGGGCAGGACGGAAAGTGTGGTTGCTCCGGCACCCACCGCCCAGGCCAGTACTCGAAACGACCCCAAGGATCCCTGCAATGCCCAAGATCAAGACCAATCGGGCGGCGGCCAAGCGCTTCCGGAAGACAGCTTCCGGCAAGTACAAATGCGGCCACGCCAACAAGAGCCACATCCTCACCAAGAAAGCGACCAAGCGGAAGCGCAACCTGAGGCAGACGAACCACGTTCGCGCCGAAGACGCAGGCCGTCTCGACCGCATGCTTCCGTATTTGTGAGGAGACTGAACAATGGCACGAGTTAAACGTGGTGTAACGGCGCGTCGCCGCCACAAGAAAATCCTGAAGCAGGCCAAGGGCTACTACAACGCCCGCCGCAAAGTCTTCCGCGCCGCCAAGCAGGCGGTCACGAAGGCGCTGCAGTACGCCTACATCGGCCGCAAGCAGAAGAAGCGCAATTTCCGCACGCTGTGGATCGCGCGCATCAACGCCGCTTCGCGCGCCAACGGCATCAGCTACAGCCGTTTCATCAACGGCCTGCTGAAAGCCGGTATCACCCTCGACCGCAAGGTGCTGGCCGACATCGCCGTGCACGACGCGAAGGGCTTTACCGCGCTGGCCGAAAAGGCGAAGAGCGCGCTCGCGGCATAAGGCACGAGGAATTCCCCGCAGGTTCGCGCGAACGCGCTTGCCTGCGGCGGAATCACCGAACCATGCATGGGGAAGGGCGCAAGTCCTTCCCCATGTTCGTTTTTGGAAGGCGAAACTGAAGGCAGGTTTCTGCCGCTGTCGTCCCGAGCGTAGCGAGGGATCCGTTTTCGGCGGTTTGAATGCGACAACAGGTCCCTCACTGCGTTCGGGATGACAACGAAAAGGTTGTGAGCACATGAGCGATATCGAACCCCTATCGACGCAGGCCCTCAGCGACATCGCGGCCGCGGACACGCCCGACGCGCTGGAAGCGCTGCGGGTCGCGCTGCTCGGCAAGAGCGGCAGCATCACCGCACAGCTCAAGGCGCTAGGCGCACTGCCTGCGGACCAGCGCAAGGCCGCCGGTGAAGCGATCAACCGCGCCCGCGACGCCATCGGAGACGCGCTGTCCGCGCGCAAGATCGCGCTCGACGATGCTGTGCTCAACGCGCGCCTCGCCGGCGAAACCATCGATGTCACGTTGCCGGGCCGCGACGCCGCGCGCGGCGGCCTGCATCCGGTCAGCCGCACGCTGGAGCGCATCACCGAAATCTTCGGCCGCCTCGGTTACGAGCTCGCCGACGGCCCGGAGATCGAGGACGACTGGCACAACTTCGAAGCGCTGAATTTCCCGCCGCATCATCCGGCGCGGGCGATGCACGACACCTTCTATTTTCCGCCCGACAGCCGCGGCGAAGCCCGCCTGCTGCGCACGCACACCTCCGGCGTGCAGGTGCGCTACATGCTCGATGCCGTGGCCGATCAGAGCGGGCCGCCGCTGCGCATGATCGCCGCCGGCAAGGTCTATCGCAGCGACAGCGACCAGACCCACACGCCGATGTTCCATCAGGTCGAAGGCCTGCTGGTGGACGAACACGCCAGCTTCGCCGACCTCAAGGGCACGCTCGCCGAATTCGTCCGCGCGTTCTTCGAGCGCGACTTCGAGATGCGCTTCCGTCCGAGCTATTTTCCGTTCACCGAACCGTCCGCCGAAGTCGATATCGCCTGGCAGCAGCCCGACGGTTCCACGCGCTGGCTCGAAGTGCTGGGCTGCGGCATGGTCCATCCGAACGTGCTGCGAAACGTCGGCATCGACCCGGAGCGCTACACCGGTTTCGCCTTCGGCCTCGGCGTCGAGCGTTTCGCGATGCTGCGCTACGGCGTGAGCGACCTGCGCGATTTCTTCGACAACGACGTGCGCTTCCTGCGCCAGTTTGCGTAGGGCGGGCCTTGGCCCACCAGCGATATCCACTTGTGTCGCGCGTATGGCGAAGCCTTTTCGGTCATCGCGAGTCAATTGAAGATCAAAACGGTGGGCCAAGGCCCACCCTACGGTGACGAGATGAAATTTTCCGAAAACTGGCTGCGCCAACACGTCAAGACCGATGCCTCGCGCGATGAACTCGCGGCGACGCTCACCGCCATCGGCCTCGAAGTCGAAGAACTGACGGTGCTCGGCGCATCGCTCGACGGCGTGATCGTGGCGCGTATTGTCGAATGCGTGAAACATCCGGAAGCCGACAAGCTGCAGGTGTGTCAGGTCGACGCGGGCATGGGCGCGTTGTTGCAGATCGTCTGCGGCGCACCGAACGCGCGCCCGGGTCTGGTCGCGCCGCTCGCCACCATCGGCACGCGGGTCGGCGAACTCACGATCAAGGCCGCGAAGCTGCGCAATGTCGAATCCAACGGCATGTTGTGCTCGGCGAAGGAACTCGGCATCGATGCCGATGCCTCCGGTCTGCTGGAACTGCCGGCCGACGCGCCGGTCGGTACGCCGCTGGCGGAGTATCTCGGCCTGCCCGACGCCAGCATCGAACTGAAACTCACCCCGAACCGCGCCGACTGCTTCAGCGTGCGCGGCATCGCGTTCGATGTCGCCGCCGCCTGCAACAGCGAAGTCGTCCAGCTCGACGCCGCGCCGGTGCCGGCGGGCAGTGATGCGACGCTCGTCGTCGAACTCGATGCCGGCGAAAAAGTGCCGCGCTTCGTCGGCCGGGTGATCGACGGCGTGGATGCGACCGCGCCGTCGCCGGCGTGGATGGCCGAACGCCTGCGCCGCAGCGGCGTGCGCCCGATCAGTTTCCTGGTCGATGTGACCCAGTACGTGATGCTGGAACTCGGCCAGCCGATGCATGCTTTCGACAAGGACACGCTGCAGGGACCGGTCGTGGTGCGTCACGCGCGCGCGGGCGAGCAGGTGCAGTTGCTCGACGGCCGCACGGTGTCGCTCGACGAAGATTTGCTGGTCGTGTCCGATAGCCAAGGCGGCAAGGCCGCGCGCGCGGTCGCGCTGGGCGGGATCATGGGCGGCCACGATACGCGCGTCACCGATACCACGCGCAGCGTTTTCCTCGAAGCCGCGCACTGGATTCCTTCGGCGATCATCGGCCGCAGCCGCAAGCTGGGTCTGCACACCGACGCTGGCCATCGCTTCGAGCGTGGCGTCGATCCGGAACTGCCGCGGATGGCCGTCGAATACGCGACCAAGCTCATTCTCGATATCGCCGGCGGCGTGCCCGGTCCGGTGATCGAAGCCGTGCGCGAAGCGGATTTACCCCAGCCGCAGGTTGTTGGCTTGCGCCGCGAGCGCCTCGCACGCGTGCTCGGCGTGCGCGTGGCCGATGCCCAAGTCGAACGCATCCTGCGCGCGCTGGGCCTGGGCGTGGGGGCGACCGCAGACGGCTGGCGCGTGACCGCGCCGACCCGCCGCTTCGATATCGCGATCGAAGAGGATCTGATCGAAGAGATCGCGCGCATCCACGGCTACAACGCCATTCCGACCACGCTGCCGGGCGGCGCCACGCGGGTGGTGTCGCCAAGCGAAACGCAGTTGGACGAAGCCACCGTGCGCCGGCAACTGGTGGCGCGCGATTTCCTCGAAGCGATCAATTACGCCTTCGTCGACGGCGACCTGTTGGCGAAGTGGCAGGCCACCGATGGCGGCGTGCCGCTGGCCAATCCGCTCAGCGCCGAGCTGAGCACGATGCGTACGATGCTGCTGCCCGGTCTGGTCGCCGCGTTGGACCGCAACGTCGCGCGCCAGCAATCGCGGGTGCGGTTGTTCGAGGTCGGCAAGGTCTTCGCGGCCCGTACCGGCGAGGCGCCGCTGGAAACCCGTCGTCTTGCAGCGGTGATCTGCGGCGACGCCCAGGCCGAGCAGTGGGGCGCGCCGGGTCGTCCGGTCGACTTCCACGATCTCAAGGGCGATCTGGACAGTCTGGCGATCGCGGCCGGCGCCGAGCTCGAATATCGCCCGTCGCAGGCCGCCTGGGGTCACCCGGGTCGTTCGGCCGACGTGTTCCGTCTCGACGCGGACGGTGCGGCCGCCCGGATCGGCTGGATCGCCCAGCTTCATCCCAGGCTGCAGAAGGCGCTGGATCTGGATACCGTCGCGGTGGCGTTCGAAGTCGATCTTGCGGCACTGCAGCAGCGTCCGCTGGCCCGTTCGGTCGCGCTCAGCCGCTATCCGTCCGTCCGCCGGGATCTCGCGTTCGTCGTCCCGGAAACCGTCTCCTGGGCGGCCCTGGCCGGTACCGTGAAACGTGCCGCAGGCCCGTCGCTGCGGGACCTTCGGCTGTTCGACCGCTACGTCGGCAAGGGGGTCGAAAACGGATGCAAGAGCCTCGCTATGGGCTTGATTCTCCAAGAAGAATCACGCACTCTGACCGACCGCGATATCGATCAGGTGGTGGCTCAGGTCATCGCTGCGCTGCGCGGGGAACACGGGGCGGAAATCCGCTCGTGAACCCGGGTCCGGTCGACATGCGTCGGTCAGGCCGGGCGTGATCTGGGCTCGTTTTGGGGGAAACGGATGGCATTGACCAAGGCTGAAATGGCCGAGCGACTGTTCGACGAAGTCGGACTGAACAAGCGCGAGGCGAAGGAGTTCGTGGACGCGTTCTTCGACGTGCTCCGCGAGGCGTTGGAGCAGGGCCGTCAGGTCAAGCTGTCCGGGTTCGGCAATTTTGACCTGCGACGCAAGAACCAGCGCCCTGGCCGCAATCCCAAGACCGGCGAAGAAATTCCGATCTCGGCCCGCACCGTCGTGACCTTCCGCCCGGGCCAGAAGCTGAAGGAACGCGTCGAAGCCTTCTCGGGAGGCTCCGATGCTTGATCCAGGCAGCAATCGAGAGCTTCCGCCCATTCCGGCGAAGCGCTATTTCACCATCGGCGAGGTCAGCGAGCTGTGCGACGTGAAGCCGCACGTGCTGCGCTACTGGGAGACCGAATTTCCCAGCCTCAAGCCGGTGAAGCGTCGCGGCAACCGCCGCTACTACCAGCGTCACGATGTGCTGATGGTCCGCCAGATCCGCAGCCTGCTGTACGAACAGGGCTACACAATCGGCGGCGCGCGCCTGCGCCTGGATGGCGACGGCGCCAAGCAGGAATCGGCGATGAGTTCGCAGATCATCCGCCAGGTGCGGATGGAGCTGGAAGAAGTGCTCCAGCTTTTGAAGCGCTGACCGCTGGCCCAGCCCGCATCCAAGCGGGTACAATGTTCGACTACCCGGGGTATAGCGCAGCCTGGTAGCGCACCAGTCTGGGGGACTGGTGGTCGTCGGTTCGAATCCGGCTACCCCGACCAAATCAGAATCCGGCCACGTCCGGAATGCCCGATAAGGCATCGAAACCTCGAAGAAATTCGGGGTTTTTTCTTGTCCGGCGTCGGCGAGCCGCATGCCGGCTTTCGCGATCCCGATGGCAAGTAGGGGCAACTCCGGGGGCACGTGCCATGTCCGTAAGCGTGTTGCCCTGATGCGGTTCGACGATGTCCTGATCGGCAACGCCGATCGTGCGGGTAAGCCCACGCTCGGCTGAATGCGCGGGGCGGAGGTGGGCGATTCCCGGTTTTTTTGTTGGACACTGCGCAGCGCCGATTTCCGGTGCCCTTCCCAATGGATTTCCGTATGCGCCCTCGCGTTGCCGTCGCTGCGCTGTTCGCTCTCTTCCTGTGCGCCTTGAACGGCTTTGCCGCGGCGCAGATCGCGCTTCCCCCCGGCGAACCGCCGCTTGAAGAAGTGCCTTTGCCTGCGGGCTTGAACGATCTGGATACCATCACGGTGTCCGGCCGGTATTCAGGGCCCGGTTTGTGGAAGGTGCGCAGCGGCGATCGGGTGATGTGGATCCTGGGCACCCAAAGCCCGCTGCCGAAGCGGATGGACTGGGATTCGTTTCAAGTCGAACGTCGCGTGTCGGAAGCGCAGGAAGTGTTGATGCCGCCGAACGTGGATCTGGATGCGGACGTCGGTTTCTTCCGCGGCATCACTCTGCTGCCATCGCTGTTCAAGGCGCGCAAGAATCCAGACGGCAAAACGCTGCGCGACGTGCTTCCCGCGGCACAGTACGCGCGCTGGCAGGTGCTGAAAAAACGCTATATCGGCGGCGACGGCGACATCGAGGAGTGGCGGCCGGTGTTCGCGGCGCTGGAGTTGTACGAGAAGGCGATCAAGCGCTCCGGCATGAGCCAGGATCCGGTCGCGTCGGATGCGGTGCGCAAGGCGGCCAAGCGCAGCAAGGTGAAGATCACCACGCCGACCATCAAGATCAAGATCGCGAATGCCAAATCGGCGCTGCGCGAGTTTTCCAGCGGGGCGCTGGACGATCAGGATTGCTTCCGGCGTACGCTCGACCGCATCGAAGGCGATCTCGGCACCATGGCCGGTCGCGCCAATGCCTGGGCCGAAGGCGATGTCGAGACGCTGCGCAATCTGCCGTACCAGAATCAGCTCACTGTCTGTGCCGAAGTGTTCACGGGAACCGCGATGGCGCGCAAGCAGGGGATGCAGGACATCCGCGCGCGTCTGGAAAACACATGGCTGGCTGCCGCGGAGAAAGCGCTGGGGCAGAACGCATCGACCTTCGCGGTACTGCCGATGTACCAGTTGCTGCAGGCGGATGGTCTGCTGCAACGCCTTGCGGCCAAGGGCTATGTGATCGAAGAGCCGTGATCGAGGCGTCGCAAGCAGCGGCTCCGGGTCGACTCAGAACCTGTTTGATATCTCCGATCAGGCCAAGAGCTGCGATGAGAATGCGCGCTTTCGCCATCAACCCGTCGCGCGCGCTGCCTGCATCGCGTGCGCCGTCGCTTCCGGCCAGCGCGCCAGCACCGACGCGCGGATGCCGGCGACATCCAGCCCGGCTTCGGCCAGCAGATCCTCGCGGCTGGCGTGATGCTGGAAGGCGTCAGGCAGGCCGAGGTGCAGGATCGGGATCTGCACATCGGCTTCGGCGAGCAGTTCGGCCACGCCGGAGCCGGCGCCACCGGCGACGACGTTGTCTTCCATCGTGACGAAGCCGTCGTGGCTCTTCGCCAGTTCGAGGATCAGCGCCCGGTCCAGCGGGCGCACGAAGCGCATGTTGACCACGGTTAGACCGAGTGCTTCGCCGACCTGTTCGGCAGCAGGCACGATCGCGCCGAACGCGAGCAGGGCGATGCGCGCACCGCTGCGCCGGACTTCGGCCTTGCCGATCGGCAGCGTGTCGAGGCCAGGCTGGATCGCGACGCCGGGGCCGGTGCCGCGCGGGTAGCGCACCGCGGCAGGACCTGCGTAACGATGGCCGGTACTGAGCATCTGCCGGCATTCGTTCTCGTCGGCGGGCGCCATCACCACCATGTTGGGCACGCAGCGCAGAAAACTCAGATCGAGGTTGCCGGCGTGGGTCGCACCATCCGGACCGACCACGCCGCCGCGATCGATGGCGAACAGCACGTCGAGGTTCTGGATCGCCACGTCGTGCACAAGCTGGTCGTAGCCGCGTTGCAGAAACGTGGAATAGATCGCCACTACCGGCTTGGCGCCTTCGCAGGCCATGCCGGCGGCCAAAGTGACCGCGTGCTGCTCGGCGATGGCGACATCGAAATAACGGTCCGGGTATTCCTTGCTGAAACGCACCAGGCCCGAGCCTTCGCGCATCGCCGGGGTGATGGCGAGCAACGTGTCGTCGTCGGCGGCCATGTCGCACAGCCAATCGCCGAAGATGTCGGTGTAGGTCGGCTTTTTCGCGCCGGCCTTGGCGACAAGGCCTTTTTCCGGATCGAACGGCGACACCGCGTGGTAGCCGATCTGATCGCCTTCGGCCAGGTCGTAGCCCTTGCCCTTGGTGGTCATCACATGCAGCAGTTGCGGACCCTTCATGGTCTTCAGGGTCTTGAGCGCGGCGACCAGCGATTTGATGTCGTGGCCGTCGATCGGGCCGGTGTAGTGGAAGCCCATTTCCTCGAAGAACGTGGACGGCACGAACATGCCCTTCCAGTGTTCTTCCCAGCGGCGCACGAAACGCGCGGACTTGCTGGTGCGCTTGTCGCCGAGCAGTTTCTTGCCGCCCTCGCGCAACGCGTTGAGCGTGCGGCTGCCGGTCATCCGGCCCAGCATCTTGGTCAGCCCGCCGACGTTCTCGCTGATCGACATCTGGTTGTCGTTGAGGATCACCAGCAGGTTCGGTTCGGAATCCATGCCGCCGGCGTGGTTCAGGGCCTCGTAGGCCATACCCGCGGTCATCGCGCCGTCGCCGATCACCGCGACTACCCGGCGGTCGCTGCCGCTGCGGGCGGACGCGATGGCCATGCCCAGCGCGGCCGAGATCGAGGTCGAGGAGTGGCCGACGCCGAAGGTGTCGTACTCGCTTTCCTCGCGCTTCGGGAACGGCGCCACGCCGTCCTTCTGCTTCACCGTGTGGATGGTGTCGCCGCGGCCGGTCAGGATCTTGTGCGGGTAGGTCTGATGGCCGACGTCCCAGACGATGCGGTCTTCCGGGGTGTTGTAGAGATAGTGCAGGGCGGTGGTGAGTTCGATCACCCCGAGGCCGGCGCCGAAATGGCCGCCGCTGCGTCCGACCGATTCGATGAGATAGGCGCGCAGTTCGTCGCAGATCGCCCGGAGCTCATCTTCGGGGAACCGGCGCAGATCGGCGGGGATGGCGATGCGCGAAAGGCGCGGATAGCGCGCGGAGTCGATCACGATGATGTTGGGCTGTCGGAGGAGGACGACGCGCTATTGTCCTCCCTCGCACCGCATAGCGGCAACCGAACCGTTCGCCGGGTTCAGTTCGGTCGTGCCGGGTCGTCCGCTCAGCGCCCGCGCAGACGGTCCATCAGGCTCGACTTGCCGTCGCCGGACGGCTCGGCGAAGCCCGTGGCGAGGTTGGCGTTGATGAAATCGATGACGTCGGCGGCCGGAACGCTGCTGGCCGCGGCGATCTCGGCAATGGTCGAGGGGCCTTTCATCATCGCGGTGGCGATCCGGAAATGGCGCGGGTACTCGCGCTCGGTCTGCGGCCACTTGCTCAGCACGAAACGGCCGTTGGGATCGAAGCCGGGCAGCAGCTTGCCTTCGCCGGCGAGCAGGCCGCCGAACCACTGCAGGCGCGCCAGCGGCTGCGCTTCGCCGAGACCGGCGGCGGCACTCTGCCAGGCCTGATCGTCGAGCTGCTCGAAATCGCGAAGAGCGACGTTGGCGACGAAATACTCGGCCAGCGGTTTGAGCGTGGCCGGGCCGAAATACTGGCGCTGGGCGAAATCGATGAACAGCTCTGGGCCCTTGCCGCTCTGATAGCGGGCGCGACCGTTGAGTGCCCCGGGGCGCAGCCAGTGCGAGAAGACGGTGCTGCGCGCGACCTGCGCGGCGGGTTCATCGGGTTGGGCGGCCGCCGTCGTTGCAGGCGTTGGCGCGACGGCTGCGGGTGCTGCCGGGATCGCGGCTGCGGTGGCCGGTGCCGCAGCGATGGCTGGAGGGGCAGGCGGTGCGGGCGCAGCCACGGGTGGCGCCGCGGGCGCGGGTGCCGGCGGCGGTGTAGCAGGAGCTGGCGGCGCTGGAGCAGGAGCGGGAGCAGGCGGTGCGACCACGACGGGCGCCGGAGCGGGTTCGGGCGCGCGGGGCGGAACGACGACGGGCGCGGGCGGCGCCGGGATCTCGGCGATGCCGCCGCCGATGTCGCCCAATACCGTGCCCAGCTGATCGGCATCGAACGGCCGCGCAAGCAGGAAGTCGGCCTGGGTGCGCGATGCGGCTGTGAGGGCGATGATCTTCTTGCCGGCGGCATGCAGGCGCAGCCAGCTCATCGGGCCGTACATGCTGTCCATGTCGACGATGATGTACTCGGCGTCGTTTTCCGCCACCATCGACCAACCGCGAATCCGCCCGGACACCTCGTTGAATGCGGCTTTGAGCGCGGATTCGGTGGCTTGATCCATCCCTGTCAGGCCCAGCGTGAACGACATGTTTTCAGCCCGGTGCGTATTGACTGCGCAGTGTCGCCAAGCGGGTTTTCCGCGTCAACGCGCGCGATGCGGCGTTTTGTTACCTTCTGCGTCAGTTTGCTGCGGCTTGTCCACGCCGGTCCGTACGTAATGCGACGCATGCCGCGAAAATCGGCGCCAGCGATCACGTCAAGGTGCCGATACCGCGTGGGCGACGCCATGCATTCCAACGCGCACTGCTCGCGGCATGTTTGAACGCTTGGTCGAGGATGGCCAGATGGTGGCCCGGATCACGAATGTGTTTCGCCACGAAAGGCGTGTTCACGCCAGAATGCTGGTGCCGCGTGGATTCTTCGGCAGGTGCGTTTTCAGGAACGCCATCTGATCCGCGAGGATGTTGCGGTTGCTCAGGATGAGGTGTTCGACCCAGCTGGGGCGGTAGGGCACCGCGAGCAGCGGCATCGACGCCTGCTGCGGCGTGCGGCCGCCCTTGCGCGAATTGCAGTGGAAGCAGGCGCAGACGACGTTTTCCCAATGATCGCGACCGCCGCGCGACAGCGGCACCACATGGTCGCGGGTCAACAGTTGGCGGCTGAAATGCTTGCCGCAGTACAGGCACAGGTGCTGGTCGCGCGCGAAGAGCGCGGTGTTGCTGAGCGCCGGGGTGGGGTCGAGCGCATGCGAGCGGGCGTGGCCGCGCGCGGCGACGATGGGATGCAGTTCCATGACGCTGCGTTCGCCGCTGATGCGGTTGATGCCGCCGTGGACGTTGAGGCAGGGCTCGCCGAGCGTCCATGCGACCGCGCCGCGCGCGTAGAGGCATGCGGCGTCCTGCCAACTGATCCAATTGAGTACGCGGCCATGAGCATCGAGCGAAAGCAGCCGCACCGAATCCAGTCGCGCGTGTGCTGCGCCGGCGATAGGTCCGGTCGAAGTCGGGTTGGTGCTGTTTCCGTCGGCGACGGCAAGGGCCGGGGCGGCTTGGATCGCCCGCTGGTGGATCCCGTTCGGGATCAGGCGCAACGCTGGTGTGTCGGCCTCCATATGAGGTCCGAGCATATACCGTTTTGACGACAAGTGCCGCCGCCGGCGAGGGTGCGCCGGCGGCGGTCTTCGATCAGTCCGGGATCACTCGCCGAAGGCGTCGGCGTGGAGGCTCATCAGCGGTGCGGCGCCGCTGGCGATGGACGCGACATGGGTGCGCGTACGCGGCAGCAGGCGCGCGAAATAGAAGCGCGCGGTCTCGCGCTTGGCATCCTTGAACGCCTGCGGCTGCGACGAGGCATCGGCGGCGGCGACGCTGCGCGCCCACCAGTAGGCCAGCGCGACGTAGCCAGAATAGAACAGGTAATCCCAGGCCGCGGCGCCGATCTCGTCGGCGTCGCCGACCGCGCGCTGGCCGATCTGTGCGGTCAACTGCGGCCATTCCTGCGCGAGGTCGCGCAGTGGGCCGACGAATTCCGCCAGCGCCGCGTTGTCGCCCTGTGCCTGGCAGAATTCCGCGATCATGCCGAGGAATACCTTCAGGCCGGCGCCCTTGAGCTGCATCGTCTTGCGGCCCATCAGATCCAGGGCCTGGATGCCGGTGGTGCCTTCGTACAGCGTGGTGATGCGGGCGTCGCGCGCGAGCTGTTCCATGCCCCATTCCTGGATGTAGCCGTGGCCGCCGAAACACTGCAGCGCGTGGTAGGTGCATTCGATGGCCCATTCGGTGATGCAGGCCTTCACGATCGGCGTGAGGAAGCCGAGCAGCGCATCGGCCTGTTCGCGCTCGCTGGCGTCCGTGCTTTTGTCGCAGATATCCAGCAACAGGCCGGCCTGGTAACCGAGCAGGCGGCCGCCTTCGATCAGCGCCTTCTGGGTCAGCAGCATGCGCCGCACGTCGGGATGCACGATGATCGGGTCGGCCGGTTTTTCCGGGAATTTCGCGCCTGACAGCGCGCGCATCTGCAGGCGGTCGCGGCTGTAGCGCAATGCGTTCTGGTAGGCGCGCTCGGACAGCCCCAAGCCCTGCAGGCCCACGCCGAGGCGCGCGCCGTTCATCATCACGAACATCGCCATCAGGCCCTTGTGCGGCTCGCCGATCAGGGTGCCCGCGGCGCCGTCGAAATTCATCACGCAGGTGGCCGAGCCGTGGATGCCCATCTTGTGTTCGATCGCGCCGCAGCGCACGGCATTGGGCTCGCCCAGCGAGCCGTCCGCGTTCACCTTGATCTTCGGCACGATGAACATGGAAATGCCCTTGCTGCCGGCGGGCGCGTCCGGCAGCCGCGCCAGCACCAGATGCACGATGTTCTCGGTCATGTCGTGCTCGCCGGCGGTGATGAAGATCTTGGTGCCGGTGATGGTGTAGTGGCCGTCCGGATGACGTTCGGCGCGCGTTTTCAGCAGGCCCAGATCCGTGCCGCAGTGAGGTTCGGTCAGACACATCGTGCCGGTCCAGCGGCCGTCCACCATCGGGGTCAGGAACGCCTGCTTCTGCCACTCTTCACCGTGATGCAGCAGCGCTTCGGTGGCGCCGTGCGACAGCAGCGGAAAGTTGCCCCACGCCAGATTCGCGGCGTTCACCATTTCCTTCATCGCGGTGCCGAGCGTGTGCGGCATGCCCTGGCCGCCGTATTCCACCGGCGATTCCAGTCCGGTCCAGCCGGCATCGGCGAACTGGGCGTATGCCTCCTTGAAACCGGGCGTGGTGGTGACCTTGCCGGTCTGCTTGTCGTAGGCCGCACCCTCGGTATCGCCGACGCGGTTCAGAGGTGCGAGCACGGTCTCGGCGAAGCGGGCGCTCTCTTCGAGTACCGCATCCACCAGTTCGCGGTTGACATCTTCGAAACCCAGACGGGAGAAGGTGCGTTCGCTGTCCAGTACATCGAACAGCGCGAAACGGATATCGGCGAGTGGAGCTTTATAGGCGTTCATAAGGGTCGGGGATGGGTGTCGGTAGTGGAAGATGGGTCGACGAGGCCGGCGGATGCGGCATGCGGTCTCGGCGCGTGTCGGAAGAGCAGGGTGTCGGAAGAAGGCGGCCGTCAGCGGAAGGAAGGGCCTCGGCCGGGAACAGGCGACCCCGCGTCAGCGCATCACGCCCGGCAGGCCGGGCACGGGGCTGAGCGCGCTGTTGCGCTTGATGGTGTAATCCCGCGTCTTGCGGTCCTTGGCGGCCGCGGTCAGCGTGCCTTCGAGCGTGTATTTCAGGCTGCGTCGGTCGGCCAATGCGTCCGCGATCAGGATCCGCGCCGCGGCGCTGGGCGCGAGTTTCACTGTCGCGATATCGACGGATTCCGGACCGACGGTCAGCGCGGGCTCGGCTTTCAGTTCGCCCGCGACTTCGGTATCGGTGCGCAGGGTCAGCGTCACCCGGTCGAAGCGCATCGGTACGCTGCTGTAGTTCTGCAGCCGCAGTTCGACCAACCACTGGCCGTCGCTGCCGACGCTGAGCTGCTGGATGCTGGCGGTGGGCTCGGACACCCGTTTGACCGGGCCGCCGCCGATGCAGCCGGCCAAGGCCAGCATGGTCGCCGTCATCGCGATCGCCGCGGTCGCGCGCATCGCCCATGCCTGCATGATCCCCCGTTGCCGCATCGTGCTCTCCAGTCAGGAAGGTGGGCCTGGAAGCGCCAGGCCGGACGGTAATACTAGCGCGACACCGTGCGCGACCGTATGTCCGTGCGGGTCCGGGCCCGTCGATGCGTCATCGGCGGTTGCGGCCGTACCCTTCACGCCGCCCCCTTGGGGCAGCGGTGCACCCCGCGCGGAGCGACTCAGCGCAGCGGGGCGCTGACGATCAGTGCTTCCAGGTCGTAGCCCATCGCCGTGGTCAGCGCCTTGAGTTCATCGAACCGGGCGCGGCTCATCTCCGGGGTGCGCGACAGGATCCACAGATAGTCGTGGCCGGGCTCGCCGACCACCGCCCACTGGTAGTCCGGGTCGATCGCGATCACCCAGTAGTCGGCCCAGGTGAGCGGCAGCCAGGACAGCCAGTCCGGGGCGAAGCGCACCTCCAGCCGGCCCGGATGGGTCTTGTCGCGGCGGGCGACGCCTTCCACCGTGTCGGTCTCGCCCTCTTCGGTCCGGCAGCTGTTGTGCACGCCGACCATGCCATCGTCGCGCAGGGTGTACTGGGCGGTGCTTGCGCCCACGCAGTTGCGCTGGAAGAACATCGGCAGGCGGGCGATCTCATGCCACTGCCCGGCATAGCGGGTGATGTCGAGCTGTTCGACCGAAACGACGTCGGCTGCGGCGGCCGGCAGCGCCAGCGCAGCGGATAACAGCAGAGCGAACCGGCGCATGCGACCCCCCTTACGCAGCCCGCGGATGCGGGTCGGGCCGATCATAGCCGGGATACCTTAAAAACCCGTTCTGTCCGGGGATCACGACGTAGAGCGTCGGCGTTGGTGTCGGAATCTCGGCGATTGTTGCGCAGAGCCAGAGCAAATCCCCCGTAGCCCCCTTTTTCAAAGGGGGCGAAGCCTGATGCGCCATGTGCTTGTGTCTGCGTTTGGCTTCGGCTTTGGCTTTGGCTTTGGCTTTGGCTTTGGCTTTGGCTTTGGCTTTGGCTTTGGCTTCGGCTTTGGATTTGGCTTTGGCTTCGGCTTTGGATTTGGCTTCGGCTTCGGCTTCGGCTTTGGATTTGGCTTCGGCTTCGGCTTCGGCTTTGGATTTGGATTTGGATTTGGATTTGGATTTGGATCTGGATTTGGGCGAAGCGAGTAGTGCAGAAGTTGCTGTCACTGGTGCAGAAGTCGCTGCTTTTGATGTTCCCCCCTTTGGAAAAGGGGGGCAGGGGGGATTTGCTCTTGTCGTTCATCCATACAGTCGATTCTCGACCCTGCTTGCGCGGAAACGAGGCGACTTCCGACCGCCTTGAAATGCTTGGCAGCCCGCAGCTCAGCGCCCCGCCACCGGCACCCGGTCCGGCGTGCGTTCGGGCCAGCCGCCGGCGGTGGCGCGATACACCGCGACCGCACTGGTCACGCTGCGGGTCCGCGCTTCGGCCAGCGCGTCCTGAGCCTGCAGCCGGGTGCGCTCGGCGTCGAGCACCTCCAGCAGGCCCGCGGCACCCGCGTCGTAGCGCAGCCGCGCCAGCCGCGCGGCTTCGGCGCTGTCGGCCGCGGCGGCGGCGAGATGCGCGTCTTCCTGACGTGTGCGGGCATGTCGAACCAACGCGTTCTCGGTGTCCTCCAGCGCCTGCAGCACCGATTGTTCGTACGCGGCCAGCGCGCCGCGGGCATCGGCGTCCGCCGCTGCGATCCGCGCGCGGACCCGGCCGACATCGAGGAACGACCAGTCGATGCCGAGCGCGACCAGACGCGTGCCGCTGCCGGAATCGCCCAACGTATCGGCGTCGAACGACTGCACGCCGAGCAATCCCGACAGCGTGAGCCGCGGGAACAGCTCCGCGGTCGCCACGCCGATCCGGGCGGTGGTCGCATGCAGGCGTTGCTCGGCCGCTGCGATGTCCGGACGACGGCGCAGCACGTCGGCCGGTGTATCGGGCGCCAGCGTCGCCGGCAGCGCCGGCAAGGCCTGCGTCGTCGACAGCGAGGCGACCAGCGCGTCGGGGGTGCGGCCGGTCAGCACCGCCAGCCGATGGGTCGCGGTCGCCACCGCGGCCTGCAGCGCCGGCACCCGTGACAGCGTCGCTTCCAGCTGTGCGCGGGCGCGAGCGGTGTCGAACTCGGTGCCGCTGCCCGCCGACAGCCGCACCTGCACCAGATCGCGGGTTTCGCGCTGCAGTCCGGCATTGGCTTCGGCCACGCGCAACCGTTCCTGCAGCCCACGCAGTTCGGCGTAGGTGCCGACGACTTCGGCGACCACCGTCACCTGCATCGCCGCGAGATCGGCGCGAGTGGCATCGACTTCGGCGCGCTGCGCTTCCACGCCGCGGCGCACGCGGCCGAACAGATCGAGTTCCCAGGCGAGACGCGCGCCGCCTTCGTAGTTTTCGTAATCGCGCGGTGCGCCGGCGGCCTGGTCGACGCTTTGGCGGCCGTCGGTCGCGGTCGCGTCGGCGGTGATCGTCGGCAGGCGGTCGAACTTCGCGCCGCGCAGCAGCGCGTCGGCGCGGTCGAGGCGGGCGAGCGCGATGCGCAGGTCGTGGTTGGCGCGCAGTGCGTCGTCCACCAGCGCATCCAACTGCGCGTCGCCGAAGCCGCGCCAGAACGCGGCGCCGTCGGTGGCTGCGGGCACGGCTTCGGCGGTATAGAGCGAGGACGCGGCGAAACTGTCGGGCGCTGGCGCCGCCGGTTTCACGAAATCCGGGCCGGCGGCGCAGGCGCTCAGGGCCAGGGTCAACGCCGCGGTTTTCAACAGCGTGGCCGTGGCCGCGCGTGCAGGGTGAATCATTGCAGTTCTCCGGAAAAGGGCGCGCGTGTTCGCTGTCTGGTGCTGACCAGCGATGTCGTCTGTGCGCTTACCAGGGCAGCGATTGCTCCTGATGGAAATAGCCGCCGTTGGGGCCGGCGTCGTCGATCAGCGCCAGACGCACGCTGGTGCGCGCGCCGGCCGGGACATCGATCTCGCCTTCGCCGCCGTTCATCTCGGTTTTCACGTAGCCGGGATGGATGCTGTTGATCTTGATCCTGCTGTCGCGCAGTTCGTAGGCCAGTTGCACGGTCCACGCATTCACCGCGCTTTTGGACACGTTGTAGGCCGGCATCTTGAAGTCGTAGATCGGCGATGCGGGATCGCTGTGCAGCGCCAGCGAGCCCAACAGACTGGAGACGTTGACGATGCGGCCCGCATCGGACTTGTGCAGCAGCGGCAGGAACGCCTGAGTGGTCGCGATCAGGCCGAAGACGTTGGTGTCGAAGGTCTTCCGCCAGGTGTCGAGGGTCTGCTCGGAGACCTTGAGACCCATGGTGTCGACGATGATGCCGGCGTTGTTGACCAGGATGTCCAGCTTGCCGTGTTTCTTCGCCACCGCGTCGGCGGCGGCGGACAGGCTGGCGGCGTCGGTCACGTCGAGTTCGATCGCTTCCACCGGAAGGCCCTCGGCCTGCAGCTTCAACGCGGCGTCGACGGCCTTGGCGCGGTCGCGGCCGGCGAGGAGAGTGTGCACGCCGGCGGCGGCGAGCTGACGGACGGTTTCGAGACCGATGCCGCGGGTAGCGCCGGTGACGAGGGCGATCGTGGTGATGTCAGACATGGAATGCTCCGTGGAGGTGTGTGTCGGGTGGGTTGTGGGTGGTTTGTGGGCGGCGGTGTTCGCCGCCCGGGGGTTCGATGCTGCGGTCGCGCCATCGGGGCGCGCGATCCGCTTCTTGTCGCTGCGATGCGTTTTCGCGCTTCGTGCTTACGCCTGCACCGCATGCGGCTGCGCATGTCCGCCGTGACCAGCGACCGCGGAATCGTCGTGCGAGACCAGCGGCCGGCCCGACAGCTTGCGCAGGCTGACGTAGAACACCGGGGTGAGGAACAGGCCGAACAGGGTCACGCCCAGCATGCCCGCGAACACGGTGATGCCGGTGACCGAACGCACTTCCGCACCCGCGCCGTGCGAGAGCAGCAATGGCACGGTGCCGGCGATGAACGCGACCGAGGTCATCACGATCGGACGCAGGCGCAGCCGACAGGCTTCCAGCGCCGCGTCGACAATCCCCTTGCCCTGCATTTCCAGCTCGCGTGCGAACTCGACGATCAGGATCGCGTTCTTGCACGCCAGGCCCATCAGCACCACCAGGCCGACCTGCACGAACACGTTGTTGTCGCCGCCGGTCAGCCACACGCCGAACAGCGCGGACAGCAGGGTCATCGGCACGATCAGGATCACCGCCAGCGGCAGACTCCAGCTTTCGTACAGCGCGGCCAGCACCAGGAAAGCCAGCAGCACAGCCAGCGGAAACACCACCAGTGCGGCGTTGCCCTGGGTGGCTTCCTGATAGCTCAGATCGCTCCAGTCGATGCCCATGCCGGGCGGCAATGCGGTGGCTGCGATCTCTTCCACCTTGGCCATCGCTTCCGCGGACGACAGCATCCGCGGATCGGCTTCGCCGAGGATGTCCGCGGCCGGATAACCGTTGAAGCGGATCACCGGATCGGGGCCGTAGGTCTGCGTGATCTTCACCATGCTGCCGATCGGCACCATCTCGCCATTGGCATTGCGGGTGCGCAGATTGGCGATGTCCTCGACGTTGTCGCGGAACTGCCCATCGGCCTGCGCGATCACCTGCCAGGTGCGACCGAACATGTTGAAGTCGTTGACGTAGGCCGAACCCAGATAGGTCTGCAGCGTGTCGAACAATTCGGTCAGCGGCACGCCCTGCGCCTTGGCTTTCACCCGATCCACGTCCGCATCCAACTGCGGCACGTTGGCCTGGTAGCTGCTGATCGGGAAGCCCATACCCGGCGCCTGCGAAGCGGCGCCCTGGAACGCATTCACCGCGTTCTGCAGCGCGCCGTAGCCCTGGTTGGTGCGGTCCTCGATGAACAGCGAATAGCCCGAACCATTGCCGAGGCCCTGGATCGGCGGCGGCATCAGCGCGAACGCGAAACCATCCTGGATGCCGGCGATCTTCCGGTTGAGTTCGTCGCTGATGTCCTTGGCGGAGTTCGTGCGCTGGTCGAACGGCTTGAGGGTGAAGAAGGCCACACCGCTGTTCGGGGTGTTGGTGAACTGCAGCGGATTGAGGCCCGGGAAGGCGATTTCGCTGTCCACGCCTTCGATGCTCTTCGCCATTTCGGCCACTTTCTTCAGCGCCGCGTCGGTGCGTTCGATCGATGCGCCTTCCGGCATCTTCACGCCTGCGATCAGGTAGAGCTTGTCCTGCAGCGGAATGAACCCGGTCGGCACCGCCTTGAACATCACGCCGGCGCCGACCAGCAGCACGAAGTAGACCGCGAACACCGCGCCGCGACGGCCCAGCGCCCGCGACACCGCACCTTCATAGCGTTCCGAGCCACGCTTGAAGAAGCGGTTGAACGGACGGAAGATCCAACCGAACAGACGGTCGATCAAACGAGACGGCGCATCCTTGGCTTCACCATGCGGCTTGAGCAACAGTGCCGCGAGCGCCGGCGACAGGGTCAGCGAGTTGACCGCCGAGATTACCGTGGAGATGGCGATGGTCACCGCGAACTGCTTGTAGAACTGGCCGGTCACGCCCGAGAGGAACGCCATCGGCACGAACACCGCGCACAGCACCAGCGCGATCGCGATGATCGGCCCGGACACTTCCTTCATCGCCTGATGCGCGGCGGCCAGCGGCGTCAGCCCTTCCTCGATGTTGCGCTCGACGTTTTCGACGACCACGATCGCATCGTCGACGACGATGCCGATCGCCAGCACAAGCCCGAACAACGTCAACGTGTTGATCGAGAACCCCAGCAGATACAGCATGGCGAACGTGCCGACGATCGAGACCGGCACCGCGATCAGCGGAATGATCGATGCGCGCCAGGTCTGCAGGAACAGGATCACCACCAGCACCACCAGCAGGGTGGCTTCCAACAGCGTGGTCACCACCGCCTTGATCGAATCGCGCACGAAGATGGTGGTGTCGTAGACCGACTTGATCTCGACGCCGGGCGGCAGTTTCTTCGAGATTTCCTCCATTTTCGCCACGACGGCGTCGCGGATTTCCAGCGCATTGGCGCTGGGCGCCTGGAAGATGCCGATCGCGGAAGCGTTCATGCCGTCCAGGCGCGCGCGCAGCGTGTAATCGCCCGCGGCCAGTTCGAT
Organism: Pseudomonadota bacterium; assembly: GCA_040386495.1. Taxonomy (GTDB): domain Bacteria; phylum Pseudomonadota; class Gammaproteobacteria; order Xanthomonadales; family Xanthomonadaceae; genus Lysobacter_I. The sequence continues at coordinate 135,469 of JAZKFJ010000025.1, forward strand.
GCGGGCGACATCCGCGAGGCGCACGATCTCGCCGTCGGCGCCTGCTTTCAGCACGATGTCGCCGAATTCCTCGACCGACTGCAGGCGACCCTTGGCGTTGATCGACAGCAGGAAGTCGCTGCCGTTCGGCATCGGTTCCGCGCCCAGCTGACCGGCGGACACCTGCACGTTCTGTTCGCGCACCGCGCGCAGCACGTCGCTGGCAGTCAATCCACGCGACGCCACCTTTTCGGGATCCAGCCACAGGCGCATGGCGTAATCGCCGCCGCCGAACGCCTGCGCGTCGCCGACGCCGGGGATGCGCGCCATTTCGTCCTTCACGTGCAGCCGCGCGTAATTGCGCAGGTAGAGCGAGTCGTATTTGCCGTCGGTGGACACCAGATGCACCACCATCAGGAACACCGGCGACTGCTTCTGCGTGGTCACGCCCTGCCGGCGCACATCCTCGGGCAGGCGCGCAAGCGCTTGGCTGACCCGGTTCTGCACGCGCACCGCGGCGTCGTCCGCGTCCACGCCCTGCTTGAAGGTGACGGTCATCTGCAGCACGCCGTCGGAACCGGCGACCGACTTGACGTACATCATGTCCTCGACGCCGTTGATCGCTTCTTCCAGCGGCGTGGCCACGGTTTCGGCGATCACCTTGGGATTGGCGCCCGGATACACGGTGCGCACCACGACGGACGGCGGCACCACTTCGGGATATTCGCCGATCGGCAGCAGCGGGATCGCGATCAGGCCGGCGGCAAAGATCACGATCGACAGCACCGCTGCGAAGATCGGTCGATCGATGAAGAATCTGGAGAAATCCATGGAAAAACCTCGATTGCGGCATGGCCGCAGCTGCACCGGGCGCGATGCGACCGGCGGGGTGGATCTGGAGTCCTTCCAGTAGGCTGCCGTCCCTTCGCCGCCGGGGGAGGGGATGCGGACGAAGGGACGACGGCCGTTTTAATCGTCTATCGATCCGGGACGACCATGTTTGAATCGATGGCTGTGCTTGCGTAGGAGGGGCTTCAGCCCCGAGCTTCTCGATCCGTGTCAACGATCAGAAGCTCGGGCCTGAAGGCCCTCCTACGAAGGGATGCCGCGTTCAAAGACTCAATGTTTCGCCACGAGCGGCGCCGCGGGCTGCGCGCCCATCGTGATGGCCTGCGGCGTCACCGGCATGCCCGGGAAAAACACCTTCTGCACGCCGCTGACGATCACCTTGTCCTGCGGCGTCAGCCCGGACTCGACCACGCGCAGACCGTCGACGCTGCGGCCCAGGGTCACGTCCTTGCGCATCGCCTTGTTCCCGGCGCCGAGGACATACACATATTTGCGGTCCTGATCGGTCAACACCGCCTTGTCGTCGACCAGCAGTGCCTTGAATTCGGCGCCGCCTTCCAGCTGCACGCGCGCGAACAGGCCGGGCGTGAACACGTTGTCGGGATTGGGCAGCACCGCGCGGGCGCGGATCGTGCCGGTGGCGGGGTCGACCTGGTTGTCGACGAAATCCACGGTGCCCGCGTGCGGATGACCGGTCTCGTTGGCCAGGCCCACGCGCACCGGGTTGCGGGTGGCGTCGCGCTGGCCATTGCGCGCCAGCCCGGCGTAGCGCAGGAACGCCTGTTCGTCGCTCTCGAAATACACGTGCACCGGATTGAGCGAGACCACCGTAGTGAGTGTGGTCGCATCTGCTTGAGCGAGATTGCCCGCGGTGACGATGGCGCGACCGGCGCGACCGTCGATCGGCGAACGCACTTCGGTGAACTGCAGATCCAGACGCGCAGCAGCGACCGCGGCTTCGGCGGCGTTCACGCCGGCGTTGCTCTGCGCGGTGGCGGCCTTGCGGGTGTCGAACTCCTCGCGGGAGATGGCCTTGGCGTCGATCAGCGTCTGCGCGCGCACGTCCTGCGAACGCGCCAGCCGCGCCTCGCTGCGCGCACGCTCCAGATCGGCTTCCGCGCGCGCCAGCGCCGCGCGATACGGGCGCTGGTCGATCAGGAACAGCAGCTGTCCCTTGCGCACGTCGTCGCCTTCGCGATACGCCACGCGCTCGACATAACCGCTGACGCGCGGACGCAGTTCGACGGTTTCCACTGCGGCGACGCGGCCGGTGAAGTCGTCCCACTGTTTGATGTTCCTGCTCAGCACCTGGGCGACGCTGACTTCGGGCGGCGGTGGCGTGCCAGCGCCGGGCGCGGCCTGCGAACCGCCGCAGGCGCTGACGACGGCGGCGACCAGCAGCGACATCGCCAGCGGAAGGATCGGAAGCGCCGGAAGGCGCGTGCCGCGCTTGCGGCGTTGGAAACGGGCGGTGGTCATGTCGAAGGATCCTGGAGGGAGGAGGAAGAGGTTTTGCGGGAAGAGACCCGGCGCAGCAGCGCGCGGGCCTCGACCATCGCGCGCTGCGCAGATGTCGGCGCGGCGCAGGCGGGGGCATGCGCGCGGTAATCGACCACCGCGCGGGTGGCTTCGGTACAGCGTTCGCACAGCGCCAACGACAGCGCCTTGCTGCCGATCACTCGTGCCGTCGGTAGGTGTCCGGCGTGGGCCTGCTCGGAGTGAGCGTGCGCGTCGTGGAGCCCCCGGCTGTCGTCGCCGACAAGGTCTTCGACGCAGAGCAGTTGCAGGCGCAGCGATTGGGTCATCGCTTCGTTGTGCAACACCTCCGCCAGCATGCGCAGCGCCGCGTTGGCGACCGAGCGGTGCCCGTAACCGGCCCATGGCGCCCGGCCGCCGGGGCCGCCCAGCATCACGTAGGCGCCGCCGCGATCGCAGCGCTTCAGCAGCGGCAGCAGATGGCGGGCCGCCGCGGCGTGGGCGATCAGGGTCCGGTCGAGCGCGTCGCGCAGCGCGTCCACGGGCTGATCCAGCACCCGGCCGCGCAGCGTCGGCGGCACGATCGCGGCGATCACCGCCGCCAGTGGACGGTCCAGCGCGCGGACGGCGTCGGCCAGCGCCGAGGCGTCGGCGTCGCTCCGACAGTCGCCTGCGACCAGGGTCAGGTCCGCATCCGGGTGCAGACGGCGCAGGCCGTCGAGCGCGTCGGTGTCGGTGCCGGTCGCGATGATCGGCCGATGGATCGCCGCCGCCGCGGCCACCACGCCGCGGCCCAATTCGCGATCCGCGCCCAGCACCAGCACCGAGGGCAGTACGTTGGGAATGATTGTCCCGTTCACGGGATGCTTGCTCCCGTATTCGGGAGAATCGCGCGGCGCGGGCGACGGATCGACCAGGCGCCCGCGGCGGCCAGCCCCAACATCCCGATGGGCAGTCCGACCACGAACGCCAGCATCCACGCCATCAGCAGCGTCTCGCTCTGGCCGCGTTCGGTGGCCTGCACCAGTGCGAGAAAACCGAGGCAAAGCACGGCGATCACGCCGATGGCGAGGAACGGGGCGAAGATCAGGCGGAGGCGGGTTGAGCGGGACATGGCGGCGGTCGGGTTCGTGGCGCTGTTCCAGATGCGGCGCACGATAGTCCTGTCGACGGCACTTGATTAGCCGGCGATTCAGGGAATAATTGTCCCGCGAACGGGCCAATCGGCCCATGCTGCTCAAGCCAGCCATTCGCCCCGCCACCTCCGGAGACCCTCCATGGCACGCGATCTCAACGACACCCTCATCTTCGTCCGCGTCGTCGAACACGGCAGTTTCATCTCCGCCGCCCGCGCGCTCGGGCTGCCCAAGACCACCGTCAGCCGCAAGGTCCAGGACCTTGAAACCCGACTCGGCGCTCAACTGTTGCACCGGACCACGCGCAAGCTCGGGCTTACCGAAGCGGGCAACATCTACTTCGAGATGTGCCAGCGCATTTCGCGCGAACTCGACGAAGCCGAAAGCGCCGTCGGCCAGCTGCAGGGCGGCCCGCGCGGCTGGCTGCGCTTCACCGCGCCGTATTCCACCGGCACCGCGTGGATCGCGCCGCTGCTGGGCGAATTCCACGCGCGCTATCCCGAAGTGCGCATCGACATGGTGTTGAGCAACGAGCCGCTGGACCTGATCGACAAGGAAATCGACGTCGCCCTGCGCATGGGCCACCTGCCGGACTCCAACCTCATCGCCCGCCGGCTCGGCGTGTTCCGCACCCAGGTCTACGCCAGCCCCGCCTACATCGCCCGCTACGGCGAACCGCTGCATCCCGAAGACCTGCAGCACCACCGCGCGCTGGCGATGTCGAAACACCGCCGCAACGGCGGCTGGTTCTGGCCGCTGTCGGACGGTGGCGACATGCGCGACGTGCGCGTCGAGCCGGTGCTGGTGGCCAACGACCCCGCCGGCCTGAAAGGCGCGCTGATCTGCGGCGAAGGCCTGATGCTGGGCGGCGACTTCATGATGAAACCCTACGCCGAACAGCAGCTGGTGCGACGCGTGCTCGCCGGCTGGACCGGCCCCGAATACGAGTTCAACGCCGTGTTCCCGAGAGGCCAGCAATCGCCCAAGGTCCGCGCCTTCGTCGACTTCCTCGTCGAACGCCTCAACTTCGACGCCGACTACATGTTTGAACTCTGCGACGGCGTCGGCTCGCGCTGCCCGGACGCCGTCTCCGCCCTCACGATCGCCGAAGCGATGCGCGAGAAGCATGCGGACCTGCGCATCGTCGGCGGCAGCGAGCGCATCGGCAGCAGCGAGGATGAGGCGGTGGCGGCGTAGGTCGCCGACGCCGTTTCAATACGACGACAGGAACATCCGGGGAACGAATTCCCCGGATATGCGCTTCATGGCTTGTCTTCCGGCGAAGCCCCGCGCTCCAATCAACGCGCCAACAGCATGAGTCGCTTGGTCAACGCGGCACGCACCGGCCGATCAACCCATCCGTTGTGACCGGGCGGGTTCGTCCTGCGTGGTTTGATTCTGTTGCTGCGCCAGTGCCTGCGTCTGCTGTTGCGCCAACGTGTCCACATTCTGCAGCGACTGCTCCACCGGGCGATCTACGGCCTGCGCGACATCGGTCATGGAGCGCCGTGCCGCCGGGTCGGAGGGGTCTTGCCCCTGCACGACGAACAACTGCGTCCCGGCCGCGATCTGCGAGCCGTCCTGCTGTCGCTTCCCGGTCTCGTTGATCAGGATGTGGCCGGCGGAGGTGATACCAGCCGCTTTGGCATCGTGGAAAGCGCCCATCGTCAGTCGCTCACTCGTAACGTCGAATGTGCGCCCTCGTTCCGCGTCGATGCTCGCCACGCCGCGTTCGATCTGTGTGTAGAGGCGATTGTCAGGATTGTCGGAGTCGCGCGGGTCGGAGAAGCGTGCAGGCACCGGCGTCGAAGACCCCGTCATCGCTATCGAGTCGGCGCGACCGCCGATCTCGCGTTCCTGTCGCCCGTCGTGCGGCGCGTCCGGTTCGTGCGATCCATCTGCACGCCGGCCTGCACTTACCATCCGCACAGGAGCCGCCACCGCCAGGCGGCTCTCGTCCAACGACAAACCCTCCCGATTCGCTTCGCGCTGTGCCTGCTCGCGCACGTCGCGACCGTTTTCCGATGCGCGTTCGATCGCATGCGCTGCGGTGGTCATCTCCGTCCGTACCCGCTCGATATCAGCGGGTGTCGTTTCGGCGGCGATCACGTAGGTCTTGCCATCCGAGTCCAGGCGCAGACTGGCGATGCGGCTGTCGGGCCCATAGCGTCCATCGGCTTGCGGTTTCACCTGCAACGCGGTCGTCGCGGGGTCGAGTCCATTCGCATCCCAGGTCGCGCGCACGGCGGTTGCGGCAACGGCGATGTGCTCGGCGCTCGCATCCACGCCCGCGTTGCGGTAAGCGCCCGCAACCGTGTCCCGCAAGCGCGCAACGGCGTCCATCGGCGGCACTGGCGGAATCTCGCGCGGCGGCGGCAAGCGCCCCTGCAGAACGTCGCGGGTTGCTTCGAGTTCATCGTGCAGACGGCCGCTCGCGATGTGGTTACCGCTGACGCGATCGATCATGTCGTCGTTCACCCAGCGGCCGTTCGCCTGACGTTGGTAGAATTCGCCATCCGATCCAATCAACTTGTCCACATTCGTTCGGTTGTTGCGCACAGCTTCCGGCATTTCGCCATACGCCTGCCAGCCATTGCGAAGGTAGGTGTCCTCGTAGCGTGCGGCAATGGACGCCGGGCTGTTCGCGGCGTTCTCAACCACAATGGCGGCGGCCTGTCGATCCAGTCGCGCCGCGCGCTCGTCGTTCGCTGAATCGGTGTAATGAGGGGTACCGCCGCGTTCCACGAACGGGCCGTAGACCTCGCGCTGCCACTTACCGGTCTCCGGATCGCGTTCCCAGTTTGTCGGTCGACTGCTCGGCGGGTCGCCCGATTCCGCGGGGATGGAGAACGGATCGCGCTGTGATGGTGGCCCACGCAACACCAGTTCCACCGAAACGCTCGTAGCCTGATAGTTGAGCTGGTTTTCGGTCGCGGGCGAAGCGCGCAAATCGCCACGCCGCGCATTGTCGATGTTGTCGTCGGTGCCGTCGATCGGCGCCTTGCGGCGCCAGCCCTGCGACGGATTCTCGGGATCGTGGGTCCATGTGTTGCCGCCGAGTTCCTGGTTGTAGATCCGGCGGTTGTCCGTCCACTCGGCGAACTTGTCACCAGCGAACACACCCGCGACGCCACCGATAGCGCCGGTGACCAACAGGCCTGGCCCGGTCTCCACGCCCAGCAACGCACCGCCTGCCATGCCGATGCCAGCTCCAGCCCAGCCGCCAACGCTACGTGCACCGAAATGGATCAGCTCCGACTCAGCACCAGTGCGATTACCCTCACTTGCGAGGCGATCGGCGGTCCGGACGCTGTCGACGCCGTCGTAGACTTCCAGCGCAAGGCCAGCAACACCAAGTGCCGTGCCGGCATGGATGCGTGCAGGGCGCACGCGGGTGACGTGATCCACCTCGATCGCTTCGCGCGCCGTGCGATCGATACTTTCGACGACATGATTCGTACTACGCTCCGCCAGCATGTTCTCGCGGGTCGCAGGATCGACCTTGGAATTGTTCGGGAGGTTCTCGGGCAAATCGCGATGCCACGTCTGCTGTTCTTTCCAGCCGTCGCGCAGGTCACGTGTGATGCCGGGATCTTTCAGGCGCGCGTCGCGCGCTTCTTCAAGCGCCGCGCCCGGCAACCGGGTATCCGTGCGACTGTCGTACAACTCCACGCCTTCACGATTGAAGATGCGGATGGGAGTTCCCGTCTCCTTGGCGACCTGATTCAGGTTGTCCGGAAGGTCGCGATAGACCTGTTCCCGAATATCTTCTGGAACATAGCGTCCGTAGCCATCGAGATCGATCTTTTTCGCAAACCGCTGATCTACGCCAAGCTCGCTCTCGAGTCTATTCGCCGCGACAGCACGAACCTCGACGTCGTATCCCTTCGCCTTAAGCTCGTTAACGAGCGCAACAGTTTTGTCGCCATCGCCCAGGGTGGTGTCCAGAATCAGATTCTTTCGGCCATCGATCGCAGCTGCTCGCAGCTCCTTGGCCCAGGCACTGGCATCGGGATGGGTATCGTCCGCCCAGGTGTAGGGGTGATCGCTGCGGAACGATTCCACTTTGGGGTGAAAATCCCGGAGCGCATCGGGGTCCACGACCACCGCATCTCGTCCAAGCTCGACTTCCGCCGATCGTGCCAAGCTGCCTTTACCCGCTCCGGGTTGTCCGGCAAGAATGATGACGCGTGGTCGCTCCTGGGATGTCGCGGTTGAGAACGTGCTCTCTTCCAGGATACGTTCTCGGAAGATGCGAGCATGTTCATCGGAGCTAAGAACGTCCTTGTCTTCACTCATCGGAATGCATCCTTGTTTTTCTGGAAGTACTCCCAAAGCGACTCGTCAGTAAGCCAGATATGCTTCCAAGAAGCGCGAGACATCAATCGTTCCTTGGAATCCGCTTTCGCGATCTCGTCCGCATCCCCAGTGGCTTGCGCAGCCATCAATTCCTTTCGTGCCTCGGAGACGAAGGCCCCTAATCTACTTTCCAGCACCCAAATGGCCACCTCAAACGGGGGCGTCGCTTTGGATGGTTTTTCGATCACCGTGTTGAGTGATTCCTGCAGGCGTTCGATGTGCCCCGGATATTCCGCGAACATCTCGCGCAGTCTTTGCGGGATGGGAGGCAGTGGCAATGACGGCATGGCTATCTTCCTTTGATCATTGGCCGATGTACGAGCCAATAGAACTCGTGAGGGAGTATGGCGAGGAGAACCCGTTGACGCGCAGTCTATTTTCGGGCGCTCTATTGTGGCGGAACAAACACACGCCCCATGTCGGTCTGTCCGTGAATCAGATGAATGGAAGCATTTTCCATCGTTTTCTCTCGTTCAAACCAGTCGTATGGGCGGTGCAGCCACTGCATCAGAAAGGCCCGTATGGTGACGCTATGACTGACGATCACCAGCTGATTGATGCCCTTCTTGTCGTAATCGCGGTGAAAGGTGCCGAACGCCTGATGCACCCGAACCGCGACGTCGAACCGACTCTCTCCCAGCGGCATTCTGGCCCAGAACTTTCCCTCGAATTCGACCTGCTTGTTGTAGTGCGCAGCTTCGTGCGGGAACACATCAGGCAGATCTTCTTCAGGAATGCCATCGAAAAGGCCGAACTGCTGCTCTACCAGATTGATGTGCTCCCGACGATCGAACTCCAGCTTGTGACGATGACTCTCATCGGATTTCGCTACCACCGCTTCGATGCCGCGGATGACTTCGTCGGCGGTCTGTCGCGTTCTTGCATATGGCGAGACCCAGAATCGGGTCTTCGTGTCGTGCGTATTGTGGTCCAGGAAATACTGGCCAAGCCATTCCCCCGACGTGTACGCCTGTTGCCTTCCCATCTCGGTGAGCGGTATCGCGTGGTCCGCCAATTCCAGGTGTTTCCGCTTGTCGATGTTGCCGGCCGACTCCCCGTGACGTATGAAAAGCAATCTGATCGGTGTCATTTCTTCTCTCGTGGGTCGGTACCTCAGCCCTGTCATTCGCGGAGTTCGTGTGTTGCAGGCGGTGGCAGGTGGAACTGTCGCCCGAGCTCCGCCCGGATGCCGAATGGTCATTCGGAATATCGACAGCCACAAAAAAACCGAAACCCTCGATTTTCTTCGGGTTCCGGCTTTTTCGGATCATATTTTGTTGTATCGCAATTGGTGGCCGAGGACGGAATCGAACCGCCGACACGGGGATTTTCAATCCCCTGCTC
>JAZKFJ010000026.1:0-65257 GCA_040386495.1 Pseudomonadota bacterium
CAGAAGGATCCAGACGCGGTATCGCACGATGGTCTGCGCATAAGACTCGAACAACGACTTGAGCACGCTGAATCTCCGAATTTCGATCCCAGAAAGACGACGCCGAGCGCGATTGCGTCGGCGTCGCCGCTGTCATGACGCTGCTTCGATCAACGTTTGACGAAATTGAAGGAGCTGAGGCACATGCGCTCGCGTTCCAGCGTCGGCGTACCGTCCGTGAACACGGTGATGCTATGGATATCGCGCCTGTAGGTGCCGAGGGTGATCGAGCGATCGGGAGAGACGAATCCCTCCAGCAGGATCGGCTGAATGAAGACGCGCACGTTGGGCAGCGGCGTCGGGGTCTCGCAGACCAGCACGACGTTGAGCTTGCCGTCGGGCTTGATGGTGTAGTCGCCCTCGCAACTGAACTCGCCGCCCACCGAAACCGGCGACTGGTTGGCCGCGGTCAGAGCCGCCGAGATCTCGGTAATGAAACCATTCGGGATCTGCACGGTGCCATTGCGATTGAATTTCATCGTGCCGGTGCCGTAAACGTTCACGAATTCGCCGTCGACGCGCATTTGTTTGGTGGCCGGGTCGATCCCGACGATCGCCGGATCCAGGAACGGTGTGCGTACGCAAGTCTGGGTCAGCGAGAAACCGAAAGTGCCGTTCAAGAAACGCGGCGTCGGCGAGTGATCTTCCGCATGACTCGTCTGTTGGGCAACGCTGGCGAACGACAGCAGCGCGGCCGCGGCGACCGCAACGATGGCGAGATTGCGGGGGTGGAAGTTTGCTTTGTACATGGATGTATTCCTGGTGTTGAGTGGACTGGAACCGATCGATGGATCGGAGCAGGGATTTCGCTTGCGGACGGTTTCGGCCAGAAGGATCCGCCGCCGATCGCGGCGGATCCGACGGGCGACGATCAGTTGTCGATATTCATCACTACGCCGTTCGCCTTGTTGCGGCAGTTGCCTCGGCCATCGTGCTTGCCGTTGTATTTGCGGCAACGATTGCTGTCGATCAGGTTCTGCGCCATCGCGATCGCGAACATGCGATGCGTGCGCGTGGTCGGAAAGAAGTCCGTGAGGAACACGAACTTGTCGAACTTGCAGCCGCCCGAAGCCAGGACATCGATGCAGCTTTCGGTCAGATTGGTGAAGCCGAACTCATGGAAGTGACGGAACAGGCGGCGGCTGTAGCCGAGGAAATCCCAGCGGATGACTTCGACATCGCGACGGTTCTGCATCGCCAGCCTGCGATCGAGGCGGTCGAGCATCGCGTTGTACTTGCGATCGTATTCGTCGCTGATGCGGGTGGCGCGACGGACGACATTGTTCTTGACCGAATACGGGCTGTAGCCTAGATCCGTAAAGCTGGGCGCGTAGATGTTCTTGGCGCCGGCGTCGATCAAGCGCCACAGGGCATCTTCCTGTCCTTTCACGGTGGCGTCGATGATCTGACTCGCGACGGCATCGCTGGGCTGCAGCAACGCGTCGATGACGTCCGAGCCGGAAATCAGGAACAGATGAAGCGCTTTGGAGTCGGCCTGGCCGCCGCGCGAGTTCAGGTAGGCCGAGATCTGCGCCGGCAGGTCGTTCGGTCCATTGCCGCGTGCGAGCGACTGGAACACGGCGAAGTTGTTGCCTTGCACCGGGCCTGTCAGATGCAGCGACGGCTTGTTCTCCAGATTCATGATCTCCGTAAAATAGTCGTCGAGATTCGGACCGTTGGTGCTGCGGTTGGGAGCGAATGGATAGCCGAAGCTGCCGTTCACCGCGTAGTAGTTGCCGATATCGGACAGCGAACCGCTGATGATGATCACTTGGCTGGGCGGTTCCGGCGGATCAGCCGCGAGAGCGAGACTGGGCAGCGCGCATAAGGCCGCCGAGAGCATTGCGTTGCGAAACGAATTCCACACCTTCTCCATAAACATGAACTCCTGTGTACTGAATGTAAGACCGCAACCGAACGAAACCCTTACGACCGGGTGCGGTGCCGGTCACGGGGTAGGGCTTGGAAACCCGGGTGAATTCAGACCGCGACGAACGCCTCCGGCCTGTCCGCCGACGCGGAAGGCAGGGCTGCATCCGGCGCTCGCGACGCCGCGCTCAGCCGCTTGGCGATGCTTGCGGCAAGAACGGGTGCGTTTTCCGCCGACAGCATCGTGATGTGGTTGCCGGGTACGACCTCCACGTCCACAGGCCCGGACGCGAAGGGCTGCCAGCCCATCGTCGACGTTTCGAGCGTGGCGCCCGAGTCGTCGGCAACGCTGAAGTCGTAATCAGGATGGTGGTCGCCGGCGCGGAACAGCGCAATCGGTACCGGCAGCACCGACGTCGGCGTGTAGCGCGCCCGACTGTTGGCGATGAAGACGTTGAGCAGACCGCGCACGTTCGAGACATCGGCGCCCGGAGGCATCGCGCCGATGGCCTGCATCCGCGCGTTGAGGATCTGCAACTGCACGCCGTCCTCGAGACCGCGCAACGCGTCCTCGCGGATGTCGAGCGCGACCCCGGAGGATTGTTCGATGAGCGCGGCAAGCTTCACGATCCAGCCGGCCAGATCCCGCATAGCGCCGATGTCGCTCGACTCGATGTAACGCGCGGGCACATCGATCAGAACCAGCAGCGCCACCTCCTCGCCTTCGCGGCGCAAGCGCTGCGCGATTTCGAACGCGACCGAGCCGCCGAAACAGTGACCGCCGAGCAGATATGGACCCTGCGGTTGCACCGCACGTATCGCTTCGAGCTGCGCGGACGCGAGCGCCTCGACCGAGGACAGTGGGTCGCAGTCGCCGTCCAGGCCGACCGCCTGCAAACCGAGGAAGGGGCGTTCCTGGCCCATATGCATGGCCAGTGGATAGTAGTAGAGGACGCTGCCGCCGCCGCCAGCCACGCAGAAGAAGGCGCGCTCGTCGCCGTTCGGCTGCACCGGCACGACGAGCGGGTTCGACGCTGGCGGCGCCTGCTCGCGCAGCAGTTGAGCGAGCTGCTCGACCGTGGGCCGTCGGAACATGGTCGCCAACGGCAGCCGCTGACCGAATTCCTGTTCCAACCGCGCGATCAGGTTGACCGCGAGCAGCGAGTGGCCGCCGATCTCGAAGAAGTTGTCGCGCACGCTGACCGGATGCAGTTTCAGCACCGCTTCCCAATGCCGCACGATGGCCTGCTCCACCGGGTCGCGCGGCGGTACGAAAACAACGGTACTCGCCGAACGGTCGAGCTGAGGTGCAGGCAACGCGCGGCGATCGACCTTGCCGTTCGCATTGAGCGGGATCTTTTCGATCATCACGAACGCGGACGGCACCATGTAATCCGGCAGACGCGCCAACAGGAACTCCCGCAACGCATGCGCCGAAGGCGCGGTGCCGGCCTCGGGCACAATGTAGGCGACCAGTCGTTTGTCGTTGTCCTGTTGCCACACGACAGCGACCGACGATGCCACGTCCGCATGCGCGTTCATCGCGGCCTCGATCTCGCCGAGTTCGATGCGGAAACCGCGGATCTTGACCTGGTCGTCGGCACGGCCGAGGTATTCGATGTCGCCATCGCCGAGACGACGCGCAAGATCGCCGGTGCGGTACAGGCGCACACTGCGACCATCGCCCGGATCGCGGACGATGAAGCGTTCGGCGGTCAGCGCCGCGCGATCGAGATAGCCGCGACACAGACCGTCGCCGGCCACGAACATCTCTCCGGCGACGCCCACCGGCACCGGCTCCAGAGCCGTGTCGAGAATGTGCAACTGCAGGTCGGGGATCGGCTCGCCGATGACATTGCGGCCGACCTCGACATCGCGGCGACTCAACGGCCGATAGGTCACGTGCACGGTGGTTTCGGTGATGCCGTACATGTTGACGAGGCGCGGGTGGTCCTCGTCGTGGCGCTCGTACCATGCCTCCAGCATCTTCGGATCCAACGCCTCGCCGCCGAAGATCACGTAGCGCAAGGCGGTGTTCGCGCGCAGCGGACGACGGGTCTCGGCTTCCATCATCTGGCGGAAGGCGGACGGGGTCTGGTTCAATACGCTGACGCCTTCCCGATCCAGCAACTCGACGAATTCCTCCGGCGCACGCGAGACCAGGTACGGCACGATCACCAAACGACCGCCGTAGAGCAGCGCGCCCCAGATTTCCCAGACGGAAAAATCGAACGCGAACGAATGGAACATCGCCCAGACGTCGTCGCCGCCGAACCCGAACCAGCGGTCGGTCGAGGTGAACAGGCGCGACACGTTGAAATGCGTGACCAGGGCGCCCTTCGGCTTGCCGGTCGAGCCCGAGGTATAGATCACGTACAGCAGATGGTCGATCGCGACAGGCATCTGCGGATCGCCGTCGGGGCAGCGATCGATGGCTTCGACTTCTTCATCCATGTCGATGAGGCCCGGGCAGACCTTCGCCAGACCGGTCGCGGCATCGCCGGCGGTGATCAGCAACGCGGCGCCGCTGTCTCCGATGATGAAGGCATTCCGCTCGACCGGCGCTTCCGGCGCGATCGGCACGTATGCGCAGCCGGCCTTCACCACCGCCAGCATCGCCACCAGCATTCGCCACGACCGCGGCAGACAGATGGCGACCCGCGTTTCGGGCTCGACGCCGTGTCGAAGAAGATAGTGCGCAAGCCGGTTGGCTCGCGCATTCAATTCGCCATAGCTCAAGCTCATGTCGCCGTCGGTGACTGCGATGGCCGATGGCCGAGCCTGCGCCTGCAGCTCGAAGATGCGATGCAGACAGGTTTCGCGGGCCGGATCGCTCGGCACGGATGGCGCCAGGCGCTTGAGCGCGCGAATCTCGTCCGCGTCGAGCAACGGCAGATGGCGTACCGGCGATACCGGATCGGCGATCGCGCCATCGAGCAGCGCTTCGAAACTCCGCGCCATGCGCACGACCGAAGACCGTTCGAACAGATCGGTGCTGTACTTGAAGGCGCCGATCAGCTCTTCGCCGGTATCGAGCATTTCCAGTTCGAGATCGAACTGCCCTTCCTGCTGGGATTGGTCGAAGAACTCGATCTCCAGGCCGCCCCAGGTCACGCGTCGGCCGGCCTCGCTGCTCCAGCCCAGCCAATCGATCGAGGTCGTCGACTTCTGCGGCTTCTGATACACGAACGACACCTGGAACAACGGCGCGTATGCGGGGTCGCGGGGTGGCTGCAGGCGTTCCACCAGCAGCGGGAACGGGAAATCCTGGTGCTCCAGAGCGTTGACTGCGGTCTGCGCGATGCGTTTGACGAAGGCCGTGAACGTCGGGTTGTCGCCGAGGTTCCCGCGCAACACCACCGGATTGACGAAATAGCCGGCGACGCCGCCGAACTCGGCGTCGCCTCGGCCGGTGGTCGGCGATCCGATCACGATCTCGTCCTGACCGGAATAGCGGTGCAGCAGGACCTGTAACAAGGCCAATAACAGCACGAACGGGGTCACGCCCGTCGCCTGCGCCAGCCGCCGTGCGTGCCGGCTGCGCTCGGCGCCGAGCGCGAAGCGATACGACTTACCGTTGTAGGTCTGGACCAGAGGTCTGGGCTTGTCCATCGGCAGGTCGAGTCTCGTCGGCTCGCCGGCCAACGCCTCCCGCCAGAACGCCCACAAGCGCTGCCCGCGCTCGCCGGCCAGCATCTCCTCGTTGCGCGCGATGTAATCGCGATACGTATGCCGCAGCGGCGGCAATGGCGATCCTGCGCCCGCGACGTTGGCTGCGTATAGCTGGCCGATCTCGTCGAGGTTCAACCACATCGACCAGGCGTCGTACGCGATGTGATGCACCGTCACCAGCAGCACGTGCTCGTCCGGACCGACCGCGAACAGATCGGCGCGGAGCATCGGGCCATTCATCAGGTCGAAGGGTTCGCGATACGCGCTTTCGACCCTGCGGCGCAATTCGGCCTCGCTGCACGCCGCGCAATCGGTTTGCCGGAACAGGATCTCGCGCTCGCCGGCGATGTCCTGCACCGGAACGCCGTCCTGCATGCGAAAGGTCGCGCGCAGCGCACCGTGGCGATCCACCAGTTGTTGGAACGCAAGGCGCAGCGCAGCGGTGTCCAACCGCGACAGGATGCGCGCGTTGAAGGAGACGTTGTATGCCGGGCTGTCCGGCGCACTGAGATACAGGAACCAGAGCGCCTTCTGGCCGTGGGAAAGCGGCGCGGTGACGACCTGCCGGCGCGCCTTGCGGCGCAGCGCTTCAGCCAATTGCCGGCGCTTGTCGGTCGCCGCCGGATGCGGTTGCTCCATCGAAACCACGGTCATGTCGTCGCATCCTCTTCATCCATGATTTCTCTCAGGAGACGTTCCACGTCCTCGTCGTCCAGGTCGCCGAGATTGGCGATGAAACGCTCAGCGGATTCGAGATCCAATTCATCGGGCAGTTCGCCGGTCGGCGCCTGCATGGTGGCCTGCACGACTGCGGCCCCGGCGGATTCGACGATCAGCGCTGCGATCAACGGCGCGAGTTGCTCGATGCTGTTGCCATTCATCACTGCCAGCATCGGCACTTTCACGCCGAAGGCGTCTTCCATCGCCGCCAGCAGGTCGAGCGCCATCATCGAATCGAGGCCAAGGCTGGGCAGCGGCAGTGTGCGGTCGATCGCGTCCGGCCTGGTTCCGAGGGTCGCGGCCAGAAATCCAACCAGCAGGTCGACGATTCCGGCCAGGCGGGTGTCCTGGTTTGCCGCAAGCAGGCGTGCGCGCGCCGGATCGACGGCCTGCGCACCCGCATCGCCCGACCGTGGCGCGGCCGTGAGCAGATGCCGGTATTTGGGCGATGCGCCCCACGTCGGATACAGGCGCGCCCACTGCAGCCAATCCATCTTCGCGATGCCCAGTTCGACAGGCCGCCAACCGATCGCCAGATCGAGCAGCTTGACCGCCTGCGTCGGCGAAAACAGACCCAGGCCCGTCCCGAGGAAACGCTCGATATCGCTAAAACGCGTGGCCATGCCGATGTCGCGCAGCGCACCCCAGTTGATCGAGGTCGCCACCTGGCCCAGCTCCCGGCGATAGCGCGCCAGCGCATCGAGGTAAGCGCACGCCATGGCGTAGGACGCCTGCCCCGTACCGCCGACCATCGCGGAAATCGAGGAGAACAGC
Source organism: Pseudomonadota bacterium (assembly GCA_040386495.1). Lineage (GTDB taxonomy): Bacteria > Pseudomonadota > Gammaproteobacteria > Xanthomonadales > Xanthomonadaceae > Lysobacter_I. The sequence continues at coordinate 7,075 of JAZKFJ010000026.1, forward strand.
ATGAAATGCTTGAGGGGATCGTTCGCGGTGTGACGGTGCAGGTACCAGGCGCCCAGACACTTCGCGGCCATCGCGTTGTCGATCTGATCCGACCCGAGCTGCACGATAGGCGCATCGTCGAGCGCGGCGGCTGCGTGGAACACGCCTTCGAGCGGCGGCAGCTCGGCGCGGATGCGTTCGAGCACGCCGATCACCTGCGCCTCGGCTGCGATGTCGGCGGCGATCTCCAGAATCGTCGCGCCGCGAGCGCGCAGCGCATCGAGGCGCCCGCGGACGTGCGAGGCGCCCGCGCCACGACGGCCGACCAGGGCGAGATAGCGAACGCCCTGCGCGACCATCCACTCCGCCGCCTCCAGACCGAAGCCGCCGAAGCCGCCGGTGATCAGGTAGGACGATCGCGCGGACAATGCGGTATCGGCGGCCGGCGGTGCGATGCGCTTCATTTCGTCGGCAGTCGTGCGCAACATGCGATGGGCGTACCGCTGTCCAGCGCGCCAGGCGACTTCCTCCTCATCGTCGAGCGACAGAAGCTCCGTCACCAGATGGCTCGCAGCCTGCGGATCGTTGTCCAGATCGACTGCGCGGATGCGCAGCGATGCGAACTCGTTGACCGCGACTCGCGACAGGCCCAGCAGCGGCGACTGCTTCAGTCCCGCAATGTTCAGTTCGCTGTCGCTGGCGTCGCTGGCGGACACCGACTGCGCGTTGCGCGTCAGCACGAGGCAGCGCGGCTTCGATGCTTGTTCGATATCGCTCAACGTCCGCAGCAGATGCAGCAGCGGCGCCGCCGCATGGCCACCGTCCGGCAACGCATCAAGCGATGCGCCCTTCGATGCCTGCCAGCCGTAGACCACGCCAGCGATCTCGCCCGGGCCGAGATCGCCGATGACGCGATCGAGATCCTCCAGGCGGCCGCGTGGAACGACGTAATCGTCGCCGTCGTGCGCCCAGGCATCGCCGGGACGCGCCACGACGACGCGCGCTGCGCCGGCGTTGCGAAGCTGTTCGGCCAGATCCGCGGACGCGGGCGCATCGTCGAGCAGCAACAACCAGCGTCCGCCCGATGCGGTATCGGCCACGGGCGCGGGTCGCCAACGCCAGGCATACAGCCACTCGTCGATCCCGCGCAGATCGTCGCGTTCCTTGCGGGTCAACGCCTGGGCACGGACACCGCTGGCCTGGGCGATGACCCGGCCCTCATCGTCGAACAACACGATCTCGCCCTCGATCCGACCGTGGCCCACGGACTGCACGCCGCCGTAGCACCAGAAGGCATCGCCTGTCGTCCCGTGCAATACGAGCCGATCGATGCCGATCGGAATATAGAGGTCGTTGTCGCCACGGGCGCTCAGGGTGGTCAGGATCGATTGCAACGACGCGTCGAATAACGCCGGGTGCAACTGTTCGTGGTCTTTGTCGCCGACGATCGACGCAGGCCGCGCGATCCGCGCGAGCACGCGTTCGCCGCTCGCTTCGAGCCACAGTTCGCGAACGCCCTGGAACGCCGGACCATAGCCGAAACCGCGCAGGCGCATGTTGGCGTAGTGCGCATCGCCGTCGGTGAATCGGGTACAGCGCGCCTTGAGGGCCGCAAGGTCGATCGGCTCGGGCGTCCGGGTGGGCGCGACGTCGCTGCCATCGCCGAGGCGGCCCAGGGCATGCAGCGTCCAATCGTCTTCACCGGGCTTGCGGCTGTGCACGGCGAATTCGCGCTGGCGCTTGTCGTAGGCGACATGCATGGTCGCGGACTGGCCGTCTTCGACCATCAGCGCCTGGCGGAAGCTCAGGTCGTGCAACACCGCCGGCTGCGGCAGTGAGAGCGCGGCATGCACTGCGAGCCCGATCTCGACATAACCGGCGCCGGGCAACAGCACCGCGCCCTGCACACGATGATCGGGCAGGTACGGCACGGTCCCGCCGTTGAGTTCGCGATGCCACGCTGGCGTCGGCTGATCGGCGCGCGCGCCGAGCAGGCCGGTCGCGTGCGTCGCCGCATCCACGGCGGCAAGCGACGGGGCTGCGGCGACGGCGGAGTCGGGCGCCTGGGAGGACGCGCCGGCCAGCCAGTACGTCTCGCGCTGCCAGGGATAACCCGGCAGCCGCACGAACGCACCGGGTTCTGCCCATTGCCGCCAGCTCAGCGTATGGCCCAGCGCGAGGCTTGCGAACATCCGGCTCCAACCGTCGTCCGCAGCAAGCGGATGAAACACCCTGCCGCGCTCGCCATCGATGTCGGCATCGGTCTCGCCGAGTACGACGATGTCGGCCTGCTCGATGCCCTGCAGCGCGGCCAAGCGCGCGGGCCAGTCATCGCGCGCAGAAGGGTCGATGTCGACGAGGCTCGGATCGCTTCCGGACACGAACGCGCAATGCACCGAATAGTGCACCGTCTTTTGCGCAGGATGATGTCCATCGAGCCACGCCACAGCATCGTCGAGCGCGATCGCTTCGATGGCGGCCAGTGCAGCCACCTGGCCCGGGCCCTCGGCGAGGATCGTGCCGACCGACGCCGCGAGGTCTGCGACCATCGGTACCAATAGCGCGTACTGCAGCGCGAACTGCCAGGATGCGAAGTGGGCGTCCTCCGAATCGACTGGCGCCGTCGACGCGAACGCTTCCCGGATCGGCAATACGATGCCGCGCTTAGCGAGCCGTTCTCGACAGCGGGCCCAGGCTTGGGACGCCGCCGCCGTGGCCCCGACGGCGGCCAGCGCCGTCGCGTCGATGCGCGCGGGCACCGGCAGCGCGACCACGATGCTGCGGCGCGACGCGCGGAAGCGCCCCAACACGACATCCGGATGCGCGTCGTCTGCAACGACCGCCTGCAGTGCGGTTTCGATCGACGCTGCGTCGTGACCGATCAGGACCGCTCGCACGTCATGCACGCCCTTGCGGGCCGCAGCCGTCGCGCACATCGCCGCGAGATCGATCCGGGGATTCGCCTCGAAGAACGCGATGTGGCGCGCCGCGACGGCTTTCAGCGCATCGGCCGAGCGCGCGCTGATCAACAGCGCATGCGCCTGGCCGTCGCCCGTCGATGCGGGAAATGTTGCGGGCGGGTCCACGGCGACGCTTTCCACCACGATATGCGCGTTGGCGCCGCCAAGACCGAAGGAGCTGACGCCACCGACGCGCCGACCGCCGACCGCTTCCCAAGGGGACAGGCGGGTGTTCACGCGCAGCGGAATCCGGTCGAAGGGGATGTGCGGATTCGGCGCATCGAACCACAGGCTCGGCGGGATCGCGGCGCGCGATACGCTCAGCGCCAGCTTGATCAGGCCAGCGATCCCGGCAGCCGCTTCCAGGTGCCCGACGTTCGTCTTGACCGAGCCGACCAGGCAATCCGGGCGCGTGCCGCGTTCGCCCAGCGCAGCCGCAAGCGCCTTCGCTTCGATCGGATCGCCGATCAGCGTGCCGGTACCGTGCAGTTCGATGTATTGCGGTTCGTCGCCATCGATACCGGCGTGCGCGAAAGCATCGCGCAGCAGCGCTTCCTGCGCCCAGCGGTTCGGCTGGGTCATGCCGTTGCTGCGACCATCGTGATTGACCGCGCCGCCGCGGATCACGGCGTAGATCGGATCGCCGTCCCTCTGCGCTTCCAGCAGTGGTTTGAGCACGATCACGCCTGCGCCTTCGGCGCGACCGATGCCGTCGGCAGCGGCCGAGAATGTCTTGCAGCGACCGTCGGCGGCCGACAAACCCGCCCTGGCGTAGAACACGTTGAGCGATGGATCGAGCATCACGTTCACCCCTGCCGCCAGGGCGAGGTGCGACTGCCCCGTCCACAGGGTCTGGCAGGCCTGCATGACCGCGAAGAGCGACGACGAGCAGGCGGTGTCGACCGTCATGCTCGGTCCGTGCAGGTCGAACTGGTACGACAACCGATTGGCCAGCATGGACAGGCCCGCGCCGGAGCCGGTGTGCACGTCGATGCGGCGGTAGTCGTCGCCGATCTGCTGGCGGAAGTAGTCGTTGGTCATCGCACCGACCAGGACGGCCGTGTCGGAGCCGGCGAGCCCGGACGGCGCGATACCGGCATCTTCCAGCGCGTCGTGGGCCAGTTCGAGCAGGATGCGCTGCTGCGGATCGATCTGCGCCGCTTCGCGCGGAGCGATGCCGAAGAATGCGGCGTCGAAGCGGGCGATGTCTTCGATGAAACCGCCTGTACGCGCATTGGTCTTGCCGGCCGCCTTCGGGTCGGCGTCGAAATAAGTACCGACGTTCCAACGATCCGCCGGCACTTCGACGATACCCTCTCGGCCTTCGCTCAGCAGCGACCAGAAAGCGTCCAGTGTCGGCGCGCCCGGAAAGCGGCACGCCATGCCGATGATGGCGATGGGTTCCATGGTCGTCCTCCTTATCTGGCCAGAGCCTTGAGCTCTGACAGATACGAGGCCAAACGCGCGATGGACGGGTAATCCCAAATCAACGTCGGTTCCAGCCTGACGCTGAGCCAGTCCTCGATATCGGCGGTCATCTCGGCCGCCGCGATGGAATCCAGGTCGTAATACGAGAACGGATGATCGACGTCGACCGAGGCCACGTCCTGCAGTGAAACCCTTGCGACATAGTCCATGAGCCAGTGCTCGATCCTTGTGCGTGCCGTGAGCAGTGCGCGGGAGACGGGGGTCTTTTCCAGGGCGATCTGGGCATTCATGCCTGGTACTTCCTTGTATGCGATGCGTGGGGGAGGGAAACGATCAAGCCGGTTGGGCCACCGTGTCGCTCGCGACAGCGGCTGCGGGGTCGGCGACCACGTCGAATCCGTCGGCAAGATAGAGCGAGCGACAAGCGTTGCGCTGCACCTTGCCGCTGCTCGACTTCGGCAGCGCGCCCGGGCGAATCAGCACGACGTCGCTGACGCGTATCTCGTGGACTTCGAGCACTTGGCTGCGAATGGCCCGCATCAGTGCCTGCGGATCGATCTTGCGCAGGCTGGTGCGGGCGATCTCCGCCACCACCACAAGGAACTCTTGCTGCGTCGCTTCATTCCTGTAACCGAACGCAGCCGCGCCCGCGGGGTTCATGGCGGGATCGGCGGCCTCGACGGTGGCCTCGATGTCCTGCGGGTAATGGTTGCTGCCGCGGAGGATGATCACGTCCTTGATGCGGCCGGTGATGTACAGCAGACCGTCCTGGAGAAAGCCGAGATCGCCGGTGCGCAGAAACGGGCCTTCCTCTTCGCGGCCCGCGATGCGCGCGCGGAAGCTCTCTTCGGTCTGCTGCGCATGGTTCCAATAGCCCTGAGCGATGCTCGGGCCGCAGACCCATATCTCGCCGATGGTATCGGGCGCGCACGCCTGCAGCGTCGAGGGATCGACGATGCGCACCGACTGTCCAAGCTCGGGATGGGTCGAGCCGCAGGCCACGATCGACTGCGCCTGCGCAGGATCGTGCTCCAGGACGATCCGCCCCTGTTGCAACGCAGCCTTGTTCACCTGCTGGCTGACCAAACGCTCGCCGGACGACGGATGGCCCAGCGAGACCACAAGCGTGGCTTCGGCCATTCCGTACGCCGGCATCAACACATCGCGCGATAATCCGCATCCTGCGAACGCCTCGGCGAAGCGCTCGAGCGAAGACAGCCGGATCGGCTCGGCACCGCTGAACAGGGCGCCCCAACTGGACAAGTCCAGCTCGCGCTTCTGCTCCTCGCTGACCTTGTCGACGCACAGGTCGAACGCGAAATTCGGTCCGCCGCTGAGATAGCCGCGATAATGACTCACCGCTTTCAACCAGCGCACGGGGCGCTGCAGAAAGGCCGCTGGCGACATGAACACACAGTGCGTTCCCAGCCAGACCGTGCCCAGCATATTCGCGATCAGGCCCATGTCGTGGTAGATCGGCAACCAACTCACGATCGGCGTATCGGCGCGCGTGTGCATGCTGCGCTGCATGATCAGCTGGTTGTGCGAGAGATTACCGTGACTGACCATCACGCCTTTGGGCGCACCGGTCGAGCCCGAGGTGTACTGAAGGAACGCGATGGTGCCCGTATCCAGCGACGGCGGCACCCACAGCCTGCTGTCTGCGATATCGACATCGTCGCTGTCGATGAACTTGAGCGCGGCTAGCGCCGGCTGGTCCGCCATCGCCTCGTGCCTGTGCGCCACGCGACGGCCAGAATAGAGCGCCGCATTGGGCGCGCAATCTTGAGCGATGGCTTCGAGCCGCAGATTGTGCTTTGTCCCGCGCGGCGGAAAAAGCGGAACGGCCACGAGGTTCGCGCACAAACAAGCGAAGAATCCGACCATGTAATCGATGCACGGCGGATACAGAATGAGCACGCGGTCGCGCGGTGCGCACTGCTGGCGCAGCTTCACCGCCAGCGCGAACACCCGATCGCGGAATTCGCCGTACGTGCAGCGTTCGGACGGAGTTTCGCCGCTGTCCAGAAAGATGTAAGCGACCTCGTCGCCATGGCGCTCAGCCCTGTCCTGAAGCAACTTCACCCAGTCGGTGGAGGCGTCACGCAACCATTGCTCTGCCATGAGATATCACTTGTCCATATGAATATCCCCCCCCTCCCTAGGGGCGCCAGTCGCCCAGCGCGCTTGAACGCTGACTGCTACTGCACATCGCTCTGCCGAGCCTGTGGCCCCGCATCGCTTCCTTTGTACAATACAGATAAACAACGATACATTTCCGTAAAGATACATACTGATACATTGCCGTCTCGTGCGAAAAAAACGCGATTTCTCTCACCATAGATTTCTCGCACCATAGGAGAGTCGACGAGATCCGACTCCCCCTGTGCCACAGGGCCCGCAATGCTTTGAATCGGGAGAGCAGCAGGCCGGCAGCAACCATGCACGGCTTGCCGGGATTTCATGATGGGTTGTTTCCAACAAGTGTTTCAGCGGCACCCATGTCTGGCGCGAAGTGCGGATCATCGTTTGTCGATGGAGCGGTGCTCGACGCACCTATGATGCTGCCGAGATAATCACGGACTTCGGTGTGCGGCCACCCGTATGCGCGACGTATCAAGGTTCTGGCGGATGCCGGACGCTTGGTTGCCGAAACGGATGCGGACGAACAGGGCGATGTCGCTCTCGGCCAGCAGCCTGCTGGCGGCGTACTGGCGCTGGAAAGGCATCATGGGCGTCATCGCGCCGGAGCCTGAACCGCCCGATCACCAGATCAGATCGTCGGGTACCTGGAACCGCGCGTAGTAGGCATCCTCTTCCGGGCTTGCGGCGGAAGGCCCGGCGCCGCCGTCCTGGCCATGATCCACCACGATCATGCCGGCATCGCGTTCCCGCACCTTGTCGGCGGCCGCTCGCGGCAACAGCTCGTAGCGGTCGTCCAGGCGGACGATCACCAGCACGCCGGAAGCCAGCTTCCTGCGCAGGTCCGCATCGATCAACAGGGTGCGGATGGCGCCGTCGGCGGTGAAGCGGTATTCGCTCTCGCCCGTGCGCGGCACTTTCCTGTCCTGGATGATTTGTCGTGCCTGCGCGCGAAGCTCGGCCGCATGCGCCTGCGTTTTGCGCTCGGCGGCGAGGGCGCGATCCCGTTCGGTTTTTTCCGCCCGCGCCCGTTCCGCTTCCAACTGGATCTCGCTGGGTTGGGGCTGACCTTTGCCGTGCCGGGCCTTGTTCTGCTCGCGCGCCACCTCGGCCACCTTGGACTTCTTGACCAGGCCCGCCTTGAGCAGTTGTTCCTGAAGCGGATTCGCCTTCGCCATGTCGCGGTGTCCTGCCGGGGAATTCCGGCCCATCATACCTGCCGTTGTGGAGAATCGAAGCCGCTCAGGATTTCAGCTTCCACCCGGTCCTGAAGATCCACCACACCGCCACCAGGCACAGCGCCAGGAAGCCGAGGATCGCGGCCAGGCTCACGCCGACGTTCACATCCGACACACCGTAGAAACTCCAGCGGAATCCGCTGATCAGATAGACCACGGGATTGAACAGCGCGATCTTCTGCCACACCGGCGGCAGCATGTTGATCGAATAGAACGCGCCGCCCAGGAAGGTCAGCGGCGTCACCACCATCAGCGGGATCACCTGCAGCTTCTGGAAATCGTCGGCCCACAGGCCGATGATGAAACCGAACAGGCTGAAGGTCACCGCAGTCAGCAGCAGGAAGCACAGCATCCAGAACGGATGCGCGATCTCGTAGGGCACGAAGATGCGCGCGGTGATCAGAATCAGGATGCCCAGGATCAGCGATTTGCTGGCCGCCGCGCCGACATAGCCCATCACCACTTCGACGTAGGACACCGGCGCCGACAGCAGTTCGTAGATGGTGCCCGCCCATTTCGGCATATAGATGCCGAACGAGGCGTTGGAAATGCTCTCGTTCAACAGCGACAGCATGATCAGCCCGGGAATGATGAATGCGCCGTAGCTGATGCCGTCGATGTCGCCCATGCGCGAACCGATGGCTGCGCCGAACACCACGAAATACAGCGAGGTGGACAGCACCGGCGACGCGATGGACTGGGTGATGGTGCGGAAAGTCCGCGCCATTTCGAAGCGGTAGATCGCGCGGACCGCGTGCCAGTTCAGGAGCGGACTCATGCGCGCGCCTCCTTGCCTGCATCGTCGCCGCGCGCGCCGCCATGCACCAGATCGACGAAGATGTCCTCCAGCGAACTTTCGCTGGAATGCAGATCCTTGAAGTGGATGTCCAGTTCGCCCAGCCGCTTGAGCAGCGCGGCGATTCCGGTTTCCTCGGTCTGCGTATCGAAGGTATAGACCAGCCCGCGGCCTTCGTCGGTCAGTTCCAGCGGCAGCGCCGAGAGCGCTTCCGGAATGCGCTGCAGCGGGTTCTGCAGTTCCAGGGTGAGCTGCTTCTTGCCGAGCTTGCGCATCAGCACGTGCTTGTCTTCCACCAGGATCAATTCGCCCTTGCTGATCACGCCGATGCGATCGGCCATTTCCTCGGCTTCCTCGATGTAATGCGTGGTCAGGATGATGGTCGTGCCGCTTTCGCGCAGCTTGCGCACCATCTGCCACATGTCGCGGCGCAGTTCCACGTCGACGCCGGCGGTGGGTTCGTCCAGGAACAGGATCGTCGGCTCGTGCGAGAGCGCCTTGGCGATCAGCACCCTGCGCTTCATGCCGCCCGACAGGGTCATGATCTTGCTGTCCTTCTTGTCCCACAGCGACAGATCGCGCAGGATCTTTTCCAGATACTGCGGATCCGGCGGCTTGCCGAACAGGCCGCGGCTGAATTTCACCGTGGCCCACACGGTCTCGAACGCGTCGGTCGACAGCTCCTGCGGCACCAGTCCGATCTTGCCGCGCGCGGCCCGGTAATCGCGCGCGATGTCGTGGCCGTCCGCGATCACCGTACCGCTGCTCGCGTTGACGATGCCGCAGACGATGCCGATCAGCGTGGTCTTGCCGGCGCCATTGGGGCCCAGCAGCGCCAGGATCTCGCCCTTGCGGATCTCCAGATCCACCGACTTGAGCGCCTGGAAGCCGGAGGCGTAGGTCTTGCTGAGCTTGCGGATGGAAATGATGGAAGACATGCGGCCAACGTCGGAGGCGTGCGAGACCGGATCGTACCGGAGTCGGGCCCGTCGCATTGTCCCGTATCAGGGAAATTCAATCCCTGGGAGCCTGTTCAAAATCTCTCGGTCAAACCTGTAGAGCGGCCTTCAGGCCGCTGGTTCGTTCCGGTAAGAGCAGCGGCCTGAAGACCGCTCCACGTGGAATGACCTGTATTTCCATGGTTGCCATCGCGACAGCGTGGAGATTTCAAACAGGCTCTGGCGCATTCCGCAAAGCTGCGCCGCGCTCAGCCCGCGAAGAACATCGACATGAAACGCTGGGCGATGACCGGATCCAGATCGTAACGCGCCGGGTCCACGGCCATGCGCTGCGCGATCTGCGCGACCTTGGCGAACTCGTCGGGATTCTGCGCGCAGTGCTGCAGCAGAGTGCGCGTCTGCTGTTCCAGCTCGGCGCTGGCCGCGAGCCAGCGCGGATCGAAGCGCGGCATCCGCGAGAACGCATCCGCCGGTAGTCCGTCGGGCCGCCACTGCAGGCGCAGCTCGCTGCCGTTGTGATGCGCGACCAGCGACAGCGTCTGGCCGGCGGCGACGCGCGCTTCCGGCAGGAACTGCAGCCCCTGTTTCCAGTGCAGCGCATCGTCGCCGCCGGGCGCGTTCGACAGCACGGTGTCGGCATCCAGGCGCAGATCGAACCAGAACAGGATCGCGCCGACGTTGCCGTCGGCGATCGCGGACACATCGATCGCGAGCTCCTGCGCATCGGGGCCGGCGGTGGCGAAATCGAAGTCGAACAGATCGAACGGCTCGCTCAGCGCGCGATAGTCGAGCCTGCGCGCATCGACGCTGATGAAGTTGGGCGATGCGCGGTAAGGATTGAGCAGGGTGGCGTCGACGTCGAGGATGCGATCGATCCGGTACTCCACCGCCATCGCCCGCAATCGCGCGCCGGCCGGCAGATACCGCGCATCGGCGCCGAGCAGATGCTCGCGTGCATGCGCGAGAAAATGCAGCACGCCTTCGCCGATCAGGCTGCAATCGAACAGCTGGAAGATGGCGAGATCGGCGCGCCCGGGCAGATCGTCGGGCACGGTGAGCGCGCGGCATTCCTTGGCGATCAGGGAAATGCTGTCGGCAAAGTCATTGGCGGCGATGATTTCGCGCCCGATCCCGGCGATGGCAGGATGCTGTTCGCAACCGATCACGCGTGCGGCGCCGGCCTGCGCAGCGAACATCGACAGCAGGCCGCAGCCGGCGCCGATATCCAGCGCCAGTTGCGAGGGGGCAGCCGCGAGCGCGGTGTGAAGCGCTTTGCGATATCCGGCGTTGCGCCGGGTATCCCCGAGCATCGGTACGTACCAGGCCGGCAGGCCATGCGCGCGCGGCTGCACCGGCGGCGGCGAGGGGCACACATGCAGCCGCGTTTCCTGCGCTTCGATGCGCAACGCCAGCGATTCGCCACGACGCAACGGCGTCGGATCGGTGTAGTACACCGCAGGGCGGATGCAGCGGAGATCGCTGTCGGGCGCGCTGCGGATGCTTGCGTCGCCCAGTTCCAATTCGAACCAGACCAGGATCGCATCGGCGCTGCCGTCGGCAACGACAGGCAGGGAAAGATCCCACGCGACTTCGGCGAAATCCGCGAAATCCAGGGTGCCGATTTCCGTCGGTGCGGTCAGTGCGGTCCAGAATTCGGCCGCCAATTCCAGAGGCTGCGGATAGGCGCTCCAGCGCAGACGGCTGATGGCGTCCAGCGCGAGTGCGGCGCCTTCCGCCGCATCGGCCGATCCGGCCGCGTCGGGATAGTCCCACCGCACCGCCATCGCATACAGCGTGGCCCGTGCTGGCAGCACCCGTGGTGCGGCGCGCCCATCGCCGCGATAGGCGCGTACCGCTGGCACGATGCCGGTGCCCAGCAAGGTGTGATCGATCTGCGGAAAGACCAGCACGTCGCAATCCGGAATCGTCGCATCTTCGCTGCTGCCGCCGATGTCGATCGCAGCGGCGAAGGTTTCGAACGATGCGCGACGCTCTTCTTCGCTCCAACGCTGGATCGCTTGGCCGTGCAATGCGTGCCAGGGCGCCAGGAAATGTTTCTGGACCATGCCGGTGGCGATGCGCGCATCCTGCGGATAGCGCTCGGCGCACAGCGCATGCGTCGCGCCGTGATGCAGGGCGCGCAGCGCGAATACGCCCAGCTCGCTGCCGACGAAGCGCAAGCGCGCGCCGGCGGTTCCGGCCAACGCGCTATCCCAGGCGGCGCACCAGACCGGATCGGTCAGGCGTTGTATCGCGTTGCGCGCCGACGACTGCCCGCTGTAGCGCCACAGATGGCGGGCAATGCCTTCGATGCGGAATGCATCGCTGTCGGTCGGCATCGACGGATCATCGAACAGCGCAGGGTCGAAAAGCACTTCGGGCGGCGGCGGCAATTCGATCCGCAGTGGCTCCTGCGCAGCCTCCGGGTCCAGCGCCTGACGCAGCATCGCGGCTTTGCGCATTTCATCGTCCAGCGTGCGTACGCGCGCGGCCAGAGCGTCGTCGGGCGCGCAGCGCAGCGCGCGTCGATACGCAATCAACGCCTGTGCGACATCGTCCAGACCTTCATGCGCCTCGCCGGCCAGCCGATGGCCAAGCGCGTCTTCCGGCGATGCCGTCGTCAATCGTTGCGCATCGTCGAGCGCATCCGCGTAGCGCTGCAGGCGCAAGCGCAACTGCGCGCGCGCGGCGCGCTGGGCGTTGCCGTGAGCGCTCTCGGCGGGTAAGACATCGACCAGTCGATCGCGATAGAAAAGCGCTTCCTCCATGCGGCCTTGCTGCTCGCTGGTCTGCGCCATGCGTTCCAGCGCCGGTACGATCTGTCGCATCGCTTCGCGCGGTACCCGCGACAGCATCGCGCGCATGTGATCGGCATCGCCGGAATCCAGCGCCGCGCCCAAATCCTTGCTCCAATCCGTCATGGTCGTTCCGTCGTAACGCTTCGTTGTTCAGGTCGTGGTCAACAGCGCATCGAGATTGCGCCGATCCTGGCCGTAGGGCGTCATCACCGCATGTGCGGTGGAGGCGGAGCTATCCGGCAGCGCGTATTTCACGAACGTCGCCATCGTGCCGGAGGGGCCGACATCGATGTAACGATAAGTACCTTGGCGTTCGAGCTGGTCGATCGTGTCGCGAAAGCGGATCGGTCGCCGCACGACGCTCCAGAAGAAGTCGTCGGGCAGCGTCGGTTCCAACGTCGCCGCGCGGTCGCAACACACCACCGGACGCGTCGCCGGTTTCAGCGGCACGCTGCGCATGAAGGCGCAGAACGGCGCCTGCGCATTGTCGATCCATCGCGAATGGAACGCGAACGACACCGCAAGCCGCTGATGGGCGATGCCACGGCGCTTCAGTTCGGCTTCGATCATGTCCAGATCCGATTGGCCCGCGGCCACCGCGAAATGCTTGTCGAAATTGATCCCGGCCATTTCGCTGTGCGCATGCAGGAACGATTCGTCCGCGTACAACGCCGGTTCCGCGAGGATCGCGATGATGCCGCCGCGTTCGCAGGAGTCCTCGAAGGATTTCGCCTGTTCGATCACCGCCGCCATCGCGTCCTCTTCGCTCATGCAGCCGGCGACGGTGGCGGCTGCGAACGAGCCGAGGCTCGCGCCGAGCGTTGCGTCGGGTTCGATCCCGGCGCCGATCAGGCGCAGCGCCAATGCATATTCGGTCATGAAGATCGCCGGATGCGTCAGCAGGGTCCGATCGAACGCGTCGACCTTGTTGCCGGCGTGGATCGCCTCCAGCACCCGTTTTCCGCTCAGCTTTTGCGCCAGAGCGTCCAGACGCAGCATGTGTCCGCGGAAAATATCGTCGCCATCGAACAGCGGTTTTCCCATCTGGTAGTACTGCGACCCTTGTCCGGAAAACATGAAAACGGTTTTTGCTGCCGACATCGACGACTCCATATCAATGCGAAGAGCGCGAATGTTAACACTCGACCAATCCTGATCGGCCTGGTGATGCTGCCAGTGGGCCGGTGCTGTTCGTCGGCACGGCCATCCGCCGGAGAGGATCTGGCGCTGTCCATCGTGTCTCTCTCTGCAAACCGATGTTCAGGCCGCTACTTTTTTCGCGATGGCATCCAGCGGCCTCAAGGCCGCTCTACGAACGTAAACGCCGTGCGCGTGGATCAAGCAGCGCGACGTCCACGCGTGCGCCGCCGATCCAGCCATTCCATCACCTGCCGCGCGCTGATGCCGTGCAGCAGGATCGACAGCAGCACCACCAGACACACCATCGACCACAGCGCCCGCGTGCCCGGAAAATCCGCCTGATTGAGCGCGAACGCCAGGTAATACAGCGAACCGATGCCGCGCACGCCGAACACCGCGATGGTCCATCGCTCGCGCTGCTGCAGTCCGCTGCCGATGGTACCGATCCATCCGGCCAACGGCCGCACCAGCAGCACGAAGATCAGCGCGAAGAAAATTTCCTGCCGCGACAGCGCGCCGAGGATGCCGCTGGCCACCGCGCCGCCCAGCAATATCAGCAACAGCGCCATCAGCAGCTTTTCGCACTGCTCGGCGAACAGCGACAGGGTAGTGTGGTACTCGTGGTCGCGCTCGTGCTGGCGCACCACCACCGCGGCCACGAACACCGCCAGGAATCCATAGCCGTGGCACAGCTCGGCCACGCCATAGACGAACAGGGTGATGGCGAGCGCGATCATGCCGTCGCTGGTGGTCGCCAGCGAGGTCTCGCGTTCCACCCGGAAGATCAGGTGCATCAGCCCGTAGCCGACGCCCCAGCCGATCAGCACGCCCGCGCCCACGCGCCACGCCACGTCCAGCGCCAGCCAGCGGCCCCAGTCCATCGGCTCCCCGGCGCCCGCTAGCGCCAGCGCCACCGCCAGCCACACGAACGGGAACGCCAGACCGTCGTTCAGCCCGGCCTCGGACGTCAGCCCGAAACGCACCGGATCCTCGCCGCCTTCGCCCGGCCCATGCACCTGCACGTCGGAGGCCAGCACCGGATCGGTCGGCGCCAGCACCGCGCCCAGCAGCATCGCCGTGGCCAGGCCGTAGCCCAGCAGATGCTGGCCCAGCAGCACGCCGCCCAGAATGGTCAGCGGCATGGTGATGCCGAGCAGCCGCCAGGTCAGGCGCCAGCGCCGCCAGCTGAAACGCGTATCGATCCGCAGCCCCGCGCCCACCAGCGCCACCAGTACCGCCAGCTCGGTCAGGTGCTCGGTCACCACCGGGAACCGCAGCGGATCGGCCGGCGGCAGGTCGATGGGCAGCCAATACACCAGGAACCCGATCGCCACGTAGAACATCGGCAGGGTCAGCGGATAGCGCTTGAGCAGCTGCGGCATCCACGCCGCACTGAGCAGCGCCAACCCGACCAGCGTCACGGCAACCTTGTAAGGATCCATAAGCGAAGCGGGCCGATCGAAGGGCAGGCGAGTATGCATAGTCGGCCGCCAATGCCGCGTGAGCGCTGGCCGTGCGCGCCCGCCCTTGCGGCGCATCAGGGCCAAGGTCGGACAGACCTTAACGTTCCAGTCTTCTATCCGCCATCCTTCAACCATCCATATGGATGGTGGTGTAAGGTGCGTCCATGACTAGACGCGCCCAGACCCTGCCCAGCCGCGGCAACGACAGCGAGAAAATCACCATCAACCTGGGCCATATGGACCTGGGCCGGGTGGACCTGCTGGTGCAGGAAGGCTTCTACGCCAACCGCACCGACTTCATCCGCACCGCTATCCGCAACCAGTTGGATCGCCATGAGGACGCCGTCAGCCAGTCCGTCGCCCGGCGCCGGCTTGAGCTGGGGCTGCGCCAGTTCACCCGGGCGGACCTCGAAGCCGTGCGCGCGGCCGGCGAAACCCTGGACATCCAGGTGCTGGGGCTGGCGGTCATCGCGACCGACGTCAGCGCGCAGCTGGCGCGCGAAACCATCGGCCGGCTGCAGGTGCTGGGGGCGCTGCAGGCCAGCGCCGAGGTCAAGGCCGCCCTGCGCGACCGCATCGTCTGAGATTCCCCGCCGGCCCCGCCGCCGGCGTCATTCCTTATCGCGTCACCACCGCGCTACCGCGCAGGACATCATTCCCATGCTGCACAAGACCATCGACATGGCCCACGCCACCCGACTTACCCGCCAGGGCCGCCTGCGCGAGGCGATGGCGGTGTTGCAAGGCGCCATCGCCTCGCCGGACACGACATCGTCAAGCACGACTTCATCTTCATCGAACACGACCGCATCGAACACCACGCACGACCGCGCACCGATCGACATGCTGCCGCCGTCTACCGGGAGCGGTGGCGCGTGGACGCCGGATCCGTCGCAGGCGCAGCCGCATGCCGATGCCGGGCCCGCCGAAGCCGCCCCGGGCTCAACCACAAGCCGCAGCGGCCCGAACCCGCTGCCCCGCAGCCTGATGGCCAAGCTGCGCAGCATGCCGCTGAAAGGTCAGCGTCGCGGCCCGGCCCAAACGCCGGCCTGCGCACCGGGCGCGCATTTCGACGCCCATGCCTACGTCGGCCCCGCAGGCCAGCGCGACTACCGCCTGTACGTGCCCGGCCGCGCGCTCACCCGGCCGCCGGCCCTGTTGGTGATGCTGCATGGCTGCACCCAGTCGCCGGAGGATTTCGCCGCCGGCACCGGCATGAACGCGCTGGCCGAAGCCGAGGGCTGGCTGGTCGTCTATCCCGCACAACCGCAATCGGCCAACAGCGCGTGCTGCTGGAACTGGTTCAACGCCGCCGATCAGACCCGCGACGGCGGCGAACCCGCGATCGTCGCCGGCATCACCCGCGCGGTGATGGCCGCGCACGATGTCGACCCCGCGCGCGTCTACGTGGCCGGGCTGTCGGCCGGCGGCGCGGCGGCGGCGATCATGGGCGCCGCGTATCCCGACCTGTACGCCGCGGTCGGCGTGCATTCCGGCCTGGCGCCGGGCGCGGCCACCGACGTCGGCACCGCGTTCGCAGCGATGCGCCAGGGCAGCGCGGGCCATCCCGTCCGCCGTGGCCGGGTCATGCCCACCATCGTCTTCCACGGCGACCGCGACCGCACCGTACACCCTGTCAACGGCGAACACGTTTTGAAGCAAGCCGGCGCGGGTGCGGCGCTGACGACGCACGTCAGCCGCGAATCTCCCACCGGTCGCAACGCCTACACGCGCACCGTGCACACCGACGCGCAGCGCCGCCCGGTGTTGGAACACTGGCTGCTGCACGGCGCCGGCCACGCATGGTCGGGCGGCAGCGCCGAAGGCTCCTATACCGACCCGCAGGGCCCCGACGCCAGCCGCGAAATGATGCGGTTCTTCGCGCAGCAGCCGGGGCCTGTGGCGCGGGTACGCACCGCATACCCCGTTTGATCGGTCCCCGACAGTGGGTCGTTAATGCCAGCTCTTTCAAGGTCTTTCCCGCACTGGTTACGCTGCCCACTTCGCAAGAAGGAGCAGCCCATGCGGGCCACGATTTTGTCGCGTTTTGAACAGCACGTGCCGCTGAGTGTGATGATGCGCGAGGCGATGGAACATGCGCTCTCGCCGGAGATGGTGGATCAGGTCTTCGAGCAGCACCGCCAGCACCAATATTCGCGGTAACTGCTGTTCCCACGGTAGTGGGGCTGATGGGGCTGGTCGCTCTGGAGCAAAGTCCTTCCCTGCACGCGGCCGCACGCAAACAGCCGTAACTGCCGGTTTCGGTGACGGCGTTGTACGACAAGATCCGTCTTCGTCACCATAGAACTCGTCCCATGGAATCGATCATTGCCTGCAGGCATTGCTGTTCATCGGCACGCTTGCGGCTTACCTGCTGTGGCACATCGGTCAAGTCGCGGGGAGCAAGGGGCTGCAGTGTGGCTTCCGATCCACGACGCGCGCACAGCGAGAGCTCTCGCTGTTGCCGCTCGCGCGACTGTTATGCGGACGGCTGGACATCCACTGTCGCCTCAAGGCCTTACCACGCTTCGAAGACGGCTCAGGATTGCCGTATGAAAGGCGGGGGAACGTCAGGGGTGTCCCGGTCTTCTCCGGTCTTCTAACATCCGCCTGGCGGAGGGCCTGAACAACAAGATCCAGGTGATCCAGCGCAGCGACTAGGGCTAACGCGACGAGGACTCCTACCCGAAAACGCCAGATTGCACCCACACTGATCCGCGAAAGCCCTGTTTTGGAAAGGAGAGACTGCAGCATGCCTGACGTCGCCAAGCTCGACGAACGCTATCTGGACCGGCCATACACGCTCGCTGGACGCGTGATCGATCCCATCTCGGGCACCGCGACCTATCGGGAGCGACGCTTCCCGCTCAAGCGCAAGGACCTGGAGGTCTTGGCCTGCCTGGCCAGCGCCGGGACCGCGATACAGTCCCGCGACGCATTCATGGATCTGGTCTGGCAGGGCAATCGGCTGGTCGGCGAACAAGGCCTCAACACCGCCATCTATGCGATCCGACGTGCGCTGCAGGATGCCGATGCCGAGCGACCGCTGATCCGCACCATCCCGCGGCGCGGGTACCAGCTCACCGCCGCAGCGGGCGACGTCGAGGACAAGGTGCAGGCGGCATTCACGCCTGGGATGCCCATCGCCGGCAAGCCAGGTTGGCAGCTCTCCCGCCGCCTGGGCGACAACGCGCTCAGCGAGCTGTGGCTGGCGGAGGAACAGGCAAGCGGCGAGAAACGCGTGTTCCGCTTCTGCCGCAGCGAACAGCATCTGCAGGCGTTGCGGCGCGAGACCAAAGTATTGCGCTACTTGCGCGAAGCGCTCGTCGGCCGTCGCGACACGGCGGTTGTGCTGGACTGGCAACTGGACGAACCGCCTTATCACCTGGAAATGGACTATGCCTCGGGCGGCACTCTGGCCGAGTGGGCCGCAGAGCAGGGCGGTATCGCGCGGGTCGCGTATCCGGAGCGCCTGCGCCTGATGAGCGAAGTGGCCGATGCGCTTGCGGCAGTGCATGCGGCCGATGTGGTGCATCGCAACCTCGGCCCGTCCAGCGTACTGATCCATGCGGATCGCGACGCACAGGGGCTGCAGGCGTGCCTGGGCGAGTTCGGGCTGAGCGATCTGACCGATCGCAGCCGGTTGGCAGGGCTGCAGATCACGAACACCGGTCTGACCTGGTCGGGCGGACCTGCCGGCGATGCGCTGTATCTGCCGCCAGAAGTCGCGGCCGGCGGCCATGCGACGGCGGCCGGCGATGTCTACGCATTCGGCGTGTTGTTGCTGCAGATGGCGTCGGGTGATCTGCAGCGCTCGCCCAGGCGAGAAGATGAAGCGTCGCTCGCCTCACCGCCGTTGCGAGCGCTGATCGCCGCGTGCACGTCCACAGCGCCTGAGGACCGGCCCGAAGCCGCGGTCGTGGCCGAGCGGCTGCGCGCGCTTGCCCAGGCCGCCCGCCTTGCGCAGCCGGTCTTGCTCGGCCCCGCGCAGGCGGAGGCCTCTCCCGCATCGACCCATGCGAGCGCACCTGCCCTTGCGTTCGCATCGGCGGACGTCCCTGCGCCTGCATCCTCGGCCGCCAATCTCTCCGCCCCCGCCATCGGCGACCGCATCGGCTGCTACCACCTGCTCGACCAGCTCGGCGAAGGTGGCATGGGCACCGTGTATCTGGCCGAGCAACACGCGCCGGTGCATCGAAAAGTCGCGCTGAAGGTCGTGCGCACCGGCCAGATGAGCGCCGACGCGTGCGCCCGCTTCGAGGCCGAACGGCAGGCGCTGGCGCTGATGCAGCACACCAACGTCGCGACGGTGTTCGACGCCGGCAGCACCCCGTCCGGGCAGCCCTATTTCGCGATGGAGTACGTGCAGGGCCAGGACATCACCGCGCACTGCGACCAGCTGCGTCTGGATTTCCGCGCCCGCGTCACGTTGTTCCTGCAGGTCTGCGAAGGCGTGCTGCACGCGCATCAGAAGGGCCTGATCCACCGCGACCTCAAGCCGGGCAACATCCTGGTGAGCCGGGCGAAGGATCAGCCGGCGGCGGTCAAGATCATCGACTTCGGTGTGGCCAAGTCGATGTCCGGCCTGCTGGCCGCCAACCCGGCGCACACCCGGCTGGGCAGCTTCGTGGGCACCCCGGCGTACAGCAGCCCGGAGCAGGTGTCCGGGCCGATGGCGAGCGTCGACACGCGCGCCGACATCTACTCGCTGGGCGTGGTGCTGTACCAGTTGCTGGCGGGGGTGACGCCCTACAGCGACGACGAACTGAGCCGCAAGACGCCCGTGGAACTGGCGCGCCTGCTCAGCGGCGAACAGCCGCCGAGCCTGCTCATGCGCTACGCCAGCCTGAGCCGGGAAGAGGAACAGACCATCGCGGAACGACGTTCGCTGTCGGTGGAGGACATGAAGACCGAGCTCGGCGCCGACCTGTCGTGGATCGTGGGCAAGTGTCTGGAAGTGGACCCGGACGACCGCTACCCGACGGTGCTGGCGCTGGAGAACGATCTTCGCCGCTGGCTGGAGAACCTGCCGGTGAAGGCGCGTCCGGCATCGCGGTTGTACAGGCTGCGCAAGTTCGCGCGTCGGCACAGGTGGGGCGTGGCGGCGGCCACGCTGGGCACGGTGGCGCTGCTGGGAACCACCACTGCGGCGATCGTCGGCTATGTCCGCACGGGCATGGCGCTCGAAGCGGCGGAAGCGGCGACCCGAAAGGCCGAAATGGCGGCCGAGTTCCAGGTCAAGCAGATGCAGTCCATCGACCCGGCCGCGATGGGGGCCGGCATGCGCGACAGCTTGATCGAGGCGGTCGGCAAGCGCGGTGCGGACGCCGGCCTGGACAGCGCCGCCGTGGCGGACAGTCAGCGGCAATTCGAAGCCACGATCAGAGGCTTGAATTTCACCGATCTCGCGCTGTCCCAGTTGAACGACTACACCACCGATCCGGCGTTGTCGGCGCTCAGGAGAGACTACGGCGACCAACCGCTGCTGCAGGCGCAGCTCATGGAGACACTGGCCGAAACGCATACGCGCCTCGGGCAGGACGAGAAGGCGCTGGAACTGGTCGAAGCCGCACTGGCGACGCATCGAAGGCTGCTGGGCGCGGACCATCCATCGTCGATCCAGTCGCTGGCCCACCGCGGAAGCGTGTATCGCGACATCGGCAAAAGCCAGCTGGCATTGGCCGACATGGAGCAGGCGCTGAAGGCCGCGCGTCGCGTCCTCGGCGACAATGACCCGGTCACCTCGCGCATCATGGCGAAAACCGGACTGACGCTCGGGGGCAGCGGAGCGCGTAAGGAGGTGGATGCGCTGGCGCAGGCGGAGCGGCTTGTGCGCGAAGCGCTGGACAACCAGCGTCGTGCATTGGGCAATGACCATCCGCACACCCTCGAAGCCCTCGATGCGCTCGTGGTCATCCTGGTGTGGGACCAGAAGGCCAGGCAGGCGCTCCCGCTCGCGAAGGAGCTGCACGAGCGCACGAGTCGAATCCCCGGTGAACCCGAAAAGAAGATGGCCGCCAGCGAACGCCTGGCCATGGTCTATAACGCCCTTGGGCAGAACGCCGAATCGGAAGCCATCATGCGGCAGCTTGTGCAGGAGGCCACGAACTCGCTGGGAAGCGCCCACCCGGTGACCATGCGCCATATCGGGAATCTCGCGCACCTGCTGATCGCTCAGGGCAAACCCGGCGAGGCCGAAACCTACGCGAAAAATTCACTGGAGATCGAAGAGTCCGTGTACGGGGTCGGAACGATCTCGACGTATGTCGCGATGTCGCGCCTGTCGTCTGCATACAACGATCAAGGGCGCTTCTCGGAGGCGGAGCCGATATATCGGAAGATGCTGGCCACGCTGCAGAAGGAGTACGGCGGAGAGCGCCCAAAGACCTTGATGGTCCTCGCCAATCTGGCCCGGAATCTCTGCGAACAGGGGCGCAAGGACGAAGCCGCTGCGCTGGTGAAAACCGTGGTCGATGGCAGCGAACGCGTCTACGGGCGCGAAGTGGACGTGACGGCGCATGTCCAGCAGACATCCGCGATGGTCCTGCGGTCGAAGGGGCAGCTGGCGGCCTCCGCAGCGCAATATCGACAAGCGCTCGTCATCCGGCGGCGCCTGTTCGGCGATACGGCCCCCGACACCCTGGGGACGATCGCCTCCATCGCGGAGGTGATTCACGCGCAGGGCGACAGCGAACAAGCGGAGTCTTTGCTGCGCATGCTGCTGGAGGTCCATCCTCGCGCGGGTGCCGACAACATGCAGAAGCGTGCGCGGCTCCACACCATGCATATTTTCGTCGAGGTGCTGCGCGCGCGCGGCAAGTACGACGAAGCCGCAGACCTGGGGCAGGAGCTGGCGGCGGGCGCGACCGACGCATACGACGCGCGTCACTATCTGATCGGCGTTTACCTGACCAATCACGCTCGCACCTTGACGGCACTGCGCCGGTTCGAAGACGCCGAAACGACGCTCGATCGCGCCAAGGCCAATCTTGCGCAGGGCTACAACCCCAACCCCGAACCGGTGCGTGAGCTCGCCGATGCTTACATCGCGCTTTACGAGGCCTGGAACACCGACCGTCCCGGCACGGGCGCAAAGGCCAAGGCCGATGCCTGGCGGAGCAGACTCGCTGCCGCGAACAAGGCGGGTACGGGGCGTGCGGCGGGAGTGCTGGCCGGGAGTTGATCTCGGCCGCCGGCGCCATGAAACCGAAGAGACTGCACCCGGGCGCGGAGGCCCGCGCCCTGCGGACTGCAGGCCCCGCCCGTTCCGTCGCCGATATCGACTTCGATCTCGCATTGCAGCCGGCCGCTTCGGCGCGTGCCGGTTCCGCATGCATGCATGCGAGCGCGACAGACCCTTTCTGGCGTTCGCTACCCCGCACGACGTCACACGAAGCATGTCCGACAGGCATCACGATGCTCGACCGGCCGATACCTGCCTTGCGGGTGCAAGCTTTGCGCAAACGAAGTCGAAACCGCCTGCAGGCGATATCGATTCATATAGTTTCATGAATTCGTAGCCAAAAAAATCAATGGCTTGGGCGGGGGAAATCTGGATCCCTGTCGATTGCCGTGGATTGTCATCGATTCGGATGGTTCCCGGCTTGATTGGCCAAAAGGCTGGCGTAGAACGGAGCTGCGGAAGCGATCCATGCCTCGCCGAGTCGCCGGCAGCGACATCCGATCCGGAGCGTTACAGGAAGGACGGAATGCAGGACGACCGAGGTGGATGCATGGCTTGCGACCGCACATGGTCGGTCTCTCCCTCGCTTGAACGAGCACCTGCGGCCTTGCTGGGCCAATGGGGCAGGCATCCGCGCACACGTCGCAGGACGTGAGCTTGATGCCGGGGCAAGCGAGCGCACGGAATCCGTCACGCAGTCGTACAAGTGAACCCATCCTCGCGCCCCTGGCCACACATGTCTGTCCATTCGTCGTCCAAACCTTCTTGGAGAGCGTCATGAATCGAAATCTCATTTATGCAAGTGTGCTGACCGTGCTGACGGCGCAGGCGCTGGCGGCCAACGCCACGCCGTCCGCCGGCACCCACAGCCGCGCCCCGAAAAATTCCATGATCGGCGCGGAAGACGCCTACCGGCCGTCGTCCTACCGCGCCGGCAGCACGACGCGACCCGCCGGCATCCATGCGAATCAGGATGCGGCGGCGGTGCGGGGCGGCCGCATGCCGGTCGTGCAACTGACGTCCACCATCGGCGATGTTGGTTTCGAAATTTTCGATGGGAAGACGCAGCGCGTCAGTCTGGACGCGCTTCCCGAAAATGTCACCGACGCCATCGTCTACATCGATGTGGACAGCATCGCCATGAGCAAGAAACAGATGCAGTCCATCGTCAAACTCGCCAGAGACCTGGGCTGGGTGGTGATGGCGGAAAGCGGTACGTGGAATGTGCCTCGCCTGCACCAGTTTGTCGCCACCTACTATCCGGGGGTGAATGCACGAGGTCTGAAGAACGTCGCCGTGCGCATCGGGTGGAGCAAAGGGCGTGCGGTCGCAACCGATCTGACGCCCAGCGATGCGGCGGTCGAGGTGGGCATCGATCATGTGCTGACGTCGGAGGGGCAAGCTTTCAGCAGGAATATTTTTTCGACGAAAGCGGCATCTCAAACCCGCTTCTATGCCTGGTTCGCCAACGCGGCCTACGAAAAAGAACCTTCCGACAAAACCATCATGTCCCGCAATTATCGAAGGATCCTGAATCAGGATGTGGTGAAGGTCTGGAAAAGCACGGACTATAATTTCACCGATTGCATTGTTGCCTGGCGCGGAAGTGCAACCACCGGCGATTGGGCCAGGAATCTTGAGAGCCAGTTCGGATTGGCTGTCCGTGTTCCGTGGGAGCCAGACGGGAACCATGCCAAGATCGGGCATGGGTATGCCGCAAGGCTCGAGAACTACAGGCCGATGATCGATCGTCTGCCTTGTGGAAACGCCTACAGAGTGACAGGGCATAGTCTAGGCGGTGGCATGGCGGAAGCGCATGTGTTCACCATCCGCAGAAAGACGCTCGCCCCACAGATGGAAGCGTACAACCCGGCGCGGGTCGGAAACAGCAGTTTCAGGCAGCAGATGTGGGATTCTCTCGGCAGCCAGAATCTCAGAGTGTATTGCAGGCATGGAGACCCGGTCTGGAGCGTTCCCGTTGGTCTGTACCATGTCGGCCCACTCAGCGGCTGCACGTACTGGGCCCCGAGAATCTCCTTCGTCAATCCCATCGCCAATCACGCCATGGGGCCCTGGCTGTAGTCGACGAGTCCAGACGGGCCTGCAGCGCCCTATCGATTTTTTGCAGAGGGAACGTGCATGGCGAGCTTCGGCTCGCCATGTCGTCGAGTTCGGCGATGAAGGAACGAGGCAAAACGAAACGAGCGCCGTAAGCGTCCGTTCAACGGCGCATGGGAAAACGTTGCGCCAGGCCAAGACCGCGACAGATTTGTCATGGTGAGGCGACGACCATCGATGAGGGCTTGCAATGCTTGGAGCAGGACGCGACGCCGACTGGCATGCATGGGGTCTAGCACAGAGGCTCAACATCGGCGCAGAATCCGTTGTGTGTGCATGGTGCAGTTCTCGGGCGTAGACAACCAGAGAATCACTGCACCGTGCACGCACCCATCACCCAGTCCACACCATCTCATTGATCTGCAATGAGAAAATGTGGGGATACCTCAGGCTCAAGCCCCTCCCGTGCGGGCAGACCCATCGAATTCAAGCATACTCGAGCCGAATCGATATGCGCCCTACGAACTATCCGTAGTCCCGACATCCTATTGACACACCATGCCGGGACACTCTGCACGATACATCCATGCCATGGAGGCATCATGAAACGCCGCATCGTCGCGATCCTGGGTTTATGCATTCTCCTCTTCGGCGCCCAGGCGTCGGCACAGTCGTATCTGCGTGTGGTCTCCTGGAACATGCTGCATGCCGGCTGGAGCGGGCAGCAGGATTGGAACGCGTATGCCGGGCAGATATGGAACAACTACGGCAGCGTAGCCGGAGCCGGGAACGGGGCGGACCTCGTGTTCGCTCAGGAAGTAATGTATGCCGAATCCGCATCCAGTCTCGCCGCTGCGTTGACCGCGGTCAGCGGGTTCGCCTGGGATTATCGCGTCACCGCTGCCATCGGCCGCAGCAGCTACAAAGAGCGTTATGCGGTGTTCTTCCGCACCGATCGGGTGCAGTTGCTGTCCGCCACCGTGTGGGCCGACAGCGGCGACAAGTTCGAGCGCGAACCGCAGATCGTGAAGATCCGCCACACCCAGACCGGCGCCGATTACACCTTCATCAATTGGCATACCGTCTTCGGCACCACCGCCGAGCGGCAGGCCGAGGTGCAGTTGATCGGCGCGGTATTCAAATCGATCCAGGACGGCAGCAGCAGCGATCAGGACGTGATTCTGGTGGGCGATCACAACCGCGATGCGACGTCGCCCTGGTGGGTCAACCTGACCTCGCTTGCGCCGGCGGTGGGATATCGCGTCAATGAACTGACGTCGATCAACGCCAGCTGTGCGTTCGCCAGTCGCTACGACCATTTCTGGATGCAGAACAGCTACGTCACGGAGTATTCCGCTTCCGGGCGCGACTACATCGCCAACATGTGCACGTTCCGCAACGGTGTGTCGGATCACGCGCCGATCTATCTCTCGCTGTATTCGACCGCAGACACGGATTGATCCGGTCGAACGATCGCAATATCGATGACAGCATCGACGACCCACCGGCATCATCGCTCCGCATGGATCCTCGGCGCCTGCCTCACCGCGGGTGCCGTCGTTTTTGGCGTTTTCTGGTGGTCTCCGCGCAGCGCGATCGACGCGATTCCATCGCGCGACACGGCGGCGTTGCGCACCGCTGCGCATGCTGCGGACGCATCCACGCTGGCTTTCGGTACGCGCCTCCTGCCCGATGGCGACATATCGGCGTCGCCGGGTTCGGTCCGGGTCGGCCTGGCGTATGTGTCGCCGGATGAAGCGGCTGCCTACCGGGCCTGGCTGCGCGGAGGCGGTGAAGGCGCCGGGCCGCGCGATCTCGAAAGCCTGGCCTCGGTGACGCGATGGTTGAACCTGCCGGCGACATTGAACGCGCAGGGTGTGGTGGTGGTGACGCCAACGCGGCTGCCGGCGGCGGATCGCTACGTGCTGCAGGCGCGCGCGGACGATGGCCTGCGTTTCTACGAGGCATCGTTCACCCGCGACGACGTACCGACGCAGATCGTCCCGCGGGTTGCGGCGGGTCTGCGCTTGCGCGCGCCTGCACAGACGCCAGGCAGTACGCGCGTGCTGTTCAGGCGTGTCGATGGTTCGCAAGATGCCGCGTGGCAATCGCTGATGCGGCGCGAAGCGCCCGCGGTGCTGGACGCCTACGACGAACGCGCGCTGCAGGTCACTGCCGCAGACGTCCTCGTTGCGCCGCTGCCGCCCGGGCCGCTGGACGTGGTCGCGGTTGTCGACGGCATCGAGACCGAGCGCCGCCGGGTCACGCTGTCGGCCGGGCGCATTGCCACGTTCGATCTCGATGCCGATGCGTCCGCACTGGGCGCGGCGCTGTCGGTGACCGCCGCTGTGCGGCTTGTCGAAAAAGGCAGCGGCGCGCCGGTCAAGGACGCCACCGTCGTCTGGTCGTCGCCGCGCGGCGAACAGAGCCTGCGCACGGATGCATCGGGCATGTTGCGTATTCCACGCGTCGACCCGCTGCAGCCGCTATCGATCGACATCCGCATCGCACCGTCGAAAACGCCGTCATTTCTCGTCGAGGTTCTGCCGTCGTGGCCGGAACGGCTGCCGATGACCCTCGATCTCGCCGACGATCCCGTCGTCGCGGGCGTCATCGCGAAGACAGTCGAACTGGAACCGCTGCGCTGGTTGATCGTGGACACGCCCGGCATCGATATTCCAAGACGGCCGCGCATGGACGATCCGTTCCCTGTCTTCGTGCTGCAGCATCGGCAAGGCCCGCTCTGGCGCGAATCGTCGGCGGAGTATTTCCGTCCGGTCGCGGAGGGGCTGGCGGTATCGCTGAACCGGGCGGGTAGCGTCCGCGTGGCGGGAGTATTGGCGCCATGGACGGTGCACTTCAGCGATGCGGTGGAGGTCGGCGAGGCATCATCCGATGCCCGTTACCGCGCGCGCATTTCCGGCCGGGGCGGGCGTCGCGTAAGTCTGCGCATCGCCGCCGACGCGAAGCCGCTCGCGTTCGCGTCGGTGCACCTGCTGTCGCCGCTGCGCGGTGTGCCGACGAAGACACTCACCGCCGATCGCGCGGGGCAGGTGGTCCTGGACAACGTCACCGAAACGGATGTGCTGGTGGAAGTGCCCGGCTTCGAACAGGTCCGAGTCGCGCTGGACAGCGCGTTCGTGCCTGTCGCGCTGCGCCGCAGTCGCGACTGATTCGATCGACGCAGCGCACGTCACCGTCGTGCTCGAATCGAAGCGGCACGAATCCGAACCACGGGTCAGCGTAGGGTGGGGTAAGCGCAGCGCACCCCACCATCCCGCCATATCCGCAACGATACCAATCAAACGAAATCGGCCGCCTCATGGACGGCCGACGATATTGCAGGCCGAGGTGAAGTGCGCGGCCGCGTTCATGGTGCGACTGCCCTACGCTTATCCCACCCTGCGAGCTTGCCGATGAGATTTTCTCCTTCTCCCCGCATGCGGGGAGAAGGTGGCCGAAGGCCGGATGAGGGGCGGGCAGACGTTGCGATGGTCTCGACTTCATGCAAGAAGCAGCCCCCCCGGAAATGAATCTGACCCTATTTCTTCCGGCCCATCATACTGATCGTCCCCGCCGCCTGCCGCCCCTCTGCCGATGGAAGCGTTGAAGTATTTCGCCGGCTATCCGGAACACCTGCAGGAGCGGGTGCGCGCGTTGATCGAGCAGGATCGGCTGGGCGCGCTGCTGGCCGAGAAGTACGGCCAGCCCCACGCCGTGCGCAACGATTGCCAGCTCTACGACTACGTACAGGCGCTCAAGGACCGGCATCTACGGAAATCGGTGCCGCTGGGCAAGGTGCTCTACGACAGCAAGCTGCAGGTGATGAAGCACGCGCTCGGCACCCACACCGCGATCTCACGGGTACACGGCGGCAGGCTCAAGGCGAGCCGCGAGATCCGCATCGCCACCGTATTCCGCGATGCGCCCGCCGAGTTCCTGAAGATGATCGTCGTGCATGAACTGGCGCACATGAAGGAAACGGAGCACAACAAGGCGTTCTACCAGCTGTGTGCGCACATGGCGCCGGATTACCACCAGTTGGAGTTCGATCTGCGGCTTTATTTGACGCAGCTTGATGTGGGGGGGAATGATGCGCGCCCGCGATCTGGCGTCGAAGATGGAAAGTGGAATTGAATGGCTGTTGCGGCGCAGTGTGCAAGCCAAGTAGGACACGTAGGGAGTGCTCAAGCACGCCGTATGAGGGGCATAACGCTTTCTGCCGGAGGCTGTCGTGAATCCCGACCCCTTTGCGGTCGTAGGGCGCATAAGCCGAAGGCATCATGCGCCATGGAGATATCAATCGCCGAACTCTCGAAGCCGGTGCATGAGACGCCTTCGGCTTTTCTCCTTCTCCCCGCATGTGGGGAGAAGGTGGCCGAAGGCCGGATGAGGGGCGGGGGTAGACGTTGCTATGGTCTCGACTTCGTGCCAGAAGTGGCGCCCCAGAAATGAACCTGACCCTTTTTTCGGAGGTCGTAGTGAATCCCGATCCCGTGGCCGTCGTAAGGCGTCATGCGCTATGGAGGCATCACAATCGCCAAATTAATCGAAGGTGATGCATGACGTTTCAAGGCTAAACGCTTCGTATGATTTTCGGACCATAAAAAATGTGTGTGCATTATGAATCTATCGTGGCTTAAACCAACCGTCATCTTCTGCAACCTTCCCGACTGGACGAACATTTTTGGCGGCCTCAGCTCTGCAACGTCCTTCTGCGGCAGCAACTAGAAAATTTGGAAATCTATCTGCATTTTCCACAATTTCTATAGCTAGCTTTATTGGAATATCTTGAAGAAAATTTTTCCTAGAATAATGCTGGAACGCAAAGCGCTCCGATAAAACGCCTGCTTTGTATCCTGATTCTAATACACTCAAATGTTTCTCGGCGTCACTTGTTTGTGTCAAAAGCTGCTTAATTGCGTCTGATTGGAAGACGCGAAGAATCTGCACGTCATCTTCATTTCTTGTAAGCCACGCTTCATAAAGTCGTTTGGCTGTTGCTGGACGCGCGCGAAGGCGAAGGAGTGCCAGCGTTCGCGACGAAAATGAAGAAAATTGTTCTTTTGTTTCAGAAAACTCGGCGCGCCGATCTCTGGCTTGTGCCCGAGTAAGACCAATCGCCTGTTCAACTAAACTGAAAAGTAAGAACCACTCTGCAAGCGAAAACTGGGCGACAACGTTATCTGCAATTTCCACCGTCTGAAAAACAGTGTTCGGGCTTGCCCAAGTAAAGTAGAGCAAACAGCTAAATAATTTCTGGTCAGTGTCAGTAGATTCGTTCAGCTGTTTATTCCACCATGTTGGAGTGCCGGCACGAAGACGCGCATATCTAGCCCTTCGGCATATTGGTCTTTCTACATCATGCAAATCAGGTGAGTCGGTGCATGTTTCCGATGCAGACTTTATTCCGCTAGCAATATTGGCAAGCTGACGCACAGACCAGCGCTCGCCAAAGTTGGTTGAAATTATCGTTACCAGTTTTTCCCATGGTTCAAGGCTCGATGCCCAGATGGCTGCATCGACTGACTCGCTTTCAATCCCTACTCTTACGACCTCTCTGCAGGTTTCTATATCACCCCAGTCAGCGTTTTGAAAAGTCGCTAGGCTTAGATTCCATGAGCCTGTAGGCGACAGGCGTTTAAAAATTTCTGACAATGGTAGTGCTTGTGATTCGCTGAATGAAACTGCATAACGTGTAGGATCAATCGCTTGACCAAATGTTTCAATAGCACTTGATTTCCGGATGTTGAGATTAATGCTGACACGTCTATCTAATAGCGCGTCAATAACTGCATTTCTATAGTCCTTGCTAGAGTCGAAAAAATCTGAACGCCGAGATTTTAACAAAATGCCAATGCGTTCTGCGCTCAATTCATCATCCGATAGAAGGTTCTCTAACTCACTTAACTCCAAAGTTGGAACGCATCCGAGATGGAGGCCATACTCTAGCCATGCTGTACGCTTGTATTTTGAAACTGTTTGAGCTTCTGTTTTCCATCTGCCCATTACTTGTTCTCTAGTTGTATTCGCGCCGAGTAAGTCGAGAACATCTAGAGCATAGTCCATTGGGGGGATCTGCCGAAGCATTGAGAAGCATTTCTCAACGAGCTCGGCTTTTCCGCACTCGATTGGCAAAACTAGCGGTTGAGAGTGAGATTGGCGGCGATTGGTTGAAGTTAGTAGAAAACGTAGACCTAGGCCATCGAGCACTAGACGTACAACTTCAGAGACGGATTTTGGATGTTGTGTAAACACCCAATCCCCGAGCAGCGTCGCACCCAATATGCGTGGGTGACTTAAGTGGCGGAATTCAGAATCACATATCAATTCGCCTAAACGATCAATCAATGATGCAAGCTCGCCTTTGCTATAACAACCAGCATAAAAGCGAGTGACATTTAGCCAGTAAAAATTACGAGAAATAGCGTCAAATCGGTCTGGTCTCGTGCCGCGCTTTTCATCTCCTACAGGTGAATAAGGGGCCGTTTCATGTAAGAATCTGGCGGCGAAATATTCACGTAAAGGTTGCACCTCGAATTCGTAGGTTCCTTCAACGCGGGAAACGAGTGCGACAACTCGTTCGATCAATCCAGTAAACAATACACCGGCTAACTGAGGGTCACGACCTTCTGAAGTAAGATAATTCCTCAGTACAGATTTGAGACGGGTTTCTTCAATTGCTCCCGTAGGCTGGCTGACGGCAGTCCCGTCGGCTTGCTCAGACTCAACATGCAGCAACCAAGCTAGATATCTGTGGATGTCGATTAAGAGATCGCGATTTTCTCGAACTATTATGCTCTTTTCTGACTCGCGGTTAAAGAATAGCTCAACATAGCTGTCATAAAGTGCTGTTCGTTTGTCTGGCAACGAAACGCCGCGAGTGTGAATCAAGCTCAATAGTATCGCCAGTTGCATCGGATTGCGCGCGAGATCCCGCAGGTGAGGTTGATTCAATTTTTCACGCAGGATTCTTCTTACTTCAGAACTCTCTCGTTCATCGAGTCTCCTCGCTTTTAGCCATTTTTGAGCGTATTCATCAATAAGTTCCTGAGTTACTGACTCTAAGCTTACATAAGAAAACCTATCTTCTGGTAATCCCGGAGAATTCTCAAAGGCAGCTGGACGGCTTGTAACGACGACTTGCAGAGAAGCTGATACTGATTGTAATCTTTCTGAGCCTTTTGTAATTTCGGCAACGACCTCTGCGCGACGTTTAATGTCAGCTACTTCATCTAATCCATCTAGAACTAGCAGAATTGAACTTAATTGAGCAACTGCATGAAGGTCCGAAACGTCGAATTGAGCGCCGCCAGATTGGCTCCGGATAAGTGCGGCAAGAAAGGCTTCTAGAGATCGTTCCCAAAGATGATTCGGAATTTCTTCGGCTTCAGCTGTAAAGGGATTTCGCTTGCCAAGCCAAACAGAAAAATCGCGCAAATCGACTTTTATTGGAAGACGAACTGATGCTTCTCGATGATTTTCGGGAACTTGAAGAAGTTCTGTTTCCTTACCGAGAAGTCGCATTCGATGAACTTGGCATAAGTACTGTGTGATTGTCGACTTCCCCTGTCCTGGAGCTCCTTCTATAACCACGAACAAATATTCTGGTAGCAGAGCGTGTCCAAGCAGAAAAGTAGCAGCTCCGACCATTTTTCTACGAGATTTGTGCGTGAATTCAAATCTCAATTCCGATGATGAAGAATCTTCTTCATATTCATCGTAGCCATGCACCCAATGTTCTGGTGAATTTCTATGTGTATAAAGAACTTGGCGCTGAATTTGTTTTCGCCAACGACCTCCAAAAGCAGGGCCGATAGGGACATCGATAAATAGATCTAATAATCGATTGTCGAGATCGACTTGTTTAAACTTTACATATTGGTCGGTTGTGAATTGATTGGTGACAAATGCTCGTACAGCGGAAGCACGCCGGCTCTTGCTCTCTGACAAATTCCCCTCAATCACAAAACGAATTAGATCCGGCCCAGTCATCAACTCTGGATATGTCCATTTCAGATCCCAGATACTGTCTAATCTTCGGCTAAGATCGTTTCTCCATAAACAAACTGATCGTATGCCGAGTTCATTACTTAGCAGTTCGTTGATCTTGTCGATGCTTCCAGAATCAAGATGTGCCGTTCCAGGAATATTTGTCATCAGCGCAAAAAATTTTGCGCCTGTGCGGATCTGTTTTTTAATTTTTGGGGCTTCCTCTGACATTATATTAGTCAGCCATTTATGCGGATCAGTTTCACTTAGTGGATTGCGTGAGAATTTGACTTGAAACATTGCAAACTCTTTTCCGCGACCCTGCTCGAAATACATCTGGGTTGCGTCTCTTCCACCGTCAGGTTGAGCAACTGGAAAGCACTGAACACCCGGGTATTCTTTCGCAAGCAAGGCTTGGCAAAATAGTTGAAATTTCTCGGGACTCAGGTTTTCGAATGGATAGTCCATAAAGCTGCCTTTTTTTGTTATTTCGATTCACCCAACCAAGCATCGGCGTTGTAGCCGAGCCGCCTCAACCATAATTCCTTAACTCCAACGAAATCGCATCCGGGTCGCCGGCTTCGATCGCACGCGCAACCGCGCTGTGCTCCGCCGCTCCCATCCAGTTGCGCAGATCCCGGCCGCTCTTGCCGTCGGTGCGCGGTGCGAGTGCAGCGAAATTGGGGTTAGAGTGGATTTCTCAGAAACTACAAGGAGCGCCTGATGACACGCAGGCCATTCGGGCTTGGCGCAACACTCGCATTGATTCATCGAGAGTATGACCTGTCAGAAACGACAGGGTCGTTTGGTGGCGTTCTATCCTGTCGCTTTTCGCGGCTTCCGCCGCTCCCACAGATACCGCCCCTCCCACAGGGGCATTCGATAATCTCTTCGGTGGTTCGTCGCGCCTTGACCAGCCGGTCGGCTGTTGAAAGCCGGCGCGCCTACAGTGGCTAATCGCGTATCGCAAGTATTGGGCCTAATGTCGGCGTTGCAGCCGAAACCACTCAACCAAAATCCCGCAATTCCAACAAAATCGCATCCGGATCCCCAGCCTCGATCGCCCGCGCAACCGCGCTGTGCTCTGCGCCTTCCACCCAGCTGCGCAGGTCGCGGCCGCTCTTGCCGTCGGTGCGCGGGGCGAGGGCGCGGGTGCCGGCGTCGAGGTCGAAGGCCAGCGGTTTGCCGGCCAGCATCACCGCGAGGATGCGCTGCGCGGCGTCGCGGTCGGGCAGGGGGATCTCGATCTGTTTAGGCAGGCGCGACAGCACCGCGGCGTCGATCTGGTCGCGGCGGTTGGTGGCGGCCAGCACGAACACCGACTGCGTCTGCGCGGCGATGCCGTCCATTTCCTGCAGCAGCTGGCCGACGATTTCGGTGAGGATGGAATCGGACTGTCCGCTGCGGGTGGCGGCGATGATGTCGATCTCGTCGAGGAACAGCAGCGACGGTGCGGATTCGCGCGCGCGCTCGAACAGTTCGCGCACTTTCTGGCCGCTCTGGCCGAGGAAGCCCTGCTTGATGTCGGCGGTGGAGGCGGCGATGAAGCGCAGCCCGGTTTCGTTGGCGAGCGTGCGCGCGATCTGGGTCTTGCCGGTGCCGGGCGGGCCGTACAGCAGCAGGCCGCGCGGTACGCCGATGCCGCGCTTGCGGAAGGTCTCCGCGTGCTGCAGCAGGCCGGCGGTGGTCTTCAATTCCTTCATCGTGTCGTCGGTGAGGATCAGCGTGTCCCAACTGGCGCGCGAATCGGTGGCGGTGGAGCCCTGTTTGCGCATCGCGGTGGTGAAGGCCGCGAGCGCGTCGTCGTCGATCGGCGTCTTGATGCCGTGTTCGCGCGCGACGCGTTTCGCGAGACTGCTCAGTTCGCGTCCGGACATGCCCAGCGTCAGCGCTTCGGTCTTCGCCGGCAGCGGCGGCGGAATGGCCAGCCGCGCGAATTCGCCGGCCAGTATCTCCAGCCGCTGCCGACCATCGGGCAGGCCGATCTCGAGTTGATCCTCGAAGCGCGACAGCATCGCGGCGTCGATCAGATCGCGGCGGTTGGTCGCGCCCACTACCCAGACGTGCGCCTGTTTGTCGAAGCCGTCCCACTGCGCGAGGAAGGCGGTGACGATTTCCTCGACGAAGCTGTCGGTGTTGGTGCCGCCGCGGCGGCCGAACACGCCTTCGCATTCGTCGACGAAGATCACCGCGCGCGGTTCGGCACGGGCCTTGATCCACAGCGCTTTCACATTCTCGCCGCTCTGGCCGATGAAGCCGGACTTCAGATCGGTGAGCGACAGCGGGAAGAACGCGCAGCCCATGCTGTCGGCGAAGGTGCGCGCGATCAGCGTCTTGCCGGTGCCGGGCGGGCCGTACAGCAGCAGGCCGCGCGTAGCGGAGGCGCTGCCGCTGGCGAAATGCCCGGCCAGCGAGATCAGCTGCGTTTTCACGTTGGGCTGCAGCGCGACGCCGGCCCATGCGCGTGCGGGGTCGACCGCGGGTTTCGGCTGCGTCTGACCCGAGCGCAGCGCGCGGCTGCGTTCGATCCGGTCCGCATGCTTCACATTGCGGTCGCAGGCCTCGTCGAAGGCCATCGCCAGTGCGCGCACGCGCGTCGGCAGCGGCGGGAAGGCGTCGTTCTGCAGCAGGTCGCGATCCCAGACGATGATCGGCAGCCGGCCGCTGGTGCGCAGCGGAATGATGCCGAGCCCGCGATCGTGGGCGTCGCTGATCGAGATCACGATATCGCCGGGCTCCACGCCGCGCGTGCCGCGCCAGGACTCCCAGCCGAAACCGGCGGGGCTGTTGGCGGTGCGCGCGACCATGTACACGAACGGGAACGCGCCTTCGCCATTGGTGTGCATGAGCCGCATCAACCGGAAGCGATGCCGCACCAGCGCCGTGCGCGGCAGCAGCCTGCGTTCGATGACGATCAGTACCAGGAGAATGCCCGCGACCCACCACAGCGACATCGGCGAGAGCTGCGGCGGCAGCTGCGGCAACAGTTCGGGCAGCAGATGCGGTTTGTAGTGGGTGAACGCGGCCGCGGCGATCACCAGCAGGCCGGTCATCATCAGCCACATCGAAGGCGCGGCCATCGGCACCGGGCGGCCCTGCTCGCGGTAATGGCGCGGCTGTCGCAGCAGGCGGCGCATGCCTTCGGTGGCGTAATGCCGGCGCAGGGTGCGGTCGATGGTGCGCGAGAACCTCTGCAGTTCGGCTTCGAGCGCGATGGGATCGTCGGCCTGCGCGCCTGCGTGGGGTGCTGCGCCGTGCTGCGGATTCACGCCCTGCCTCGTCCTGTCCTGCTGCGGAGAGGCCCGATGATAGCCCTTGCCGACACGGGTGCCGTCAAATGCACGATGGTCGTGCGGCGGCCGGCGTCGGGCCGAATTGCGTTATGGTGGAATGTGCCCGGCATTTCCGGGCGCCACGGTCAGGGGGGACGTGGTAGTTCCGATCCGGCGCGGGCCTGCCCGCGTCGCTGGCGCTGCCGATGCCGCTCCTGCCGCGCCGCTTCAGGACAGGACACCGCCACGATGGCCATGCTCAGTTTCAACGGACGCGTCCAGATCGCCATCGAACGCGCCCAGACCCTTTATCCCGACGCCGAGTTCCTCGAAGCGCAGGGCCACTCCTCCGCGGGCCTGATCGAACATCCCGCCGCCATCGATCAACTGCGCGTGCTGCTGCGGCGCGACGACGGGGCGACGCTGGTGGTCGAGGAAACCGGCTACGGTACGTTCGACAAGCCCGCGAGCGTCGACAGCATCCCCAGCGGCGCGACCATCGACTGGCCGATCGGCATGGATCTGCCGGACGCCGACCGGCTCAAGGAACAGTTCGGCTACACCGAACCCTATTCCCGCGTGGCCCTGCGCATTCCGCAGGGCGTGACGTGGGCGCATGCGTCGTACGTGTTCGGCGGCAATCCGCAGTGCGCGGATGTGTTGGTGGATACGGTGACCGGGAAGGTGCGCGCCGCCGGTTGAGGCGGCGCGACGACATTCGAATGCACAGCGATGCCGCGTAGGAGGGCCTTCAGGCCCGAGCTCTAAAAGGTTCACGGCGATCATTCCGAAAAGCTCGGGCCTGAAGGCCCTCCTACGACCTACGGCGCCGTGTCGAGTGCGAGCGACGCTGTCAAAGAATCGACAGCGTCTTTTCCTTGCGCTCCGCCAGCCGCTTTTCGAGGTAGTGGATGTTCTGTCCACCGGCCTGGAAACCGCTGTCGGCCATGATCCGCTGCTGCAGCGCGATGTTGGTCTTGATGCCGTCCACCACCATTTCGCTCAGCGCCACCTTCATGCGCGCGATCGCGGTGGCGCGGTCGGGCGCGTGCACGATCAGCTTGCCGATCATCGAGTCGTAGTTCGACGGCACCCGATACCCTTCGTAGATGTGCGAATCCACGCGCACGCCGGGGCCGCCGGGGGCGTGGAAATGCTTGATCAGGCCGGGCGAGGGCATGAAGGTGTCGGCATCTTCGGCGTTGATGCGGCACTCGATGGCGTGGCCGTTCAGCACGATGTCGCTCTGGGTGATCGACAGTTTGTGGCCGGCGGCGACCATCAGTTGCTCTTTGACCAGATCGATGCCGGTGATCATCTCGGTGACCGGATGTTCCACCTGGATGCGGGTGTTCATTTCGATGAAGTAGAAGCGGCCGTCTTCGTACAGGAACTCGAAGGTGCCGGCGCCGCGGTAGCCGATGCGCACGCAGGCTTCAGTACAGACCTTGCCGATCTCGGCGCGCTGCTCGGGCGTGATGCCCGGTGCGGGCGCTTCTTCGACCACTTTCTGGTGCCTGCGCTGCATCGAACAATCGCGTTCGCCCAGATGGATCGCGCCGCCCTGGCCGTCGGCCAGCACCTGGATCTCGACGTGGCGCGGGTTCTCCAGGAACTTCTCCATGTAGACCTGTTCGTTGCCGAACGCGGCCTTGGCTTCGCTCTGGGTGGTCTGGATCGCGGTGTTCAGCGCGGCCTCGGTGTGCACCACGCGCATGCCGCGCCCGCCGCCGCCGCCCGCGGCCTTGATGATGACCGGGTAGCCGATCTCGCGGGCGATGCGGATGTTCTCCTTGGCGTTGTCGCCCAGCGGGCCGCCGCTGCCGGGCACGCAGGGCACGCCCGCGGCCTTCATCGCGCGGATCGCTTCGACCTTGTCGCCCATCATGCGGATGGTCTCGGCGCGCGGGCCGATGAAGATGAAGCCCGAGGTTTCGACGCGTTCGGCGAAGTCCGCGTTCTCGCTGAGGAAGCCGTAGCCCGGATGGATCGCCTGGGCGTCGGTCACTTCGGCGGCGGCGATGATCGCCGGCATGTTGAGGTAGCTGTCCTTGGACGCGGCCGGGCCGATGCAGACCGATTCGTCGGCCATCGCCACGTGTTTGAGGTTGCGGTCGACGGTGGAATGCACCGCGACCGTCTTGATGCCGAGCGCATGACACGCGCGCAGGATGCGCAGCGCGATCTCGCCCCGGTTGGCGATCACCACTTTATCCAGCATGGCGGCGCCCTCAGCCGATCACGAAGAGGGGCTGGTCGAACTCGACCGGCTGGCCGCTCTCGCACAGGATCGCGAGCACGGTGCCGGAGACGTCGGCTTCGATCGGGTTGAACATTTTCATGGCTTCGACGATGCCCAGGGTTTCGCCCTGCTTGACCGCCTGGCCGATCTTCACGAACGCCGGTTTGTCCGGCGACGGCGAAGCGTAGAAGCTGCCGACCATCGGCGAGCGCACCACGTGGCCGTCGGGCAGGTCCGGGCCGTTGCGGCCGCCGCCGGTCGCGGCGTCCACCGGCGACAGCATCGGCATGGCCGTGGGCTGCGCGGCGCGCGGGGTGTGTTCCAGATGCAGCGGCGCGGGCGCGGGGACGCTCATCGCCACCCCGCCGCGGGGCAGGCGCGCGAGACGCACCGATTCTTCGCCTTCCTTGATCTCGATTTCCGCCAGGTTGGATTCTTCCAGCAGGTCGATGAGTTTCTTGATTTTGCGCAGGTCCATGAGGTGTCTTCTCGCTCGTTGCCCGGGCGCGATGGCGCGGGCGTCGGTGGTCGGTGGTCGGTGATGGAAAGTGGATGCCGTGGGTTGAATGCCGAGATCAGGTGGATGCGGTGTCGAGGTGGCGGATCGCGGCGGTCAGCGCCAGGCCATAGCCCGATGCGCCGAAGCCGGCGACGATGCCCACCGCAAGATCGGTGAAATAACTGGTGTGACGGAACGGTTCGCGCGCATGCGGGTTGGACAGGTGCACTTCGATGAACGGAATGGCGACCGCAGCCAGCGCGTCGCGGATCGCCACCGAGGTATGGGTGAAAGCGGCCGGGTTGATCAGGATGAAATCGACATGGCCGCGCGCGGCCTGGATGCGATCCACCAGTGCGTGCTCGGCGTTGGACTGGAAGCTGTCCAGCGCATGCCCGGCGGCGGCGGCGCGTTCGGCCAGATCCGCATCGATCGAGGCCAGCGTCGCGTTCCCGTAGATCCCGGGTTCGCGGGTGCCCAGCAGATTCAGATTGGGGCCGTGCAGTACGAGCAGTCGCGCCATGGAATCGATCCGTCGATTGGGAGGCCAGTCTGCGCGAAAGCCGGAGTAGTGTCCAGATCGGCGAAGTTCCGATACTTTCAAACGGGCGTTTGAGGTTTTGCCCGTCATCGCGGGGGTCCGGCGCCGCCCCTTTGCGAGGATGCGCGCCCGGGATTGCGGTGTGATGTCCGCGGTCGGCGCGGGCATCCGTCCGCATCGCGGATCGAGATCTTGCCGGATCGAAGTCTCGCCGGATCGAAGTCTCGGGGCATCCACAAGGAAACGACGGGCGCGACGATCGACGTGGTCGGGATGGTTCCATGATGCGCAAGCGCCTTGAGGTTCCGGTTGAACGTCGGATACCCTTCGTTGAGATGCAATCCCATTCGTCCCGGCTGTTCCGACTCCTGCGCGCCAGCATGCTGGTCGCGCTGATGCTTGGATTGACGATCGGGCCGGTGCTGTCGCAGCTCGGCGACCTGCATGCCGTCGAACATTCCTTCGCCGCGACGGCCGATGCCCCCGGGCACGATCACGGCGACGACGAAGGCGGGCGTGGACATGGACACGACCA
Organism: Pseudomonadota bacterium; assembly: GCA_040386495.1. Lineage (GTDB taxonomy): Bacteria > Pseudomonadota > Gammaproteobacteria > Xanthomonadales > Xanthomonadaceae > Lysobacter_I. The sequence continues at coordinate 46,300 of JAZKFJ010000026.1, forward strand.
CTCGAACGACACCGATCACGACACCGATGAGGACGGGAAAGGGAAAGACCACTCGGCCGGCGCCCACGCCCTCATGCACCAGAGCGGCATCGCCACGACCCTGACCGGCCTCGCTTCGGCATTGACGGTACCGACCGCATTCGGCCGCATGCCGGATCTGCCGTTGCCGTCTTCGGCGCGGATTCCGCGACAGAACCTCACCACGCCCTTCCGGCCTCCGATCGCCTGACGCCCGGCCGCTTCGCTGCGGCCCGTGCCTGTCGTCCGTCGATCCTTCGGAGGTTTTCCGTGAACCTGTGTCATCTGTTGGTCCTGGCCTTGGCCGGGACCTGCGGTGTCGTCCCGTTGGGGCACGCCGCAGAACCCTTGCGTCTGGAGGAGGCCGTCTCGCGCGCCCTGTCCTCCCATCCTGCCGTCGCGGCCGAGTCTGCCGAGCTGCAAGCCGTCCAGGCCCGGGCCGGACGGGAAGCGCTGCCCGCGCCCTACGTGCTGGGTGGCGATCTGGAGAACGTCGGCGGTACCGGCGCGCTGAGCGGGATCCGCTCGGCCGAAACCACCTTGCGCGTGAGCCGGGTACTGGAGCTGGGCGGCAAACGCGCGGCACGGCAGGCGCTGGGCGATGCCGAGATCGCCCGCCAGCAGTACCGGGCCGATGTCGCCCGGATCGAGATCGCCAGCCGCACCGCGACCCGCTTCATCGAAGTTCTGGCGGACCAGAAACGGTTCGATGCCGCGCATGAGCGCGTGCGGCTGGCCGAGCGCACCCGGCGCGAAGTCGCCGCGTGGGTCGCGGCCGCCCGTAATCCCGAGTCGGATCTGCGCGCCGCCGAAATCGCGGTGGCCGAGGCCGAACTGGAGCGCGAACACACCGAGCACGAATTGGCCAGCGCGAAGGTCACGCTGTCCTCGACATGGGGCGCGCTGACGCCGGATTTCGAGTCGGTGGCCGGCGAATTGGACGCACTGCCGGACATGCCCAGCTTCGAAGACCTGAGCGCCCGACTGCCGATGGGCGTCGACCAAAAGGCGGCTGCCCTCGACGCCGAGACCATCGTCGCCCGGCGCCGCGCCGCGCAGGCCAGCGCCAAACCCGACCTCAGCGTGAGCCTGGGCGTCCGCCGGTTCGAAGGCGTCGACGATCAGGGGCTGGTGATGTCCGTGTCGGTGCCGTTGGGCAGCCGGCCGCGCTCGGCGTTCTCGGTCGGCGAGGCCGATGCGCAACTGGCCGCCCTGGACGCGCGCCGCGAAGCGCAGCGGTTGGAACGCCACCAGGCGCTGTTCGAGAAGTACCAGGAACTGAACCATGCCCGGACCGAAGTGGAGATGCTCCGCACGCGCATGCGCCCGAAAGCCGAACAGGCGCTGGCGTTCACGCGTCGCGGCTTCGAAGCCGGACGCTTTTCCTTCCAGCAGGTGGCCTTGGCGCAGGGCACGCTGTTCGCGCTGCGCGAACGCTCGGTCGACGCTGCCGCCCGCTATCACACCCTGCTGGTCGAGGTTGAACGCCTCGCCGCCGTTGCCCCGGAATCCGCGCCATGACCCGTCTTTTCCTCCTCCTCGCGCTCACCTGCGCGCTGGCTGCCTGCAGTGGCGACAAAGCCGCTTCGACCGAAGGCGAGGCCGGTCACGGTGCCGATCATGATGCCGATCACGGTGCCGATGCGGCCACCGGCGAGTACGAGCGCGGTCCGCATCGCGGCCGCATGCTGCGCAATGGCGACTTCGCGCTGGAAGTCACCATCTTCGAGACCCATGTGCCGCCGCAATATCGCTTGTACGCCTATCGCGGCGACAAGCCGGTCGCACCGGCGGAGGTCGATGCGACGGTGGAACTCAAGCGCCTCGACGGTGAGGTCAACCGTTTCACCTTCAAACCGGAGAACGACTTTCTCACCGGCAGCGGCACGGTCGCCGAGCCGCACTCCTTCGACGTGAAGGTCAAGGCGACGCATGGCGGCAAGACGCATACCTGGTCTTACGATGCTTACGAGGGCCGCACCACGATCCCGGCAGCCGTGGCCAAGGACGCCGGCGTGGTCATCGAGAAGGCGGGGCCGGCGGTGATTCGCGACACGGTGCAGCTGATGGGCACGGTCGCCATCGACCAGAACCGCCACGCGCAGATCAAGGCGCGCTTCCCGGGCATCGTGCGCGCGGTGCCGGTGCAGCAAGGCCAACGCGTGCGGCGCGGACAGACGCTGGTGGTGGTGGAAGGCAACGACAGCATGCGCACCTATCCGGTGACGGCGCCGTTCGACGGCGTGGTCCTGGCGCGCAGCACCAACGTCGGCGATGTCGCCAACGACAACACGCTGATCGAGATGGCCGACATGGGCGAGGTCTGGATCGAGCTGCACGCCATCGGCACCGATGCGTCGACATTGGCGGTGGGCCAGGAGATCCGCATCAAATCCGCGACCGGCGATGCCGAAGCGTTCGCGAAGATCGACACCCTGCTGCCGCTGGCCACGCGCGGCCAGAGCGTGGTCGCCCGCGCCAGCATCCCGAATACCTCCGGGCAATGGCGTCCCGGCATGACGGTATCGGCGGATGTCACCGTCGCCTCGCGCGAAGTCGCGCTGACGGTGAAGGAATCCGGGCTGCAGCGTTTCCGCGATTTCACGGTGGTGTTCGCCCAGGTCGGCGACACCTATGAGGTGCGCATGCTTGAACTGGGCGAACGCGATGGCGAGCGGGTGGAGGTACTTGGCGGGTTGAAGCCCGGAACGGCCTACGCCGCCGAACAGAGCTATCTGATCCGCGCGGATATCGAAAAATCCGGCGCCAGCCATGACCACTGAACACGCCGGGATGCTCGAACGCATCATTCGCGCGTCCATCGCGCATCGATGGCTGGTATTGCTGCTGGCCCTGGGGCTCTCCGCCCTCGGCTTCTGGAACTACAGCCGCCTGCCCATCGACGCCGTGCCGGACATCACCAATGTCCAGGTCCAGATCAACACCGAAGCGCCCGGTTATTCCCCGCTGGAAGCGGAACAACGGGTGACCTTTCCCGTGGAAACCGCGCTGGCCGGGTTGGCGCGGCTGCAATACACGCGCTCGATCTCGCGTTACGGCTTGTCGCAGGTCACCGTGGTCTTCGAGGACGGCACCGACATCTATTTCGCGCGCCAGCAGGTCGCCGAACGGCTGCAGCAGGCGGCAGCGCAGTTGCCGGCGGGCATCGAGCCGACGCTTGGCCCGGTCGCGACCGGGCTGGGCGAGATCTTCATGTACACGGTCGAAGCCGAACCCGGCGCGAAGAACGCGGACGGCGCGGCGTGGACATCCACCGAACTGCGCACCCTGCAGGATTGGGTGGTGCGACCGCAGTTGCGTCACCTGAAGGGCGTCACCGAGGTCAACACCGTCGGCGGCTACGTGCGCCAGTTCCACATCACGCCCGATCCCGCCAGATTGCTGGCTTACCGCCTGACGATGCGCGATGTGCTGGATGCCGTGGCGCGCAACAATGCGAATGTCGGCGCGGGCTACATCGAGCGTTCCGGCGAGCAGTATCTGATCCGCGTGCCGGGCCAGGTCGCCGACGCGGATGGCCTGCGCGAAGTGGTGGTGGCCACGCGCGATGGCCTGCCGCTGCGCATCCGCGACGTGGCGACCGTCGGCGAAGGCAGCGAACTGCGCACCGGCGCCGCGACCAAGAACGGACAGGAAGTGGTGCTGGGCACCGTGTTCATGCTGGTCGGCGAGAACAGCCGGGCGGTGGCGCAGCGTTCGGCGCAGAAGCTCAAGGCCATCGATGCGACGCTACCCGAAGGCGTGCGCGCGCATGCCGTGTACGACCGCACCGCGCTGGTCGATCGCACCATCGAAACCGTGCGCAAGAATCTGCTCGAAGGCGCGCTGCTGGTCATCGTCGTGCTGTTCCTGCTGCTGGGCAATCTGCGTGCGGCGCTCATCACCGCTGCGGTGATCCCGCTGACGATGCTGCTGACCATCAGCGGCATGGTGCAGAACAAGGTGTCTGCGAATCTGATGAGTCTGGGTGCGCTGGATTTCGGCCTGATCGTCGACGGCGCCGTGATCATCGTCGAGAACTGTCTGCGCAGATTCGGCGAACGGCAGCATCGGCTGGGGCGGCTGCTGAGCCGCGACGAACGCTTCGAGCTGGCCGCCAGCGCCAGCGCCGAAGTGATCAAGCCCAGCCTGTTCGGCCTGTTCATCATCGCGGCGGTGTATCTGCCGATCTTCGCGCTGACCGGCGTAGAGGGAAAAATGTTCCATCCGATGGCGATCACCGTCGTGATCGCATTGACCGGCGCGATGGCGCTGTCGCTGACGTTCGTGCCGGCCGCCGTGGCCCAGTTCGTGACTGGCAAAGTCTCGGAGCAAGAGACCAAACTGATGCGCGGCGTGAGCCAGTTCTACGCACCGCTGCTGCACCGCGCGCTGAGCATGCGCAAAGCGGTGGTCGCGGCCGCAGCGTTGCTGACGGTGCTGGCCGGGCTGTTGGCGACGCGGTTGGGCACCGAGTTCATTCCGATTCTGGATGAGGGCGACATCGCGCTGCACGCCTTGCGTATTCCCGGCACCAGCCTGACCCAGGCGGTGGGCATGCAGCGGCAGTTGGAAGCGCGGATCAAGCAGTTTCCCGAAGTGGAGGAAGTCGTGGCCAAGCTGGGTACGGCCGAGGTCGCCACCGATCCGATGCCGCCGTCGGTGGCGGACACCTTCGTCATGCTCAAGGACCGCAAGGACTGGCCGAATCCGCGCAAACCCAAGGCCGAACTGATCCGCGAGATGGACGCCGCGGTGCGCGCTATTCCCGGCAACAACTACGAATTCACCCAGCCGGTACAGATGCGGATGAACGAATTGATCGCCGGCGTGCGCGCCGAAGTGGCGATCAAGCTCTACGGCGACGATCTCGACCAGCTCGCCGAAGTCGGCGGGCGCATCGAGAGCGTGGCGGAGTCGATCGACGGCGCCGCCGACGTGACGCTGGAGCAGGTGACGGGCTTGCCGTTGATGACTATCACCCCCGACCGCGCCGCACTTGCGCGCTACGGTCTGTCGGTCGCCGACGTGCAGGACACGGTATCGATCGCCTTGGGTGGTGCGACTGCCGGACAGGTGTTCGAGGGCGATCGCAGGTTCGACATCGTGGTGCGCCTGCCGGAGGGACGCAGGCAGGACATCGAGGCGCTGGCATCGCTGCCGATTGCTGTGCCGTCGATGCAGGCCGCGGGCGAGGGCGACGCATCGGCGCTGCACGCTGTGCCGCTGGGACAGGTCGCACGGATCGAAATCGCGCCCGGCCCGAACCAGGTCAGCCGCGAAAACGGCAAACGCAGAGTCGTCGTCACCAGCAACGTGCGCGGGCGCGATCTTGGATCGTTCGTCGAGGAACTGCAGGCGCGGATCGGCGAAGAGGTCGAACTTCCCGAAGGCTACTGGATCGAGTACGGCGGCACGTTCGAGCAGTTGATGTCGGCCGGCAAGCGCCTGTCGGTCGTGGTGCCGGTGGTGCTGGCGATGATCTTCGGCCTGCTGTTCATGGCCTTCGGCTCGGCCAAGGACGCGGCCATCGTGTTCAGCGGCGTGCCGCTGGCATTGACCGGCGGCGTGCTGGCGCTGTGGATGCGCGGTATTCCGCTGTCGATCTCCGCTGGCGTCGGCTTCATCGCGCTGTCGGGCGTGGCGGTGTTGAACGGGCTGGTGATGATCAGCTTCATCCGCAAGCTGCGGGCCGAGGGCGCGCCGCTGGACGCCGCGGTGATCGACGGGGCGTTGACGCGCCTGCGGCCGGTGCTGATGACGGCGCTGGTCGCCAGTCTGGGGTTCCTGCCGATGGCGCTGAACGTCGGCACGGGCGCCGAAGTGCAGCGGCCGCTGGCGACCGTGGTCATCGGCGGCATCCTCTCTTCCACGCTGCTGACGCTGCTGGTCCTGCCCGCGCTGTATCGCATGATGCACCGCCGCGATGCGCAGCCCGAACCGGGGCCCGTGGCGTATGCGGCGACCTGAGCCATCGCGGTCGGGTCGCATGGCCCGGCCGTCCCCTTTCATTCATCGAAAGACAGGATCGCTAGTGAACCCATTTCCTCCACTGTCCCGGCATCGACACCCGTTCGTGATCGACGAACTGCACGCGCGTTGGCCTGATTGAGGTCTGCGGCGAAAGCCGCTGCCATTCCCACGATGCTCTATCCGGGCCTTTTCCTCATCGCACTGCTGGCCGCGACCCTCCTGCCGGCGCAGTCCGAAGCCGCGGTCGCCGGCATGCTGACGAGCGGTCACCGGCCCTGGCTGGTGGTGGGCGTTGCCAGTGTGGGCAATGTGCTGGGCTCGGTGATCAACTGGTGGCTGGGCACGCAGGCGGCCAGGCTCGGGCATCGCCGCTGGTTTCCCCTCCAACCTGCGCAGATCGAACGGGCGTCGGGATGGTACCGCCGCTACGGCCGATGGTCGTTGCTGCTGAGCTGGGTGCCGGTGGTGGGCGATCCCCTCACCCTGGCCGCGGGTTTCCTGCGCGAGCGGCTGGCGGTGTTCGTGCTGCTGGTCGGCATCGCCAAGACCGGGCGATACGTGGTGCTGGCGCTGCTGGTGCTGCAATTCCTGTAGTCGCCATGGCCGGCGCGATCGACGCCGCGCCGGCCCGCGATGGCGTTCATCCAAGGATCGTTTTCAGAAGCAGACCCATCACGGCGGACACCGCGATGACCGGAATCACCCCCAGCTTGAAGCGGAACAACGCCAGCGCCGCACCGGCCAGCATCAGCGCCGCAACGATGTCCATCCCGCCCGGTAATCCTTTCGGCCACAGTACGTGGTAACCGAAGAACATCGCGAGGTTCACGATCACGCCCACCACCGCGGCAGTGATGGCGGTCAACGGCGCGGTGAAACGCAGGTTGCCGCGCGTGGATTCGACAAACGGGCCGCCGGCGAGGATGAACACGAACGACGGCAGGAAGGTGAACCAGGTGACCAGACACGCGGCGAGCGCGCCGGCCAGGAACGGCGCTTCCGGCCCCATGAATTGATTGGCATAACCGCCGACGAAGCCCACGAACGCCACCACCATGATCAGCGGGCCCGGCGTGGTTTCGCCCAGCGCCAGGCCGTCGATCATCTGCGTCGGCGTGAGCCACCCATAACTCTCGACCGCACCCTGATAGACATAGGGCAGCACCGCGTAGGCGCCGCCGAAGGTCAGCAGCGCGGCCTTGGTGAAGAACCATCCCATCTGCGTGAATCCATGGTTCCAACCCATGCTCAGCGCGAGGGTGCCGATCGGCACGATCCATAGCAGCACGCCCCAGGCCAGTACCTGGGCCAATCCACGCCACCGGAAGCGGGCGTGTTCGGGAACCGGCGTGTCGTCGTCGATCAGCGCCCGTCCCGCCGCCGCGCTTGCGGCGGCCGCATGCCCCCCGCCGGTCGGCGTGAAGCTGGCCGGGGCGACGCGTCCGCCGATGTAGCCGATCAGCGCGGCCACCGCGACCACCGCGGGGAACGGCGCCGAGAACGCGAAGACCGCCGCGAACGACGCGATCGCGATGCCCCAGAGCCAGCCGTTCCTGAGGATCCGCGAGCCGATCCGGTAAGCGGCGTGCAGCACGATCGCCGTCACCGCGGGCTTGATGCCGTAGAACAGTCCGGCCACCACGGGGACATCGCCGAATGCGATGTAGAGCCACGACAGCGCGATCAGCACGACCAGCGAAGGCAGGACGAACAGCGCGCCGGCGGCGATGCCTCCGCGCGTGCGATGCAGCAGCCAGCCGATATACGTCGCCAGCTGCTGGGCTTCCGGGCCGGGCAGCAACATGCAGTAGTTGAGCGCGTGGAGAAACCGCTTCTCGGAAATCCAGCGTCGGCGTTCCACCAGTTCCTGGTGCAGCAGCGCGATCTGGGCCGCCGGTCCGCCGAAGCTGACGCAGCCGATCCTGAGCCAGAACGCCAGCGCTTCGCGAAAGCCGGGCGCGCCGGGGCCGGAGTGGGGCGACGCGGCAGCGTCGGCCTCGGACATGTTCATCGCAGACCTTGGACGAAGGGATTGGGATGAAGCTATCAGCAATCCGGCGACGAAGTCCCTCGTCTGCGCGAGCCCCAAAAAAGTACGGCCCCGGCATTGCTGCCTGGGGCCGTCGCCCTGCACGGGTTGTCGGATGTGTCGGTCTGCGGCGCCGGGGCCGGTTGCGACGTGCGATCCGGCGTTCGGCGCCGGACTGCGGGAAGAGGAGGGGGGCTGCGGTCAGCGGCCCGAGGAGGCCGAGCTCAGCGTCGAGATCGCGGTGGCGCAGTGGCGGGTCAGGCTGGCGACCAGCCCGGGATTGGTTTCGTGCCCGGTCGCGGTCAGCATCACCATCTGCTGGCCGGGGCGCGGCACCCGCTGGATCACGACGATGCCGGCGTCGGTCTGCACGGTCATGTCGGTGAAGCCATGCTGGCCCAGGTCGCGGATCAGGGTTTCGGCCATGTTGACCAGCGAACTGGCGACGGCCGCCAGCCGGGGCGCATCCAGCATCGGCGCGGCCGCGTGGGCCAGGTGATGCCCTTCCGAGTTCGACAGTACGCACGCCTGGCCGTCCGGGATCCCCGCGAGCATGCCGTTCATGGTGCGGACCACGTCGTTGTAGCGGCTGTATTCGAAATACTTTCCGAACAACCGGCTTTGCACGGGGAACGGGACGGTATTCGCGGACATGAAGTCGTACCTGGGTGGAAGAGGGAGGCGCGACCGTGCCTGGTCGCGGCAAGCGCGCCGAGGTGCGATGCGCTTATCGCAGGACACAAGCATCGTTCGTGCCAAATGCTCGGAGACCTGTCGCGGGCGCCCGGCGCCGCCTGCTTCAAACGGCAATCTGTCGCAAAATGAAGGATCTGGCAGGTCTGACAGGTCGGAAGCCGACCGTGCCGGGCGAATCACGCCCAAGGTCAGGTGTCGCAGCGGGGCAGACGGGTGCCGTGCTGTGTCGTTTCCTTCCGCGAAGCGGGCCGGCCCAGGCAGAACCCGACCCGCGACGACATCAGGGCCGTGCCCACGGCTGGTGGCAATGAAGTTGCCAAGGTTTCGACAGCGGACTGAAGTCCGCTCTACAGGACAGAATCCTGGCGCATGCCGCGAAGGGGGCCCAGGCAGAACCCGACCCGCGACGACATCAGGGCCGTGCCCACGGCTGGTGGCCATGAAGTTGCCAAAGTTTCGACAGCGGACTGAAGTCCGCTCTACAGGACAGAACGCTTGCGCATGCAGAAGCCGGTGGGCTCGACTGCCTGGTGCGCCGTGTCAGCGTGACGCGCTAGCGGGCTGCGGCGGTGAACTCTTCCAACTCGCCGCTCACGAATGGGCCGACACGCCGCGCCAACAGCCGTCCGTCGGCGCCGATCAGCACCGAATAGGGCAACACGCCCTTGAGATTGCCCAGACGCACGCCGGCATCGGCCGGTCCGGGGGCGTCGATCAGGATCAGGTAATCCACCGGCACCCGCTCGAGGAACGTGCGGACGGCGTCGGGTTCGTCCAGCGCGATGCCCACCACCTGCAGGCCATCCGCGCCCTGGGTGCGGGCGAAGCGCTGCAGTTCCGGCATTTCCTCGATGCACGGGCCGCACCAGCTGGCCCAGACGTTGATCAGCAGCGGCCGCCCGGCCCAGGCCGCGGGCACCGCCACCGTGCGGCCGGTCAGATCGGGCAGTTGCAGCGGCGGGATCGGTTCGCCGGTTTTCGCTACGGCGATGCCGGCTGGCGGTGGCGGGGCATTGGCATCCAGCACGCTCTGCAGCGCCTCTTGTCCCATTTTGCTGCGCCACAGCGGCCCGGGCCCGGAAACGAACAGACCGGCGACCGCGCCGAGAATGGCGGCGAGCGTGGCGACGAGGAGGACGTTGCGGGTTTTCATTCGGCGGGTCGCTAGAAGAATGTGGCATCAGCTGCGGTCACGATTCTGTTCCCGTTGGCCGAATGCATTGGCGGAGATTTCACTCGATTGCTATGGCGTAGCCCGGGTGTGCAAAGCACACCCGGGATGAAGCGAGGCATTGTCTTCCGAAAAGCCCCGGGTACGCACTGTGCCCGTATCCGGGCTACGTCACTGTTCCGATGGTTCAACGCATTGGTAGAAATTCCACAGTCGCAGTGATGTACCACGGGCCGCGTCGAAGGCGGCACCCGGGATATTCCGCGAGACCTGCGTCGCTTCACTCCCGGATACGCGCTGTGCGCGCACCCGGGCTACGTCACTGGCTCTAACGCTTGCCCCGGTTCTTGGTATCCGACGCTCGTAAGAAATCCACGCATTGCACTTGAATGTGGGTGTGACACGTGGAAGGGGCCAAAACGCTCTGAAAATTTTGGCCATGCCCTTCTGAGAAGACCTCTTCCTCTCCAGAATGGATGTATCCAACAATATTCAAGAACTTTCTCTGTGTCGTTATCAGTAAATCCTGCCGTGCCAACAAGCCAGCACTTGAGGCTGTCGGTTTTTTTGTCGTAGTAATCTTCTAGAAAAGAGTAAGCAACGAAGTCTCGCCAGCAATCATCTGACGTAGTCATAAACATTCCATCGTTGCACTCTATCGCTTGATACCGACGTATTTGTACAAAGTGCTTTCTTTGCCAATGAGCAGATTTCTTCGTTACCCATAGATCAAACTCAAACCCTGATCTAGGCTTTTGCGGGCGAATAATCTTCTCTGTTCTTGCTTCTTCGTAACCAAATTCACGCATACGGTTGTCCCTACTGCCTAACTCATTATTGAGCAGCCTTCCCCAACGCCTCACGCACCATCGTCGGCGTCAGCACCGTCGGCAGCACTTCGCCTTCGCCGCCATTGCGCGGATACACCACATACAGCGGCACGCCGACGGCCTTGTAGCGCTGCAGATACTTCGTGATCGCAGGATCGACGTCGGTCCAGTCGCCGACCATGTAGACGGCGTTGGCGTCGTCGAGCGCTGCGCGGAAACCGTCGCGGGCGAACACCGCTCTTTCGTTGGCCTTGCAGGTGACGCACCAGTCGGCGGTCATGTTCACCAGCACGACGCGGCCGGCGTTGCGCAGGTCGGCCAGACGTTGTTCGGAAAACGGCACCGCGCGCGAGTCGGCGGGCAGTTGCACCTGCGCGGCGTCGGCGGCGGAGAGTTTCGAGATCGACCAGAGCGGGAACAGCGCCGCCAGCAGGGCGACGATCGCGACGACCTGGCCCCAGCGGGTGCCGCGCATGCGCGCATGCGTCCAGGCCCATGCGGCCAACGCCAGCGCCAGTGCGGCCAGCGCCCACCAGCCGACCGCGTCGGCGCCGCGCTGTTTCGCCAGCACCCACACCAGCCAGATCGCGGTGAGGTACATCGGGAACGCGAGCAGCTGTTTGAAGGTTTCCATCCACGCGCCGGGTTTGGGCAGGCGCTGCGCCAGTCCGGGCACGAAGCCGATCAGCAGGAACGGCAGCGCCAGACCCAGGCCGAGGAAGGCGAAGACCAGCAGCGCGGACGCGGTGGGCGCGGCGAAGGCCCAGCCCAGCGCCGGGGCCATGAACGGCGCGGTGCAGGGCGCGGCCACCACCACCGCGAGCACGCCGGTGAAGAAATCGCCGGCCGCGCCGCTGCGGCTGGCCAGACGATGGCCCACGCCGGTCCAGCGTCCGCCGACGTGCCAGACGCCGGACAGGCTCAGGCCGAAGCCGAACATCAGCAGGCCCAGCGCGGCCACCACCAGCGGCTGCTGCAGCTGGAAGCCCCAGCCCAGCGCCTGGCCCGCCTCGCGCAGCGCCAGCGCCAGCCCGCCCAGCGCGACGAAGCTGACCAGCACGCCCGTGGTGTACCAGAGCGCGTGCGCGCGGGCGTGCTGCGGGCTTTCGCCGCTGCCGGCCAGACCCAGCGCCTTCAGCGACAGCACCGGCAGCACGCAGGGCATGAGATTGAGGATCAGGCCGCCCAGCAGCGCCAGCAGCAGCGCCGAGAACAGGGTTTCGGTCGAACGCGTATCGGTGGGTTCGGGCAACCCGGCATTGGTGGTACCCGCCACCACGGGCGGTGCGTCCGGGGCTGCGGCGGTGGAGGCGTCCGCGGTGCCGGTAGCGACGGGCGCGGCGGCTGCGGTCGTCGCGGCGCTGCTGTCGTCGATCGCGGGCGCTCTCGTCGCGGCTTCGGTCGTCGGCGCCTGCGTCACTTCGCCCTTGGGCAGCGCGATCTTCACCGTGCGCGTCATCGGCGGATAGCAGATGCCGTCGTTCTGGCAGCCCTGGAAGGTCGCGCGCAGCGTCACCGCCTGCGCCTCGGCGCGGGTGCGATTCAGCGGCAGCTTCAGGTCGACCGGCGAGAAATAAACGATGACTTCGCCGAAATGCTCGTCGCGATGCGATACCCCTTTCGGCCATTGCGGCATGCCCGGCGCGATGCCGTCGGCGTCGAGCCGGAAGGTGCTGCGGTCGCGATACAGGTAGTAGCCCGGCGCCGGCGTGAAGCGCAGCAGCAGGGTGTTGCCGTCGCCGACGATGGCGTCGAACGCGAAGGCCTGTTCCTCCGGCAGCGGCGCGGCCTTGCCGGTGTTGCCGAACACGCTGCCGAGCGGGTTGGCGCCGGATGCGCCCGCGCGCGACGCAAGCGGATTGAACCCGCCGCTGTCCGCGACCGCTGCCGAGGCGGAACTACTAGAAGCCGAAGCCGAGGGCAGTTTCACCGACAGCGTGCGTGTCTGCGGCGGATAGCAGATGCCGGCGTCGGCGCAGCCCTGATATTTGATCTTCAGCGCAACGGTGCCGCCCGCGCCGACGATATTCGGCAGGGTGGCGACCAGTTCGTCGCGATAGGTTTCGGTCTTGCCGAAGAATTCGTCCTCGTGCGGCTCGCCCTTGGGCAGCGTCAGCGCCCCGCTGCGCGCGCCGGGCGTGGCCGTCTGCACGCTGGTGCGATGGCGGTACAGATAGTAGCCATCGGCGATCTTCCAGCGGATCCGCACGGTGTCCGCCGCGGTGGCTTCGGCGCTGAGCACATAGGCCTGATCGACCGGCAGCAGATCGGATTCGTCGATCGCGGCGGCGACGGGCAATGCAGCGGAGAGCAGCAGTGACGCCAGCGAAAAAAGGAGGCGTCGTGGGAATGGGGGCATGGCGATCAGTCCGGGCGCGGGTGTCTGCAGGGGCCGCAGCGGGCCAGTGTAGGACAGAGATGAAGCGGGGCGAGGAATGAGGCTCGGACAGCCTCCGCAACGATCAGTTCCGATCTGACAGTTCCGATCTGATCGGCGGCGAGCGGGCCGCTGGAGCCGCGTCTCCCGGCTGACGTCACTCATTTCCCAACGAAGGCCGCTTGGGGCGGCTTCGGCCCAAACGCTTCGCAGTGAGCTCTTCGACGATTTCCACCAGCGCGATGCGCGTGCGCGGCGAGGCCTCCCGGAACCCCTGTATCAACCGCAGCTCCAGCATGTCTTCGACCAGGATCGCGTCGGCCGCCGACACCGAATCCAGCATCGCGTCCTCGGACAGCTGCATCTTGCCGCGACCGGTCGCCAGCCATTCGAAGGTCACCCCGGCGACCATCGCCAGCGAACGCAGGTGATCGACGCTGGGATTCTTGCCCTGGGGCGACTCCCAGTGGCTGACTGCACTGCGCTGAACGCCGATCGCCTCGGCCAATTTCGCCTGCGAAAGGCCGGAATGGCGTCGCGCCAATCGAATTCTGTTCTGGGAGTTCATTTTTCTGTGATCCATTTCACGCAAAAGGAGTGAATTCGGCCATGACGAAACACTTCCGATGAGGATATCGAAATTGCTATCGACACTCACCCTGCTATCAATGTTGTCATCACTTTGTCTGCTTTCGGTAGCATGCCACTATTGATAGCATGAGAATCAGGCAGATAGCGCGCTTTCCTGAAGTCCGCTCACCGGGATTGGCTGTTTTCCGCATACCCCCCATCTTCACAGCAGAAATCACATCGGTATTCTCTCTCCAGCCGGTAGGGACGCTGGCTGCAATACGGAGGTTGCAAGGGGGGGAACGCACCTGCACGGGTGACGTCAGGATGATCTTCTCCGGGAGCGCGCACTATATGTGCGCGCTCTTTTTTTGTGCGTCCGAAAAGTGCGCGGGCCTCGAAATCCATCCGTAGGAGGCCTCCAGCCCCGATTCGTAGGAGGGCCTTCAGGCCCGAGCTGTTTGCAGAAGATCCTTCCGGATTGTGATCAGGGCTAAAGCCCCTCCTGCACAAAATCGATAAAAAAGCGCCTTTCGGCGCTTTTTGCTTTTCGTATCCTTAGCCTCGCGCCCAGCTCAACCCACCCGCAGCGCGGCCTGGACCATCAACGCCACCACGCAGCCGATGCCGATCGCCCAGATCAGCGAACGCAGCAAGTGCTTGTCGGCGAGATAGAACACGCCGTGCAGGACGCGGCAGGCGATGAAGGCCACCGCCAGTGCGGTGATGCGTCCGGGATCGACGCCTGCGGCCTGCGCCATCAACACCCCGGCCGCGAACGGCGCGAAGGCCTCGAAGGCGTTCAGATGCGCGGCATAGGCGCGGTGGGTCCGCGGGTTGGTCTGTTTCGCCACCCAGCCGCGCGGATCGCGGTTGTCGTAACCGCGGACCGCGGATTTGCCGACCCCGATCCAGACGTAGGGCAGGACGGCGGCGATGAGGATGCACCAGTAGGCGATGGACATGGGCGGGTTCCAGTGGGCGGGGGGGGAACGCGCAGGTTAGCCGGTTGCGATGGTCGAGGCTTTCAGGCCGCTGTTTCCGATACGCAACCGCTTCGTTTTCGTCAGCCGTGGGCACGGCCCCGATGTCTTCGCAGTTGGGGGTCTGCTTGGGCCGATTACAGCGCGTAACCGAATTGCTGGCTGAACTGTTCGGCGAACTCGGCGTAGTCGAAACGCTGGTTCTGGGTGCCGGGGTGTTCGACCTTCAGCGCGCCCATCAGGTTGCCGATGCGGCCGATGGTCGGCCAGTCGTAGCCTTTCTCGATGCCGAAGATCAGGCCTGCGCGGAATGCGTCGCCACAGCCGGTGGGATCGGTGACCCGGCGCTCATGGGCCGGCGGAACGTCGAAGGTCTTGCCGCCGGTGAAGATCCGCGCGCCGCGCGGGCCCTGGGTGGCGATATAGGCCTTCACTTTGCCGGCGATGACGTCCTCGCTCCAGCCGGTGCGTTCCTGCAGCAGGCTCGACTCGTAGTCGTTGACGGTCACGTAGTCGGCCTGTTCGATGAAGGCGCGCAGCTCTTCGCCGTTGAACAGCGGCATGGCCTGGCCCGGATCGAAAATGAAGGGAATGCCGGCCTCGGCGAATTCCTTCGAGTTCTGCAGCATGCCGTCGCGGCCGTCGGGGCTGACGATGCCGAAGCTCACGTTCGGCACGTTGCGCACGTGGTTTTCGTACGACCGCATCATCGCGCCCGGGTGGAAGGCGGTGATCTGGTTGTTGTCGTGGTCGGTAGTGATGAACGCCTGCGGCGTGAACAGTTCCGGGATTTCCTTCACCTGATCCAGCGGAATGCCCATTTCCGCGAACCACTCGCGGTACGGGCCGAAGTCCTGGCCGACGGTGGCCATGGGGATCGGGTCGCCGCCCAGCAGCTTGAGGTTGTAGGCGATATTGCCGGCGCAGCCGCCGAATTCGCGGCGCATCCGCGGCACCAGGAACGACACGTTCAGGATGTGGACCTTGTCCGGCAGGATGTGGTTCTTGAACTGGTCGGGGAACACCATGATGGTGTCGTAGGCCAACGAACCGCAGATCAGGGCAGCCATCGTGTCGTGTCTTCTTCCGGGAAATAGCTCGATAGGGTAGCCGTTGGCCCGCAGCGAGACCAGCATCACGTCCGCAGGGGCGTCGATCCGCCACGCTCGCGGCGCAGGGCCGGTGGGCTGCCGGCCGGTGGCCGTGCTCACGCGGTCGCGTTGCGGAAGATGCGTGTTTTACGCAGGTCGTTCCCGCTGTGGAACCTGTTTTTTGTTACCCTAACGGGCTGCTGCAACCGCCGCGACGCCAAGGACTGCTTTCGCGATGATCCGGCAGTTTTTCCCGGCGGTTTTTGCGCCTCTGGCCCCCCGGCACCCTCCGTAACGCTCCCCCACCGGCACGCTTCCCGATGTTCAAAAAGTTCCGCGGCATGTTTTCCAACGACCTGTCCATCGATCTGGGCACGGCCAATACCCTCATCTTCGTCCGCGGCCAGGGCATCGTCCTGAACGAACCTTCGGTGGTCGCGGTGCGCCACGATCGCGTCGGCGGCGGCAACCGCACGGTTGCGGCGGTCGGCAGCGAGGCCAAGCAGATGCTCGGCCGCACCCCCGGCCATATCACCACGGTGCGTCCCATGAAGGACGGCGTGATCGCCGACTTCACGTACACCGAGGAAATGCTCAAGCACTTCATCCGCAAGGTCCACAAATCGCGCTTCCTCAAGCCCAGCCCGCGCGTGCTGGTGTGCGTGCCTTGCGGTTCGACGAATGTCGAGCGCCGTGCGATCAAGGAATCGGCCGAGGAAGCCGGCGCCCGCGAGGTGTATCTGATCGAGGAACCGATGGCGGCCGCGATCGGCGCCGGCCTGCCGGTGACCGAAGCCCGCGGCTCGATGGTCATCGACGTCGGCGGCGGCACCACCGAGATCGCGGTCATCGCGCTCAACGGCATCGTCTACGCCCAGTCGGTGCGCATCGGCGGCGACCGTTTCGACGAATCGATCATCAATTACGTGCGCCGTGCCCACGGCACCCTGATCGGCGAAGCCACCGCCGAGCGCATCAAGTTGACGATCGGCTGCGCCTATCCGCAGGCCACGGTCATGGAAATGGAAGTCTCCGGCCGCAACCTCGCCGAAGGCGTGCCGCGCATGATCAAGCTCAACTCCAACGAAGTCCTGGACGCGCTGCGCGAGCCGCTGGGCGGCATCACCAGCGCGGTCAAGCTGGCGCTGGAACAGACCCCGCCGGAACTCTGCGCGGACGTCGCCGAACGCGGCATCGTGCTCACCGGCGGCGGCGCGCTGCTGCGCGATCTGGACAAGCTGATCAGCGAGGAAACCGGCCTGCACGTGCAGGTCGCCGACGATCCGCTGACTTGCGTCGCCCGCGGCGGCGGCCGTGCGCTGGAACTGGTCGACATGCACGGCAACGAGTTCTTCTCCCCGGAATGACTGCTGTACTCCCTCCCTTTCGCCATGGCGAAGGGGAGGGCTGGGGAGGGGTAAGCTTTCTGCTTTCAACCCCCTCCCGACCGCCCCCTGCGCGATGCGCAAGGGGCGGAGAAGGGCCGGCCCGTTCCCGGACCGGGCGTTCGCCCTCCTGATCTTTCGCGAAATCCCAGACCGAACTCCCTGACGTGCCTCCCTACGCCGGCCCTTCCGCACAACGCTCCGACGAGATCGCGGGCACCTTGCGGTTGCTGCTCGCGCTGTCGCTGGCGATCGCGCTGATGGTGATGGATCACCGCGGCGGCTGGCTGACCGCGATCCGCGCGCAGGTCGAAGTGCTCGTGCAGCCGCTGTGGCGCTTGGCCGGGCTGCCGGCGAAGCTCGGCGACACCGTGCGCGACGACGCCTCAACCCGCGCGCGGCTGGCGAAGGACAACGAAACCCTGCGCAATGCCCTACTGATCAGCGGCGCGCGCATCGCGCGGCTGCAGGCGGCGGCCGCCGAAAACGCGCGTCTGCGCGGCCTGCTGGGCGCGGTGGAACAGGGCGGGCTGGACGTACAGCTGGCGCCGATCCTCGACATCGCCCTCGATCCCACCCGCCAGCGCGTGATCCTGGATATCGGCGCCGATCAGGGCGTGACCATGGGCCAGGCGGCGATCGATGCCGGCGGCCTGATCGGTCAGGTGATCGATGTGCGCCCGTCCACCGCGACCGTGCTGTTGTTGACCGATCCCGACCACGCGGTGCCGGTGGCGGTGTCGCGCAACGGCATCCGCCTGGTCGCCTACGGTCGCGGCGATCGCCTCGAACTCGCCAACGTGCCGACGTCCAGCGACGTGAAGGTCGGCGACCGCATCGTCACTTCCGGGCTGGGCGGGCGCTTCCCGCCGGGCTTCCCGGTCGGCACCATCACCGCGCTGCGCCGCGACGAGAGCCGCGCCTTCCTGGTCGGCGACCTCAAGCCCGCGGCGCGGCTGGATCGCGGCCGCGATGTGCTGCTGTTGCGGCCTACTCAATCCGCGGTGTCGCCCGCGCAGCCTGCGCCCGCAGAGCCGGCCCCGCTCGGCCCGCAGGCGCTCCCGGCTGCCGCAGCGGCGTCGCCGCAGGCGCCCGCCCGATGAGCCGCACGCGCCGCCCCTGGCTGTTTCCGGCAAGCCTCTTCGTCGCGCTGCTGCTCGGCCTGCTGCCGTTGCCGGCGATGCTGCAGCCGCTGCGCCCGTACTGGCTGGCGCTGGTGCTGGCCTACTGGCTGCTGGAAGACCACGAGCGCGTCGGCCTGGGCCTGGCGTTCTCCGTCGGCCTGCTCGCGGATGTCGCCTTCGGCAGCGTGCTGGGCGAGCAGGCGCTGCGGCTCACGGTCATCACTTTCATCCTGCAGCGCTTCCGGCCGCAGCTGCGCTTCTATCCGATGGCGCAGCAGGCGCTGGCCATCGGCGGCCTGTTGCTGAACGATCAGATCATCGTCACCGCCGCGCATTTCGTGCTCGGCCAGCCCATCCGCGGCTGGATGCACTGGTGGACCCCGCTGATCGGCGCCGCGCTGTGGCCGCCGCTGTTCGTGCTGCTGGACGGCTTGCGCGTGGGCCGCAAGCACTCGGGCTGAGAGCCTGTTCATGATCTCTCCATGCCTCGCGTTGTGTCGCAGTGGCCCTCAGGAATTGCGCTTGGAATTGGGCGTCGCGCAGTGCTTGACTGGTGGTCAAGTCAAGCGGCGCACGGCTCCCAACGGGCCACTGCGGCACAACCCGAAGGGCCGGTCCTGCCGGGGCGCGGTGCGGCGTCATCGTTCGGTCATGGATCGCGCCATTCCCTCTCTCTCTTCCATGCATCGCGCCCCGGCAGGACCGGCGCGA
>JAZKFJ010000026.1:65267-116218 GCA_040386495.1 Pseudomonadota bacterium
CGAGGCATGGAGAGATCATGAACAGGCTCTGAGCCCATGCGCCGTCAGTACGTCAGGAATTCCGCGCAGGAAGCCGAGCAGTTCCGCAGCCGCGCCGCGCTGGGGTTCCTCGCGGTGGCGTTCGCGCTGTGCGGTCTTGCGGCGTGGTATTTCAAGCTGCAGGTGCTGGACCACACCGACTACGCCAAGCGTTCGCAGGACAACCGCGTGAAACAGCGGCCGGAAGTGCCGGCCCGCGGCCTGATCTACGACCGCAAGGGCCGGGTGCTGGCCGACAACGTACCGGCGTATCGTCTCGACGTGGTGCCGGCCGAGGCCGGCGACGTCGACGCAGTGGTCGCATCGCTGTCGAAGATCATCGCGCTCGCGCCCGAGGACATCGCGCGCTTCAACGACACCCGCCGCGTCACCCGCAGCTTCCTGCCGGTGACCCTGCGCCTGCGCATCGACGACGAGGAAGCCGCGCGCTTCGCGGTCGACCGCTGGCGTTATCCCGGCGTGGAACTGGTGCCGTATCTAACCCGCCGTTATCCGTATGGCGACCTGTTCGGCCACGTCATCGGCTATGTCGGTCGCGTCGACAAGCAGGACATCGAGAAACTCGGCGAAGGCACCGCTGCGTTCAGCCATACCGGCAAGTCCGGCATCGAACGTTTCTACGACGACAGCCTGCGCGGCGCGATCGGTTACGAGCAGATCGAGACCAATGTCGAAGGCCGCGTCATCGGCAGCCTCGGCCGCATTCCCGCCACGCCCGGCGCCGACCTGCGCCTGAGCATCGATGCCGACGTGCAGCGCGCCGCCAGCATCGCGTTCGGCGAGCTCACCGGCTCGGCGGTCGCGATCGATCCGCGCACCGGCGAAGTGCTGGCCATGGTGAGCCTGCCGACCTACGACCCCAATCTGTTCGTCAACGGCATCTCGCATACCGACTACCGCAGATTCATGGACGACCCGGCGCGGCCGTTGTTCAATCGCAACGTGCTGGGCGGCGTCGCGCCCGGCTCCACGCTCAAGCCGCTGATCACGCTCGCCGGGCTCGACAGCGGCCTGCGCACGCCCGACGACAAGGTGTTGTCGACCGGCGAATTCCGCATCGCCGGGCAGAGGCGCGGCTACCGCGATTCGCACGGCGGCGGCCACGGCTGGACCGATGCGCGCAAGGCGATCGGCGATTCGGTGAATACCTACTACTACCGGCTGTCGCTGGACATGGGCATCCGCAAGTTCGACGAGTACCTGTCGCTGTACGGCTTCGGCGCGCCGACCGGCATCGATCTGGCCGGCGAAACCGGCGGCATCCTCCCCTCGCCGGAATGGAAGGAAAAGAACGCGAAAAAGCAGGGCCCGTGGTATCCCGGCGACACCATCATCTCCAGCATCGGTCAGGGCTTCTGGAAAGCCACGCCCCTGCAGCTCGCGCAGAGCACCGCCGCGCTCGCCGCGAACGGCCTGATGCGCCGTCCGCATCTGGTCAGCGCGCGGCGCACCGATTTCGACAAGCCTTGGGAGATGGTGGAACAACCGGCACCGCGCGCGATCAGCCGCAACGCCGCGAATCTGCAGGTGATCCGCGAAGGCATGATCCGCACCGTGCATGGTCCCGGCGGCACCGCGCGGGTGATCAGCGTCGGCGCGCCGTATCTCATCGCCGGCAAGACCGGCACCGCGCAGGTCGTCAGCCGCCGCGGAAATGTCAGCGTCAACCCGCGCAACCTGCCGATGCACCTGCGTCATCGCGCGCTGTTCATCGGCTACGCGCCCGCCGAAAACCCGACCATCGCACTCGCGGTGGTGGTGGAAGGCGGCGGCTACGGCGCCAGCACCGCCGCGCCGATCGCGCGCAAGATCCTCGACGCTTGGCTGCTGGGCAAGATGCCGGAGCCCGATCCGAAAGTGCTGGAAGCCGAACTCGCCGCCAACCCGTTCGCGAATGTCGTGTCCAGCAGCAGCGCCAGCACCGGCGCGACCGCCGGCACTGCGACACCGGCAATGCCGGCCGTACAGGAGCCGGTGCGATGAGCGCCTTCGTCCGCTGGCTGCTGGGTCTGTTCCTGCGCTTCACGCGCACCCTCGATCTGCCGCTGCTGGCGGCGCTGTTGGCGCTGATGGGGATCGGTCTGGCGGTGCTGTACAGCGCCAGCAACGAAAGTCCGCGACTGGTGATGGCGCAGGGCGCGCGTTACGGCGTCGGCCTCGGCGCGCTGTGGCTGCTGTCGCGGGTCTCGCCCACGCAGTTGCGCAGCATCACGCCGCTGGTGTTCGCGGGATCGCTGCTGCCGCTGGTCGCTGTGTTGTTCATCGGCGACGGCAAGCACGGCAACCACTGGATCAATCTCGGCGTGTTCTATTTCCAGCCGGCCGAACTGCTCAAACTCAGCCTGCCGATGATGGCGGCGTGGTACCTGCACCAGCAGCGGTTGCCGCCGCGCTTCGCCACCGTGCTCATCGCCGGCGGCATCGTCGCCGTGCCGACGCTGCTGATCCTGCTGCAGCCCGACTTCGGCACCGCGATGCTGGTCGCCGCAAGCGGGTGTTTCGCGCTGTTTCTCGCCGGTCTGCCGTGGCGATGGTTCATCGCTGCCGGCGTCAGCGTCGCCGCCGCCGCGCCCGTGGCGTGGTTCTGGTTCCTGCGCCCGTATCAGAAAGACCGCATCCGCACCTTCCTCGATCCGGAGTCCGATCCGCTGGGCACCGGCTGGAACATCATCCAGTCGAAAATCGCGATCGGCTCCGGCAACTGGACCGGCCAGGGCTGGGGCCAGGGCACGCAGTCGCATCTCGACTACCTGCCCGAACACACCACCGACTTCATCTTCGCGGTGCTGTCCGAAGAATTCGGATGGGTCGGCGTCAGCATCACCCTCGCGCTGTACATGTTCGTCGTCGGCCGCTGCCTGTGGATCGCCAGCGAAGCCCGCGACACCTACTCGCGCCTGCTCGCCGGCGCGCTGGGCCTCGCGTTCTCGGTCTACGTGATCGTCAATGCCGGCATGATCTCCGGCCTGCTGCCGGTGGTCGGCGTCCCGATGCCGCTGCTCAGCTATGGCGGCACTGCGGCGGTGTCGCTGCTTGCGGGGCTTGGTGTTGTGATGGCGATGAAAGAGCGGCGTTGAGTCTTCGCCAGATCTCTTTCCCGCAAGATACCCGGAACATCCCGGACTGATGCCGCAACGCCGGAAACCGCATGCGATAAAGCTTCCCACGATGCGATACGCAGACAGGGAGGCGACATGTTCCGAACATCATTTCCAGCCGCGCTTGTATTCTCGGCGCTCATCTTGGCCGGTTGCGCGCACGACAAGCTGCTGCGGCAAGAAACTCAGGCTTTCGCGGCTGCCGCGAAAAAGTCGAACGCCGAAGGACGCGAATTCTACGAGCGCCAGATCCGCAATGATCGTGAACTGTGGGCGACCCTGCACCAGCTCGACCGGACGTGTACGCCTGCATCCGTCAAGCCAAGCTATTTCCGCCTAGATGGCGGCGCCGGCGGGCTGTGCTCGAAGAGTGCGTCGTCTCCGGGCAAGCAGCCGTCGTTCGATCTGTCGCGTGCCGATTTCGCCGGCCAGTACGCCGCGCTGAAGTTCATCGAAAGCTATTTGGGCGCGCTTGCCAAAGCGGCGGGTGATCCGACGCTCGATGCAAGCAAGGACTTCGCCGCCGCCGCGGCCGATTTGAACACGCTGCTGACCGTGTTCGGCATGCAGGCCATGGCCGACGATCGCACCACAGCCATCGGCGATCTCGTCGGATTGGTGGAGGAACTGTCGAAGGAACACAAGAGCGCCAGGGCGATCCGCGCCATCGTTGCGGAAAAGAGACAGGGCGCGGAATCGGCGTTCCAGCAGATCGTCGACGCGCTGAAGCGAGACAAGAGCCTTGCAAACGATACCCAGGCGTCGATGCGCGCAATTCTGGATGTGGCGGGCAACGCGTCGGATGCGGGCATCTCGGACATCCAGAGCGCGGATGCCCGGAGGGAGTTCATCGAACTCCATTATCTGGGCGTCGACGAGGTGGACCGCATCGCCCAGTGCGAAGAAGGCGCGAGCGACAAAGCGCCCGCTGACGTCCGCTACAGCGAGAAGGAATTGTGCGGCTCTCCCGCCGCGGGCGTGATGCAGGCTGCGCAGCAGTCGCACCGCGAATTCCTCGGCTTGATCGACGGCCGCCTGAGCAAGGCGCAGAAGCAGAAGCTGATCAAGCTGCAACGGCAGAATCTGATGCGCGCCATCAAGCTCTATCTCGGCCTGATTGCGGCGTTCTGAGATCCGCGGCCGGCGGAGCCCGCCGATATGCATCGCCGGCCGCGCCACGTTGAAATTTTCGGCAATCTACAGGAGAACTGGCGATGAACGATCTGGTGCAATTGCTGGAAGACGCTTCCACCGCGGTGTCGTCCGTGGCGGTCAAGGCGTCGGATACGAAGCTCCAGCGGCGATTGGCGATGGCTGGCTTGACGCTGAGGAATCTGGCGATCGCGTTGCGGCGCGGTAGCGTGACGATGCCCGAAGCGGCGGTCGCGATCTGCGCAAAGGAGCTGGGCGAAACCGCGCAGGCGGTGAACGCGGCGAAGAACGATGCGGGATACGGCCGTGTGCTGTACGAAGCATTGGAAGCGATCGATACCGTCGAACGGCATTTGGTGAGCGCAGCCGCAGCGAACGCTTTCACGACGATGGGAACGGATTCGCTGTTCGATATGCCGCAGAGTTACACGCCGCTGCCGCCGGATCTGTTCCCGCCGCGCTGGCCGCGTTGGCCGCTTCCGCCGCGCGGCTGGCCCTATCCTTGGCCTCCACGCCCATTCCCGCCGTCGCCATGGCCGCCTGGGCCGCCGCCGTGGTTCGACACCCGCGGCTGGGAGAGCGGCGGTTTTCCGGGTTGAGGATAGTCTTGGGGACTGAACGTCCGGCGCCGCCATCGAAGGCGACGCCGGACTCGCGTCATCACTGAGAACGTCGTTTCGCAATTTTCAATAACATCCGGAAATAGAACCCCGGCAGCCACCGCTTGATCCGCCACCGCATCGGCTCGCGCTTGGTCGGAATGATCATGAATTCGCCGCGCTCCGCCGCGGCGAAGATCTTGTCGGCGACGCCGTCCAGCGTATCTGGCGAGGTGTCCATCAGTTTGATGACCTTCGCCTTGATCTTGTCGCTGGCGAACGCGGTTTCCAGCAGATTGGTGCGGAAGAACGCCGGGCAGATCACGCTCACGCCGACGCGGCTGCCGTGGGTCTCGGCGCGCAACTGTTCCGATAGCGCCACCACGCCGGCTTTCGCCACGCCGTAGCTCATCATGCCCGGCGCGCCGGCCAGTCCCGCGAAACTCGCGGTGTTGATGACTTGGCCCTTGCGCGCTGCGAGCATGGCTGGCAGAAAGAGGCGACAGCCGCGGACCACGCCCAGCAGATCGATGTCGATGATCTTCCGCCACTCTTCCATGGTGGTCTCGACCATCGCGCCGACCGAGGCGATGCCGGCGTTGTTGATCAGCACATCCACGCTGCCCCATTCGCGCTGGATGCGATCGTGCAGCGCCTGCATCGAAGCGTCGTCGCCGACATCCACGACCTGCGCAAGATGGCCGCTGCCCGGCAATGCCGCGGCGGCGGCTTCGGCGCGCTCGGCGATCAGGTCGACGCAGGCCACGCGCGCGCCGCTGCGCGCGTAGCGATGCGCCAGGGCAAGGCCCAATCCGCTGCCGGCGCCGGTGATCAGTACGCGTCGTCTGCTGTCCATGTGTTCCGTCCTTGCTGTGCTAGTCTCGACAGCATAGCAAGCCGCCTCGCGCGTGCCGTCCTTTCACTCCTGATTCGTGGCCTTCCATGTCCATATCCGACCCCCTGTTCGACCTCACCGGCAAGATCGCACTGGTCAGCGGCGCATCGCGCGGCATCGGCGAAGCCATCGCCCATACGCTCGCCGCCCACGGCGCGCACGTCGTCTGCACCTCGCGCAATGTCGAGGCCTGCGACACCGTCGCGGCCGCGATCCGCACCGCCGGCGGCTCCGCCGAAGCGCATGCGCTGCACGTCGGCGATCCGGACGCGATCGAAGCCCTGTTCGTCACGCTCGACGCGGCCGGAAAGGCGCCCGATGTGCTGATCAACAACGCCGCCACCAATCCGTATTTCGGCCCGATGATCGACATGGATCTGGGCAGCTACCAGAAAACCGTCGACGTGAATCTGCGCGGCTATTTCTGGACCACGGTGCAGGCCGCGCGACGCATGAAAGCCAAGGGCGCCGGTAGCATCGTCAACATCGCTTCGGTCAACGCGAAGCGGCCCGCGGCCGGGCAGGGCGTGTATTCGATGACCAAGGCGGGCATCGTCAACATGACCGAGGGCTTCGCCAAGGAACTCGCGGGCCAGGGCATCCGCGTCAACGCGGTGCTGCCGGGACTCACCGACACCAAGTTCGCGTCGTCGATCACATCCAATCCGAAGCTGATGGGCATGATGTCGCAACTCATTCCCATGGGCCGCAGCGCGCAGCCGGACGAGATCTCGCCGGCGGTGCTGTTCCTGTGTTCGCCTGCGGCGGGTTATGTCACTGGCACATGTCTGGCAGTGGATGGGGGTTATTTAGCCTGATTATCAAATGGCGGGCTTGCCGCCACGCATCAAAGGAGATGAGTCCATGGCTGAAAAGGATGTCTGGGCAGACGACCTGCTCGATAGGAAGGATTTCGCTGGCTTTCTCACTCGTACGCTAGTTGCGCGTACAGCGTCGATTTCCGCTAAGCAAGGGCAGCGCGGTTGGACTGTCGCGCTTGACGCGAACTGGGGCGCTGGCAAAAGCTTTTTCGTGCAGCGATGGGTAGAAGACCTCAGGCAGTGTGGTCATCCTGTTGTGTTCTTTGATGCATGGGAAAACGACATCGGCGAAGAAGCTGCAGTCGCGCTCATGGCCGAAATTAATAAGGAAATGGACGCTTGGATCCAAAAGTTGTCGAAAATGGAGGCAGTGAAGAAGACGGCCACGGACCTTGTCGTGACTGCCGCTAGGAAACTTAGAAGGAGCGTGATGCCAGCGGCAAAGGTGGTAGCGTCCGGCCTTCTCAAGAAGGCGATAGGCTCTGGTATTGAAGATATTTTTAATGGCAGTGCGGTCTCTTCCACGAAGTCGTTGATGGATGTGAAGACTTCAGCTGACGATGCATTAGATAAAGTCTTCGAAGTTTCCTTAGAAGAGCATCTACAGAGAAAATCGAATGTTCGCGAATTCAAGAATTCACTTGTCCAGCTGATTGGTCTGATTGAGCGCGAAGCGAATGCCAAGCCGCCGTTGTTCGTATTTATCGACGAGCTTGATCGTTGTAGGCCTACTTATGCCATTTCCATGCTGGAAGAGGTCAAGCACATCTTTGGAATGGACAAGGTGTGCTTCATAGTCTCGACCAACCTGTCGCAGCTGCGTCATTCGGTTGGTGCGGTCTACGGGCAGTCTTTCGATTCAGAGCTTTATCTGAAGAGATTCTTCGATCAATCGATTGAATTACCTCAGGCCGGGGCTCGAAATCTCGTGGCGGCATTGCTGGAATTTTTCGATGGTGTGCGTGCGAAACGGCACTTTACTGCGATGCTTAGTGAGTCGCTTGGTCCTCTCAGGTCGGAGCACGATGCAATCGAATGGGTTTTCGATTCGTTTGAATTGGATCCGCGATCACAGAAACAGGCGTTCCGAATCGCGGAATGTGTATGTGACTCACTCAACAGCGATGTGATTCATACAACGTATCTGTTTTTTCTTTGTGTACTTAGCCTGAGGAGTCAAGCTCTATTTGACGAGCTTGAGCAGGGCGGAAGTCCGCAAGAAGTGTGTCGCAAGATTCTGAGGCGGGATAAAAAAATACACTACATTCATTACGATGAGTTGGGAAAGCTAATTCGTAGCGAGACCTGCCTGTCATCGGTTGTAGCCGATTATGTAAAGATCTCTAGGATGAAATTATCTGATGTCGCTAGGTCATCTTCGTACGATGTGGATTTAATCGCCGCTGAGGTCATCGGAGAAGCAAACAGACAGGCGCATTCATCGGAACGAATAATTATCTCGGACTATTTCAAGCTAGTGCGCTACGCAGGATATCTTAAGGGCTGAGCGAACGTTCTGGACAGCCGTGACCGTGACATTCAGTCGGTGATGATTCCGAGCTTGCGCTCCCGTCGTTCGTATTCTTATGTGGAAAAAGTTAGCTGTTGTCCGGAAGATCGCTATGACTAAGTCGGCTCTCTGCTCGGCGCTTCGGAATCCTGCGCCTCGGCCCCTGCGCCTCGCGCTCCTGCATCTCGCGCACCCGCTCCCCCGCGGTGCGGATCAGCTCGGGCAGCAAATGCGCCTCAGGCAGATGCTTCCAGTATTTCTGCGGCATTTCCTGACGCATCATTCGCGGGTTGAGCCGCGCCGGATTGAAGATGTGCGCGTAGTACGTACGCCACAGGTCTTCGCGGGCGTCGTCCGCGGGCGCGTCGCTGCGGTGCATGCCGGGCGCGAACGCGAGCGCGCTGCCGTCCCAGGCAACGCTGCGGTACGGCGTGAGGATGGCCCAGCGCATGCCGGCGAAGCGGCGCGCGAAGAACGGCGCGACGCGATCGAGGATCCAGTGTTCCGGCTCGAACCACGCGATGAACGCATCGTGTTCGCCGGGGATTTCGCGGAAGCGCACGAAGGCCTTCATCTTGTGGGTGTCGCGGCTCACGGCCTTGGCGAGTTCGGACGCGCGCCGGGTATCGGGATCGGTCACGCGCGCCAGCAGATGTTTCTCGCCGTGCGCGATCCGCCACGCGATGCGGTACAGCAACGCATGGCGCTGCGGGTCGCGATGGCACAGCACCGCATCGGCGAGTTCGAACAGCCGTGCGGGCACCGGCGGCGGCGCAATGCGCGGCTGTGCTGCCGACAGCGGCGTTGCCGGCAGCAGGCTGGCCTGCGCATCGCCGGTCCAGTCGATGTTCTCTGGCGCAAGGTCAGCGCGCAGCGCGATCCGCGCGGCATCGCGCCAGGCGTCCAGATCCCACGCCGGTTCGACTTCTGCGCGGAAGTTGGTGCCGACCGGCGCGGCGCTCATGCCGCGAACAGATCCTGCTGACGCGGTTTCGGCGCCAGCTGCGCGCGCAGCACGTCCGGATCGTCCAGGCGCTTGCGCGGGTGGTGATCGAGCAGCTGCACGAACGGCAGCATTTTCTGCACCGGCGCGCGCAGCCGCGCGAGGTCGGCGATGCGCAGCTTGCCGTGGCGCCGCGCCAGCACGATGCGATCGACGTTGCGCGTCCCCAGCCCCGGCACGCGCAGCAGGGTTTCGCGCGGCGCGGTGTTGAGATCCACTGGAAACTGCTGCGGATGCCGCAGTGCCCACGCGAGTTTCGGGTCGATGTCGAGATCGAGCATGCCGCTGCCGCCCTGCGCGGCGTTCGGCGCGATCTCCTCGACCTTGAACTCGTAGAACCGCAGCAGCCAGTCGGCCTGATAGAGCCGGTGTTCGCGCAGCAGCGGCGGCGGCTTGATCGGCAGTTTCGAGGAGGCATCCGGGATCGGGCTGAAGCCCGAGTAATAGACCCGACGCATGCGGTAATCGTTGTACAGGCCGTGCGAGGTGTGCAGGATGCTGCGGTCGTCGGCATCGTCGGCGCCGACAATCATCTGCGTGCTCTGTCCGGCGGGCGCGAACCGCGGCGGTTTGGCGCGGCGTTTCGTCGTCGCGGCCTGCGGCTTGCGCGCCTCCCGGTTCTCGTCGATGCGCCAGCGCAGTTCGCCCATCGCGGCGTGGATGCCGGGCATCGTCTTCTCCGGCGCCAGCTTCGCCAACCCTGCCGCGGTGGGCAGTTCGACGTTGATGCTGAGACGGTCGGCATAGCGGCCTGCGGCGGCCAGCAGATCGGGCGATGCCTCGGGAATGGTCTTGAGATGGATGTAGCCGGCGAAGCGGTGGTCTTCGCGCAGACTGCGCGCCACTTCGACCATCTGCTCCATCGTGTAATCGCCGCTGCGGATGATGCCGCTGGAAAGGAACAGCCCTTCGATGTAGTTGCGCTTGTAGAAATCGAGCGTCAGCCGCACGACTTCGTCGGTGGCGAACCGTGCGCGCTGCACGTTGCTGGACACCCGGTTCACGCAGTAGACGCAGTCGTAGATGCAGAAATTCGTCAGCAGGATCTTCAGCAGCGAGACGCAGCGGCCGTCGGGCGTGTACGAATGGCAGATGCCCATGCCGCCGGCGCTGCCGATGCCGCCGGTGCCGCGAGAATCCCGGCGTTCTCCGCCGCTGGACGCGCACGAGGCATCGTATTTCGCGGCGTCGGCGAGGATCGCGAGTTTCCGGGTCAATGACATGGCGCCATTTTGCACGCTGCGGGTCTCATCGGGTGAGATGGACACGGTGCATGCCGGCCTGCTGGTTCAGGCGAGGATGGACGGCCGCCCGATGCTCGGTTACGGTCGTCGCGCCCTCCGCAGACACCCCACGCCATGCGTCTCTCCTCCTTGCATCTGTATCCGCTGAAGTCGGCCGCGGGCGTCGCGGTCGAGACGTTCGACGTGCAGCCGCGCGGCCCGCGACACGACCGTCGCTGGCTGGCGGTCGACGTCGACTGCGGTTTCATCACCGCGCGACAGGTGTCGGAGATGGTGCTGATCCGCGCCGTGGCGATGGGCGAAGGCCTGCGCCTGTCCGCGCCCGGTTTGCCCGATCTCGACGTGGCGCCGCCGCCGTTCGACGCCCCGCGTCTGCGCGTGTCGATCTGGAAGGACACGGTCGACGCGCAGCGCGCCGATCCGGCCGCCGATGCCTGGCTGAGCGCGTTCCTGCAGCGGCCGGTGCGCCTGATGTACATGGACGATGCCGCGCGACGTGCGGTCGATCCGGCTTATGCCCAGCCCGACGATGAAGTGAGTTTCGCCGACGGCTATCCGCTGCTGGCGATTTCGCAGGCCGCGCTGGATGGCCTGAACGCGCGCCTAGCCGACGCCGGCCGCGCGCCGGTGACGATGGCGCAGTTCCGGCCGAATCTGGTGATCGCCGATGCCGCCGCACACGCCGAGGACGACTGGACGCGCGTGCGGATCGGCGATGTGGAGTTCGATGCGGTCAAGCGCTGCACCCGCTGCGTGTTCACCACGGTCGATCCGCTGCGCGGCGTTCGTCGCGACGACGGCGAGCCGCTGAATAGCCTCAAGGACTATCGACGCACGCCGGCCGGCATCACCTTCGGCATGAACCTGATTCCGCGCGGCACGGGCACGCTGCGGGTCGGCGATGCGGTGATCGTTCCGGCCTGAGCCGTCAACGACCGTCCGCTCGCCGCCGCGTCCCGTAGGCGCGTTCCGCGAACCAGCGCTCCGCTGCGATCCTGTCCGGATCGATGCCCGCGGCCACGTCCTCCAGCCGCGTGCGGACCGCGATATCCGGCAGCACGCCGCGATCGGGCGGTTCGCCCGCCGTGAAATGCGCCAGCAGCGGAATGTCCACGCTCACGCCGGAGGTCGGCAGGACCAGCCACGCGAGCTGACCGCCGTTGAGCCCGCGCAGGTTGCCGCCCGTTTCACTGCCGATCAGCGTGGCGGCGCTAGCGGCCTTGAGATCGCGCGCGACCAGATAGCCGGCGGAACTCATGCGCGGCCCGGTCAGCGCCACCACCAAGCCGCGATAAGGTTTCGCCACCGGCTCGATGCGCTGCGGCGCCGCAGTCGGAAGCGACCAGTTCCGCCCCGGTCCGCGCGCGACCTGGCCGGTGCGGTCGAAGAACGAGAAATCCCAGGTGTCGAGGAATCGCGCCAGTGCGTAGGGCGCGCGTTCGTAAGCCGATTCGGAGCGCGTCGCCGGCGGCGTGTAGGGCGCGGTCAGCAGTTGCGCGGTCAACGCCCGCCCGATGGCGCTGTCGCCGCCTTCGTTGCGGCGCAGGTCCAGGATGAGGAAGGGGCTCTTCTTCGCTTCCAGCGTCGCGAAACTGCGTTCGAGAAAGCCGCGCCAGTCGAAGTCGTCGTTCCAGAACGCGAACGTCGGCAGCGTCAGGGTGGCGATGTCGCCCTCGATGTCGAAGCGCCAGGCGGCATCCGCCGGAACCGCACCTGCTGCGGCGAGCCTGCGTTCGCGCAGTGCCGTGGACATGCCGGGCACGACGATGTCGATTTCGCGGCCGTCGTCCGCACGCAGCCGCACCCGATACCCCTCGGCGCCCGGCGGATGCAGCAGCGGCAGCAGGCGTTCCATCGCGCCGCCGTTCTCGTCGCTGTCGAGCTGGCTGAGGCGCTTGCCGTCGTTGCCGCCGTCGGCGCGCAGGTACGGCAGGAACTCGGCGACCAGCGCCGCTGGCGTGCGTCCGTCGATGGCGAGGATCTCGGCGTTCGCCGGCACCCGCGGGTCGGCGCTGGCGGTGACGAGCAGGCGTTCTCCGAGCAGACGCACCCGCGCCGGGAGCGCCGGGAGCGCCGCGAGCGCGGCCTGCACGGCGGGGCTCTGGTTCACGGGATTGGTCCAGGTGTGCCCGCAGCGCACTGCGGCGGCGATGCGGCTCGCGATGAGGTACATCTCCAGCGCGTCGCTGCCGTCGGCGACTTCGGCCTCCGCGCGGGCGAACTCGCTTTTGATGTCTTCCGGCGTGCGATAGCGATAGAGGCCGGCATGCAGATCGGTCAGGCCGCGTTCGAGGATGCGCAGTTCGCGCTGGGCCTGCTGCGCGGTGAGTGCGGGCGGCGCGTCGGCGGCGCGGGCGGGCAGCGCCAGCGACGGCCACGCTGCGAGGGCGATGGCGACGAGGCAGGGAACGAGGAACGGGCGCATGGCGCCTCCGGCATGGGAGAGGCCGCCACCTTCGCGCTGCCGACCGCCATCGTCGTTCCGGTCGCGAAATTTCGGCGGTTTTTTATGTTTTGGTACGTGCGTACCCGGTGCGTGCGTCTCCGGAGCGCGCAGCCGCCCGGAATTGCGACGGCGTTTGCCCGGTGCCGGCCTTGAACGCGCGGTTGAAGCTGGTCTTGGCGCTGAAGCCCGCGGCGAACGCGATGCCCAGCAGGTCGCCGTCGCCGCCTTCCTCCCGCAACCGTCTGCAGACCTCGGCGACGCGCAGGCCGTTGATCGCCTCGTTGAAGTTCAGGCCCAGACCTTCGTTGAGGGCCCGCGACAGATACGCGGTGTTGGTGCCCAGAAGCCGGGCGAGACGCTCCAGCCCCAGTTCGGGATCGCGCCACCAGCCGGCCGCTTCGGTACGCGCCAGCCAGTCGCGACCCTGCGCCGCCCAGTCGCGCACCGCGGGTTCCGGCTGCGGCGCGCCCTGCGGCGGCGCAGGCAGCGGATAGACGGTCGCGGCGTGCCGCCAGCCTTCCAGCCCGAGATAGAACACCAGCAGGGTGAAACACAGATACAGCGGAAAGCGCTGGTAATAGTCGAAGCCGATGCCGTGACTCACGGCTTCGTACAGCGCCCACACCGGCCAGGCCAGCGCGAACGCGACCAGAACATTGCGCAGCCAGACGATGCGGAACTCCTCGCGGTTGCTCAGGTGCGCGTCGAGCCAGCGCTGGTAGCCGCGGTACGCGCTCAGGGACAGCCACAGGTACGCCGCGAACGAGAGCAGTCCCAGGAAGGTTTCCAGCGGATCGATCCAGTCGCGATGCACGGCGTCGTTCCACGCATCCTTCACCTCGAGCGGCTGCGCGAAGATCGCCGCGCGATAGGCGAACTGCAGCGCGGCGGGCAGCAGATGCCAGCCCCAGCCGCGCGGCAACGCGGCGGACGTCAGCCGGCGCACGTGCAGGTACAGCAGCGGGCCGACCGCCAGCCCGAGTTCGAACGGCGCGAACGACAGCCATGGATAGGCATCGTAGAACCCGGCGAAGCCCAGCACGTACGGCATCAGCTTCAGCACGAACGCCAGCAACAGCAGCGCCAGCAGCCGGTTCGCCGCCGCGTTGCTGCGGGTGGACGCGAGCAGCAGCGCCACCGCCAGCCCGAACGCCGCGCCGATGGCGAGGACGGTACTCCAGGGGCCGAAAGCGATGCTGGCGGTGGTCACGGCCGTCGCGTCATTCGCTGTCGACGCCGGCCAGCGCCATCACCCACTTCGGCACTTCCGGTTCGCCGGCGTAGAAATCCTTGGATTTCCTGTCGGCCATCGCCCAGCGATGCAGCCAGCTGGGGCCATAGCGGCCGTGGTAGCCGTCCTCGCGGGCATAGGCCGGGTCGCGCATCGCTTCTTCGAGGGTGACGAAGCGATAACCGCGACGCTTGATGCCTGCGATCAATTCGGCATAGGCCTCTGCGTTCAATTCGTTGGCGTGCAGCAGCAGGATCTGCGGCAGCGCATAGCCCAGCAGCGCCTGCGATTGCCGCTCGTAGTAATCGATCTTGTTGAGCATGTACGGCACGTAGCCAAGACGCAGGCGCTCGAGCAGCACCGCGCGTTCCGGTGTGTCCGCCTGTCCGTCGAGCACGCGCGCGTAGGCGAAGGCCCAGACCCACTCGCCGTTGTCGACGGTGACCGGCGCGACCCGGTAGCCATGCTCCGCAAGGAAGTTCGTCAGCGCCGCCTTGTCTTCGGCGGTGCGGCCGGCGCGCAGATACGGATGACGGAACCAGCGCGGCGCCTGCCCGCGTTTCGCCAGCATCGGACGCAGCACGCGTTCGCCGCGCAGGATCGCGTCCTTGAATGCCGGGATGCCGACTTCGTGTACATCCACATGCCCGTAGGTGTGATTGCCCAGCGCGTGGCCGTCGTCGAGCCACGCCTCCAGCATCGCCACGCGTTCGGGCTGCATCGCGCCGTCGAGTTCGAGTTTGTCCTCGTTGACGAAGCCGACCACCGGCACATCGGCGCGTCGCATCTGATCGAGCAGCGCGGCGTGGCGGGTGCGCAGTGCCCCGGGCGAAGTCGTCGCCATCCGCTGCCACGGCAGATCGTCGATGGTCACCGCGATCCGGCGGTCGGGTTCGGCCGCCTGCGCAACGATGGCGAACAACCAGAGGGTGGCGATGAGTAGTCGACGCATGGGCGTTCCGGCGATAGGCGCGGAGACTGTACACCAGTGCCTGCGGGGAGCATTGCGCCACGGACGTGCCGTTTCCCATCGTGGAACGACGCTGCCGCAGCATCGATTCCTCCGCAGCGCTGCGCACGCGCGCGCCGCAAACGCGATAGATCGCAATATCAGGACACTTTCGGAGAAACTGTGACCCACGTCGCCCGGCGCGCGCGTGATGTGGCCTGCATGGACGATGCGCGGCGTTCTCCCGCAGGTCTGTCGCATGTCGCGACCGGCCCGGCCGGAGCATCGGCCGGAGGACGCACCACGATCATTGGATATCACATGAAAACAACACTCCTCACCTCGGCACTGCTGTCCGCGCTGGGCGCGATGTCGTTCGCGTCGTCCGTCCAGGCCGCCTCCGGGCAACCGCCGCCGGATCCGGAACTTCGCCACGTGCGCATCTGCGACCTTTCCGCCTGCTATTACGCATGGAACGTGGTCGACACCGACAACGATGGTTACAACGACGCTGACGAAGTCGTCGCCGGCAGCGATCCCTACGATTCGAAGAGCACCCCGGGCCTATCGCTGATCGTCGACCTGATCGGCGCGCAGATGTTGCCGACCTTCGAGTTCGGCGTGGGCAGGATCGTCGTCAATCCGGCCGAATTGCAGGCCGAACTGGAAGCGCATGGCGGCGGCACGGAGTCGCCGCTGGCGGCGTTTCCCCTCGGCGAGCGCAAGGACGCGTTGACCCGCATGGGTCTGGATTCCGAGCTGTTGGCCGAGCATGGCTTCGATGCGGAATTCGATGGCCTGAGCCTGGTCCTCGGCCACGACGACAACGACGCGCCCGTGCGCCGTGTCGGCGGCGTGGATGCCCGGCTCATCAGTGCGGGCGAGGGCGAGGATCTCGATCTCCCGGAGGTCGTGAAAATCGACAACTACGAGGATGGCGCCACCGGCTACACGCTCGACAACGGCGACTTCCTCTACGATGGCGCGGACGGACATGGGCTGCGCCAGGACAAGGACGGCGTCATCATCGATCAGTGGTACGTGAATCCCGACGCCGATACCGGATCGGGCGAGCCCACCGAAGAGGACATCAAGGCCTGGGAACGCATCCGCAACGCGACGGTGCGCACGGTCGCGGGCTGGACGGCCATCGAAGTCGACCCGGAAACGCTGCGCGACCCCAACGAAACCATCATGCTCATCGATCCGGAGTATCCGGGCATGAAGGCCGAAATCTCCGGTCCGCCGCAGATCAGGACGGCGCAGCCGGAAAAGAATCCCAATCTGCCCAATCCGCTGGTGGAAGGCGGCGGCTGTTTCCCCAAATGCGGAAATTGATGCCTGCCGTTCGCGCATCGTGCTGAAACCGTCTTTCTGATGGAACGGCACTGGAACGACGATGGCGGCCTTCGCGCCGCCATCGTCGTTGCGCGTCGCCAGCCTTGCTCCGGTTCGGGGATCGGGCCGTGCGTCGGGCCGCTACGTCGGACGCATCCGCCGTGGCCATGCGCTCGTACCATGGACCTCTTGAGCAGATGTCTCCAGGATCCGTCATGCCTCCGTTCCGGTCTTCCTCCGTTCTCGCGCTGATGCTGCTCTGCCTGGCCCTGGCCGGCTGCGCCAGCGTCCGCTTTCCTCCGGAGCCGCCCGCGACCGCGTTCGCCGACGGCCTGAGCGGCGATGCGATCTTCGCGCGCACGCTGGCCGCGCACGGCGGCGATCTGCGCCGTTATCCCGGCGACATCAATCTTTCCACCGACGGCCGCTGGTACGCGCTGATCCAGAAGATCCAGCCGGTGGTCAGCGACAGCGGCTACCGCATCCGCTCGCAGGAGCGCTACCGGCCGAGCGATGGTCTGTACGCCATCCAGCACACCGGCCCCGACGGCAGCAAGCAGGTGGTGCGCAGCGGCGCCTGGCTGGCGGTGTTCTACAACGGCGTGCGCGAAACCGATCCGGTAAAGCTGCGCGCCACCGCGATGACCAACGATGCGTTCCGCATGTTCCATTTCGGCCCAAGCTTCTTCCTCGACCGCGCGTCGTCCTGGCGCCGGCTGGCCGATGCGGACGAGAAAGGCCGCGGCTATTACCGCCTGCGCGCCACGGTGCGCCGCGGCTTCGGCGAATCGGCCGCCGACGACGTGGTGATCTGGGTCGATCGCGACACCGCCCGGCTGTTCCGCATCCACATGAGCCTCAACGGCTTCGAGACCACGCTCGGCGCGCATGTCGACACCACCTTCCTCGAATATCGCGACGTGGCCGGATACCTGCTGCCGGTGCGCTTCCACGAACGCGTGCGCGGTCCGTTGCGGATCGACGCGCATACCTGGTGGACCACCGGCATCGACACCGACCGCGGCTGGCGCGATGAGGACGTGCTCAACGCCGCATTCGACGGCGCAGCGGCGGCGCCTGCGGCGACATTGCCCGAGGCGACGGCTGCGCCGTGAGTGTTGTGTGATGCCTGCCATCATGGCGGACAGTATTCATTGCATGCAGAAAAAGGGGTTGGCACCGTCCGAGATGGTCGCAGTCTTAAAAGTCACTCGCGATGATCGTGTCCGCTTTCGGCCAGAAACGGACGTTTGCTTGCTACCGTCTTGAGTGGCCGGGATTAGCCCCGGATTTGCGCCTGTTCGCGCTTCTTCTGTACCAGAAACGCATGCATCATCTCGGTGGAAAGCCCATGCAGGACGAGCCGGAATCCCGCACGCAGCGTCGACATCGGAACCAAAGGATGCCGGTTGTTCACAAGCAGCATCGGCGTCGGATCGTTCAGAAGCTTGCTGCTGTAGATGGCGATAGTTTCATCAAGCTGCAGCGAATTGGTGGCCCGCCAAAAATCGTTGTCAGAGAGGAACAACTGGTAGACCGGGGTGTACAACTCGATGGCCGTCTGCAAGTCGATGATATTGGTCCAACGATTCGGCATGGCCTGCAGCGGCAGCGGTCCTTCGCTGATGGCGGTGAAATCGGGCACGGCCGCTGCCTCGATCTGCCTTTGCTGCTCGCGCAGTTCCCGGTTCAGATAGATTACGAAATTGAAGACATTGAGATCATGCTTGAGAAACGCATCGTCCTTGATCTGATCCAGCCGGGTCAGGCGCATGTCGTTTAGCGGAGGAATCGTCACGTCGGGGATATTGGCTGCGATGAACGCGAGGATTTCAGCGCCCAGATTGAAATGCCGCATAATCAGCCAGTTCGCGTTGGGACTGACGAAATGCTTCAGGCTCCAGGCCAGCAAGCGGTGCAGGACGCGCGACGAGGAAAACGCCGATGGCAGCACGATCCGCAGTAGCTGCACCAGTACGATGGCGGTGCGCGCGACCGGGCGCACGATAGGCAGCAGAAACTGCCGCGAACGCGAGGACGAATCTTCCAGCCATGCGCGCTTCACGTCCTCGGCGATGGGGATGCTGCGATCCAGATAGATCGCCATCCATGGATTCGGGTCGCGCGGGTCATGCTCGTTTGCCAGAAAATCGGGGGGTTTCTTCACAGCACACACTCCATCTGCAATGCGTAGAGATCGGCGACGGCACGGGCGGTGGCCAGAATTTCGGCACAGGCGTCTTCGCCGCCGATGTCGACGACGATCTCGACCGCCGCCAGCCAGCGCTGCAGATGATGCTCGTCGTTTTCTCCGTGATAGCGGAGAAAATTCAGCCGATGCTCGCCCAGCCCGGCCTGACGTCGGAGCATGGGAAGCAGCGCCGGAATGATCCGTTGCCCGGTGCCTTCGATGATATAGATGCCTCCCAGCAAGCCGACCGGGTTGAGCATGCCGGCGCGCGAATGCATGTAGGCATTGAGCGCTTCGCCGCCGGAGTTGCGCCGGAGCGCGCCGACATGGCTGGCGGTGCCGCCCGCGCTGCGGTAATCGTCGAACAGCACGCGATAGTCGAACTGTTCTTCGCCGGCATGTTGCAGGATGGGTTCGCGCAGACTTGCGTATCCGCCTTCCAGATTATCGACCGCGCGGCGCATCCAGAGCGTTCCCTCGCGGACTTGGGGCGTCCAGCATTCCATCCATCGGCAGTAATCCTCGATGGTCAGGGTTCCTGTAGAGATTTTCTGGATGAAATTCGTGCGCCACATGCGCGAGCGGTAGTGGTGCCAGACCTCTGCGAGTTCCCTGAGCAGACGAGCCATCGGCCCAGACGCCGACGCAGGCGCTTCGTGAGGCGGCGCGATCACTGGCACGGCCGCCAGCTCGGACACACGCGCCGGGGTCTGGGCGACGCACATGGCGTCTGCGCCGGCTCCGACTTCCAGCATCAGGAACGACACCGTGAAGCGGCCCGATTCCGGTACGAAGCACAGGATCTTCTGCCCGGGTTTGAGCGTCGTTTCCCGCACGAAATCGGCCAGCATGATGAAGATCGACGCGGCGCCGGTGTTGCCGCGCCGGCTCAGATTGCTGTACCAACGATCCTGCGGAATCCTGACCCCCGCTGCTTCCATCAAATCGTCGATCACGCCGCGGAACTTCTCGGAAGAATAGTGGCAGAGAAAATGATCGATCAATCCCGGGTCGATGCTGCCGGCGTTCACCAGTTGCACGTATTCGTGGATGCCGATGTCGAACAGATTGGGGAGAATGCGAAGGTTCTGCCTGAGCAGAAAAGCGCCATCGCGTTCGGCTTCCGCCAGCGAGTCGTAGTCCAGATACGAGCGCGTACTGCCGCCGTCGGAATGGCCGATCTGCATGCACACCGGGTAATCGCCGCTGAACGATCGCATGTGAACCCATTTCAGGCGCAGCGCGGTGCCGTTCGCCGCGGGACGATCGCCCAGCAGCAGCGCACCAGCACCATCGGACAGCATCCAGCGCAGGAAGTGCGAATCGAAGTCTGTGTCGTAGCCGTTCGGCGCGAATCGCGACCGCTTGAACATGCGCGATGGGAATTCGCTGGTCGCGACCAGCGCCCTCCGATGATGCCCCAACGCCACGGCTGCGGCCGCATGCTTGAGCGCTGTCACGCCAGCGGCGCATACGCCCTGATGGCTGCTGGTTTCCATCGGTTGCGCGCCCAACTCGCCCTGCAGCATATTGGCGAATCCGGGCATTCCGACATCGCCGCCGGACGTGCCGGTGCATAGCATCGAGACTTCGCCCAGGCCCATGCCGGCCCGTTCGAGACAGTCGCGAATGGCATGCGCTGCCATGGCTGCGGAAGAGTGCTGCGTTTGCCCCGCTTCGTCGATCGCATAGTGTCTGGTCAGGATGCCGTTGTCGCCGAGAACGCGGGCTTTGATCCGCGCGGACTGTCGATTGAGCGGGGCGATGAAGTCGTCTATGCGCTCGTTTCCGATCGGTTCGCCGGGAAGGAAGGTGCCGAGGCCCAGACAGTACACACTGTCGTACTCGACAGGTTTGCAGAAATCATTGTTCACGATCGGAATCCATGTGGAGTTGCGGCTTGAGCGGCTGGCTGCGGAATCGGCGGAAGATCAATGCGAGAAAGAAAACGCGGAACATATACCAGGCGAAGCTAGGTTCGTTGAGTGCCGGCGATATACGCGGAGCGATCGCGCGGTGGGCTTTCGGCAGTTCGGTCCAGTGAAGGTCGGGCGCATGGTGATGCGCGGTGTGGTAGCCGACATTGAATACCAACGGATTGACCAAGCCGAGAAAGTTCCGCGAATGATCGAACGTGGAGTCCCCACAGGTGTGCGCATGCTGCAGGTAGTTGGAGGCCAACAGCCAGAACATCGCCGCGATCTGCGGCGACAGCACGACATAGATCGCCGCTTTCCAGTCGACCCAAAGCGCCAGCGCGTCGACGCCGATGAGAATCGCGTAGTGCGCGACGATCCAGGCGAAATCGCGAGGATCGTCGCGGAAAGACGCAAATACGCGCGCAGCGATGTTCGGGCTTGCCGCGAACGCGAATTCGAACGGATGCCTCAACAGGCCGGGCAGGTCGTTGCCGGGGCGAAAGCGGTCGGTCCGGGTCACGTCGTCGGAACCATTGTGAAAGCGGTGGTGATTATCGATGTGCATCGTTTCGAATACGTAGCCAGGATGACCTTGGAACAACGTGAACCACACGTCTGTCACCAGATTCAGGCCGCGTCGACGCCAGATCGGACGATGCGAGTGGTTGTGATGCATTACGCTCACGGCCAAAGAGAGAGACAGACTGACGATCAGCAGCCAAGGGCTGAAAAAACCAATGCTCCAGTGCGCTATCGCCACGACTGTGACCAACCCCATGTATGCCAGAGTTCTGATTTCCGCCGGGTGCGCGAGCCAGGTCACGGTCTTCTCGCTTCTTTTGCGACACGATGCAGCGATATCTGCACTTCCGACAGCGCGGCCAACAATCCGGTCTGGTGGTACGGAACGCCGGCGTTACGGCAATCGCGTTCGATACCGGGACGCATCTCGCGCACAGTAGATCGATCCAGCGAGGGGTAGAGGTGATGTTCGATCTGCAGGTTGAGTCCACCCAATAGATAGGCGCCGAAACGGTTGGCGCGGATGTTGCGGGTATGCGCGACCTGCCACAGTTTGCCGGCTTTGCGCTCGTGGGCGAGCGGCATTCCCAGATGATTCGTGCTGAAGGACAGCGCCATGTACAGCCCGGACACCGCTTGACCGACAGCGATGAACCCTATCGCCCGGTTGCCCAGAACTGCCCAGGCTGTCATCCAGACCAACGCGTGATGCAGGCACAGTCCGAATAGTTCTGGCATACGTTGCCGCCACGGCAGACGGGTAGCAGCCACTAGGCTCAGCCATTGAAAATACACGCGGGCGAATGCAGTGATAGGCCAGAACAGCCAGGCCTGACAGACGACGAGCCAGCGACGCGGGCCGACGAGCGCACGCGCGGTCTCGGGATCGTAGGCGAACAGGGAATACAGATCCGGATCGCACCCTGCGACATGCGTGTGCCGGTGGTGCCGATGATGCTTATGCCTCCACCACCGCAGCGAAACGCCCAGCAGAAGATTCCAGCACAACAAGCCCAGCGGATCGCGCCAGCGCCGAGAAACCAGCACCTGTCCATGTTCAAAGTCATGGCCTAAAAAGCCGATTTGGACCGAGGCGAAGCCGTAGATTGTGGCCATTAAAAACAGCCAGAATTCGTTTTTGAACAGACTAGCGCAACCAATGGATAGCGATAGCAGGCCGACATGGGCCAATAGGA
This sequence comes from Pseudomonadota bacterium, assembly GCA_040386495.1. Taxonomy (GTDB): domain Bacteria; phylum Pseudomonadota; class Gammaproteobacteria; order Xanthomonadales; family Xanthomonadaceae; genus Lysobacter_I. The sequence continues at coordinate 87,421 of JAZKFJ010000026.1, forward strand.
AAACCAACCACCAAGACGCTTTTATGCTGTCCGCTCGGGCCGATGAAGTCATATCAGGATGTCACTTGTTTGATGATGAGGGTCCACGGCGTTGCAAGGCCTTAATGAATGTCTGAACAACGCGCGTCGAGCATGGGCCTGTCTCGAAGAACGTGTCTCGTGAATTTAAGCCACTGGTTTCACCAATTTCGGCGCAGTCCGGTCGGTATTGCGGCGTAATCCCCCCGTTCGCCACCCCCGCGCCGAACAGGCTGGACAACAGGATCGGGCGAACACGACCGCAGCCTTCACGATGCCATGGTGAAAAGCAACCGCCCCGATTAACCGTAGCGCCCAAGTCCTCCGGAGGTAGCGTCTGCCGATACCGAAAACGCCGGTCGTGCCCCCCAGACAGACACGACTCGCCGCTTGAGGATCCAGCAGCCCGCTGCCCATCAGCCGACATCGACTCAATGCGGCAGATACCGCCCCAATTTCAGGTGCCGATGAAAGGTCTGTTCGTCCCGATACGCGCGCACGTCCAACACTGGCTGGGCGCTACCTCGCAAGCCACTAGGTTGAGGACAGAATCGGACAACATCGTCCCGCGGGCTTTGGGGAAGCGCAGCGTTACATCAACAAAAGCGGGTGCAGGTTTAGTTATCCGGACGTCCGCTTCGGGTCGGAAGCGGACTCCGGTCTGCGGCTCCGCTGTATGGGTAAACAAGGCTTAGCTTTGTTGTGCCCCGACAATACTTCCACCTGTACCTGGCTGAGCTTTGCTACCGTTGCAACCACTGGGACGAAGATCTGAAACTCCTGTTTTTCAAGCCCATGAAATAGATTTCAATGCAAGAATTAAGACCTGCCTTGGTCAGGAAGGGTTAGGAAATATCTAAAAAGAACGGCGACCTCTCGGCCGCCGTTCTTCATTCGAAAGCTCAGGGTCAAGTTCATTTTCGGGTGACTGCTTTGATCGCATCCCGTCGGTTTCATCTAGATGAGATAACCATACCACCTCCTTCCTGTTGGGAGATGGTCGTAGCAATCCATTGCACGTCGCGGCCGCGTCAGTGTTCGAGCAAGGGAAAGCTGGCCGGCCAGAAGGCACTCCTCATGTTGAAGGAGATCTGGGCAACCCGGGCCCGACTCCAGCTGCACAACAAAGTTCGGGACGCAGCGCCATTCAATCTGGCGATCGATTTCGGCACTACGCGAGTAGTGCATTGGGCAAATCGTGTAGGGCGGCGGTTAGCGCAGTGAACGGTGAGATCGATAGTCCCGGCAGAATGTCCACTCCGGGCCGGAAGCGGACCCCCGCAATCGCCCTTGACCGTGCATAGCGTCCTTCCGACGAGAGGACGATATCGCGTGATCGTCGCCTACCGCGACTACAGGCGAAATCCCGGCGGAGGCCATACCATGCGACGAAGATCCGATGGCACACCAGGCGCGTCGGCGTCGGTCGTCAGCCAGAGGTCGCCTTGCGCGTCGAAAGCGATGCCTTCCACCTTGAGCGCGCCGTCCAATGGTGCCGTCCACGTGATATTGCCGTCGCGGTCGCAGGCGACGAGCGCAGACCCGTGGCATTGGCCGTCGTCGTAGGCGTTCGACGTGTTTTCCGCGACGGCGCTGAGCAGCCATCCCCCTTCCTCGAGGGGCGTCGCATCGGTAATGCCCATCGGAATGTCGCGCATTCGACCCAGATCAAGCTGCGTGAAATCGAACCGGGGTACGTCCGTGCTGTCCTCGTCGGCCAGCAGGAAATCGGTGACCTGATGCAGGTCGAAGCGAAAGCATCCATTCAACGGCGCATTCACGTTCGCCCTGCTGAACAACAACAGGCCATCGCCCTGTACCAGGCCGGCCTCGATATTCAACGATTCGACGCGGCTGCGCAGCGCATCGTGCAGCTGCGTCAGGCGAACCGCGCGCGCGGGGCCGGCAACGCCGCCGTCCGCATCCAGATCGACCACGTAGGCGAAGTCGCGCTGTGCCCGTGAGCCGGAGCCCCACGCGATCAACAGCGACGGCCGGCGTTCGTTGCCGGGCACATGGAAAAGCGCCTCCAGGTCCTTCTTCTGGCGCTTTCGCTCCGCCTTTTTGTCAGGCAGCCGGGCCTCCAGAAGCGGCAGCATCCGCAACGTTCCCGATGCCACGTCCGTGCTTCGCAAGGCGATGAGGTGATTCTCATCGTCGGCGACGATGTAGAACCAGTCGCCGACGATCGACAGCCCGCTGGCCGAGCTGATGTGCGGCTGGCCCCTGGGATGCGAAGCGGCATCGATGTCCAATCGGCGAATCAATGTTGTTGTGATCATGCTTGGCGTGGGCTGCGGATTGTTCGCAGTATGTCCGCTTCGCGTCGGAAGCGGACACATCCTGGGCGGTGTCGCCAAAAAAAACGGCGACCCGAAGGTCGCCGTTTTGCTGTCGCTGAAACGATGGCCCGGCGTCAGCGCACCACGAACACCACGGCCGTGCGCGGCGGCAGCGTGAAGCGGCCGCTGGCGCGATCGTAGGCCGCGCTGGCGGCGCGACGGTCGGCGGCGTCGTATGCGGTGTGCACCGGATGCAGGCGGTACTGCTTGCCGGCTTCGGCGGGAACCGTCAGCGTCTGCGGCAGCTTGTCGACGTTCACGAAATACAGCACGTCGCGATAGTGCGCGCCTGGGTAGCCGCGGCCGTCGAGATGCGCTGCCAGCACCGTCGCCACCTGCGCGCTGCCGGTGTTGCGGAAGCTCAGCCGCTGCTTGATCTCGTCCGCGGTGCGCAGCCGGAACAGCCGCGAACTGGCGCGGATCTGCATCAGGTCGCGGAAGGCGTCGCGGGTCCAGCGGGTCTCGGCCTGCGTCGGCTTGATCCGCGCGTCCGCCAGCAGTGGGCCCATCACCGGCCAGTTGTCGCCGTTGTCGCCCTGCGGCGGCAGGCCGGCGGCGTAGCCGTTGTCGCGATACGTCCAGTCGATGCGGTTGAACCAGTCGCCGCTGTCGTAGCTGTTGCGGTCCAGCGACTTGCTGCGCAGCGTGTCGATGCCCGCGTGGTAATACGCCACGCCCTGACTGAAGCTGTTGATCGCGGCGCCGAGGATCTGCACGCGGGCGCGGTCCTCGCGGCTGGTGGCGGTGGGCAGCTTGAACGCGTTGTTGTCGAACAGCGTCCAGTTGTCGTGGTTGTCGACGTAGTTCACCGCTTCCTGGGGATCGACCACATACCCGGCCGGCTGACCGTTGTAATCGATCTGCTCCAGGCGCAGCGTGGCGTCCCAGTGGGTGGTCATGACGTAGTCGCGGATCGAACCCGCAAGACCGACTTTGATCACATCGGCCGACCACATCAGGTCGTTGCGGCTCTTGTTGCCGCCGCTGCCGTTGTCGTCGTAGTGCATGCCGTTGATGTAGCCCTGGTTGCTGCGCAGCGCGTTGCCGCTGTCGAAGCCCGAGCCGCCGCGGACATGGTCGCGGGCGCGGTCGCTGAAGGTGCCGATGCCGCTGCCGTTGAGCGACAGCTGCGAGGCCTGCACGAAGCGCGCACCGTTCGCCACTTCGCCGAAGTTCCAGCCTTCGCCGATCAGCTGGATCGGACGGCCGGCGGCCGCCGACACTTCATCGCGCAGCTTCTCCATCACCGCGCGCGGCTGGTGGCCCATCAGGTCGAAGCGGAACGAATCGATGCGGTACTGCGTGGCCCAGGTCTTGACCGAATCGATCATGAGCTTGGCCATCATCCGGTTTTCGGTCGCGGTGTTCTCGCAGCAGGTGGAGCGCTCGATGTCGCCCGCGGCGTTGAGCCGGTGGTAATAACCGGGTACCACGCGGTCCAGCACCGAACGGTCGCCCTGGCCCGAGGCGCTGGTGTGGTTGTAGACCACGTCCATGCCCACGCGCAGGCCGTTGAGGTTCAGCGCCATCACCATCGCGCGGAATTCGCGGATGCGCGCGGCGCCGTCGTCGGCATCGCTGGCGTAGCCGCCTTCGGGCGCGGTGAAGTGCCAGGGGTCGTAGCCCCAGTTGAAACAGTCGGTGGCGCGCGTGGCCCCGGCCGCGGCCTGCTGCGCGTCGGAATCCGGCGCGGCGTCCGGAATGATCGGCGTGATGCAGCCTGTCTCCGGCGTGCTGGCGAAGTCGAAGACCGGCAGCAGATGCACATCGGTCAGACCCGCCTGCGCAAGCCCGCGCAGATGGCGCATGCCGTCCGAGTTCCACTCGGTGAACGCCAGATACTTGCCGCGGTTGCGCGCGCTGACGCTGGCGTCGCCGGCCGAGAAATCGCGCACGTGCAGTTCGTAGATCGACATGTCTTCCTGCGCGCGGACGTTCTCCGGCGAGCGGTAGAAACGCCAGCCCGGCGGCATCAGCGCGGGCGAGTCCAGATCGGCGACGTAGCTGCGCTGCGAATCCGCGTTCAGCCCGATCGAATACGGATCGGTGACCAGATTGCGGACCACGCCGACGCCGCGCACGAACACTTCCACCGCGTACTTGTAATACGCGCCGCGACGTTCGCCGCGCGCGTCGAGACGCCACGTGCCGGTGGCGGGGTCGAAGCGCATCGCGTCCTGGCTGTGGGCCACGCCGCGCGCGCCGTAGGTGCACAGCGTGACCTTGCGTGCGGTGGGCGCCCACAGTTTGAAGCTGGTGCGTCCATGGCCCAGCGAGACGCCGAGATCGTCGATGGCCTCCGCGGCGGCGTAGCGGTCGTCCAATGCGCCGGCCAGCTGCGGCGTGGTCGCGCCCAGCACGTTGCCGTTGGCGTCTTCCTGCACCAGCACCAGTTGTTGCTTCAGCAGATCGCCGAGGCGCGCACGGTCGGCCGCGTTCACCGCCAGCACTACGCCGGCGTCCAGATATTTGAAGCGTTCGGCCGCATCGGCGGGTACGCTGCCGCCGGGCGACAGCGTCAGCGCACCATCGGCGCCGCTGACCGCCTGTCCGCGCGGGGCGAGGATCTGCCCATTCGCCGAGTGATACAGCTTGAACGTGCCGAAGGCGTCGGCCAATGGCCACTGGATCAGATCGCGGGTCAGCCACGCGGCGCGCGCATCGATGGTGGACACGCGACGCGTGTCGGGCGGCGCGGTGAACACCGTGGGCGTGCCCTGCACCAGCCACACCTGGCCGACGCGATTGCTGATCGACAGCGCCGCGAAGTTCACGCGGATATTGTCGTTCCAGCCGTCCTTGTTGTTGACGCCGCCGTTCGGATTGGACGGCATGCCGTGGATGATGAATTCCACCGCGCTGCGGTTGGCATCGCCCTGCGGATTGCGCACCGGCACGTCGAAGGTGATCTCGCCGCTGCCGGCGCTGTAGTTCGGCATCGACGCCAGCGGCACCGGATTTTCCCACTGGTCCAGGGTCAAACCCGGGAGCCGGTCCGGATCGATGCCGCTGGTCGGCCACAGGTGCAGGCCCCACTGGTCGTAGACATTGTCGAAGCGCTTGTAATGCACGCGCACGGTATCGATGTCCGGCGTGCTGCCCAGAGGGTTGCTGCGGTAGACGGTGGCGTCGCCGGAGCGCAGCCAGAACGCGTTGCCGTCGGTGAATTTCAATACCCGGTCGACGCCGGGATCGCCGCCCTGGCCGGGCGGGTGCACGATGAAGCCGAAGCCCGCAGCGGCGGGATTGGTGAACTGCGATGCGCGAATGTCGAAATACGCGCCGTAGTCGTCGACGCCGGAACGCAACAGCGGCGACGGCCACGACACGCCCGGATAATCGGCGATGTACTGGCCCGCGTCGTTGACCTGCCACACGTGCAGGCCCCAGTCGCCGTAATCGCCGGCCGGGCGGTTGTAGTGGATGCGCACGTCGATGGGCGCGCCGTCGCGCGGCGGCACCGGCACCGGCGTCAGCACCGTGCTGGCGGTGGGCGCGTCGCAGATGCCGGCGGTTCCGCCGCCATGATGTTTGCCGGCCATGGCATCGAGTGCTGCCGGCGTTTCCGCCGCAGCGGACAGCGTGTCGTCGCGCAGCGGCAGATCGCAGGCCGCGAGCAACAGCGTGAGCAGAAAAACGGAAATCGCCGACAGCGTATTGCCGTGGCGTCGAGAGAAGATGCGCATCCTGGCCTCCAGATTGAATCGCAGCCATTCCGCAAGGAATCGGAATGGCATCGTTGCGGGTCGAACGTCGATGCTGCGGCGCAGCATCGAATCGCCGCAAAATCACGGAAAAAATCGCGATGCGCGAATCGCATCGGCGTAATCCGCGATGCGTCGCACTCTGGGCGATCCGCTGGCGCGGAACAAGACGGAAACCGTTTCCTGAAAACGTATTCCCGCAGGAATTCCGCCGGGAGGCGATCGCCCGAGGCAGCGGTTCTGCCGGAAGAAGCGCTTGCGATACGGCGCGCATTCTGGACGGTCGAAGACGTCGGAGATGCGTTCGTAGCGCGTGAAGCCTTGCGACCATCTGCGCATGGTGGTCGTTCTTCCCTTCGGTTTGGGTCGTCGCTTGAAAAATCGTCGATGCACGCCTGCGGGCTCGCGGCCGGCGCTGCGGAAGGGTCTCGCAGGGGCTGCCGCTCGGCGCGTTGAAGCGCTTCGCGACGCCCTATGGCCAGTCTGCTTTCATCGCGTCGGTGGTGGTCGCGCGCGGCAGATCGCGCGCCTTGAACAGGTGGACGTGCAGATCGGGAATGCGGGTCGGCATGGGCATGGCGAACGTCCTTTCCATGCGATGGCTGGCGCGGCGGTCGCGATCGTCGGCCAGATCGCCGCGCGCGCCTGCGGGATGCGCCGGCCGTCGTCGGGGCGAAGCGGTCATGTAAACGGTTGATTCGTCGTGAGCGGATGCGGCCATGCGCCGGGCCGGCGCCGGAATTGCGCCTGAAGTGGGGTTTTCGGCGCATGGCTGGGCTAGGATGGGACCAAACGCCCGCGCAAGGAGTGATGCCATGACCGAACCCACGAACGAGAGCGTCCGCGAAGATCGCGAACGGCAGACCCAGTTGCTGGCCGATCTGCGCGCCGCGGGCAGGACCACGGAGGCCGATCAGCTGTCGGTCAATTACCACGGGCTGCAGATGGCCGGTCTGGCCCAGGACGCCTACCGGGCCGCGGCCGGTACGGGTGCGCCGCCGCCGGGCTGGACCCGCGCCAGCGAACATCCCGAACAACTGCAGGCGCTCGCCCCGGGGCTGAGCCGCGAACAGATCAACGAGATGCTGCGCCCGGAAGGCTCCGGGTTCCGCGCCGAGATCTATCTGCCCGATCCCGCGATCCTCGGCCCCGACGCGCGGCCGGTCTTCGCGGTGAAGGGCTCCACCGGCCCGATCGTCGATCCCGCCGCGCCCGGCGGCATGCGCGAGAGCGGCGCCGAAGACTATCTGGCCAACAATATTCCGCAGGGTCTCGGCCAGCGCGCCGACTATTACGACCGGGCGATGGACGCGGCGCGTCTGCTGCAGAGCCAGCCGGGTCTGGATTTCGAGATCACCGGCCATTCGCTGGGCGGCGGTATCGCCTCGGCCGCCGGTGCGGTCACCGGCGTGCAGACCACTACGTTCAACGCCGCCGGTCTTCATCCCAACACCGCGGCCCGCTACGTGGAAGAGAACGGCGGCGCCGTGCACGACCTGCGCGCCACCATCACCGCGTTCCAGGTCAACGGCGACGTGCTGACCGACAGTCAGACCGCCGCGCAGCGCATGAGCGAGGCCAGCCGCCAGGAGGCCGGCGCACTCGCCAACGGCATCGGCCAGGTGCTGCAGACGCCGGGGATCCGCGATCGCGTGCAGGGACAGATCGACGGCATGCTGCCCGAGAACGCGCGCGGCCCGGCGATGGCGGCGATCGATCTGCTCGCCACCCAGCCCGGCGCGGACCTGCTGCGCGACGTGCCCACCGCTGCGGGCAACGTGCAGCCGTTGATGCCGGCCATGGCGCGGGAAGGCGATGGCCATGTGCCGCGCCCCAACGAGATGCCGGTCAGCGAACTCATGACGTATGCCGGCCCGCTGGTCGACGTGCTGAACACGGCGGCGGTCGGCGGTCGCGTCGGACGCACTGTGGGCGAGGGCGTGCAGGTGGCGGGTCAGGGCGTGGAGAGCGTGCTGCACTACGGCGGCACCGGGCTGGACTACACCGCGCGATACTCGGGCGAGGCCGTCGCGGCCGTGAGCGATGGAGTGGGCACGATCGGCAGCACCGCGGTGCGGGCCGGCGGCGAAGTCGTCGTGGGCGCCCGCGTCGCGGCCGGCTATGTCGGCGCAGGCATCGATCTGGCTCAAGGCGAAGTGCAGCAGACCGCGACCTCTTGGACCGCGAGCGCCATGCGTTGGGCCGCGCGTGCGCTGCCCGAGGATGCCGAACGCTGGGTCGGCCGGCAGGCGCAGGGCGTGGAGGCCTACGGCGACGCCGCATTGGCGCACAACCGCGATGCGGCCCGGCAATCGATGGAAGCCGCACAGACCGATGCCGGCCGGATTCGCGAAGGCGCCAGCGGCGTGGCGGGCACGATCGACAACAACGCCGCCGCCATCGCCGCGACCGCGCGCCAGACCGGCCAGCAGGTCGGTGCGACCCTGCAGGAAGGCGCGGATGCCGCCGGCCGCACGGTGCGCGGCGTGACCGATCAGGCGCCCGCAGTCGGCGCGGTGGTCGGGACCGGCATCGGCTTGGTCGGTGGTGCCGCCATCACCTATGGCCCGTTGAATCCGTACGCCGTGTCGAATATGGGCCAGACCTTCACGTTCGGACAGAACGCGGCGCCGTCGGGCCAGGAAGCGCTGCAACGCCATCTGATGGAAACGGTGACGCCGAGCCTCGAAGCGGTCGTCCGCACCCAGGAAGCCCAGGCCCGCGAGCTGCTGCAGGCCTCTCGCGTCCAGGACGGTGCGGCACCGCCTTCGCTGGATGCGCCTTCAAGGCCGGTGACGCCGCCTCCGGCGACGCCGCTGCTGGACGATGCCGCGCATCCGAACAACGGCATGTACCGCGATGCGCAGCGCGGCGTGAACGCGCTGGGCGCGCCGTTCGATGCGATGTCGCAGCCACAGCGCGACCAGCTGGCCGGCGCACTCGTGGCCGATTCCGTGGACGCGGGCTTGACCCGCATCGCCCGCGTCGATCCCGGTGCCGGCAATGGCCGGATCTTCGCGTCGGACAATCAGGATCCGTCGGCCGCGCACAATCGCATCGCCGGCACCGACGTGGCGCAGGGTCAGGCCCAGCCGCTCGCGGCCAGCACCCAACAGGTCGATCGTGTCCACGAACGCGCCGCCGAGCAGGCCGCGCAGCCGCCGCAGCAGCAGACGCAGAACGACCCGCAGCAAGAGGTCGCGCCGCGCAAAGTGGCGTGATGCAGTGATGCATGGCCCCGACGCCGGTCGGGGCCATGCCTCCAGGCACGCGCTCAGGCCGTGCCGAAGTCGATGAAGTCCGCCGGCACCGCGTCGGTGAGCCAGACGCCGTTCTCGGAGCGGTAGAACGCATGCCCCGCCGCAACCATCTCCGCGGCGTGGACGACCAGGATCGCCGGCGTGCCGTGGCGCGCGCCGACATTCGTCGCGGTGTCGGCGTCCGCAGACAGATGCACGTGTTGGCGGCTGCGCTTGACCAGCCCTTCGCCACGGATCGATTCAACGAAGCGCGTCGCGGTGCCGTGGTACAGCAGCGCGGGCGGCGTCACCGGCACGAAGCCCAGATCGACGTCGATCGAATGGCCCTGGCGGGCGCGGATGCGCTGCCCGTCGTCGCTGATCGCGAACCGCTGCTTGTTGTTGTTCTCCACGACGGCTTCGATCAGCGCCCGCGTCAGCGGTTTATGGCCCTGTGCGAGACGGATGAGTTCTTTGATGTCGGCCCAGCCTTCCGTATCGAGCGACAGGCCGATGACGTCGGGCTGGTGACGCAGGACGAGGCTGAGGAATTTGCTGGCGGAGACGAGTTCGGTCGGACTGTGGTTGGTCATGGCCCGCGATTCTACGGACGGATCTGCCGATTTCACAGCCAGCGCGATGCCCGCCACGCCTCGCGCTGCGCCGCATCGAGGAAGGTCCACGCAACGAACCGGCTCTGCTTGTTGCCCTGCGCCATCGCGATCACGCGCACGTCCTGCGCGGCGACCTGCTGCAGTTGTTTGCGCACGTCGGCGAGGTGTTCGGATTTCGCGATCAGGGTGCTGAACCAGCACACGCGGGTCGCGATGCCGGCGCTTTCGCGGATCATCCGCTTCACGAATCCCACCTCGCCGCCGGCGCACCACAGCTCCGAGTGCTGTCCGCCGAAGTTGAGCCTGCTCAAGCTCGGTCGCGCACCCGCATCCACAGCATCGCTCTGACCGAGATTGCGCCGTTTGCGCAGATTGCCCTGTGCCGCGTCCGTGGCGGATGCGTGGAACGGCGGATTGCACAGGGTGAGATCGAAGACTTCGTCGCCGCGCAGGAGGCCGTCGAAGATCCGCGCGGGCTCGGGCTGATGACGCAGTTCGATCATCTTCCGCAGACCGTTCGCGTCCGCGATCGCTTCCGCCGCGCGCAGGGCGGTGATGTCGATATCGGTGCCGACGAAACGCCAGCCGTATTCGCGATGGCCCAGCAGCGGATAGATGAGATTCGCGCCGGTGCCGATATCCAGCACCCGCACCGCCGATCCGCGCGGGATGACGTGCGCAGGCGCGTCGCCCGTGGACGAAGCCGCGAGCAGATCCGCCAGACCATGCAGATAATCGGCGCGGCCGGGGATCGGCGGGCACAGATACCCTTCCGGCAGATCCCAGTGCGCGATGCCGTACTGCGTCTTCAGCAGCGCACGGTTCAAGGCGCGTACCGCCGCCGGGTCGCTGAAATCGATGCTCGCCTCGCCGCCGGGCGCGTTCACGACGAACGACGACAGCGCCGGCACTGCCGCGGTCAGCGCCGCGAAATCGTAGCGGCCCCGATGTCGATTGCGCGGGTGCGGACCCGTGGAGGCAGAGGGGCGTGCGGCGGGCTTGTGGGGGCGGTCGGGCGGACGGGGCATCGGTGGATTGTCGCGTGAATCGCGGCCCGACGCGCGGCGACATGCGTGGTCACACACTCGATCTTCGTTCGACTCGCACCACCGGCCCGCCGCTCCGCCGGGCCGCGAACATCGCATCGCCGCGCTTTGGGCTTATCCTGACCGCTTCCCATGGAGCGGAGTGGAGAAATGCGTTCAGCCATTGCGGGCTTCGGTATCGCCGTCGTCGTATTCGCCAGCGCCTGCGGCAAGCAGGAGGAAGTGAAGGTGAAGTTGTTGCCGGCGCCGGAATGCAAGGTTGCGGCGGAGTACGACGCCAAGGCGTTCGGTCGTCTGGCGCACGCCATGGACCGTTCGGGCGATATCGTCCATGTCTCGAACCGCTTCCGGCAACACGGCAAAGCCGTCGAAGCGCTGCTGACCAAGCGCGATCCCGCCGCGATGGCGCTGCTCAAGCCGGTGCTGGACGATGCGTTCTCCGATGAGCGCCTGCGCGCCCGCACCGCCTGCGCTTTCCTGAAGATGGCTAGCGATGCCGGCGGCGTTGCGGTCTTCGACGCATGGTCCCGCGATGCGAAGATGCATGCGATCAACACCGCGATCTGGAGTCGCACGCCGGTGGCTTCCGAAGAGCAGGACGACGAGACGCTGACGCCCGCGCGCAAGGCCATGCTGGGCGAAATCGCCGCGGCGATGGCGCTGCGGCAGGCGCAGGCCAACACCGACAAGGTCGCCAGCGAGGGCGTGCCGGCGCTGGTCGCCGCCTTCGATCCGCAGGCGCTGCCCCCGTCGAATCCCGCGCCGGGAGCCGGCGCATTGCCCACCCTGGACGCGGTGGTCGACGGTTGGCTGATCCCGGTGCTGAAGAAGGTGCCCGACGACGACCTGGCGAAATTCCTGGCGTTCGCCGACAGCCGCTTCGGCGGCGACTATTACGTGGCGTTGAGCTCGGCATACGATTTCCAGGCCGGCGAGTGGTACGCGCATCTGGTCGAAAAGTTCAAGGAAAGCAGGCCGGCCACCGCGCAGGCGGACGGCCAGCCCGCGAAGGAGGCGCTGGTCGTGGAAGCGCGGCGCCTGCTGCACGACGTGGGCGGCGCGCAGGCTGCGGCCGATGCCCTGGCCAAGCTGCTGGAGGCCGAACCGATGGATCCGCGCAACCCCGAGATCCACTATCTCATCGGCGAAGCCACACTCATCACCGCGCCGGCCATGCCGCTGCCGCCGGATCAGCTGCGGGTGGTGATCGATACGCCGAATTACGAACAGGCCGACATGCGTCTGGCCAAGGCGCTGGAACTGGCGCCCGATTACGCCGACGTGCTGATGATGCAGGGGCGTCTGCGCTATCTGCAGGGCAGGGACGCGGATGCGGCGGCGCTGTACGAACGCGTGCGCGGGCTGGAACCCGAGCATCCGCGCATGGATCTCTACCTGGGCGATCTGGCGTTCGCGCAGGTGGAATACGCCAAGGCCGTGCGTCACTACCAGACGGCCTTGTCCAAGCCCGAAGGCATCGCGCTGACCCATTACAGTGCGCTGACCAACCTGGTGCCGGCGCTGCGCAAGATCAGCCGCATGGCCGAATACACGCGCATCGCCGAAGGTTATCTCGCGCGGCATCCGGAGGCCTGGAATTTCCGCTTCGACTACGCCGAATATCTGCTGGCGAACGGCAAGAGCGCCGACAAGATCCTGGGCGTGGTCGAACCTGTGCCCGATGCGTGGCTCCCTACCCGCAAGTTCCCCATCGTCTCGGCCGCGCTGATGAGCAAGGCGTCCGAGAACGTCGGCAAGGTCGGAGAGCCGCTCGGCACCAGCCAGCAGGCGCTGCGCCGCGTCATGCAGATGAATCCCGATCCGCGCACGCTGGCCGAAGCGGTCTGCCGCTCCGGCGTAAGCGGCAAATTGGCCGAGATCACCGCCAACGCGACCCCGGATCCGAAAGCGACATCGACCGCGCTGGTGGTCTGCGCGCTGCGCTGGCGGCGCACCGATGTCCTGCGGAACCTGGCCTCGAATGCGAACGCCGCGCAGCTGAATCTGCCGCATCCCGACCTCGGCGGCGACACGCCGATGTGCTACGCGGTCGCGACCAAGGACGTGAAGGCCTTCGTCGCTTTCGCCAAGATCCAGCTCAACCCGCTGCAGAAGTGCCGCGACGGCAACACGGTTCCCGAACGCCTGCAGCGCATGGCCTACGGCGACCAAGCGGCGTCGCAGATGCAAAACATCATGTTGCGCTTCTACAAACGTTCTTAGGCTGATCCTCCCGCCGCGCGGATTCCGCTCTGCTGTCTATCTTGACGTGGCCGTATCGAAACTCACGCGCAGCCGGTGGTCGATTTTTCCATCGGCATCATCTCCCTTTAGATCGCACTCCCTTTAGATCGCACTAGAGCATCATGCACGCCAAATCAAATCAAATGAGTCGATTCGCGGCAATTCTTCTGGCCCTGCTGGTTGTCATGCACTCTATCGTTGCACTTGATCTGTTCTTGAACTTCTTCCCAGAAACAGAAGAGTTCAGAGCCATGTGGTCAATCGCTCTCTGGGCAAAAGTTCTTTGGGCTGTCCTGTGCATTATTGGCGCAGCTGGCGTCTTCCTGCTTTATCGCCGACCTTGGTTGGGCTTCTTCACATCAGCGGTGTTCTGCGCTTGCCTTTACATCGCTAGCATCCAGTTGTGGGGTGAAGTGAAAGGTGGGTTTTGGCTTGCTGTCGTAGCAGCGATACTTGCTGCTTTCGGCGCAGAGCGGTCTAACAATTCATTCAAGTCGACGCCGCGTCGCGGCGCGGCTTGATTCAGGCGTTATCCCTGCATTCCGAACATGCGATCCAGGAGCAGACATGTCGATCCGAAGCGCCGGTTTTGCGATGTGCATCCTGCTCGCGGCAGGCTGCACCGAAGCCTATTCGCCTACGCCCGAAGGCGTGCGCCCGCCGTCGCCGAAAGCGGCGATTCCGGATTGCCGGCCCAGCCATGCGATGGATGAACAAGGCTTCGCGCTGATCGTCGACATCCTCCGGCGCAACGGCGAGGTGCAGCGGGCGAATGTCTTCTACGCCCAGCTCCGCACGCTCGTCGAGGCGCGGCTGTCGCAGGACGATCCGGGCGCGGTCGCGCGGATGAAGCCGGCGTTGGACTCGTTTTTTTCGGGCGCCGAACTGGAAAAACGCGCAGTCTGCATCTTCACCCGTTTCGACCGTTCGCAGGCCGAGGTCGAGGCCTGGGACGGCTGGTCCTCCGACGCGACAATGCGCGAGATCCATGGCCGCATCGCCGGTTTCATGCAGGCGGCGCCGGCGCAGGCCGGCCGTGTCGACGATCAGCGCCGCGCGCTGCTCTCCCGCGTGGCGAACGCCACGGAATTCCCGAGTTACCTGTCCGTGCAGATGTCCGCGCAGTCGGTGGCGATGGCGCTGACCGAAGCCGCGCTGGATCCGACCTCGTCCGAACTGCAGGACATGGCGCTCAATCGAAGGCAGGTGAGGCCTCCGGACGAGCGGACGCTCATCGATGAAATCCTGGCGCCGCAGCTGGCGGGCATCTCCGACGCGGATCTGCGCCGCTATCTGGAATTCGTCGAAACGCGCGAGGGACGGCTTTACTACCAGACTCTGGTCGAAAGCTACGCCTACACCGACGGCGAATGGTACGGCCGCCTGGGCGCGTTGCTGAAGACGGGCGTCGAACCGGCCGAAGTCGCCCGCGATCCCGCCGAGGCGGCGAAGCTGCTGGCGGAAGCGCAGCGCCTGTACAACGACGTCGGTACGCGGGTCGTCGTGGCCGAGGCGCGCACCCTGCTGCTCAAGGCCGAGCGCCTGGATCCGGAGAACGCCGAAATCAAGGTGATGCTGGGTCGCGTCGCACTCAGCACGATGCCGCAGGGTATTCCGCATGAGGACGGCCAGATCAGGGATGTCATCGACAGGATGCATCCGAAGCGTCCTGAAGCTTACGAGGAAGCCCGGGGCTATTTCCGCAAGGCGATCGAACTGGATCCGAAGAATGCGGACGCGCATCTCTACACGGGACGCATCCATTTCTATCTGTCGGAAGACGAGGACGCCAGGAAGCGATACGCGATCGCCAGAGGCCTGAATCCCAAAACGCCGAATCTGCAGTTCTACGAAGCCGATGTCGCCTACGTGGATGGGCAGTACGCCAAAGCCGAGGCCGCGTACCGACAACTGCTCGCCGCGCCGGAAGTGCGTGCGTTCGATCATCACTTCGCTTTGAGGCGATTGAGACTGGCATTGATGAAGCAGGGTCGCGAACGCGAGTTCCGCAAGGCGGCCGAAGCGCAGTTGAAACGCGATCCGGACCTCTGGGATTTCCGTCTGGAACACGCCGAACGCTTGCTGGCGACCGACGGCAGCGTGGAGGAAGTATCGGCAGTGCTGGATCCCGTACCCGACCGCTGGTCGCCGGATCTGAAGCGTGCGATCCAGGTTCGCCTGCAGTTGCTACGCGCACTCCAGGCCGCACCTTCAGCGCAAGCGGCGGCGACCGGGCGCGCGTTCGAGATCGCCCAGGATCCCATGGAAGTCGCCGAGATGGCCTGTGTGGCGCGCGGGCGGGCGCAGATCGCACCGGCGGTCATCCGCGGGAGCGGCATGCAGGACCGTTTCGCCGACCATCTGCTGACGTGCAGTCTCTGGCGTCGCGACATCGCGTTCTTCGATGCGGTGCTGCCGTTCGTGAAGGATCTCAATCGCCCCAACGCCGCGATGGAAGGGCAACTGCCGTTGTGCGCCGCGACGAGCGTGGGTTATGCGGAATTCTTCGAAGGCATGCTCAAGGCCAAGGCCGACCCGCAGCGTCGTTGCGGCAAAGGCAATACGCCGCGCGAGATGCTGACCGAGATCGCCGGACGCGTGGATAGCGACGCCGCGTATGTCGCCAATGCCCGAGCGATGCTGAAGGTACTGGACAAGTACGATCGCGGCGGTCGTTGAAGATCGCTTGTTTTCCGGCCGGGTCGCTCCGCCCCGGTTCTTTTCGTATCGCGATGCGACTGTGGAGGATGCATGCGTCATTCGACCGTTTGTGCGGGATTGGCCGTCGTATTGATGGTGGGTTGCACCGAACGCGCTTCGTTCGCGCAGGACATCCCGCCGCCGCCGACGACGCCGCAACCCGTGGCCCAGAACTGCACGGCCGATCGCAGCGTCGAATATCCCGCTTACGCACGCACCATCGATATTCTGCGGCGCAGCGGCGAGATCGATCGCGCATCCCGGCATTTCGAGCAGGCGCGCGCTGCGGTCGATCGCGTGTTGTCCGCAAGAAACCCGGGCGCCATGGCGGAGGTCGATCCCATCCTCGATCCGCTGTTTTCCGATAAGGAAGTACGCAAGCGCGCCGCCTGCGATTTCACCCGGTACTCGCGCGACGCGTCGATCGTGGATGCCTGGAATGCGTGGATTTCCGACAGCGCCATGCGCAACATCCACGTGCTTGTGGTCGCCGATCCCGAGGCGGCGGCAGCAAAGCAGGCGCGCGTCACGGGATCGCGCCGCGAATTGCTGACGCGCGTCTGGGTCGCGACTGGTCAAACCCGGTTCGCTGCGGACCGACAGAACTCGCTGAAACGCGTCGGAGAGGTCGTCTCGGCCGCGCTCGATCCGGCCCGCTCCGATCGACCCTTCGTCGAGGCCGCGCCATCGTCGCAGTCGGTCGATGAGCGGGTCGTGATCGATCAATGGTTGGCCGTCCAGTTGGCGAAGGTCTCGGATGACGATCTGAAGCGTTACCTCGTTTTTGCCGAGTCGGAAGCCGGTCGGGCGTTCTACCGCTCGCTGCGTGCGACGTACACCAGTGCGATGGCCGAGTGGGAAGGTACGCTGGCGGTCGAGACAAGAACGAAGATCACGCCGAAGGTGCTCAACCTCGGCCCGGAAGCGATCGCATCGCATATCGCCCAGGTGCGCGGATCGCTGGATGCGATGGGCAACCAGAATCGGCTGTCGGACATCAAGAGCCGATTGGAGACCCTCGCGCGTCTCGCGCCGGAAAACGCCGAAGTCAAGATCCTGCAGGGTCGCGTCGAGCTGGACATGCTGGCGACGCTCGAACAGTTCCGTTCGCCGTACGAGAAGAAACAGATCCGCGCCGCGGCGTCCGAACTCGGTACGCCGCAGATGCAGGCCTCCGATCGCCCGGAGCCCTATCTGTTGTCGGCGATCAGGTTGGCCCCCGAAAACGCCGAGGCGCGCGCGTTCCTCGGCCGCGTGCGGTTCCTGCAACGCAGGGACGCTGAAGCCGCCGCATCGTTCGCGGAAGCGCGGCGCCTCGATCCCGACGAACCCAATGTCCCGTTCTTCGAAGCGGATCTGGCCTATGCGAACGGCGATCATGCGAAAGCGGAGCACAGCTATCGCGAGGCGCTTGCGAGAGCGAACGCGCGCGATCTCAACCATGTGCTGGCAAGCGCACGACTGCGGGAATCGCTGGCCGTACTCGGGCGCGAACGCGAATACGCCGCCATCGTCAAGGAGCAGATCCGGTTGCATCCGGAGTTGTGGGATCTGCGCCTGGACTATGCCGACGATCTGATGGATCGCGGCGGCGCATCGGCGGAGGCACTGGCGGTACTCGAACCCATTCCGAAAACATGGTTCAACGATCGCCGCTCGCTGGTGCTGACCCGCGTCCAGGTCCAGAAAGTGATCGAGGCAGCGCCTTCGGCGCGCGCAGCGGTCGTGGATCAATGGGAGACGACGCCCTTCGATACCGAGGCCGTCGGCAAAGCGCTGTGTCGGGCCAAGCGTCTGGATGCGGCGGACGCCATTTTCAGATCTCCCAAACGCCCGGATATCGGCATCCATATCGCCCGATCGATGATCGGCTGCGGGGTGCTGGAACGGCGCCCGGAGGTCATCGCCGCCGCGCTGCCGTTCTTCACGGATATCAACGAGCCGGTGAACGGCCTATGGCAGGACACCGCACTGTGCGGTGCTGCGGCCCTTGGCGATGCCAAAACCCTGGCGGTGTTGCTGAAAGCGAAAGCCGATCCGGAGCGTCGTTGCACCGGCGGCCAGACGGTCCATCAGCGTCTGCTTGCACTGGTTGCGAAGGGAGACTTCGGCGCAGGCGAAGCTCTGAAGGAATTGGAAAAGTACAGCGCAAGCAGATGATGTATGCCATGTGGCGGATTCAACTGCGCGTATGTCCAGTGCGCATACTCACGCGGATATTCAGATGAGCCTCCCAAGCCGCATGCGCTGGACCATGAATGCCATCGCTCGGAACCCCGTCGATCGCGCATGACGCGATCGACGGGGTCGCTGGATCAATCCTTGCGCTTGCTGATGATGTCGCCCGTGGCAGCGTCCAGGCGCAGCTCGAAATCCTTGCCGCTCTGGTCTTCCGCTTCGGCTTCCCACACGCCGTTGCGGAATTCGATATCGTGGATCTCGAAATAGCCGGCCCCCGCCAGCTTGGCCTGCACGTCCGCCTTGGTCAGGTTGGCGACCTGGGTTTCGGGATAGACCTTGCCGGTGATGGCGTCCACGCGCACGTCGACGCGGTTGCCGTCGGCGCTGCGCGCATCCGCCTTCCACGCGCCATCCTTGAATTTCACGTCGTTGATATTGGTATAGCCCTGCGCTTCCAGCGATGTCCTGATCTGCGCTTCGGTCATGGTGTCGCGCACCGGATCCTGCGCGGAAGCCAGTCCGGCCGCGGCCATCGCCGCAGCCATCGTAGCAATCATGCCGACGGCGAGCAGCGCGGGGCGTGGCACACCCTGTGCAGGCATGCTGCGTTCGAGAGCGATATCGGTCGAATGATTCATGAGTTGTCTCCTTCGTATTGATCAGGAGGCCGAGTATCGGGGCGGGTTTCTCAACGCACCGTGAAAGAAACCGGGTGCGGTTACGCCGTTTTCATCATCTGCGGAATGCATGACGCATCGTGCATAACTACCGATGTCGTCGCGCCCGATGACGGAAGCGGGTCGGCGCATCCACCCGCTCTATACTCGGGTCCACTCCAACGATGAGGATTACGCCATGGACGATCTCGACGATCTGAAAGGCCGCGTTGCGGCGCTGCATACGGTGCTGACGTATCTGCTCTCGGAATTGCCGGACGACCTGCAAATCAGAATCCGCGACCGGCTGGCGCGCGAACGCCTGACCAATCCCACGCCATACGCGGACATGCCCGCGGTGCAGGATTCGTTCGTGGAAGCGATGGCGGTGCTCGAATTCCAATTGCTGCCGAAATGATCGAACGGCGCAGCGGGAAGGGAGTCGAACGCTGCTGCGCCCACGCGCCATGCCCGCTCCGACTTCGGCATTATTGCAGCGGGACCAGTGCGTTCACGCAGGCCGGTACGCCGGAAGAAAACGCGCGTTCTTCGATCACCAGCGACTGATCGTCGATCATGCCGGCGCCCACCGCGCCCGGCCCTTCGACATGCCCGCGCACGCGGACCGTATAGCTTGCGCCCGCGTCCACCGTGCAGGCGACCACCGTGCCCACGGTCGCGGCGCGCAGATTGCTTTCCGGCGTGGCGCCGTCGTTCGAACACAGCGCGCTCAGCGTGTCGTTGGTCGGCGCCGCCTGACGCGCGGTCAGCGCGAGGAAATCGCGGCTCACCACGATGTCGTACTCGACATGCCCGCGTATCACCTGGCATTCGGCGGAATAGTGGATCAGCAGCGTGCGCGGCCCGGTCGTGGCGATGGTTTTGGAGATGAATTCGACATCGGCCGGCCCCACGGGGATGGGGATGCCGCCGGTGTTGGTTTGCACAGCGACATCCTCGGCGGCCGCGTGGGGCGACAGCAACGCGCCCAGCGTCAAAAGCAGGGCAGCGGCGACGATACGTTCGGTCTTCATGACAGGGAGCCTCTTGATCGGAATTGAAGGGTTACGCGTCGCCGATCGGGCGACGCGCGGGGAGGGCGCCCGTTGCGGTACGCCCGTCCTCCTTCCTTCAGTCGCAGAGGCGAGCCGAAGCCCGCCACTGTCCCGACCAACGGCGTCCGTTGATCACGTCCAACGGGCGAGTCGTCAACGCCGTTGTCCCAGCAGCCCGATGCGCCGGAACCACATTTCCAGCGGCACCGTCACCAGCGGCGGCACGGCCGCCAGCACGGCCACGATCCATGCCCACCACGGCCAGCGCAGACGCACGGCCGACACCAGCGTGACGACCAGATAGAAAAGGAACGCCGCGCCGTGCAGGCGACCGAACAACCACACGCCCACGTCGGTGGTCTGCGTGCCGTATTTCAGCAGCATGCCGACCAGTAACCCGGCCCACGTCAGGCCTTCGGCGAAGGCGGCGATGGCGAACAGACGCCCGGCGGGCGACAGGGAAGACGACATGCTGGACTCCAGTGAGGAATGCCGCGACGCGATGGCGACGGCGACGCCCGCTGGCCCCCATAGTCTAGCCGCCCACCACCGGATTCCGTAGGGCGGGTCTCGCACCCGCCGCTTTTGAAAGCCACAACATCTCATCACGCAATTTCGTATACCTCCGGTGATGCGAAGCCGTTGGTTCGGCCGACAGGCGGGTGCAAGACCCGCCCTACGGATTCTCCACATGAAGTCGCCATGTATGATCAAGGCTCCACTCTGACCAACCCGGAGAATGCGGCGTCACCGCAAGCAAGCGCGCGCCGCGCAAACGCATGAACAGCTCTCTGGAAACGCGCGAACCCGACGAAGCGGCGATGACCGCCGAGATGATCGACATCCTGCGCCGCAAGATGGCGCGCGATTACGAAGCGGGCAACACCCGTCGCGACGCGCACCCCAAAACCACCGGGTTGCTGCGCGGTCGTTTCGAGGTGGAGCCCGATCTGCCCAGGCATCTGCGCGTCGGGCTGTTCGCTAAGGCGCAGACCTACGACTGCTGGATCCGCACCTCCAATTCCAGCGGAAAGCCGCAGTCCGACGCGATCGCCGATGCGCGCGGCTTCGCGATCAAGCTGATGGCGCCGGGCGGCACCCGCAAGGACGAAACCCCGCTGGGCCAGGATTTCGTGCTGCTGAGCACGCCGACGATGCCGCTGGGCACCGTCGCCCTGTTCCGCGATGCCGTGTACTACACCATCGAAAGCTCGGTGGTGCTGTTCGCCGTGAAATCCGTATTGCGCGGCCATGCGCGCGCGCTGCTGGGCCTGGCCGCGCTGCGCATCCGCCCGACATCGCCGCTGGACATCCGCTACTGGAGCACCACGCCCTACCGCTTCGGCAAGGGCCGCGCCGTGAAATATTCGCTGATCCCCACCTCGCGCCACCGCAGCGCCATGCCGAAAACGCCGGGCGCGTCGTACCTCAGCGAAGCGATGCAGCAGCATCTCGAGACGTCCGAAGCCAGCTTCGATTTCTGCGTGCAACTGCAGCAGGACGGCATGCCGATCGAAGACGCCGCCCCGCGCTGGGACGAAACCGCGTCGCCGTTCCTGAAGGTTGCGACCCTGCGCATCCCCAAACAAAAATTCCGCACGAAGCAGCGTGATGCCTTGGCGGAATCGCTGGCGTTTTCTCCCGGTCATGCGTTGCCTGCGCATGCGCCCTTGGGTGGTTTGAATCGTGCGCGGATCAAGATCTACAAGGCGCTGTCGAAATTCAGGCATGCGCGGGATGAGCGAGGGGAGATTGCTTGAATCTCGTTGGGGTTCCTTCGGCCTGTTCGCGAGGAGAAGGTGCTCCTAGTCGATTCCGGGAATAGGCAGGCCGTAGCGAGTAGGCTGGACACTGACTAGGCTTCGGGTGGGGTGTGTGTCTCTTATTGCTTGGGTCAATGACCCGGCCTATGTTCCTGCGCCTTGCGGTCTTTCGTTTCATCCTGGCCGGTTTGTCGCCCGCATTATTGGGCTACGTGTTGCTAAGCAAGCTGATCTGCTGCTGCCAAAACGCGAGAAGAACGAGCGACATACCATGCGTTCATCCTCTTATCCCAGCTGCGTACTTTCAAGAACGCTTCCCATGAGAGGCGGAAAATGCCTGCAATCTCGTACGAATCATCAAGCAAAACAATCAACATGTACTCGAATAGAGGTCTTGTGTCGCCGTCAGGCGCCGGATAAACGGTCCCAGTCTTCTTCGCACGCATAAGTGTTTTTATGGAGTAACGTTCCCCATCTCGAGAAATGGCATCAACATTCTTAGTTCCACGAGGAGCTGCCGCAAGTACGGGAAGTTTTGGGTTTGCAGAGAAAACCCCAATGGCAATTTGCTCTCCTATCTCACCTAGTTCAGATGGGAGTCCACGCCTGCGGAGTTCAGCATCAATCGCTGAGCGGAGTTTGAGGAGGTCTTGTCCGGACAGATCGGAAAAATTGATAGAAGGTGGCATGATCAATACTCATTCTGCTGTGATGCGGTTAATTCGCTTTATGGATTGTGACAGCAGTAACTGGTTGGCTAAGTCCAGCGTGCATGGCTTGCTCGGTGATGATGTGGATAGCGTGGTAAATCCGATTAGCACAGGCAGTCACATCAAAGCGTACCTCGTGCTCCCAAATTCGGATCACTGTCCAGCCCATTGTCCGTAGTTTCCGAAAATTTCGCTGGTCACGAATGCGATTTCCATCGATTTTCTCCTGCCAGAACGGCGCGAGCTTGGCTTTCCAACGTGGGAGCCGGTAGCCGTGGCAGAAGTCAAGACAGCGACCATAGACCACGGGAATACTATATCGGGCCGACCGGGTAGCGTTTTCACATGTTTGAAGAAACGCAGCCCGCGGCGATGGAGTTCAGAGCGCAGTTTGCGTTCAGATCCGGTGCACGTGCCTCGAATCCGTGACATCAGGGCACTCCGCTGCGCTGGTGTCATTACGTCGGCTATAGCACATATCCTGGCGTTGATTGATGGCCGCATCGTACCGGCCCTAAGATGCATGTGCATCATGAGGCGTGCGGTGTTCCTGTCCTTCCCCGATTGAGCGTACGTTGCCCGTTGCGCACGCCCGGAAGCGCGTAAGACTCGATTTGTCGGCTTTTTTTAACGGCATAATGTGTTGTATGCGTGACGAAGGGTTCGGCACCTTCTAAAGGGTGCATGCTGGCCCTCAGCCTGGTAACCTGGCGGCCGCACGACAATGGAGCAGAGCATCATGAGGGGCTTGGACATTTTTTGCGGCGGGGGCGGTAGCAGTTGGGGAGCCACTGCTGCAGGCGTAACAATGGTGGGCGCAGTCGACATGTGCCCGATCGCGACCGATGCTTATCGCGCCAATTTCAAAAGCACGCACGTTGTCACCGGCCGTTTGGAGCACGTCGCGCTGCCTAAGCTCAAAAAACAGGTGGGGTCAATTGACATTCTGCTGGCCTCGCCGGAATGCACCAATCACACATGCGCTAAAGGTGCAGCGCCGCGTAACGAGGAAAGTCGCGCCACAGCGTTATATGCTGTCCAGTATGCTCGCGCCTTCCGCCCGCGCTGGATTGTGCTGGAAAATGTGGTGCATATGCGCCCCTGGTCGCGTTACGGGGAGCTCAAGCGTGAATTGCAGGATCTGGGGTATCACCTTGCTGAGCAGGTACTAGATGCCTCCGACTACGGGGTGGCCCAGAGCCGGAGACGGCTGTTCCTGATCGGCGACCTCAAGGGACCACCTAGTGTGGTGAGCCGGAAACGGCCCGGGCCGCGTAAGGGTGCCAAGTCCATCTTAGACAGGCCGGGCACTTGGAATTCCTCCCCCCTGTTTACTGATAAGCGTGCCGAAGATACCGTTGCGCGCGCGCACCGTGCCATGGCTGCTCTGGGTCCGGATGCGCCCTTCCTGATGGTCTACTACGGCAGCGATGGTAGTGGCGGCTGGCAGACCCTGGAACGTTCCTTACGAACAATCACGACTGTGGATCGCTTTGCGCTGGTCGAGCCGTCGACTGACGGGCATCGTATGCGAATGCTACAGGTGCCGGAACTTCAGCGGGCCATGGGCTTCGACGATACTTATCAACTGGAGGTTGGCACACGCCGCGACCGGGTGCGAATTCTGGGCAATGGAGTGTGCCCGCCAGTCATGAGCGAGGTGGTGGCGGCGCTAACGCGTAACGCGGCCTAGGCATGGTGCTGTGCTGGCGCTTTGCGTGGCAAGATCTTGGCAAGGCTGTAGGAGAGGTGCATATTCGGCAAACCTACTTTTCCGTGGCTTCAGGGATGCAATGACCACATGAGCGACGATTCGGTTTACCGGTTCCGACCTAAGGCGCGCATCCTGCGTCTATTGGGCGACGAGTTGATCGGCAACCAGCGGCTGGCCATCTTTGAACTAGTCAAGAACGCCTATGACGCCGATGCCGAAGAGGTGGTAGTCACGCTAGCGGAACTGGGCACACCAGCGGCCTCGATCACCGTTCGTGATGATGGCGATGGGATGAGCGAGACGACGATCCGCGACGTCTGGTTTGTGCCCGGAGCAGATCATCGCGGTCTTCAGCGCAAGGAGGGCCGAAGGAGTGATCGCTTCAATCGTCTACCGCTGGGCGAAAAGGGGCTGGGTCGGTTTGCTGTCCACAAGTTGGGCGAACGAATCCGGCTGGTCACACGCGCAATTGATGACCCCGTCGAGAGCGTGGTGGAAATCGACTGGGACAATATCCTGGGGGATGGTTATCTCGAAGACTTACAGTTGCAGGTCACGAAGCGTAAGCCGATCGCTTTCCCTGGCAACACTCACGGCACGGAAGTTGTGATCGAAGGACTGAGGCAGAAGGAGTGGACCCGCGGCGATTTGCGACGCCTCTATCGGCAGGTGACCTCAATCTGCTCGCCGTTTGCAGCCGAGCGCGAGTTCTCCGTTGAGCTGAAGCTTCCAGGCAGGGAAGCAGACTTGAGTGGACTCCCTACGGTCGGCGAGATTCTCCGCAGGGCGCTATGGCATTACACTTTCTCGCTCGACGAACAAGGGCGGTTTACCTGGACATACGAGTTCATTAACCGTCTCGTTGGCGTGGACTTGGCCAACCGTACTGTGAGTGGGACATTGCAGTCGCTGCAGTTGGATGATCAGTCAGATGAGGCCGCCGAGGAGGCTATGCCTCGAAAGCAACGCCGTAGTAGGGAAAGCAAAAGTGTTGTCGTTGACGCAGATTTCTTAAAGGGCATCGGCCCTCTGGAAGGCGAGTTCTTCGTGTTCGACCGGGACAAGGAGGTATTGGCCAGGATGGCCGAATCGGACCTGATGACGCGTTATTTGAACGAGAATGGCGGCATACGTGTCTATCGCGATGCGATCCGAGTCTACAATTACGGCGAGCGGGGAGATGACTGGCTAGGGCTGGATCTGCGCCGCGTCAACCAGCCCACAATGCGGGTCAGCCGGAATGTCGTGTTGGCAGCGATAAATCTTAGTCTTGAGCACAGCACCGCACTGCTGGAAAAGACCAACCGCGAAGGCTTCGTCGAGAACGACGCATATCGTCGACTGAGACGGATCGCGCTTGCATCACTGGCTGCGCTAGAGGCCGAGCGGCAGTCAGACAAGGATCGCTTGCGCCAGCTGCTAGGTAAGAAGGGAGGCATAGAGCGTTTCGACGCCAGCCCCCCGTTTGAGGCTTTGCGCAGGGAAGCCAAGCGCATCCAAGCTGACCAAGTACTCGCGCCGTTCATCAATCGCATAGAAGCCGAATTCGAGGCGCTGAAGGATACCGTGGTCCATGTGGGGTTCTCAGGTATAGGACTGGCCGTTGTTTTTCACGAAATTGATCGCGGAGTTCGTGAACTGCTCGCAGCGTTCAAGGCAGGTGGCGAGCGGCCCGCGTTGGAACGTAAGGCGATGGACCTATCGCTGCTGCTCGATGGTTTTAGCACGCTGTTGCGGCGCAGCGGTCGCAAGCCGATGCAGGCCTCCGAGCTCATTCGGCAAGCTCGTGATATATCTGTGGCGCGTTTCCGTTATCACCAAGTAACTCTCCACTGCCCGGTCTTCGATGATCCTTCACAGGATTTCGAGGCAGTTATGGCCCGCGAACTCATGGTCGGGGCTTTGACCAACCTGATTGACAACGCAATCTACTGGCTTCGCGTCCGTTGGCCTGATCTTTCCGATGGCGAGCCCCTACTCCGGAAGATCCATATCGGAACGAGCCTCGATGTGGATGGTGGGCCGGCGATCATCGTGGCAGACAATGGGCCCGGTTTCCGTGATTCACCCGAAGTACTAACCAAGCCGTTTTTTACTCGGCGTCCAGACGGCATGGGCATGGGTCTGTACTACGTGAAGCTTGCCATGGAGTTGTCCGGTGGTTCCGTGCAGTTCCCCAGCGCGGCCGACATTGGCCTGCCAGAAGCTTACAATGGCGCAGTCATCGCGCTGGTTTTCCAAAACGCCAAGGAGGGTAGCTAATGTTCGGTTCCGGTCGTATTGTCGTTATTGATGACGAACTTGAATATCTGACGCAACTCACTGGTACGCTTCATGAGATGGGAGTGCCCTGCATCCCAATACGCTTCACAGGTGGCGTCCCACAAGAGGCCACTTGGCTGAGTGGCTGTCGCATCGCATTCTGCGATCTGCACCTAATTCCCGGCCTGCCCACTGGATCCAAAGCCAACTATGCGGCGATCGGATCATTGCTGGACAGAATGGCCACGAATGAAGCGTCTTCACTTCTTTTGGTTCTGTGGACTAGATACCCGCAGGATGCCGCTGAACTTGAGCAGTATCTTGCAGAACGGCATCGCGCTTCACGACCGGCAGTCATTCTGCAGTTGGACAAGAACGATTTTGTAGGAGATCTCGTCAAAAAGCTGCCTGACGCGGTGCGTGCCAAGCTGCAAGCTATACCCCAACTCCATGCGCTTTACGAGTGGCAGGAGGAGGCGTCTACTGCCGCTGCCGCATGTGTGGGATCGCTAGTCGGGTTGGCAAGGGTCATGGATGGTGACCTGAGTGGCAACCTGGACAAGGTTCTCAGCGCGCTCGCGCAAAAAGCGACTGGAATGGAGATTGCCGCTACTCATCCTGGCGCCGCGCTGCAGGAAATTCTCTCCCCACTGCTAGCTGATCGGCTTTCTCATCTGCCAGAAGATGAGCGACACCGTGACCTCTGGCGGGCTGCCATGCCTACTGCCGTAGCTCGCACTAAATGCGAGGATGCGGTTGCAGGTGGCATTGCAGCAATCAATACGGCGCTACATATTGCCTACCTGCATGGCGAGACGGTCACCGGGCGTGATCGTGGCGCTGTGATCCCAGTGCCATGTAAAAGCCTATTCCGACATCGCTTCGCATCTGACGAAGCCAAAGTGCGTGATAAGTTCGGAATCAAGCCCGGCACGCATGTGCGATGGGTGGGCATACAATTGTTGGCCAGTTGCGATCATGCGCAGCGCAAGTCGCTGAGCATTCCTTATGTGTTGGGCGCAGAAGTTGCGTCAGATACAGAGGAGCCGCCTGCGAAAGCGCGTCCTGCTGCGTTCTGGACGTCGCCCGTATTTCTCTCCGAGGATCATCGGGCAGTCAGAATATTTGCCAACGTCGCGTTGACAACATCCGTGTCTTGGAGTCGGGCAGAGAACAGGGCCGCTCTCTATCGTTTTCGAGAGCCGCTGGTGAATTCCTTGGGCCTATTCAAATCTCAGTACGAGACACGGCCGGGCATCATCTCGCTTTGATATAAGGGTTGTATGTGGCGCAGCTTAAGCGCTCATATCCGTCGCGATTTAAGATCAAAAGCGCCAAATGCGGCCTGCATCCTCATCCTGGCTACTCGCTCACCCCCTTTTCGTGCAACACCAGATAAGCGACCCAAGCAGGATCCCCGGACGCCAGCGCCGCCAGCCGGCGCTTTTCGAGGACGGGCAGGCGCTTGAACCGATACTCGTTCGATAGCGCTTCGCCTCGGCTCTCGAAGACGAATGCGCCGAGCAATCGGATGGGTTTCCGCATTTTCGTGAACCGCGCGCCACGGCCAGCGCAGTGGGCTTTGAACCTGGTCAAGGGATCGATGGCAGTGCCCGTGTAGAGCGCATCGTTCTCGCACAGCAGAAAGTAGACCCACGTTTTCATCGATTCTCGAGCCGCCCACGCGCGCCACCAGTGGCTGATTGGAGCGCATGGGCACTCAGGCTGTAAACCGACACCTTCAAGATCGAGAGCTCCGGGTGCCACCTGCGGCCTTGCCCGGGCCACTTGCTGATTCTTTGAGTGCGCACGTCATTCTTCCAATCCCAGAAAACACCTCATCCGCCGCATTTCCTCGTCCAGCCCCGCCCGAAAACCTGCATCCCGCGGCGCGCGGCCGTCGACGTAACCGAAGCTGCTCACCAGCACGCCATCGCTGGCGCTCAGGTTGCCCCAGCCGATCACGCGGTCGTGCCACAGCAGTGGGAGTGCGTAGTAGCCGAGTTTGCGCTTGGGTGCCGGGGTGTAGGCCTCGAAGCGGTAGGTCCAGCCCCACAGCAGTTCGAAGCGGCGGCGGTCCCAGACCACCGGGTCGAAGGGGGTAAGCAGGCGTACGGCGTGATCGGGTTTCCAGCGCGCCGCGGCCGGGTTTTCGTCGATGGGCCAGTACCAGTCGATGGCATCGACACGCGCATGGCCGAGGCGTCGCTTCGCGCGCGCCAATGCGGCTGCGCGTAGCGTCGTCCACTGCGGCGCGCCGCCGCGCAGGTGCCTGACGAGTTGCGCTAGGGTGGATGCGGGCAGCGGCGCGTATTTGCCGATGACGATATCGATGAGCGCGTCCATGCGTGCACTCGCCGTGTCCGCGTCGACCGGCGCGGCGTCGCTCGTTTCGCGCGCGGCGTACACGCGCGTGCCGCCGTCGCGCCGCGCCACGCGCAGCAGGCCGCGGTAATGCATGGCATCGAGCAGCTGCGTGCTTGCGTTCGACGAGCCGCCGAACCAGTTGGTCGCCTTGCCGTGCGCGAAATGCGCGTCGACCTCGCGCGG
>JAZKFJ010000027.1:0-100859 GCA_040386495.1 Pseudomonadota bacterium
ACCCGGACCAAGTCCGGGTTCGCTCCCGCCGGATGAAGCACTGACATGCTTCATCCGCGAGCGCGCCATCCTTGGCGCACGGAAGCGCTGAATCGCTCAGCGCTTCCCCATCTCCAGCCGCAGCCCTGCGAGGATCACACCGATGCGACAAACCCCTTTCGGCAACCAGCAACAGGGCCAGCGCCGGCGCGGCGGCATCAACCCGCGTTTCATCATCCTGCTGCTGTTCGCGGGCTATGCCGCGTACTACTGGTTCTCCAACCGCACCGAAGATCCGTACACCGGCGAAAAAGTGCTGATCGACAGCAGCATTTCCATCGACGAGGAAAAAGCGATGGGCCTGCAGGCCTATGAGGACATCCTGTCGAAAGAGCGCCCGGTCGATCCCAATTCGCAGGTCGCGCGGCAGGTCCGCGAGATCGCCAACCGCCTGATCGCCAAGGTGCCCGAGGTCGAAGCCGCGCTCGCCGCCGAAAACGGCAAGCAGCCCAATCGGGTCTGGCAAACCTTCGAGTGGGACGTCAACGTGATCCAGTCCGATCAGGCCAACGCTTTCTGCCTGCCCGGCGGCAAGATGGCGGTCTACACCGGCCTGTTGCCGGTCGCGCAGAACGCCGATGCGGTGGCGGTGGTGATGGGCCACGAAATCGCCCACGCGTTGCTGCGTCACGGCGCGCAGCGCATGTCGCAGCAGAAGCTCGGCCAGCTCGGCCAGATGGCCGGCGCGATGAGCGGCATGGACCCGCAGTCGCAGCAAGCGATCCAGGCCGCGATGGGCTACGGCTATCTGCTGCCCTACGCGCGCAAACACGAAACCGAGGCCGATGCCGTCGGTCTGATGCTGGCCGCGGCCGCCTGCTTCGATCCGGAGGCTTCGGTGCCGCTATGGGAACGCATGAGCCAAGCCAGCGGCGGCCAGGCGGCGCCGGAATTCTCCTCTACCCACCCGAACCCCGGCACCCGCATCCAGAATCTGCAGGCGCTGATGCCCAAGGCGATGCAGTACCGCCAGAAATTCTGCGCGCAAGCCGGCGGCTGAGTTTCGGGGTCCGGCGGCGCGGCGGTTTTCGACAGTGCAATATCGATCGATCCCCGAAGCCTGCGATCTCGTTGCGACGTTGCTCTCCGTAGGAGCGGCGGAAGCCGCGAAGCCCGCAACTTTGCAGCGATAGTTCTTTTTGTGGGAGCGACGCAAGTCGCGAAGCCCGCGACTCCGCAGCGGCTTCGCCAATTGCCATTGTGAGGCTTTGCTCGTCGATGCATCCATGATTGCGGGATTCGCCGCGGTGGATGCGGTGCGGGCTTCGCGACTTCCGTCGCTCCTACAGGAACAGCGCGGTCGCAATGCGGGAGGCAGGCCGGTCCTACAAAAACAGCTGTTGCTCCTGCAAAAAGCGATGCGCCGCGATCACAAGCCCTTGAACACTGTGGACAGCAGCAACAGCACGAAGGCGGTCGCCAGCAGCCAGAAGGCATTCGGGGCGGCAACGCTGAGGTAGCCGAGTTTTCCGGCGATGCCGGCGCCTCCGAGCAGGATCGAGACGAGCCATGCGGCGCTACTGGGCGGGGTGAGATTGATCATGTATGCGGCCGTCGTTATCAGTGTTGTTGATGTCGTTGGGGCAGATTCTCAACAGCCGAATGGGTGGTCAAGCCCAAAACCCTGTCATCCCGAACCCGGTTTCATCGGGTGAGGGATCTGCTTTCGGATGCGCAGTCTATAAGCGGAACCGCACGTACGCACTCAGAAACTCATGAACATCCCGCCGTTGACGGGAATGTTCGCGCCGGTGATGAAGCCGGCGTCGTCGGCGGTGAGGAATTCCACCGTGCGCGCGATTTCCGACGGCTTGCCGAGGCGGCCGACCGGGATTTTCTCGACGATGCCGGCGCGGATGTCCTCGGGGATCGCCATCACCAGCGCGGTTTCGCAGTAGCCCGGCGACACCGAATTCACCGTCACGCCCTTGCGCGCGACCTCGCGGGCGAGGGCCATGGTGAAGCCGTGCATGCCGGCTTTCGCGGCCGAGTAATTGGTCTGTCCGAACTGGCCGGTCTGTCCGTTCACCGAACTGATATTGACGATCCGGCCGAAGCCGCGTTCGACCATACCGTCGATCGCGTGCCGGCACATGTTGAACACGCTGTCGAGATTCACGTTCATCACCGCGTCCCACTGCACTTTGTCCATCTTGCGCAGGGTGCCGTCGCGGGTGATGCCGGCGGCGTTGACCAGGATGTCCAGCGAGCCGCGTTCGGCTTCGATCCTGCGCACGGTGGCCGCGCAGGCGTCGAAATCGCCGGCGTCCAGCGCTTCGAAATGGATGTCGAGGCCCGCCACGTCGCGCTCGAATTCCGCGATGCGTTCGGCGCGCGCGCCCAGGTCCGCAGCGACGACGGTTCGGCCGGCGCGGGCCAACGTTTTACAGATCTCGGTGCCGAGCCCGCCGATGCCGCCGGTCACGACGGCCACGCGCTTGTTCATTCGGTTGTCCCCTGTTTCTTGAAGTCATCGGCCGCAGTGGACAGCCGGAATCGTACGCATTCGTCGCCGCTCACAGCTGTCGCCGCTCACAGCCGCCGCCGCGCGCGGCCAAGCCGCGCCGGTGGCTGCGATACGGTTATTCGTCGTGCGACTTGCTGCTGCCGGACTTGTCGCCCGGCTTCGCCGAAGGGCTGCGGCCCATGGCGCCGATCAGGTTGTGCTGGAACTCGCGCCACAGTTCGAGGTTGCGCTCGGTCAGCTGGTTCATCATCGTCCAAGGCGTCTGCCCCAGCATGCCGCCCATCTGCTGCCGGAACTGCTGCTGCTGATCGAGGAAGACCTGCATCGAGCGTTCGAGATAGTTGCCCATGAACCCCTGCAGCGAATCCCCGTAGAAGCGGATGATGTGGCTGAGCAGCTGCGTGGAGAGGATCGGCTCGCCATCCTGCTCGTGTTCGGAAATGATCTGCAACAGCACCTGCCGCGTCAGGTCGTCGCCGGATTTGGCGTCGCGGACTTCGAATTCTTCGCCATCCACGATCAGCTGGCGCACGTCCTCGATCGTGATGTAACTCGAGATCTTGGTGTCGTAGAGGCGGCGGTTCGGGTACTTCTTGATGATCCGCGATGCGGGCATGGAGCCTTTACTCTAAGGAGTACAGTCTCCGAGCATGGCGCAGGCGGCGGTCGCTTGCAACTCGTCGGCCGGCAGCCGCCTTTCGGCGGCTTGAAGGCGATAGGAACGCCCGACGAAACAGTGACGCGAATCACGCGCGTCCCGGCCATCCTGCACCCGGCGCAGGTGCGTACACCCGGCCGGGACCGTTGGCGACTCACCAGCCCATGTGGTGGCCGCCGTTGATATCGAGGTTGGAGCCCGTGATCCAGCTCGCCTGTTCGTCGGCGAGAAAAGCCACGCCGTAGGCGATTTCCTCCGGCGTGCCGAGGCGGCCGGTCGGGATATCGGCGACGATCTTCGCGCGCACGTCCTCGGGCACCGCCATGACCATGTCGGTGGCGATGTAGCCCGGCGAAATGGTGTTGACGGTGACGCCCAGTTTGGCGTTCTCGCGCGCCAGCGAAATGGTGAAGCCGTGCATGCCGGCTTTCGCGGCGGCGTAATTGGCCTGCCCGTATTGGCCCTTGAGGCCGTTGATCGAGCTGATCTGGATGACCCGGCCCCACTTGCGCTCGCGCATGCCCTCGATCACCGGGCGGGTGACGTTGAACACCGAGTTGAGGTTGGTGCTGATCACGTCCTGCCACTGCATCGCGGTCATGCGGTGGAAGGTGCCGTCGCGGGTGATGCCGGCGTTGTTGACGAGGATGTCGACCGGCCCGAGCTGGCGCTCGACCTCGCGCACCATCGCCTCGGCCTCTTCGGCGGAGCTGACGTCGCCCTGGGCCAGCGCGAAGTCGTAACCCTCGGCCTTCATCTGCGCCTGCCAGGCCTTGGCTTTTTCCTCGCTGCGGTAATTGGTGGCGACCTTGTGGCCCATGTCGGCCAGACGCTTGCAGATGGCGGTGCCGATGCCGCCGGTGCCGCCGGTGACCAGTGCGACGCGTGTTGTCATGGTGTTCTCCCTTCCCGGTTTGAGTGTGTCGTACCCGCGGCCGGGTCTTGTGCCCGGTCGGCGTTGTCGGATTCGTTTCGATTCTATGCTCGCTGGATGACCGCGCCATTGTGCAATGCGGCGAAGCCGATCGGGTCGCGCGGAATCTCAGCGGGATCGAATTCATCGACAGCCCGGGTCAGGATGCGTCCGACCTCGCCGATGCCGTCCAACGCATTCGGATGCTGCCCGAGCGCCCGCCAGGCCAAACGCAGCGCCGGCAGCGGGTCGGCGCCGTCGACGGGCAGCGCGGCCAGCGATTTCGAGAGCTTCCGGCCGGCCGTATCGACGATCAGCGGCAGATGCGCGTAGGCCGGCGTCGGCAGTTCCAACGCACGCTGCAGCAGGATCTGCCGCGGCGTGGAATCCAGCAGATCGGCGCCGCGCACCACGTGGGTGATGCCCTGATCGGCGTCGTCCACCACCACCGCCAGCTGATAGGCCCAGAAGCCGTCTGCGCGCAGCAGCACGAAGTCGCCGACCGCCGCGGCCACGTCCTGTTCGACGCGGCCGTGCAGCAGGTCATCGAACGACACGGGACGCCGGTCCTCCACCCGCAGGCGGATCGCGGCCTCGGCGCGGCGGGTGCCGGCTCGGCAGGCGCGATGGATGCCGTCGACCGCGGCCAGATCGCTGCGGCTGCAACGGCAGGGGAACGCCCGTCCATGCGCGAGCAGGCGGTCGACCGCGGCCCGGTACAGTTCATGGCGTGCGCTCTGGCGCACCACCGGCCCGTCCGATACCAGGCCGAAGGCCGTCAGCGTCCGCAGTTGCGCATCGGCGGCGCCGGGCACTTCGCGCGGCGGGTCCAGGTCTTCGATCCGGATCCACCATTCGCCACCCGCATGGCGGGCCATCAGCCAACTGCCGAAGGCCGCGACCAGCGAGCCGACGTGCAGCGGCCCGGTGGGCGAGGGCGCGAAACGTCCGCGGTACGGCGCGTGGGGCATGTCGGCGGGCGGCATGGAAACTGTCTGGAGGCTGTATGGCGGCGGGGTGGCGGCCGCAACTCCGGCTTGCGGGCTCGGCGGCGGTCCCCACTTTACACGGACCACAAGATCACCCACTTCAACGTCCCGGTGCCCCATGTTCAAGCGCGTCGCTCTGTTCCTCGCCACCAACCTTGCGGTCATGCTGCTGCTCAGCGTGGTCATGGCCATCTTCGGCATCGATCCGCGCACCAATTCCGGCCTGCTGGTGATGGCCGCCATGTTCGGTTTCGGCGGCTCGATCATTTCGCTGCTGATGTCCAAATGGATCGCGAAGAAGACCACCGGCGCCCATGTCATCCAGGAGCCGCGCAACGAGGTCGAACGCTGGCTGGTGCAGACCGTGCGCCGTCAGGCCGAGGCCGCTGGCATCGGCATGCCCGAGGTCGCGATCTACGACGCGCCCGAAATCAACGCGTTCGCCACCGGCGCCAACCGCAACAACGCGCTCGTGGCCGTTTCGATGGGTCTGCTGCGGTCGATGGACCGCGACGAGGCCGAAGCCGTGTTGGCCCATGAGGTCAGCCACGTCGCCAACGGCGACATGGTGACGATGGCGCTGCTGCAGGGCGTGCTGAATACCTTCGTGATCATTCTCGCGCGACTGGTCGGCCGGGTGGTCGATGGTTTCCTGAATCCGGATCGCGAGGAAGGCGGCGGCATCGGTTATTACGCGACCGTGTTCGTGCTCGACATGGTCTTCGGCGTGCTGGCCAGCATCATCGCGATGTGGTTCTCGCGCTGGCGCGAATTCCGCGCCGATGCGGGCGGTGCGAAGCTGGCCGGCAGCGGCAAGATGATCGCCGCGCTGGAGCGTCTGTCGATGACCTACGGCACCAGCACCCTGCCCAAACAGGTGCAGGCCTTCGGCATCTCCGGCGGCGTCGGCCACGGTCTGCGTCGCTTGTTCATGAGCCACCCGCCGCTGGAAGAACGCATCGCGGCGCTGCGCAATGCCGCAACCGCGACATCGGGCGTGCGCCAGACCGCGTTCTGACGCCCCGTTGGGCTTGTAGAGCGGACGTCAGTCCGCTGCGGACCCCGGATACAGCAGGAAACCCGCCGATCGGCGGGTTTCTTGTTTTCTGGAGGGGTCGGCACATTCGACCCGCAGCGGCTTGGTTTTCAACAGCCGAATGGCTGGTCAGGCCGCTCTACGAAGTTACGGATACGCCATTACGGAAATACGCCCGAGATCACTCGAAGTCGTAATTCATCTCCGGCCCGGCGGTGGCCAGGAAGTGGCCTTCCACGTAATCGACGCCGGCCGAGAACAGGATCGACATGCTGGCCGCGTCCTGCACGAATTCGGCGATGGTCAGGATGTCGAGGTCGCGGGCCTTCTGCGCGATATCGCGCACGCGCTTCTGGCTGTCGGCGTTCTTCGGCAGATCTTCCACGAAGCTGCGGTCGATCTTGAGCAACTGCGGCTGCACGTGGGTGAGCAACTGGAACGAATCCAGCCCCGCGCCGAACTGCTCCAGCCCCAGTCGGCAGCCGAACTGGTTCACCGCCGCGGCGAACTGCTGTACCGCGTGCAGATGGGTGAAGACCTTGGCTTCCTGCAGCTGCAGGGCGAGGTATTCGCCGGAGGCGCCGCGCATGGCCAACTGCTCGCCGATGTAAGTCGCCAGCGCGTCGTTCTGCAGCGAAGCCTGAGACACCTTCACCAGCAGCGTCACCGGTTTGCCGGCGTGTTCGCGCTGGGCGATGAGTTCGATCGCGCGTTCCGCCACGTATCGGTCGATCAGTTCCAGCATGCCGTGGTCTTCGGCGATCTGCAGGAACACGCCCGGCGACACCAGTTCGCCGTCGCCGCTTTCGAGGCGCAGGAAAGTGTCGTAGACCGGGTGGTTGTCGCCCTGCAGGTTGATCACCGGCTGGAAGTGCAGGGTGAACTGTTTCTGCTCGAGCGCGTCGCGCAGGCGCTGCACCCAGATCTGGATGCGTTCGGCTTCGGCGCGGTCCACGGCATTGGGGTCGAACAGTTCCAGGCGGTTGCCGCCGACCCCGGCCGCCGACTGCACGCCGCCCGCAGCCTTCGCCAGCACCTGGCTGACGCTGGCGTTCTTCTCGCTGACCTGCACGCCGCCGATGCTGGCGGTGATCACGCTGGAGCGCTGGCCGATGACGAACACTTCGGCGGCGAAGGTGTTGCAGATGCGGGTGGCGAGGGTCGCGGTGGCGGCGTGGTCGCTGTTGCGCAGCAGCACCGCGAGACTGTTCTCGGAGAAGCGCGCGGCGATGGCGTGTTCGTCCAGTTCGCTGCGCAGGCGTTCGGCGATGGCGGCCATGATGGTGTCGGCCGAATCCAGCCCGATCTCGTGCAGCAGGCGCTGGTAATGGTCGGGCTCGATCAACAGCAGACCATGCTGGGTGCCGTTCTGGCCGGCATCGGCCACCGCGTCCTCCAGCGCGTGCAGGAACGTCGGGCGATTGAGCAGCCCGGTGACCTGGTCGCGCTGGCGCAGCTCTTCGACCTTGCGCGCCAGTTCCGGGTCCACCGCCTGTTCCTGGCGGCGGAAGATCACCTGCTGGCAGGCTTCGCCCTCGTACTGGGCCAGGGTGAATTCCATCACCGCCGGGAACGCATTGCCTTCGATGTCGCGCGCTTCCAGTTCGTAGCGCGGCGGCGGGGCTTCGCCCTTGCTCATGCTCTTGAGCAGTTGCTTGAACTCGTCGAGATATTTGGTGCCGACCAGATCCAGCAGCGACATGCCTTCGATGTCCTCGAAGGATTCGTAGCCGAACATCTCCAGATACGCGTCGTTGGCGCGGATGTGCATGCCCTCGTGGACGTAGGCGATCGGCTCGCGCGAGGATTCGATCAGCGCGTCGCAGCGGCGCTCGGTCTCGCGGACCTGCGCCTCCAGCCGGCGCTGGGCGCGGCGGGCTTCGACATCGGTCCACTCGCGGCGGACCGTGGCCAGCAGTTGCGGCGGCTTGTGGCGCAGGGCGAGGGCGCGCACGCCGCCGCCGAGCAGTTCGGAAAAGCTGTCGGTGTTCACGTCTTCGACCACCGCGACCAGCGGGATGTCCTTGCCGCTGGTGGTGACCTGCAGTTGCACGTCGGCCAGCGGGATCGAGATGCAGGGATGCGACGCCAGCACCAGATCGACCGTTTGCCCGACCAGCATCGCGGTCAGTTCGGTCGCGGTGGCCGGCCGCAGCGGCCGTACCGCGATCCCGGCGTTCCGCAGTCCGCTGACGATGCCCTCGGCCTCCTCGACACTGTCATCCACCAGCATCAGACGCAGCGCGGGATCGTTGCTTTTCGACATGCGGGAGCTCTCCGGGGGGCAAGGTATGGTACGCGGTGCCGGCGTCCGATGCCGATGGTGCCGACGACCGATGTCTCAGTTCGGGATGTCCTGATGTGCAAGGCTGCCGACGCAAGGTTTCAGTCCGCAGGCTTACTTTGCGACAACGCGGTGCCCGCAGACAATGGGCGCTTGCCCGGGTCGCCGGCCACTTCGCGCACCAGCTTCGGGACCAGATAGCCCGACAGCCGCGCCGCCAGTGCGTTATGCAAGGTCAGCGCGCGGTCGTCGTCGATCTCGAAATGCGCCGATCCGGCCACCCGATCCAACTGGTGCAGGTAATACGGCAGCACCCCGGCGGCGAAGCTCCGCTCGGACAGCGCGGCCAGGGCGTCGACGCTGTCGTTGACCCCGCGCAGCAGCACCGCCTGATTGAGCAGCGTCGTCCCGGCGTCGCGCAGTCGCGCCATCGCGAGGTCGACGGCATCGTCGAATTCCTGTGCGTGGTTGGCATGCAGCACCACCGCCACCGGCCAGGGCAGGGCGCGCAGCCAGGCGGTCAGTTCGTCGTCGACCCGCTCCGGCAGCACCACCGGCAAGCGGGTGTGGATGCGCAGCCGGCGCAGATGCGGAATGGTCGCGAGCTGCGCGGTCAGTTCGGTCAGTTTGGCGGTCGACAGCGACAGCGGATCGCCGCCGGACAGAATGACTTCTTCGATACTCGCATCGGCGCGGATGGCCTCGACCGCTTCGCGCCACTGTCCGGCGGCGGCGGTTTCCCCGGCGTAGGGGAAATGGCGGCGGAAGCAGTAGCGGCAGTGGACCGCGCAGCTGCCGGTGGCGATCAGCAGCGCGCGGCCGGCGTATTTATGGATGACGCCGGTGGCGGCCTTGGCGGCGCCATCGCCTACAGCGTCCAGGTAGAAGCCGGGCATCGGCCGCAGTTCCTCGTCCAGCGGCAGCACCTGGCGCAGCAGCGGGTCGTGCGGGTCGCCCGGACGCATGCGGGCGACGAAGCCCCGCGGCACCCGCAGCGGGAACTGCGCCGCGGCCTCCGCGGACAGCCCCGGCACCCGGCCTTCCAGTCCCAGCAGCGCCAGCAGCTCGGCCGGATCGCGCACGGCGTCGCGCCACAGGCGTTTCCAATTGGTGGGAGCGGGGTCGTGGGCGGGGTGCGGTGCGGGGGAGGCTGCGGGTATCATGTGCGGTCAATCGGGCCAAAGGTATCGGGACGCACCGTCGTTTCGAGGTCCGGCCGCTCATTCTAGTCGCCCCGGGTCGCATCGACCCCGGGGCGGTTCCGCAGATCGCATTCATCAGGAGTAACCATGGCCAGTCTGGGCATGAACGACGTCAAGAACGGCCAGAAGATCCTGGTCAACAACGACCCGTGCGTCATCACCGAAACCGAATACGTCAAGCCCGGCAAGGGTCAGGCCTTCACCCGCATCAAGTTCCGCAACATCAAGTCGGGCCGCGTGGTCGAAATGACCATGAAGGCGACCGATTCGCTGGAAGTGGCCGATGTGGTCGACACCGACATGCAGTTCCTCTACGCCGACGGCGAGTACTGGCACTTCATGAACCCGGAAAGCTTCGAGCAGGTGCAGGCCGACAAGGCCGGCATGGGCGGCGCCGAGAAGTGGCTGAAGGGCGAGGAAGAATGCCTGGTCACGCTGTGGAACGGTATCCCGATCGCGGTCACCCCGCCGAACTTCGTCGAACTGAAGATCGTCGAGACCGACCCGGGCGTGCGCGGCGACACCTCCGGCGGCGGCGGCAAGCCGGCCGTCCTCGAAACCGGCGCGGTGGTCCGCGTGCCGCTGTTCGTGGGTCAGGAAGAAATCATCAAGGTCGACACCCGCTCCGGCGAGTATTTCAGCCGGGTGAAGTGATTGATTCACAGAGGCCCGCGCAGCGGGCCTCGTAGTGAATCAATCATTCCCGCCCAGGACGAAGTTGAAGCGCCGGGTGAGTTCAGCGCCGCGCGCGCGGCCGGCAGGGCGTGAAGATCGGTGACTGTTGTCCCCGACGTTCAATGCGAAGCAGTCAGAAGCCCGCCACTGGCGGGCTTCTGCTTCTCCGGCCCCTACCCCAACCCTCCCGCCAGCAGGCCTAGCCTGCTGGCGTTCGTCAGCGCGCGAACCAGTGGTCCGCAAACGCGCTTCCTCACCCCCCGCATGCGGGGGAGGGAGATTCGCGCGCAGCGCGAATGGGTGGGGGCGTTTCCAGAGGCAACGTGATCCCGGGAATGAGACAATCCCGCCATGACCTACCAGTCCGTCTCCGAAGCCCCCATTCCCCAAGCCTGCGACCTGCTGATCGAGGCCCGTTACGTGGTCCCGGTGCAGCCGCACGGCGTCGTGCTCGACCATCACGCGGTGGCGATCCGCGGCGGCGAAATCCTCGCCGTGCTGCCCATCGCCGAGGCCCGCGCGCGTTTCGAAGCGAAGGAGACGGTGTCGCGTCCCGAGGGCGCGCTGATGCCCGGCCTGATCAACGCCCACTGCCACAACCCGATGACGCTGATGCGCGGGGTCGCCGACGATCTGCCGCTCAAGCAATGGCTGCAGGACCACATCTGGCCGATCGAAGGCGCGGTCATGGGCCCGGAGTTCGTGGCCGACGGCATCGAACTGGCCATCGCCGAGATGCTCCGCGGCGGCACCACCTGCTGCAACGAGAATTATTTCTTCCCCGACGTGCAGGCCGCGACCTACAAGCGCCACGGCTTCCGCGCGCGCGTCGGCCTGCCGGTGATCGATTTCCCCACCGCGTGGGCGAAAAGCGACGACGAGTATTTCGACCGCGCCGGCGAAGTCCACGATCAATGGCGTCACGACACGCTCATCGCCACCGCGTTCGCGCCGCACGCGCCGTACACGGTGTCGGACGAGAACTTCGAGCGCATCCGCATGCTCGCCGACCAGCTCGATCTGCCGGTGCATCTGCATACCCACGAGACCGCGCAGGAAGTGCAGCAGTCGCAGCAGAAGCACGGCCAGCGACCGATCGCGCGGCTCGACCGGCTGGGCCTGATCAACGACCGCCTGATCGCGGTGCATATGACCCAGCTCACCGACGCCGAGGTCGCGCTGTGCGCCGAACGCGGCGTCAGCGTCGTGCATTGCCCGGAATCCAATCTCAAGCTCGCCTCGGGCTTCTGCCCGGTGCACAAACTGGCGCACGCCGGGGTCAACGTCGCCATCGGCACCGACGGCTGCGCCAGCAATAACGACCTCGACATGTTCGGCGAGATGCGCACCGCCGCGCTGCTGGCGAAAGCCGTGGCCGACGATGCGGCCGCGTTCGACGCCGCCAGCGCACTGCGCGCGGCGACGCTGGGCAGCGCGAAAGCGATGGGTTTCGATCATCTGGTGGGCTCGATCGAAGCCGGAAAACAGGCCGACCTGACCTGCGTGGATCTGTCGGCATTGGAGACTCAGCCGCTGCATCGCGTGCTGTCGCAGCTGGTCTACGCCACCGGCCGTCATCAGGTGTCGGATGTATGGATCGCCGGCAAAGCAAAACTGCGCGATCGCATCCTGGTCGACATGGACATCGATGCGCTGATCGCGAACGCCAGGCAGTGGCGGGAGCGGATCGGTGCGGTGCGCGCTTGATCTGTCATCCCGCGCGCAGCGAGGGACCTGTTTCATCCAGACATTAATTCAAGCATTAATCCAAGCATCTTCCATCGAAGCATCGAACAGCAGGTCCCTCGTTGCACTCGGGATGACAACAACCATACGACGGTGAGCATGCAAAACGCGGACAACAAAGAACAAAACTTCAGCCAGCCCGAACTCGACAAGTTCAACGCTTTGGCGAACCGATGGTGGGATCCCGAAGGCCCGCAGAAACCGCTGCACGCGCTGAATCCCGCGCGTCTCGGCTATGTGCGCGACCGCGTGACGCTGCGCGGCGCGCGCGTGCTCGACGTCGGCTGCGGCGCGGGCCTGCTCAGCGAGGCGCTGGCGCGCGAGGGCGCGCAGGTGACCGCGATCGATCTGGCGCCGGATCTCATCAAGATCGCGAAACTGCACCGGCTGGAATCCGGCGTCGAAGTCGAATACCGCCTCACGCCGGTCGAAGCGCTCGCCGACGAGATGCCCGGCGCTTTCGACGCCATCGTCTGCATGGAAATGCTGGAACACGTGCCCGATCCCGGAGCGATCATCGCCGCCTGCGCGAACCTGCTCAAACCCGGCGGGCGGCTGTTCCTGTCCACGCTCAACCGCACCCCTGCCGCGTTCGCGCTGGCCATCGTCGGCGCCGAGTACGTCGCGCGGCTGCTGCCGAAAGGCACGCACCAGTACCGCGATTTCATCAAGCCCTCGGAGCTGGGCGCGTGGCTGCGCGCTGCCGATCTCGAGCTCGAAGACGTGAGCGGCCTGATCTACGACCCGCTGCGCCACAGCGCGCGCGTCGGCGGCCGCACCGATGTGAATTATCTGGCGTGCGCGGTGAAGCCGTAGGCGGGTTCGAATCCTGCGCGACGGCGAAAAGCAAATCCCCGGTCAATCGCTTCGCGATTGCCCGCCCCCTTTTTCAAAGGGGGCAAATCATCTCGCGATCAACACGGAAGCAGTTCAATCTTC
Source organism: Pseudomonadota bacterium (assembly GCA_040386495.1). Classification (GTDB taxonomy): domain Bacteria; phylum Pseudomonadota; class Gammaproteobacteria; order Xanthomonadales; family Xanthomonadaceae; genus Lysobacter_I. The sequence continues at coordinate 12,949 of JAZKFJ010000027.1, forward strand.
AGCACCACAAGCCCCCTTTGAAAAAGGGGGCGGCGCCAGCGGGGGATTTGCTTTTCGCCGTGGCCGCCTACGTTTCCTGAATTGTTTTCCCATCCTCATCCCCCAACCCGGAGCCACCGTTGTCCCACATCAGATTCCCGCGCGGCGTGCTCTTCGATCTCGACGGCACCCTGCTCGACAGCGCGCCCGACATGGTCGAGGCGATCAACATCCTGCGCCGCCGGCACGGCGAGCCCGATATGCCGCACGACACGATGCGCGCGCATGTCTCCAAAGGCGCGCGGGCGATGATCGGCGCGGCGTTCGGACATCTCGATGTCGACGCGCGCGAGGCGCTGGTCAAGCCCTTTCTCGATGCCTACGAAGACATCCTCGGCCGCTATTGCGTGCTGTTCGACGGCATCGCCGACATGCTCGACGCGCTGGAAGCCGACGGCGTGCGCTGGGGCATCGTCACCAACAAGCCGGAATATCTGGCGAAACAGTTGATGCCGATCCTCGGCTGGAGCGAACGCTGCGGCGTGCTGATCGGCGGCGATTCGCTGCCCGAGCGCAAACCGCATCCGCTGCCGCTGCTGCATTCGGCGGAAGTCATCGGCGTCGCCACGCGCGACTGCGTGTACGTCGGCGACGACGAGCGCGATATCGTCGCCGCGCGCGCCGCGGGCATGCCGTCGATCGTGGCGCTATGGGGCTATCGCCTGCCCGGCGTCGATCCGCTGGACTGGCGCGGCGACACGATGATCGAGCAGCCGCATGAGCTGCTGGATCCGCGCATCTGGCCGACGACGGTCGCGCATCCGCTGTGAACGATCCCGCTGCGAACGATAGGTCCGACCTCGACGCCGCGCTCGAAGATTTCCTCGGCAAATGGCGCGGACGCTGGCCGGAATGGCGGATCGCGCAGGCGTTCGTCGCCGAGTCCGAGCGCGCGACCGCCGAGGCCTGGTTCGCGCTGCTGCAGGAATGGACCGATGCCGCGTGGGCCGGCGACGATCCGACCCCGGGTTTCGCCAAGCTGGCGTGGTGGCAGGAAGAATTGCAGGGCTGGGCGAAAGGTCTGCGCCGGCATCCGCTGGGTCGCGTGCTGCAGAAGCGGCCCGCGCCGTGGACGTCGCTTGCGGCGGCCTTGGCTTCGTTGCAGGCCGTGCGCGATCCGCTGCGCGCGTGGGCAGCGCCGCAGCCGTTGATGGTGCAGTTGCGGCCGCTGGCCGACGCGATCGCCGACTGCGAGCGCGCGATTTTTTCATCCGGTGGCGAATCCGGTGGCGATACATTCCTGTTGCTTGCGGCGCATGCGCTGTGGCATCGCGACGAGGCCGCCGAGGCTGCGCAGATGCAGGTCTGGGCGCGACAGCTCGCGACCACCCCGCCGCAGCGCGCCGGGTCGCGTCCGCGGCGCATCCACGATGCGCTCAGCCATGCCCGGCTGCGCCGCGTCGCGGCTGCGGGCGAAGTGTCGGCGCTGTCGCCGGCCTTGGCGCTGTGGCGCAGTTGGCGCGCGGCGCGGGGCTGAGGCCCGAACGCACCGTTCCGGGGCGATTCCCGAAGCGTTCGCGGTCGCTGGGTACAATGGCCGCCCCTTCGCACGACAGATGCCGCCCGTGACCTTGCGCCCGAATGCCCAACCGATGCCCGATGTGGCCGGCGATGCCGCCGCCGCCGCACGCGCGCTCGACTGGGTGGGGATGCGCAACATCGCGTTGCCGCTGCGGCTGCGAAGCGAAGACGGCACCGTGATGCAGGTGCCGGCTTCGGTGGATGTCCTCGTCGATCTGCGCGATCCGGATGCGCGCGGCATCCATATGTCGCGGCTCTATCGTCAACTGCAGGACACGCTGGTCGAAGAAGCGCTGACGCCCGCGCGCCTGCGCCGCATCCTGCAGAGCTGCATCGAATCCCAGGGCGCGTTGTCCACCTCCGCACGGCTGACGCTGCGCTTCGAGCAGATGCTGAAGCGTCGTGCGCTGGTCAGCCACAACAGCGGCTGGAAGCGCTATCCGCTGGAGATCGATGCCGTGCTCGCGCAAGGGCATACGACCTTGACCCTGGCGTTCTCGGTCGAATACTCCAGCACCTGTCCGGCGTCGGCCGCGCTGTCGCGCCAGCTCAACGCCGAACGTTTCATGGACGACTTCGCCGCCGCGCATCCGTTGTCCACGCAGGTGGTCGGCGAGTGGCTGGCGTCGGAGCGCGGCCTCGCCGCCACGCCGCACGCGCAGCGCAGCCGCGCCGAGATCCGGGTCGAACTGGATGTCTCTCTCGACGCATTGCCGGTGGCCGATCTGATCGATCGCGCCGAAGCCGCGCTGGGCACGCCGGTGCAGACCGCGGTGAAGCGCGAGGATGAGCAGGCCTTCGCGCGGCTCAACGCCGAGAACCTGATGTTCTGCGAAGACGCCGCGCGCCGCGTCGCCGCCGCGCTGGCCGTCGATGCGCGCGTGCGACGCTTCGATGTACGCGTCTCGCATTTCGAGAGCCTGCATCCGCACGACGCGGTGGCGCAGGTGTCCGGCCCGGGGCGCGCTGCCGGCTGAGCATCCGCCGGCGCATGAAACGAGCTTGCGTCACACTTTGATTGTGGGCGCATTCTGAACGACGTATGCTCGCTGCGTTCTTGGCGCAAGCCATGAACGAGCCACGCTACGCCCATGGCGAACGCCATGGAGACGCCACGCCATGCGGGATGCTGCGCGAGGATTCGGGGACGCGCACAGACCGACCAATATCGATCGACAGAGGAGGTCACATGAAGATGCGTTTGCTCGCGCTGCTGCCCGCGGCGCTGTTGTTTGCCGCCTGCAACAAAGAGGCGCCCACCGAACCCGCCAAGCCCGTTACGGAAACCGCGCCGAAGCCCGAGGTCGCGATCGCCGGCATCAAGCCGGTCGATGTGCCGGCCGGATTCGGTTATCCCGGTAACCGGGACGAATTCCAGGCCTGGGCCGACACCTGGCAGATCGACAACATCACCACCGCCGCCTGGAACCTGTGGGCCGGCATGACCAGCGATTCCGGCCAGAGTTGGAACGGCACCGCGCTGCCGGTGTGGGACACCTGGTGCGGCAACGAGGAAGTCTTCACTCCCACCGGCTGCACGACGCTGGAGCGTCCGGCGCGTGCGTTCCAGAAACCCACACAGATCGGACATACCGCACTGCGGGCAGGGAAGAACCTGCCCAGTGACACCCAGGTGGTGTCGTTCAACAAATTCAATCCGGCGATGGCGAATTTCCTGGGCGCGCAGCATGCGGGGCCGGGCAACGCCAATTACAGCTATGTCGCGATGCAGGATCTCGCCAACCTCAACGCCGCGTGGCCGGCGGAGACGCCGATCAGCGCGCGCAAGATCGAAGAAACGCCGTATCAGCCCGACAACGGCAGCACCCAGGGCTTCACCGCCATCGAAACCAAGCCGGTGATCTTCGTGGTGAAGGCGACAGGCCTCACGCCGATGCCGCTGTGGATGGGCCCGCAGCAGTCGACCACGCCGGCCAACGCCACGCCCGAAACCTGGTTCAACTGCGTGCTGCTGGATCCGGCCGGCGCGCCCGACCCGAGCGTCGCCCCGGTGCCGGCCACCCCCGAGCAGATCGCGCAGATCGTTCCGGGCTCGACGATGTCCTGCAAGAACTATCTCTACGCGCCGCTGGCGACCATCTACAACTTCAAGATGGACGCAGCGGAAGCCGCCGACTGGAACACGCTGGCCCCCAATTCGGGCGACGGCGGTCAGGGCCTCACCGCGGCCGCGGGCGATTTCGGCGTGCTCGGCGGCATGCACGTCAACAGCAAGGCGATCGTCAATTGGACGTGGGAAACGTTCTGGTGGCAGCCCGGCGCCGACGCGCCCGACAACTTCCCCGGCAGCAAGCAAGGCATGACCGACAACGTCGCCGGCCCCTGGCGCAACTATGCGATGTGCACGGCCTGGAACCAGACCAAGGGCAACGCGTCCAAGGACATGGTGGTGTGCTTCAACCCGTTTCTGGAAACCTCCAGCGGCATCCCCGCCGGCCAGACCAGCAACTGCATGAGCTGCCACGGCACCGCCACCGCGGGTTCGCCGCTGAGCGGTTCGCCGCTGTCGCTGCCGACGTTGAGCTACCCGGCGGCGTACACGCAGCCGATCGACTTCAACAACGACCCGCGCTACGCGACGTTCACCCGCACCGATTTCTCGTGGGCGATTCCCAGCAACGCGTTCGCGCCGGCTGCGGCGCCCGCGGCGACACCCGCGCCGGCGGCTGAAGCGAAGCAATAATCATCGGTCCGTCATGATGCGCACCCCATGCGCACTCGATACGAAACGGCCCGGTCGCAAGACCGGGCCGTTTCCATTCGGGGAGGAGAGAACAATGCTATTTCGTCAGAAAATCGGCGAGCGGAGCTTGTCCGGAGACTCCATGCACGATTATCAGATGCTGCCCGAGAGAGTTTTGTGCGACCTGGGGGTTGGAAACAGCAAGCCTTGATCCAGTTGCACAAGGGCGGGGATTGCATCGTCCGCGAGCATGATGAGTTCGCACGGCCAATCGCCGCTCTGTGGCATCCAGCCGAAAGGCCGGCTGAAATGCAGCTTCCAGGTAGTGGCGCCTTGCCGCATATCGCCCTCTATCGACAGGTTCTCCGAGTCGCTCCTGTCCACCGTCAAATGCAGCACGCCTGGTATGCGTCGACCGGACCGTGTTGCTCTGGCTGCGCGCTTCAATTGATGCAGCTGTGTCGAAATCGCAACCGCGGTCAATGCGCACAGGCCCGCAAAGAACAATAGAAGAACGTTGAGCGTTTCATGGGATGAAAGAAAGAAGAAGAACAGGCATGTAATCCCTGCCGCTCCGGAGATGACCGCCATCTTCGTCAAATACGAATCCTCGCCGAACCGACGCAGGTGGAGGATCTGTTCTTTCAAGGTTAAATCCTGTTTTCTGATCATGTAGGACGTGACCTTCTTGAAGCGGCCGCAAACGAATGCCCAGTTGCCCGAGCCAAGTACGCGGTCCGTACAGAACTCCAAAAGTACGTGCGCTGACCTGCGAGCTTCTTGCGGCACCGTAGGCAATCTGAGCCCAACCTACTTTTTTATCATGCCCGCAACGGCATTTCGCCGTGAGGTACAGATCTGATTTCAACGATCGCTTGAACATCTTTCATGCGGCTTATGCCTGGATCAATCAGTCTCGCGCGAGGTCGTGTTGCGTAGCGCAAAGCATTCCGTTGACAGCACGATGTGCGATAGGCTGAACTGGCTGTCAGGCAGCAGCGAGCGGTTTTCTCAGTTTTGACATGATGATGAGAGCTGAGGGGACAGAGCCATAATCTATCAGGAAGAGATGGCTTTCGATCTCTCTATCCGGATTTGGTGAGTAGCATGCCTTGAATGCCTTTGCTTCCGAACCGAACTTTTCGTACCAGCAGATATATTCAATGAGGTAAAAGGTCGATCGATCCAGACCGTCAGTACCCAGGAAGTCAGTGCAACTGATGTGGAAATCTTTGGCCCAGTTATCTACGGATTGCCGATGAGTAATCTTCCCGCCGAGGATGTCTTCAAGACCTTCGTCAAAGGTCAACCACCTTGCGGTAAGGTTGTAGAGAATCTTGTCAGTTGTAAATGCACGTCCAACGGCATCCATATAGCCGGCAAGGAAGGTGGTGTGAGTTTTCGGATCGAATTCGACGTGGCGCATGACATTTATTTCGCGCTTTCCAGCACCAGCAACGGATCGACGCGCACATCGAACCAGTTCATTCCCCAATGCAGATGCGGCCCGGTCGCACGGCCGGTCGCGCCCACCGCCGCGAATACCTGGCCCTGCTCGACGCGATCGCCGACCTTCACATCGATGCGCGACAGGTGCAGGAAGTTGGAACTGATGCCGGCGCCGTGATCGATCAGTACGGTGCCGCCGGTGAGATACAGGTCGAGCGCGGCAAAGGTGACGATGCCCGCGGCCGGCGCTTTCACCGGCGTGCCCTGTGCGGCGGCGATGTCCATGCCCGAATGCGGGGCTTTGGGCGTCCCGTTGTAGACGCGCTGATTGCCGAAACGGCCACTGATGCGTCCTTCCACCGGCCAGAGGAAGCGCTGCGCGAAATCCTCGCGGGCGTCGTCGCGCTTGCGCTGCGCGACGACCTGCGCCTGTTCGCGTTCGATCCGCGCGGCGATGGCCGGCGGCGGATCGACCGTGGTCGGCGGTACGCCGTCGATGGTTTCGATCGGCCAGTCGCGCGGCACGACGGCGATGCGATGTTCGACCGCGGCCATGCCGGGTGTCGTGATCTTCACGATCAGCGGCCCGGTGGCATCGCGGCCGACGCCGAACACGAAGCGCCCGCGCGACGAGATCCGCAGCGATCGGCCGGCGTATTCGACGATCGCGGCGGGGTCGGTGTCGCCGATGATCAGCGCGCCCTGTTGTACCGACGTCGGCAGCGAGGTCTGGTGCTGCGGTGCGATGCGCGTGGGCGCGGACGGTGTAGTGGGCTTGGTGACCGTAGAGCAGGCTGAGAGCAGCGACATCGACATCAGCGCGCCCGCGACCGTGGCTTGCCTGATGGAAGCCTGCCTCATCGATCGAATGCCAGGCGCATGCCGCGCGGCCCGCCCACCAGTTGCCGTCCGTCCCAGACCAGATGACCGTTGACCCAGGTCGAGGCGATGCGCGAACGGAAGGTCTTGCCTTCGAACGGCGACCAGCCGCATTTCGACAGCACCTGCTCGCGTTCGACCACGAACGGCGTGTCGTCGATCAGCACGAGGTCCGCGCAGTAACCTTCGCGCAGGAAGCCGCGCTCCTTCACGTCGAACAACTGCGCCGGCGCGTGCGCGAACTTCTGCACCACCTGCGCGGTGGTCAGGCGGCCTTCGTGGACGCACTCCAGCGCCGCGTTCAACGCGAACTGCACCAGCGGCAGACCGCTCGGCGCGCGCAGGTAGGGCTGCTGTTTTTCTTCCAGCGTATGCGGTGCGTGGTCGGTGGCGAGTATGTCGATCGTGTCTTCCGCCAGCGCGCGCAGCAGCGCTTCGCGGTCGCCGAACTCCTTGATCGCCGGGTTGCACTTGATGAAATTGCCGCGGGTCGCATAGTCGCGGCTGTCGAAACGCAGGAAGTGGATACAGGTTTCGGCGGTGATGCGCTTGCGGCTGCCGTCGGCGCGGATCAGCGGCCCGCGCTCGAACAGCGCCAGCTCGTCGGCGGTGGAGATGTGCAGCACGTGCAGGCGCGCGTCGTGTTCGCGTGCGAGCGAGATCGCCAGTTTCGTGGATTTGATGCACGCCTCGCGCGAGCGGATCTCGCCGTGGAATTCCACCGGGATGTCGTCGCCGTATTTTTCGCGATATTTCGCGAGTTCGGCATCGATCATCGGCGTGTCTTCGCAGTGGGTGATGATCGGCGTGGGCGCGTCGCGGAAGACGGCGGCCAGCACCTCCGGGTCGTCCACCAGCATGTTGCCGGTCGATGCGCCCATGAAGACCTTGATGCCGGGCGTGGTCAGCGGGTCGACGGCGCGAATGTCGTCGATGTTGCCGGTGCTGGTGCCCATATAGAAGGCGTAGTTGCCCCAGGCGCGGCCTTCGGCGCGGCGGTACTTGTCGTCCAGCGCGGCGCGGTCGAGGGTCGGCGGGCTGGTGTTGGGCATGTCCATGAAGCTGGTCAGGCCGCCGGCGACCGCCGCCGCCGATTCCGTGGCGAGGTTGCCCTTGTGCTCCAGGCCCGGTTCGCGGAAGTGGACCTGGTCGTCGATCATGCCCGGCAACAGGCGGCTGCCGGCGGCGTCGATCACGATCTCGCCGGGGCGCGCCGACAGGCTGCTGCCGATGGCCTGGATCCGGCCGTCGGCGAAGCGCAGGTCGGCGTCGAACTCGCGACCTTCGTTGACCAGCCTGGCGTTGACGATGAGGGTGGGGGTGTGGGCGGTCATGGGTGGGGTCTCGTTCGGTCGGGGCGGCGCACCAGCGGCGGCACGGGATCGTGGCCGCCTGGACACAGGGGATGGCACCGTGCAAGGCGCCTGACGGTCAGCCAGCTGCCTTTGCCGGCGCCGAAGCGCTGGATGGCTTCCATCGAATACTCCGAACAGGTCGGAACGAAGCGGCAGCGCTGTCCTAGGAGGGGGCTGATCCAGCGTTTGTAGAAGCGGAGTACGACGATCAGCAGACGGTCGATCAAGGCGTTGATCCAGCGGGGGATTGCAGCGTGCAAGGCTCGCCGAAATGCGAGGTTGCCGCTGTAGCCCCGGCAGGGTATAACAGCCCGCTTTCCCGTCTCAAGGGAAGATATGAAGGATTTTCGGACGTGGCTGTAAAGAAACCCGCAAAGAAGGCCGCCAGCAAGGCCACCCAACAACCCGCGAAAGCGGCCGTGAAGAAGCCCGTGGCCAAGACTGCCGCCAAAGCGCCCGCGAAACCGGCTGCGAAGGCGCCTGCGGCCAAGAAGGCCGTCAAGCCAGCGGCCGCCAAGAGCGCCGTCAAGCCTGCGGCCAATAAGCCCGTCGCCAAGCCCGCGGTGAAGAAGGCCGCTGCCAAGCCGGTCGCCAAGCCCGCGGCGAAAGCCGCCCCGGCCGCGAAACCTGCGTCGAAGCCCGAAACCAAGGCCGTTCCGGTCAAGGCGCCGGCCGCCAAGACCGCAGCCGCCAAATCTCCGGCGTCCAAGCCGCCGGCCAAGGTCGAAGCCAAAGCTGCGTCGAAGCCGGCTCCGGCGCCTACCCCCAATCCGTCGCCGGCCCCGCCGCCGACTCCCAAGCCCGATCCGAAGCCCGACCCCAAGCCGACCAAGCCGCCGGTGCCGGGCCCGCGACCGAATCCGAACGAACCGGCTGCGAAAGCCGCCGACAAGCCTGTGGTGGTCGCCCCGCGTCCCGCCGCCGGCAAGGTTGCCGTCGCCGTGATTTCGCGCCAGGCAGCGCCCGCCCCCAAGACCCAGGTGAAAGTGATTCCCTACAAGACCGATGAGGCCACCGGCCGTCCGATCCTCCCCGCCGGCTACAAGCCCAGCGTGGACGAGGAATACATGAGCACCCTGCAGCTGGAGTACTTCCGCCAGCGCCTGCTGGGCTGGCGCGCCGATCTGATCGAGGAATCGAAGCAGACCATCGAGAATCTCAAGGACGAAGTGCGCGACGTCGGCGACGACGCTGAACGCGCCACCCGCGAAACCGAGAATTCGCTGGAACTGCGCACCCGCGACCGCTACCGCAAGCTGATCGGCAAGATCGACAGCACGCTCAAGCGTCTGGAAGCCGGCGAGTACGGCTTCAGCGTGGATTCGGGCGAAGAGATCGGTCTGCACCGCCTCGAAGCGCGCCTCACAGCCGAGCGCACCATCGACGAACAGGAACGCTGGGAACACCTGCAGAAACAGCAGGGCGATTGATTCCCGCGCTGTCGTGTCGAGCCAAACAGAAAGCCCCGCGACTGCGGGGCTTTTTCATTGCTCGTCTTCCGGCTGCAAGGGCGACCATGACCAGTCCTGCGACGCGAGCAGCGCACGCGCCTCGGCATCGCAGACACGGCGGTAATGATGTTCATGCGGCGAAGGGATGATCGCATCGCCCTCGACGAATCCGCGGCCGCGCAGCGCAGCATCGAAACCATCGAGCGGTCCGTAGGCGAAGAGCCGATCGTGGCGGTCCCAGACCAGCGTGGCATTCTCGTCGGGCGAATGCGCCCAGAGATCGAATCGGCTGTCTGCGCGCAGATAGTCCGCGAAACGTCGCAGCCAGCTCACCGTATCCGGCTTGTCGATGCGCGGGCTCTGGTAGCGCCCGGGTTCGGCCTCGCCACGGGGCGTATGCAGGACGTAAAGCAGATGGAATGGGCCTGCGAGCCTGTCGATCAATGCGATGAAGACCTCTGCGTCGCCATCGGGCACGCCGGCGACGATGCGCTCCCCGGGCGAGAGTCGATACACGGCGGGGTGCGTGTGCGGCAGGGATTCGCCGTCGACGATGTGATGCAGCTTGTGCAGGTCCGCGCCGATGCCGGTCGAGGTATTCACTGCAGATCCTTCAGATCGAGGCGCCGCACCGTCGGCGATTTCAACGCCGTGAACGCGACCACGCCGAGGGTGACGCAGCCGCCGAGTACGACGGCGTGGGCGAGGCCGAGGAGGCGCGCCATCGAGCCGGCGTAGAACGCGCCCAGTTCGTTCGACGAGCTGATGAAGATGCTGTTGATCGACGAGACCCGGCCGCGCATGTGATCGGGCGTGGCCAGTTGCAGGATCGTGGAGCGCAGCACCACCGAGACGCCGTCGAACATGCCCGAGAAGAACAGGAACGCCACCGACAGCCACAGGGTTGTCGACAACCCGAAGCCGACGATGCACAGGCCGAAACCGGCGACCGCGATCAGCAGGTAACGCCCGGCGTGGCGCTGGATCGGGCGTCGCGCCAGCCACAGACCCACGATCACCGCACCGGCGGCGGGCGCGCCGCGCAGCAGGCCCAGCGCTTCCGGCCCGGCGTCCAGGATGTCCTTGGCGAACGCCGGCGCCAGCGACACCGCGCCGCCGAACAGCACCGCGAACATGTCCAGCGCCATCGCGCCCAGCATCACCGGCGTGCGCGCGACGAAGCGCAGGCCTTCGGCGATGCTGGAGAAGATCGGGCTGCGTTCGTGCGATAGCGCGGGTTCGGTGGTGCGCAACGTCGCCAGCGACAGCGCCGCACCCAGGGCGAACAGCGCGCCCAGCGCATACACCGGGCCGGCCTGCGCGGTTGCGCCTTCCGGATACCGGCCGAGCCTGTCGATCAGCCCGATCAGCCCGCCGCTGATCGCGGGCCCCAGCACCAGCGCCGTCTGGAACACCACGCTGCCGATGCTCGAACCGCGCGTGAACTGATCGCGCGGCAACACGCAGGCGAACAACGTGTTGTGGACCGGGCCGAGGAAGGCGCGCACCGCGCCGGTGAACATGACGGCGGCGTAGATCAACCACAGCCGCGGTTGGATGTCGGCCGCGTCGCCGAACACCATGCCCCAGGCGACCACGGCCAGGATGATCGGCGTGATGCTCAGGCCGACGCAGGCGATGATGCCGAGCCGCCGCTTCGGCAGGTGATCGACCAGATAGCCGGCGAAGGGCGCCACGCAGAAGAACGGCAGCACTTCGGCCAGACCGATCAGGCCGAGTTTCCACGGATCGTGGGTGAGTTCGTAGACGTGCCAGCCCACCGCGACCGCGACGATCTGGTACGACAGGATGGTAAGGAGCCGATAGCCCATCAATCCGACAAACGCGCGGTTACGCAGCGGCGGCGCGGCCGGCGGTTCGATCGTATCGGTCGCGCTCATGCGTATGGCGTCGTGATGGCGGCGTGCGCGTCAGTGCGTGCGCGAGGCGCGCTCGCGCAGTGCGTCCTGCGCGGTGGCCTTGATGAAGGCGAGCAGCGCGGCCAGGCCGTTGTTGCGCGTCGGCGACAGGTGCTTGGCGAGGCCGATGTCGGCGATGTAGCGGGCGTCGGTGGCGACGATGTCCTCGGCGCTGCGCCCGGAGTACACGCGCAGCGCGAGGAAGATCAGACCGGAGACGATCGCCGAATCGCTGGCGGCGGCGAAGTCGAGGCGATCGGCGTCGCCCGAGGCCACGATCCACACCATCGACTGGCAGCCCAGCAGCCGGTGCGTGTCGTTTTTCCGGTCGTCGGGAAATTCCGGCAGCTTGCGGCCGAGATCGATCAGGTACTGGTAGCGCTCGGACCAGTCGCCGAAGAACGCGAACTCGTCGCGGATGGTGTCCTGGGCTTCGGCGGGGGTGGGTTGGATGGGGAAAGTGGTGTTCACGTTGATGTTGTTGTGTTCCGGTTGATCCGCGCCGTGGGCGATGGCGTTCGCTTCCCCTCTCCCGTCGGGAGAGGGGAAGGGGAGAGGGTCCGGGGGCGCGACGATACTTGAACTATATCGCGCGTACCGAACCCTCATCCGGCGCTTCGCGCCACCCCGGATCGAGTCCGGGGCAGGCTCTTCTCCCGAGGGGAGAAGGGAAAAGCATCACGCTCGTTTCCAGCGTACGCCCTGCGCGGTGTCTTCCAGCAGGATGCCTTCGTCGGCCAGTTGCTTGCGGATCGCATCGGCGCGGCCGAAGTCGCGGCTTTGCTTCGCGGCATTGCGTTCGTCGACCAGCGCTTGGATGCGTTCGTCGTCGTCGTTCGAGGCGCCGCGCGCGAACCAGGCTTCCGGCGTCTGCTGCAGCAGGCCTAGCGCGAAGCCGGCGCCGAGCAGTTCGGACTTCAGGCGTTTCCGCTCGCCGGCGTCTTCGCAGCGCCGCGCTTCGCCCGCGATGCGCGCGACTTCGGCGAGCGCCTGTGGCGTATTCAGGTCGTCGTCGAGCGCGGCTTCGGTGCCGCGGGGAATGTCGGCGGGTGCTGCCTCGACATCGGCAAGATCCCGCAACGTGCCGTACAAACGATCCAACGTGCGTACCGCCTGTTCGATCAACCCGTCCGACCACTCCAGCGGCTGCCGGTAATGCGCCGACAGCAACGCGTAGCGCAGGGCTTCCGGCGGATGCTCGCGGACCAGATCGTGCACGCGCTGGATGTTGCCCACCGACTTCGCCATCTTGCTGCCGCCGAAGTTCAGCATGCCGTTGTGGATCCACCATCGCGAGAACGTTTTGTGACTGCCGTCATGGTGCTTGTGCGCGCATTCGCTCTGCGCGACTTCGTTCTCGTGGTGCGGGAACTGCAGGTCGATGCCGCCGGCGTGGATGTCGATGGTGTCGCCCAGATGCGCTTCGGCCATCGCCGAGCATTCGATGTGCCAGCCGGGCCGGCCGACGCTCCACGGCGATTCCCAGCCGGGCAGATCGTCGGTGGAAGGCTTCCACAGCACGAAATCGCCCGGGTTGCGCTTGTACGGCGCCACTTCCACGCGCGCGCCGGCCAGCATTTCCTCGGGATCGCGGCGCGAGAGTTTGCCGTATTCGGCGTAGGTGTCGACCGCGAACAGCACATGGCCTTCGGCGGCGTAGGCGTGGCCCAGGTCGATCAGGCGCTGGATCATCGCGATCATCTGCGGGATGTGCGCGGTGGCGGAGGGCTCGATGTCCGGGGCGAAATCGCCCGATACCCCCAGCATCGCCATGTCTTCGCGATACGCCGCCGCGTACTTGTCGGTGATGGTCGAGATCGGCGTGCCCAGCGCCTTGGCCGCGGCGTTGATCTTGTCGTCGACGTCGGTGATGTTGCGCGCATATTTCAATCGACCGTAGCGGCGGCGCAGCAGCGCAGCGAGCACGCCGAACACCACCGGGCCGCGGGCATTGCCGATGTGGACATAGTTGTAGACGGTGGGCCCGCACAGATACATCGTCGGACAGCCGGGATCGAGCGGAGCGAAGGGTTCGACCTGGCGCGTCAAGCTGTTATGGAGTTGAAGGGTCATCGTCCTGATGCATGTTGAGGGGTCGAACGATTCTAGCGGCACGCGCACCTGCACGACAGCGGGGGTTCAGCCTGAAACGGTCCGAGGCTCTACACTGGCCGGCCGATGCGCCCAACCTCCGCCACCGCTGCCGCCTGTTTCTGCCTATCGTTGCTGTTCGTGGCATCGCCGTGGGTGAAGGCGCAGAAAGACAGCGGACAGCTTTCCAACGTCCGCACCGAATACGCGCAGGTGCTGCGGGTGGAGCCGGTGTACCAGACGCTGCGCGCCTATGCGATGGAACAGCGCTGCGACAACCCCGCCGAGGCCACGGGCGTGGCGCAGACCAACCGCAATTGCCGCCCGACCCGGGTGGAGCGCGAATTCCAGCGTCCGGTGGCCTACGACGTCGATTACATCCATCGCGGCGTGAAATACCGTTCGCGGCTGCCCATCGACCCCGGCAAGCGCCTGAAGGTGCGCATTTCGGTGACCCCCGACCTCCTGCCAGCAGAAAAGCGCTGATGGCCGTCGCGGTCTTGCGGCCGTCATCCGCGCGTGCGAGCATGCGCCCCCTATGAAGAACGCGCAGCCCCTGTCGACCACCAGTGCCCGGATGGCCTCCGGCATGACGTCGCGCGCGCGCCGACCGGAACCCCACACGCCTGCTGGGTGATCCGGAACCGTCGTCTTATCCGCTCCAAACGACAAAATTCCAACGATCAGGCCCGGCTCCCCGCCGGGCCTTTTCTTTTCCGCGTCCGATCCGATCTGCAATCAGCCCACGGATCATCGCTCCGATCCGGATCACGACTCTCCTCCCTCCCACGACCTCATCGCCGAGACCTGCCATGAAGCATTTCCTGAACACCCAGGACTGGAGCCGCCCCGAACTGGATGACATATTGACCCAGGCCGCGCTGTACAAGCGCAACAAACTGGGCGATGCGCTCAAGGGCAAGAGCATCGCCCTGGTGTTCTTCAACCCGTCGATGCGCACCCGCACCAGCTTCGAGCTGGGCGCGTTCCAGCTCGGTGGCCATGCCGTCGTGCTCGCCCCCGGCAAGGACGCGTGGCCGATCGAGTTCGACTTCGGCACGGTGATGGACGGCGACACCGAAGAACATATTGCCGAAGTGGCGAAGGTGCTCAGCCGTTATGTCGACCTGATCGGCGTGCGCGCATTCCCGAAGTTCGTCGACTGGGCCGCGGATCGCGAAGACAAGGTGCTCAAGGGCTTCGCCAGATACGCGACCGTCCCGGTGATCAACATGGAAACCATCACCCATCCCTGCCAGGAGCTGGCGCACGCGCTGGCGCTTCAGGAACATTTCGGTTCATCGGATCTCCGCGGTAAAAAATACGTGCTGACCTGGACCTATCACCCGAAGGCGCTGAACACCGCGGTCGCGAATTCCGCGCTGACCATCGCCACGCGCATGGGCATGGACGTGACCCTGCTGTGCCCCACACCGGAGTACGTGCTGGACCAACGCTACATGGACTGGGCCGCGCAGAACGTCGGCGAGAACGGCGGTTCGCTGCAGGTGAGCCACGATATCGACAGCGCCTATTCCGGCGCCGATGTGGTCTACGCCAAGAGCTGGGGCGCGCTGCCGTATTTCGGCAACTGGGAACCCGAAAAGCCCATCCGCGACCAGTACAAACACTTCATCGTCGACGAACGCAAGATGGCGTTGACCAACAACGGCGTGTTCTCGCACTGCCTGCCGCTGCGCCGGAACATCAAAGCTACCGATGCGGTGATGGACGCGCCGTACTGCATTGCGGTGAACGAAGCCGAGAACCGCCTGCATGTGCAGAAAGCGGTGATGGCGGCTTTGGCCGGACAGTAGGTTTTTTCTCCTTCCCCCGCTTTGCGGGGGAAGGCCGGGATGGGGGCCAGTCTCCCGCCCGATGCCCCCACCCCAGCCCTCCCCCGCATGCGGGGGAGGGGGCAAACCACAAGAGATATCCAATGAGCAGTAAAGACATCGTTCTCGCTTTTTCCGGCGGCCTCGACACCAGTTTCTGCGTGCCCTATCTGCAGGAACAGGGCTGGGCCGTGCATACCGTGTTCGCCGATACCGGCGGCGTCGATGCCGAGGAGCGTGCGTTCATCGAACAGCGCGCGCAGGAACTCGGCGTCGCATCGCACATCACCATCGACGGTGGGCCGGCGCTGTGGGACGGATTCGTCAAGCCGTTCGTCTGGGCCGGAGAGGCGTATCAGGGCCAGTATCCGCTGCTGGTGTCCGACCGTTATCTGATCGTCGACGCCACTCTGGCGCGCGCGCAGAATCTCGGTACCAAGGTCATCGCCCATGGCTGCACCGGCATGGGCAACGATCAGGTGCGTTTCGATCTCGCCGTCAAGGCCAGCGGCGACTACACCATCGTCGCGCCGATCCGTGAAATCCAAAAAGAACATACCCAGACCCGCGCCTACGAGCAGACCTATCTGGAGCAGCGCGGCTTCGGCGTGCGCGCCAAGCAGAAGGCGTACACGATCAACGAGAACCTGCTCGGTCTGACGATGTCCGGCGGCGAGATCGACCGCTGGGAAGCGCCGGGCGAGGGCGCGCGCGGCTGGTGCGCGCCGCGCGGCGAATGGCCCGAAGCGGCGCTGCAGGTCAGCATCGGTTTCGTCTGCGGCGAAGCGGTGTCGCTGGACGGTCATGCGATGACCGGCCCACAGTTGCTGGCGAAGCTCAACGCACTGTTCGCGCCGTATGGTGTGGGCCGCGGCATGTACACCGGCGACACCACCATCGGCCTCAAGGGCCGCATCGTGTACGAAGCGCCGGGCCTCACCGCGCTGCTGGTCGCGCATCGCGCGCTGGAAGAAGCGGTGCTCACCAAACAGCAGAACCGCTTCAAGCCCGATGTCGCGCGCAAGTGGGTGGAGCTGGTGTACGAAGGTTTCTATCACGATCCGCTGAAGACCGATCTCGAAGCGTTCCTGGCCTCGTCGCAGGCGATGGTCAACGGCGAGATCGTGCTGGAAACCCGCGGCGGTCGCGTCGACGCGGTGGCGGTCCGTTCGCCGCACATTCTCAACGCCAAGGGCGCGACCTACGCGCAGTCGGCGGACTGGGGCGTCGAGGAGGCCGAGGGTTTCATCAAACTGTTCGGCATGAGCAGTACGCTGTGGGCCGAAGTGAACAAATGAGAGCGAGCGATCCGGTGATCCGTAGAAAAATATGTCATCCCTCCGCCTGCGCAGCAGGCGGAGGGATCTGTTGTTGCGTTTGCATTCCTGAATCGAAAAGCAGATCCCTCACCCGATAAAGCCGGGATTCGGGATGACAGGTTTTCCCGCGCACCGCTGCCCTTTGACGTTATCTGGACTTCAATGATCAACGACATCCTCCACCATCTCGAATCGCTGGTGTCCTTCGACACCCGCAATCCGCCGCGCGATATCGGCACGGGCGGCATGTTCGATTACCTGCGCGCGCAGCTGCCCGGATTCGCCTGCACCGTCAGCGATCACGGCGCCGGTGCGGTGTCGATGCTCGCGATGCGCGGCAAGCCCACGCGCGTGTTCAACGTGCATCTCGACACCGTGCCGTCGTCGGAAGCCTGGAGCGCCGATCCACTGACGCTTCGGGTGAGCGACGGCAGGGCCATCGGCCTCGGCGCCTGCGATATCAAGGGCGCAGCGGCCGGTCTCATCGTCGCGGCGCAGCGGACGACCGGCGACGCCGCGTTCCTGTTCAGCACCGACGAGGAAGCCAACGACGCGCGCTGCATCGCCGCGTTCCTCGCGAGCGATCACGGGTTCAGCGAGGCGATCATCGCCGAGCCGACGCAGTGCGAAGCGGTGCTCGCGCATCGCGGCATCGCCTCGGTGCTGATGAAGTTCCGCGGCGCGGCCGGGCATGCGTCCGGCGCGAACGCGATGCGCAGCAATGCGCTGCATCGCGCGATGCGGTGGGGCGCGAACGCGCTGGATCTGGTCGAAGCCGAATCGCATCGCCGCTTCGGCGGCCTGACCGGGCTGCGCTTCAACATCGGCAAGGTCGAAGGCGGGATCAAGGCCAATGTGATCGCGCCGAGCGCGGAGCTGCGGTTCGGGTTCCGGCCGCTGCCGTCGCACGACATCGACGAACTGCACGCGCGGTTCCGCGACTGCGCCGCTGCGGAATCGATCGGTCACTACGAGGAAACCTTCCGCGGCCCGTCGCTGCCAGCCGGGGATGTCGCCAGCGCCGAAGAACGACGGCTCGCGGCACGCGATCTCGCCGACGAACTCGGCCTGCCGATCGGCAGCGCCGTCGATTTCTGGACCGAAGCCTCGCTGTTTTCCGGCGCCGGCCTCACCGCGTTCGTGTACGGCCCGGGCGATATCGCCCAGGCGCACACCGCCGACGAATGGGTGGCGCTCGATCAGCTCGAACGCTACACCGCGTCCGTCATCCGCATCCTCGATGGAACCGTTTCGACATGACCCCCATGCTGCAATACAACGGGCTCGATCACAAAGTCCACGACCCGCAGACACGACAGACCATCGTCCGGCTGCTGTCCAGCATGGCCGGCGCGAAGGAGATTTCGCAGTATCTCAAGCGCTTTTCGCAGCTCGACGCGGCGCGCTTCGCGCTGGTGAAGGTCGGCGGCGCGGTGCTGCGCGACGACCTGGGCGCGCTCACGTCGTCGCTCGCGTTCCTGCAGGATGTCGGGCTGACGCCCATCGTCATCCATGGTGCCGGTCCGCAGCTCGACGAAGAACTGTCCGCCGCGGGCATCCAGAAGCAGACGATCAATGGATTGCGGGTGACCACGCCGGAAGCCCTGGCGATCGTGCGCCGCGTGTTCCATGCGCAGAATCTCAAACTGGTCGAAGCGCTGCAGGCGCAGGATACGCGCGCGACATCGATCGTATCCGGCGTCTTCGAGGCCGATTATCTCGACCGCGACGTCTACGGTCTGGTCGGCGAGGTGAAGCGCGTCGATCTTGCGCCCATCCACGCCAGCCTGCAGGCCGGGTCGATTCCGGTCATCGCCAGTCTGGGCGAAACCGTCGGCGGCCAGATCCTCAACGTCAATGCGGACTTCGCCGCCAACGAACTGGTGCAGGTGCTGCAGCCGTACAAGATCGTCTTCCTCACTGGCACCGGCGGCCTGCTCGACGGCAACGGCAACGTGATCGACTCGATCAACCTGTCGACCGAATACGACGCGCTGATGGCGCAGCCGTGGATCAACGGCGGCATGCGCGTGAAGATCGAACAGATCAAACAGTTGCTCGATGCGCTGCCGCTGTCGTCGTCGGTCTCGATCACCCGCCCGGAAGAGCTGGCGAAGGAACTGTTCACGCACAAGGGCTCGGGCACGCTGGTGCGCCGCGGCGAGCGCGTGCTGCAGGCGTCGAGCTGGAACGACATCGATACCGTCCGCCTGCGCGATCTCATCGAATCCGCATTCGGCCGGACGCTGGTGCCGGATTACTTCGAACGCACCACGCTGTATCGTGCCTACGTCAGCGAGAATTATCGCGCCGCGGTCATTCTCACCCAGGAAAACGGGCTGCCGTATCTCGATAAATTCGCGGTGCTGGACGACGCGCAGGGCGAGGGGCTCGGTCGCGCGGTCTGGCAGCTGATGCGCGAAGCGCAGCCGCGACTGTTCTGGCGTTCGCGGAACGGCAATCCGGTCAACGCGTTCTATGACGCCGAAGCCGACGGCAGCGTCAAACAGGAGCGCTGGCGCACCTACTGGTACGGACTGGGCGATGTCGATCGCGAGGGCATGGAACGATTCCGTTTCTGTCTGGAACACTGCCGGCAGCGGCCGGCGACCTTGATGGACTGATTGCGATGAATCATCCATTCGTCACGCCAACGCTCGAAGGCCGCCATGTACGGCTGCAACCGCTGCGCGCGGAACATGCCGATGCGCTGCGCGCCGCAGCGGCTGATGGCGAGCTGTGGACGCTGCGTTACACCAGCGTACCGGGACTGTCGCCGGGTGAGGCGGAGGGCTACATCGCGACCGCGCTGCAGCAGCGCGACGCCGGCCAATCCTTGCCGTTCGTGGTGAAGGATGCCGCGGGCGACGTGGTCGGCAGCACGCGGTTCTACGATATTGATCGCGGCGTGCCGCGCGTCAAACTCGGCTACACCTGGTATGCGCAGCGCGTGCAGCGCAGCGGCCTGAATACCGAGGCGAAGTTGCTGCTGATCGATCACGCCTTCGCGCAGTGGCGCTGCGAGGCGGTGGCGCTGGAAACCAGTCACGAAAATCTGCGCTCGCAGGCGGCCATCGCGCGACTCGGCGCGAAGCGCGACGGCGTGCTGCGCGCGCACTCGCGCCATCGCGACGGTACGCTGCGCGACACCGTGGCGTTCTCGATCCTCGCCGCGGAATGGCCGGCGCTGCGCAGCGATCTCGAATCGAAGGTTGCGCACTATCAGGAGCAGCACGCATGAACGCAGGCACATTCCGCGTCGGCATCGTCGGCGCTCGCGGCCACGTCGGCGCGGAGTTGATCCGGCTGCTCGCTGCGCATCCGCACTTCGAGCTGGCGTATGTCGGCTCGCGCGAACTCGAGGGACAGCGGCTCGCCGACCATGTCGACGCCTACAGCGGCGAGCTGCGTTACTCCTCGCCGGCGAACGAGACGCTGCCGTCGCTCGGCGCCGATGCGGTGGTGCTGGCGTTGCCGAACGGCAAGGCCGCCGCTTGCGTGGCCGTATTCGATGCGGCGCATGTCGATCCGGTCATCATTGATCTCTCGGCCGACTATCGCTTCGACGACAGTTGGTACTACGGACTGCCGGAACTCACCCGCGCGTGTTATCTCGGCGAACGCCGGATCAGCAATCCGGGCTGTTACGCCACTGCCATGCAGCTCGCGATAGCGCCGATGCTCGATCTGCTCGACGGGCCGGCGCAGTGCTTCGGCGTGTCCGGATATTCGGGTGCAGGTACGTCGCCATCGGACAAGAACGATCCGGACAAGCTGCGCGACAACCTGATGCCGTACGCGCTCACCGGACACGTGCATGAGCGCGAGGTGACGCGCCAGCTCGCGCATCCGGTCGAGTTCATGCCGCACGTCGCGGCGCATTTCCGCGGCATCACGATGACCGTCAATCTGCATCTCTCCGAAGTGATGACCCGAGAAGCGGTGATCACCCGGTATCGCGATGCCTATGCGCAAGAGCCGCTGGTGCGCGTGCTGGACGACGCGCCGTGGGTCAGCCGCATCGCCGGCCGGCATCACGTCGAGATCGGCGGCCTCGCATTGTCGGAAGACGGCCGCCGGCTGGTGGTGGTGGCGACCGAGGACAATCTGTTGAAGGGCGCGGCGACGCAGGCGCTGCAGAATCTGAATATCGCGTTCGGTCTGGACGACTGGGCGGGTATTCCGCTTGAGTTGGAATAAGTATTTTCTGTCATTCCGAACCCGGCTCCATCGGGTGAGGAATCTGTTTCTGCTTTTGATTTCATGAGTCATGAGTCATGAGTCACATAACAGAAGCAGGTCCCTCCGCCTGCTGCGCAGGCGTTAGGGATGGCGGACTGCTTTTCCTCCTCCCCCTTGGGCGTAGCGCAGGAGGAGGTTGGGAGGGGGGCTTTCCGGGTCAGGAGCACCCCTCCCCAGCCCTCCCCTTCGCCGATGGCGAAAGGGAGGGAGGAGATCGGCGCAATCACGTATCGCTCGACGTTCGTGATGACAGCTGTTTTTCTCCTCCCCTTGCGCATAGCGCAGGGGGAGGTTGGGAGGGGGTGCTGTTCGGGCCAGGAGCACCCCTCCCCAGCCCTCCCCTTCGCCGATGGCGAAAGGGAGGGAGAAAGCCGGCCTGCCGGATGTTGCTCGCGTACCGGATGGCAGATGCTGTACCGCACACCGCATACCGTTACTACCTCCCCGCACAGGAAACCTCATCATGTCCGATCTTCTCTGGCAAAAACCCGGCGTGAAAGTCGACGAACGCATCCAGCGCTTCCTCGCCGGCGAAGACGTGATGCTCGATCGCGAGTTCTTCCTGTTCGACATCGAGGCCAGCCGCGCGCACGCGCAGGGGTTGCTGCGGATCGGCATCCTCGCCGCCGACGAATTCGCGGGCATCCAGGTCGAGCTGGCGAATCTCGCCGAGGATTTCCGCAACGGCGATTTCGTGCTGGACGAACGCTTCGAGGACTGTCATTCGGCGATCGAATCGCGATTGATCGAGCGTCTCGGCGATGCCGGCCGCAGGATCCACACCGGCCGCAGCCGCAACGACCAGATCCTGGTCGCGACCCGGCTGTGGCTGAAGGACCGGCTCGCGCGCCTGCATGCGCTGTGCATCGAGTCCGCCGAGGTCGCGCTGGCGCGCGCGGAGGTCGAAGCCGATGTGCCGGTGCCGGGCTACACGCATCTGCAGCGCGCGGTGGTGTCGTCGCTGGGCATGTGGTGGTCGGCTTGGGCCGAGGGTTTCATCGACGACGCGCAGCGCGCGCGCGACACGCTGGCGTGGGTGGACGCCAACCCGCTCGGCAGCGCCGCCGGTTACGGCGTGAACCTGCCGCTGGATCGCGATCATGTCACCGAAGCGCTCGGTTTCGGCCGCCTGCAGGTCTCGGCCGCCTACGCGCAGCTATCGCGCGGCAAGTTCGAGATGGCGGCGATCGAAGCGCTGGCCTCGGCATTGCTCGATCTGCGCCGCCTCGCCTGGGATCTGAGCCTGTTCACCAGCGCCGAATTCGCCTTCGTCGCGCTGCCGGCGCAGTACACCACCGGCAGTTCGATCATGCCCAACAAGCGCAATCCCGATGTGATCGAACTGATGCGCGCCAGCTACGCCAGCGCCGCCGCGGCGCGCACCGAGATCGAACAACTGCTGTCGCTGCCGTCGGGCTATCACCGCGATCTGCAATTCAGCAAGGGCGCGATCTTCCACGCCTTCGGCCGCGGGCTCGGCGCGCTCGAACTGCTGCCGGATCTGCTGCGCAATCTCGAATGGAAGCCGGACGCGATGCGCGCTGCGCTCGATCCGTCGATGTACGCGACCGATCTCGCGGTCGATCTCGCGCGTCAGGGCTTGCCCTTCCGCGACGCCTACCAACAGGCCGCCGATCCTGCGCGCTGGGCGGAAGGCGATCCCGAGGCCAGTCTGAAGGCGCGCGTGTCGCCCGGCGCGGCGGCGGATCTGCGGCTCGATGCGCTGCGTGCGCGTCTGCTTGGCACGTGAGGCGGAAATGAGCACGCGAATCGCTTTTACGGAGCAGACGATTCCCGTATGGAAGCGGGCCGTGCTCAAGGTCGGCAGCAGTCTGCTCGCGGGCGAGGGTGGGCTTTCGCCGCGCAACGCGCAGCACCTCGCCGCGTTCGTCGAGGCCTGCCAGGCGCAGGGGCGGGAACTGGTGATCGTGTCTTCGGGCGCGGTCGCGGCGGGGCGAGTGGTTTTGCAGGCGACCCTGCATGCGACGCCACGGCCGGGTGGGGCGATGGCCGAACGCCAGGCGCTGGCCGCGCTCGGCCAGGCGAAACTGATGGCGTTCTGGCAGGGTTTCTTTACCCGGCCGGTCGCGCAGGTGCTGCTGACCCACGACGATGTGCGCAACCGCCGCCGCTATCTCAATGCGCGCGCGACGCTGCGCGAGCTGTTGCGCTGCGGCGCGCTGCCGATCGTCAACGAGAACGACACCGTATCGGTCGACGAACTCAAGCTCGGCGACAACGACACGCTGGGCGCGATCGTTGCGGCGCTGATCGACGCCGACGTGCTGTTCATCGCCACCGACATCGACGGTCTTTACGACGCCGACCCGCGGACGCATCCGGACGCGATGCCGATGCAGATCGTCACCGATCCCGGCGACGACATCCTGGCGATGGCCGGCGGTGCCGGTTCGAACGTCGGTACCGGCGGCATGCGCACCAAGATCCTCGCCGCGCAGCGCGCCGGCGCGGCGGGTATCGATACGGTGTTGTTCAATGGCACGCTCGAGGCGATATCGTGCGCGCTGGCGAAAGACCGGCTGATCGGCACGCGTCTGGTCGCCGCGCGTAGCCGCGTGGCCGCGCGCAAACACTGGCTGCGGCATGCGCCGGTGGAGCAGGGCGCCGCGATCGTGATCGACGCAGGCGCCGCGATTGCGCTGATCGACAAGGGCGCATCGCTGCTGCCGATCGGCGTGGCCGATGCGCAGGGCGAATTCCGCCGCGGCGATCTGGTGGACGTGGTCTGCATCGACGGCGACCGCACGCGCAGCGTCGCGCGCGGCGTCACCCAGTATTCCGCCGCCGATATCCGCCGCATCGCGCGCCGCAGGTCGCATGAGATCGAAAGCGTTCTCGGCTACAACTACGGCGACACCATCGTCCATCGCGACGATCTTTCGCTGCACGCATCCAATCCGAACGAGGTCACTGATGTCTGAACATCCCGTGCAGACGCTGTCCATCCGCGCGCAGGCGCTGGCGTGCCGCGATGCCGCGCAGGCGGTCGCCGCGCTGTCCGCCGGCGCAAAGAACGCATTGCTGCGTGCGATGGCCGATGCGCTGCAGACCGATGCCGCGGGGATTCTCGCCGCCAATGCCGAAGACCTCCGTGCCGCGGAATCGAAAGGCATCGGCACTGCGATGCTGGACCGGCTGATGCTCGATCCGCAGCGGCTTGCCGGCATTGCCGACGCGCTGCGCGAAGTCGCGGAACTGCCCGATCCGGTCGGTCAGATCACTCGCCGCGAGACGCGCCCCAACGGCATCGAGATCGAACGCGTGCGGGTGCCGCTCGGCGTGATTGTCATGATCTACGAGGCGCGGCCGAACGTCACCGCCGACGCCGCAGCGCTGTGCCTGAAGGCCGGCAACGGCGTGATCCTGCGCGGCGGCTCGGAAGCGATCCGTAGCAACACCGCCATCGCCGCGTCGCTGCAGCGGGCGTTGGTCAATGCCGGCGTACCTGCCGCCGCGTTGACCTTGATCGACGACCTGCGCCGCGAGGCCATGGTCGAACTGCTGCAGCTCAACGACATCATCGATCTGGCGATCCCGCGCGGCGGCGAAGGCCTGATCCGCTTCGTCGCCGAGCATGCGCGGGTGCCGGTGATCAAGCACTACAAAGGCGTGTGTCATTTGTATGTCGACGCCGCCGCCGACCCCGACCTTGCACTGAACCTGCTGCTCGACGGCAAGGTCGCGCGGCCCAGCGCCTGCAACTCGCTGGAAACTTTGCTGGTGCATGCCGATATCGCGTCCGAATTCCTGCCGCGCGCCGCAGCGATGCTGCGCGAACGCGGCGTCGAGCTGCGCGGTGATCAACGTACCTGCGCGCTGATCGCCGAAGCAAAACCCGCGAGCGACGACGACTGGGACGCCGAATTCCTCGACCTCATCCTCGCCGTGCGCGTGGTCGATTCGCTGGACGAGGCCATCGCCCACATCCGCCGCTACGGTTCCGATCACACCGAAGTCATCGCCACCCGCGACGATGCCGCGGCCGCGCGCTTCGTCCACGCCTTACGCAGCGCGGTGGTGATGGTCAACGCCTCGTCGCGCTTTTCCGACGGCGGCGAACTCGGCCTGGGCGCCGAGATCGGCATTTCCACCACGCGCCTGCATGCCTACGGGCCGATGGGCGCGGAATCGCTGACCATCGAACGTTTCGTGGTGCGAGGGGTGGGGCAGACGCGGAATCTGCGGCATGAATGCTTTTGAGAGGCTATATTTACTTGCAGAATAAAAATATTCTGGCAGAATAAATTCAAGCTCGGCTTGGAAATCACGATGGCTACAGAAAAAGTGCTGTCCCGGTTGTCGAATACTCGTGATCTGAGGGCGGAGATCGCCTCGCTGGCTGCGGATCTGGCGGAAACCGGAGGTTCGGGACGACTGGTGGTGAGAGATACTCTGGTAAACGAGAAGACGGTAAGCGCTGAATGGCAGAGGGTCTTGCATGCATTCGATGCAGGCCTGCGCGAACGGATGACATTGGTGTTTGAACACAGCCAATCCAAGTCGTCGTTCGTCATCGAATCCGAGGTTGTGCTTCTTGATCGCCCTAACTGGCGCTTTGAAATTCTGCGCCAGCTCATCGTTGCCGCTTTCGACGGTCTAGGCGCATTGTCGGCGCAGCAGCTCTGCGAGCGAATAGGCGCCTCCCAGACGCCGATCCGTCGGGCATTGGGCGATCTGGTCCGCTCGGGCTTGATTCAGACGCAAGGACGAGGTGCCTTTCATGTGCAACCGACGTCGGTTACACCGGAGGCCTTATCCAAAACAAGGGCCTTGCCCCAGGTCGTCCACTTCCGTTACAAGCGTGGGGCGGTCATCAAATCCGCCGAGCGTCTTCTACAGCGCGCGAACGCCCTTATGAGCGCGAGAGAAAATGCAGGGTGGGGCACATTCTCTATCTCCGGCACTCCCGTGGCTGGGGAGGACTTTCCCGACTTCGATTTGCTGGGAATCCCGCGGATCGATTTGCTGTTGCACGTTCCGCGAGCAGAAAAAGCCTTCGATTTCGGATTGCTTAGAAAGTTGGACGACAGCCTTGAGCTTGAACCCGCGGTTCTGGCGCATTCTCCCGTCGTGATGACCCTTGTTCGTGCTGACGTTGTCGATGCCCGCAGTGGTGCCGGAGCATTCGCCCGGCGCGCACATCCGGCGGATGTTTTCCTGTCCCTGTTGGACATCGGCCTTCGAGGTCAGGCTCATGACTACGCTAAGGCGATACAGTCGTGACGTCATCATCCATTCTCGATGCGGAAGTGCTCATACAGCGTGTTGCCGAACGCATCCCTCTCCTCATTCACCCGCATGTGGTGGTCATAGGGAGCATCGCCTGTGCTTGGGCGTTTCGCGACGTGTCGCAAACTGCAGCGGTGGTCACGAAGGACATCGATATCCTGCTGAGGCCCTCGGTGGATGCAGTGACGAATGCGATGGCGCTCGGTGAACGGTTACTGGACGAGGGCTGGCGACCAATGTTTCCTAATGACATAGCACGTGGAAGCGAGCAAACGCCGACAGATGAATTGCCTGCGTTGCGGTTGTCGCCAGCTGATGGCACAAGCTGGTTTCTCGAATTGCTGGCGGAGCCTCCAGAAGGCCAGAGTGACCGTAAACACTGGCGCCGATTAGTGACGGAGCATGGGCATTTCGGATTGCCAAGTTTTCGCTACATGCGAGTGGCTACCCATGATGCCGAATTGACGACATTCGGTTTGCGTGTGGCAAGGCCTGCACAGATGGCTCTCGCGCACTTGCTTGAACACGCTGATCCCGACAGAACGGAAGTACGAGCATCGGGACTGCCTCGTTATATCAAAGATGTCGGTAGAGCGGTTGCTCTGTGGTGGTTGGCGCAAGAGCAGTCGGTCTTCGCTGCAGAAAATTGGGCGATGGCGTGGAGAAATGCATTGGATGATCTCTATCCGACAGAAAGGAATATCCGTCTGATTAACGCAAAACGTGGTCTTATGTCGGTCGAATCATCCCTTGTTGACGCGCACGCGCTTACCGCGCGCAGCGTCCTCGCACCACATGGTACGGATGTTCGAGCCTTCGAACGTGCTTATCGTAGCCTTCTGGATTTGACGGCTTCAGTTTTAACCTGAAGAAGATGAATTGTTCCGCGCCATCGAAACTTTTTTGCGCCAGGACTGATCACGAAGACCAAGATTGTGAAACAGGGTGCCCGGGCGACGAAGCCGCGCGCTCGGCTGATGAACTGGCCGCTGAAAGATTGATCCAACAAAAAAGCCGCCTGAGGAGGCGGCTTCTTGAGATAAGCAATTGGTCGGGGAGACAGGATTCGAACCTGCGACCTCTACGTCCCGAACGTAGCGCTCTACCAGACTGAGCTACACCCCGACATTGCAGCCCAGTATTCTAGGGGCTTGGCCCGCGTCCGGCAAGCCCGGACGCCTGCGTATGGCGGGAAAGACCGATTTCCCGGCTTCCCGGCCCTCCCAAGGGCCGCCTCCAGCCCGGCCACCCGCTAAACTTGGCGTCTCTGCTGCATGCCCCGGAGTTCCCCTTGATCAAGCCGCGTACACCGCCCGGCGTCCTCGAACTGCTGCCGCGCGACCAGATCGCCTTCCAGCGGATGCTCGACACCATCCGCCGCACCTTCGAGCGCTACGGATTCCTGCCGGTGGAAACCCCGGTCATGGAGCTGTCCGAAGTCCTGCTGACCAAATCCGGCGGCGAAACCGAGCGCCAGGTGTATTTCGTGCAGTCGACCGGCGCGTTGGAGAAAGCCGCCGACGGCTTGCCTGAACTCGCCCTCCGTTTCGACCTCACCGTGCCGCTGGCGCGCTATGTCGCCGAGCACGAGCACGACCTCGCGTTCCCGTTCCGCCGCTACCAGATGCAGCGTGTGTATCGCGGTGAGCGCGCGCAGCGCGGGCGGTTCCGCGAGTTCTACCAGTGCGATATCGACGTGATCGGCAAGGATGCGCTGTCCACGCGGCACGACGCCGAGATCCCCGCGGTGATCGCGTCGGTGTTCGAGGCGCTGGCGATCGGCGAATTCACCATCCAGTTCAACCATCGCAAGCTGCTGCGCGGCTTTTTCGAAGGCCAGGGCATCGGCGAGGGCGAGCGTCAGGCCGCGGTGCTGCGCGAGATCGACAAACTCGACAAGCGCGGCGAAGACGCGGTGCGCGCGACCCTGATCGGCGAAGGCTTCGCGCTCGCGCCCGACGTCGCCGATACGCTGCTGGCGTTCTCGCGCGTTCGCGCCACCGGCCACGATGCGGCGCAGGCCGCGCTCGACGCGCTGGGCGCGGGCACCGGTTTGTTCGAGGAAGGCCGCAGCGAACTGCGCGAAGTGCTGCGCCAGCTGCGCGCGCTGGGCGTCGCCGACGACCGTTTCGCGCTGAACCTGTCGATCGCGCGCGGCCTCGATTACTACACCGGCATCGTCTACGAGACCACGCTGAACGCCAATCCGGAAATCGGTTCGATCTGTTCCGGCGGACGTTACGAAAATCTTGCCAGCCACTACACCAAGTCGAAGCTGCCGGGCGTGGGTATCTCCATCGGGCTGACGCGGCTGTTCTGGCAACTGCGCGAAGCCGGGCTGGTGGCGACCGCCGACAGTTCGGTCGATGTGCTGGTGTCGCTGATGGACGACGCCGGCCTGGATGCCGCGCTGTCGCTGTCGCAGAAACTGCGCGCGGGCGGATTGAACGTCGAAACCCAGCTCGAACCGCGCAAGCTCGCCAAGCAGATGCAGTACGCCGACCGCGCCGGCATCCGCTTCGTGGTGATCCGCGGCGAAGACGAAGTCGCGCGCGGCACGGTGGCGGTGAAGGATCTGCGCCGCGGCGAGCAGTTCGAAGTCGCGGAAGCCGATCTCGCGCGCACGCTGCTGGTCGAACGCGAACAGTGGCGCGCGCTGCCTCGCCCCGAGGTGAAGGCATGAAACCGATCCGCCTCGACGGCCGTTCGCTGACCCGCGACAGGATGGTGGAAGTCGCTTATGGCGCCCAAGTGATGCTGGACGAAGGCGCGCTGCGCAACGTCGCGCACGCCGCCGCGTTCCTGGCCGAACAGGTCCGACGCGAGGAACCCATTTACGGCGTTTCCACCGGCTTCGGCAGCAATGCCGACAAATTGCTGGGCGCGCATCCGTTGCGCGACGAGTTGCCGGGTGCGACGCCTTCCGGCCGCTCGCTGCATCAGGAGCTGCAGCACAATCTGATCGTCTCGCATGCGGTCTGCGTGGGCGAACCGTTCTCCGCCGACGTGGTGCGCGCGATGCTGTGCATCCGCATCAATACGCTGCTGCGCGGGCATTCCGGCGTGCGCGTGGAAACCCTGCAGGCGCTGACCGCGATGCTCAACGCCGGCGTGGTGCCGGTGGTGCCGCAGTTGGGTTCGGTCGGCGCCAGTGGAGACCTTGCGCCGCTGTCGCATCTGGCCATCGTGCTGCTCGGCGGCGGCGAAGCGTTCTACGACGGCGAGCGCATGCACGGCGCGGAAGCCCTGAAGCGCGCCGGCCTCGCGCCGGTGACGCTGTCGTACAAGGAAGGCCTGGCGCTGAACAACGGCACCGCGCAAATGCTCGCCACCGGCGTGCTCGCGCTGCATCGTCTGGACGAACTGCTCGACACCGCCGATCTGGCCGCGGCGATGACCATCGATGCGTTCGCTGGTCGCCTCGGTGCGTTCGCCGAGGAAGTGCATGCGCTGCGTCCGCATCCGGGTCAGGTCGAGGTGGCGGCGAATCTGCGCGGGCTGCTCACGGGATCGACCCTCGCCGACATCGCGTATCACCTGGTGCCGAAATTCCGTCCGTGGCTGCCGAAGAGCTGGGACACCGCCCAATCGCAGGCGTTGAGCTTCGATATCGGCTGGGACTGGGTGCCGACCGAACAGCGCCACGGCCGCGAGAAGTTCTACAAGCGCTTCAAACCGTTCCGCGGCGGCAAGAAGCATCAACCGCAGGACAGCTATTCGCTGCGCTGCATCCCGCAGGTGCACGGCGCGGTGCGCGATGCGGCGGCGCAGGCCAAACGCGTGTTCGAAATCGAATTGAACGCGGTCACCGACAATCCGCTGGTGTTCCCCGATGCGCGCGCCGAGCACGTCGAGCAGCAGGTGATTTCCGCCGGTCATTTCCACGGCATGCCGCTGGCGCTGGCGATGAGCTACGTCAAGGCGTCCATCCCGGTGCTGGCGTCGATCAGCGAACGCCGGCTCAACAAGCTCGTTGATCCGGCGACCAGCGACGGTCTGCCGCCGTTCCTGATCGGCAACGAAGACGCCACCGAATCCGGCTTCATGATCGTGCAGTACACCGCTGCGGCGATCGTCAACGATCTCGCCAGCCGCGCGCATCCGGCGTCGGTCTATTCGATCCCGACCAGCGCGAACGCCGAAGATCATGTGTCGATGGGCGCCAACGAAGCCCGGCACGTGCTGTCGATGGTCGACGACCTCGGCAAGGTACTGGCGCTGGAACTCATGACCGCCGCGCAGGCGCTGGATCTGCGCCGGGACATGATCAACGCCGCGCGCGATCTGGCCGATCGCGCCGATGCCACGGAGCTTGCGGCGAAAGTGCAGGGCGGCCCGCTGCCCGGCACGCCGGAGCACGATGGGTTCCTCGCCGAGGTCGAAGCGCTGCGCGTCGAACTGTCCGCCGCCGAGCCCTTCCATCCGGGCGTCGCCGTCGCCGCGGCGCATGCGGTGATCCGCGAGCGCGTACCGTTCCTGGCCCGCGACCGTGCGCTGGACATCGATCTTGCCGCGATGCTTGCGGTCGTGCGCGAGGGCGGGGTGCTCGCGGCGGTCAAGCAGGCGCGCTGAGTCCTGGCGCCGCGCGAAGTCGGAACAGGACGTCATTAGCACGGAACTCCGTTTCGCCCGATGCATGGAGTGGCGCCGTTGGCGAATCCAACCCGCCAAGTTCCGAGTCAGAGTGCAATTTGATTGACGAAAACTGCACTCTGACCCCTGTTCCCTTGTTGATTCGGCATCATCTGCCTTGAAGGCAACATCACTATTTATGGCGGGAAATTTCTATCTTTCTTTCAAGAAGGATAATGCCTGATCATGGGAAAGTAATTTTCCCTGTGGCGATTGGATCCTGATTGTGTCGATAATCGCACAACACTTCTATGGTGACATAACTAGCTTTGTTAACCATCCACGGCGGGAATCTTACCGCAGCGCCCGCACTATCGAAACGCCACTCTCTCCAAGAGAAGGAATCGCCCACTTTGACTCTAAGAACTCCCCAGGAAAGAGTTCCGTTCAGGCTGCAATTTCCTTTTACGATGAGATTTGAGGCATTACTTGGCTTCGCTTTACCGACGGCGCAAGAGTCGATTCTCGAGCAAGTGGCCACAACCTCGCTGTGCGCCGCAGGTGCCGCGAACATCGCTCCGGTCAATACAAGCATTGTGAGGCGGCTCTTCAGAAGCGCGCCGTTTACGATTGTTTCGTTCATTGATTTCACCCTCATTTTTTTGATAATCATTTGGTTGAAAGCCATTAATGCACGGATCACAGCGGTCTTTTTGAAAAGGCAGTGATCATCGAGCAAGTGAAGCAGCGGCGCCCACAATTCGGAATTTCCGAAATGATCGAATCGTGGGTGTGCTGGCTTTGTCTCGTATTTTCATTCGCTGACAAGTTTCGAGTCAGAATGAAATTTAATGGGCGAAACTGCACTCTGACCCATGCTTAATTATTGATTTTGCATCATCTGCCTTGAAGGCAGCATTGATATTTGTGGCAGGAAATTTCGATCTTTCTTTTAAGAAATATAATGCCGAATCAGATGAAGATTATTTGCCCTTTGGCGATTGGATCCTGGGCATGTCGATAATCGCATAACACTTCTATAGTGGCATAACTAGCTGTGTCAACCATCCACCGCGGAAATCTTACATGAGCGCCCGCGCTATCGAAACGCCACTCTCTCCAAGAGAAGGAATCGCCCACTTTGACTCTAAGAACTCCCCAGGAAAGAGTTCCGTTCAGGCTGCAATTTCCTTTTACGATGAGATTTGAGGCATTACTTGGCTTCGCTTTACCGACGGCGCAAGAGTCGATTCTCGAGCAAGTGGCCACAACCTCGCTGTGCGCCGCAGGTGCCGCGAACATCGCTCCGGTCAATACAAGCATTGTGAGGCAGCTCTTCAGAAGCGCGCCGTTTACGATCGTTTCGTTCATTGGGTTTGTCCTCGTTTTTTTGATAATCATTGGATTAACAACCATCATCGCTGTGTGTGCATTAGCAACATCGAGCACACAGCACCTAGCACTCTCAGGAGACTCTCGAGAGCGATTTTTTGTAAATCCAGCAAGACTGCGTTGTTATGTCGGAAGGCGCAGAAATGGATCTACCGACCAGCAGGTTGATCAGAAATCAGACGGTGAATGCGATTACCGCGCATAGCTGCCATCTGACCCGTTTCCTTAGCATCGTCCGCCGCCTCGAAGCGCGGTGCGGTGCGGCCGCCATGTAGGCCGAATTCCGTCGGCTCGCACGGGTTCGGCACGAGGAGTCGGTGCAGGCGTTGCCGAGGCCGCAATCGTGAAGTCGGTTTGGCGGCGCAATTCATCGCTTTCTGCATGGACTTGCAGAGAAATGATTCGCCAACACACTCCAAGGTCAGGGTGATCAGGCAACCGTTCGGCGTCAGAGTGCAGTGCGATACACGAAAAATACACTCTGAGCCGAATGGCGCCACTTCGACTGCTGTTACGAATTAATAACCCGTGAGGACCGCTATGGCGTTCGGATCATACTGATGACGATAATCGCACGCCACGGTCACTCTGAGCTGTCCTGAGGCATTTTTGACCCGTACCAAAGCACCTCTAGAATCGAAGCGCACCTGGCTGGTGCCGTTCTGAGTCACGCTATACTCCAATACACCCCAGGAATAGACACCGTTCAACTTGCACGTCGCTTGAATCTTAACTTCGGAATAACTCCCAAACGCATTAATGGTGCACTGGTCCTTTTGCCCGCACGCATATACGTCCTGACTATGTGCCGCGGGTGCCGAGAGCAATGCCCCGGCCAGTACAAGAACTGTGAGGGAGATTTTCAAGAGTTCATTCATCTGTTTCATGTTCGTATCCTTTAAAAATGGGTCGAGAAGTTGATGGCGCCGGCTTGGCCGGCGTACGTCAGAGTAGTTGTCGGGTGTCCTTGGCTTTGCGCTTCTGCAATTGTTGGCTGGCGCGCATGATCGTCACTTCTTCCCTGGCTTAGTCGTATTAAGGGCCGCACCACGTGTGCGCTCGTCTTCGGACGAAGCAGCATTGACAAATTGATTTGTCGAGAGAAAGCACGGGCAAGCCAGAGAGTCTGATTCCTGTTTTTGAAAGGAAGCAGATAAACGAGCGAAACTAGTAGAATATCAACATGGCAGTGGCAATTGGATTCCGCTCATGCCGGTAATCGCATAAGACTTGCATCCGAACCATGCGATCTCCACTGAAGCGCAAGTTTCGCAGTTTTACATTAGCGCCCGAACCTTTGAAACGGACCTCTTTCCAAGAAGCGCCTGCTCCAGCCTGGTATCTGAGGACCCCCCAGGAACGCACGCCGTCCAAGGTGCAATATCCAATCGTGTCAAAATTGCCGTTGGAAGTAGGACTGTACTGATTGATGGTGGCAGTATCGATTTGTTCGTTGACATATGCGATCTGCTGACTGTGTGCCATGGGTGTCGCAAGCATTGCTCCGGTCAATACAAGGACTGTGATGGAGCCCTTCAAGAGTTCATGTATCTGCTTCATGATCGTATCCTTTAAAAATGATCAGAGAGGTTGATGGCGCCGGATCGGCAGGCGTACGTCAAGGTAGTTGTCGGGTGTCCCGGCCTTTATGGCTTGGCTTCCGCACCGTTTTTTTGCTGAATTCAAGTCCCGGCGTCGGCCTGCTTGGTGAACCCGATGATCTGCGCGGCAGTCAATCGAATCTTCTGCATGTCCGTCCACTTGGGTTGACGGCCTTTAGGGCTTCACGTAGCACTGCTTCAGCGGAGCAGATCAATATTCGTGTAAGCGCCATTCCGCTATGTCGATGGTTTCCTTCGCGGGGCGGACTTGTTCGCCGCGCATGGGCCAATCAGTACGCCCAGACCTGCAGCGGACTCGCCATGAACGGGCCGCTCAGCACCCCGCCCGCGCTTGTGCTGTTCAAGAACAAGCCGGTGCCGATAGATCTGTAGCGCGCCGTGAGGGGGCTGAAGTTCTGCCTCAGCCATCGTTGGCTTGCAGTGGCGGGATTGCATGGCGACATAAAGACCTTTCCTGTCGCGTGGTTATTCAGGCACGACTGCGTGCCGATATTTTTGATAAGGAAACCGGAGCCGGTGTTGACCTGAGTCCATCGCTGGGAATAGATAGCGGCGCCACCGCAAGCCTGGGTGACGACAGCTCCCATGGTATTCGCAGCCAAGCAACGACTGTTTCCCGTATTCTTGATCAGTGGAGCCACCTGAGCCGACGCTGTCGGCGTATAAGCGGCAAGCGCGGCTGCGGACATTAGAAGAAAGAAAGTCAGGCTTGTTTTCATTGTTGCGTTCATATCCAATCATCCCTTTTTGGTTGAAGATTAGGTGAGACTGTCATGCGGCGGAAAGAAGGATGCAGCATTGACGACAATAATTGAGACGCGACGCTAGGCATGCAGCAATTGACACGACAAGAAAGTTGACTTGCGCTGATCCGATTCAATATACGGGCCAGCCACAGGCCGGCGTCTTAGAGTAATGTGACGTTCCTTCGCTTTTGAGTAAGGGGGTTGTAACGATCTTGACTTGCCCCGAGTAAGGTTCTTTTACGCTAAAAGTGACGGTACCTTCCTGCCAGAATCTGTAATGGATGCCGAGCGGCGGTAGCCCCGACCTGCAAGCGGTATATGTATGAGTCCGGAGAACCTTTTTTCCGACATAGACATTATCGAGAGTTGCATAGATGATCGTGGGGCTTATTGCGCACTCATTGGTCGCCATATAAGCCTGAGGTAGAGCTTGCTTATCGGCGCAGTTATATCGGGTGGATTGCTTATTCCCTCCTGCGGCGGACCACTTCCAGGTGTAAACATCGTCCCTGACAAAATTGACTTCCAATCCCTTGATTCCGGGTCCGACTTTGTCACAGCCAAACTGGTAAGTGCCCTTTCCCAAGACGGATGTCGGATAAATCCTGACTTTACAGAAAACATCGCTGGTGCTTAGCTTGAAGCTCGTAGACCACGTATCAGCCGCTGCCGCGGATTGGCTCATGATCGCGCAAAGCAGTGAAAGAGACATCGCAAGTGCGCCCTTTACGGTTGCTTGTTTCATTGTGTCTATCCTCGTTTGGTTTAGATTGCTGGATTGATGGCCCCATCTATCGGTGCCCGGCCAATACCGGTCACGTGAAACATCGCGCTCTCGGAGGGGCTTCGAGATGGATTTCTGCAAACCTGGCAAAGATGCGATGACGCGTCAGAAAACGCAGAAACATGTGTGTCAGTCGTGACGCGGATCAGCGACGACCGTGGCGTTGCGCTTATCGCGCGTAAAGAAAAGGCTGAGTCGTGAACGCAAAACGTAGGCTTGTTCTGCGCTGCTTGTCGGCCGCGACCACCGAAGTCAAACCAAGGCCAATTGCTTCTGGGCGTTGCGAAAATGCGAAAGCCCAGTCGGTATAATCTTTCTCGGATCCACCCGAGATGACTCCCATGCATATCCGGCTGCCGCAGGCCAGTCCATCGAGTCGCACCGGGGTCTGACTGGCCAGGATTGCCTGCTCTGCCGCCAGGGAATAGATCCGTGTTTGCGATCTGATATCCGGGTCTGGGTCGACGTGGCTTTCTCTTTCGTATTCCTTGATGGGTTGATTGGAAGAAAGGGCATTCGTGATCATCTCGTCTTCCATATCCCCTTCCGGAAGCTGCACCCCTTTCATGAGACGGCGCTCGAATGGAAGTTCCAGGGAATCCTTTTCGCGTGCAGATGGAACAGTCGACGAGATGCTATATTCCGTGCCCGCAAACTGCCTGCTCCCAATGGGTTGTGAGCCATCCTCCTCAGAATGATCGCTGTCGAGAGGAGGCGATTGTGTTGTCCACAATTCCGTTTCGTCCATCCGCTTCGCAGTACCGAGCTCGGTGTCTTGACCGGTGTCAGCTCTGGTGCCCGCACCGATAAGCGTAGCGCCAAGGCAAACGCCGAGCACTAAAATCAATGCGATCGAGATACATGGATGGTTGTACCCTTTCATGGTTAATCCCTCTTGATCGATAGTTGATGTCAAGCCTGATTCGGTAGCGTGAAACCTCAACTTGCAGCAAGCCCATGCAGTGTCATCGTGAATGCCTGGTTTCCATCGCCATGTTTAGACGTTCGTATTTCGACGACGATGTATCCGTTCGCTCCTGCACTTGTGTATGCCGACCGCGACAGAGTTCTAGCACTTCCGTCGCGTCGATCAACGCTGTTTTCCTGGTCCGCAAGACGATTCAAGAAAATTTCAGAACATGCCGTTCGCGATTCGTGCATCTTGTTGATTCGCCTGGATCCAAAGACCAGCATTCAAGAAAATTCAATCTCTGCTTCAAGTGTTCGCACACACCAGTTCCACTGCTGTGCTTCGCTTCTGCGCGTTCCGATCGCCCTCATGCGGGTGGAGAACCTTCATGCGGGCAGGGAACCCACAAATGTAAACGCGGGTGGAGAGATGGGGCGGCAGACAGCAACGTGTGTCCCCGCGGAATGAATCTGCAGCCCGGTGCCTGCGCCATGGCGTGTCGCCACACAGGTTTGTTGATTGTCGAAGCGGTGGCCAATCCGCGGCTTTAGCGGGCTTTGGACAGCCTGCGCATCTGCGGGTCGATGGCCAGACATGCCGCGTCGGGTTGGCTATCCATGCCGGATGTGTCTGTGGCCGGACAGCGTGGCTCGTCACGCGCCCGAGCGAACCGTTGCGTCGTGCCGCCGACAAAATCGAACGGCATCAGTGCGACAGTGCCGAACAGGATCGGCATGGCGAGCGACAGGATCGTGAACGCGAGCGGGCTTCGATCGTCGCGCAGGACGTCAGGTCCTTGCCTGAACGTCGAATCGAAGTGGCTGCGGGCGTTTCTTGACAGCCAGGTTGCCCTGCGCATGTTGGCGCTCTCCGTCGGCCTTGCTTCTCGGGATATTCGTGGCGATCGTGTCGCCTTCATGTCCCGTTTCTAGCACCCGTCCCGTGCTGGGCCACTACGCCGCCGCCATTTTCCAGAATATTCAATGGCGGCCGGGTTGAGGCTCGGCGCATCCATCGCAAGTCTTTGATCCGAAACGAGGTCTCGCCGGTCGCTCAAGAAAATTCAAGAAGCATGGCCATGCGCTCGGAGGCCCGAATCGGATTCTCCAGCGGTGTTTGTGTGGGGTGAATGCGGACCGGTAAGCGCGTGCCGGGGCAAGGTACGGGGTGTTCGGCCGGCGCCGCCGTGGGTCGGATGCAAATGCTCGGGATGGCCGGTGAAAGCGCTGCTACCGTCCGCACGAGTGGCGCCGCCCAGGTTGGCGACGTCGGTCGGCCGTCAGTGGGTGGCGAGGTCCGTGCCCGACAGGACCGCTGCGGCCCGGTCATCACCGATCGCTTCCATGGCGTCGAGTTTGCCGCGCCAGAACGCGGCTTTACGATCGAGGCCGGCGCCCGGCCGGGTCGTGTTCCAACGATCGTAGAGCGTCGCATACGCCTCGATGAGCGCCCTGACGGGCCGGGGATTCCGGTTGGTACCTTGGGCAAGATTGGCTCTGGCGCGCTCCAGCACTCGCTCGGCCTCTTCGAAGCGTCGCAGTTCGATCAAGGTGCGGGCGTGATTCGTCATGTATTTGCCGAGCAGATAATGCGTCTGTGGATGAATGCGCAGTGCGGTTTCGATCAATTCCGCTCCGAGCGCGGCGGTTTCTTCCGTGGCGCCTCGCTCGCGCAGCACCAGGACCAGACGATCAAGGGTGATGAGCATCTCTTCAGCGTCAGTGATTCCCTTCACCGACCGCTGTCCGGCAAGCGCCTTGCGCAAGAGGTTCTCTGCCTGCTCGCGATCGGATCGCGCATGCGCGATCGCCCCCATCTCGCTGATCGCAGACAGCGTGAGGGGGTCGTCGTCGCCGTGCACGCGTCGCACAGCGTCGAGCGTCGGCTTGTCGAGCGCTTCCGCGGCATCGAGATCCCCTTTGAGCATCAGGACATTGGCGAGGTACATCGTCGTTCCCAGCGTATTGCGATGGCTGTCTCCCAGTGTCCGCCGTCGGGAATCGAGAACCTTGCGGAACAACGTTTCCGCTTCATCGAACATGCCCTGATGGGCCATTGACATGGCGGCCTTGCTGAGCCCCTTGTTGGTCTCCGGATGATCCTCTCCAAGCAATTTCCGATCGATGACCGACAATTTCATGTAAATCGACTCGCTTTCGGCAAATCGGCCCTGACGCATGAACACCAACCCAAGATTACGCTTTAGATTAGCGACGATTTCCGTTTCCTCTCCATAGATCGGAAGGGCGTCTCGGATCGCATTTCGCAGAATCGCTTCCGCATCGTCATACCGACCGTTCTCCATGAGTATCAACGACGCATTGCAGATCTTGCCGAGCGTCCGCTCGTGAGCATCGCCGAACAAACGACGAGAACCCTCGATGGCATCGCGCGTTAGCGATTCGGCTTGTTCCATCTTGCCATCCTCCAGATATGCCATCGCCACGTACTCAATCATGTCGAGGGTTTCGGCGCTCTGACCCATGATCCGGCGATGCCGCTTCAGCGCTTCTTGGCCAAGCCGTATTGCCTCTTTCGGCTCATCTGTCACAACCAGCATCGCCACGAGCGAGCGAACCGATCTGAGCGTCAGCGGATGGTCGTCCCCAAGCTTGTTCCGCAGCTTGGCAACCGCTTGCAGCTGGATCTTTTTCGCTTTTTCCGGGTCGCCTTTGTGATAGGTCAAACCGCTCAGCTCGAGCAACGCTTCCAGCGTGATTGGATCGTCGTCGCCCAAGGAGCGTCGCGCAGCCTGCAATGCGACCCCTATGTCGGCCTCGGCCAGTTCATACCGGCGCAGTACGCTATAGAGCGATGCGCGCCGTATCAGGGATCGAAGCGTCTGGGGATGATCGGGACCCAGCAGTCTGCGTCGCTGCTCCACCGCAAGCCGCTGCGGTTCGAGCGCTTCCTCGAACTTGCCGAGCTTGTCGAGGGTATCGGCCATGGTCTGCCACAGCTGCGCCTGCAGCAGAGGATGATCGCGGTAGTCGTTATTGATCGCGGCCAATGCAGGCTTCAGCGAATAATTGTCCAACTGGTCCACGGCCAGACTGGTGAAATCCAGCCCCTCGATCATCCCGTCCAGCCGCTGCAGATTGCTCGCGACCTCTGCCGTATCCAGACCCTGATCGGCACCGTGCTTTCGCACCGCTTCGCGCAGGGTGTCGCGCAAGCCCAGACCCATCCTGGCAGGGTCGAGGCCCTGGATCTGCTTGACCTGGAATTCGGCTGCCTTTTCCGCGGTTTCCAGCGCGCGTTCCGCACGGATGTAGCCGTAAACCGCCGCTCCCGTCGTCGTCAGCAGCGCCAGCGTGCCGAGGCTGGCGGCTGCGACGCCCAGTCGATGGCGCCTGACGAACTTGCGCATCCGATACAGGCGCGAGGCCGGGCGCGCTTGGACCGGTTTGTCCTCCAGCCAGCGACGCAGGTCGGTTTCCAGCGCAAGCACGGTGGCATAGCGGTCGTCGGGATCCACTTCCAGGCACTTGCCGACGATCCACGATAGGTCGGTGTCCAGCAGGGCTTTCAACTGCTCGACCGACAGCGACCGCAGGCTGGCGATTCTGCTTTCTTCTTCGCGACCGAGACTGGCGAAGCGCACGAGCGGCATCGGCGAATGTTCGCCGCTGAGCAATCGCGCCAGTTCCACCGGCGTCTTGCGGTTGAGTTCCTCTTCGTTGTACGGGGTCACGCCCGCCAACAGTTCGTACAGCACCACGCCCAGCGAGTAGATGTCCGAGCGGGTGTCGACGCTCGCCACCGGGCCGGAGACCTGTTCCGGACTGCTGTAGGCCGGCGTGCCCACGAAGCAGCCCAACCGCGTGTGCGCCGGCTGCGCGGCCAGGATGCCGCTGATCGATTTGGCCACGCCGAAGTCGATGATCTTCACCGACGCCGGTTGATCCTTCGCGCGGCTGACCAGGATGTTGCCCGGCTTGATGTCGCGGTGGATGAGGCCCTTCTGGTGCGCATGCAGCGTTCCTTCGCACACCTGCAGGAACAGCGCGATGCGCGCAC
Source organism: Pseudomonadota bacterium (assembly GCA_040386495.1). Classification (GTDB taxonomy): domain Bacteria; phylum Pseudomonadota; class Gammaproteobacteria; order Xanthomonadales; family Xanthomonadaceae; genus Lysobacter_I. Next base: position 53,049 of record JAZKFJ010000027.1, read on the forward strand.
GCACATCCAGTTTCAGGCGGTCGCAATGCGCGGTGATCTCCTGGCCCTGCACGTATTCCATCGCGAAATACGGCTGTCCGGACGGCGTGTTGCCGGCGTCGTAGACCGCGGCGACGTTGGCGTGATTCATCAACGCCAGCGCCTGGCGTTCGGCCTCGAAGCGGGCGCGCACATCGGCGCTCATCAGGCCGGTGCGCACCACCTTCAACGCGACCTTGCGCTGCACCGGCGCCTGTTGTTCGGCCAGGTACACGATGCCCATGCCGCCTTCGCCGAGCTGGTCGACGAGGCGGTAGGGGCCGATGGTGCGGCCGATCATCGATTTCGTGGTGTCGACTGCGGCAACGGCGGGTGCGGTGCCGGCTTCTGGTGCAGAGGGTGCGTCGCCACCGATCGATCCCGCAATGGCGCAAAGCCGTTCGGACACCGCTGCCGCAGCGGGGCGATCTTCCGGTCGTGCGTTCAGGCATGCGGCGATCAGCGCGCGCAGTTCGTCCGAATCGATCTTGTCGTCCGGGACTGCGTCGGGCGAGCGCTGGAGGTCGCCGACCGCCAATTGCAGCAGGATCATGCCCAGAGCGTGAACATCGCTCGCCGTCGTCGCGGCTTCTCCGGCCAGACGTTCGGGCGCCAGAAGCGGTGTCTCGGCATCGGCTTCGTTGCCGGTCAGCGTCAGCCCCGAGCGGGTGATGTCCAGTGCGTCGAGGCGCGAGCGATCGGCCAGTTCGCTCAGGCCGAATTCGGCCAGTCGGGCGTGCGTTGCATGGCCTTCGCCCGGATCGTCGATGAGGATGCTCGTCGGCCCCACGTTGCGGTGAACGACGCCGGCTGCATGCACCGCCGCCAGTCCGGTCGCGACCTCGCCGGCCAGACGCAGGCGTTCGGACATCGGAATGCGCCCGATCCCGCCTTGCGTCGCCGCCCAATCCGCCAGGCTGCCGCCGGCCGCGTAGTCCATCTCCACGTGATAGGGCGGTTCTTGCAGTTGCCAGTCGATCACGACCGCCATGTCCTTGCGCGCGCCGAGCGCTTCGCGCAGGTAGCGCAGCACCTTGGTCTCGCGGCGCAGCGCCTGCAGATGGCGTTCGCTGCGGCAGAAACGGAAGACGCGCTGTTCTCCGCGGACATCGTCCTGGGCCAGCCAAGTCTCGCTGACGGCATTGCCGCCCAGTCGGCGCGAAAGCTGCCAGCCGGGCTTGCCGGCAATGGGCATGCCCGGCGCGAAAGCAGCGGTCGCGTTCCCGTCGAGCAGGCGGGCGCGCACGGTCAACTGGTAGCCGCGGCGCGGAATGGTGCGGATCAGCGGCTTGGACGAATCTGTGTCCTGCAGCGCACGTCGCAGGGAGTGGACGGCATGGGTCAAACCGCTCTCGCCGACCAGCGCGTTGCCTCGCCACGCGCGTGCGATGAATTGTTCGCGGGCGACCATCTCGACTCCCGCCTCGGCGAGACAGGCCAGTACTTCGAGCAGCTTGCGATTGAGCGCAACGCGTTGGTCGCCGACGGTGGCTATCCCGGCGATCGGATCGATACGGCGGCCGGCGAGTTCGTAGATAGCGTCAAGGTAGCTGTCTTCCGTTTTCGGATCTTGGCTCACTGCTTCTTCTCCCGCGGTTGCGTTCAAAGGTATCAGATCGCAATTCCGGATCTCCGCCGCGGCGGCGCCGATCGGAGCGGACGCGGCGCCTCCGGGCGAGGGCAAGCATCGATCCGCGGAGGCATGTCCTGCAACCGTGGCCTGCCCGGGGTTGACGCCAGCGATCTCACACATTAATGTACTATCACGCTAATACATGAATGCGCCGGACGCCCGGTCCAAGCACGCCTATGAAACACCGCCCCCAGCCCGATCGCGATGCAGAGGCCGACCTCGACGCGTTGTCGCGCGCGGCGGCGGCGCTGACCAGGCCGGAGGACGTACGCGCGTTTCTCGAAGACCTGTGCACGCCGGCGGAGCTGGAAGCGATGGCCGACCGCTGGAAGGTGGTGCCGCTACTGGCCGAGGGCGTGCCGTATCGCGAAATCCATGAGCGCACCCTGGTCAGCGTCACCACCATCGGCCGGGTCGCCCGCACGCTCGAACGCGGCAGCGGCGGTTACGCCCTCGCCATCCAGCGCCTGAAGCGCGCCAAACGCAGCGCCGACGGCGCGCACTGAAGGAATATATCGACATGCAACGAACGGCAGCCGCGACCGAGCGGGATCGACTGCGCATCGCCATCCAGAAGAGCGGCCGGCTCAGCGAGCCCGCGCTCGCGCTGCTCGCCGCCGCCGGTCTGAGCTGGCAGGAGAGTCGCGACAAGCTGTTCTACTACGGCGAATCGCTGCCGGTGGACCTGCTGCTGGTGCGCGACGACGACATTCCCGGGCTGATCGCCGACGGCGTGTGCGACCTGGGCATGGTCGGTCGCAATGTGCTGAACGAGCAGGCCTACGAGCGCGAGACGCGCGGCGCGCCGCCGGCCTTCAGCGAATGGCGCGCGCTCGGCTTCGGCCGTTGCAGGCTGATGTTCGGCATTCCCAGCGAGTGGACGTGGGATCCGCAGACGCAACTGCCGGGCAAGCGCATCGCCACCAGCTATCCGGCATTGCTGTCGCGCTGGCTGTCCGATCGCGGCATTCCCGCCGATGTGGTGATGATGTCGGGCTCGGTCGAGATCGCCCCGCGTCTTGGCCAGGCCGATCTGGTCTGCGATCTGGTGTCCAGCGGCGCGACTCTCGTCGCCAATGGCTTGAAGCCGGTGGAAATCGTGCTCGACAGCGAAGCGGTGCTGGCCGGGCCGGCCGACGGTTTCAGCGACGTGCGTGCCGGTATCGCCGATCTGCTGTTGCGCCGCCTCGACGGCGTGATGAAGATCCGCGACAGCAAATTGCTGCTGTTCCAGGCGCCGCGGGCGGTGCTGTCGCAGCTGATGCAGTTGTTGCCCGACGCCGAGCCGCCGACGGTGATGTCGCTGGACGGCGGCGGTACCGATGCCGATGGCAACGGCACCGGCGATGTCGCGCTGCAGGCGCTGTGCCACGGCGCGATGACCTGGCAGCGACTGGAAGATCTCAAACGCGCCGGTGCGCGCGGCCTGATGGTGTTGCCCGTGGAGAGGATGCTGGCATGAGTACATCGATGAACCCTTCGCCGACCAACGCATCGTTCGCCGGCGCGCCGCTGGCGAGCTCGTCGCTGGCGAACCGGATCGATCTGAACCTGCTCACCTGGTCGACGCTGGACGAGGCGGCGCAGCGCGCCGCACTGCGCCGGCCGACCCAGGATTCCGCTGCGGCCGTGCGCCTGGGCGTGGGCAAGATCATCGCCCGCGTGCGCGCCGACGGCGATGCGGCGCTGCGCAAATTCACCCGGCTGCTCGATCATGCGGTGCTCGAAACGTTCGAAGTGTCGGAGGAGGAATTCGAGGCGGCCGAGGCGTCGCTGGATCCCTCGCTGAAAGAGGCGATCATCGATGCCGCCGGTCGCATCGAAGCCTTCCACCTCGACAGCGGCATGCATGAGTACGCCGTCGATACGGCAGAAGGCGTGCGCTGCCGGCGGATCGTGCGGCCCATCGCGCGCGTCGGCCTGTACATTCCCGCGGGCAGCGCGCCGCTGCCTTCGACGATGCTGATGCTGGGCGTGCCGGCGCGCATCGCCGGCTGCGATGAAGTGATCGTGTGCACGCCGCCGCGCACCGACGGCAGCGCCGATCCCACCGTACTGTTCGCTGCGCGCCAGTGCGGCGTGCGCCGGGTGTTCAAACTCGGCGGCGCCCAGGCCATCGCCGCGATGGCCATCGGCACCGAAACCATGCCCGCCTGCGACAAACTGTTCGGCCCCGGCAACGCCTGGGTGACCGAGGCCAAACGCCAGGTGTCGACGGTGGAAGGCGGCCCGGCCATCGATATGCCGGCCGGCCCGTCGGAAGTACTGGTGATCGCCGACGGCGGCGCCAATCCCGCGTTCGTCGCCGCCGACCTGCTGTCGCAGGCCGAACACGGCCCGGATTCGCAGGTGATCCTGCTCAGCGATTCGTCGACGCTGATCGCGCGCGTTGCCGCCGAACTGGTCGGCCAGCTTTCGCGTCTGCCGCGCGCCGACATCGCACGCAAGGCGCTGGCGCAGTCGCGCCTGATCGTGGTCGCCAACATCGATCAGGCCTTCGAGGTCAGCAATCGCTATGCGCCGGAACATCTGATCCTGGCGCTGCGCGACGCGGAGCCGTGGCTCGGCCGCGTGCGCGCCGCGGGCTCGGTGTTCCTCGGCGATTACGCCGCGGAATCGCTCGGCGACTACTGCAGCGGCACCAATCACGTGCTGCCCACAGGCGGCGCCGCGCGCGCGTGGAGCGGGCTGTCGGTCACCGGGTTCCAGACTGCGATCAGCGTGCAGAGCGTGTCCGCGGAAGGCCTGCGCCGGATCGGTCCCAGCGCGATCCGCATCGCCGAAGCCGAAGGTCTGCAGGCGCACGCCAATGCGGTGAGCCTGCGCATCGCGTCCCTGCCGGCTGTGGATACGCCATGAGCACGCAGTTCGCGGAGAAGACGAAAGCCGGCATCATCGATCTGGTGCGCGAGGATCTGCGCGCCTTCGCCGGCTATTCCTCGGCGCGCAGCCACAAGGTCGACGGTACGGTGTGGCTCAACGCCAACGAATCGCCGTGGGCCAACGCGGTCGACGATGCCGGCGCGCTGCGCCGCTATCCGCAGCCGCAGCCCGAAGCATTGCGCGTGCGTCTGGCCGAGGTTTATGGCGTGCGTCCGGAGCAGTTGCTGATCGGACGGGGCAGCGATGAAGCCATCGATCTGCTGGTGCGCGCGCTGTGCCGCGCCGAACACGATCCGGTGGTGATCGCGCCGCCGGTATTCGGCATGTATGCGGTGTGCGCGCGCTTGCAGGGCGCCCCGCTGGTGGAAGCGCCGATGCGCGAACGTCCCGATGGCTGGGTGACCGATCTTGCCGCGATGCGCGACCTCGCCATCGCCCGCCGCGCGAAGATCGTATTTCTGTGCTCGCCCGGCAATCCCACCGGCGAATCGATCACGCTGTCCGCGATCCGTGCCCTCGCGCAGGCGCTGGCCGGCCGCGCGCTGCTGGTGGTCGACGAGGCCTATATCGAATATGCGGATACGCCGTCGGCGGCATCGCTGATCGACGACTATCCGAATATCGCCGTGCTGCGCACGCTGTCGAAGCTGCACGCGCTGGCCGGTGCTCGGATCGGCTGCCTGCTCGCCGATCCCGCGCTGATCGACGTGCTGCGCCGCTGCCAGGCGCCGTATCCGGTGCCGCAGCCCTGCGCCGATCTGGCACTGCGCGCGCTGGAGCCGGCGGCGCTCGCGGAGGCGGCTGCGCGAGCGGCGACCATCCGCGCCGAGCGCGAACGCATGCTCGCGCGCCTTCCGCAGCTCGGTGGTGTGCGCCGGGTGTACGCCAGCGCCGGCAATTTCCTGCTGGCGCGGTTCGACGATGCAGAAGCCGCGTATCGGCGCCTGCTCGCCGCCGGCGTGGTCGTGCGCGACATGCGCGCGACCGCGGGGCTCGGCGATGCGCTGCGCATCACCATCGGCATGCCGGACGAGAACGACGCGGTCTTCGCGGCGCTGCGGCCGGAGGAAGCCGCCGCATGAGCGCAGGCATGACCAACACAAAACCCATCCTGTTCGTCGATCGCGACGGCACGCTGATCCGCGAGCCGGCCGATTTCCAGATCGACGCCTACGACAAGCTCGCCTTCGTCGACGGCGTGATTCCGGCGATGCTGCGCCTGCGCGATGCCGGCTACGAGTTCGTGATGGTGACCAATCAGGATGGCCTCGGCACCGACGCGTTTCCGCAGGCGGACTTCGATGGGCCGCACGCGCTGATGATGCAGATCTTCGAAAGCCAGGGCATCCGCTTCCGCGATGTCCTGATCGATCGCAGCTTCCCGCACGAAAATTCCCCCGATCGCAAGCCGGCGCTCGGTCTGATGCAGTCGCTGCTGCGCGATCGCGGCATCGACTGGTCGCGCTCGGCGATGGTCGGCGACCGCGAGACCGACATCCAGTTCGCGACCAATCTCGACATCCGCGGTTTCAAGCTGAAGTCGCCGCAGTTCGGCGACGGCGTGGCGTGGAGCGACATCGCGCATGCGCTGGTCGATGTGCCGCGCACCGCGCGCATCGAGCGCAACACCAAGGAGACGCGGATCGAGGTCGAAGTGGATCTCGATCGCGAAGCCGATCCCGACGTGAAGACCGGCCTTGGGTTCTACGATCACATGCTGGAGCAGCTCGGCAAGCATGGCGGCTTCGCGCTGCGGCTGCGCTGCGACGGAGACCTGCACATCGACGAGCACCACACCGTCGAAGACAGCGCGCTCGCGCTGGGGCAGGCGCTGCGCCAGGCCTTGGGCGACAAGCGCGGCATTGCGCGCTACGGTTTCACGCTGCCGATGGACGAAGCGCAGGCCAGCGCGACACTGGACTGGTCGGGTCGTCCGTATTTCGTGTTCGACGGCGAATTCAAGCGCGAGAAGGTCGGCGACCTCGCCACCGAGCTGGTGCCGCACGTATTCCGTTCTTTGTGCGAAACCGCGGGCCTGAATCTGCATCTCTCGGTGCGCGGCGACAACGATCATCACAAGATCGAAGCCTGTTTCAAGGCGGTCGCACGCGCGCTGCGGCAGTCGTTCAAGCGCGAAGGCGATGCCTTGCCCAGCACCAAGGGGACACTGTGAGCGGCGATGATCTTGCCTTGATCGATGCCGGCGGCGCGAATCTGGGCTCGGTGCGTTACGCACTGAACCGGATCGGCGCGCATCCGCGCCTTGTGCGCGATGCCGACGAACTCGACGAACCTGCGCGCATCATCCTCCCCGGCGTCGGCGCTGCGGCGCCGTCGATGGCGCTGCTGCGCGCGCGCGGTTTGGATGCTGCGTTGCGCAACAGCCAGGTGCCGCTGCTGGGCGTTTGCGTCGGCATGCAGCTGTTGTTCGACACGTCCAGCGAAGGCGATGTCGATTGCCTCGGTTTGTTGAAAGGACGCGTGAGCAAGCTCTCCGGTGGACCCGGGCTGCGCGTGCCGCACATGGGCTGGAACCGGCTGCGCAAGCGCGTTGATGCGAATGGCGACACCTCGCCGCTGCTGGACGGCATCGACGACGGTGCGCATGCCTATTTCGTCCACAGTTACGCGGTGCTGGTCGACAACGACACCGACGCCTGCGTTCTTGCCGACAGCGATCACGGCCAGCGTTTCGCTGCGGTGGTCGGCAGCGGCAATCGCTACGGCGCGCAGTTCCATCCCGAGCGTTCGTCCGCAGCCGGTCTGCGCCTGCTCGACAATTTCCTGAAGCTTGCCGCATGAATGCTGTCGTCGAAGAATTCACCGCGTATCCCGCGATCGATGTCCGTGATGGGCGCGTCGTGCGCCTCCAGCAGGGCGACTACGACCGCGAGACGCGCTATCCGCACGATCCGTTCGCGGTCGCGATGCGCTACGCCGATGCCGGCGCGCGCTGGCTGCATCTGGTCGATCTGGATGCGGCGCGTGCGGGCGGCTACACGCTCGCGCCGCTGTTGCGCAGCATCGCCGACGACGGCCGCCTGCAGGTGCAGACCGGCGGCGGCGTGCGCGACGAAGCTGCGGTCGCCACGATGCTGGCGCAGGGCGCCTCAAGAGTCGTGATCGGTTCGTTGGCGGTGCGCGATCCGGAACTGGTCGAAGGTTGGCTTCAGCGTTACGGCGCCGCGCGCATCACCATCGCGCTCGACACGCGTCAGGACGATGCCGGCGTCTGGCAACTGCCGATCCACGGTTGGACCGAGCGCGCGGAACTCGATCTCGACGCGTGCCTGCGCCGTTATCGCGACGCGGGCGCACAGCATCTGCTCTGCACCGACATCGCCCGCGACGGGATGATGCGTGGCCCTAATCTCGAGTTGTATCGAACGATCGTTGCGCGCGGCGAAGGTTTCCAACTGCAGGCCAGCGGCGGCGTGCGCGATGTCGCCGACATCGTGGCCGCGCGCGATGCGGGTTGCGCAGGCGCGGTGCTCGGACGATCGCTGCTGGAAGGCGGCATGACCATCGAGGACGCATTGACATGTTGAGCGTGCGCATCGTGCCTTGCCTGGACGTACGCGACGGACGCGTCGTGAAGGGCGTGCGGTTCCGCGATCACGTCGATATGGGCGATATCGTCGAACTCGCCTGCCGCTATCGCGACGAAGGCGCCGACGAGCTGGTGTTCTACGACATCGGCGCCAGCCCCGACGGCCGCGCGGTCGATGTCGACTGGGTGCAGCGCGTCGCCTCGTCCATCGATATCCCGTTCTGCGTCGCCGGCGGCATCCGCAGCGTCGACACCGCGCGCCGCGTGCTGTTCGCGGGCGCCGACAAGGTGTCGATCAATACGCCCGCGCTGGAACGGCCGGCGCTGATTACTGAAATCGCCGAGGCCTACGGCAGCCAGTGCGTGGTGGTGGGCATCGATTCGATGCGCGACGCCGACGGCGTCTGGCGCGTGCGCAGCTATACCGGCGATCCCGACAAAACGAAGGCGCTCGGCAAGGCCACGCTCGACTGGGTGCGCGAGGCGCAGGCCCTGGGCGCGGGCGAGATCGTGCTCAACTGCATGGACAGCGACGGCGTGCGCAAGGGCTACGATCTGGAGCAATTGAAGGCGGTGCGCGCGATCTGCGACGTGCCCCTGGTCGCATCCGGCGGTGCGGGCGCGGTCGAACATTTCGTCGACGCGTTCCGCGAGGCCGATGTCGACGCCGCGCTGGCGGCCAGCGTCTTCCACTCCGGGGCGATCGCGATTCCGGATCTCAAGCGCGATCTGCGCGCGCAAGGCATCGAGGTGCGACTGTGAGCGGGATCATGTCTGTGGATGCGGCCCCTGTCGATACCAGCCCTGTCGAAACGACTGCGCTCGATATCGAAACCCTGGCGTGGGAAAAACAGGACGGTCTGTTGCCCGCGATCGTGCAGGATGCCGATTCGCATCGCGTGCTCATGCTCGGCTACATGTCGCGCGAAGCCTTGCGGAAAACGCTCGAACTTCGCCAGGTCACGTTCTTCAGCCGCAGCAAGCAGCGATTGTGGACCAAGGGCGAAAGCAGTGGCCATGTGCTCTCGCTGGTGAGTCTTGAAGTGGACTGCGACAACGATACGCTGCTGGTGCAGGCTAGACCGCACGGGCCGACCTGTCACCTCGGTACGCAAAGCTGTTTCCCCTCCGCGCCCGGCAGCGAGCTCGGCGATCTCGACGCGCTGATCCGTCGGCGCGAAGCGGATCGCCCGCCCGGCAGTTACACCACGAAACTGTTCGACAGCGGCATCAAGCGCATCGCGCAGAAGGTCGGCGAGGAAGGCTTGGAAACCGCGCTGGCCGCAGTGGTGGAAGACGATGCTGCGCTGCTCGGCGAAGCCGCGGATCTCGCGTATCACCTGCTGGTGCTGCTGAGGATGCGCGGCTTGTCCCTGGCCGATGTCGAGCGGGTGCTGGCGGCCAGGCGCGGTTGAGCGCTCATCCCGGCGGATTTTCATTCGTCTGTCACAGTCCGGGCCAGGCAGTGCCATTGGTCACGAACAGCGCGGGGCGTTCTCTCTGGTAGCATTCGTGTCGCGATTCGCACGCCCTCATTCATCTCAAAGGACGCCCCATGTTCAAGAAATTCGCCGCCGAAGCGCTGGGCATCAGCGACATCGGCGTGATCGTCTCGCCCGTGGATTACGACAAGGTCGATGCCGACGATTATCTGTTCAATGAAGACGGCGAAAAAATCTTCTTCCTGATCAAATCGAAGAAGGACGAATACTGCTTCACCAATCTCGCGCTGATCCACGTCGACGGCGATTCCGCGATATCGAGCAAGCGCATGATCAAGCGCTACGAATACGCCACGCAGCGCATCGGTTACGTCGCGATCGAAACCGCCGGCACGCTCGACATGGACGTGGAATTGAAGTTCTCGATCGGCGAATCCGTCTTCAGCATCGACGTGAAGAAGAGCTTCATCGAGCAGGTGAAGGACATCTACAAGGCGCTGATCGCGATCGGCAAGCAGCAGACGCGCGACGGTATCGCCCGCGACAACGCCCTGCGTACGCTCGAAGCGATGGGCGGCATGCTCAAGCTCAACAATCTGGGCGGCGAAGCCGGCGTGGTTTCGCACTTCAATGCCGTGCTCGACAATCTGAACGATGCGATGCTCAACCGTCACATCACGTCGGATTACACCAAGGTGTTCGAGCGCTATTACATCCACAACAACAACAACGCGCCGCCGCCGGTTCCGCGCTGAGTTGCGCCCCGTAGAGCGGCCTGACCAGCCATTCGGCTGTTGAAAATCAGGCCGCTGTTTTGTCTTCCCTGAAAGCAGCGGCCTGAAGGCCGCTCTACGGGAGGTCTGGTCGTTTCGTCAGGCGGCTGTGATCGACGTGCGCACGCAGTCGCGACCGTTGGCCTTGGCGGCGTACAACGCCTGATCCGCCACCGATAGCGCGGCATCGGAATCGATGTCCACGCCGGGATCGACGGTATGCACGCCGAGGCTCGCCGAGACGCGCAGGCGATGCGGCCCGCTGGCACAGGGCTCCTCGACCAGTTTGCGGCGCAGGCTTTCGGCCACGCCGACGGCGCTGTGCAGATCGTGGCCAGGCAGGATGACCACGAATTCCTCGCCGCCGAAGCGCGCCAGCAACGAGGACTCATGCGCGCGCAGCGCCTGTCCGATCCGCTGCGCGGCCCAGCGCAGGCAGTCGTCGCCCACCAGATGGCCGTAGCGGTCGTTGATCGACTTGAAGTGATCGAGGTCGATCATCAACAGCGACACGGGCTCCCCCTTGTCGCGCGATTCCTTGAGCATCCGCTCGAAGTTCTCGTGGAAATGGGTGCGGTTGTAGAGCCCGGTCAGCCCGTCGCGTCGGCTCGAATCGTGCAGCCGGCGGTGGGCGTCCTCCAGTTGCATCAGCGCGCTGCGGACTTCCTGGGTGCGCTGCGCCACTTTGCGTTCCAGCTGCATGGTGGCTTCGGCGGCGATGCGCTCGTTCTCGTTGCGCAGCGATGCGTAACGATAGCTCAGCGCAATCGACAGCAGCAGCATTTCCAGTGCGGAACCGATCTGTACGCCGTATTCGGTGAGCATGTTCTTGGGCACCAGGCCGAAGGCGAGCGCCGCGATGGTCGCGGTGCCGGCCAGGAAGACCGCCCACGCCGCGAGGAACAGCCGGGCCGGTCGATAGCCGCGGCGCAGTGCCACCACCGCGGCGATGACGGTCCACAGCACGCTGATGATCACCGTGCGCGTGGCCCAAGGCGTCGAGACGCCGTACGGCAGCCACAGCGAGGCCAAGCCCAGCGCGATGCAGATGCCGATGATCGCGAAGCTGACGATGTTGCCGCGCGGAAAGCGTTTAGGGAGTTCCAGGAACGTGCGCGCGAACTGCTGCATGCCGATGATGGCGAAGCAGATCGACAGCGGCACCGCCACGTTCGCCAGCCATGGATTGTCCGGCCACAGGTATTCGAAGCTGTAGCCGTTGAGCGTGAACAACACCAGGCCGAACGCGGAGATATGAAACAGATACCAGAAATAGCTGGGATCGCGCAGGGTCAGCCACAGCACGAGGTTGTAAACGAACAGCGCGAGCAGGATGCCGTAATAGATGCCCATCACGAACTGCGAGTCGCGCGAGAGCGAGGTGAAGGCCGCGGGCGTATACAACTCCAGCGGCACCTGCATCGAACTCTGGCTCTGCGCGCGCAGCAGGATGTCGACCGGCTGGCCCGGCGGCAGTTCGATGCGGAAATTCGGATGGCGATACGAAATGCTGCGCGCCGAGAACGGCAGCAGATCGCCGCTGGCCTGCTGGACGATGCGGCCATCCGGGTAACGCACATACAGGTCGATGCGGTCGAGCAGGGCGAAGCGCTGCACCAGCATCCAGTGGCGCTCGTCTGCGTCGCGATTGACCACGGTGGCGTGGAACCAGTAGGCACCCTGTTGGAAACCGAAGGCGGTTTTCCCTGCGGGCACCGGCTGGAAACCGTCGATGGCGATGCGTCGCCAGGCGTCGTCGGCGGTGTCGATCGCGTCCTTGTCGTGCAGATAGCTCAGATGCGGGGTGAGCGACCGCGAAGCGGTGCCTTCGATGAGTTCGGCCGGCGGCTGCGGATTCGCGGCCCGGCCCGTCGGCGCGCACAACAGCTGCGCAGCCGCGATGACCATGGCCCAAAGCCAAACACGTCGGAACGGCATGCGACTCCCCTGCGGGCCGGAACAGGGCTGATCTTACTGCACACCGGCATGGATCGCGGTGCTCTTGGCGCGGTGCTCTGGGCGCAGTGTCCGGGGCGCAGTGTCCGGGGCGCAGTGTTCGGGGCGGGACGGGCGGAGGCATAATCCTGTACAGGTCCGGACAGAAAAGAGGCGGCGATGCGGGTTCGCGGAGGTATGTGGATGCTGGGCCTGCTGTTCTGCACCGCGGGCGCCGCGGCGACCGATGCGCAGGCGGTACTCGGCGGGGTGGTCTACGACGACCACGACGGCGACGGTCGGCGCGATCGCGGCGAACCAGGCATCGCGGGCGTTCTGGTCTCGAACGGCCGCGCGCTGGCGGAAACCGATGCGGCCGGGCGTTATCGCATCGCGGTCGCGCCCGGGCAGACGGTGTTCGCCATCAAACCCGCGGGTTGGCGCCTGCCGCAGAACGACCTGGCGCGCCCCGGCGCCTGGCGGCACGTGCCGGCGCTCGCGCCGCCGTCGGTGAAGTACGGCGGGATCGCATCCGGCCCGATGCCGCGCAGTTTCGATATCGGCCTGCGCCGCGCGCCGCCCGGCGACGGGTGGCTTGAGGTGCGGGTGTTCGCGGATCCGCAGGTGAAGTCGCAAACGGATGTCGGCTATTACGCCCGCGATGTCGTCGACAGCGTGCTTGCGGAACGCGAGTACCCCGACGGCGCGCCGCGCCGCGCGCCGGAGCTGGGACTGAGCCTGGGGGATATCGTCGACGACGATCTGTCGCTGTATCCGGCCCTGAACGCGGAAACCCGCCGCATCGGCGTGCCGTGGCTGCACGTCGCCGGCAATCACGATCTGGACTTCGATGTCGCGCACGACGAAGACTCGCTGCTGACCTTCCGCAACACCTTCGGCTCCGACACCTTCGCCTGGGAGGAAGACGACGCGGTGTTCGTGGGGCTCGATGATGTGATCTATCGACCCGGCCAGAGTCCCGCCTACATCGGCGGCCTGCGCGAAGACCAGTTCGCGTTTCTCGAAGCCTATCTGCCGCGGGTACCGAAGCAGCGCCTGCTGGTGCTGGCGATGCATATTCCGCTGTTCGAATACGAAGGCCGAGACACCTTCCGCGATGCCGATCGCGCGCGGCTGTTCGCGCTGCTGCGCGGTTTTCCGAACGTACTGATCCTCAGCGGTCACAGCCACGCCCAGCAGCACTGGATGCACGATGCGCGCACCGGCTGGCAGGGCGCGGCGCCGCTGCACGAATACAACGTCGGCGCGGCCTGCGGCGCGTTCTGGACCGGGGTGAAGGACGCGAGCGGCATTCCCGATACCACGATGTCCGACGGCACGCCCAACGGCTACGCCAGCCTGGGCATCGGCCGCGAAGGCCGCTACACGCTGGCCTGGCACACCGCTCGCGATCCGCAGGACGCGCAGATCGGTCTGCATGCGCCGAAGGTGCTGCGCCGCGGCGCGTATCCCGCGTACGGCGTCTACGCGAACGTCTACATGGGGCGCGTCGATACGCGCGTGGAGTTCCGCATCGACGACGGCGAATGGAAGCCGATGCGACGAACCGTCGCGCCCGATCCGCGCGTCGTGCGCGAGAACATGCTGGATGCCGACGCCGACACGCTGCGCGGCTACGACCGCTCGGCGGAAGCGACGCCATCGCCGCATCTGTGGCGCGGCGCGCTGCCGACCGATCTGGCGTCGGGCGCGCATCGCATCGAAGTGCGCGCGTTCGACGTGTGGCGCGGCGAGGTGCGGGCGCAGGGCGAATATCGCTTGCAGGACTGGGACGCATCGCCATGAGCGGTCTGCCTGACGATCTTCCCGTCCTGCCGTTCGCCGATGGCGACGCGTGGGAAGCATGGCTGGTCGCGAATGCCGCGTCGAAAGGGCTGTGGTTGAAGATCGCGAAGAAGGACAGCGGTATCGACACCGTGACCTACGATCAGGCGCTGGAGGTCGCGCTGTGCCACGGCTGGATCGACGGCCAGAAGCGCGGTTTCGACGGCGAGTACTTTCTGCAGCGATTCACGCCGCGGCGGCCGAAAGGCCTGTGGTCGAAGATCAATATCGGCAAGGTCGAACGTCTGATCGCCGAAGGCCGGATGCGCGCGGGCGGGCAGCGCGAAGTGGATGCCGCGAAAGCCGATGGCCGCTGGGACGCCGCCTACGACGGCGCGCGCAACATGGAAACGCCGCCGGAGCTGGCGGCGACGCTGGCGAAAAACAAAAAGGCGCGCACGTTCTTCGAGGCGTTGGACAAGACCAATCGGTATGCCGTGTGTTGGCGGGTGCAGACCGCGAAAAAAGCGGACACCAGGGCAAAGCGCGTCGAGACCCTAATCGCGATGCTGGCGCGCGGCGAGAAACTTCACTGATTCCAGAGCCAAACGAACTGACCGAGCACAAGAACGGCAAGCGTCGATACGGATGACTTCCTGAAGCGAGTAGTCTGGCGCCAGCCGGGGCAATGCCAAGCGACGAGCCAGATCAACCACAACGCGCAAGTCACGATCGGTCCGAGCGCAAGAAACGCGCAGAGATGGTCGCAAAGCGGCGGTGGATCGAGCACGACGAGATAAATCGTGAACAACGAGAACGCCGCGATCAGAATTCCGATCGCGATGCAGGCATTCGATCTGGCGAAAGCGGCGAACCGGATATGCGATGGACGCATCATCATTCCCGAGTCGGCGTCATTTCTTCGGTTTCGACGCTTTTCCGCTGTTCGCCTTCGCAGGTGTCGCGGCATCGACCGCCGGCGCGGGCACGGCATACGCCACCTTCGGCCCCGGCACCAGCTGCGACTGCCACGCCTGCAGGCGCGGCAGGATCTGTTTGCCGACCGAGATCTGCGGCCGCGACGGCCGGAAGCCTTCTTCCTTCTCGCGTTGGGCGATGCGCGTCTTCGCGGTCTCGAAGGCGGCGACGAAATCGGTGGTCTCGTTCAGCCCGTCCACCAGCCAGGCGCGGCCGAAGTAGGTCGCGTCCGAATCGGGGCCGCAGCCGAACGACGGCCGGTTCCTGTGCGCGGCGGTGAGGATCAGGGTGTCGTTGCTCTTCAGCGCCGGCACGAAACCGCCTGAATAACACGCCGAAATCACCAGCACGCGATTGCGGATGCCGGCATCGTCCAGCGCCTTGCGCAACTGCCCGGGATCGATCAGATCGAAGTACACCGGCGCCAATTGCACGAACAGCTGATGCTGCGGCGTGCCGTGCATGGTCATGAACAGCAGCAGCACGTCCTGCTCGTGGTCCATGGTTTTGCCGACGCCGGCCAGCACCGCGCGCAGATTTTCCAGGGTCGCCAGCGGACGCGGCGTGCGGATCAGGCTGTCGCTGTGATTGATCAGCGTCGTCACGCGTCCGCGCGCGCCGAAGCGCTGCGACATCAGCGTGTCGAGATAGACGGTCTCGTTGCGGAACACGTCCTCGGTGCTGTCGCCGCCGAAGCCGACGACGTACAGATCCGGCTGCCCGGGACGCTGCGGCGCGAGCCCGGCGACTGCGGCGTCGACCAGCGTGCGCTGACGTTCGCGCAGCGCGGGGTCGGTCAGACCTCGCGCCGCGACCGATCCCGTGGCGCCGATCAGCGCCAGCAGACACCACACCAACTGCGGCAGGCGGTTCATGACGGTGTCGAAGACTCCGGGTTGTCCAGCAGATCGGATTCAAATTTGTCGGGATGGAGCTGGTCGAAGCGCTCGACGCGGTGGTGGCCGTGCGCGGCGTCGCCGAGGCGCGGCTGCGGATAATCGTCGAGCCGGTCGATCAGCACCGTGCGCATGCCGGCGTCGCGCGCGGCGTCGAGTTCTTCCACCACATCGGACAGGAACACGATCCCGCCCGCGTCGCGGTCGAGCCGGCGCACGATGGTGCGGTAGCTGTCGGCGTCGCGCTTGTGCCCGACTTCGGTGTCGAACCAGCCGCCGAACAGCGCGGTGAGGTCGCCGGCATCGGTGTGGCCGAAGAACAGTTTCTGCGCCGGCACCGATCCCGACGAATAGACCGCCAGCGGATATCCCGCGGCGTGCCAGTCGCGCAGTTTCGCGGCGGCGTCGGGATAGATGTGCGCGGTGAAATCGGCGCTGCTGTAGCCCTCGCCCCAGATCATGCCCTGCAGCGCCTTTAGCGCGGTGTGCTTGCGGTCTTCGTCGATCATGCCCTGCAGGATTTCGACGATGACCTCATCGCTGCAGACCGCGCCGTGCTCGATGGCGACCGCGTCCAGCCACTTGCGCACGTCCTCGCGCGCGCCGTGCTCGCGCACGAACGCCGGCAGCGCATCGCGCGCGTACGGGAACAGCACGTCCTTCACGAACGAGATGCTGCTGGTGGTGCCTTCGATGTCGGTGAGGATGAGAGGGGGCATTGCTCGCTTCCAGAACAGAATGGCTGTTTTTTGCTCGTCACTCCCGCGAAGGCGGGAGTCCAGCCGTTGAAGCCGTTATGGCGTCAGCATGGATTCCCGCCTTCGCGGGAATGACGGTGGTTGTTTCCTGTCTCGAATCTCAATTCGCTTGACGCGCTTCATACCGCGGAAACCGCTGCGCGATATCCGTGCCGGTGAAATGACCGACCCAGCCGTCGGGCTGCTGGAAGAAACGGATGGCGACGAAGCTGGGTTCCGGGCCCATGTCGAACCAGTGGGTGGTGGAGTCGGGCACCGAGATCAGGTCGCCGGCTTCGCACAGCACTTCGTAGACCTTGCCGTCGACGTGCAGGCTGAACAGCCCGGAGCCTGCGACGAAGAACCGCACCTCATCTTCCTTGTGCAGATGCTCGTCGAGGAATTTGGCGCGCATGGTTTCGCGGTTCGGGTTGTCCGGCGCGACGCTGACGACGTCGATGGTGGTGAAGCCGCGCGCGGCGCTGATGCGGTCGATATCGGCCTGATAGGCGGCGATGATCGCCTCGGACGCGTCGCCCGGCTGGATCGCGTCGGTGGACCGCCACTGTTCGAAATCGACGCGGATCGCCGACAGCGCGTCGGCGATGGCCGCGTGGTCGTGAGTGACCGACAGCGGGGCGTCGGGGCGGTCGTCGGCGAAGATGCGCAAGCGGCTCATGGGGCGATCCAGGGCTGTGACGTGGGTCGTTGAATAGTGGGGCTGGGCGGAGAGAGGATCAACGTCATGATGCGTTCGTAGGAGGGGCTTCAGCCCCGAGTTTTTCTTCCCGCAGAGCTCGGGGCTGAAGCCCCTCCTACAACAACGGCGCGGAGCTCGGGGCTGAAGCCCCTCCTACAGGGGCCTGTGCATCAATTACGCAGGCGGCGCAGGTCCAGTTCGCAGCCCAGCAGGAATTCGAACGCATCCAGATGCCGCCGCGCTTCGGCCATCGTCCGGCCCCAGGCGTACAGGCCGTGGCCGTCGATCAGATAGCCCCACATCGGGCCGGCGTCGAGCAGGGTTTCGACCTGCGCCGCCAGCGCCGGCATGTTCTGGGTGTTGGGCAGCACCGGCAGGTCCAGTTCGGTCTCGTGGGTGCGGGTGCCGTCGAAGGCCTTGAGCAGTTCGTAGCCGGCCAGATGCACCTTGCCGGCGCTGCCGTACAGCCGCGAGGCGACGGTCTGGTTGTGCGAATGGGTGTGCAGCACGCAGCCGATCTCCGGGAACCGCCGGTAGAGCTGTGTGTGCAGCAGGGTTTCGGCGGACGGGCGGTGGTCGCTGCCGACGGCCTGGCCGTTGAAGTCGACCACCATGATGTCGTCGCGGGTCAGCCGGCCCTTGTCGCGGCCGGAGACGGTGATCGCGGCGTGGCGGTCGTCGAGGCGCTGCGAGAAATTGCTGCTGGTGGCCGGGGTCCAGCCTGCGACGGCCAGGTCGCGGATGTTGGCGATGAGTTCGTCGGCCAGCGCATGCAGGCGGGCGGTGTCGTAGAGGGGCGCGTTCATGGCCGGCAGTTTAGCGGAAGCCTGCGCGTTGCCCGGGGCCCCGATGACATGGACCGTCGCGGATTTGACCCGGCTCAATGCGATGGCCTGCGGCGAGGCACATACTTCGGGTATTCCTCCCGTTACAGGTCCCAGCCAGATGAGCCACGATGCCTCCCGCCGCCGTTTCCTGACCATCGCCGTCGTCGCCACGGCCACTGCGCCGCTGGCGCTGCATTCCCTTGGCGCCCGGGCCGCCGCTCCGCCGCCCGCAGCCGCCAAGCCGTTGTCCAAGCTGGCGCTCACCGACGCCACCGCCAAAGCATTGGCCTATGTCGAGGACGCCACGAAGGTGAAGCACGCCGCGTTCAAGGCCGGCAGCAACTGCGCCAACTGCAATCTCTACAAGGGCGCCAAGGGCGCGGCGACTGGGCCGTGCACGCTGTTCCCGAAGAACAGCGTGGTCGCCAAGGGCTGGTGCAGCGCCTGGGCGAAGAAGATCTGATCGCCCGCAGTCTGGGCATAAAAAAACGGCGCGGAATTCCGCGCCGTTTTCGTTTGCGACCGAGGTCCGGTGATCAGGCCTGCGGACCCTCATGGAACGGGGGTTCGGAATCGATCTTCGGGGCGTTCTTTTCGGCTTTGAGTCCACGTCCCAGATCGCTGTGACTGTAGCCGTAGAGCCCGTAGATCACCAGGCCGATCAGCGCCCAACCGAAGAACATGCCGATGGTGTACAGCGACAGATTCAAGAACAGCAACAGGCAGCCAGCGATCGCCAGCGGGCAGATCACCCATACGAACGGGGTGCGGAACGGACGGTGACGGCCCGGATCCTTCACGCGCAGGATCATCACCGCCGCCGCCACCGCCACGAACGCGAACAAGGTGCCCGAGTTGGAGATGTCGGCGAGGATGCCCACCGGGAACATCGCGGCGAACAGCGACACGAAGACGCCGGTGATGATGGTTACGGTGTGCGGGGTGTGGAACTTCGGATGCACCCGCGACAGGAACTCGGGCAGCAGACCGTCGCGCGACATCGTGAAGAAGATGCGGGTCTGGCCGTAGATCATCATCAGGATCACCGACGGCAGCGCCAGCGCAGCGGCGAGGCCGATGGCGTTGCCCCAGCTGGCGAAGCCCAGCATCTTCAGCACGTGAGCCAGCGGTTCCTTGCTGCACACCAGGGCATCGCTACCGGCGCAGGCGGCCGCCAATTCGGGGGTGCCCGGGTGAATCGCCAAGCCATTGGCATCCAGCATCGGCTGCGCGCCCATTGCGCCGACCGCGCCGTAGCCGACCAGCATGTAGAACACGGTACAGACCGCGAGCGAGCCGATCAGGCCGATCGGAATGTTCCGGTTCGGGTTCTTGGTTTCCTCGGCAGCGGTGGACACCGCATCGAAGCCGACGTAAGCGAAGAAGATCGACGCCGCAGCGCCGAGCACGCCGACGCCGCCCAGCGGGCTGCCCCAGCCGGTTGGGAAGAACGGTTCGAAGTTCACGTCTTGCGCCGCTGGCACCGCGATCGCGACGAACGCCGTCAGCGCGGCGACCTTGATCAGCACCAGGACGGCGTTGACCTTGGCGGACTTCGAGGTGCCGACCACCAGCAGCACGGTAACCAGCAGCGCGATCAGGAAGGCCAGCAGGTTGAAAGCGCCGCCGTCCATCGGTCCGGTTTTCAGCGAGTCGGGCAGGTTGATGCCCGCACTCATCAAAAGACCGTTCATGTAGCCGGACCACCCGACCGACACCGCGCCCGCGGCGACTGCGTATTCCAGCACCAGTGCCCAGCCCACGACCCACGCCAGGCCTTCGCCCATGACGGCATAGGTATAGGTGTAGGCGGAGCCGGAGACCGGCACCATCGATGCCAGTTCCGAATAGGCGAGTGCGGCCAGTGCGCAGACCACCGCTGCGATCACGAACGCCACGATCATCGCCGGACCCGCCTTCTGGCCGGCCTCGGCGGTCAGCACGAAGATGCCGGTGCCGATGATCGCGCCGATGCCCAGCATCGTCAGTTGGAAAGCGCCGAGCTGGCGCTTCAAGGACTTCTTTTCTGCCGTCTCGAGAATCTTGTCGAGCGGTTTCACGCGCCAAAAAAGCATTGACTATCCCCTCAGTGTTGTTATGGCGCCGGCAGCGTGGGCCGGAACCCGGCGAACATACCCGGCCTGTCGCAATGGCACAAGTTCGCTGCTGTTCGATGTCGTTGCGGTTTCTGTCCTCCGTGTGTTCGGCGGGCGATAATTCGCCTTTGTCAGCAGATGGTGCAGCGCAACATGAGTGATTCCGCCTCTCTGGCCCGGTCTCTGGCGTCCGCATTCGTCGCATATGACCGGGTATGGGCGCAGGAGGGCGGCATCGGAATCGAATTCCGCGCCTTGCTCGACGACGTATTGCCCGGCGACGTATTGTCCGGCAACGGCCGCGATCCGTTCGTGCGCGATCGCCTCGCCGGGCACTACACCGCGTCGGCCTGGCTGGTCGATGCCGCTGGCGAACGATTGCTGATGACCCATCACCGCAAACTCGATCGCTGGCTGCAGCTCGGCGGGCATGCCGACGGCGACCGCGATCTGGCCGCGGTCGCCCTGCGCGAGGCGGAAGAAGAATCGGGGCTGGTCGATCTGGTGGTGCTGCCGGACATCTTCGATCTGGACCGGCACTGGATCCCCGAACGCGGCGATGTTTCGGGACACTGGCATTACGACGTGCGCTACGTGGTGCGCGCGACCGGCAGCGAGGACTTCGCGGTCAGCGACGAGTCGCATGCGCTGGCGTGGCGCGACATTGCGGGGCTGCTGGAAGATCCCGCGATCGATCCGTCGATCGCGCGGATGGCGCGGAAGTGGATGGCGCGAGACTAGCGTCGCCCTCAGGGCTCGATGTCGTCCTCGTATGCCGCGAGTGCCGCAACGACGATGGCGTCGTCCCGATACTTCGCCCGCAGCGCGCGCAGGTGCGCATCGCTTCCGCCGCATGCGGTTTTCATCGCGGCCGTCAGTTCGCGCCGACGTTCGAGGTCATACGTCGAGTCGCCTTCCGGCCAAGGCTCGCCGCGAAAATGATCGCACTCCGCGCGCCGGTCGATGAACGCGCGCACTTCGTGCGGGTAGTCGCACCAGTTCGGCCGATCGGGCGGCGCATCCGGCACTTCGCAACGCGCACGCTCGCTCAGGCCCAGACGCCCCTCCGGCCGCGGATCCTCGAACGCCGCGAACGGCCGGGCAGCGCAGCCGCCCAGCGCGCACGCGATCGTCAATGCGATGGCCGCGATCTTCAAGCGCATCAGTCCGCGCGGCCGCCGAATTCGCCGGTGGTGGTGTTCACCCAGACTTTTTCGCCGTTGGTGATGTATTCCGGCACCTGGATTTCGATGCCGGTGTTGAGCTTCGCCGGCTTCGGACGCTTGGTCGCGGTGCCGCCCTTGAGCTCCGGCGGCGTTTCGATCACTTCCAGCACCACGCTCTGCGGCAACTGCAGCGCCACCGGCGCGTCGTCGATGATCTGCACGAAACAGCCGGTGAGAGCGTCGGTGATGTAACCCGCGGCATCGCCGACGACATCGGCATCGAGCGTGTACGGCGTGTAGTCCTCGTCGTCGAGGAACACGAACGCATCGCCGTCCTTGTACGAGTAGGTGGCCTGACGCCGCGCCAGCTCCACTTCCTTCAGATCGTCGTCGCCGCCGACGCTGAGGTCGAACTTGTTGCCGCCGGGCACGCTGTACATGGTGAAGCGGAACTTGACGTTGCCGCCGCGGCCCTGCGGCGAACTGCGCTCGATGTCGCGCACCTGGTAGACGGTGCCGTTGTGTTCGACCACGTTGCCTTTCTTGATGTCGTAAGCCTTCATTGCATGGATTCCGGTAGGGCGGGTCTTGCACCCGCCATTGCGATTTTTCGGTGAGGTTGGTAACGATCGGCATTGCTTCGATCATTGCGCGGAGCTATCGGGATGGCCGTAATGGCGGGTGCAAGACCCGCCCTACGGTAACCGGGTCATTTCGGCGCCAGCCGCGTCGCGCCGTCGAGACGGATGGTTTCGCCGTTGAGATACGCATTGCCGAGGATGTAGGCGACCAGGTCCGCGTATTCCTCAGGCTTGCCCAGGCGCGACGGGAACGGGATCGACGCCGACAGCGACTGCTGCACGGACTCGGGCATGCCGTCGACCATCGGGGTCCAGAAGATGCCCGGGGCGACGGTCATCACGCGGATGCCGAAGCGGGCGAGTTCGCGCGCCATCGGCAGGGTCATGGCGACCACGCCGCCCTTGCTGGCCGAATACGCGGCCTGGCCGATCTGGCCTTCGTAGGCCGCGATGGATGCGGTATTGACGATCACGCCGCGTTCGCCTTCGGCATCGGCCTCGTTGTGCTGCATCACGGCCGCGGCGGCCTTGGCGACGTTGAAGCTGCCGACCAGATTCACCATCACCGTGGTCTGGAACTGCGAGAGCGGCATCGCGCCTTCCTTGCCCAGTACGCGGCCCGCGCCGAGGATGCCGGCGCAGTTGACGGCGACGTTCAGGCCGCCGAGGAAGTCTTTGGCGGCATCGATATTGGCCGCGACCGCGGCCTCGTCGCTGACGTCGGTGCGGAAATAGCGGGCGTTGCCGTCGCCCAGTTCGGCGACGGCGACGGCGCCCTTGTCGTCGTTGAGGTCGAACAGCGCGACTTTGCCGCCGTGGGCGACGAGGTGCCGGGCGACGGCGAAGCCGAGGCCGGACACGCCGCCGGTGACGATGGCGCGGGCGTTGGAAAGTTGCATGCGGGACGGTCCATGAGCGCGGAAACCGCGATTTTAGCGCACCGCGCGCGGTGGACTGCGACCCAGGCGGAGGCCATGCGAATCAACGATCTGGCGGCGGTTGTTCGCGCAGACCCGTCGCTTCGCGTGGAGCTTCCGCCGGACCGGCGGCGCCCGCGACCCGCGACATCGTCACAAAACCCGTGCTATACAGTTGGCCGTGGCGTTCCGGTCAGAACGGAACGACACGCGTCACCGCTGCACCCACAACCCAATTCACCCCAGTCGTATCCAACGAGGAAGCTGTCATGGCTGATACGAGACTGCAGGCAGTGGCCACTGCCGATGATCGCCGGCGGCGTGTGTCCGCTGCGATCCGGGAATCCGTCGCGGCGTCCGCCGTCGTCGGCCCCACAGGCCTTTCCGGTTCCGGCGCTCACGCCGTGGCTGTGCCGTCCGAACCCTTTGCGGCGCGCGAACCGGCGGCTCCATCCGTTTTTGCCCACACCTTCCAGCCCCTGCGCCCGGCATCCGTCCGGGCCGGTACCGTTGCGCGTTCCGGCCACCCCCATGGCCGGCCGTCGCGGACCGGGCTCTCCTGCGGTCGCCGTGCCCCTGTGCTTGGGGCGCCGGAGCCGATCGTTCCGCAGGCCGGAGTTGCGCATTCCCTGTGGAAGGTGGTCATGGGCCCGGACCGCGATCCCTCCATCGTCGCAGCCTCCTGAGGCGGATCCACCGCGTGTCCGACCGTGCGCGGGCTTCCTCCGGGAGCATCGCGATCCGGCCGACCCGGTCACCGCCCAGGGATGCTTCGACGATGCGGGCGGTCGAACGCCGCGAACCGCCGCCAGGCCTTTCAGCCGTTTGCCCTCCCGCATGATCGCGCGTCCGTATTTTCCAACCAGGAGTTTCGAATCGATGTCCCGCAATGCCTGCCTCGTTCCGCTGCTCGCCGTCGTGATGCTGACCGCCGCCTGCAAGCCTTCCGCGCCGCCCCAGGCAGACGCCGCAGTGGCGCCTGTCCAGGCCACGGCCGCAGCGCCGTCGTCCGCGACGGTTGCCGACGTGGAACTGCCGGAGGCGCTGAAGACAGGGGCCGGGTTTCCCGAGGCCCGCGCCGCGCTCGCCGCCGCCGGCTGGCTGCCCCTGCAGGACCGCACCGACTGCATGGGCAAGCTGGGCGGCCGTTCCGCGCTGTGCTACAGCACGCCTGAACTCGCGTCCTGCGACGACGCAGGCTGCACGCTGGAGTTCGCCAACGCCGAGGCCATGCAGCGCCTGAGTCTGATGGTCGGCGCGCCGGCCGACTCCGACCCCGACGAACCCCCCGCATTCGGCGCGGTGAAATCGTGGGCGTCGTCCGCGATCGGCGAGACCGATCCGGGCGCCTGCCCCGCCGCCGATTTCGACGGTTTCCTGAAGATCTTCGCGGCCGACGTGCTGGTGCGCGCGCGATTCACCGCGCCGCTGGTGCGGGTGGCGCAGACGATCGACCGCGGCGACGCCGGCGATCAGTCGCAGCAGACCTACGTCGAGGCCGGCAACTACACCGGCTTCGCGCTGAGCCATCGTGACGGCGCCTGGTATCCGTCGGTTGACGCGGACGCGCCGCGTCCGGCGCCGCTGGATGTCCGCATTTCCGCAGAAGAAGGCGGCGCTTACTTCGTGAGCGTGCCGGGCAACGTCGAGGGCGTGTCCTATCGTTTCGAACGCCACGGCGACTGCTGGCGATTGACCGCCGATCCCGATTCCGCGATCTGATCCGCGACCTGAAGCCATCGAACGCTCCTTCGCCGACCTTACAGACACGATTTTCCAAGGACAGACACCGTCATGAGCAACGACCGCATCGTCATCCGCGAACCGCGCCTGGATCTGGGCACCAATCGCGAAGTTCCGACCAGTCTCACCGGCGAGCAGGCGTACGACTGGCTGGCTCACAAGCCTGCGGTCGCGGCGGCGCAGGCCGATCCCGTGCAGCAGCAGGAACCGAACAGGATCGCGGTCGGCGCACGCTGACGCACGCGATGCGATGCAACGCGCCAGGGACGGCGCACTTCCAGCACCGGAGCCATCGGATCGCCGCTTCAGGCCATCATGTTCCGGTTTTCCATCCACAGGAGTTCTGAGCCGATGTTCCGCAAGACCGCCCTTATCGCCCTGCTGCTCGTCACTGCCGCGTTCACTGCGGCCTGCAAGCCTTCGGCGCCCGCGTCCGACGCCCCGATGCCTGCCGATGCGAAGCCCGACACCACGTCGCCGACAGCCGCGACGCCCGCGCCGGACGCTTCGCCGGCCGTAGTCGAAGCGCCCGCGCCGAAACCAGTGTTGCCGCCCGAAGCCTGCACGCTCGAAGGCGGCCCCGAGTTCTTCCAGCAGTTCGTCGAATCCGCCGACGTGAGACGCGCCTACAGCAGGATCGATCTGAAGGCCGGCATCGCCGCCGACACCGCCGCGGCGCATCCGCAGTTCGACGGCTTCCGGATCGGCCTGGTCGACAACCGCTGGGTGCTGGTGGACCCCGCGATCGAGGCCGCCGACGCGCCGCGCGTGGAATTGAAGCGCTCGCTGCAAGGCGATACCTACACCGTCGATTACACCCGGGCGCGTTTCTCCAACAACGACGAGACCGTCGAGAGCTACGGAGAAACCGCCCGGTACACCTTCGAGTTCACCGACGGGTGCTGGGCGCTGGCGAGCCAGACGCCGGCCCCCTGAAGCATTCATTCGAAGCGCCCATTCGCGCGCTCATCCACAGCGATATCGGAATCAAGGAGAAACAGTCATGCCCGGATACAAGATCGTCGAAAGCGTCGGCAGCAGCAGCCAGCCGGTCACCAAGTGGTCCGATATCGAACACCATCATCCCAGCGACAAGCTGCAGGAAGACGGGCGCGTGTACGCCAAGGTCAACGGCAAGGCCGAAGAGGTGGCGGGCAACTACAACGGCACCGCCGTGTACACCCCGGGCGGCCAGCTGATGGTCTCCAAGGACATCGTGCTGAAGAACGCCGACAACAACAGCGGCAGCGTGCCCGTGCCTTCGCCGGCCAACGGCTATATCGGCGAGATCAACAAGAGCAACGGCACCGTGACCATCCTGGACCGCCCCGGCGGCGAAATGATGTTCCAGCTGCGGCACATGAAGATCGACGACAGCATCAAACCGGGCGTCAAGGTCGAATACGGCCAGCCGCTGGGCATCCAGTCGGGTTACGGCAAGGGCGATCCCGGCTATTACGGCACTCATCTCCACATCGACGCCAACGCGAAGTATCTGGATCAGGCGGATCGTTACGTGCGCGATATGGCCAGCGGCGCGATCACCACCGACAAGCGCCCCGCCAACACCACGAACATCGTCAACGAAACGCCGACGATCGAGCACATCTCCGGCAAGTTCCCGGCGCCGCCGAAGCAGGCGCTGGCCGACGGCAAGATCGAATTCGGCGAGAAAGGCCCGGACGTGGCGCTGCTGCAGGAGAAGCTGCGGGCCGCCAACGCGCGCGACGCGCAGGGCCGGGTGATCGGCCAGGACGGCGATTTCGGCAACGGCACCAAGCAGGCGCTGGAGAATTATCAGAAGGCCAACAACCTGCCCGCGACCGGCGTCGCCGACAGGCAAACCTTGACCCAACTGGGCGTGATCGGCGGCCAGCAGCAGACACCGACGCAGCCCGCGCCGACGCCCGCCCCGACGCAACCGGCACCCACGCAGCCCGCGCCGACACAGCCCGCTCCCGTGCAGCCCGCCCCCGCGCAGCCGACGCCCGTGCAGCCGCCGGCGCAGAACCTGCCGGCCGACGTGCAGCGCGCGAAAACCAATATCGAATCCTGGCACCTCGGCCAGACCTCCGCGCAGTTCGAGACCGGCAACCGCGGCCCGGGCTTCATTTCCACCGGCAAGGGCGATCTGGGCGGCAAGTCCTACGGCCTGTATCAGCTGTCGTCGACCCAGGGCAGCCTGGCCGAATACGTGGGTCAGTCGACCAAGTATGGCGCTGAGTTCAAAGGGCTGACGCCCGCGTCTCCCGCCTTCGACGCGAAGTGGAAGGAAGTCGCGGCGCGCGATCCGCAGGGTTTCTCCACCGACCAGCACACCTTCATCAAGAAGGAATTCTTCGATGTCCAGAACGAGGCGCTGAAGGGCCGCGGCGTGGATCTGAGCGACCGCGGCCGCGCGGTGCAGGACATGCTGTGGAGCACCTCGGTGCAGTTCCGCAACCTCACGCCGAACGTCGTGGCCAACGGTCTGAAGGACAAGTTCGGCGAGGGCTACCAGTTGTCCAAACTCACCGATGAGCAGATCGTCGGCGCGGTGCAGGATTACAAGCTCAAGAAGAACGACAGCCTGTTCAGCGGTTCGCCCGACCTGTGGCCCGGCCTGCGCGACCGCGCGAAGAACGAGAAGACCGAGCTGACCGAACTGGCCCGCGACGAACAGACCCTGAAGAAAGCCGGCGTGAGCGTGCCGATCGATCTCGAAAAAGGCCCGGCGCCGAATGCCACCGGCGGGCGCGCCAAGGATCCGATGGCCGACGGCGTGCTGAAGAAAGGCGAAGAAGGCCCCGCGGTGGAGCGTCTGCAGGAAGCCTTGAACAAGGCGGGCATCCGCGATGCCGACGGCAAGCCGCTGCCGACCACCGGCTACTTCGGCGACAAGACCGAAGCTGCGGTGATCAAGTTCCAGCAGCAGAAGGGGCTGGAAGACGACGGCAAGGCCGGCAGGAACACGCTGACCGCGCTGGGCCTGCTCGCGCCCGAGCAGACCAAACCGGCGACCGCCGACAAGCCGACGCCGCCGGTCAATGGACAGACGCAGCCGCCGGCCAACAGCGAGACGCCGCCATCTGCGAATCCCCAAGCCCAGCCGCCAGCCAACGGTCAAACGCAGCCGCCGACGAACGGCCAGATCCCGCCGCCGGCCAACAGCGACAAGCCGTCCGTTCCGGCCGCCGACAGCCAGCCGCAGCCGCCGACCCAGACCGACAAACCGCTGATCTCCAACCCCAACCATCCCGACAACAAGCTCTACCAGCAGGCGGTGTCGAACCTGGAGCAGTTGGGCCCGAGCGCGGGCTTCGCGTCGCGGCAGGATCTGGAGAAAGCGGCCGCCGCGGTGGCGGTGGACGCCAAGACGACCGGCCTGCAGGACATCAATCACATCAGCCGCACCACCGGCGCGAACGGTCAGACCTTCCTGGTCGCGGTGCAGGGCGATCCGACCAGCGCGGCCGCCAAGAACTCCTACATCGACTACGGCCAGGCGGTGGGCCAGACGGTGGAGCAGAGCACGAAGATGGCGGACGCCGGCAAACCTGCGCCGCAGGCCGAGCCGCAGGAACAGAACAAGGTCGCCCTCGGCGGCCGCTAAGCGCAAAGGCGCCAGGGACGGTGCCACTCTCCGACGGTGCGGCGCATGCCGCACTGCCGGGCGTGCGATTCGAGCGAGGTACGCCGGGCTCGACGCCGACCGGCGCTCGACACCCGCCGGAATTTCGGCGACAACGACAGATTCGACAACGGCAGGATTCGACGAGATGACAGGAATGGGCACGAGCCAACGCAGAAATGTCCATGGCGGATACGCGGCGGCGCTATTGGCGTTCGCGCTGCTGGCGGGTTGCAGCGAGCAGCCGGCCGCAGCGGAACCGCAGCCTACGCCGCAAGCTGCGGAAACGAACGTTGTGGTGGAGACAGGCGATGCGGTGGAGGCCGGCGGCGCAGAGATCCAGGCCGTCATCGAGGACGATGCGGCCGTATCGTCGTCCGCGGACGAACGCGCGTTGCGCGATGCGTACGCGACGTGTCTCCAGGCTGCGGGCGGCGTGGACCCGGCCATGCAGGAGTGCATCGGCAGCGAATACGAGTACCAGGACGGCCGTTTGAATGCGGCCTACGCCAAGCTCAAGCGCACGCTCGGCGACCCGGAGATGACCGCGCTGCGCAGCGAACAGCGCGGCTGGATCGCCGAACGCGACGCCAAGTGCGTCTGGGATGCCAAGACCGAGGGTTCGGCGCAGCGTCTGCAGGCGAATCAGTGTCGCCTGGATGCGACCGCGCTGCGTGCGGGCGAACTGGAAGCCATGCTGCGCGGAGACGGTGGCGGCGGCGGTGCCCCTGCGAAGACGCGCATCGAAGCGAACGCTGCGCCGGACGAATCAGGACGCATGACCCTCAGCGCAGGCGACATGCGCTTCGAATTGAGCGCGCCGTCCTGCCGCCCCGTCTCCGATGGCCTGTCGGTCTGCGAGGGGAACGTGCAACTGACCGCGACGCATGCCGATGGCGCCAGCCAGACGCTGCGGCCCGCCGCGCTCTACCTCAACCAACGCGCGACGCTGTACCGCGGCGCGGTTGCCCAGCGCGACCGGCGCGCGAGCCAGAGCATCATCGTCTCCGACGTCAACGGCGACGGCCGCGACGATCTCGCGCTGTGGACCGGCACGCGCGGCGGTTATGGCGGCGCGTCGTACGACATCCATCTGTTCGATGCGACGAAAAAAACCTTCGTGCGCAGCGCCGCGTTCTCCGAACTCACCGTGGGCAGGGACGGCTTCTTCGCGATCGTGGACGGCAGGATCCGCACGACTTCCAAGAGCGGATGTTGCCTGCACACCGAGGAGTTCCATGTGGTCGAGAAGAATGCGCCGAAGCTCGTGGAACGCATCGTCGAGGACGCCACCGGAAATCGCGCGGCGCCGAAACGCAGGGTCTCGAAACTCGTCGACGGCCGCATGCGCGAAGTGAAGCAATGATCGACGGCACCGCGAGCGACGCATCCGAAGCGTCCGTCAAGCATCGAAACAACACATATTGGATGGAGAACGCAGCATGAGCGCTTATGGACTCACCCGCGACCAGAACGTCGAACTGCTGGTCAGGACGGCGTTGGAGTACGGCGTCACCGACCGCCGCCAGATCGCGTACATCGTCGCGACCGCGCAGCACGAGACCGACAACTTCGCGACGTCGCGCGAATATGACGGCCCCAACCAGGCGATCCGCAACGGTTACGGCGGCGGCGAGAATTACTACGGTCGCGGTTACGTGCAGGTGACCCACGACCGCAACTACGACCGGATGGCGACGACGCTGGGCGACCCGCGGATCCGCACCAATCCCGATATCGTGGCCCAGGAAGCGACGCTCGGCGCGCAGACCACCGTGGTCGGCATGTCGCGCGGCCTCTATACCGGCGTGGGTCTGGACCGTTACATCAATCCGCAGAACGCCGATTACACCGATGCGCGCGCGGTCGTCAACGGCACCGATCGCGCCGCCCACATCGCTGGACTCGCGCGGACCTGGGAACAGAATCTGCCGGACATCATCGATCGCGTCACCGCGCAGGGCATCACCCCTCGCGCGATGCCCGGCAGCCCGATGGCGGATGGCGCGCTGTCCGTGAACGAGCGTGGCCCGGAGGTGGCGCGCATGCAGGAAGCGCTGCGCCAGCGCGGTTTCGAGCTGACCCCCGATGGCCTTTACGGCAACGGCACGCGCGGCATCGTCGAGCAGTACCAGCGCCAGAACGGTCTGCCGGCGACCGGCACCGCCGACCGCGAAACGCTCAGCAGTCTGGGCGTGACCCAGATCGTGCCGCTGCCGAACGCGGCGACGCCGACTGCACCGACCTCGCCGCCGCCTGCGAACGTACCGCCCGTGTCGCCCGAGACGCCTCCCACGAACGCGCAGCCGAATCCGGCGAATCCCGCAACGCCTTCAACCCCGCCTGCGAATGTGCCGCCCGCATCGCCGGAGACGTCTCCCGCGAATGCGCAGCCGAATCCGGCGAATCCCGCAGCGCCTGCGAATCCCGCGCCCGACAGGCCGCAGGCGCCGCCGACGACGAACGGTCAGGTGTCGCAGCCGACCCAGAATGATCGGCCGCTGATGTCCAATCCGAATCATCCGGACCACAAGCTCTATCAGCAGGCGGTGTCGAATCTGGAGCAGTTGGGCCCCAGCGGCGGCTTCAAATCACGCGAGGATCTGGAGAAAGCGGCAGCATCGCTTGCCGCGGATGCGAAGGCGACGGGCTTGAACGAGATCGACCACATCAGCAAGACCAGCGGGCCGAACGGGCAGTCGTATCTGGTGGCGGTGCAGGGCGATCCGACCAGCCCGGCGGCGAAGAACGCGTACATCGATTACAACCAGGCGACCAGCCAGACCGTCGCGCAGAGCACCGCGATGAGCGATGCCCAGAAGCCGGCGGCGGCGCAGCCTACGGAGCAGCAGCAGGAACCCAACAGGATTGCGATGGGCGCCCGCTAAGCCATTCGATAGGGTCAGAGGCTGGAGCAGACGCGATACCGGCAGGCCGTCGAAAGACGGCCTGTTTTCATTTTCAGTCCAGCAATTCCGCGATCATCTTCGCGTGACGCTGCGCCTGCGCATCGCGGCGCAGCCGGCTGGCGGTGAAGATCGAACACATCTCCACCACCGCGGTATCGAAGGTTTCGTTGACGATCACGTAGTCGAACTCGTGGTAATGCGACATTTCCTCGTGCGCGGCGGCAAGGCGCCGCGCGATGGTGTCGTCGCTGTCCTGGCCGCGCTTGCGCATGCGTTCTTCCAGCGCTTCGCGCGACGGCGGCAGGATGAAGACGCCCACCGCATCGGGTACTTTCTCGCGCACCTGTCGCGCGCCCTGCCAGTCGATTTCCAGCAGCACGTCGCGGCCGGCGGCCAGCTGCGGCTCCACCGATTGCCGTGCGGTGCCCTTCAGGTCGCCGTGCACCAGCGCATGCTCGAAGAAATCGCCGGCATCGATCATCCGCTGGAATTCGTCGGCGCCGATGAAGTGATAGTGCTGGGCGTGGCGTTCGCCCGGGCGCGGCGCGCGCGAGGTGAACGAGATCGACAGCGCGATGTTCGGATCGCGCGCCAGACAGGCGTTGACGATGCTGGATTTGCCCGCGCCGGACGGCGCCGCGACGATGAAGAGAGTTCCGCGCATTCGGACTCCGCGCCTGTCAGGAGGCGGCATTGTGCGCCAGTCGCAGCAGGTCCGCGACCGGCGAAAGCAGGATTTCCGGGAAGGATTCGACCACGCACGCGCGCATCCGCGTCGAAGGCGAAGGATCGGCCGCGGCCTCGCAGAATGCGACGCGCCGGGTTTCGGCGTCCGGCCACTGCGCGTAGCCGTACCACAGCCCGTCATCGCCGCGATGCAGGCGCGAGCCCAGCGAGCCGCGCGCCAGCAGCGCCTCGGTGGCGTCGCGCCATGCTTCGGTGAATTCGGTCTCGCGGCCGGGCGCGAGCCGCCAGCGGTACAGCACGGCCAGGCCGGGAGACTGCGCGGCGGTCATTCGATGTTCTGCGACTGCTCGCGGATCTGGTCGATCAGCACTTTCAGCTCCACCGCCAGCGCCGAAGTGCGGGCATCCACGGATTTCGAGCCGAAGGTGTTGGCTTCGCGATTGAATTCCTGCAGCAGAAAGTCCATGCGCCGGCCCACGGCTTCCTTCTGCACCAGCACCCGGCGCAGTTCGAGCAGATGGCTGTCGAGACGGTCCAGTTCCTCGTCCACGTCGAGTTTCTGCAGCGCCATCACCAGTTCCTGCTCGAAGCGGCCGGGATCCAGCGGCTGCGGCAGGTCGGCGAGGCGGTTGACGAGTTTCTGCTTCTGCCCGGCGCGGATCGCCGGCATCAGCGTGCGTGCATCGGCGGCGTGACGGGCGATGGCGTCCACGCGTTCGAGGATGTTCGCGGCGAGGTTCGCGCCTTCGCGCGCGCGGGCCTCGATGAACTGGCCCAGCACTTCGTCCAGCAGCGACAGCGCCTCGGCGTGCAGCGCGGCCGGGTCGGCGGCGTTGGATTGCAGTACGCCCGGAAATTGCAGCAGATCGATCAGTTCGACGCGCAGCGTCGGGAAGTGTTCCTGCAGATTGCGCCCCATCGCCGCCAGATGCGCCACGCGCGCCGGGTTCAGCTGCAGGGTGTCTTCGCTGTCGCCGCTGCGCAGGCGCAGGCTGAGATCCAGCTTGCCGCGCGAGATCCGCGCCGAGATCCGTTCGCGCATCGCCGGCTCCACCGCGCGCAGGTCGTCCGGCAGGCGCACGCCGAGTTCCAGGAAACGGTGGTTCACGGCGCGCAGTTCGCAGCCGAGCGTGCCCCAGGGCGTGTTGCGTTCGCCGGCGGCGAAGGCGGTCATGCTGCGGATCATGGCGGTGGAGTCCTTTGGTCGGTCGCCCTGGCCGGGTTTCCGGCAGGGGGGCGCCATTGTCGGGCATCGGGCGGGCCTTGTGGTGGGCCATGCAGACCTTCGACCCGCGACGACATGCGGGCCGTCCCCACGGCCGGTGGGTAATGAAACCGTCGAAGTCGTTTACTGCAGCCTTCAGGCCACTTTACGAAAGTCGATCTACCGATATTCGGGATGATTCCGGCGGATGCCCAGTCGCGATCGAACCGATTTCGAACAGGCGACAGAGCGATGAGAGGGGGCCGGCGAAGGGGCGGTGCTAAACTCGCCGGCCATTTCGCGGCAGACAACCTTCATGACCATCGCCCGTCCCAGTGGCCGTACGCCCGAGCAACTGCGTCCGGTCAGCATCGAGCGCGGCTATACCCGCCATGCCGAAGGTTCGGTGCTGGTCTCCTTCGGCGACACCCGCGTGCTGTGCAACGCCAGCATCGAGAACCGCGTGCCGGCGTTCATGCGCGGCAAGGGCGAGGGCTGGGTCACCGCCGAATACGGCATGCTGCCGCGCGCCACCCACACCCGCAGCGACCGCGAGGCCGCGCGCGGCAAGCAGGGCGGTCGCACCCTGGAAATCCAGCGCCTGATCGGCCGCTCGCTGCGCGCCTGCGTCGATCGCGGCGCACTTGGCGAACGCACCATCACCCTCGACTGCGACGTGCTGCAGGCCGACGGCGGCACCCGCACCGCCGCCATCACCGGCGCGTACGTCGCGCTGGTCGATGCGGTGCGTCTGCTGCAGTCGCGCAGGGAGATCGCGCGCAACCCGATCCACGGCGCCATCGCCGCGGTGTCGGTGGGCGTGTATCGCGGCGTGCCGGTGCTGGATCTGGATTACGCCGAAGACAGCGACTGCGACACCGACATGAACGTGGTGATGAACGACGGCGGCGGTTTCATCGAAGTGCAGGGCACCGCCGAAGGCCACGCCTTCCGTCGCGGCGAACTGGACGCGCTGTTGAATCTCGCCGAGCAGGGCATCGCCGAACTGGTGGCCGCGCAGCGCGCCGCGCTGGCGGAATGACCGGCGGTTGATCCGGGCTTCGCATCGATGAAACGCCATATCGCCTGTTTCGCGCTGGTGGTCGACGATTACGACCGGGCGATCGCGCATTACGTCGACGATCTGGGTTTCGAATTGCGCGAAGATTCGCCGCGCGGCGCTGGCAAACGCTGGGTGCTGGTCGCGCCGCCCGGCGCCGAGACCGCCATCCTGCTGGCGCAGGCGTCGAACGATGCCCAGCGCGCCCGCATCGGCGACCAGACCGGCGGCCGCGTCGGTTTCTTCCTGCACACCGACGACTTCCGCCGCGATCACGCCGCGATGCTGGCGCGCGGCGTGCGTTTCGTCGAAGCGCCGCGCGACGAGGATTACGGCATCGTAGCGGTGTTCGAGGATCTGTACGGCAATCGTTGGGATCTGCTGGAGCTTGCCTCTTTGGAGCCTGCGTCTTTGGAAGAAGCGCCATGAAACTGGTGCTGGCCAGCAGCAATCCCGGAAAACTCGCGGAACTGCGCGACCTGCTCGGCGATGCCGGCGTGGATCTGCATGCGCAGACCGAGTTCGGCGTCGAGGATGCCGAGGAAACTGGATTGACGTTCGTCGAGAACGCGATCCTCAAGGCGCGGCATGCGTCGCGCGCCACCGGATTGCCGGCGCTGGCCGACGATTCCGGCCTTTGCGTCGATGCCCTGAACGGCGCGCCGGGTCTGTACAGCGCGCGCTATGCCGGCGGGCACGGCGACCACGCCGCGAACATCGCCAAACTGCTGGAGGCGCTGCGCGACGTGCCCGCCGAGCGCCGCAGCGCGCGCTTGGTCAGCGTGCTCGCGCTGCTGCGCCACGCCGACGACCCGCAGCCGCTGATCGCCGAAGGCGTGTGGGAAGGCCGCGTGCTGTTCGCGCCGCGCGGCAGCGGCGGTTTCGGCTACGACCCGGTGTTCTTCGCGCGCGATCAGGGCATGGGCGCGGCCGAACTCGACGCCGCGCTGAAGAACCGCGTCAGCCATCGCGGCCTGGCGCTGGCGGCGATGCGCGAAAAGCTCACGGCAGCGCTTCGATGAGTATGGTCGGCTCGGTGCCTCCCGGCCCCCGGGCGCAGCCCGAGGGCGTTCAGCAGCGCGCGGACCAGTGGTCCGCGAGCGCGCTGCATCACCCACCGCTGTCGCTGTACGTGCATCTGCCGTGGTGCGTGCGCAAATGTCCGTACTGCGATTT
This sequence comes from Pseudomonadota bacterium, assembly GCA_040386495.1. Taxonomy (GTDB): domain Bacteria; phylum Pseudomonadota; class Gammaproteobacteria; order Xanthomonadales; family Xanthomonadaceae; genus Lysobacter_I. Next base: position 88,355 of record JAZKFJ010000027.1, read on the forward strand.
CAATTCGCACGAATACAAGGGGGGCGGCGCGCTGCCGTTCGAGGCCTACGTCGATGCGCTGATCGCCGATCTCGATCACGATCTGCCGCTGGTCTGGGGCCGCACCGTGCAGACGGTGTTCTTCGGCGGCGGCACGCCCAGCCTGTTTCCGGCGCCGGCCGTCGATCGCTTTCTGCAGGCCGCCGCGGCGCGCCTGCGCTTCGCGCCGGGCTGCGAGATCACCCTGGAAACCAATCCCGGCACCGCCGAGCACGGCCGTTTCGGGGATTACCGCAAGGCCGGCGTGAACCGGCTGTCGTTCGGCATCCAGAGTTTCGACGACGGCTGCCTGCAGCGGCTCGGCCGCATCCACGACAGCCGTCAGGCCGAGGTCGCGGTGAAGCTGGCGCAGGACGCCGGGTTCGACAATCTCAATCTAGATCTGATGTATGCGCTGCCCGGGCAGACGCTGGCGATGGCCGAACACGATCTGGCGCGCGCGTTCGCGCTGCAGCCGGCCCATGTCAGCCACTACCAGCTGACGTTGGAACCCAACACCGTGTTCGCCGCCCGGCCCCCGCAGGGCATCCCCGACGACGACGCGGCCTGGGACATGCAGGAGCACTGCCAGGCGCTGCTGGCGGACGCCGGCTACGCGCAGTACGAGATCAGCGCCTACGCCCGACCGGGGCGGCAGTGCGCGCACAACCTCAACTACTGGCGCTTCGGCGATTATCTGGGCATCGGCGCCGGCGCGCACGGCAAGCTCACCCTTCCGGCAACCGACGCAGGCACGCCTGGCCAAGTGCTGCGACGCTGGAAGCTCAAGCACCCGGCGGCCTATCTGGCCCAGGCCGGCACGGCCGCGGCGATCGGCGCCGATACGGTGATCCCGGCCGCGCAGTTGCCGTTCGAGTTCATGCTCAACGCGCTGCGGCTGCGCGAAGGCTTCGCGCTGGCGCGTTTCGAGGCCCGCACCGGACTGTCGCGTACGGCGATCAATGCGCCGGTGTCCCGCGCGGTCGCCGAAGGCTGGCTGATCGCCGACGATGAGCGCATCGTGCCCACCGAATCCGGCCTGCGCTTCGCCAACGATGTGATGACCCTCTTCTTGGCAGACGCTCCCGGCGACGCTTCGGACGACGCGCCCAACGACGCATCGGCCGCCGGATGACCCGCGCCCAAGCCACGCATCGCGGGGTGCCGCAGCGCGGGATTTGGCTCGCGGTGGCCGGACATGTTAAGAAACGCGGTCTTCATCGCACTTCCCCAGGCTGAAATGGCTGCGCCCACCGACCCACAGGATTCCGCCGCGCCAAGGACTTTGGCCTCCGCCGGGCTGCCGCGCCGGGTGCGCCGCACGCTGGAGCGCGCGCTTTCGCTGGTCGGTGAAGATCTGGAACGCAATCTGGTTTCGGCGATCACCGAGTTCGAGGAAGAGCTGTTCCGTCTGGCCGACCGCTCCGGCACCACCGGCGGCACCTCGATCGACTATATGCACACCCTGCGCGTGGTGCGGCTCAATCGCCACGACCTGACCCCGCGCTTCATGCAGTTGCTGGAAAGCAACCTCGCGGGCCTGCGCAAGCCGGTCCCGCTGGCGGTGCCGTCGCGCCAGGTCTCGATGCCCGCGCCGGCGATGAATTTCCGCAACCTCAGTCTGGTCGACGAATCGGTGATGGACGAGGGCGCGGTGCTGTACGCCATCGCATCGCGCCAGGAATCGCGCGCCAACCTGATCCTGCATCTGCTCGGCCAGCGCTTCGGCGTGCTGGCCGCGGCGCCCGCATTCGACAGCGAGCGCATTCCGCTCGGACCGCAGGCGCTGTGCCGCGCGGTGCGGCACGCGACCGAGCTCATGCATCTGGATCACAGCGCGCGCCTGCTGTTCTATCGCATCTTCGACCGCCGGGTGATGGTGCAGTGCCCGGGGGTGTTCGAGAAGCTGGACGCGCTGCTGGCCGAGGAAGGCGTCCTGCCCGGCCTGAGCTACGTGCCCATCCGCACCCGCGCCGGAAGCGACGACGACTACCACGGTCACCCCGATGCGGAGGCCGGAACCGATGCCGATACCGACGCGCCCAGGACCGGCGCGGCCGCGCGGCGCCCCGGCGGCTCGCCGCCCGGGGAGTCCCCGGGGATGGCATCGCAGTCCGGCCCCTATGCGCAGTCGGATATGTCGGGTGCCTTCGGCGGGTCCGCAGCGGGGGGAGGGCCGCGCACGTCCGGGCAGCGACCGCCGCCGGGAACCGGCATGGGCGGCCCGCTCGCGGAGCGCGGCGATTCGGCCTACGGCGCCTCGCCAGCCGCCCGCCATGCCGAGTCTTACGACGGCGACCGCCCGCATACCGTCTGGATGGGGCAGGCTGTGCCCGCGCCCGCAGTCGACGAACAGAAAGCCTTCCACGATCTGCAGCAGTTGCTGTCGCAGCGCCGCAACCAGGCGGAACGGCTGAATCCGGTGCCGCCCAGTCAGCGCGCGGAAACGCCCATCGCGACCCGCGACCTGCTGCAGACGCTCGGCCGGATGGACGCCGAACCGACCCTGCCCGACGGCAGCGCGCCCAGCATCGCCGACGTCAAACGCTCGCTGCTGGCGCAGGCCCGTCAGCAGACCGGCAAGCCGGTGGCGCTGGCGCCCAGCGACAGCGACACCTTCGATCTGGTGGGCCTGCTCTACAGCCATCTGCAGCGCGAAATCCGCGACGACGCGCCCGCGGCGGCGCTGGTCAAGCGGATGCAGCTCACCCTGCTGCGCGTGGCCCTGCAGGACCGCTCGTTCTTCGTTCGTCCCGATCATCCGGCCCGCAAACTGCTGGGGACCGTTTCGGAAACCGCGGCGAAATGGCTGGCCGACGACGATATCGACCCGCAGCTGCTGGCGCCGCTGCAGCAGGCGGTGACCCACGCGGTCAAACATTACGACGGCAATCTCGAAGTCTTCGAGCAGAGCAACAAGCAGCTCCAGACGCATATCGACACCCAGGTGCGTCGCGCCGAAACGCTGGAGCGCCGCCACGTCGAGGCCGCCCGCGGCAAGGAGAAACTCGAAGCCGCCAAGCTGCGCGCCGAGGAGGTGCTGGGCGAGATCGTCGGCGAACAGCCGTTGCCCAAATTCACCCGCGCGCTGTTGAACCAGGCCTGGGCCGACGTGCTCACGCTCACCTTCCTGCGCCACGGCGAAGGCTCGGAGGAGTGGAACCGGCAGATCGATTTCACCCGCCAGATCGCCGCCGCCTGCACCGATCGCGATACCAGCGTCGAGCATCCGGCGCTGAAGGCGCATGTGGAATCGGCGCTGAAGCAGGTCGGCTATCACGAAGCCGAAGCCGATGTCATCGCCAAACGGCTGTCCAGCAGCGTGCGCGACGACGAGGACGGCGAATCCCGTACCGAACTGACGATGAAGCTCAAGGCGCGCGTGCGCCTGGGCGAAGATGCGCAGAAAGCGCGCAAGCCCGATCTGCCGGCGCGCTCGCCGCACGAGCAGGAATGCTATGAACAACTGCGCCTGCTGCCGTTCGGCACCTGGATCGAGTTCGTCACCAACCAGCAGGGCGACGTGGTGCGCCGGCGCATGTCGTGGTTCAGCCCGGTCACCGGCACCGCGCTGTTCGTCAACCAGCGCGGCCAGCGCGTGGGCGAACATTCGCTCGACAGCCTCGCGCGGATGATGGCCAAGGACCAGGTGCGCGTGGTCACGATGCAGCGCGCCGGCCTGGTCGATCGCGCTTGGCATGCGGCGATCAACGCCCTGCGCAGCCTCACCGGCACCGGACGTCGCGAAGGTCACGACGACGACGGCGATATCGCGGTGCGCTCCGGCCCCGCGGCCCCGCACGACGAGACCATGCCCGACGCATCCGACACGGGTTCGGCGGCGTCTTCCAGCGGAGATTCCCGATGAGTTCGAAAGAGCACCGGCGCTCGCCGCGGCGGAAAGTCGACGAGACCGTGCTGGTCAGCGATGTGATGACCGAGGAAGTCGCCGGCCGCATCGGCAATCTGTCCGAGGGCGGCATGCTGCTGATGGCCAGCGTGCCGCTGACCGATGACGCGCTGTACCAGTTCCGCTTCCGCCTGCCGGGCGAAGCCGGCGATATCGAAGTCGGCGCGCATCTGCTGTGGTTCGATCGCGCCAGTTCGCCCGGGCAATCGTGGGCCGGGTTCCGCTTCATCTCGCTCTCCGACGCGCACCGCGACCGCCTCTACAACTGGGTCGGCGCGCCGGGCGCCCATTACGACTGAGCGCACGACCGAGCCTGCGACTGTGTCCTCGCCGGCCCAAGACCCCGCGCGCGTCGACACCCACGCGCGCCTGAACCGCAACCGCGCATCGCCTCGCTGCGGCCTGGCGTTGGATCAGAATGACCACCGTCGGAACGCCGCATGCGCCCTCCGGCTTCTCACGTATTTCCAGAGCGAATCGCCATGTCCGCAGATCTTTCCCGCCTCTACGCCGACCATCTCGCCACCCAGCGCGCGCGCACCGATGCCGCGCTCGAACGCGGCGGCTTCGAACACCTCGTCGTGCCCAGCGGCACTTCGCACTATCAGGTGTTCGACGACCGCGATTATCCGTACGCGGTCAACCCGCACTTCAAGGCTTGGCTGCCGCTGACCAACACCCCCGGCAGTTGGCTGATCTACACGCCGGGCGAACGTCCCAAGGTGATCTATCTGCAGCCGCACGATTACTGGCACGTCGTCCCGCAGGCGCCGAACGGCGACTGGGTCGAACACTTCGACATCCATATCATCCGGAATCCAGAAGACGCCAAACAGCATCTGCCGAAGAATGCCTCGCGCTGCGCCATTCTCGGCGAAGCGCAGAGCGCATTGGGCGCCTACGGCGCGTTCGCGCCCAACAACCCGCAGCCGGTGCTGGATTACCTGCATTACCATCGCGGTTACAAGACGCCGTACGAGATCGAGATGATGCGCGAAGCCACCCGCGTCGGCGTGCGCGGCCACCGCGCAGCGGAGCGCGCGTTCCGCGCCGGCGCCAGCGAATTCGGCATCCATCTCGCCTACTGCCAGGCCGCGCGCCAGGACGCCAACGATCTGCCGTACAACAACATCATCGGTCTCAACGAACACGGCGCGATCCTGCACTACACCGACCGCGACCGCATGCCGCCCGCGGATATCCGCAGCTTCCTCATCGACGCCGGCGGCAGCCACCGCGGCTACGCCAGCGACATCACCCGCACCTACGCCAGCGATACCGGCAGCGAATTCCAGGCGATGATCGACGCCGTCGACGCCGCGCAACTGGCGATGTGCGCGCAGGTCCGCGCCGGCACCGACTACAAACGCATCCATCTCGACGCGCACCTCGCGCTGGCCGGCATCCTGCGCGATTTCAAGCTGATCAACGTGTCGCCGGACGTCGCCGTGGAAACCGGCGTCAGCAGCGCCTTCTTCCCGCACGGCATCGGCCACGGCATCGGCCTGCAGGTCCACGATGTCGCGGGTTTCGCCGCTTCCGACGCCGGCGGCACCATCGCCAAACCGGAAGGCCATCCGTTCCTGCGGCTCACCCGCGAACTCGGCCCGGGTATGGTCGTCACCATCGAACCGGGTATCTATTTCATCGACATGCTGCTCGACGAATTGAAGGACAAAGGCCTGGGGCCGAGCGTGAACTGGGATCGGGTGGCGATGTTCAAGCCGTATGGCGGGATCCGGATCGAGGATGACGTGGTGTGTACCGAAGGCGATCCGATCAATCTGACGCGGGAGGGGTTTGTGAACGCGTGATGCTTGTGGGAGCGGCGGTTTTCGACAACCGGATGGTTTGTCAAGTCGCGATCGGATCTTGCCCGGATGAGGAAGCATCGCGACCTGCGTCGCTCCTGTAGGAGCGAAAGCGCTGCGAGCTTGGGTGCGCCGCATGCTGGCATGGGCACGGCCTTTTGATCCTGCCGCGGCAGCAAACGATATTTTTTTTCCGATGAAGTCCGGTTTCGTCCGGACACGACGTTCGGGGTGGCGGTGAGATCGATGAGCGCCGCATCGCTGTCGTGAAGACAGTGCGTGCGCTGAAGTCTCGTCGCTTCCTTGCGATGCGAGGAAGCTGGTTCTGCCACATCACCTCAACCGCAACATTACATCGGAAGGAGTTTCCATGCACCTGCGCGTCCTGACCTACAACGTCCAATGCCGCCCGATCGTCGACAACGTCGACAATGGGGTCCGCGCCGAAGAGATCGCACGTCGCATCGCGGCGTCGCATTGGGATTTCGATGTCGTGTGCTTGAACGAGGTGTTCGCCGACACAGCACGCGAGAAGTTCCTGGCCGGACTCAAGGCGAAGTATCCGCACTACGTCGAAAGAATCGGCGGCGAGCGCGGTTTCGCCTCGTCGCTGGCCGATACGGACAGCGCGGGTTTCGTCGCGCTTTCCATCGGCCTGCAGGCGCTCACGTTGGGCTTGATCAATCTGTTCGGAACATCGCAGGACAGCGGACTGATGTTCTTCAGCCGTTTCCCGTTCGATCGGAAACCCGATCCGGACGATGCGGCGGCCACGCTTCCTGCCCTCAACTGGAAACCCTACTCGCAGCGCACCAACGACGATGCGCTTTCGGAAAAAGGCGCGCTGGCGGTCCGTCTGCTGCTGCCCAACGGCGACAAATACGTCGTCGGCACCACTCACATGCAGGCCAGCGACAAGGACGATGAAGAGAATGCCGATATCCGTCTTACGCAGTTCGAAGAGGCCTGGGCCAATTTGCGGCCGCTGTTGTCGGAAGGCAGCAGTCAATACGATTTCGCGCATTGCGGCGATATGAACGTCAACGGGGCAATGAGCCTGCCGGATGCCGGCGATGCTGGCGCCGAATGGAAGGCACGCTTCGCGCTGCCGCTCGGCGACGCCGCCGAGTATTGGGATGCGGTCGCCTTCGAGCAGAGCCCGCATCTGTGGGAATACCGCAGCGGCGGTCTGATCCATCCGGTGGATCCCGGCATCACCGCGCCCACCGCCAATGGCGATCGTCGCTACGACTACGTCCTGACCCGGCCCGGCACCGGCAACCGCACCCTGCAGCATGCCTTCATCGATCACCCGCTCTGCGTGACGGTGAAGACGCTGTCGTTCACCAGCGACCATTGGCCGGTGGTCGCCGATTTCATGCCCGATCATCGCGGTCCGGGCACCAGCGCCGCGCGCGGCATTCCCGTGATCTGCGATGAAACCTCGCCATCCTTCGGCACCAGGGGCAGACTGCGCGCCGGCGAGATCGACTGGTTCTGCGTGCTCAAACCGGGCACCTACGAATTCGCGACGTTCGGCGCCGACATCACGCTGTACGGCGAGGATAATCTCAGTCGGCCCCTGGCGATCTACCAGACCTTGGATCGTGGCGCCGAACGCAGCGTCAAATACCTGCTGCCGGATGCGCCGGTGTTCGTGAAGATACAGTCCGCCGATCGCCATGCGATGCCGGATTACGCCTTGAACGTGCGTCGCTTCCTCGGCACTAGCCTGAGCGATGCGATCGGCCTGGTGCGTCGGAAGACGGAAACATCGAATCATCGCCTCGGAGTGCCCAACAGCGATTACGAATGCCGCCTGGGCGACGGCGAAACGGTGGCGGACGCGCGCTACTTCGAGTTCGATGTCCTGCCCACGACGAGCGGCAAACCGCAGCATGTCCGTCTGACCGGCGTCTCCAGCAGCGGTGGTGCGCCGATGCGCCTGATCATCGGCCAGCAGGTCGCGCCGGATGTGCTCACTGTCATGGCCAATACCATCTATATGACGGGCGCGTTCTCGATGTCGGTCGAGCTGAAGGCAGGTCATTATTTCGTGGTCGCCCAGCGTCAGCCGGGCAGTGGCTTTGCCGGCTCCGATTTCTCGCTGTCGTGGGACTCGAATGTGTCGGTGCTTTACATGCCGGCCGCTTACGACAGATCAGGCGATGATGGCGAATTCAATCCCCTGGCCGGGCTTCCGCCCCCGGACGGAATCAAATTGACATGCATCGAGGAAACCGACAGTCCCCTCGATATCGGCGCGGACGATATTGCGCTGGAACTGCTCGCCGATGGCGTGAGCGTGGTCAAGATACCGAACAGTGAACTGGGCAATTTCGACAGCAACGACATCCGTTGGCTCGATCCGTGGATCTCGTCGCCCATCACTTATGTCGACCGGCTGCAGCTCAAGTTCGTCGAAGAAGATACGTTCGACGACGACCCGGGCAGCGTCGAATTTCCCGTCGCCGCCAAATATCGCAGCGGCGGACGCCCTGTCGACAAGCGACTCAAGGCGGATGCGGTGGTTGTGACCGAACGCGCTGACTTCAGCGGCGGCACGTATGCGGTGACGCTGACCCTGGCGTGATGCCGGACGTGCGGGATCAAGCCCCTGACGCAATGGCGGGCCAGGGCCCGCCCTACGCGCTGCAAGCGATCAGCGGCCTGAAGGCCGCTCTACAAAAGCAGAATCCCGCGATGCAAAAAAAGCCAATCGGTATCAATGATTGGCATTAACTCGCAAGCCGGGCTTCGTAGGGCTGGCTCAAGCCCGCCATGAGCGGAGCGGCGAATCGCGACTTGCGTCGCTCCCACAAACGGCAAAGGCAAAGAGCATCGCGACTTCCGTCGCTCCTACAAATTGCATCGGCGCGGTATACCGTGCACTAGCCCCCTTTGAAAAAGGGGGCGGGCAATCGCGGAGCGATTGACGGGGGATTTGCTTTTTGGCCGAAGGGCCGGCGTTGGCGGATAGGTCGAGATGGCGGGTGCGAGACCCGCCCTACGCGCGGCTTCTGTTGCCGCGGCCTTTCTCGCGCGCTTCGCGATGCGCGGTTTCGGCCAGTACCTTGAACTGGCGTTCGCGTTTGAGCCACAGCTCGTTGCTGCTGTCTTCTTCGGCTTCCGCGTTCGGGATCTGGCCGAAGGCGATGCGCATCGGCGCGGCCTGCTGCGACAGCGCGTTCTGCATCGCGCCGAAGTAGAGGGCGTTGTTGCCGTAGCGCTGGTTGATCTTGTCCAGCACCGCGCTCATCTCGCGGCTGCGGTGGCGTTCGGGCATGAGTTCGCCGCTGACGCTGCCGCGCGCTTCCAGTTGCACCAGGGTCACCGCGACCGACAGCGGCGGGTAGCGCTTCGGGTTCCAGCGACCGCTGGCCAGCGCGCGTTCCAGCGCTTCGAGTTCGCGGCCCAGCAGTTTGAGGAAGGTCGGTGTGTCGTCGATCGGCGCGAACGACAGGTCGCGTTCGAAGCGTTTGTCCTTGCCGACGAAACGGATGCGGATCGCGAGGCCGCCGGCGAGGAATTGTTCCTTGCGCAGGCGCATCGCGGCTTTCGCCAGCAGTTTGAACAGCACCGAACGCGCGCCGTCGTAGTTGCGCAATTCCGGTCCGAGCACGTGCGAATGGCCGACGGAGCCGCGCTGGCTTTCGCGACGCGGCAGATGGAAGCCGCGCAGTTGCAGCCAGTAGCGTTCGCCTTCGATGCTGCCCCAGGCGGCGCGCAGGTGTTCGCGGCTGGCGGCGCACAACTGTTCGGTGGTGTGGATGCCAGCCCGTTTCAGCCGATTTTCCATCGATGGGCCGATGCCGCAGAAATCGCGCAGCGCCAGCCGATGCAGCGCATGCGGCAGGTCGGCCATTTCCAGCACCGTCAGCCCGTCGATCTTCTGCATGTCGGAGGCGGTCTTGGCGAGGAATTCGTTGGGCGCGATGCCGATGGAGCAGCGGATCGCATCGAAGCCGCGGTCGAGCAGGGTACGTTTGATGTTGCGGGCGATGGCTTCGGCGTTTTCGCGCTGGCGCTCGCGGCCGATCAGCCAGCACGGCACTTCGTCGATCGACGGCGCTTTCTCGTGATGGATGCAATCTTCGATCGCGGCCATCAATTGGTGATGCACTTCGACGTAACGCGCCGGCCGCGCTTCGATCAGCACGATGTCGGGACAGCTTTCCCGCGCTTCCCGCACCGGCGTGCCGGTCTTCACGCCGAAGGTCTTGGCCTCGGCGCTGGCGGCGATGCAGCACGTGGTCTCGGCCATCACCGGCACCACGCCGATCGGACGGCCGCGCAGGCGCGGGTCGTCCTGCTGCTCCACCGAGGCGAAGTAGGAATTGAAATCGACGAAGAGGCAGCGCAGGGTCATGGGCGAATCGCAGCGGGTCTGCGGCACGTCCGCCCCAACGGCGCATGCGGGTGAATCGATCGGTGGTCGGTCGCCGGACCGTATTCGACAGATTATGGCATCGTCCGTATGCCGCACGGGATAGCGGAATTTGCCCGTTGATGCGTTTTTTCGGCCAAGCGATCATGCGAACTGTGAGCGAACGCTCTTTCACCTGAATGAACGCTCGCTTGTTGCATGCGCTTCTTGCCATACTTGAAGCGCACCCGTGCTCATGAGCACGGTGCCGGGGGCTTGGGGGCGCCTGTAGGGGAATATTCATCATCAGGGAGTACGGACATATGAAAAAGTTGATTGGGCGCGCCTGCGCAGGCGCGGCTCTGGCGTTGCTGAGCCTCGGCGCGCAGGCACAGAATTACACCGGCGTTCAAGGGCCGGGTTGGCGCGAGATTTCGATGCCGATGGCCGGCACCAGCTTGCGAACCGCGCAGGCCGTGGGCACCTATACGACGCGCGATGCGGTATTGATCGAGATCGACAACGCCAACGGTTTGATGTACGCACCGATTCCATCGTCGGCCAAAGACAACATCCTTGCCGATGGATTCGGCGACGGCCCGATTTATGTGGATCGCGATGTGGTCAATGCGATCGCGGACGGCACGGCCGCCAGCAGATTCGCCGAGTACATCGAGCCCGATTCTGCCACTGGGTACAACTCCACCGAAGGACGCGAAGGCGAAAGCAGTCGTGTGGCGCGGACAAACATCACTCCGCAGGGACTGTTCTGCAACAGCGGCTGGCGGACGTATACGCTGGCGCGCGATATTCCGTTCAACACGGTCAATGCGTCCAAGGGCGTTCTGGGCGGCAGCCTCACGTTCGACGGTCGAATGAGCGGGTCGGCCAACGTCAAGATCGTGCTCGAATACAAGAAATCCGATTGGAGCCTGTGCATTCCCTACACCGTGCGCTTCAAAGAAGCGGGCGCAGTGGGCAGTATCAACCTCAACGACGCCCGCTTGGCGTTGACCGCGTCGGTCAGCACCACGGTGGCCGAGGATTCCAGCCGACAAGATCTGTACAAGTCGAACGGAGTCGTCTGGTTGGGGCCGATCCCGGTCTGGTACACCTTCGCGGTTCCGATGGACTACGGTTACAAAGTGATTCTCAGCGCATCGACCACGGTGGAATACAGTTCGCAGCTCTCCGGACAGATCACCTTCAACTACACCTGTGCCAACGGGAACTGCGGCGGCACCAGCGATACCTCGACCGTCAGGCTTTCCAACCCCAACCCGAACTGGGCGATACAGGCCGATGCCACATTCGACCCGTTCGTGAAGGTGGGATTGGAGGGGCGCGTGTATCCGGTGGGCAACTGGTATCTGGCTTCCGCGGGCGTCGGCTTCAAGTTCTCTGCGCCGCTGCAGGTCTACGGGTATTACGGTAATGCCTGCGGCGATGCGAACAAGGACGGCACCAACGAATTGGTCAACACCTATTTCGCCGATCTTCAAGCGCGCGTTTCCCTGGTGTCGTCCTGGTCGTTCCTGGGCGCAGAAAGGGTGCGTTACGTGTCTGTCGGCGGATGGGCTGGCCGCAAGATCAACGGCGCGCTGCACAAGGTGCTGAATACCGAGGACAACCACACACCGCTGTGGAACCGGCGTCTTTACTACACCGACAGCGGGTCGCCGAGCATCTTCTCGCCGGTGCTGCGCCAGCAGGCAGGCAGTTTCAACGGCAGCCAGTACGAGCATGTGTTGAAAACCTCGATGCGCCCTTGCGTGCCTTTCGAGAATAACTACCTCGTTGATATCGTTGACCCGGCCGGCCAGGTCACCACTGTCACCGTGCCCTCCCGGGCAGCGACCACGACCACGAAGATCTACAACAGCTCCCCCGTCTGGAGCCTGCGTGCCAGTGGCAGCCGCGACGACGATGGTCGCGTGTTCAACAACTCGTCGAGCGTTGCGCCGGTTCTCGACCCCGCGGCTCCGCCGGGCGGGGGCACGCCGCCGACCATCACGGGCTTCCTGTGTCCGGATTACGGGAATAGCGGCGGCGGCATGTACTGGTGCGGCGTGAGCTACAGTTCGGCGATACCAGCGACGGTGCGTTGGCCGAATGGCTCCGGCGGCCTGGAGTACATGGGACGTTGCGTTGGCGGTTCGCGTCCGTCGGTGACCGTGACGGTCACCAACGCCGCTGGCGCGGTGTCGCGCACCAAAAGTTTCAGTTGCCCGACCGGTCCGATTCCTTGATCGATCCGGTGGCAAAGGCTTGATCCGCATCGGAGGCGTTTCGACACCTCCGATGTCTTTTCTGATCCTGCCCAGCACACGAAAGTACTGTCTCGGTCTTGGATTCAACCGATCGACGCAACAGTTTGTCGATATCGCTCTGCCGGTGTTT
>JAZKFJ010000028.1:0-58208 GCA_040386495.1 Pseudomonadota bacterium
GCCCCGCAAACCCCTCCCCAACCCTCCCCTTCGCCTGCGGCGAAAGGGAGGGAGCCATTGCCTACAAGCACACCGAGCGCGACCAGCCGCTCCGCTCCTCCCCTTGCGCATAGCGCAGGGGGAGGTCGGGAGGGGGTTGCTTCCGTAGCCCGGCAACGCCCAGACCCCGCGAACCCCTCCCCAACCATCCCCTTCGCCTGCGGCGAAAGGGAGGGAGCCACTGCCTACAAGCACACCAAGCACGACCAGATACTCCGCTCCTCCCCTTGCGCACACCGCAGGCGCCGTGCCCGGGTTTGATAAGGCTTCAGTTTCGCGGACGCCATGGTCTTCCATGCACGGGTGGCTGCGCGCAAGATGCGCCCATGCGCCCGTTCCCGACACCGCTCCCGCCACGGTTACTGATCCCCTCGCTGATGCTGGCCGCACTGGCCGCTGCCTTTGCGATCCCGGCGGCGCAAGCCGATGATGCGCTCACCATCTACCGCTGCACCGATGGCAAAGGCCGGCTGGCCCTGCGCGACTCGCCCTGCCTCAAGGGCGAGCATCAGGAAACCCGCAGCATGGTGCGACCGAAGGACGCGCCGCCGCGGCCGCCGCGGCCGCCGCAGCTGCTGCCGGCGCCGCCGGACATCGCGGTCGCTCCGCCGCCGCAGGTCATCGTCGTCAACGCCCCGCGCCCGCTGTACGAATGCGTCGCCCCCGACAACACCCGCTATCTCAGCGATACGCCCGAAGGCCGGGCGCGCTGGGTGCCGATCTGGCCGAACGGCTATCCGATCACGCCGTATCCCCAACCGGAGCCGGGCCGGCTGAACATCCGCGTCGACAATGGCCGCGTCAGCGGCGGTTACGACAGCGGCGGCGCCCGGGTGCCGGTGCCGACCTACACCGAATTCGGCGGCGGCACCTGGGTGCGCGACCCGTGCTTTGCGCTGCCCCAGACCGAAGTCTGCGCACGTCTGCGCGACCAGCGCAGCGATCTGCGCCGCCGTTTCACCATCGCCCAGCCTTCCGAGCGCGCCCTGCTGGGCAGCGAGGAACGCAGCATCAACGCCCGCCTGGACCAGGATTGCCGCTGAACATGTTTCCGATCGAATCCCGCGCGCTCGCCATCGCGCTGCTTGCCGCGGCGCTGTACCTGCCCGCCCATGCCCAGACCGACATGACCATCTATCGCTGCGTCGACCCCAGCGGCGCGGTCACCCTACAGAACGACGTGCCCTGTCCGAAAGGCAGCCAGCAGAGCGTGCGCAAGGTCGGGGTGCTGCCGACCATGCCGGCCCCGGTGGCCGCGCCGCCCGCAAAACCCGCACCTGCGGCCGCCACGCCGCCGCCGTCCACGCCGCCACCACCCGCACCTGCCGTGCCCCTCGCACGTACCGCGCCGCCGCCGCTGTTCCAGTGCCGCACCTGGGATGACCGCGACTACCTCGGCGACACCGCCGAGCCGCCCGCCACCTGCGTGCCGGTGCAGGCCATGGGCATCGACGGCACCTCCGCCAGCGCCGCCGGCGCGTCCTGCGAAATGCGCCGGGATGTCTGTACCGCGGTGCCGGCCGACAAGCTGGGTACGGGGTGGAAGAAGCGCGTGGACGAAGCCGAGTTCCGCTGGAAGGTCGGCGGCGGCCGCGACGACGACCGCAAGGCCGAGTTCGACCGTCTGTCGAAGACCTATCGCGACACCACCTGCGTGCCCTGAGCCGCGCCGGAAAAACATCGGGGGCGCCGAAGCGCCCCCGATGCGGGTCGAACCTGTGCTGTCGGACCGATTACGGAATCGGACCGGTCGGGCAATTGAAGGTTCTGCTGCTCGACACCGAGCCATACGCGTTGGTGACCGTCACCGTGACCGTCGGGCGCGAACCGGAGCTGCAACGGCCGGTGTAGTACAGATTGCCGGAGCCGTTCGGCCAGCGGACCGTCGCTGGCGTCGCCGAGCTGTAGGTCACTTCGCACCAGTACATGCCGCCGCCGCTGTTCGCGTAATCGGGACACAGGAAGCTGGTGATGGTCGGCGGGGTGCCGCCACCGCCACCGCCGCCCAGCGTGTACAGCAGGCGATTCGGCGAGCCGGTGCCGGGACTGGTGACCTTGTTCGGGGTGGAGGCGTTGATCAGCGCCGTGGCCACCTGTGCAGGCGTCGCCGACGGATTGTTGGCCAAGTGCAGCGCGGCTGCGCCGGCGACATGCGGCGATGCCATCGAGGTGCCGCTGAGCACGGCGCTTGCGGACGTATTGGCGATACCCGCCGAGGTGATGCCGCCGCCCGGTGCGAACATGTCCAGACAGGTGCCCACGTTCGAGAACGACGATCGCGCATCGTTGCTGTCGGTGGAGCCGATGGTCAACGCATTGGCCACGCGGGCCGGCGAATAGCCGCAGGCGTCGGCGCCGTAGCCGTTGCCGGCCGCGACCACCACCGTCACGCCGCTGTTGATCAGGTTGTTGACGGCGGTGTCGACCGACGCATTCGCGCCGCCGCCCAGGCTCATGTTGGCCACGGCCGGAAGCACGCGATTCGCGGTGACCCAATCGATGCCGGCGATGATCTCGGACCATGCCCCGGAGTTCCCGCAGCCGAAGACGCGTACCGGATGGATGGTCACGCCCTTGGCGATGCCCCAGGTCGTGCCGCCGACCGTGCCGGCGACGTGTGTGCCGTGGCCGTTGCAGTCGCTGGTGCCCAAGCCGTCGTCGGGAATAGCGCGGAAGCCGTTGCCCATGCGTCCGGTGAACTGGGTGTGGCCGGTCAGTACGCCCGTATCGACGATGTAGGCATGGACGCCGGCTGCGGTGGTGTCGTAGGTGTAGCTGCCGTTCAACGGCAGGTCGCGCTGGTCGCTGCGATCGATGCCCCAAGTCGCGCCGCTTTGGGTGGGATTGATGGTGGCGACGCCGTCTTCTTCGACATAGGCCACGCGCGGATCGGCGAGCAGACGTGCGAGCGCCGCATCGTCGGCCTCCACCACGAAGCCGCGCAGCGCATGTTCATAGCTGCGCACCAGTTTGCTGCGGTGCGTCGATGCGATCTCGCGTGCGGCTACGGATACCCGTACTGCGCTGCTGCGTTCGTTGGCCAGACGCGCCGCGTTTTCCTTGAGTACGACGATATAGCGACCTTCGATGGGCCGGTCCGCCGTGCGCAGTTCGCCCGCGATGGCCGTCCCGGCCATGGCGCACAGCAACGACACGCCGATAGCGGCGGACAGTGGGTTGATTCGCTTCATTTTCGATTCCTTTTCGTTATATGAATGAAAGAGAGATGGATGCGACGCACATGGCGAACCATGGCCCCTTTGCCGCAGCGGCCGGGCGCAATACCAGGGAAAGATGTGTCGGGCCCATCCCTGGCCATATCGGTCGTTTGCAACGACCCGCTCGATCCGCGGGCAGAAGATAGTCGCTTGCCGCAGGCGCGACAAGGTGCGCGAGTGGATGCTACATCACAGCTTACGCAACGATGGATCGCAGCCCATGCGACTGCGATCTGCAGCGGATTATTCCCGCGCGAGCGCCTCGCGCAATGCCGCCGACGCTTTTCCGCGCAGTGCGGCGCGCGGGTCGTTTATTCCCGCACGTTTTGTGGCGCTCGTCGCTGTTTTCCTTGCGCGCGATGCGGGTTTCGCGCCCGCGCCGCCCGCAGCCAGAAACGCCTCGCGCACGCTTTCATCGGTGGCGACGTAGAACACGATTTCGTCGATGAGACTCGGCGCTGGTGGCGGCATCGGTGCGGCACGCGCGCTGCTGCGGCGTGCGGCGGCGCCTGCGCCGTACATCGTCATCGCCGCTGTCGCCAATTGCTTCGGCGACAGTTCGGGCAGATACGGCTGCAGTCGCGTCCAGTCGGACGCTGCGGAGGTGCGTGTCGGTGCGCGCAGTGCACTGCGTACCGATGCGCCGCCGAATGCGGGCAACGACGCATCGAGCAGACGCACGGCATCGAGCAGACCCGGACCGTAGCGCTGGGTATTCCAGCCCGGCACCGTGCGGCAGTGCGCTTTGACCAACTCCGCGAACACCGATGCCAGCCGCCCGCCGTAACGCGCGCGCAGCGCAGCGGCGCCGTGCCGCTGCAGCCACAGCGCACAGACGCCCGCGGTGGTCGCGGTGGCGTACGAGGTGCCCGAACTGCGCTGCGTGTCGAAATGCACCGCGCCCTTTTTCTTGAAGGTAAAGGCGCGCCACACCGATTCGCCCGGCGCGGTGATGTCCACCGCCGCGCCGGATGCCGAACCGCGCCACGGCCCGGTCTCGGCGTTGCTGGCGGCCACTGCGATCACGTTGTCGAGCAGCGCGGGGAAGATGACCATCTTCGTGTGGTTGCCCGCGGCGGCGAACAGGATCAGGCCCTCCGCGACCAGCTGGTCGACCGCACGCGACAGCGAACGTCCTGCCCACGGGCCGCCCAGACTCATCGAGACCACGTGGCAGCCGCGGTCGCGGGCACGATAAAGCGCCTGGATCAGATTGCTGAAATTGAAATGGATCACCGAGCCCGACACCCGCAGCGGCACCAGTTCGGCGCCGGGCGCGATGCCGTGCAACCCGGGCGCGGCGCCGCTGAAGATCACGCTGCCGGTGGCGGTGCCGTGGCCGGGAAAACTGCCGGTCAGCGGGTCGCGCGGATCGGGATCGTCGTCCACGAAATCGTAGCCGTCGGCGATCCGCAGCCGCGGTCCCGCGATCTGCGGATGCAGCGTGTAGCCGGTATCGGGATGCGCCACGCGCACGCCGGCGCCGGTCACGCCGAACCGCGTCCGCGCAACGTCCGCGCCCACAGCCTGCGTCGACCATTCGCGGGGATCGGACCCGGGCAGATGCGTGTCGCCGCCGCCTCCGGAATGCTTGGCCATCGCGGGCGGCGATGGCGGCATGTCGTAGCCCACCGCCGGTTCGCTGTCGGCCACCAGCGGATGCCGCAGCAGCGCGTGCACGGCGTTCCAGGTCTTCGCGATGCCGATGCGCGTGCCCGGAGCGAAAGCCACCAGCACATCGCTGGCGCCATCGCCCAGCGGATCCGCGGACGATTGCGCGGTAGTCAGCGCGGCGAACTCGGGGACTTCGTCGCGCAGACGCGCCATGATCTCCGCGCGTGCGGGGGCCGGCAGCGCCTCGCCCAGGTCCAGGATGATGCCGCGCACGTCGTATTTCGGCGACGGCGGTTTCGGCAGCGATGTCGCGGCCGACGCGCGTTTGGATACCGGCGACTTCGGCGCGGTCTTTTTCGCGGTCTTTTTCGCGGAGGCCGCCCGCTTCGAAACGCTCGTCTTGATCGTCGCCATTCGCCTGCTCCCTGCGTCTTCCCGGCGACAGGCCGGGGGATGCCACAGCATACCCCCGGCGTTTCGATGGCCGGTATCGCATGCGACGCGTCCGTGGCGCGCGCGTCGCAGCAGAAGCTACCGCGAATGCGGCGACAGCGCGGCTCAGTGGTGTCCGTTGCCGACCGCGCCGCCCTGACCATCGGGCAGCAGCACGCGCACGTTCTGCATCATGCCCTGGTCCTCATGATCGAGGATGTGGCAGTGCAGCACGTATTCGCCGATGTAGCGCTGGTAGCGCGTGCGCACGTACAGCGTGTAGCCGCCCTTGACGAACAGCGTGTCCTTCCAGATGCCTTTCGTGCCTGCGTATTCGCTATCGCCGCTGCCGGGCACGCTCACGTCCACGCCCTGCGGATCGAGGATCCGCGACACCTGGAACGGGTTGACGTGGATGTGGAACGGATGGCTGCCCGCCAGTGAGGTGAGTTTCCATTCCTCGACGTTGCCGAGGATCAGGTCGCGCGAACTCTTGGGGTCGTAGGCTTCGCCATTGACCATGAATTTGCCGCCGGCGATATCGAACACCACTTCCTGCCCGCACTTCGGCGCGCACTTCGATTTGCGTTCGGCTTCGGCCAGTTCCTCATCGCCGATCGTGGCGTGCGGCAGGAACGCATCCAGGCGCAGATCGCGCGCCAGATCCTCCGTCACTTTCTGCTTCACGTCGCTGGGCATCCACTGCCGCGCGGCGGTCGTCAGCACTTTGGTCAGATACGCCGTGGGGTCGTTGCCGACCGGCAAACCCGCCGACACCGACACCGTGCCCAGCAGGCGCCGGCTTTCGGCATCGCCGCTCACCGAATCGATCGCCGGCAGATTGCCGTCGATCACGCAGTATTCGCCCGCGTTCGGGAACACCATCAGCAGATCGCTGCGATAACCGGGCTGCAGAATCGTCTGGTTTTTGCGGATCGCCTGGCCGTGGGTCAGGCCGTCGCTGGCGATCTCGAACTGGGTCAGCGGCGCGCCCACGCAGTTCTGCGAAATCCACTCCGCATGCTGGCTGAGGTTGCGCAGCGATTCGGGCTTCGCCGATTTGCGCATCGGAACGAACTGCAGATTGATCGAATCGCGGATGCCGGCGTGGATATTGCGCCAGCGCTCCACGCGGCCGGCGATGGCATCGGTGAAGCGCGGCAGGATCTGGCCGTTGATGCTGGTGTAGCGGCCCGACGGCCCCCAGACCTTGTTGCCCAGCTGGTCATAATTTTCGATGGTGCCGACATCGTTGGGACCGCAGAACCATGTGCCGTTGGCGTTGGTCTTGATCGGCGATTTCGGATCGTCCGGATTCTCGCGGCAGGCATACGCCACCTGCTGGAACAACACCACGCGCTCGCGGAACGCGGTGCCGGTCTCGTCGCGCAGCAGCGTGTCGATATCGCCGCTGCGGGTCGGTGTCGGCGCGCGCTCGCCGTGGATGATCAGCGCGCCGGCCATGCCGCTGGACACCTGCAGCGCAGTGGAACCGTGCTGATGCGGGTGATACCAGAACGTGCCCGCCGGATGCGTCGCCGGAATGTTGTATTCGTACTCGAACGCGACCTTGGGACGGATGGTGATCAGCACGTTGTCGCTGTTGCCGCTGGGGCTGACCCACAGCCCGTGCGAATGCAGGTTGGTCGAGTTGAAGCAGTGCGGCGTGTTGATGTTCGACGGCTTGCAGTTGGGCTCGGGCGCCAGTTCGTTGTTCAATCCGACCCGTACGGTTTCGCCCGGCCGCGTGCGCAGGGTCGGCGCGACGAACGGCGTGAACGGATTCGGCGCCGCGCCTTCGGCGACATAACTGCGCAGGCGCACGCGATCGAAACGCTGGCTCGCCGGGTTGTAGATCCAGCCGTCGGTGAGGCGGATGTTGAGCAGCGGATCCTTGTCGGTCGGCGGCGGCGGCGCGGCCGACAGGCCTGCGCTCTTCAGCACGCGCGTCCCTTCGATGGGCGGCGCGCTGCGCAACATCGGTACCAGAACGGGATCGGCGACCACGCGGTCGGGAGGCGGTTGAGCGGGCGGGTCGCCATCGGCGGCGAACGCGGGCGCCGCGATCAACATCGCGAGCGCCAACGCGCTGAGCGTGCCCGGAACGGACGATGCGGACTTGAAAGAACGATGCTGCATGACGGATCTCCTTGTCTGAAGGTATGGAACGGCACGAACGCGCGAATGGGCGCTCGTGGGGCCGTAATTCCCTTGAATCGTTGCGATGCCCCTGTGATGCCGCGGATGACAGGGCTCCCCGCCCCGTGGCGACACGATACCCGCTTTGTGGCGCCGTGGTTCGGATGAGGTGGCATTGCCTGGGACGCCGATAGCGGCAGCATTTCGACGCCGTGCGCTGGATGTCGCGACGAATGCGTTTATCGCATCCGGACTTTATTCGCCTGGTACAAGCCGTAAGCGATAGACACAACGGCGGTCAGGCTTGCCGGAAACAACAGCGCGAAATAGCCGAACGCCTGGAAGGCGAACGCACCGGCGATACCGCCGCAGAGAAAACCGGAGATCACGATCAGGCAAAGCCGCAAGCGCCGGGAGTCGACCGGCAGCCCGCGCAGGCGGTGGCCCAGGAAGATGCCGAGATCCGTGAACATGCCGGACACATGCGTGGTGCGCA
The DNA here is from genome assembly GCA_040386495.1 of Pseudomonadota bacterium. Classification (GTDB taxonomy): domain Bacteria; phylum Pseudomonadota; class Gammaproteobacteria; order Xanthomonadales; family Xanthomonadaceae; genus Lysobacter_I. The sequence goes on from JAZKFJ010000028.1 coordinate 7,939, forward strand.
CCACCGCGCCGCTGTACGTACTGATCATCGCATTCTGCAGACCCATCGCACAGGCCGCCGCATACATGCCGTACGCACTGTCGTGCCGAAGCAGCGGCACCGCGGCGAACAGCAGCAACGACACCATCAACAGGGCGACCCCATACCTGCGACCGAGCTGCAGCGCGCTGTCCTGGACCAATATGCCGCTGATCACGGCACCCGCGACGAAAGCGCCGATCAGCGCCGCGAAGTGCAGCATCGCCGCGGGATCCCGTGTAGCCAAGGCCTCGGCCAGCAACGACGTGTTGCCGGTGAGATGGGTGATGGCCTGATGCTCGAAGCCCATCAGCCCGACGATATTGACGATGCCCGCGATGAAGGCGAGCACCCACGTGCCGGTCCAGACCCAGGGCGGGAGTTTCGAGATCATCGGGCTTGGATTGCGATCATGAGCAGTCCCGTACCTGTAGCGAGTGGGATGCAATTTGCGACGTGCGAGGCATGACAATGCAGATCGAACGATCGCGATCATTTCGCGTCGTTCGTGATCATAGCAAGCCAGCAAGGCGGGATGGGTTGAGCGCAGCGATACCCATCAAGAAGAACAGCAGAACTTCCGCGTTCGCGTGCTGGTCACTTGATCTTTGACGCACCGCTGCGTCGCTTCCGGCGCAAACGGCGAAGCCGCCAGCAGGCCTATCGAAACGAAAACGGGCGCCGCCTCACGGCGACGCCCGTTCCGCAAACCCGATGCTCAGAGCCGCGTGATGCGGATCCAGTTGATGTTCCAGCCGCCTTGCGCGGCGTACAGGCCGACGTTGTGGGTGCCTGCGGCCACGCTGACGGTGTGCGAGACGGTGGTCCAGTTCTGCCAGCCGCCGGTGGCCGGCACCTGCACCTGGCCCAGCAGGATGCCGCCGGCGTTGAGGTCGAGGGACAGCGTGCCGCCGCCGGGGCTGGCGACGCGATATTCCACGCGATAGTTGCCGCTGGAGGGGAAGGCGATGCCGTTGTAGGCCACCCAGTCGCCGGTGTCGATCCAGCCGAGGTTGGAGCCGCCTTCCGAGCACGCTTCGATTTGTACGCCGTTCTGGGCGCTGAAGTTCTCAGCCTGCAGCGTGAGCGACCACGCCTGGTTGACGCGCGAGACCACCAGCGAAGTGGCGCGATCGTTGAAGCCATCGCCGACCAGGCATGCGGTATCGGCGGTCTTGGTGACGCTGGGGCCGGTGAAATTGTCGTCCTGGTACAGCTTGACCTGGTAACCGGCGTTCACGCGCAGCGAGGACAGATCGTCGTTGCGCACGCCTCGCGCCTGCAACTGCGCCAGCGTGTAGCTGCCTTCGGGCAAGGCCACGGCGTAACCGCCGTAGTTGCAGTCCTGATAGGCGGTGGCGACGCCGGTGCCACCGGCGCCCGCTCTGTAGACGCGCACGTAATCGACCAGCATCTTCGACGGCAAACGCGATTCGTCGACGGTGAAGCCCGGCCAGTTGCCGCCGATGGCGAAGTTCAGCAACAGGAAGAAGTCGTTGTGGAATTCCTGGGTGCCGTTGATGCCGTTCTGGATGTTCACTTCATGGAACTTGTTGCCGTCGACGTACCAGCGGATCGCGTTCGCATCCCATTCGATGGCGTACACGTGCCAGTCGGCGACGGTGATCGGCGTGTTGCCGCCGTACTGCGCGTAGTTGCCGTTGTTGTCGCTCCAGTGGATGGTGCCGTAGGTGCGGTCCTCGTTGTTGACGTGCTCCATCACGTCGATCTCGCCGGCCGCGGGCCAGCCGGCCTGCGGCAGATTGGCGCCCAGCATCCAGAACGCCGGCCATGCGCCCATGAACGACGGCAGCTTCATCCGCGCTTCGATCTTCCCGTACTTGAACGTGCGGACGCCCTGGGTCTTCATGCGCGCGGAGGTGTAGCGGTAACCGCCGAAATCCTCGCGCTTCGCGTTGATCACCAGCGCGTTGTTCTCGATGCCGGCATTCTCGCGCCGGTAATACTGCAGCTCGTTGTTGCCCCAGCCGCCCGCGCCGTTGCCGGTCTCGAACACCCAATCCGGCCCGATCGTTCCGTTGAACTCGTCGCTCCATGCCAACTGCCAGTTCTGCGCCGAGGCGGTACTCGCGAACAGGCACGCGACGAGGACGATCATTCCTTTCATCAGCTTTTTCATGATGCTTCTCCTTGTGGGGGTATGGATATCGCCTCTGCGCGGCGCAGGCATGACGTTTCGCGTCGCCATCGGGGGCGCGCGACGACAAGCGGCGGACCGTGCCAAGGCGTTTCTGTCGCTCTCCTCCAACGACAGCGATGCTTCCGGTGCGGTCGCGGAGTGAAGCGATCCTATGCGAGCGCATGCGGCGGCGCGCGTCGCTTCGCGACATCCTGCGATCTTTCGCGCGGATGCGTGACCAATGCCCGTTCGGAACATGTCGATGACTGTCGCTGCTGCGCTTTCCGTGTGGTCCGCCAGCCTTGAAAAGGCTTTCGACATCGCCTCACGGGACGATGGAAATCCGCAAGGCAGTCGAAGCGGACATCAGCGATGTCTTGCGATGTCCGATTGCCAACGGTGCGAGACATCGCTCTTGTCCGTGGCTCGTTCCGGATCGGCGTCTCCTTCTTTCGTGGATGGGACACGACAAGGAAAGCGGGCCTGCCGAACGATGGCAGCAGGAAGCGACGCGCTTACGAAGCCACGCTGACCCTCCACACGCCCGCGCGCTGCTCCACCCATTCGATCTCCACCGGCAGGAATTTCTCGATCAGCCGCGCATTGCTGCGCAGGTGCTCGCTGATCGTAGGCGTAGTGAACGCGCCGCCGCTGGCCAGCGCCATCGGCAGCAACAGCTGATCGGAAAGATGCTCGGCGACGCAGGCGCCGCTTTTCAGATACGTCCGCGCTTCGCCCGCCAGCCGCGTCGCGACCTTTTCCGCGGACAGCGCACGCTCGCCGTGGCCGGTGAAAGTCTCGGCATGGTGTTCATGACGGACCTTCAGCAACAGCGTATTGCCCGGGCCGAGCGACGGGCGCACTTCGCGCAGATGCAGGGCGTCGGACTTCAGCTGCAGGCGCTTCGCAAGCGTCTCAAGCTCGCGCTGGCCGATGCTCATGGCCAGGCCCGACAACATCGCCACCGCATCGATCGACTGGAGGTCGCCGCGTTCGATGAATTCCGCGTGGCGCAGCGTCGGCGCGGGCGACACCGTCGCATGCAGGATGCCGCCGCCGGCGGGCGCGAATCCCGGGCGTTCCAGTTCGATCGACGCCTCGATGCCGATGCGCACCAGCGCCGGCAGATAGCTGTCGGCGATGAAGTCGGCGCTCGGTGCCAGCGGATTATGGGTGCCGCCCTCCAGGCGCAGGCGCGACGGCGCGTCGCAGCGCCACAGCGGCGGCAGCACGGTCTGCAGCACCAGCGTCGCGGAGCCGGCGCTGCCGGTGGCGAACGCGTAATCGCCCGGCACCACCACGCCCGGCTCGAAGCGCAGCGTGGTCGCGCCGAGTTCCGCACCGTGCGTGCAGGCATTGCCGATCCGCGCCGCGGCCTTCACTGCGGTCAGATGCTGGCGCATCAGTCCCGGTCGCGAACGCTTCGCGCGGATCTGCTGCATGGTGAAGCCCGTGCCGGTGCACAGGCTCAGGCTCAGCGCGGTGCGCAGCAGCTGTCCGCCGCCGGCCGCGCCGTCGATTTCGATCATGTCCATTTTGTTCGCTCATGAAAACCGGGCGGAAATCGCTTTCCGCCCGGTCTGTTCCCCATTTTGTCATATCGTCTCCCGCGGGAGACTCAGCCCTTGACGCACACCACCTGCCGCAGCGTATGCACGATCTCGACCAGATCCTTCTGCGCTTCCATCACCGCGTCGATGGACTTGTACGCCGCCGGCGACTCGTCCACCACGTCCGCGTCCTTACGGCATTCCACGTGCGCGGTGGCCTTGAGGTGATCGTCGAGACTGATCAGCTTCTTGGCCTGGGTGCGGCTCATCACCCGGCCGGCGCCGTGGCTGCAGCTGTGGAAGCTGTCGGCATTGCCCAGCCCGCGCACGATGAAGCTCTTCGCGCCCATGCTACCCGGGATGATGCCCAGCTCGCCCTTGCGCGCGCTCACCGCGCCCTTGCGGGTCACCAGCACGTCCTTGCCGAAGTGATGCTCGCGGTTGACGTAGTTGTGATGACAGTTCACCGCTTCGGCCTGCGCCTCGAACGGCTTGGGAATGACCTGGCGCACCGCTTCCACCACATGCCGCATCATGATCTCGCGGTTGATGCGCGCGTAACGCTGCGCCCAATCGACCGCGAACACGTAGTCGGCATAGTGCTGGCTGCCCTCCGGCAGATACGCCAGATCCTGGTCCGGCAGATTGATCATCCAGCGGCGCATTTCCTCCTTCGCGAGGTTGATGAAGTGCGTGCCGATGGCGTTGCCGACGCCGCGCGAACCGGAGTGGAGCATGAACCAGACGCGCTGCGCCTCGTCGAGACAGATCTCGATGAAGTGGTTGCCGGTGCCCAGCGTCCCGAGGTGCTTGAGGTTGTTGGTGTTCTTCAGCCGCGGATGGCGCTCGCAGATCTTCTCGAAATCGGCGACCAGCTGCGACCAGCCTTCGACCGCAAGCTCGGGGGCGTTCTCCCACGCGCCCTTGTCGCGCGCATGTCGCTGCGCCGTGCGGCCGTGCGGGACCGCGCATTCGATCGCGCTGCGGATCTCCGCGAGGTTATCCGGCAGATCGCTCGCGACCAGCGTGGTGCGCGCCGCGATCATGCCGCAGCCGATATCCACGCCCACCGCAGCCGGCACGATCGCGCCAATGGTCGGCACCACCGAGCCCACGGTCGCGCCCTTGCCCAGATGCACGTCGGGCATCACCGCGATCCAGCGGTGGATGAAGGGCAGCTTGGCGATGTTCTGCAACTGCTGGCGCGCCTCGTCCTCCAGCGGCACGCCGCGGGTCCACAGCTTGATCGGCACGCCGCCCGGTTCGTGGATGACATCGTAGTGTTCGGTGGTCATGGTGCATTCTCGCATTGATGAAAAGGTGCGGCGACAAGGGTGATGGAACGCTCTGCACGCCCGGCTTTCGCCGTTTGCGCAGTGGGACTTGAACCCAACCCGTGAGGGGAACCATGTAGTTCCATCTGCATTCGCCGCGAAAAGATTATTTTTGTATCTCTTGCTTTACCGCCAGAACCAGAGCGGAAGGTTGCCCCCATCCGTGTCGCCGATCGAGTAGTCGCCGATGCCTCGGCCGATGCTCCGTACGCTATCGGCCAGGAGAGGCAACCAGTCCGCGCCGATACACAGCTCTGCGTATTCCGATGTTTCCGGAAATCGCCAGTCCGATATATCGGCACCGACGCTGAGCTGCCAAGCGGCTGGAACAGTAATCGCCCATTCCGGCGATCTCGGCACCGAGCGCACTGCCCTCGTCGGTCGTTCGATCATGATCGAACGCGAAGCGCCCGGCCCGTCGACCATCATCGCTTCGATCAGTGCGGCCAGCGACTCGCATCCATTCGCATCAGCGGTGAGATGCCAACCATCGTAATTGCGCTCTTTGTAACGCCAGAGCGCGATATGCCCCGATTGTTTCCAGCGGTGACATCGCAGTCGCCTGAAGTGCTTTACTGCCCTCATATCGATCCGAATCTGATGATCGTCGTACACGACAAGTGTGATGAAACATTTTCCTGCTCTACCAGGCTGAGCTACCGTCTTGCGACGGGCGGGATTCGAACCGGCCCACGCAGAAAATCAATCTGCGACGCGAACGATGCCGCGCCTGCGGCTGACAACAATGAATTGCGATGAAAAGATCGCCAACTACGACAAGAATGATGGAACATTTTCTGGCTCTACCGGGCTGAGCTACCGTCTTGCGACGGGCGGGATTTGAACCCGCGACCAAGAAATCATGTAGTTCCATCGGCATTCGTGGCCGACGAAATGAAACCGTGGATTACTTTCAAGTCCTGTCATCCTGAGCATAGCGAGGGACCTGCTTTTCCTGCATCGAACATCATAAGCAGATCCCTCGCTATGCTCGGGACGACAACAATGGAAAACTGGCGGCAATCGCGACAAAAGTGAGGGAACATCCTGCTCTACCGACTGAGCTACCGTCTTTCGACAGGCGGGAGTCGAACCCGCGACCCGGAGATGAATAGTCTGTAGTTCCCAATGCATTCGCGATCACCGACAGCAAAACAACCGAATATCTCTCCCTCCCCTCGCCCGGCCGGCCCCATTGCCGGCCGGGCTTTGAACTTCACAACTCGATGCTGGCGATCTTGTCGACCCAACGCTGCGCCCCGGCGCCTTCCGCAGCGAAATTCGCGATCAGATCGAATACCGCATCGCTGAAACCGCCAACGTGCAGCACGTCGTTCCGCTCCACAGTCTGGCTGGTCGCGACCGGCTGCAGATCGATACACACCAGCTTCGCCTGCGGACAGCGCGATTTGATCTTTTCCCACTGGCGCATGGTCTCGGTGGCGCCGCCGCTGCGGGTGTCGCGCCAACTTTCGTTGTCCGATACCAATACCAGCAGATCGACCTTCGCCCGCTCGCGATTCAACTTCGCCAGCGGCGCGCTCACGTTGGTGCCGCCACCGCACAACTTCGCCAACTGCCGCGCCTGGGTCATCACGCTGTCGCGCGGGTTCAGTCGCAGCTCGCGCACGTCGGTATCGAACGGCATGACCCGCGCACCCGGATGCGTGCGCTGGATGCAGGCCGCGACCAGCGCCGCCGCGTCCACGCAGCGGGTCGCGGTGGTCGACCCCTTGCGATAGCCGGTGACCGGCGACGCCATCGAACCCGACACATCCACCGTCACCACCACGTCGCCCTGCAGCGCCGGCACGTTGCGGGTCGCGATTTCCATCGCGTCCTGCAGCGCCGCACCGATCGCGTTCGGCAGCTTCAACGTCGCCTGGAACGCGGTCAACAGCTGATACGGAAACACGCGAGCGCGGCGGATCTCGTTCGCATCGCTCAGCTTCGCCGCCACTTTGCGCAGCACGGCCGCGTCCTCGAACACGCCATGTCGCGCGAAGTGATTGAGGTTCTGGCGCAGCGACTGCCACGAGGCATTCATCGCCAGCGTCTTCCAGTGCGACTGCGTCAACGGCAGCGACGTGTAGTACTGGAAGGGCAGATCCGGCAGCGGATTCTCCGGGTCGCGCTTGAACGCCTCGTAGGCGCGCACCTGCTCCGGCAGCTTCGACTCGTCGCAGTACTTTCCGATCACCCAGACGTACAGCGCTTCGCGTTCGGCGTCGGCCGGCTTGGGATGGACCATCTTGATCACGTCCGCCAGCGACGGTGCGTTGCCGATCGCGGCGTTCATGATCTGCACCACCGACGCGCGCTCCAGCCACTCGCGCACCAGACGCTTCGGCTGCGAACCCAGCGACTTGCGACCGACGCGGCCGCTGCGCAGGATCTGCACGACGTTGCGGAGCATGCGGCCGTTGTCGACCACGCGCGGGAACGCCGCGGCGAACGCATCGCGATCGCGCACCGATAGACTCGCGAGCAACAGCGCCGGCATGTCCTTCATATGCGCCGTCTGGCGGGCGTAGATCGCGGTGCGGGCGACGAAGCCCGGATCGACCTGGGCGCACAGCGTCAACGCCATCTCCAGCTGCGTCTCGGCGCTGGCGTAGAAGGTGCCGTTGAAGCAGCCCGTCGCCGCGTACAGCGCCAAGGCCGCCTGCGGCTTGCGGGCGTAGGCGAGGCCGCCGGCCTCGTTCTGGGTGATCGCGGCCGGCAGGATCGGGCCGCGGGTGGAAGCGAAGAGAGTGTTATTGGCCATGATCGGCTCCTTGCGGGAATGCCCGTTGGGTTCGAGCTGTGCATTGCAATCGCCGTGCCAACTCGACCGATTTTCCGATATCGAATTGATTTACAAAGATATTATTGGAATACTACCTTCCGGTGCTGGTTATCTTTTCCTCGGAAACGTATATTCAAGTCTCGTTTCTTATCCGGAAAGATCGTGCGCAAGCAGCAAGTCATCTTCGGCATGCTCGGCACCCAGCTCGACGCCGGCAGCGGCCCGGGGCGTTGGGAGAAATGGCGGCCCACGGTCTCGCTGGGCATGCACGAGGACTTCGTGGTCGACCGCTTCGAGCTGCTGCTGGACGAGCGCCGTTACGGCCGCCTTGCGCAGACGGTGGCGGAAGACTTCGCGCAGATCTCTCCCGAATCCACGCTGCGCCGGCACGACACTTTCCTGGCCGACCCCTGGGATTTCGAGGGCGTCTATTCGACGCTGCACGATTTCCTGCGCGGCTATGCGTTCAAGCCGGACGATGAGGACTACTACATCCACATCACCACCGGCTCGCACGTGTCGCAGATCTGCTGGTTCCTGCTCGCCGAGAGCCGGCATTTCCCCGGCCGGCTGCTGCAGACGTCGCCGCCGCGCAAACAGGCGTCCGGCCAGATCGGCAGCTTCGCGATCATCGATCTGGATCTGTCGCGCTACGACCTGATCGCACAGCGATTCCGGCAGCAAACGCTGGAAGACCGCGACCTTCTGAAGAGCGGTATCGCCACGCGCAATGCCGCATTCAACCGGATGATCGAGCAGATCGAGACCGTGGCCACGCGCTCGAAGGCGCCGATGCTGTTGATGGGGCCGACAGGCGCGGGCAAGAGCCAACTCGCCAAGCGCGTGTTCGAGCTGAAGAAACTCAAGCATCAGTTGCCCGGACGGTTCGTCGAAGTGAACTGCGCCACGCTGCGCGGCGACGGCGCGATGAGCGCGCTGTTCGGGCACATCAAGGGCGCGTACACCGGCGCAGGCAGCGACCGCGCCGGGTTCTTGCGTTCGGCGCATCAGGGGCTTCTGTTTCTCGACGAGATCGGCGAACTCGGCCTGGACGAACAGGCGCTGCTGCTGCGCGCGCTGGAAGAAAAGCGCTTCCCGCCGGTGGGTAGCGACAAGGAGGTCGAGAGCGACTTCCAGCTGATCGCCGGCACCAACCGCGATCTGCAGGACGCGGTGATGCAGGGGAGGTTCCGCGACGACCTGCTGGCGCGGCTCAATCTGTGGACCTATCGCCTGCCGGGCCTGGCGGAGCGCAGCGAGGACATCGAGCCCAATCTCGATTTCGAACTCGAACGCTGGAGCCGCGACCAGCATCAGCGCGTCGCGTTCAACCGCGAAGCGCGGACGCGGTTTCTCGCGTTCGCGACCAGCCCCGAGGCGCGCTGGGCCGGCAACTTCCGCGACCTTGGCGCTGCGGTGATGCGCATGGCCACGCTGGCGAATGCCGGCCGCATCCAGATCGAACTGGTCGAAGAGGAAATCGCGCGGCTGCGTGGACTGTGGCGCGCAGGCAGCACACCGTCGCCACTGGATGCGCTGCTGGGCGATGGCGTCGCCGGACTCGATCGCTTCGACCGCTCGCAGCTGGAGGACGTGGTGCGCGTCTGCATGCAGGCGAAGTCGCTGTCGGACGCGGGGCGCACGCTGTTCGCGGTGTCGCGCGCGCAGCGCAGCAGCACCAACGACGCCGACCGCCTGCGCAAATACCTCGCCCGCTTCGATCTGGACTGGGAGCGCGTGCGAAGCGCCGCGCGCGGTTGAACACCGCTTCCGAACCGGCCTGCCGCCCACCGCGACGCTTTCGCGAACGCGGCCGTTCCGACATCATTCCCGCATCGTCACCAGGAACCTTCCCATCATGAGCATGAACATGTTTTTCCAGGCCTTCTCGCCGAAGGATCTCGACGCGATGCGGGAAGACCAAGATCTGATCGACAAGTGGGTCGAGGGCGAAGAACGCTGCACGGCCTCGATCGACGTGGACACCGCCTGGGATGTCTTGCGGCATATCCTCGACGAAGTCGGTTTCCGCAGCGACGGCGTCGCCGATGGCGTGTTGAGCAACGGCTGCGACTTCGTTTCGCCCGAACTGGTGAAGGAACAGGCGAAGGAACTGTCCGCCTGGAGTCGTGCGCGCGTGCGCGAAGCGCTGCGCGCGATCGACGAGGATGCGGGCCTGTATCACCAGGCGGTGTATCAGCATGAGGAAGGCGACCTGATCGACCAGTACGACGTGCTGTCGGCGTTTTTCCAGGAAGCAGCCGAACGCGGCGACGGCGCGCTGTTCTACGGGGCGTAACGCCCGGCTACCTCGCACTGCGGCGGATAACCGCATCCGCTCAATCCCTTGCAGCATATGCGGGCGTCGCGCAACGGCGCTTCGAAGCCATTGCGCCCGAACGGAGTGCCGCCGAAGTAACAAAACGGCATAAGCCCCGATTCTGTGAGCGAATCCGCAGACTCGAACACCACCTGTTGACAACGTTGTCACCGCAACCCAGCCTGCACCCGGACGGCTGGTGCCGTACTGCCTGCCGGTGGCATCCGCATTGCTCTGCGGCAATGCGCGCGCAACACCCACGCGGCACCGTGCAGGCCGCAGTCGCAGGTCGTCAGGCAGGCAATCCAGATCTGCCGTCGACGTCGAACATTGATGTAGTTGCATGCGATGCGCCGTTCCCGCTTCAGCCGGGCCGGCATCCGAAACGGCATCGCATGGATCAGGGAATGCAGGGGAATCGCGACCGGACCCGATGCGGGCCGGTCTTCGTGTTCAACCCAACGCAATGGAGAAGCGCAATGCTGTACTCAACAAGATCCGGCAAGCGATGGCTGCTGTCGTTCGCGATCGCGGCCGCGTGGAGTTTCAACGCAATGGCGCAGACCGTGAGCTGCGCGGGCATCCCGGCCTGGAATGCCAGCACGGTCTACAACCCGGGCGACAAGATGGTCTATCAGGGCAGGCTGTACGAGGCGAATATTCCGATCTGGAATGCGGCGCCCACCTACTGCACTTCCTGCGGCTGGTACAAGGATCTCGGCAGCTGCGGCACCGGCGGCAACCAGTCGCCGACGATCGCGCTGACCGCCCCCGCCAACGGCGCCACGTTCAATGCCGGCGCGAACATCGCCGTGAGCGCCAACGCCAGCGATCCCGACGGCAGCGTCGCGCGGGTGGAATTCTTCCGCGGCACGACCTCGCTCGGCGTGGACACCGCCGCGCCCTACAGCGCGACCTGGAGCGGCGCCACCGCCGGCACCCACGGTTTCCGCGCGGTCGCGACCGACAACCAGGGCGCCACGGCGACCTCGGCCACCGCGACCGTCACCGTGAACGGCATGCCGCCGACCGACACCACCGCACCCAGCGTGCCTTCGGGCCTGACGTCGCCTTCGCAGACCAGCAACAGCATCTCCATCCAGTGGAATGCGGCCACCGACAACGTCGGCGGCAGCGGCGTGGCCGGTTACGACGTGTACCGCAACGGCAGCCTGGTGGCGTCGCCCACCACGACCAGCCACACCAGCAGTGGCCTGAGCGCGAATACCCCGTACACCTTCCGGGTGCGCGCCCGCGACAACGCCGGCAATGCGTCCGCGCAGAGCGGCGAAATCGCCGCCCGCACCACCACCACGCCGCCGCCGGGCAGCAAGCGCGTGATCGGCTATTTCGTGCAGTGGGGCATCTACGGCCGCAATTACCGGGTGCGCAATATCGACACCAGCGGCTCGGCCGCCAAGCTCACCCACATCAACTACGCGTTCGGCAACGTGCGCAACAATCGCTGCGAAGTCGGCCTGACCATCCCGTCCGATCCGAACACCGGCGCCGGCGGCGATGCCTTCGCCGATTACACCAAGGCCTTCGCCGCGGGCGAAAGCGTCAGCGGCGCTGCCGACACCTGGGACCAGCCGCTGCGCGGCAACTGGAACCAGCTCAAGCAGCTGAAAGCGAAGTATCCCGGACTGAAAGTGCTGATCTCGCTCGGCGGCTGGACCTGGTCGCGCGGCTTCGCGAGCGCGGCGCGTCCCGAGAACCGCCAGGCCTTCGTCGCGTCGTGCGTGGACGCCTACATCCGCGGCAACCTGCCGGTCACCGACGGCGCCGGCGGCCCCGGCGCGGCGGCGGGCGTGTTCGACGGCATCGACATCGACTGGGAATACCCCAACGCCTGCGGCCTCAGCTGCGGATCGGCGGAAGACCGGGCCAACTTCAACGCGCTGCTCGCGGAATTCCGCACCCAGCTCAATGCGGTGCGCCCCGGGCTGCTGCTGACCATCGCCGCCGGCGCCGGCATCGACAAGATCCGCGCCACCGATCCGGGGATTTACCACCAGTCGCTCGATTTCATCAACGTGATGACCTACGACTTCCATGGCGCGTTCGACCCGACCACCAACCATCATTCGGCGCTGTTCGCATCGCCGCGCGATCCGGCGCCGGGCGACCAGAAGTTCTACAACAGCAACGACGCCATCGAAGCCTTCCTCGCGCGCGGCGTGCCGGCCTCGAAGTTGACGCTGGGCATCGGCTTCTACGGCCGCGGCTGGACCAACGTGCCCAACGGCGGCACCAATGGGCTCTACCAGAGCGGCAGCGCCGCCCCGGGCACCTACGAGGCCGGGATCGAGGATTACAAGGTATTGAAGAACCTCAACTGGCCCGTCTACACCGACAACGATGCGATGGCCACGTGGATGTACAACGGCAGCACGTTCTGGAGCTTCGACACGCCGGCGCTGATCCGCACCAAGATGAATTACGTGAAGGCCCAGAACCTGGGCGGCGCGTTCTTCTGGGAATTCAGCGGCGACGATGCCCAGGGCAGCCTGGCCGAAGCGATCAGCTCTGGCCTGAAATAAGCGCTGCGCGGTCGCGGCCATCGGCCGCGATCCACGAGATCGAGGTTGGAACCACATCGCCCGGCAAACCCGGGCGATGTGCGTTGGGGCCGGCGGTCGCCGATCCGCGGGCTGCATGCCCGCAGGCACCGGCCAAGCACACGGACCGGCCCGCATTTCCGCAACGGGCTCGAATCCGGGGCGCCACAGCCTTTATACTGCGCGGATCGTGCGGCCGCAGCCCGGCCGCCCCGCCAATCATGTCGTTTTTTCCGGGTGAGTCGTGCGCAATTACGATCTGGACTTTCTGAAGCATTTTTCGATGGTGATCGCCTTTCTCATGGCGGTGACCTTGGGCCTGATCCTGTTCTCGGTCTATCTGCACGGCGAGCTGCCGCAAGAGGTGAGCCCGATCGAAGCGAAACGCACCGAAAACCGGATCGCGCCTGCGGGCGCGGTATTCGCGGGCGCCAGCGGCGAAGCCGCCAAGGCCGCCGCGGACGCTGCCGCCAAAGCCGCTGCGGCCTCGCAGGTCGCCTACGGCGGCACGCTGGATGGCGCGGTGATCTACGACAGCCTCTGCGCGGCCTGCCACAAGGCTGGCGTCGGCGGCGCGCCGATGCTCACCGCCGCGGGTCTGGGCGCCCGCGCCGGCCAGGGCAAGGAGACGCTGCACAAGCACGCGATCGAAGGCTACACCGGCAGCGCCGGCGTGATGCCGGCCAAGGGCGGCAACCCGGCCCTGACCGACGATCAGGTCAAGGCCACCGTCGACTGGATGCTGGATCAGGTCTGAGCCCGGCGCCCGCTTCAACGTACCGCTACCGCAACGCCGCCTCCGGGCGGCGTTGTCCGTTCCGCCTCCCGCTTCTGGACCAGAGATCGATCTTTTGGACATCCGCCGCATGCGCCGCCCACTTCCATCTTCGCTATCCCTGCTCTGCTTCGGCGGCCTGTTCGTTGCGGCCGCCGCATCGGCGCAGGACGCCCCGATCGCCATCGGCAAGGTGCAGGGCACCGGCGAGCGCAGCCCACTGGTGGGTCGGGAGGTCGTCGTCGAAGGCGTGGTCACGATCACCCCCGGCAACGGCCTGGAGGGCTGGTTCCTGCAGGACGCCGGCGACGGCGACGCGGCGACCTCCGATGGGCTGTTCGTGGCTGCCGGGGACACACCGGCCCCCGGCCAGCGCGTGCGCATCCGCGGCACGGTGGTCGAACTGAATGCCGGCAACGGCACCCGTACGGCGCTCCAGCCGACGCGCGTGACGCCGCTCGGCAAGGGCAAGGTCCGCGCCGTCGCCATCGCCGCCGCGCCGCCGGACTGGGAACGCTACGAAAACATGCGCGTTCTCATCACTGCGTCGCTGACCGTGGCCGGCACCCATCGTGCAGACAAATACGCCGAACTATTCGTTAACTTCGGCGAACGCCTGCGCACGCCGTCCGACATCGTGGCGCCCGGCGAGGCCGCGCGCGCGCTGGCGGCCGACAACGCGCGGCGCACGCTGCGTCTGGACGACGGCAGCGACATGGAGCAGCCCGCCTCGATCTGGTACCTCCCCAAGACCGGTCTGCCGCGGACAGGTACGCGACTGTCGAAGGCGGAAGGCGTTCTCGACCAGCGCGGCGGCAGCTACCGGCTGCAGCTCACCGCGAAGCCCGCGTTCAGGCGCATGACACCGCCAGCGGCGCCGAAAGTCGGCGGCGACGTGCGCATCGCCAGCTTCAATCTCGAGAATTTCTTCAACGGCGATGGCCAGGGCGGCGGTTTTCCAACCTCGCGCGGGGCCCGCAATCCGGCCGAACTCGACACCCAGCGCGCCCGACTGGTCACGACGATCCGCGCACTGAACCCCGACATCGCCGCGCTGATGGAAGTGGAAAACGACGGCTTCGGCCCGGAGTCCGCCATCGCCACGCTGATCGACGCGCTGAACGCCGGCGGCGGCGACTGGCGCGCGATCGTCACCGACGCCGACCAGGGCGGCGACCAGATCCGGGTCGGCCTGATCTACCGCGCCTCGCGGGTGTCGCCTGTCGGCACCGCCGCGACGCTGACCGACGACCTGTTCGGCACCCGCAACCGGCCGCCGCTGGCGCAGACCTTCCGCGCAGGCGTTGGTGCGAGCCTCGGCCCCGCCTTCACGGTCGTGGCCAACCACTTCAAGTCCAAAGGCTGCGGCAACGCCAGCGGCGCCGATGCCGACCAGAAGGACGGCCAGAGCTGCTGGAACGCGACCCGCACCGAATCCGCACGCCGGCTAGATGCTTGGCTACGCACCGATCCAACCCGCTCCGGCAACGATATGGCGATGATCGTCGGCGATCTGAACGCCTACAGCATGGAAGATCCCATCACCACGCTGACCGCCGCCGGCTGGCGCGACGCCTTCGCCGGACAGCGCGGGCCGGTGCCGTACAGCTATGTCTACGACGGCCTGACCGGCCGTCTCGACCACGCCCTGCTCAGCCCCGCACTGGCTGCGCGCGTGGTCGGCGCGGCGGAATGGCACAGCAATGCCGACGAACCCGACAGCCGCGGCTACCAGAGCCGGCCCGGCGACCGCGCGCCCTGGCGCAGCTCCGACCACGATCCGCTGGTGGTGGGGTTCAAATTGCGGAAGCCCTGAACGCACGGCCGGCTATCATCGGCGCATGACCGTTACCGCCTTTCCAACCGACGCTGCCGCCCTGACCCTGCCGGGCCCGGCCGGCACGCTCGAAGTCGCCGTCGATCCGCCCGACACCGAAGTGGCCGGGCAGCCGGTCGCCGCCCTGCCGATCGTCGCGGTGCTCTGCCATCCGCTGCCCACCGAGGGCGGCACCATGCACAACAAGGTGGTGACGATGGCCGCGCGCAGTCTGCGCGAACTGGGCATCACCACCGTGCGCTTCAATTTCCGCGGCACCGGCGCCTCCGAGGGCGCATTCGACCACGGCGAGGGCGAACTGGACGACCTCCGCGCCGTCGTCGCCTGGGTGCGCGCGACGCGCCCGGACGCGGCGCTCTGGCTGGGGGGTTTCAGCTTCGGCGCCTACGTCAGCCTGCGCGGCGCGGCGGAACTGCAGCCGGCGGTGCTGATCTCGATCGCGCCGCCGGCCGGGCGCTGGGATTTCGACAGCATCGCGCTGCCGACGATGCCGTGGCTGGTGATCCAGGGCGAGGAAGACGAGATCGTCGACCCGCAGGCGGTCTACGACTGGCTGGCGAAGATTGCGCAGGCGCAGCCGGAGGCCGCGGCCGAGCTGATCCGCATTCCCGACACCAGCCATTTCTTCCATCGCAAACTGATGGACCTGCGCGGCGCGATCAAACATGGGGTGCAACGCCATCTGCAAGCGCAGGACGCGCCGACGCCGGAGCCCGACGCCGGATCATGAGCGACACCCCGATGAGCGGCGGCGCGGCGGCGCCGTCCGTGCGCTATGCCGAGGGCGTGGCCCGCGGCGACTGGAACGACGACCCCGCGCAGCATGCGGCCCTGCGCGAACTCGATCGCCTGCACGCGGCACTGTGCGCACCGGCGCAACGCAAAGGCCTGCTCGACACCCTCTTCGGCAAGCCGGTCACGCCATCGCCGAACGGCCTGTACCTGTGGGGCGGCGTCGGCCGCGGCAAGACCTTCCTGATCGATCTGTTCCATGCCGGACTGCCGATCCGCGAAAAACGGCGCACGCATTTCCACCGCTTCATGCGCGAAGTCCACGAACGCCTGCGCGCGCACGCGGGCGAACGCGATCCGCTGGCGGCGATCGCCCGCGAGTGGCGCGCGCAGCTGCGCGTGCTGGTGCTGGACGAATTCTTCGTCAGCGATATCGGCGATGCGATGCTGCTGGGTCGCCTGATGGAACGGCTGTTCGAAGAAGGCACGATCCTGGTCACGAGTTCCAACGCGGCGCCGTCGGAACTCTACAAGGACGGCCTGCAGCGCTCGCGCTTCCTGCCTGCGATCGCGCTGCTCGAACGCCACTGCAATGTCGTGCATCTCGACAGC
Organism: Pseudomonadota bacterium; assembly: GCA_040386495.1. Classification (GTDB taxonomy): domain Bacteria; phylum Pseudomonadota; class Gammaproteobacteria; order Xanthomonadales; family Xanthomonadaceae; genus Lysobacter_I. The sequence continues at coordinate 24,606 of JAZKFJ010000028.1, forward strand.
CCGCACGATTACCGCCTGCGCGCGCTCACCCGTTCGCCGGTGTATCGCGCGCCGCTGGACGGCGACAGCGACGCCTGGCTGGAATCGCGTTGGCACGAACTCGGCGGCGACGGCATGCCGGGCGAAACCCGTTACCGCGATGCCGGCATCGTCATCGACGGCCGCCGGATTCCGGTGCGCGCGCGCACCAAGGGCATGGCGTGGTTCGATTTCTCGGCGGTGTGCGAAGGCCCGCGCGGCAGCGCCGACTACATCGAGATCGCGACCGAATTCCACACCGTGCTGCTCGGCGGCATCCCGGTGTTCGACGCGCTGCGCGACGATGCCGCGCGCCGCTTCGTGACCATGATCGACGAACTCTACGACCGCCACGTCAACCTGATCTGCAGTGCCGATGCCGCGCCGTCCCAGCTCTATCGCGGCGAACGGCTTCGCGCCGCGTTCGAGCGCACCGCATCGCGATTGATCGAGATGCAGTCCGCGGAATACCTAGCTTCTGAGCACCGAGGCTGAGTGCGCGATAGACGCCGCCTATGCTGCTAAGCAGCAAACCGTCTCTTGTTGCGCCATTCGCGAACGCTGTGCTAATAGTCATTCCGCTCACAGCATGATCGTCATGGAATGACGTGACTTCCGCCAAGGATCTCGCGGTTTTCCGATAACGAAACTTCAGCCGCGAGCCGGCGCCGATGCCGTCTGGCGTTGCATCAGGATGTGCAACCGTGCCGTTCGACCAACGCACTTCAATCGAAACCAAGGAGAGATTCCCATGAAGAAAATTTCGGTCGTGAAAGTACAGAAGTTGAAGACCACCGCCGTCGCGCTGTATCCGATCTGCGTCTGCCAGCCTTGGCGGCCGGAGTGTTGGCTTTCCCCGTCTCCTAACTGATCCTGGGTCTATCCCAACGCAGGCGTGGCCGGGACATTGATCGGCTCTGCCAGCGCAGCTGTGAACGGGCCGCCATGTCGAGTGGCGGCCCGTTTATCCACCGCAGGCTTGCCCGCCAATGCGCGGCGACCAATGGATCGGACCACGAGGACATTAGGATGTCGGATATCGCTGCCCATCTCACGCTCGACGCGGATCTGCCGCCACTACGGCATGAAGATCAATCCTATTTCGTTATTCCTCTGTCCGTGCAAAAGGAAGGGGACGATTACTACGTCGGCAACACCGATCTGGACGATTTTTATAGCTTTCCCGAGGCGGGCGTACGCATCTTGCAGATGCTGCAGCAGGGACTCACGGTGGATACCGTCAGGGCCGAGCTCGCCGGCGCCGGCGAAGACCCGATTGACATCGACGAATTCATCGACACATTGAAAGAAATCGGCTTCATTTATCCGCCCAGCGAAAAGCACAGGTTCGCAGAGTTCGTTTCGCAGAAATCGGGCGATGAGCGACGCCTCGTTTTCCGGGCGAATCAGCGACTCGCACGTACGGTGTTCTCTCTGCCCGCATTGGGTCTCTATCTGGGCGTCGTCGGTTACGGCGCCTACACACTGTCGACCAGCCCGCAGCCGTTGCTCAATCTGCAGGCCTTCTATCTTTCCCAGCACCTGACATTGACCCTGATCCTTCTCGCCGTGCTTTACGGCTTCAGCGTCGCCTTGCACGAACTCGGACACATCCTGGCCACTGCGCGCCAAGGCATTGACTCGAAACTCGGGTTCGGGAACCGCTTGTGGCAGATCGTCGCAGAAACCGACATGACCGGGCTGTTGTCATTGCCGCGGGAAAAACGCTACCTGCCGATGGTCGCCGGAATGATGGTCGACCTGCTCAACATCGCGCTGATCGTATTGGCGCTGCAATGGGTCATGACGCACGCATACGACCGCTTCACGATCCAGTTGCTGCAGGCATGGGCGCTGCAGATCGCGATCACAGTGGCATGGCAATTCAACATCTTCCTGCGCACTGATGTGTATTACGTGATCTGCAATTACTACGGTTTCACCAATCTCGACGACAAGGCTCGTATTTTCCTCGCCAATCAGACTTATACGGTCACCGGCGGCAGGTTCGGCAAACGCACAGCCGACTATACCCACCAGCACGTGGCCGTGGCGCGCACGTTCTTCGTAATCTGGGTCGTGGGACGCATCGCGGCGGTTTGGTTCCTGCTTTTCGTTGTCGTGCCAACGATCTACAGCTATTTCGAACGCGCATACCTCGCCTATAGAAGCCCCTACATCCCGCCGGCAGTGGCCTACGACTTGGCCGCCTTCGCCAGTATCTGCGCGGGATTCCTCTTGTTCGGCATCTACGTCTGGATAAAACAGTCGAGAAACCCGCAATAGAGCAAAGGATATTGCCATGCATTCACAGCCCATCGCTGGTGCCGCCGACCCGTCCGCATCGCACCCGTTCCTCGCACTGATATACGAAGGCCCCTCGATGCGGCCTGCGCACAGCGAATCGAGCGGCACACTGCAACGCGTCGTCCGGGTCGATGGCGATTTCGCCCGAGATGGCACTTGGAGCGGTGTGCGCGACATCATCGAACGCGTGTATCTCGATGCTCGCGAACGCGGTCTCGCGGATTCGATCGGAAAGCACAATTACGAACTGAATCGCGTTCTGCCGCAATACCGGCACGAGCTCAAACTGAGATACGCCACGCTTACCGATTCGACCGTCGACGCGGAGCGCACGCGCAATTTCCCGCTCGACCGCGCTTATCGGCTGGTCAATGGCCTCATAGAACTCACGCTCGAATGGAAAAGGCGCGAAGGCCCCGGCGAACGTTGGGCGATCGTCATCGAGAATTTCGACCGCGCCGAGCATCTGGCCACACGCTTTTTCGCTGAACTCGCACGGCGCGGCGCAGGCGCGGAAGGTTTCGATGTGCTCGTGGACACCACGCTGGATGCCAAAGCGCTAGAAGCGCGCGCGAAACGCATGCGCGCCGTCGATACCGGATTGGATATCACCAACCTAGGATCTCCGACCGCGCCCCCGGCGGAACTGGATCCCGAAGCCGTCGCCGAGATCGGAAAGCATCTGTTGGCCAACGATATCGATGCATGGGAAGGCCTTTATCCCTCGCTGCTGCGCTATTACCGGAGACTGGGCGACGACGTGCGCTGCGCGGACGTCGCGATTCATGCGCTCTGCATCTGCAATCACTACGGCTACTACCATGAAGCGGTGAGTTTCGCCGACACCGTGCTGTTCCGGCTTGACGATCTGGTCGGCGGCGATCAGATCCTGCGTTGGAATTACATCGGCAATTTGTTCACCGGACTGGTGACGACGGGGCGCGAAGAAGACGCGCTGAGGATGCTGCTCAAACACGCCGACCCCGCCATCACTCTGATGGAATACCGTGCGAAAATGCACTATCTGCTGTCAATGATCTATCTGCGCTTCTTGAAGACGCCGGACATGGCGGCCGCGGAGCGACACATACTCGAAGCCGTCGTCCTGATCGAGTCCTCGAAGAATGAAGCGGATCCCGCCGATTACGTCTTCCTGCGCGTGTTCATCAACAACGGCCTGGCTTTTCTCCGCGTCCGCCAAGGCCTCCACGCCGAAGCGCTCGAACTGTGCCGCTCAGGCTATGCTTTGCTGACAGACGCGCTGGGCGAAGAGAAACACCAGCTCCACCGCTCGGTGCTGCAATACAATATCGCGCAGGTTTACACGATGATCGGGCGCGATGAAGACGCGGTGGAATATTACCGGAAAGCTATGCTGATGGATCCGTATTATTCCGAGTATTACAACGAAGCAGGCAACATCATGCAACGCATGGGCCGGTTCGAAGAAGCCGAGGCGATGTACGATCTCGCGATCGAATACAGTCCACCGTATCCCGAGGTTTTCTTCAACAAGGGCATTTGCCGGATGGGAACCGGCAACATCGAGGCAGCGCTGGAGTGTCTGGCGCAAAGTCTGATCCTCAACCCGGAACAGCCCGAGCTCTACATCCTGCGCGCGGAACTGCATGAATCTCTCGGCCAGATCGCGGAGTCTCTCGCGGATTACGATGCGGCGATCACCCTTTCTTCAGACTCGGTCACGGCACGGGTCAATCGCGCGGTGTTGCATTTCAACGCCGACCGGTTTGAACTGGCGCTGGCCGACATGGATCACGTCATCGGCATCGACAGCGGCGAACCGAGTCATTATCTGAACCGCGCCGAGATCCACAAGGCGATGGCGCAGCGGGAGTTGTATCAACGCGATCTCGCCGCTGCGGAAGCCTGCGAAGCTGCGGCCTGAGCGCCGCGGAAGTTTACTTCGCGGCCAGCAGTCGCACGCCGCGAAGTTCCGGCACGCCGTCCACCACATCGGTCCACACCACATGCGTGGCCGCGCCGTTGAGGACGAGTTTCGGGAAGCCGGTGGCGCGGCCCCTGCCCTGCAGGTCGGCGAGCTTGGTGCGCTGCAGCTGTTTCGACAGATCGGGTGTGTAGCGCGCGAGCCACAGCGACTGTGCGCCGGCCTCTTCGCGCATCCACAGCAGCCACACCTGCTGCGCGTCGACCGCGACCGTCACCCGGCCCTGCGTCGCCACGCCCGTGTCCACCGCAACGGGTGTCGCGAATGTGGCGCCGCCATCGACGGAACGCGCAAGCTTCACCGTCGGCGTATCGCCGGCTGCTGTGTACCACGCGACCACCACGTCCTTGTCGCGCGCCGCGATCGACGGGCCGTTGACCGGGCAGGCCGGCATCTTCCAGTCGTCGGCATGCACGCGCGCCGGCGTCGACCAGACCTTGCCATCGAAGCGCGTGGTGTAGATATCGCGGATCTCGTCTTCGCTGCGGCCGCGATACGCCAGCACCGCGCCATCGCCGGTGGCGGCGGCATCGGTCTGACAACAGTCGCAGGTCATCGCGTCGATCTGGACCGCGGCGCTGGCACGGAGATTCGCATCGAACACCGCCGCGCGCAGCGTCATCGCGCCGCCGCCGCGGCTGTCGTCGTGGCCGCTGTCGTCGTGGCCTCTGTCGCCATGATCGTCGTGGCCACCACTGTCTTTCCGCCCGCCGGCATCGGCCGTGTTGCGGCCGTCGAGCCAGGCCACGCCGATACTGCCGTCGCCCTGCGGCCACATCGACACGAAACCATGTTCGGTCTGCGTACTGTCGTCATGCGCCTTGCGCGGCGCGCTCCAGTTCATGCCGTGGTCGAGCGAACGCACCAGCATCACGTCGTAGGCGTAGGGCGCGTCGGCGGATTTCTGCAGCCAGTGCGCCCACAGCGCGCGGTCGGCGGTGGCGGCGATATGCGGCGTGTCGGCCCAGTTGGTGAACATCGAATTGCCCACCGCCACCGTGCGTGGACCTTCCCAATGTCCATCCGGAAAGAACTCGGCGAACTGGAATGCCGGCCGTCGTCCGCTGGCGCTGTTGATCCAGCTCAACAGCACGCGACCGTCGGGCGCGAGCGCCAGATCCGGCTGCGCCGAACCGGGCATCGCCGGCAGCGGCCAGGCTTCGATCGTCAGGTCGCCGGTGACGACCTGTTTCGGGGCGACGGGTTTCTCGCCGCAGGCGGAGAGCAGGACGAGGGCGACGAGGGCGAGCGGGCTTAGTGATGTGCGCATGGTCTTGGAGCCTGTTTGAAATCTGCCGATCAAGCCGGTAGAGCGGCCTTCAGGCCGCTGCTCGAATGGTCCCGTGGCGCTTCAGCGGCCTGAAGGGCGCTCTACCGGGGATGAGACGCGCTTTGTGTGGTTGCCCATCACCAGAGCGCCGAGAATTTGAACAGGCGCTCAGGGTACGTCATCCATCCGCATGAACGGCGCAAAGGCCTAGGCCGCGGCACCGCGGCGCTGGCGGGTCAGATGCACCAGCAGCAGCGAGATCGCCGCCGGGGTCATGCCCGGGATGCGCTGCGCCTGGCCGACGGTTTCGGGTCGCACGCGTTCGAGTTTCTGCTGCACCTCGAACGACAGGCCGCGCACGGCGGCGTAGTCGAACTTTTCCGGAATGCCGGTGTGCTCATGGCGCTGCTGGCGGGCGATCTCTTCGCGCTGCCGCGCCAGGTAGCCGGAATACTTCGCTTCGATCTCGACCTGCTCGGCCACAGCGACATCGTCCACCGCCGGGCCGAGCATCGGCACGCGCAACAGCTTCGCGTAGTCGATCTCGGGGCGACGCAGCAGATCCAGCGCGTGGGTTTCGCGACTCAGTTCGATACCCAGGGTCGCCACCGCCTCGCGGCCAAGCGCGTTGTTCGGCGACGCCCACAGCGCCCCGAGGCGCCCAGTTTCGGCGACGACCGCATCGCGCTTGCGCGCGAAGCGCTCCCAGCGGGCGTCGTCCACCAGGCCCAGACTGCGGCCGGCTTCCGTGAGGCGCAGATCGGCATTGTCTTCGCGCAGCTGCAGCCGGTATTCGGCGCGGCTGGTGAACATGCGATACGGCTCGCTGGTGCCGTGGGTGATCAGGTCGTCGATCATGACGCCGATGTAGGCCTCGTCGCGGCGCGGCGACCACGTATCGAGCCCGTGCACGTGACGCGCGGCGTTCAGCCCGGCGATCAGCCCCTGCGCCGCCGCTTCCTCGTAGCCGGTGGTGCCGTTGATCTGCCCGGCGAAGAACAGACCGGACACCAGCTTGGTCTCCAGCGAATTCTTCAGCCCGCGCGGGTCGAAGTAGTCGTATTCGATCGCGTAACCGGCGCGGGTGATGTGCGCGCGCTCGAAGCCGCGGATGCTGCGCACCAGGTCGAGCTGCACGTCGAAGGGCAGCGAGGTGGAAATGCCGTTGGGATAGATCTCGGTCACGTCGAGACCTTCGGGCTCGACGAAGATCTGGTGCGACGCCTTCTCGGCGAAACGCACCACCTTGTCTTCGATCGACGGGCAGTAGCGCGGGCCGATGCCTTCGATCTGGCCGCTGTACATCGGCGAACGGTGCAGCGCGCCGCGGATGATTTCATGGGTGCGCTCGGACGTATGGGTGATCCAGCACGAGATCTGCGGCGGATGGTCGGCGGTGCTGCCCATGAACGAGAACACCGGGCGCGGATCGTCGCCGGGCTGCTCTTCCATCACCGAATAATCGAGGCTGCGGCCGTCGATGCGCGGCGGTGTGCCGGTCTTGAGCCGGTCGACCTGGAACGGGCGCTCGCGCAGTCGCGCGGCGAGCGTGGTCGCGGGCGGGTCGCCGGCGCGGCCAGCGGCGAACTGGGTCTCGCCGATATGGACCTTGCCGGCGAGGAAGGTGCCTGCGGTCAGCACCACCGCAGGCGCTTCGAAGCGCAGGCCGGTCTGGGTGATCGCACCGCGGACGGCATCGCCCTCGATCCCATGTTCGATAACCAGATCGTCGACCGCCGACTGGAACACGGTCAGGTTCGGCTGCGATTCCACCGCCCGCCGGACGAAGCTGCGGTAGAGCGCGCGGTCGGCCTGGCAGCGGGTGGCGCGCACCGCCGGACCCTTCGAGGCGTTCAGGCGACGCCACTGGATGCCGGCGGCATCCGCGGCACGGGCCATGACCCCACCCAGCGCGTCGATCTCCCTGACCAGATGCCCCTTGCCGATGCCGCCGATGGCCGGATTGCAGCTCATCGCGCCGACGGTCTCGATGTTGTGCGTGAGCAGCAGCGTGCGCGCACCGGCGCGTGCGGACGCCAGCGCGGCCTCTGTGCCGGCATGGCCGCCGCCGATGACGATGACGTCGAAGCGATAGAAGTCGTTCATGTGGGTACCTGTCGTCGCGGTCGTGGTCGCGATCTGGATGATGGCCGCACGCGGCATCGCGCCACTTTGGTGTGCGGCGCATTCTAACGAATGGCGCTCTGTGGGATCGCATGGCCGCAACCGCGACGCGAAAGTTGGCACGCTATCTGCTTATCCCAAGTGGCACTCAGCGCGGCATGCGCGAAAGCGCAGGCCGGGGTGGAACAGGGCTGGCCACGTGCGCGCTGAGGGAGCCAGGGGCCGAATGTCGGGGGACATTCGGCCCCTTTTTTTGTCTGTCGATTCCGGACGGACGCGATGCCTATCGGTTTCTCATATCGACCGCGCACGTGATCGAACCAGACAGGTCCGACAGGCGATTGGAATGGATTGATGCGATCCCGGAAAGACACGGATCATCGCTGCTGGTCTTGATGGACCTTGATAAGGTGCCGACGCCCGACGGGGAGCGGAACAGGGGGGATCCGGAATTCCCCGCCGGGGGTCGGCGATTCTTACCGTGATACGTCGAATTCCGACGCAGCCGGTCAGACTGGTTTAGCTTGCGACCAATTCGGGCGCTTGGCAAGCGCTTTCAGGGCGTCGTATCGCGACGGGATTCTCGTTCCCGAGGTTCGATCCGCCGTTCGGGCGGCGAGGGCCTGGGAGATTCCATTCGCGGCCTCGGCGATTCCATCCGCGGCCGCGATTGCGCCCCGGGCTCCGGCATCGAAACAGGGGCACGACGCATCTGCGGCACCGCGCCGGGCTGTCTGTCGCCGCCGCTGCCGCTCAGGCCCGGCTGCGTCACCATGATCCGGCGCTGCGGACGATCGTCACGCACCACCCTGACAGGCGGGCTGCCGGGCATCGGAATCGCATCGACAGGACGGCGACGCCGATCAAGATGACGCCACGGGCCGCCATCGCGGTCGCGGTCGCCGATCTGCGTGCCGGGCGGCGGCGTTCCCGGAGGCGTGACATGCGGCGGACGTGGATGGTGCGGCCTGCGATGCGGGTAGGGGTAATACGAATACGGAAAGCCATAGCGGTAATTGTCGTAGCGGTAAGGAAAGCCGAACCGCGAATACGGGGTGTGGCCGTAGCCGAACCCGTAGCCGAAGCTGCCGTACCAGCCGCCGGGATAGCCATAACCTATCGAACTGTACGGCGCGCCATAGACATCGTGATACTGCACCGACGGCTCGGAATAGTAATAGTCGCCACCCTGATCGTCGCGATATGCGTAGGTACTGACGCAGCCGGTCAGAATCAGTGCGGAGAGTGTCGCAAGCAGACCAAGACGGAACATGGCGATACCCCTGAGTGATCGTTGCCGACGGGATCGGCCCGTTGGAGTATCGAGCATCTACCCGTCGCATTGAACCCGTCCTTAAGAAATCCGTGCGCTGCGTCAATGGAACGCCCCATGAGCGACCGGGCAACCCGCGCATCGTTCATGTTGGACAGGCCGCTGCAGCGGTTCGCGACCTGCCCGCACGCGGACAACCGCCGCTCACCCTGCGCGATCCCGGCGACGCGTGCCGAGCGCGCCGGTACCAACGGCAGGGGCCGACGAGATAGCGCCTGTTACGATGACGGGATGACCGCCGCCGTACCGACGTTGCCCGACTTCGCCGCCGTGCTTTCGGCCGCGGCGCGGATCGCCCCGCACGCCCAGCGCACCCCGGTGCTGCATTCGCGGTCGCTCGACGAGATCGCCGGCTGCGAACTGCATTTCAAATGCGAAAACCTGCAGCGGGTCGGCGCCTTCAAGTTCCGCGGCGCCTGCAACGCAATCTTCGCCCTGGACGACAGCATCGCCGCGCGCGGCATCGTGACCCAGAGTTCCGGCAACCACGGCGCCGCGGTGGCCCTGGCCAGCCGCCTGCGCGGGGTGCCCGCGACCGTGGTGGTGCCCGAGGGCGCACCGGCGGTGAAACTGAAGGCGATCGCCGGCTACGGCGCGGCCATCGTCCGCTGCGCGCCGACCATGGCCGCCCGCAACGCCGCCGCTGACTCGCTGGTCGCCCGGACCGGCGGGCATCTGGTGCATCCCTTCGACGACGGCGACGTGATCGCTGGGCAGGGCACGGTGGCGCTGGAACTGCTGCGCAGCGAACCGGACCTCGATGTCTTGCTGGCGCCGGTCGGCGGCGGCGGCCTGCTGTCGGGCTGCGCGCTGACCGCGCGCACGCTGCGACCCGATCTGGAGATCCTGGGCGCGGAGCCCGCGGGCGCAGCCGACGCGTACGCCTCCCTGCAAGAAAACCGCTGCATCACCGACATGACCGCGAACACGATCTGCGACGGCCTGCGCGGACATCTCGCGCCGCGCACCCTGGCGCTGCTGCAGCGCCACATCGACGGCATCCTCGTCATCGACGACGGCGCGGTGATCGAAGCGATGCGGTTGCTGTGGGAACGGCTGAAACTGGTGGTGGAGCCGTCCGGCGCGATCGCGTTCGCCGCGGTGCTGCGACATCGCGAACGCTTCGCCGGGCGCCGCGTCGGCATCGTGATCTCCGGCGGAAATGTCGATCTCGACACCCTGCCCTGGCAGACGCAGGCATGAGCCGCAACGCGCTGCCGCCGCCCGCGTTTGGACCATTGATCCAACGCGCATCCGGTAAGCGCCGCAAGCGCGGCGGCCTGTTCCGCTGGCTGCGGCGTCTGCTGTTGTTGTTGATACTGTGGCTGTGCGGCGTGGCGCTGTACATCATGTCTGTCGGCGGTCGCGACGAAGCCGCCGGCGATCAGGTCCGCGCCGACGCGATCATCGTGCTGGGCGCCGCCGCCTACGACGCACGGCCGTCGCCGGTGTTCGAGGAACGCATCCGCCACGGCATCGATCTCTACAAACGCGGCCTGGCGCCGACGCTGATCTTCACCGGCGGCTTCGGCGGCAACGGCGCGCGGTTCGCCGAATCGCAGGTCGGACGCCGCTACGCACTGCGCCGCGATGTGCCCGCCAGCGCGATCATGATCGAAACCGTGTCGCGCAACACCCGCGAAAACCTGAGCGAGTCGGCCGCGCTGATGCGCCAACGCGAACTCGGCCGCGCCATCGTGGTCAGCGACCCGCTGCACATGTCGCGCGCCCTGCGGATCTGCGGCGAAGTCGGCATCGCCTGCCTCGGCTCGCCCACGCCGACCAGCCGCTACCGCAGCTTCGACACGCGCTGGCGGTTCCTGCTCAACGAGGTGTACTTCTTCCACCGCGATCTGTTCGTGCCACCGCGCTGAACCGCTTCCAGGAGCAAGACCCCATGATCATCGACGGCACCCGCGCCCACGACCGCGCCACCACGCTCATCCTTGCCTACTACGCCGCCTTCAACCGCGGCGACTGGACCGCAATGCTGGCGCTGCTCACCGACGACGTGGCCCACGACCTCAACCAGGGCGCGCGCGAAACCGGCCGCGACGCCTTCGCCGCCTTCCTCGCGCGCATGGACCGCAGCTATTGCGAACAACTGCGCGACATCGTGGTGATGGCCTCGCCCGACGGCGCCCGCGCCGCCGCCGAATACGTCGTGCATGGCGAATATCTGATTGCCGATGACGGTCTACCGCCCGCGAACGGCCAGAAGTACGTGCTGCCCGGCGGCGCGTTCTTCGATATCGTGTTTCCCGGCGGCGGTTCCGGCAGGATCGCGCGGGTCACGAACTACTACAACCTGCAGGATTGGATCGCGCAGGTGAGTTGAAGCGGCAGCTCGATCATTTTTCGCACCCGCTGCGTTCCGCATTCCGCCAAGCCTGACTCGATCCACAATGCCGACATCCGCAGCATCGTAGGGCGTGCTCAAGCACGCCGAACGACGATTCGAAAAAACTCTCATTGCACGATGCCGTAGCCAGGTTGCGGCCAGAGCCCGTATCCGGGATTGCATGACATCTGCGTCAACTGCGCCACGGGGCGCGCTGCGCGCACGGCCGGCGACTTGCCCTGCTTTAGAGGTCGACCTTGATGCCTATGCAGCGAGGGCTATTGAGCCGGACGCTGAGCTGCGGCAAGCTAGCCAAGCGCTCGCTGGGAGAGGGCGAGGCAATAGCATGCAGGCCTCGAACAATGGGTGCACATCCATTCGTCGGGCTCGCCACTGATTTGGAACCCGACATCGCGATCATTCAGTAACGTACGAGCTCAAGCTTGATCGTCGACCGCGCGCTCAGCAGCTCGAATCGAACATACTCAAGGGGGAGTTTTATGAAAGGATGGGCAACGCGTATCGCCATCTTGTTTCTTGCAGCATTCGCGTGCATGGACTTGGCTGCACAGTCTTATCCGCCTGTCGTCGTAGGATACTGCGACGACGATGTAGCGAAGCAACGCTATCCGCTTCTCGAATTCACCAATCAGGCTCCCAACGGTTTCTTCTACAAGACCGCTGGACTTCAGGTATACCAGTACGGCCCGTACAATCCGCCGACGCTGGTCGCCGCAGCCCCGGATCCTTCCGGCATACACCTTCTGGCGGTGCAGTCTGCCATCGCTGGCCTTCAGTTCTGGATTGCGCGCAACGGCGACTTCATCACGATTCGCTACGACGGCTTGATCACCAGGATCGGCAAATGCAGTTTCAACCAAGCATTCGCCAATCAGTTTCCGCGGCCGCTACCGACGCAGCCGACGACCTTCGCGACATACAGCATGGGATTCGATGGTTCTGTGCTGATCGGTGACGTGCCAGAAATTACCCTGCCGACCAGCCCACTCCAGTCCGGCAACGTGCCGATCCAGCTGTTCGGCGAGGCCGTCCATATTTCGAATCCAGTGCTGGTCAAGGAATCATCGCTCCCGAATTGTTTGGCCAGCTCGAATGGTAGCGATGCCAAGTTCTACGACTGCGTTCTGATGCAGTCGTTAGGAGGCAAGGAGCAAAAAATCTACGACTGCTACCGGAATTCGAAGTCGAAGAACGAAGTCGCGCTGTGCCTGGTTGCCATCAACTTTGGAAGCCAGCAGCAAGCCGATCTCCAGCGGGTGCGCCAGTGCTACGCCAGCCACGGGACAAACTGGAATGCTTATCCGATCTGCCTGGCCGACGGTCGCGTCGACCCCAACGTACTGAACCTCGTCGAATGCGCGCGCCAGAATTTCCAGGCCGGACAGCAACCCAACTATTGGAGCCTCGGTGCCTGTGCGTTCGGGCCGATGTTATGGCAGCAGCTCAATCCCAATACCGAATCCACGATCGCCATCGAATGCGCGATGCAGACCGGCGGCAACCCGAAGGCGTTTGCCATCTGCACCGGCGGCAGGCTGCTGGCCAACGAGTTGGACAAGTGCCTGACGCAAGGCATCGGCGACCAAGGCTGCTTCGGCAAGAACAATACGATTTCGCAGGCCTATCAGCGGATCGACGACGAGCTTGCTAACGCGCTCGGCAAGTCGAATCCGGCCTACACCGCCTGGCGTGCGGCGCGACTGGCAAGCGATCCGGCCATGATGGCCCGGGCGGCCGTAGACGTGAACCGCGAAATTGCGCGACTCGGCACGAACATCAACGAAGAAGCGGGGCGTGCGCTCGACAATTTCGGCGAGACGATCGCCAAAGTGGTTCCTAGAGTCAAGGTCGGCAAGCCCAAGGGCAAGATCTTCGGGAAGAGATGGAGTCTCTGATCCCACCTTGCCGACAGGTTCCGTCTAAAAATGAGAGAAGTGTGCGTAGCGGCGTGACCCGGGTAAGCGCATTGCGCGTACCCGGGTGAGTCGAGTTCAACCTCTTCGAAAATTCACGGGTGTGGCCTTCGGCCTTGCCCGGGTTACTTCGCTGCAAGCATGGCGCCCATGCGCTCATGGATCAGAGCAATCGCCTTGAGCGGGCGAATCATGACCTTGAACTCGACGATCTCACCCGATTCGTTCCACTTGATGATGTCGACGCCGTTGACCAATACCCCATCGACCTCCGTCTCGAATTCCAGCATCGCATCGGACGGGCCGATGATCTCGCGCAAGTAGCGAAAGGTCGGGTTGGAAAATACCTGCAATGCGGCCGTGAGATAGGCCTTTGCGAGCGCCTTGCCTCGTTGCGGCGTATGGACGATCGGCGAGAAGAACACGGCATCCTCAGCCAGGAGTTGATCCAGTCCGGATGGATCGACGGATTCGACGAGTCGGTGCCATGTCTCGATCGGATGTGGGTTCATTGCGCTGGCTCACCTTCGATGGGGTTCATGGCGCCTCGCGCCGATTCGGCCCTATCCACAGGGCGATGCCGGATATTGATCCGGGATCTTCAAGAGTGTCAATGAAGGCTCGTCAATGGCAACCGTGCAAGTCGTAGCTCGGGTAAGCGCAACGCGCGCACCCGGGATGGCGTCGAGTTCAACCTCTCCGAAGATTCCCGGGTGCGGCCTTCGGCCTTACCCGGGCTACTCGCTTTCATGATAGCTCGAACGTTACCGACGTTCATCGAAAGGCCGAATGCACGAACTCATCCGTTTCTTTTGCCTGCATCGACAGTGTTCAAACAACCGACGAGCGGTATTTGTTCGAGGAGTCCATACATAAATTGTTAGGCAGCAGCGACCCGAGAACATCAGCCACCCCGGAACTCAGAACCGCAACTGCCCAACTAGCCGAAAGACTGCACGAAACCAGGATAGGGCTTTAGCGAGAACCTGCGGCCCGACGAATGCCTACATGATTACCGGTCCGCCACGTCGTATGAGATTGCTATCGCGGCTAGGCGACGCGGGTGGTAGTGGGGTCAACGTAACTCGGGCTAGAATCTCGTCTTCCCGGATGATCGGGCCGGGATCTTCGTCCAGAACCCCGGATGGTAATGTGATCTCACGTGACTGGGTGAAGGCGACTTGTGATGTCGTGAAAACCACGATGCCATCCCACACAGTGACGCCAGGGATCAGCTCGCTACTACCGTCCTCCCTAGGCCCGACATCAACCCCGACAAGCTGAACGAGTTCGCGATACGCCTGCTCATGTAAGGCATCGTGCTGGGTGGCGGTAAGGGTGTAGCTGACCTGGACAAGCGCGGAACCGGAACGCTCCACGATCTGTAGTCGAACTCTGCTAATGGAAGCCATGTTGAACTCCTTTGACTAGGTGCGGCTGAAAGCGCAGCCGCAACGCCTAACGCCTAATGCAGCCGCAACGCCTAACGCCTAATTAAGCCCAACCGCGAAGCGGGTTCGGCTTGAACGGCTTGAATGAATTGTTAGGCCCCGTCCGGCAAGCGCTCAGCGGCCCATCGATCACATTCTGCCTCACGTTCCTGGCCCCAATCATTCTCGAGATGGGCAAGTTCGTGCAGTACGAGATGCCGTGCAAACTGTTTTGGCGCCGCCAGCAGCTCGAATGCGTTTGGCACGCCACTGAATGCCACGCGGCCGACCACTGTATCTGCCTGTTCCTTAGTGAAGCGTTGGCGCACGATGATCGCAGCTGCGCGAGTCGAATGATCTTTAATGGCGAGTCCCCAACGCGATGATGGCAATTGAGGTGCGTTGGTCTGAGCCCATTCGTCAATATCCGGCACAATTATCAACTGGACAGGGAAGCTGGACTGCGCGGCTACCAGCCCCTCAAGTTCGCTTTGTATATCTGCAAGGTCAACATAATGCTCCATACGGGACCTAACGCTATTCGAACCCATGCAAGGGCGGTACCGGATATTGATCCGATATCTTTGAAGGTGTCAATGAAGACCCGTCGATAACCAACGAAAACCGCCGTAGCCTGCCTCGTTCACTCCACCCTGCGACGCACCGGAATCCCACTCGCCGGAAACCTGGCCACATCTTCCCCGCTTTCCCGAATCGGCACGCCATGCTCCGGCGCCCACGCCAGCGCCGAGATGATTTCCCAGGTCGCAGGCAGTCGATCATTGTCGCGAAACGTTTCGTAGGCATTCGCCGCCGCAGCGAAGCGCGCCTTGCCGGTCAGCGTGTGCCGACGCGCGTGCAATGCGTTGGTGGCGCCGATGGCGCGCAGTTCGCGCATCAGTGCGGGCAGGTCGTTGTATCTGGTGGTGAGTTCATCGCGGTCGAGCACCGGGTTTCGGAAACCGCTGGCGATGAGCGCGTCGCCGAACTGCGCGATCGACGCGAATGGACTGACGTGCGGCACGGCGTCGGCCTGGGCGAAGGCGCCGCGCAGTTCGTACAGCGTGTCGGGGCCGAAGGTGGAGACCACCAGCATGCCGCCGGGTTTGAGCACGCGGCGGAAGCCTGCAAATACCGCGGGCAGATCCTCGATCCATTGCAGGCACAGATTCGAGAACAGCACATCGACGCTGTGGTCGGCCAGCGGCAGCGCGCGCGCGTCGGCGCAGATGCGCGCAGGCGTACGTGCAAGCAGCCGCGACAGCGCGCCGGGCAGCACGCGCGCGAACGCCGAGGTTTCGGCATCGTGCTGGCGCAGCATCGGCAATGCGAGATCCAGGGCGAGCACCTGCGCTTTCGGCCAGCGCTGCTGCAGCGCGCGCGAGGCGTGACCGGGGCCGCAGCCCAGATCGACGACGAGCGACGGCGTCTGCGCATCGCCTTCGCGGCCTTCCGCGTAGTAATCGAGCGATTCGAGCAGCCACGATTCGACTTCACGCTGCAGTTTCGCGGCATCGGCGTAGCTGGCGGATGCGCGCGAGAACGCGCGACGGACCTGGCGCGGGTCGAACAGTGCGGTCATCGCGTTGCGCTGCTTGTCGAAACGTCGGACAGGAATGCGGAGACATGCGCGACGACATCATCGACATGGGTCAGAAACGGCGCATGCCCGGCATGCTCGATCTGCGCGAAAGTCGCGGGCGCATGTCCGGCCTGTTCGATCATCGCGACCGCTTCGCGCATCGCGCGCGGGTCGACCAGGCGGTCGCGGCGGCCGGCGATCCACAGGCTCGGCACCCGCAGCTGCGACAGCAACGGGCGCTGATCGGCGGTTTCGAGCATGCGCAGGCCGTCGACGAGCACGCGCGCCGCGGGTTCGCCGCGCGCGAACAGTTCGGCGCGCAGTTCGCGCATTTCTTCCTTGGCGTGATCGGAGCCGAAGGCCTCCAGCGCGACGAAGCGGTCGAGCGTGGCGCGATAGTCGTCGCTCAGGCCCCTGGCGAAATCGCGGAAGATCTCCGCCGACACGCCGTAACGCCAGTCCGGGCCGCGCACGAAACACGGGCTGCTGCACAGCGCGATCAGCGCCGGCACGCGCGCGTGGCCGTGCTCGACACCACGCACCGCCGCGTGCAGCGCGAACATGCCGCCCAGCGACCAGCCCAACCACGGCGCCGTCGGCGTCTGCGCGTGGATGGCATCGCAGACCGCGTCGAATTCGAGCGGGGTTTCGTGATCGCTACTCAGGCCATGACCGGGCAGGTCGATCACGTGCAGCGTGTGCCGATCCCGCAGGCGTTCGACCAGCGCGGCGAAGACGCCGCCGTGCATGGCCCAGCCGTGCAGCAGCACCAGCGGCGGGCCGTCGCCGCTGACGGTCATGTGCAGACCTTGGCTCATGGTTGCCGATCGAGTGGCGACAGTGCAGCGCTCCGCGCAGCGCGGATCATCGGTTCGAGCGTGCGCCACTGCGCGCCGATGTCGCGCGCGAACCAGTGGGTGATGCGCCGCCGCCAACGCGGCTGGCGGCGGATCGTTGCGATGCGTTCGACCATCCAGGCTTCGTCGAAGCCGGCCCATTCGCCGGTCATGCTCATCAGGTTCTGGTACAGCACCGGATGCACGTCGTACATCAACATCTCGTGGATCTCATTCAGCGAATACGCCGACGATGCCAGCGTGCGCACGATGTAGTCGTACGACAGCGCGACATCGGTATCGAGATAAAGATCCGACAGCGCGTTCCAGACCGGGATGCGTGCGTCGTGTTCTTCCGGAACGGCCACACGCGACCTCATGCCACCGCGGTACCCGCGCTGTAGCCCATCTCCACCGCGTCGCGCGCCCAGCTCAGGGCGTCGACCAGCGAATCGACTTCGGCCTGGGTGTGCAGCGAGGACAGGGTGATGCGCAGACGCGAGCGGCCGTCGGGTACGGTGGGCGGACGGATCGCCGGCACCCAGAAGCCCTGCGCTTCGAGCGCGGTGCTGAGCGCCATGGCGCGTTTTTCGTCGCCGCACATCAGCGGTTGGATGGGCGTGGTGGACGGCAGCAGCGGCAGATCGCGGAACAGCGCGGTGCTGCGGAAATGCGCGATGAGGCTTTGCAGTTTCTCGCGGCGCCAGTGGTCGCGACGCGCCAGCTTCACCGCGGCCAGGCTGGACGCGGCCTGTCCCGGCGGCAATGCGGTGTTGTAGATGTAGGGGCGCGCGGTTTCGGCGAGATGGCCGATGATGTCGTCGCTGCCCAGCACCACCGCGCCGTAGCCGCCGAGCGCCTTGCCCAGCGTGGCCAATTGCAGCAGACCGGAGGCATCCAGCCCGGCATCGGCGACGCAGCCGCGGCCCTCGGGGCCGACCACGCCCACACCATGCGCGTCGTCGACATAGATCAGCGCCTGCTGCACGCGCGCGACCAGCGACAGTTCGCGCAGCGGGGCGACATCGCCGTCCATGCTGAACACGCCGTCGGTGGCGAGCATCGCCGCGCCTTCGGGCACGGTGCGCAGTTGGCGCAAAGCGCCTTCGGGATCGAGATGCGGATAACGGCGTAGCTTGCAGCCGGCGAGGCGTGCGGCGTCGATCAGACTGGCGTGGTTGAGCCGATCCTGTACGCAGACGTCTTCTTCGGTGAGCAGCGCCTGCATCACCGCGAGATTGGCCAGATAGCCGCTGCCGAACAGCAACGCACGCGGAGCGCCGAGCCAGTCGGCGAGTTCGCGTTCCAGCGCGTCGTGGCTGGCGAAATGGCCGCAGACCAGATGCGAGGCGCCGCTGCCGGCGCCGTCGCGGGCGGCGGTGTTCTGCAATGCATCCACCACCGCGAAGTGCTGCGACAGACCCAGATAATCATTGCCGCAGAAGTTGGTGAGCCAGCGGCCGTCGACTTCGTAGCGCACGCCGTCGCGCCGGGTGATGGTGCGTCGCTGGCGAACGCGGCCCTGCATCGCACGTTGCACGCGGGCGGCGAGGATACGTTCGGTCAGGCGCGGACGGGTCATGGCGGACTGCTCGGTCGGGCGGCGCGGTCAGGCTGCTTGGAAGCAGGTAGGCTTGGTCTCGCCGATAGCGGCGGCGTGGGTGTCGGGAGCCCCGTTGTCGAGGGCGCTGGTATCGAATGCATCGGTGTCGAGAATATCGGCGTGCACGGTGCCGGCGGTTTCCACCACCGCCATCGGCTTCAGGCCCAGACGTTCGAACAGCGCGAGGTCGCGCTCGGTGTCGGGGTTGCCGGTGGTCAGCAGCTTTTCGCCGTAGAAGATCGAGTTGGCGCCGGCGAGGAAGCATAACGCCTGCAGCTCGTCGCTCATCGTTTCGCGGCCGGCGGACAGCCGCACCATCGATCTGGGCATCATGATCCGAGCCGCGGCAATGGTGCGGACGAATTCGAACGGGTCCAGCTCGGTCGTGCCGTGCAGCGGCGTGCCTTCCACCTGCACCAGCCGGTTGATCGGCACCGAATCCGGATGCGCCGGCAGGTTCGCCAGGGTCTGCAACAGGCCGGCGCGCTGGCGGCGGCTCTCGCCCATGCCGACGATGCCGCCGCAGCAGGTCTTCATGCCGGCGTCGCGCACGTGGCCCAGGGTGTCCAAGCGGTCCTGCAGTTCGCGGGTCTGGATGATGTCGCCGTAGAATTCGGGCGCGGTGTCCAGATTGTGGTTGTAGTAATCCAGACCGGCGGCCTTCAGCGCCGTGGCCTGTTCGCCGCTGAGCATCCCCAGCGTGGCGCAGGTTTCCAGCCCCAGCGCCTTCACTTCGCTGATCATGGCGGCGACCTTCGGGATGTCGCGGTCCTTGGGCGAGCGCCACGCGGCGCCCATGCAGAAGCGCGAGGCGCCGGCGGCCTTGGCCTGCCGGGCCTTCTCCACCACCGCCTCGGTCTCCATCAGCTTGGTGGCTTCGACGCCGGTGTTGTAGCGCTGGGCCTGCGGGCAGTAGGCGCAGTCCTCGGGGCAACCGCCGGTCTTCACCGACAGCAGCGTGCTGACCTGGACCTCGCTGGGATCGAAGTGGTCCCGGTGGACTTCGCCCGCGCGCTGCAGCAGCACCGGAAACGGCAGCGCGAGCAGCGCTTCGACCTCGGTGCGGCTCCAATCGTGGCGCGGGGGTGCGGGAAGACTGACAGCTGGCATCGGGGTTTCCTGACGGACACGGCGCAGTGGGACGGGCAGTCTGGAAAGCATGAACAGCGCTGTCAACCTTATCTATCGCCGACGCCTCCGCCTGAGTCTGGCCGGACTGCTGGATCGGCTGTGGCCGGCGCACTGCCTGGTCTGCGGAGAAGCCGGTGGAGCCGGCCGCCTGGCCCTGTGCCCGGCCTGCAGCCGCGGACTGCCCTGGAACCTCAGCGCCTGCCTGCGCTGCGGCCTGCCCTTGCCCCTGCCGGCCGATGCCTGCGGCCACTGCCAACGCCGGCCGCCGCCGCTGACCGAAACCCGGGCGGTGTTCCGCTACGAACCCCCGCTGGACCGGCTGCTGCCGCGGCTGAAGTTCCACAACGACCTCGCCGCCGGCCGGCTGTGCGGCGAACTCATGGCCGGCGCCCTGGTCGACGCCGGACGACCCGACGCCCTGGTCCCGCTGCCGCTGCACGCCAGCCGGCTGCGCGACCGCGGTTTCGATCAGGCGCTGGAACTGGCCAGACCGCTGGCTGTCGCCCTGCGCCTGCCGCTGCGCGACGATGCGCTGCTGCGGGTGCGCGGGACCGCGCCGCAATCGCGACTCGACGCCCCCGCACGCCGCCGCAACCTGCGCCGCGCGTTCGCCGTCCGGCCGGAGGTCGCACTGCCGGCGCACGTCGCGCTGGTCGACGACGTGATGACCACCGGCGCGACCCTGCACGCCGCCGCCGATGCGCTGTTGCGTGCGGGCGTCACCCGGGTGGATGCCTGGGTGTGCGCACGGGTGGCGTGAGCTCAAGATCCACTGCGCCGTACGGGCAGATATCCGCGCGAACTGTGATTGACCACGCAGTACAGGCTTGGCCGGCATGGAATGCCCACCGGCTCATCAGCGGTTTTGAAATAACGGTAGGCTATGGATTCGGCCGATGCGATTAGAGCAATGGCGGCCGCCGCAGCACCTGCAGCACTGGGCATCCGTCGGTTCCGCTTGCGCGATTGGTGAGCAAGGTTCGCTCGCGTCCAAGCAGCGAAGTTTGCGCGATACAAAGAAATGCGCCGGATATGGAGTGCTTACCCATGAGTGAAACAGCAAAACTCGATGACCTCTACCTGGATCAACCCTACGAACTGTCGGGGCGGCTGATCGACCCGATCGGCGGGTGGGTGACCTACGCCGGTGAGCGCAACCCGCTCAAACGCAAGCATCTGGAAGTCTTGGCCTGTCTGGCCAGCGCCGCGCAGGCGATGGTCTCCCGCACCGCACTCATCGATAAAGTCTGGAATGGCAATGCATTGGTCGGCGACACCGGGTTGACCAATGCAATCTATTACCTGCGGCGCGCCCTGCACGACACCGATGCCGATACGCCGCTGATCCGCACCATCCCGCGACGCGGATACCAGCTGACTGTCGAGCCACGCCTGGTCGAACGCAAAACGATGGCCACCTTTTCCCCGGGGTCGCCCGTCGTCGGCAAACCGGATTGGCATCTGTTGCGATTGCTGGGCAGCAATCCGGTCAGCGAGACCTGGCTCGCCGAGGAACGAGGCAGCCGGGCGCAGCGCGTGTTCCGTTTCTGTATCAGCGAACAGCACCGGCGGCTTTTGCGTCGCGAAATCACCGTAATGCGCTATTTACGCGAAGCACTGGCCGCTCGCAAAGACACTGCGATCATCCTCGACTGGCAGCTGGAAGAGCCGCCTTATTCGCTGGAGATGGACTACGCCGCGCATGGCACGCTGATGCAATGGTCGGCATCGCGCGGCGGTCTGAGCCAAGTTGCGCGGGCAAAGCGCATGCGCTTGATCGGGGAAGTCGCCAACGCACTCGCTGCCGTGCACGCAGTGGGCGTTGTGCACCGCAACGTGGGCGCTGCCAGCATCCTGATCGACGACGATCATGACCATGATCGCGTTCACGCCAGGCTCGGCGAGTTCGGATGGAGCGATTTGATCGACCGCTCGCGGCTCGCGTCCATGAAAATCACCAGCGCGGGGTTGACCCTGATCGGCGATGAGGGCAATGGCGAACAGATCTATCTGGCGCCCGAATGCGCGACCGGCTAGGCCGCGACGTCGGCCAGCGATGTCCATGCCCTGGGCGTGCTGCTGTTGCAGATGGTCGTCGGCGATCTCCAGCGCACGGTCGATGCGGGTTGGGCAGGCGATGTCGAATCCGAACCGCTGCGCGCATTGATCGCAGCCTGCATCGATATACAGGCGGAATGTCGGCCTTCGGCTGCGGACGTGGCGCAGAAGCTGCAGGACATCGTTGCCGACGCTGCGACAGAGCGCCCTGCCGTCACCGACAACGCCGACAGGACACCACAAGAACACATAGCACAGCGGCAGTCCGATCCAGCCGCATCCGGCGCTATCGAACCCGGCGCCATCTCATCCAGCGCACCGCTATCGATGATCGGACAGACGATCGGACCCTATCGGGTTCTCGACCAGCTCGCTGAGGGCGGCATGGGCGTGGTCTATCTGGCCGAGCAACGCGCGCCGGTGCAGCGCAAGGTCGCACTGAAGCTGGTCAAGACGGGCATGGACAGCAAGCAGGTCCTTGCCCGCTTCGAAGCCGAACGGCAGGCGCTGGCGCTGATGAGCCATGCCAATGTAGCGACGGTCTACGATGCCGGCAGCACAGTCTCGGGGCAGCCGTATTTTGCGATGGAGTACGTGCGCGGTCTGGACATCGCCGCTCATTGCGATCAGCTGGACATGGATTTGCGCGAACGTATCGCGCTGTTTCTTCAGGTCTGCGAAGGCGTACTGCACGCGCATCAGAAAGGACTGATCCACCGCGACATCAAGCCCGGAAACATACTGGTCAGTCGCATGCAGGACCAGCCGGCCATCGTCAAGATCATCGACTTCGGCGTAGCCAAATCGCTATCGGGCGTGCTGACGGGCCATGCGGCGCACACGCGCCTGGGCAGCTTCGTGGGCACGCCGGCCTACAGCAGTCCGGAGCAGGCGTCCGGGCCGCTGGTCAATGTCGATACGCGCGCGGATATCTATTCGCTGGGCGTGGTGCTGTATCAACTGCTGGCGGGCGTCACGCCATACAGCGAAGAAGAGCTGAATCGCAAGACGCCGGTCGAGCTGGCACGGCTGTTGAGCGCTGAGCGACCGCCTAGCCTGCTGACGCGCTTCTCCAGCCTGAGCGCCGAGGACGAAAGCGAGGTCGCCAAACACCGATCTCTTTCGGTTGAACAGATGAAAGCCCTGTTGGGCAGCGATCTCTCGTGGATCGTCGACAAATGTCTGCAGAACGACCCGGACGACCGCTACCCCTCGGTGCTGGAACTGCAAAAAGATCTGCGCCGCTGGCTCGACGACGAACCGATCGAAGCGCGTCCGGCGTCGCGGATGTACTGGATGCGCAAGTTCGTGCGCCGGCATCGGGCAGGCGTCGCGCTGGCCAGCGTGATGACATTGGCCCTGCTGACCGCGACCGCCGCCGCCGTGATCGGTTTTGTGCGCGCCGAAGATGCGCTGAAGGCCGCGCGCAAGGCCACTGCCGAAGCGGAGATGGCTGCCGATTTCCAAGTCAAACAGATGCAGTCCATCGACACGGCCGCGATGGGGCTCAGCTTACGTAGCGCGTTGATCGAAGCGGTCGCGGACCAAGGCACGAAGCGTGGAGGTGATCCGGCTGCTGCTGCGCAGCGCAGGAAGCAGCTGGAGAACCTGCTCGAAGGCGTGAACATGACCGATCTGGCGCTGAACCAGCTGGACACCAATTCATTCCAGCCGGCATTGGCCACGATCAAGAAAGACTTCAGCGACTCGCCGTTGCTGCAGGCGCGCCTGTGGCAGACCATGGCCGACACCCTGTTCAAGCTCGGCGAGTACGAAGCGGCGGTCGAGCCGCAACGGCTGGCGCTGGAGCAGCGCCGCCGGCTGCTGGGTGCGGACCATCCATTGACGCTTGTCTCGTTGTACGGTCGCGGTCAACTGGCCTGTGAGATGACCCGGTACAAGCAGGCGGAAGCCGATCTGCGAGCGGCAACGAATGGGTTGCGGCGCTTTATTGGCAACGACCATCCGGACACATTGAAATCGATCACCGCAACCGGTTACTGCCTGATGTATCAGGGCAAACTTGACATGGCAATGTCGTTGTTTGGTGAAGCGTATGAGCGTCGGCGTCGCACGCTAGGTCTGAATCATCGGGATACACTGATATCGGCACGCGATTTGGCTGCTGTGTTGGAGGAATTCGGAAAATTCAAGGAAGCGTTGCCGTATGCAGAGGCCTCCGTGAACGGGTTTCGCTTAGCCATGGGCAGTGAGTCGGCCAGCCGCGACCGGAATATGCTCGAAGCAAAAATAACGTTGTTTTCAATTTATTCTGAGCTTGGTCGGTTCGCTGAATCAGAAGCGCTGGCGGGTGAGGCCGCCCAAGAAAGCCGTCTGTTGTTGGGCGATAACCATCCGCTCACCTTATCCTTGGCCATCTCTTTGGCACGTGCGGTCATGTATCGGGAGCGATCGGCAGAAGCTGAAGCTTACTTTCGGCAGCTGGTGGATAAGCAGCGCTTAGTTCTCGGCGATGAGAATGAGGATGTACTCTACAACCGCTCCAGTGTTGCAAGGCTATTAGCGCAGCAAGAAAAAAAAGACGAAGCTGAGCAGATGTTGCGTGACGTCATTGCCGATCATCGGCGACTGTTTGGCGAGGATCATATAAACACGAACGACTTCAAATATTATTTGGGGTTTGTCTTGCGCGATCAAGATAAATTTGACGAAGCCGAAGCATCGTTCAATCAAGTGTTGGCGGAATGGCGCCGTTTGTACGGAAATGAAAACCATTGGACCCTAGCGGCGACGAATGGCTTGGCCAGTGTATTACAGGGAAAAGGTGAGGTCAGCGAAGCCAAAGCCCTGCTTGAGGATGTACTGAAAATACGACGACGGACATTGGGCGATCTGGACTTAAACACGTCGAATTCGTTTAGAAGGCTGGCCGCAATCACACTTGCGGAGGGTGATCTCACCCGGACCGAATCCTTGCTGCGTGAAGCCCTGGCTGGTTATCGCCAAACGCTTGGCGACGATCATGCGAAGACGTTGGCCACAATCGAGCAGCTGAGCCAGGTCCTGCGTAAACGCGGCGCGTCGGACCAAGCCGCCACATTGGAGCGAGAGCTTGCCACGTCCGGGAAACGCACACCCAACGCCAGAAAGTAATGCGTCGGCACATCGCGGGCCATCACGGGCGAACGCTGCCGGGCCTTAGACAGTCCGAAGACGCCGAACAGATGCTCGGCGCGTTGAATACGGGCGGCGCACAGCCGGCCGCCGCGCTGCTGTGACCGGCCAATAAGCAGATCACTGATACGGCGATCTGCGCAGCACCGCGACCAGGGGCACAAGTCGGGGGCCCGGCTGCCGGGCCGACGCCCGCAGCCGCTGCAGACATCCAGTGGGTGCCGCCCTCATCCAGGCAGAGCTGCGCTGCTTCGGCAGCCGCCGCATGGGCGATGCACGGTGGTGCGCAAGGCCGCGCACCAGCCCCGCCAAGGCCATTGAACTATCATTTTTTTCTCACTTTTGACCGCGTCTGCGCAGGCAAATCAAGCGCTTGCGCCATATAGCGATCACTTTTCCCTCCCTTGTACTCACTTCTTCTCACTTCCGTCCACTACAGGGTTGATCGATCCGCCGCCGGTGCTAGAACTGCACTGCGGTCGCGATTCACAGGTCAGCAGCAAACCGTTTCGTCCAACTCGAAATGCGAAGGTCGAAACATGGCAAAGGTGATTCACGCTTCACGGATGGCATCGCGTTGGTTTGATGTATGAACAAGTTTCATTTCGTTTCTCGCAACACGAGGCATTGCTACAAGCGGGGGGTCTGGTTGTTGACGCATCGGCCATCCCGGTCGGGGCGCTTATTTTGAAAAGCTACTCTGAACCCCTGTTTCCACCTGTTTCCCTGTTTCTACCTGTTTGTAAACAGCTCAACACACACAACCGGAGGATTTATGAAGCTTCAAGTCAACAACAAGATACTTGCTAAGGCGGTCGCAATCTGCATCGCGATGGGCAGCCTGCCTGCGTTCGCACAGGACTTCGACCCGCCTGGAAGCCATACATGGTCGCTGGACAAGGGCGTGAATGCCGGCGTCGACACGTCCGGTGGGCGACAGACCGTATTGAACGGTACTGTCTCCAATTATCTTTACGGCAGGGACTGGCTGATCGGTGTCAAGCCTACGATCGTTTGGCAGAAAGACGCCAACGGGAATGTGATCAAGGAGGGCTACATCCCGCTCTCCGTCAGTGCTGCATCGTATGGCACGGGCTGCACCGTATCCTCTCCTTGTAGAACTGAAACGAGTGTCACCGCGAGTTCATGTGTGATCAAGCAAACCAGCTGGGGCTTGACATCGGCCACGGACTTTTTGGGGTCAACTCGATTTCGCTCAGTTATTCGAGTGTCAATGAGACGAGACAATGCTCAAGCAACAATCAAGCCGCAAGTAAAGCAGTGACGAAATATCTGAACGGGAGCAAGCAGTATTCTTTGATCGGGACGGGCTATAAACAGGCTCACGCCACAAGCCAATCCGATCGTGTCTACTGGAGTAGAACGGTCAAGGCTATCGGGAGCACAGATGAGGCGGGATGGGAGAAGGTCGCCGACGTCTGTGTCGCATTGGGCTGGGTAAGGCCGGCGGGGACTCGAACCTGGATGGCGATCAGAGACACCGTGAAAAACAACGGCTATTGCAAGTTGTCAAATGGGCGCACGGTGAAGGGCAGGGCGATCGGTCCGCAGCCGTTTGAGCGCATGCAGGCTCATCCAATCGTTTCGAGCGGCACCGTAATCAATGTTGGCGGCTACTACAGCAACAAGAGTTGGTGAAGGCTGATCGTTGACGAGATCGATTCAGTTTGTACGATCGCCCTGGTCGGTGCTCAGCGATGACCGCCGGCCAGGGTTCAGCTTACGATAGGTCTCGGCACAACAAGAGCAGATGGGCGTGACTGCTTGTCTGGCGGCCATTGAACGGGGTGATGGTAAGCGTTCCATGCAAGATCGACTTGCTGAAAGCGAAGTACGGCGATTCGACTGGTGTAAGCCTCACTGCAAATGAGGCACATCCGAACGCGTCGAATATCTTGTATACATATCGATATGTGGGGCATGTGTGATGAAAGACGCAAAGCGTTACGCGGGAATCTTGAGTATCGCGTTCACAATGGCTTTGTTTATAGCTTTGGGCGCCGGTCTGCTGTGGTACTTCGGTGGGGCTTCGTTCGGTGCGGATGCGGCAATGCTGAAAGAAGCGGCGGCGCGGCCGGCGCTGGCTGTCGATACGTCGGGCAAATCTATCCCTGGCGATGCGGCTGCTACCAAAAACGCGACATCGGGATTGCAGTCCGGGACGTCTTTGGCGTCGATTTACGATCAAGGCAGGCCGCTGGGTGAGCAGCTACCGTCTCTCAGGAATTATGCGCGTGCCGGAAATCCCTATGCGATCTGTATTCTTGCCATAGCGCTGGACAGCTGCATGCAAGGCGCCCTGCAAGCGTATGAAATCCGGCTAGAGGATCTCGCGTCTGAGGCATCGATCGAGGCGGGAAACGAGAACGAGGTCGCTAGATTATCCGCAGAAATTGAAAAGCGGAAGGCAACAGAAGCCATGTGCCGTGACGTCAATGATCTCGACACGCTCGAAAGGGACGAGTGGATGCAGCTGTCCGCCAAGAACGGCCACGCACGGTCGATGGCGCTCTACGCGCGTAACCCCGTCGCTAACGGCAATATTCGCCTCGATCATATTGAGCGCTTGTCCGAATACAGAAAGAGCGTTGAATCTATGCTCAATCGAGCCGCAAAGGCCGGAATTCCAGAAGCTATCATGGGTGAATATATGGCGTATCTGCATGGCGAGATCGAGACGCCAGTGGGAGGGGTGAAGGTTGGAAAAGACCCTGCGAAGGCGCTCGGCGCTGCCATGGCGGCCCTGGAATTCACGAACGATTCGAAAAAATCGGATCTCCAGAAAAATATCGACGGCTTGGTCCCGGCGCTGGATGAGGCAGGCCGCGCGCGCGCGGCGAGCATCCGCAAGAGGTATGTCGATGCGTATCGTTCCCGATCTTCAGGCCAAAATCCGGATTCTGCGGCTGCAACGGAGACTCCAGAATCTGTCTGTTCGCGCGGTTAGTGTCGTTGTCCAGTCCTAAAGCCCCTAAAGCCGAAACAGGGGTCAGAGTAGAATGGCACTTACTTAAGCTTTTTCGGATGGCCGTGGACTCTGACTTATGGGTGTCCTTGTTCCTGGCTTCGAACCAGGACACCCACTATTTGAATGAGAAACGAGTGAACCAGGACACCTACCATTAGCTATCGAATTCAAGCCTGGATCTTCTCTGCATTCATCACCCTTGACGTCATGCCCGATTTACTTGACCTCGGGACTCACCGAACAACGCCCACACGACATCCTCCCTCGCAGGCCATAACGTTTCCATCCTCGATCACGTTGGCTGAGCGACCTTCCTTGCGAACCCGAGTCCTTTGACCCACCGCTGACCAATGCGTTGTGCGACAGCGATCAGATCGTGCGCCTCGCCGACCACGCGCCAGTAGCCCGAGCCAATCGCCTTCACCCGCACTGCCCAGCGCTGATTCGTCGGATCCAGCGACTGCACCACCGGCGGCGCATCCTTGCGAATCGCGCCGCGCTTGCCTTCTCGCAGTTGTCGCCCGGTCCAGTCGACGAGTTCCAAGTAGTCGCCCGTGCGAATCGGCAGGCAGCGCAACAGGGAGCCCGATGTCGGCAATAGCGATTGCGTCAACATGCTTGCGTCGCGCTTGGCGTGATCGATGCGCTGTTGAACACTGGTGTGGTCGGACTTCTCCAGCCGCGTGGTCATTCCGGCACGGATCGGGTTCAGATCGACATAGGCCATCGCGGCCAGTACGGCGCGCGTATCGCACAGTAGCTGGCACTTGTAGCGACCTTCCCAGAACCGCCCTTTGCAGCCATCCTCGGCATTCGCTCGTCTGGCAATCGGTTCGGCCAGACAACGCATCAACCACGATAGATCGCCAAGGCGCCGGCGCAGTTCGGCCAGATAGGGTGAGTCCTGAAGAATGCGCAGCCGTTTGCGCTCGCGGGCATCATGGCTGTCGCTTCGCGGCGGAAACAGCGTCAGCCAGCGCTCGACGACAGCCTCATCATCCCAATTGCCGACGTGCCTCGGGTCGATATGCACGACAAGATGCAAGTGGTTGCTCATCACCGCATAAGCGAGCACATCGGCTGCGAAGCAGGAAGCAACCAACGCGACTCTGCCCTGCACCCAATGTTTGCGATGCTCGAAAGACTGACCGGTGTAATCGTCGATACCGCAAAGAAACGCGCGCCGCACACAACGCTGCACGCAGTGGAAAGTGCCTAGGGTATCCGTCTGAACGAGTTGAGATCTCGGCTGAGCCATGACGGGCATCGTAGAACAGCGGCAGGGGATCCGCTGTCGGGACATGGCGCAGGTGGCTGTAGGGAATCTCTGACTTATGGGTGTCCTTGTTCCTTCACTATCACCACTCGAACAACTTGAAATATACCGGCGACACATCCTTGTCCTCGTCGAGACGGCCGTCGCCGTTGCGGTCGTAGAGATAAAAGGCCGGGCCGCGCTTGGGTTGCACTTTCACGACGCGGAGCTGGCCGGCGACGCGGTATTCGGTGATCTCGTCGCCGTTGGGCTGGATCTTGGTCGCGGCGACCGCGTCGGCGGGGATGTCGGCATTAGCGCCAGCGTCGGCGCTGCCGCCGGTGGTGGCGCAACCGCCAAGGGCAAGCAGCAGGGGCAGTACGAGGAGGGTCGAACGGCGCATGGCGGTCTCCAGCGGACGGGAGGCCCGATTATGCGCCGCGGGGCGTGAACCCTCCGTGCCGCCGGCGGCGGTTCGGCGGCCGGCAGGCGCGGAGTAGAATCCGCCCATGACACGACTCGTACTGATCGACGGCTCCTCCTACCTGTTCCGCGCCTTCCACGCGCTGCCGCCGCTGAGCAACGCCCAGGGCGAGCCCACAGGCGCGCTGTTCGGCATCGTCAACATGCTGCGCGCCCATCTGAAGGAAAAGCCGGAGTACATCGCCTTCGTGGTCGATGCCTCCGGCCCGACCTTCCGCGACGATCTCGACCCGCAGTACAAGGCCAACCGGCCGCCGATGCCGGACGATCTGCGCGCGCAGGTGCAGCCGATGTGCGACATCGTCGAAGCGCTGGGCATCACCATCCTGCGTGTGCCGGGCGTGGAAGCCGACGACGTGATCGGCACGCTGGCGGTGCAGGGCGCCGCCGACGGCCTCACCGTCACCATTTCCACCGGCGACAAGGATTTCGCGCAGCTGGTGCGCCGGCTCGACAACGGTGCCGGCGTGGCGCTGGTCAACACCATGAGCGGCAGCCGGCTGGACAGCGACGAGGCGGTGATGGCGAAGTTCGGGGTGCGCGCCGACCAGATCATCGATCTGCTGTCGCTGATGGGCGACAGCGTCGACAACATTCCCGGCGTCGACAAATGCGGGCCGAAAACCGCGGCGAAATGGCTGGCCGAGTACGGCACGCTGGAGAACGTCATCGCCAACGCCGATGCGATCAAGGGCAAGATCGGCGAGAACCTGCGCGCGGCGCTGCCGCGGCTGCCGCTGAACCGGCAATTGGCGACGATCAAGCTCGATGTCCCGCTCGACGGCGGTCCGACCACGCTGGCGCTGCGCGAACCGCACGTCGACGATCTGCGCGTGCTGTACGCGCGTTACGGCTTCAACCAGGCGCTGAAGGAACTCGGTGGCGGCGACGCGACCGCCACCGCATCGGCCGAACTGGCCGGGATGCGCAACACCGCCGCGGGCTACGCGCGCACCGCCGCTGCTCATGACGAAGCGCTGGATCCCGCGCTGGCCGAAAAAGGCACGTACGAGACCGTGCAGACCCGCGAACAGCTGAACGCATGGATCGCCCGGCTCGACGGCGCCAAGGAATTCGCGTTCGACACCGAAACCGATGCCCTCGACGCGATGCGGGCCAACCTGGTCGGCCTGAGCTTCTCCGCCGAACCCGGCAGCGGCTGCTACATCCCGGTCGGCCACACCTATCCGGGCGCGCCGGCGCAGCTCGACCTGCGCGAGACGCTCGACGCGCTGCGTCCGCTGCTGGAAAGCCCGCGGCACCGCAAGCTCGGCCAGCACGGCAAATACGATATCCACGTGCTGCGCCGCCACGGCGTGGCCATCGACGGCTACGCCGACGACACCATGCTGGAAAGCTTCATCTGGAATTCCAGCGCGACCCGCCACGACATGGATTCGCTGGCCAAGCGCTACCTCGGCTACGACACCATCAAGTTCGAGGCCGTGGCCGGCAAGGGCGCGAAACAGATTCCGTTCTCGGAAGTCGCGATCGACGACGCCACCACCTACGCCGCCGAGGATGCCGACGTCACCCTGCGACTGCATCGCGTGCTGTCGGCGAAGCTGGCGGAGATCCCCTCGCTGCAGACGGTCTATCGCGAGATCGAGATCCCGCTGGTCCAGGTGCTGGCGCGGATGGAGGCCAACGGCATCCTGATCGACGCCGACGAACTGCGGCGACAGAGTGTGGATCTGTCGCGGCGGATGCTCATCGCGCAGCAGAAGGCGACCGAACTGGCCGGACGCACCTTCAATCTCGACTCGCCTAAACAGCTGCAGGCATTGTTGTTCGACGAACTCAAGCTGCCGGCGCTGGTGAAAACGCCGACCGGCCAGCCGTCGACGAACGAGGAAGCGCTGGAGGCCATCGCCGACCAGCACGAACTGCCGCGGATCATCCTTGAATACCGCGGCCTCGCGAAACTGCGCAGCACCTACACCGACAAGCTCTCGGAAATGGTGAACCCGGACACCGGCCGTGTGCACACCAGTTATCACCAAGCCGGCGCCGCCACCGGCCGCCTGTCGTCCAACGATCCGAACCTGCAGAACATCCCGATCCGCACCGAGGACGGCCGCCGCATCCGCAAGGCTTTCATCGCGCCGCCGGGCCGCAAACTCATCGCCTGCGACTACTCGCAGATCGAACTGCGGATCATGGCTCATTTGTCCGAAGACGCCGGCCTGCTGCGCGCCTTCGCGGCAGGTGCCGATATCCATCGCGCCACCGCGGCGGAAGTGTTCGGCAAACCGCTGGAAGACGTGAGCGGCAACGAGCGCCGCGCCGCCAAGGCGATCAACTTCGGCCTGATGTACGGCATGAGCGCCTTCGGCCTGGCCAAACAGCTCGACATCGGCCGCGGCGAGGCCCAGGACTACATCGCGCTGTACTTCAACCGTTATCCCGGCGTGCGCGAGTTCATGGAGCGCACCCGCAAGGACGCGCACGAGCGCGGCTACGTCGAGACCGTGTTCGGCCGCCGCCTGTATCTGGACAACATCAACGCCCGCAACCAGGGCCTGCGCGCCGGCGCCGAGCGCGCCGCGATCAACGCGCCGATGCAGGGCACCGCCGCCGACATCATCAAGCGGGCGATGATCGATATCGACCGCTGGATCGCCAACCATGCCGACAAGGCGAAGATGCTGCTGCAGGTGCACGACGAACTGGTGTTCGAGTGCGATGCCGACTTCGTCGACACGCTGGTGCGCGAAGCGACTGCGCGGATGGCGGCGGCGGCTGAGTTGCGGGTGCCGTTGGTGATCGATTCGGGCGTGGGCGATAACTGGGACGAGGCGCACTAAAACAACCCCGCTTCCAGTCCGTCGCGCATGGCGATGCGTTAGTACTTGCAACGGTTCGAAATCCTGCTGGCGCCGAACGAGGCGCATTGAACGGTGACGAATCGCATCCACAGCGTTCCACCGGAAGCCTTGAAAACAGTATCATCCTGCTACTTCAGACAGGTTTTCCCAGCGCATTCGACGCTAAATGAACGAACGATGCACCGGCAGTGAATCGACCCTGAACCCTCTATGCCGATAAGCGGAATTTTTACGAACTCCGGCCCCGGTCCATGGTCAACTTACTTGCGGCGGATGCAACGTCCGTCGCAGACCACCTCCTCCCCTGGGGTGGTCGCCGGAACGTAAGACTCTCCCCAAGTCCCGTTCCCAGCCCCGCCGGTTCCCCCACCTGCGGGGCTTTTTATTGCCCGACGCTTTTTATTCCCCGCCTCCGGGCGGAGACTGGCGCAAGCTCGCCCATCCGGTACCGCCCATGTCCGATCTTCTGCAGTTATCCGCGCCCTGGTGGCATTTCCCGCTGCGTGCGGTCGCGATCTATGTCCTGGTGATGGTGCTGGTGCGCGCGTCCGGCAAACGCGCAGTCGGTCAGTTCACGCCGTTCGAT
The DNA here is from genome assembly GCA_040386495.1 of Pseudomonadota bacterium. Taxonomy (GTDB): domain Bacteria; phylum Pseudomonadota; class Gammaproteobacteria; order Xanthomonadales; family Xanthomonadaceae; genus Lysobacter_I. The sequence continues at coordinate 57,815 of JAZKFJ010000028.1, forward strand.
CTGGTCATGCTGATCCTGATCGGCAACGCGGTGCAGAACGGACTCAACGGCGGCGACAACTCGCTGACCGGCGCCGCGCTGCTGGCGGTCTGTCTGATCGCGCTGAACTATGCGGTCGCCCTCGTTGCCGCGCGCAGCCCGGGCGCACGCAAGCTGATCGAAGGCGAAGCGGTGATCCTGGCGCGCGACGGCAAGATCCATCGCGATGTGCTGCGGCAGCAGCTGGTGAGCAACGCCGACTTCCACGAGGCCATGCGCGAGGCCGGCTGTACCGACATCGAGCGGATTCGCGTCGCGACGCTGGAAACCAACGGGCGGATCAGCATCGTGTTGGTCGATCAGGACCCCGCTCCGTAACAGGGCCTGCCTTTGTAGGAGGGCCTTCAGGCCCGAG
>JAZKFJ010000028.1:58218-100937 GCA_040386495.1 Pseudomonadota bacterium
TTTAAGGCCTTGATTCCGATATCTGAAAAGCTCGGGCCTGAAGGCCCTCCTACGAAGGCGGGTGCTCCTGCGTGGCCTCGCCCAGCCAATCCCTCGGCTTGAGGTACGCCTGCAGCCGCGCTTCGTCGCTGCCGGCGTCGGGCTGATACCCGTATTCCCAGCGCACCAGCGGCGGCAGGCTCATCAGGATCGATTCGGTGCGCCCGCCGGACTGCAGGCCGAACAGGGTGCCGCGGTCGAACACCAGATTGAATTCGACGTAGCGGCCGCGCCGGTACAGCTGGAACTGGCGTTCGCGCTCGCCGTAGGTCGTGTCCTTGCGGCGTTCGATCAGCGGCAGGTAGGCGTCGAGGAAGCCGTCGCCGACTGCGCGTTGATACGCGAAGTCGCGCTCGAAGTCGCCGTGCAGATCGTCGAAGAACAGTCCGCCGATGCCGCGGGTCTCGTTGCGGTGCTTGAGGAAAAAATACTCGTCGCACCAGCGCTTGTGCGCGGCATAGCGCGCGTCGCCGCCGAAGGGTTCGCACAGATCGCGCGCGGTGCGATGCCAGTGGCGCACGTCGTCGTCGAAGGGATAGAACGGGGTCAGGTCGAAGCCGCCGCCGAACCACCAGGCCACGGTCTCGCCGTCGCGCGTCGCGCGGAAATGGCGGACGTTCGCGTGCGTGGTCGGCAGATAGGGATTGCGCGGATGGAACACCAGCGACACGCCCACCGCACGCCACGACGCGCCGGCCAGCTCCGGCCGCGCCGCGGTCGCAGAGGGTGGCAGTTTCGTGCCGGAGACGTCGGAGAACCCGACACCCGCCTGCTCGAACACCGCGCCGTCGCGCAGGATCCGCGTGCGACCGCCGCCGCCTTCGGCGCGCTCCCACAGATCTTCCTGGAAGGTCGCGGCGCCGTCGGCGCCCTCGATGGCGGCGCAGATGCGGTCCTGCAGGCCGGTGAGGTAGTCGCGGACGCGGAGGAAGTCGGGGTCGGTCATGGTTGCGGGCTCGTTACGAAACAGGGTCGTAGGGCGGGTCTTGACCCGCCATTACGGTGCAACCGTTCGCACCGCACGCTCGACGAAACGGTTTTCATCATTGTCGAAATCATCGTGAAAATCGCAATGGCGGGTCAAGACCCGCCCTACAAAACCATTACGCCGGCTGCAGATTGGCGTACGCCATCACCAGCCACTTGCTGCCTTCGTCCTCGAAATTGACCTGCACGCGCGCGTGCGCGCCGGTGCCTTCGATATCGGTGACGATGCCGCTGCCGAATTTCGCGTGGGTCACGTTCTGGCCGACGCGCACGCCGGTATTTTCCTGCAGCGATGCGTGACCGCGACCCAGCTGCCACGCGTCGCGACGCGCATTCGCGTTGTACATCGGCCGCGCGACCTGGATTTTCGGACGCACTTCGTGGATCAGCGTCGCGGGAATCTCGCGCAGGAAACGCGACGGCAGGCCGTACATGTCCTGCCCGTGCAGGCGGCGCGCTTCGGCGTAGGTGATCACCAGCTTCTGCCGCGCGCGGGTGATGCCGACGTAGGCCAGGCGGCGCTCTTCTTCCAGCCGGCCGGCTTCGTCGATCGATTTGTTGTTCGGAAACAGGCCTTCTTCCAGCCCGACCAGGAACACCAGCGGAAATTCCAGGCCCTTGGCGCTGTGCAGCGTCATCAGCTGCACGCCGTCCTCGCCGGCCTCGGTCTGGCCTTCGCCGGCTTCCAGCGCCGCGTACGCGAGGAACGCGACCAGCTCCGGCAGCGCCGCAGATTCCTCGTCGTCGCCCTTCACGAAGCGCGAGGCCACCGACACCAGTTCGTCGAGATTGTCGGTGCGCGAATCCAGCGAGCCCTTCGACAGCGCGGCGTAGTGCTCGCGCAATGCGGAGCGCGCCAGCACGTGATCGATCTTGTCCTTCAGCGGCAAATCGACAGATTCGTCGGCAACGGTATCGATCAGTCCCTCGAACAACGCCAAGGCATTCCGCGCGCGCCCCGGAAGCAGATCGCTGCGCGATACCAATGCGGCCGCTTTCCATAACGAAATGCTGTGGGCGCGCGCATAGCGGCGCACTTCGTCGAGCGTGCGTTCGCCGATGCCGCGCGTCGGCGTGTTGACCGCACGTTCGAATGCCGCGTCGTCGTCGCGGTTGGCGATCAGGCGCATGTACGCCAGGGTGTCCTTGATTTCGGCGCGCTCGAAGAAGCGCATGCCGCCATAGACGCGGAACGGAATCTGTTCGCCCAGCAGGGTTTCTTCGAACGCGCGCGACTGCGCGTTGCTGCGGTAGAGGATCGCGGTTTCGCCGTGGCTGCCGCCGTCGCGCACCCAGGCGCGGATGCGTTCGATCACGAACCGCGCTTCGTCGATTTCGTTGTAGGCCGCGTACAGATCGATCGGCTCGCCTTCGCCGCTGTCGGTCCACAGCTGTTTGCCGAGCCGCGACGGATTGTTCGCGATCACAGCATTGGCGGCGTTGAGGATATTCGCGCTGGAGCGGTAATTCTGTTCGAGGCGGATGGTCTTTGCGCCGGGGAAATCGCGCAGGAACCGCTGCACGTTCTCCACTTTCGCGCCGCGCCAGCCGTAGATGGCCTGGTCGTCGTCGCCGACGGTGAACACCTGGCCGGTGTCGCCGGCCAGCAGACGGATGAAGGCGTACTGCAGGCTATTGGTGTCCTGGAACTCGTCGATCAACAGCTGCTGGAAACGGTGTCGGTAGTGCTGCAGCAACGGCGGATGGTCGCGCAGCAGTTCGTGCGCGCGCAGCAGGATCTCGGCGAAATCGACCAGCCCGGACTGCTCGCAGCGCTCCTGATACAGCGTGTACGCACGCAGCATCACGCTCGCCCACTCATCTTTCTCCGGCTGGATGTGCTGCGGGCGGCGGCCTTCGTCCTTCTGCGCGTTGATCCACCACGCGATCTGCCGCGGCGGGAAGCGTGCTTCGTCCAGCTCCAGCGCCTGCACCACGCGCTTGACCAGCCTCAGCTGATCGTCGCTGTCGAGGATCTGGAACGCTTCGGGGAGCTTCGCGTCCTGCCAGTGCAGGCGCAGCAGGCGATGGGCGAGGCCATGGAAGGTGCCGATCCACATGCCGCGACTGCCGCCGGGCAGCAGCGATTCGGCGCGATGGCGCATCTCGCCCGCGGCCTTGTTGGTGAAGGTCACCGCGAAAATGCCGTGCATCGGCACGCCGTAGACTTCGTGCAGCCAGGCGATGCGATGGGTGAGGACGCGGGTCTTGCCGGAACCGGCGCCGGCGAGCACGAGCAGATGGCCGGATTCGGCGCTGATCGCTTCGCGTTGCGCGGCGTTCAGGCCGTCGAGCAGGTGGGAGACATCCATCCGGGCATTTTAGGCCGGATCACCGGGACACGCCCGGTTTTTATGCGCCGGTGTCGGCCGGGCGATCTGTCAAGCGCGAATCAATGATCGCGCTTGGTCGAACTGCCCATCATGATCCGGTCGGTCCAGGCGATGCCGATCGCCGAGACGATGAACAGCGCGTGGATGATCGCCTGCCACATCACGCCGGTCGATGTGATCGTGGTGCAGGGCTTGAGTTTCTGCCCCGCATCGATGAACGGCTGCATCGCCTGCATCGCTTCGATGCCGGCCATGGTGCTGCACAGCGGCAGACCGTCGACCATGCCGACCTCGATGAAACTCTTGAGCAGATGGATCGAAGAGATGCCGATGATCGCCATCGCCAACTTGACCTTCAGCACGCTGGCGTTGACGTGGCTCAACCATTCCGGCTGGTCGGGATGGCCCGCCAGATTCATCCGCGAAACGAAGGTCTCGTAACCGCCCACGATCACCATCATCAGCAGATTGGAGATCATCACCACGTCGATCAGCCCCAGCACGATCAGCATGATGTCCTGTTCGCTGAGCGTCGGCGTGTCGTGGATGAGGTGCCACAGCTCCTTGCCGAACAGGAACACGTACACGCCCTGGGCCACGATCAACCCCAGATACAGCGGCAGCTGCAGCCAGCGCGAGGCGAAGATCAGGCGGGACAGGGGGCTGAGCGTCGGGTTGAGCGGCTTTTGCGAAGCGTTGGACATGAAAGGGCACTGCTGGAGGCGAAATCCGCCATAGCGTAGCCGCCGGGCATGACAACGCCAAGCCGCGCCCACGGCTTACACTGCCGACATCCCCTCGAAACGGCCCGCCCACCATGATCGAACTGCATTACTGGCCCACGCCGAACGGCCACAAGATCACCCTGCTGCTGGAAGAACTGGCCGAAGCCGGCGCGCCGCTGGCCTACGAGATCAAGCCGGTGAATATCGGGGCCGGCGAACAGTTCCAGCCCGGTTTCCTGGCGATCGCGCCGAACAACCGCATGCCCGCCATCGTCGACACCGCGCCCGCCGACGGCGGCGCGCCGCTGAGCGTGTTCGAGTCGGGCGCGATCCTGGTGTATCTGGCCGAGAAGACCGGCCGTTTCCTGCCCAGCGACCTGCGCGGCCGCACCGCGGCGCTGGAATGGGTGTTCTGGCAGATGGCGGGCCTTGGTCCGATGACCGGGCAGTACGGGCACTTCAACGTCTACGCGCCGGAGAAGATTCCCTACGCCATCGACCGCTACACCCGCGAGGCGCACCGTCTGCTGGGCGTGCTGGACAAACGTCTGGCCGGCCGCGCGTTCCTGCTCGGCGACGACTACAGCATCGCCGACATGAGCTGCTATCCATGGATCAGCCCGTACAAGACCGCGCCGATCGATCTGCAGCCGTATCCCGAAGTGCGCCGCTGGCAGGCCGCCATCGCCGCGCGCCCGGCCACCCGGCGCGCGTACGCGTGGACGAAGCAGGTCAATCCGGCCGCCGGCCAGCCGCTCAGCGAAGAACAGCGCAAGGCGCTGTTCGGCCAGAGCGCCACCCAAGGTACGAAGCCGTGATCCGCGCCGCCGCCCTTCTCTCCTGCCTGCTGATCATGCCCGCCGCAACCATGCCCGCCGCTTACGCCTCTACACCGCCTTCGGGCAAACTTACCCTCGAAGCCATCACCGGCGACGCGCCGCTGTCCGGCCCGACCCTGCTGAAACCGCAGATCGCGCCCGACGGCTCGCGGGTGACCTTCCTGCGCGGCAAGGACACCGACCGCAACCGCCTGGATCTGTGGGCGTTCGACGTGGCGACCGGCGCCTCCGCGCTGCTGGTCGATTCCAGCGACGTGCTGCCCGGCGAGGAAGTGCTGAGCGACGAAGAAAAAGCGCGTCGCGAGCGCCAGCGCACCGCGTCGCTGTCGGGCATCGTCGATTACCAGTGGTCGCCGGATGGCAAAACCCTGCTGTTCCCGCTCGGCGGCGAACTGTATCTGTACGACCTCGGCAAGTCGGGCAAGGCCGCGGTGCGCAAACTGACCACCGGCGAAGGCTTCGCCACCGACCCCAAGGTCTCGCCGAAAGGCGGTTTCGTCAGCTTCGTGCGCGCGCGCAACCTGTGGGCGATCGATCTGGCCAGCGGCAAGGAAGTCCAGCTGACCAGCGACGGCAGCGACACCATCGGCAACGGCGTTGCCGAATTCGTCGCCGACGAGGAAATGGATCGCCACACCGGCTACTGGTGGGCGCCGGACGATTCCGCCATCGCCTTCGCGCGCATCGACGAATCCAAGGTGCCGGTGCAGAAGCGTTACGAGGTGTATCCGGACCGTACCGAAGTGGTCGAGCAACGGTATCCGGCGGCGGGCGAGACCAACGTCGCGATCACACTCGCCACCATCGCCCCGAAGTCCGGCGCGGCGCCGCAGTGGATCGATCTCGGCAAGAATCCCGACATCTACCTCACCCGCGTCGACTGGCGCGGCCCGTCGCATCTGACCTTCCAGCGCCAGTCGCGCGACCAGCGCAGGCTCGAACTGATCGAAGTCGAACTCGCCTCCGGCCAACAGCGCACGCTGATCACCGAAACCGCGAAGACCTGGGTGCCGCTGCACAACAGTCTGTACTTCCTCAAGGATGGGCGTTTCGTCTGGAGCAGCGAGCGCAGCGGTTTCGAGCACCTCTACGTGGCAAGCAAGGACGGCAAACAGCTCACGCAGCTCACCCGCGGCGACTGGCCGGTGGACAAGCTGCTGGCGGTGGATGAAGCCGAAGGCCTGGTGTATTTCAGCGCCGGTCGCGATGCCACAGGCCGTGCGGCCGCGCGCGAAGCGCAGATCAACGTCGTGCCGCTCGCCGGCGGCAAGATCCGCACGCTGTCGACCGAGCCGGGCATGCACGGCGCCAGCTTCGCGAAGAACGCCAGCGTCTACGTCGACAGCTGGTCGAACGCGCGCACGCCGCCGCAGATCGCGCTGCATCGCGCCGACAGCAGCCTGGTCGCGAACCTGATCGACAACGATCCGACGAAGCCCGCGCATCCGTACGCGAAATATCTGGCCGCGCACCGGCCGGTCGAGTTCGGCACGCTCACCGCCGCCGACGGCCGCACGCCGCTGCACTACGGCCTGATCAAACCCGCGGACTTCGACCCGGCCAAACAATATCCGGTGATGGTCTATGTCTACGGCGGCCCGGCGGCGCAGACCGCCACCGACAGCTGGCCCGGCCGCGGCGATCACTTCTTCAACCAGTACATGGCCCAGCAGGGCTATGTGGTGTTCACCGTCGACAACCGCGGCACGCCGCGGCGCGGCGCGGCGTTCGGCGGCGCGCTGTACGGCAAGCAGGGCACGGTGGAAGTGGACGACCAGCGCAAGGGCGTCGAATGGCTGCGCGCACAGCCGTGGGTCGACGGCGCGCGCATCGGCGTCTACGGCTGGTCGAACGGCGGCTACATGAGCCTGATGCTGCTGGGCAAGGCCGCCGACGACTACGCCTGCGGCGCGGCCGGCGCGCCGGTGACCGACTGGGCGCTGTACGACACCCACTACACCGAGCGCTACATGGATCTGCCGGCGGCGAACGTCGACGGTTATCGCGAAGCCAGCGTGTTCACCCACGTCGCAGGGATCAAACCCAACGCACTGCTGCTGATCCACGGCATGGCCGACGACAACGTGCTCTTCAGCAATTCGACCAAGCTGATGAGCACCCTGCAGAAACGCGCGACGCCGTTCGAGCTGATGACCTATCCCGGCGCCAAGCACGGCCTGCGCGGCGCGGATCTGCTGCATCGCTACCGCTTGACCGAAGCCTTCTTCGCACGGTGCCTGAAACCTTGAACGAATCGTCACTCCGAACGGAACGCTTCGATGACGGCACCAGCGCCGATCAGGAACGATGCGCACCCGCCGATGCGACATTCCGCGAGATCGACGCCGAGGTCTCGGGGCCGAAGCATCGTGGCCAGTTCATCGCCGAAGTGGAGCTACGCGACGGCGCGTGGCGCCCCACCCGACTCGCGCTGACCTTGGAAGGCCAGTCCGCATCGATCGATCTGCTCGCGCCGGTCGATGCCCGGGACCCGACACCATGAGAACGCGAGCCGCTGTCTTCGGGCTTGCGTTGTGCGCAATCGCCCAATCGGCCGATGTCGCGGCGCAGGCCACGACGCCCGCCGAAGCGAAACCCCGGCCGACCGCCGAGCAGGCCCGCGCATTCGTCCAGAGCCTGCTGGTGAAATCGCCGTACCGGATGTCGGCCCAGGCGCGGGCCGGTGAGATCCGCTATCGCCTGCGCTTCGAATCGTCGCGCGCGTGGGCCTGGCCCGAGACCGGCGAACAGCGCGCCGCCACCGACGCGAACGGCACCGAGCTGCGGATCTGCAGCGACTGCGGCCGCGAACCGGCGCCCACCGACGCGATGCTGCGTCGCTATCTCGCGCCCAACCCCTGGGTGCAGAGCGACGACCGTCGCATCCGCAACTTCGCGCGCCAGCACACCCGCGGCGGCCCGCCCCACGTCCGCATGCAGGCGCTGGTGACCGCGATCCAGAAACACATGACCGGCGCGATCGACTATCGCGATTACCACGACGCGCTGACCGCACTGGAGAACCGCGGCGGCGACTGCACCGAATACGCGGTGCTGCTGGCGGCATCGGCGCGCGCGCTCGGCATTCCGGCGCGCCTCGCGCACGGCATCGCCTATTCCAGCCGCTTCACCGGGCAAGCGCACGTCTTCAGCCCCCACGTCTGGGTACAGGTCTGGGACGGCAAGCGTTGGAGGAGCTACGACGCCGGACTCGGCCGCTTCGATGCGGGCCATCTCGCGCTGTATCTCGGCGATGGCAGTCCCGACGGTCTGAACGGCCTGGGGCGCGTCATCCGCGACCTGCGGATCGAAGAGGCCGCGGGGATCCTGCATGCACCGGCCGCAACGGCAGCGGCAGCGGCAGCGGCGATCGGAAACTAACGCGAGCCGTCGCTTCCTGCGGGCAGCTCGTCCTGCGCTGCGATCATCGGCAGCGCAGGCAGCAGCGATTCCTCGTCGACCCACTCGGCGTCCGCGGGGACATGAATGCCGCCGCCCACCACCACGATCTCGTCCAGCGCTTCTTCCTGGTCGGTGTCCTGACCGCCGCCGGGAACAAGCGCCAGTAGATGCATGGGCAGCGCCGGCACGCTCATGTCCAGCACCGCCGATGCATCCTGCGGATCGTTCACGCCGCCGACGAACACGATCTCGTCGAGAAATCCGTCTTCTTCTTGCTGCACATCCTGCAGCGCAGCCGCCACCGTGGGCTGCGCCACCGGCGGCGACGCGGGATCGCCGGCATACGCGGTCGTGGTGATCAGGGTCGCGGCGATGGCGGCGCCGATGCGGCCCACGCGGCGCGGCACGGCTTTGCGGTAGGACACGCAGATCGGGCCGGTGGCATTGGCCAGCAGCGCGCGGCGCTCCGCTTCGTTCATGTCGTTCAAGGCGTGGACGTGCTTGTCGCAGCGCTCGCAATGACCGTCGATGGCGCGCTGTTCTTCGGCGCTCAGCGGGCAGGGGCTGTCGATCCTGGGGAAACTGGGCATGGGTCGCTCCGGCGTCGCGTTTCGTCGCTTTCTGGATAGCACACCCGAGTCGCCACACACAGTCTCAGGCTCTGCGCCGGGCTTGGCGGATCATCCTTCGCATGACCTTCGACGCTGGCCCCGCCCATGGCCCGGGCGTAGTGTCGCCCCACTCCTCCGACCGGACTCCGCCGATGAAACCCCTCGCACTCGCCGTCGCGCTTTGCTGCGCGCTCGCCACCCCACTGCACGCCCACGCGGCATCGCCCGCGCCCGCTGCCGCAGCCAAACCCGCTGCCGCCAAACCCGCACCCGCCTGGGTCACCGCCAGCAACGCCAACGCCCAGATCCTGCTGGACGCGCAGCTGCAGTTCCAGCCCGAAGGCGGCTCGTTCTTCGGCATTCCCGGCTACGACGACAAGGTGTCCGACCTCGGCCCGGACAACGGCGCGCGCCTGCGCAAGGCCACCGCCGACGCCAAGGCGAAGCTGCAGCAAAAGCTGCAGCTGGAGCGCGACCCCAACGTGCGCCAGGATCTGGAGATCATGATCCAGGCGGCGGACGACACCATCGAATCGTCGCTGGTCAACGAACGCCTGGTGGTGCCCTACATCGACGCGCCGCAGCTGGTGTTCCAGGGCCTGAAGGGCCTGCTGTCCGACCAGACCCCGGCCGACCGCCGCGCCAAGGCGCTGGATCGACTCAAGGCCTACACCGGCATCGCGTCGGGCACCACGGCCGCCACGGTGCTCGCGCGCCAGCGCTACGAGGAACGCGCCGTCAACGCCGAACTGCTGCGGCCGACCAGGCTCGAAGTGGAGCAGGCGCTGGGCAACGCCGACACCTACATCGCCGGCATCCGCAAACTCTTCGCGCAGTACAAGATCGAAGGCGGCGCCGCCGCATTGGACGCACTGGAAAAGCAGTTCGCCGATTACGTGGCGTGGACGCGCAAGGACGTGCTGCCGCAGGCGCGCACCGACACCCGGCTGCCGCCCGAGTTGTACGCACTGCAGCTGAAGCAGGTCGGCATCGACATTCCGCCTGCGCTGCTGATCCAGCGCGCGCGGCTGGCCTTCATGGAAACCCGCGCCGCGATGGACCGGCTGGCGCCGCTGGTGGCGAAGGAAAAAGGCATCGCCGCCACCGATTACCGCGGCGTGATCCGCGCGCTGAAACGCGACACCATTCCCAACGACCAGCTGGAAACCCGCTATCGCACGGTCATCGACGCCATCGATCCGATCATCCATCGCGAACGCATCGTCGATGTGCCCAACCGGCCGATGGTGATGCGCCTGGGCACCGAAGCCGAAAGCGCCGCGCAGCCCGCGCCGCACTTCCTGCCCGCGCCGCTGGTCGGCAACACCGGCCAGCAGGGCCAGTTCGTACTGCCGCTGAGCAATCCGGCGCTGGCCGACAAATCCGAAGCCTACGACGACTTCAACTTCCCGGCAGTGGCGTGGACGCTCTCCGCGCACGAAGGCCGCCCCGGCCACGAACTGCAGTTCACCGCGATGGTCGAACGCGGCGTCTCGCTGGCGCGCACGCTGTTCGCGTTCAATTCGGTGAACGTGGAAGGCTGGGCGCTGTACGCCGAAGCCGAAATGATTCCCTACGAACCGCTGGACGGCCAGCTGATCGCGCTGCAGTTCCGCCTGCTGCGCGCGGCCCGCGCGATGCTCGACCCGATGCTGAATCTTGGAATGATCGACCGCGCGCGCGCCGAGAAAGTGCTGATCGACGACGTCGGCCTGTCCAAAGCGATGGCCCGCCAGGAACTGGACCGCTACACCTTCAACGCCCCCGGCCAGGCCGGCAGCTACTTCTACGGCTACGCCCGCATCCTCGAACTGCGCGCCGAAACCGAACTCGCGCTGGGCGACAAGTTCGACCGCCTCGCCTTCAACAACTTCCTCCTCGACCAGGGCATGCTGCCGCCGGATCTGCAGGCGAAGGCGGTGCGGGAGCAGTTTGTGCCGGGGCAGTTGGGGAAGCGCTGAGACGGAGTGTGTGCCTGCGGCTCACCGCCAAAGCAGGGTGGCGGTGAGGGCAGCGAACATCACCATCTAGCAGCAGCGTGTTTATGGGGTGCTGATTTGAGGTATAGCTTGTGATTCATAGCTGGCAGACATTGTTTTTGATTTTTGTAGGCGAGGCCATCGATCCGGCGCGTAGGATGTCGCAGATGGCGCTGGATTGATGACCCCCGCGTACGGACTTTCGTAGCCCGGGTGCGCGCACAGCGCGCACCCGGGGCTCTTGATCTTGGCTGTCACAGCGGCAGGAAATGTCACGCTTTCCAGGGCACGCTACTCAGACAATATTTCTCCAGAAACATCGAAAACAACGACCTTGATCTTGTGTTGAAGATGCTCCGGCAGCGTCGATTCCAAAATGCGCTGCATGTCCAACGAAGTATCCGGGCGCAGGCATCCGGACGGCGGTCGTGGAATCTTGTTTTTACGCTTTTCGCCATACCAAAATACACCATAGATGCCGTACCCGGAGGCTTCCGGATCACGCGTGTATAACCGCTCAAGCTGGGTTGTCGCAGCAGCCCAGACTTCTTTGTGGTAATCCCGTTTCAGCTCGATCACGCACTTCAGTCTGGGTGAGAACACGACGATATCCGCACGCTTGTCGCGGGCCATATGACCTTCCGGTTCAACTCGAAGCCCCATCGAGTGAAGGCGGGGGCGCAGGAGCTCAATAAGCGTATCGCGCGCAAGCTCCTCTGATTTCGGACTGTCGATTTTGTCGTGCTGTACGGTATTCCAAAACTGTTTGTACGGATCGGTATTGCCGTTTGCGATCAACTGGCAAATATCGGCCAACTGATCCAGCACATAGGCTTGGAGATCCTGTATTGACGCGGGCGCCTTATTGGACAGCGTCAAAACAGCTTCTCGCCACCTGGGATTTCGATAGCCAGCATCGACCATGCGGGCATGTTGCTGGACAAGACTGTGCTTCGCATGGTCCGCGTAGCTATGCATTTCCGGGTAATCGCACAAGCGGCGTAGCGATGCGCGCGCTTCATCGGAAGGTTGCGATGAAAGCGTGGAGATAATGCCGATGATCGCGCTGCTCGCGTCCCAATCGTTATGCCTGCCTGTGCTTGAGCCGGTAGGGTGCGATGTGTATGGATAGTGTATCGAAGCGTATCTGGCCACGAATTCGAGCTGAGCGATGTCGTAGCCACTGAGCCCTGATCCTTGGCTTCGATTAAGGTTTCCAGAATCCAGCAACGCCCAAACCATCTTCTTGGCAGACCGAGCATCCAATGCCTTAATTTTTTCTGCATATTGAGGCATATCGATCATGAAACCGAATGCAAGCCAGAGCAGAGCATTGTCCTTGCGATGTGGGCTTTGCAAACAGACATTAATCGCGTGATCGACCAGAGACTTGAATTTCTCATTGGGCCCGGCCTCTTTAGCAATAGCCAAGAGTGGACGCAGCGAGTCTTCACGCATATCCGGAAATTCTGACAGCATCTCGCAGACTTTAGCGAGACGATAAGCACCTGCAAACGCATTGTTCTGAAGCTTGTACAGTCCACGCGGATGCTGCTCGTCGACAGTAAGGCCACCTGTAACGATTTTCACATAAGTATCCACAGCCAATTCAGGCCGTTGGCGAATGGCTTTTTCTAGCCATGCATGATCCCATTCACGCGCTGAATTGCCTACGTGTTGATAAAACGAGCAATAGCAGGTGATTCCAATGGCGGAACTGATATATTCATCCGAAAATTCGTCGAGGTTCATGTCACCGCGACTGGCGACATCCAAGCCAGCGATGACGGCCAACCAGTAAGGCCAATATTTCCCATCTGCATGCATGGCTATCATCTCTGCCAGCGTCGAGATCTTCCTGCGTGCAACAAGTGCCATCATGCCTTCGAGCGCAATCAGGGCTCGCTCCGGCCCAAACCAATCCGGCAATCGCTGTTCGATGGGAAGAGGGGCTGTGCCATGACTGCGGTGACGAAAATAGACTTCCCCAATCTCACCGAGCCATCCAAGGTGTTCGCCTGATGCTATTGCCTCCTCGTCTTCATCGAACCTACTGTAACGCTCAATGATTTTCTGGGCTTTTTCTTGATTCTGTTTGGCTGCCCGTTCTTTCTGCTGTTGTGTATCTTCAGTCAACCAATTATCGACAGAGTTTGAACAACATTTTTGGCGCACCGCGATCAGTTCTGATTTTCCATCCGCATAGGTATGTAGCTGTTCGAACAGGTGATAAAATCTCGGTCCATGATTGAACACGATTCCGAGAAGAGATTCATAAATGGCGGTTTCTTTTTCTATCGAATGCTGTCCGAGGGCGCCGCAGAGGACACCCATAAGAATCTCATCGTCGACCACACCAAGCGTGGCTCGGCGAAGATCAAAGATGCCAACTTTCCAAGATTCGTCCGCGCTCGATGCTGAAACCCATGATGCCGCTATTTTTTTAGGTAGCTCATCCAAAGACTTGATAGCCATAATTAAACCATCGACCATCTCATAGCCGCCTGAAAATTCGAGCCTTTTCGACAGCAGTTTTAATACGTATCCACCATCGATATCACTGCTTTCGACCAGATAGCGGACGATTAATCCTTGGAAGAGATAGGCAATTGCATCTTTTCTCTGGTTATCGAAGTGCTCTCCATCATATTTTTCATCAGGAATTGACAGAAAATCGAAAAGATCAAGAATATCGACGATTTCTTCGGTAGGGACGGCATCCTCTAATCCATAGAATTTTCCAATCGATATTTTATGATTGGAAGACAAGACGTCATGCAAGAATCGTGAAAAGTGATCCTTTCTAATTCCATTGCCATACATCATTTGAATGGCTTCCGCCCTTAGCCGCAATCCATCCTCTCCTCCGCCGAAACCGTCGTAGGCCTCCAGTATTGCGAGGCGTCCGTTGTCCGTCTTGGAGAGCAATTCCAAGCTGCGCTCTCGGAGCGCATATGGTTCATTGCTGCTATTGAGAATCTCGCAAAAAAAGTTGTGCATGCCGGGTAAGAACTCGCTCTCCAACATCGCGTCCAGCACCAGCAAGCGAAGCGAAAACGATCCCGACCTATCACCCAGCAGGCGCTGGAACCGTTCGACCATGTCCGGTCCGATGAGCCCGGAAAACGTGGCCGAGTGGCGATGATCCATATAGAACCATCCGTCGCGCTCGGAAAGTTCACCCAGCGCGTCAAGCAGCCGCAACCGATCGGTTGTGGGCATCGACATGCAATCGCCATACATCAGCACGCCGAGCGGGTCGGCGCCGATCAGAACCGAAGCGCTTTCCGTCGACAATGTCGCTAACCATGCATGCAGGCCGCGCATACCCGAAGCGGGGCATCCATCAACCCCCAACAGCGACCGTACTCGCCCCAGTGGCAACCCCTGGCGGATGCGTTCGGCGAGCCAGCGCGCGCCCAGATATTCGGCCAAAGTGCGATGGGCGTAGTCCACAACATCCGGTGTACCTGTGGAGACAAAGACACGTCTTGTAAGAGTCGACCGCAGGATTTCCGGTGGTGCAAGGTCGATGACGCGGTAACTCGGCACCTCGTCGTCATCGCTATTTGACCGAAGGCAAAAGCCTTCGAAGTCGGAGACCAGCCGCAACGCACACAGCGCGCCTGCTGCGGTCAGCAGTTCGTGCGCGGTGTACTGTCCAGTACCACGCTCGCCGTGCTCATCGTTGTGCTCTTGCAAAAGGATCGCTGCGGCTTGCTCGAATAGTTCAGAACGTGTCGCGGGCCATTGCTGCCCACGCACGGCTTTTGCCAACATCAGCAGCGTCTGCGGATTGGTCAGCATCGCATCAAGTCCGCGCCGCCGCGCTTCCGCAAGGAACGTAGCGGGGTCTTCGACTTCCTTTCGGGAGAGGATGTCTTGTTGCTCCACCTCACTCAAAGGCTGCAGCTGCACGACTATGGGAGCGCCGCCGTTGTGCTCGAAATAGCCCTCGAACGCAGCGAGATCAGACTTGCCCAGCCAATCGGCAGCGCGGCATGACAGCCTTACAGCAACGGGCTGCAGGGTTTCGAGCTTGGCTACGACGCGATCCACAGTGTTCTGGTCGCCTCGACCACTACGTGTTTCGTCGAGCGCATCGATCCATAGCGCTTTGTCGTGGGGAAGACGCTCGATTGGCGTATTCAGGAACCGGCGTACTGTCAGGAATTCACCGTCGGTAGCGGCCGCAGCTTGCTTGAAAAGCTCCGTTTTCCCGGCACCGGGGTCCCCGAGCAGGATGATGTTCCTCTTCGCGATATGAACAGAGAACGGTCCGATTCCGTCCCCGCTCTCGGGCTGAGGTTCTGTTTGGCAGACGTGTCGATCTAACATGGGAACCACGCTCTTTCGCTTCACTCTTTTGGATTTCCAACAAGAATAGCTGAGCGGCGTCAGTGTCGCTGGTGACGGATCACAACTGCCTGCCGCCATCCCGGGTCTCGCCGGTGGCGAGACCCGGGCTACGGGAAGCGGGCTTCGACGTGAACCCGTCAGCGGATGTCGGTCACCAGCGTGGGCAGTTCCCACGCGCCGCCCGCAAAACCTTTGCACATGCCGGTGAAGGATGCGGACGTCTGCACGAAAATGGTGCCTTCCAGGTCCACTGCTCGGCATCCCAAGGGTCAGTTTCACTTTCCGAAGTGAAACTGACCTCTTGTGCACGGCGTCGAAGCGCAAGGCTTCAGCCTTGACATTGACAGCCTCAACGCCGGTGATCGACGACTCCACGCGCGAGGCTCGCAGCTCAGGTATTCAAGCAAAAAGCTCCAGCGCTGGAGTCGTCGATGTCCGAAGGTACGGCTCCAGACCCCGTCGATGATGAAACTTTCATCATCGACGGAGTGCGGATGCTCCGGCATCGCGGCTTGAAACCGCAACGGCGCGGCTTTCATCCCGATCGCAAAGAGCGCCCCTCATCCGGCGCTTCGCGCCACCTTCTCCCCGCTCAGCGGGGAGAAGGGAGACCTCCTGGTGGCGCTCCCCGGGTCTCGCCGGTGGCGAGATCCGGGCTACGGGAAGCGGGTTTCGACATGAACCCGTCAGCGAATCTCGGTCACCAGCGTCGGCAATTCCCACGCGCCGCCCGCGAAGCCTTTGCACATGCCCGTGGACGACGCGGACGTCTGCACGAAACCGGTGCCGTCCCAGGTCCACTGTTCGGACCCCCAGCAGTCGCCGAGGCCGCGGGCTTTGTGAGTGGCGCTCAGAGTGCCGTTGTCGAAGTCGGTAGCGTCGGCGGTGACCAGTTCGGGGCGATAGGGCGCAGTGTCGTTGATGATCCAGTAGCCGATGCCCTCGTTGTAGGCGGCCAGCCAGCAGCGGGTGGAGACCAGCAGCCTGGTCTTCGTCAGCCGGACCATCTCCAGCGCTTCCGCTTCCTCACTCGTATCATGCAGATCGCCGCAGCTGTCATCATCGGTGGCGCTGCGCAGCGCCTTGCGCAAGGCATCGCCGTGCTGCGCGATGAAGCGCGCGTCGCCGGGTTTGGCCGGCGCCAGCAGCGCGGCCTTCACGACGGGCGCGGGCAGCGGCGGTAGCACCTTGGTTTCGGGCTGCTTGCCTTTGCGGAACGCGGCGGCGACGGTGCCGATACGGCCCTGGAATTCGTCCATCTTCAGCAGCACCGCGGAGGCGCCGCTGTCGGACAGCGCCCAGACGGTTTTGCCGGCGCGGAATTCGATGCGGCTGTCGCGCGTCAGCGCTTTGAGCAGCGCCGCAACCTGCGCGGCGGTGAGGTCGGCGGCAAGCGCGGTCTTCGCCACGCTGTGCTCGCCATGATTTTTTCCGTCGATCCACAGCGCGACGCGGAACTGCGCCGGCAGGGCGTCGAGCATGCTTTCCTGCCAGCCGTCGCCCAACGTCACCCGGCCCTCGATCGCCGCGCCCGCGCCGGCCCGACGCGTCAGCAGCACGCTGACCGGCAGGTCGGCATCGTCGCGCTGGTAACCGGCCACGCGACAGGTGCGGGTGTTGTCGCAAACCATCTGCCAGTCGATGTGTTCGAAGGCTGCATCGGTGGCGCGCGCCGGGAACGCCGCGGGCGCGGCCAATGCCAGCAACACGGCGGCGTGGAGAAAGCGACTGCGTTGCGTGAGGCGGATCATGCGCGGTTCCGGGCGTAGGCGATGTGCGGATGAGCATACCGAATCGGTCGATGGAAGCTCGGCCCGCGTGCTCGAAGGCATCGTCGGACGAGTGCTTGCGCCTAGGGTATCCCGCTCATTGGGCTCGTAATCCAAAGTTAGGCCCTAACATGCTTAGCGATGCTCCCCCAACAGTGGTGGCATAGGAATTCTTCGCCCCTACCATGACCTTCCAGCTCTTACTACCGCGTTTCAACATAGGAGCAGCTTGAAAGCCGCTCCGTGCGCACTAGTGTGCACTGCCCGTGGAGATTGTGCCATCTGGAGATAACCACCATGTCAAGAATAAGCTCCTTCGCACTCGCAGTTTCTTTAACGAGTGGTTTAGTAATAGCAAACGTTGCTTACGCTGATAAGCGACAACAATATGAGGATGCTGCTAGATCTGCTGTAAATAGAGAGGGATGCAAGTCAATACCGGAATTCATGGGAGATCTACGAGGACCTTGTGTAGATGCAGGAAGAACTTTGCACGAATACTGCGACGGAAGTAGAGGGCCTGTAAGTTGTGGCAGCGAGTTGGCCGATCAGCGGAGCAGAATATTTATAGCTCGCAGCAAAGGTGAATCAACGTCATCTCAAGAGGCTGACTTTAAAAATAACGTGAATAGAATTATAGGAACAATTGATCAATGTATTGCTCATAGAGAAGCGCAAATGAACGTCTACAGCACATTGATTGAGCGAATGCAGCGAGAAGACGATCCTACTTTGCGACCAGCGGCCCGTGATATCGCATATAAGCAACTTGACGAAATTAAAGGTCACAAGCAACAAATTGAGAATCGTAGAACTTCTAGGAGGACATGTGACGAGCTGCTTAGGGGAATTTGACGATCCATGTTAAGTGGTAATAAGTAAATTAGTGCCGCCGTCATTTGTCTCGGGGTAAGCCGCCGCGGCCTAATAATTAAAGCCGAAGCCGCTTCGCGGCTTGGCTTAATTCAGTCGATATTTGTATCCATGGTGGCATTTGGAACGCCGCTTTTGATCTTGATCTACCGGGTCCCTTGGGCGCGACGGGATTCGCGGATCAGGCCCGCACAGCGCGCGGCAGGACGCCGCGCGTTTTTCGACAGGATAGGATACCCCACGAAACTCGTGGACCCAGCGCACAGCGTCGGGCGCAACCGAGGGGTGTGCTTTCTTTTGGTTATTTTTTCTTGACTCGCGCTTTGCGCTCGCCCTTCGGGCCGGCTTCGCTGTTCGCGCGGCAGTGGTACAAACAAAGAAAAGTGACTCGCTCGCGACAGCGGGCGAAACGCTGGTCGGAACTGTTCCCGTAAGAAGCCGCGCCAAGTTGCGTTCAAGCAACTCAAAGCAGGCCCCTCGCCTACGGCTCAGGACGACAGCAATACACGAAATATCCCTGATCCAATGATTCCACCCAAGAAAAAGTGGGACGCCTGAAGCTTCAGCACGCCTTACTTTATCTTCATGGTACGGATCTTTCCGTACCGCTTCATCCGCGTGGCCGAAGCAGCGGTCGCGCGCCTTCGACCGGCATCGGATTGAACATCGCGGGATTCAGCAATTTCAGTGC
The DNA here is from genome assembly GCA_040386495.1 of Pseudomonadota bacterium. Lineage (GTDB taxonomy): Bacteria > Pseudomonadota > Gammaproteobacteria > Xanthomonadales > Xanthomonadaceae > Lysobacter_I. The sequence goes on from JAZKFJ010000028.1 coordinate 76,826, forward strand.
ATCGCGACAGTCGAGGTACGGATAACTGCGGCCGGTGGCGCCGTCTTGGAGGCGCGTCGGCGACAGTGTCATCGCCTCCATCCGCTGCGCGACCGTGCTGGCGGGCGCAGCCTGTTTCAGCGCGACCGCGCAGGCGGCGACCATCGGCGCGGCCTGCGAAGTACCGCCGAAATTCGAGGTGCCGCCGTTGACGCCGGGCGCGCGCACGAAGGCGCCGGCAGCGAACAGATCGGTGGTGGCGGTGCGATTGGAGAAACAGGTCGGCTGCAGCGGCGCGGTCGCGGCCTCGGTGCAGCCCAGGAAGGTGATCGCGGGGCCGGTGAAATCCCAGGTGGCCGCCGTCGACACGACGTTGCGCACGCACGACGGCGCGCCCATGCCGCCGAGGTTGCCCTGGTTGCCGGACGAGGCGGTGACCAGCGCGCCCAGGGCGTTGAGATTGGCGACCGCCACCGCGAGCGCCTGCGTCCAGGCGGTCGATGTGTCGCAGTCGCCGGGGAACAGCGCATCGGTGCCGAGGCTGAGATTGACCGCGTCGATATCGGGATGCTGCGTGGCCAGCCAGTCCAGCGCGGCGACCACGTCCGAGGTCGAGTTGAAGCGGTTGTTGCGATCGATCACCTTCACCGCGACCAGACTCGCCGCCGGCAATGCGCCGCGCGGCGCGACGGTGCCGGCGCCGCCGATGATGCCGGCCACGTTGGTGCCGTGGCCGTGGTCGTCTTCCGCGGAACCCGCGCCGGTCTGGCTGCTGGTTCCGTTCGGACAACAGCCGCTGCCGACGCTGCAGAAGCAGGCCTGACCGACGATCCGGCCGAGGAAATCGGCGTGATCGGTATCGATACCGCTGTCGACCACGCCGACCTTCATCCCGGCGCCACCGACGCCCAGCGCCGCGAGCTGGTGCACATGGTTCTGCACCGACGCCGCATCGGGTTCGACCGCGTGGCCGGCGCCGCCGACATCCGGATCGACGCGGACCACGCGGCGGTCGCGCGCCAGGGCCGCGAGGGTGTTCGCATCGGCCGACAGTACGAACGCCGGTACGCGCTCGAAACGCCGCAGCACTTTGGCGCGCCCACGCGCCGGCAGCGCCGACAGCACGGCATCGACATCGCTGCGCACGCGCGGGTGCAGCTTCGGCGCGACAACGTGACCGGGTCGCCGGCCGTTCGCGGCGGCGATGTCGTTCGCCGAACGGTCGCGCAGCATCACCACCACGCGCACTTCGCCGTCGCGCTGCGCCTGTCGCTGTGCGTCCGCGGATACCCGCTGCGCCTGCGCCGGCAGCGCCATCGAAGACAGCGCGATGCAGATCGCAGTCAATACATGGATCGTTTTCATGGTTGCCTCTTTCGTTGTTCGCTGCGCATGCATTCAGTCGGCTTTCTTTTCAGGCGGCGATACGGCCGCCGTCTCGATGACAATCCGCGCCGCAGCGGTGCGCGCGCGGGTCGACGCGCCGTACATCAGTTCCGCCACCGCGGGCGCGGCAAGATAATCGCCGGTGTTGCCGACCCGCGCGAAGTAATGCACCTCGTGCCGGCCCGCAGGCAGGAATTCGGCATAGAACTTCGGCGCGCGCGGATCCAGCCGGCGGGTACGGAACCAGTCGCTGCCTTCGTCGGAGACTGTCTGCAGATCGAGCCCGGCCACGCCGCTCAACGCCAGATCGGTCGGCCGCAGACCGCCCGGCACCGCATCGGTGATCGCCACGAAATGGCGATCCGCGCCGGTGTCCAGCGACAGCGTGATGCGCAGCCAGTCGCCGTCGCGGAGCGTCTGTTGTTCGGCCGCCACCCAGCCGCGCTCGCGCAGCACTTCGTAACGCCGCGCCAACGCGAAACCCACGGCGGTCGAACCGGCTTCGCGCGCGTCTTCGCGATAGCGGAGTTCGGCGATATAACTGGCCGGCGCATCGCCTTCGACGAGAGGCGTCAGCTGCAGCGGCGCTTTCGCGGTGCTGGTCGTCAATGCGCGCTGCCAGTGCTGCGCGGGCGCGCCGGGTTCGAGACGCAGCGCGCCGCGTTCTTCGCCGTGGGCGATGTCGAGCGCTACCGCATCGTCCGGTTTGCGCTTGCCCAGCGCGCGCAGTGCGATCAGGCAGCTGGCGCCGGTCTGGGTGTCGACCGCCGCGACGCCACCGGCATACAGATCGCCGAGGCCCGCGATGAGCGAACGCCGCAATGCGGCATCGCCCGCCTCCGGGAAATCGAACAGCAGACCGATGAATTCGCACTGTTCGCGCAGGTCGGAGCTCATCCATCGGGCGTAGCGGACATCGCTGCGCAGGCTGCGCGCCTCGCCGCGTCGCGTGGTCGCATCGCGCAGCTTCGCGACCGCTTCGGCCGCGGCCGGATGCTCGACGGCCAGCATCGCGCGCGTCGTCGCGACCTGTGCCGGCAAACCGAGTTTCGCCCAATGCCGCCACAGGACATCCAGCACATCGCGGCCGGGACGCGTCTGCGCGGCGGCGACGAAGGCGGTCTGGTTGCCCTGCGCAACGCCGTCGCCGGCCGGCCGGCTGCGCCGCTGCAGGAAGCCTTCGCCGCGGCCCACCGCTTCGCCGGGCACCGCATGGCCCATCTCGCCCAGCAGGCGCAACGCACGCACGCTGTAGGCGGTCAGCGCGTGCTGCGCCTGCGCTTCATCGTGCTGCCCCGGGTCTTCGCCATCGGCGAAATAGCGGAAGGCGCCGCTCTCGCTCTGGAACACGGCGATATTCTCGATGACTTCCTGCACCGCGGCCTTGGCGTCCGGAAAGCGCGCGTCGTCGCCGCGTTCGATCGCGATCGCCGCCCCGACGCCGCGGCTGAGGATCTGTTCCCAGCAGCGATGCGGATAGGCGTGCAGATCGCCGATCCACTGATGCACCAGCGCATCGGCGCCGGGCAGCAGCGACACCCGCAGCGAGATATCGCTGGCGCTGCGGGGCAGCGTCGGCGCATCCAGACGCAGCGGCGCGGCACCGAGCCAGCCGGCCTGGACCTTGCGCGCTTCGATGGTCGGCGAGGCGAGTTCGATCGATGCCGATACCGCGTCGCTGTCGTCGCCGCTGCGCGCGGCGGCCACCGCCGTCAGCGTTTGCGATGCACCATCGGCCTGCGCGCGAAGATCGGCATCGACCGGCGCGATCCGCAGCGGCAGCGTCGCCTGCCCGCGCGGCGCCAACGCGAGCGTGCGGGTCGCATCGACGCCCAGCGTCCCGACCTGCAGCGTCGCGTCGATATCGGCGGCGCGGTCGCCGCTCTGGCGGATGTTGGCGACCAGATCCGCGCGATCGCCGGGATACACGCGCACCGGCGTCTGCAGGCGCACTTCCAGCGGCAGCCCGACCTCGAACGTGGCTTCGGTCATTTCGAAGCCGTCGTCGGCGTCGCTGCTCCACGCCACCGCGCGCCAGCGGGTGAGGTTGTCGGGCACGGTGAGTTCGATGGTGCGGGTTTCGCCCGGCGCGAGGCGGATGTCGGGCTGCCACAGCGCAGCGTCGGCGAAATCGCGGCGCAGGCGCGCGCCGAACAGCGCTTTGGCGTCGGCCGTACGCTGTGCGTTGCGGTTGCCATCGCGCCGTGGCGTGTCCAGCCGGCCCGGTCCTTCGCGCGGCGATCCATCGTCCAGGCCTTGCAGCACATCGCCGGCGGATTTCAATCCTTCCGCCTCGATCTGCGCGCGATCGATCGCCAGTATCGGCGAGGGTCCTTCGCCCGCCGTGAACACCTCGACGCGAGAGATTCGCGAGCCGGTGATTTCGATCCGGTCCAGGCCGTCATCGGCACTACTGAAACCCTCAGTTTGCGGCGCCTCCTGCACGACCATCGAGGCTCTCGAATCGCCATTGGCGCGCGCGCGCGCCGGCGCCGGTGCGGGGGCCGACATCGGATCAGCCACCGGGCTTGCTTCGTCGAACACCACCGGCGGCAGATCTATAAACGCCGCAGCGTCCACCACATCCGGCTGCATCGCTTCTTCCGCAGGCTGACGCGCGCTGGGCCAGCGCAATCGACGCTGCCACGGCGTCCTGTTCCAGTCGCGGAAACCTGCAAGGAACGGCCGGTTGCTCCACTCGTCGGCGCGCATGCCCAGCCAGCGTTCGGCCTGCGGGTCGAAATCCGCCCACCACTGGGCGCCGAGCGCACGCACCGCGTCGTCGAGGACTGCCAGCGTTGCGGTGCGCGGCGCGCTGCCTCTGTTATGCAGGCGGATGCGCAGCACCTGCGCGGGTGCGGTGCGTTGCTTGTCGAGGGTCAATGCGAGCTGCGGCGCGCGGTCGCGGCGCGGCACGTCGACCGTAACCGAGGTTGAATCGCTCATCGCCGGCACGCGCAAGCCGTTCGCATCGATGCCGGCATCGGCGCGTTCGCGCACCAGCGCATGCACATTGACCCGACGACGTCCGTCGGCACGCAGCGGCAACAGCAGCTCATGCGCGGCGCCGTCGATGGCGATCGCCCGGCTGTCGAGCAGCGTGCCTTCGGATTCGATCACGATCAGCGCCTGCGCGCGGGCGTACGGCGATTTCAGCAGCAGGCGCGCTGGCGCATCGGGCGTGGCCGGCGCTTCGACGATCTCGATCGCGAGCCGCTGCGCCGCAGCATCGCCGCTGCCGCCTGCCCATACATAGCGTTCGATCTCGACCGGCGCCGCATCGCCGCTGCGCGCGGTGAGCAGATAGCGTCCGCTGCGCTTGCGCGGGAACTCGCAGGTCGATGTCGTACCGGCCACCAGCGCGCAGCGGGCGATGGCTTCGCGCTTCGCGTCCTTGTCGCCGTCGCCGCCGAAACCGGGCAGGTATTCGACGACGACTTCGATGGCCGCGCCCGCTTGGGCATGGCCGTCGGCATCGATCACCACGCCGTCCAGACGCAGCGGCGTGGTCGCATCGAACCAGCGCGGCGCGATGCGCAGGCCGACGTAGCGCGCGTACCGCGCATAGCGCGCCTGCGCCGCATTGCTCGTCGTGCCTTCGCGCGCCTCCAGCATGACCTCGGCGGTCAACTGCAGCCGGCCGAATGCGGGCAGATCGGCTTCGCTGTCGTCGCCGTCGAGCTTGAATGCCAGCGGCAGTTCGATCCTTTTCCTGCCGTCGCGATCGAGCTTGCCCCAATCGCGCGATTCGCCCTGCAGCGATACGCCGTCGCGGCCGGCGCCGCGGTTCACGTCGATGAACGCGTAGTCGGCATACGCGGGATACGCGCTGGACAGCGGCAGGCCGGTGAGCATCGTCGTCAACCGACCCAGCGCGACCTCGGCCGCGCTACCGCCGGAGTAATAGCCGGCGGCGATGTCGGCGACGAACGTCTCGCCATCGCGCAGCACGCGGTCTTCGGCGCTGGCTTCCGCCCACAGATCCTGCGAACGGTAGGTGCCGACGAAGAAACACACGCCGTTCTCCTCGCTCCAGGCCGCCTTCGTGCGGATGCAGTAATTGCCGTCGACCAGATGCTGCGGCAGGCGTTCCTCGCCGACGATGCCGCCCAGGTCGTCGGGCGTCGCCGTCCAGGTGCGCAGCGTCTTGTCTTCATCGCTGAAATACAGGCTCAGCTCGATCGGCGCGATCTCCGGCATGCGCAGCAGACGGCCTTTGCTGCGCGCGCGCAGCCACAGGCTGTAGCGAACCGTGTCGCCCGCGCGGTACAGCGGCCGGTCGGCGACGCCCCACAGCCGCGCATCGATGCGATGCGCGCCGAGATTCAGGCCGTAGCCCTGCGTCGCCTGCAACGGCAGCACCGCGCGACGCGCGCCTGCCTGCGCGCGCAGCAGCCATTGCGGCTGCGGCACGCCGCGTTTCTGCGCGGGCATGCGGAAGTCATCCGGCAGGCGCAGGCGCAGCAGGCCGTCGCGATCGCTGCGGCCGGCAGCGATGCGTTTCGGCGCTTGGCCGTCGATATGCAGCAGCAGTTCGATGTCGGCATCGGCGATCGCCGTACCGCCCTGCCATTCCGTCGCCCATGCCACCAGTTCGCGTCGGGTGGCGTAGGCGCCGAGTTCGAACTGCGGCGCGGCGACCTGCATCGTGTCGCGGTCGCCATAACGCCATTGCGCCCAACCGCCCGCGGCCAGCGCGCGCGCACTGGCATCGGCATTCACGCCCGTCGCGCTGCCCCGGGAGTCGGGGGTGTTTACGGGTTCGGCAGCGAATCCGCCCGCAAGCGAGGCGACCTCCAATGCGACGGGTTCGGCATTCACGCTGCGGATCGGATCGCGCGCGGGGTCGCCGAGCAGCAGCGCGCGCGCCGCGGCCTGCAGCTGCGGGCGCGCTTCGCTGGTGGCGATGCGCAGCCGCACCGGCGACAGCGCGCGGCCCTGATCGTCGCGGATCGTCGCGCCGAGGTCGAAGGTTTCGCTCGCCAACGGCGTATCGAGGCGCAATTGGATGCCCGCGCCCGGTCGACGCTGCAGCGTGTCGTTCCCGCGCGCGCCCGGCCACCATGGCGTGTCGTTCTGGTCTTCGATGGTCAACGCCTTCGGCAGCATCGCCGCAAGCGCGGTCCGGCCGGCCGCGTCCAACGGCGAAGACAGCGTCAGCCAGATCGGTTCGCCGGGCACGCAGAAGGTGTTGAGCAGCCCGTTGCGCACGCTGCGCTGCACCTGCCGCGACGGGCCGGCGCAGGACACCATCCGCACCTGGAACGGCTCGCGGTCGATGAAGCGCAGCAACTGCGCATCGCCCTTGCCCGGCAGCGGGCCTTCCGTGGTGCGCAGCCCGGGCACGATCCGCAGTTCGACCTCGGCACCCGCGTCGATATCGTCGGGCAAGGTCAGCGCAAAGCGCGACTTCAACCAGTCCCGTCTCTCGAGCGGGATCGCCTGCAGCGACAGGTTCGACCATTCGCGGCCGTTGCTGCGCAGACGCAGCACGCTCGCTACCGCGTCGGCCGCCAGCGCATGCTCGCTTTCGATGACGATCCGCGGGCGCGCGCCCTCCCACTCGCTGATGCTGGCGCGCAGGCTCGGTCGGGCGGTTTCGGTTTTGAGGGTGCGCCGGGGCAGCGGATCGCCTGCGGCGGTCTGCAGTCCGTCCGCCAGCACAAGGGTCACCGGCGTCGCCGGCGGCAGCGGATCGCCTTGGATCTCGCAGTCGAGCTCGAGATCGTCCTGCCAGACGCACACATAGCGTCGGGCGGGGATGGAAGTAACGATGTCGCGCAACTTGGCGTTGTCCAGCACCCGCATCGGTTCCGAGAACAGGATCGTCAGCGCGCCCTCATCGACATCGACTTCGATCCCGACGTTACCGGCGCGGGCGACCGGCGTGACCAGCGCGCACCAGAGTGCGAACAGACAGAAGGCGATGCGCGACATACAGATTCCCCGACAGACTGCAGGCGGCCATCGTGACCGCTCCGGCCCGGATCGCCAACAGCGACGATGCGGACTTACCGGCAACGTGCGCCGGCGGACGATGGGGTTTGGATCCGGCGCATTCGTCGCGCGCCCGGCGGAAGATCGCGCGCTACAGATCGCGCGCTACAGCCGGGCGGCCACAGGCGAATTCGACAACGCCGACGTGCGGCGACACGGCCCGGAAACGCCGCGGGGCGCGTGCATGCCGCCGCGCCCCGCGTGATCGAACGTGGTGATGTCGGCCGCGGTTACTCGATCGCCGACAGCTGCATGTTGGTGCCCATGTCCTTGGCGATGTTGCTGATCCAGCCCAGGTAGTTCGGGTGGATGAAGCGCTTGCCCTTGCGCTCCTTGTAGTCGAGGTCGACGCTGCTGACGTAGGCGATGCGGACTGCCTGGGTGTCCCAGGTCACCAGGATCTTCGCGGTGTGGGTGCGCAGGTTGAGGGTGGATTCGATTTCGCCCGGGCGCTCGGCGGTGATGGTCCAGCCGCGGCCGATCAGGGCGCGCTTGATGTCCTTGACGGCTTTTTCCTGGGACAGGCCGGCGGGGATGGCAACCGGGTCGGGATCGACCAGCGGCGCCTGGCGGGCCTGGACGGCGCCGCTGAAAGCGAGCAGCGAAAGCACGGATAGCACGATGGCGGAAAAACGCACGGAAACCCCCTTGGAATACGACGAATGGAAAGAAGACCGAACAGGACTGCGAGCCCCCGTCCTGCGGCGACAGGATAGCGCGGGGTTCGTGCGAATCACCCGGCGATCCGCCCGGGAACCCGCCTGGAATGGCGGCCACGGCTATAATCCGGCTCTTTTCGAAATCAGGCGATCTGGTGTCTTTCGCAGCGATGTCCTTCCCGCCGATGACGCCACTGGCGATCCGCGCGTATACCGCCACCACCGCGCTGGGCCACGGCCGCGAGGCCCAGGCCGAGGCGCTGCGCACGCGCCGCAGCGGCCTGCGCCGCAACGATTTCGGCGAAGGCGCCACCGCCGACGCCCGCCTGGAGACCTGGATCGGCCGGGTCGATGGCATCGAAACGTTGACCCTGCCGCCCGAACTGGCCGCCTACGACTGCCGCAACAACCGTCTCGCGTGGCTGGCGCTGCAGCAGGACGGCCTGCCCGAGGCCATCGCCGCGCTGCGCGAACGCCGCGGCGCCGAGCGCGTTGCGGTGGTCATCGGCACGTCCACGTCCAGCATCGGCGCCAGCGAAGAGGCCTACACGCGCCTCGATGAGGGTGCCTTCCCCGCCGATCTGCGCCGCCCGCTGCTGCACACGCCGCATTCGCCGGGTTATTTCGTGCAGCTCGCGACCGGCCTGCGCGGCCCCTGCGTGACCGTGGCTACCGCCTGTTCGTCCAGCGCGAAAGTGTTCGCGCAGGCGGCGCGGCTGATCCACGCGGGCGTGGTCGATGCCGCCCTGGTCGGCGGCATCGATACGCTGTGCGGCAGCGTGCTGTTCGGCTTCAACGCGCTGGGGCTGGTCTCGACGCGGCGCTGCCTGCCGTTCGATGCCCGCCGCGACGGCCTGAATCTGGGCGAAGCCGGCGGCTACGCGCTGCTGGAACGCTGCGACCCCGCGCAACCGGGTTTGACCCTGCGCGGCTACGGCGAGAGCAGCGACGCCCACCACATGTCCGCGCCGCATCCCGAAGGCCTGGGCGCACGGCTGGCGATGCAGGGCGCACTGGCCCGCGCGGGTCTGGCGCCCGCCGAGATCGGCTATCTGAATCTGCACGGCACCGCCACGCCGGCCAACGACACCAGCGAAGCGATCGCGGTGCGCGGGCTGTTCGGCGAGGGCGCGTTCGGGGCCGGCATGCCTGACGAAGGCCTGCACGCCAGTTCCACCAAAGGCTGGACCGGGCACACGCTGGGCGCCGCCGGCATCGTCGAATCGGTGTTCGCGCTGCTCGCGCTGGAACGCGGCCTGCTGCCGGGCATGCTCGGCAGCGATGAGGCCGGCGATACGCAGCCCGACCCCGCCTGCGGCCCGCAGATCCGTTTCGATAATGCGGAACGCACGATCCGCTATGCCATGAATAACTCCTTCGGCTTCGGCGGCAACAACGCCTCGCTGGTCTTCGGGCGCGAATGATGACGACCACAGTACCGACCCACATGCTCACCGCGCATATCGAAAGCATCGGCTTCTGGGCCAACGGCCTGCCGTCGTGGCAGGCCGCGCGCGACTTCGTCGCCACCGGCGCGCTGGCCGACGGCGCGCCCGCCAAGCCCTCGCCGCAGCTGCTGGCGCCGAACGAGCGCAGGCGCTCGCCGGAATCGGTCGCGGTCGCGCTGGACGTCGCGCTGGCCGCCTGCGCCGACGCCGGGCGCGCGCCCGCGGACCTGCCGTCGGTGTTCACCTCGACCCACGGCGACCTGTCGATCACCGACTACATGTGCGCGACGCTGGCCACCGCGCCGCGCGACATCTCGCCGACCAAATTCCACAACTCGGTGCACAACGCCGCCGCCGGCTACTGGACCATCGGCGCCGGCTGCATGCGCGAAGCGACCGCGATCAGCGCCTACGACGCCAGCTTCGCCCAAGGCCTGATCGAGGCCATGGCCCAGCTCGCCGAAGGCGGCGATGCGGTGCTGCTGGTCGGCTACGACACCGGCTCGGTCGGGCCGCTGCTGTCGGTGCACGACTGCGCCGGCCTGCTCGGCGGCGCGCTGGTGCTGTCGCGCCACGGCAAAGGCCCGCGACTGGTCGCGACGCTGGTCGATGGCGAAGCGTCGGCGCCGGGCGCGCTGGGCCGTCATGCCGGCGCCAATCCGATGGCGCCGATGCTGCCGCTGTTCGATGCCTTGGCCACGGGCGCATCGCGCGCCGCGCTGAAGGCCGGGCCGAACCGCGTGCTGATGCTGGAGATCGCGTATGACTGATGCCGTCGCCTCGCCTGCCGCGACCGCATCGGCCGTCGTGCTCGACCGCCGCAACGTCGCCGTGGTCATCCCGGCGCTCAACGAAGCGCTGCGCATCCGCGAAGTGGTGGAAGGCGCGCTGCGCGCCTGCGACCACGTGATCGTGATCGACGACGGTTCCGACGACGACACCGCCGCGAAGATCGCCGACCTGCCCATCACCCTGCTGCGCCACCCGCAGCGCATGGGCAAGGGCGCGAGCCTGCGCGACGGCTTCCGCGAAGCCGAGCGCCTGGGCATGGCCGCGGTCACCACCATGGACGGCGACGGCCAGCATTCGGCGGACGACATCCCCCGGCTGATCGCCGCCGCCAACCGCCACCCCGGCAGCGTGATCATCGGCGCGCGCCTGCGCAAACGCGCCTCGCAGCCGACCTACCGCCGCATCGGCAACGATTTCGGCGACTGGGGCATCGCCTGGGGCTGCGGTTTCCGGGTGCGCGACACCCAGAGCGGCCAGCGGCTGTATCCGGCCTCGGTATTCACCCTGCGCGACGTGGCCGGCGAGGGCTTCGTTTTCGAAGCGCAATTGCTGATCTCCGCCGCGCGCCGCGCCGGTGCGCGCGTGGTCGGGGTGCCGATCGAGACCCGCTACCAGTGCGCGGACGCGCCGCAGACCTTCCGCAAGAGCCATTTCCGCCTGTTCCGCGACCTGTACGCCATCACCTCGCATGTGGTGGTACAAGTGGTGAAGCAGGGCCACGTGATCCGCGAATACCGCCGCGCGCGCGCCAACCCGCCGGTGATCGACGATACCAGCGGCGAATTCTCCTCGAGGACGCAACCATGACCGCAACCGCGACCACAGACGCGACCACCACGCCCGGCCCGCAGCATGATGTCGTGCAGCACGACGTCGTGGTGCTGGGCGGCGGCCTCGCCGGCCTCACCCTCGCGATCCAGCTCAAGCGCCGCGACCCGACCATCGACGTGGCGGTGCTGGAGCGCCGCGCGCATCCGGTGCGCGAAGCGGCGTTCAAGGTCGGCGAGTCCACGGTCGAGATCGGCGCCAGCTATTTCGCCAACGTGCTCGGTCTGCGCGAGCATCTGGATACCGAGCAGATCCGCAAGTTCGGCTTCCGCTTCTTCTTCAGCGAAGGCCGCACCGAGATCGACCGCTGCACCGAACTGGGCGTCAGCAAGCTGCTGCCGGCGCCGTCGTGGCAGATCGATCGCGGCCGCTTCGAGAATTTCCTCGGCGACGAAGCGCGCCGGCTCGGCGTGCATTTCCACGACGACGCGACCGTGCGCGGCGTGGACTTCGGCGCCGGCGACGACGCGCATGCGGTGACGTTCGAATCCGCCGGCGAGAGCGGCATGCTCTCCACCAGCACGCTCTCCACCCGCTGGGTGGTGGACGCCAGCGGCCGCGCCGGGCTGATCAAGCGCAAGCTCGATCTGGCGCAGGGCAACGATCACGACGCGAACGCGGTGTGGTGGCGGGTGGACGGTTTCGTCGACCCGAAACTCTGGTCCGACGACGCCGACTGGCAGGCGCGCTGCACGCCGCCGGACCGCTGGCGCTCGACCAACCACATGTGCGGGCCGGGCTACTGGTTCTGGCTGATTCCGCTGTCGTCGGGCGCGCATTCGCTGGGCATCGTCTGCGACGCGAAGATGCATCCGCTGGAGACGATGAACACCCACGAGAAAGCCACCGCCTGGCTGCGCGAGCATCAGCCGCGGATGGCCGAGGCGCTGGACAAGCCCGAGCACGGGCTGCAGGACTTCATGTTCCTGCGCCACTTCTCCTACGGCTGCAAACAGGTATTCAGCGGCGACCGCTGGGCGCTGACCGGCGAGGCCGGCGTGTTCCTGGACCCGTTCTATTCGCCGGGCAGCGATTTCATCGCGATGTCGAACACGCTGATCTGCGACCTCATCGACAAGGACCGCGCCGGCAAATCGTTCGCGCCCTACGCCGACATCTATCAGCAGCTGTACTTCTCGTTCTACGAAAACACGCTGACCATCTACCAGGACCAGTACCCGCTGTTCGGCGACGCGCAGGTGATGCCGGTCAAGGTGATCTGGGACTACACCTATTACTGGGCGCTGCTGGCGCCGCTGTTCTGCGGCGGCAAACTCACCGACATCCAGTTGCTGGGCAGGCTGCGCCCGCAGTTCGAACGCGGCCGCGACCTCAATCTTGCGATGCAGGCGTTCCTGCGCGGCTGGGGCGAGCGCAACGTCGCCGCCGGCATCGAGGGTTCGCCGCTGGACGGCCGATTCCTCAACCAGCACGACATCGAATGGTTCCACGAGATGAACCGCGCGCTGCACGACGCGCTGGACAACCCGGCGTTCGAGCAGCGCATCAGCGACAACGTCGCGCGCATGGAATGGCTGGCGGCGGAAGGCCTGCAGCGCGCGCGCGATACGCATGCGGATATCGACGATTGCGGGCTGGATGCGTTGTTGCAGGCATCGACGACAGAACACTCGCTCGCTGCGATCTGGTACGCCGCGGCGGCCTGAAGAACATCTATAGGAGCGACGGAAGTCGCGACGGTCTGCGGGAATATTTTCCGAAAAGCGTCGCGACTTCCGTCGCTCCTACAAGTGTTTGGAGGATGATCGCCGATGTTTCAGCTCATCCCGCCATCCACGCCGATCACCTGGCCGTTGATGTACCCCGCACCATCGCTGCACAGGAAACCGACCAGCGCGGCGACTTCTTCCGGCGTGCCGGCGCGGCCGGCCGGCACCACTTGCTTGATGTGCTCGGGCGGAAACACGTCCTTGGTCATGTTGCCGGCGATCATGCCGGGCGCGACGACGTTCACCGCGATGCCGCGGCTGGCCATTTCCCGCGCCAGCGATTTCGATGCGCCGTGCAGCGCGGCCTTCGCCGCCGCGTAGTTGGTCTGGCCGCGATTGCCGAGCACGCCGGACACCGACGAAATGCTGATCACGCGACCCCAGCGCGTGCGCGCCATCGGCAGCAGCAGCGGCTGGGTGACGTGGAAGAAGCCGTGCAACGAGACATCGATCACCCGCTTCCATTGTTCGTCGCGCATGCCGGCCATCGGCGCATCGTCATGGATGCCGGCGTTGTTCACCACGATCTGGATGGTGCCGGCTTCCAGCAGCGCGATCAGCGCCGCGCGCGTGGCATCGCCGTCGGCGACATCGAAGGCCACCGCTTCGGCCGAGCCGCCCGCGGTCACGATCTCATCGCGCACCTGTTCCGCACGCGCGAGGTTACCGTTGGCGTGGACGATCACATGCGCGCCGTCGGCCGCGAGTTTCCGGCAGATGGCGCCGCCGAGATCGCCGCTGCCGCCGGTGACGAGGGCGCGGCGCTGTTGTTTGTTCGACATCATTATTCTCCGAATGAAACCATGTATCGCCATGAATCATGCAGACCCTGCTCCCTCCCTTTCGCGCAGCGAAGGGGAGGGTTGGGGAGGGGTTTGCTGTCGGCCTGAAGACGCAAAAGCACCCCCTCCCGACCTCCCCCTGCGCTTTGCGCAAGGGGAGGAGAACAGCGGGCCGCGACTTGCCTGAGAGACGTCCATCGACCGATCTGTCCCGGTCGATTCGCTTCTGCTTCTACAAACACCGTCACCCCTGCAGCATCACCGCCGCGCGTCCCTCGGCAACGACGTCGCCCGCATGCACGATGCGAAAAGAATACTGCTGACTCGCCGCGCTTTCGGCCAACAATTCGGCCTCGCACTCCAACGCATCGGCCAGATCGTCGATGCGCGCGACATGCAGTTGCACGTCGCGCAGCGCAACCAGAAAACCGACCTTCGGTGCGCCGCCAGCCGCGCCGCCGCGCAGACCGCCATGCACCGCCATCGCCTGCGCGCCGTATTCGCACAGATGCACCGCATGCAGGCGACCGTCGCTGCGCAGCGGATGCGCGGGATCGCGATGGCCGGCGCTGCGCAGACGGATGCGCTGCGCGTCCCAGTCGACGACGTCGTCCCACAGGCACATCGCGCCCTTGTGCGGAATCATCGCTTCGATGTCGTGGCGGGAAATCATGCAACCGATCCTGTAGGAGGGCCTTCAGGCCCGAGCTCTTCCGGAATCGCGCCCAAAGGTCTTCCTACGGTAGAGCTCGGCCCTGAAGGGCCTCCTACGGCAGAGCTCGGGCCTGAAGGCCCTCCTACAGCAGGATCCACCGCATGCCTGGCGATCAACAGCGCCAGCACGAAATTGCCGACGACGCCCAGGGTCACCGTCACGCCGATCGCGCGCAGCACCGGGATGCTGGACAGCGCCAACAGGAAGAACACCAGCAGCGTCATCAGGCTGCAGACGATCAGCGCATGCAGCGTGCGCAGCTGGTCTTCGTAATCGTCGCCGGCATGTTCGAAGAACAGCGCGTAATCCAGGCCCAGACCCGCCGCGAGGATCAGCGCGACCAGATGGAACAGCGTCAGTTCGATGCCGCAGCCGCGCAGCACCGCAAGAATCAGCAGCGTGGTCAGCGCCATCGGCAGCAGCACCCGCAGCGCGCGGCGCGGCGTGCGCAGCGCCAGCCAGACGGTCGCGGCGAGCAACAGCGCGGCGATGGCGAGCGCCAGCAGCACGCGCTCGCGATAGGCTTCCACCAGCGATTCGGACGCGGTTTTGAGATCGAGCAGTTCGACGCCGGGCGCGTTCAACGCGCGCGCGACCATGTCCGGATCGGTCAGACCTGTCATCGATATCAGTGCGGTGGCATGGTCCTGGTTTTCGAGCAGCAGCCCGCCGACGCGCGTCGCCAGCGGCGTGCCGGCGAGATCGCGCAGGCCCAGCGGCGCGGTTGTGCGCGCGCGTTCGACATCGGCGACGAAATCCTCGAAGGCGTCGCTGCGGAACGGCGTGGCCGCGACTGCGGTATCCAGCGCTGCGCGCAGCGCATCCGGCGCCGGCAGATTCGCCTGGCGCGCGCGCTGGGTCGCGGCGCTGGGCAGGGTCCGCGCCACACTGTCGTAGCCGGCGATGGCCTTGCGTCCGATCAGCGCGTCGAGTTCCGGATGCAGGGCTTCGACGCGCTGCAGCGCTTCTTCGGCATTCGCGCCGCGCACCGCCAGCAGATAGCGCACATCCGGCGCACCGAGTTCCTCGCGCAGATGCGCGTCGCGCGCGAGCGCGTCCGCCGGCACCGGCGTGAGCTTCGACAGATCGTTCTGCCAGAACGCGCCAGGCGCGAACGCGACGATGGCAATGCAGATGGCCGCCAGCGCCGCCAGCTGCCATGCGCGCGGGCGCGGAATGCGCGCGACCGATTTCCACACGTTCGCGAGCCGCGGCGACGTGGCGATGTCGCCATCCCGAAACCCCAGCGGCGCAGGATCGATCAGCGCGGGCAACAGGAAGCGCGTGGTCAGGGCGGCGACGCCGAATCCCGCGATGGTGAACACCGCAAGCTGCTGCAGGCCATCGACGCCCGAGAACAGAAAGGTCACGTACGCGATGCAGGTCGACGCCACGCCGGTGGCCAGCGTCGGCCAGATCGCGCGCGCGTTCGCCCACGGCGAAATGCCGGCGCGCTGGTGGCTGAAAAGATGGATCGGATAATCCTGGACCACGCCGATCAGCGTGAAACCGAAGGCGACGGTGATGCCGTGGACGCCCTCGAACAGCAGCGCGACCGCGCCCAAGCCGGCGAGGCCTGCGCTGGCGAGCGGCAGCACCCCGAACAGCGGCGTGCGCCAGCTGCGGTACGCGATCAGCAGCAGCAGGATCAGGCCGATGGTGTCGACCATGCCGATCAGGCTCGCTTCGCGCTGCGTGCGGCCGCCGATCTCGACCGAGAACGCGCCGGGGCCGGTGAGCGTCATCGTCGCCTTGCCGTTGCCGCGCGCGTCCGCGAACGCGGCTTCGATCGCGTTCACCGCCAGCTGTTGCCCGGTGGGATCGAAGCCCGCGGCTTTGGTTTCGATCGCGAGCAAGGCCTCGCGACCCGCCTTGTCGAACCACACGCCATGCAGGCGCTGTGGCGCGTTCGCCGGCTGCATGGCTTCGGCGATGCGCAGGGTTTCGAGCGTGGGATCGGAGGGCAGCAGCGGTTCGATCAGCGCCGCCGCCGGCGAACCGAGATCCTGCACCCGCGCGTCAAGTTCGTCGCGCAGGTAAGTCGCGTCGAGCCGCTGTGCGTCGAGCGCGGGCGACAGTAAATAACGATACGGGCGAAGCCGTTCGGGGATCGCGTCGAGGCCATTCTCGCCGCCGTTGGCGACGAGGCTGAAGCGTTCGTCGTCCGCCAAGATCTGCGCGATGCGCTGCGACTGCGCGGCGAGGGTTTCGGCGTCGGCGCCGGCCAGCGACATCAGCAGCAGCCGCGAACCCGGGCCTTCGCCGAGTTCGTCCAGCAGCAGTTTCTGCGCCGGGGTTTCGGCGGATGGCATGAATTTGCGCAGGTCGCCGCTGACCTGTAGACGCTGCGAGATCGCGAACCCGGCGCCGATGAGCACCACCAGCCAGACGAGTGCGAGCGCGGTGCGGCGGGTGGCGGTCATGCGCGCGTTCCCCCACCCATCCGCGCTGCACGCGGATCTCCCTCCCCCGCATGCGGGGGAGCATTCTTTCCCCCACCCATCCGCGCTGTGCGCGGATCTCCCTCCCCCGCATGCGGGGGAGGGTTGGGGAGGGGGCGCGTGAAGATGTTCACTTCACACCGTTCCGACACAAAACCTGCATCGCATTCGCATCGGTATTGGCTTTCACCGCCAGCGCGGCGCTGGCCAGCAGCGTGCGCTGCAGTTCGCCCTTCACCGGCCGGGTTTCGATGCAGCGCAGTTCCGCGCCTTGCCCGTACAGCACGATGTCGCGGACGCGCGCGGCCAGGGCCTTGTCCTTCGGCGCGAGCGTCAGCGTCCAGCGCGCGCGATCGCCCTGCGCCGACACGCGGTAGACGCGCTCGATCCCGGCGCGGTCGCCGGCCAGCAGCGCGCCGAAACTGTTCTGCAGGCTGGCGAGCTCCGGCGCGCGCGACAGCGAGAACGTGCGCGGCGCCTTGCCGTCGCGGGCGATGGTGGCTTCGCCGGCGCGCAACGTGGTGGTTTCGCGGTACGGCGAACGCACTTCGCGCACCAGCGTGTCCTCGCGCGGGCGGCGGTATTCGCCGGCCAGCCGCAGCGGCGTCTTCAGCAGCGGCGAATCGCGCACTTCGACGAAGTCGGTGCGCATCGGTGCCGGCCGCGCCAGCGCGCGCAGGATCCAGGCGGCGTCGGCGCTCTGCGCGTGCGCCGTCGGGATACCCATGATCGAAACAACTATGCACGCCGCCATCGCCTGCGCCGCGAAGCGCGATGTAGCGCGAAAACGTCGGGAAGCGCGGTCATGCGTCATCGTCGTGGTTCCAGAAATCGTAGAAGTTGAACCAGTTATACGGGGCGGTTCGCGCCACATCCTCCAGCCGCGCGGCGTAACGGCGGATCAACGCCTCGATCGCGGTCCTGCGCTCGGCGCGCGGGATGACCACGTCGTCGCTGAAATTCTCGAAGATCAGGTCGTAGCGGTTGCCGCCGCGATACAGGCCGAAACCGAGCGTGACCGGCGCCTTCAGCGCGGCGGCGATCAGCCAGGGCGCGGTGGGGAACGGCGCCTCGCGGCCGAAAAACGGCGCCATGACGGTCTGCCCGCCCGGATGCGCGCGGTCGATCAGCAGCGCGACCAGCGCGCCTTCCTGCACCGCCGCCTGGATCGCCAGCATTAACCCGGGGCCGTCCTGGCCGGCGTCGATCACGGTCGCGGCGATCTCGGGATTCAGCGCATCCAGAAGCTCGGTCACTGCCTTGTTGTGGGCTTTGTCCAGCACCACGCGGATGGTGTATTCCGGCCGCTGCCGCGCCAGCACGCGCAGCACTTCGAAGCTGCCCAAATGCGAACCGAACAGCAGCATGCCGCGGCCCTGGTCGAGATGGGCATGCAGTTCGTCGAGGCCGCGCACCGCCACGTCGAAGCGGCGCGCCAGCCGCTCGGGACTTTCGCCGAGCAGGAAGATGCGGTCGAGGACGGTCGCGGCGAAGGTGTGGACATGTTTCGCCGCATCCCACAGCGTGGCCCGACGGCCCAGCGCGCGGCCGAGCCACGCCCGCGAGGCGTTGCGCTCGGGGCCGCGGCGGACCAGGAAATACAGGGTGATCGGATACAGCAGCAGGCGCGACACGGCGCGCCCGCCGTAGCGGCCGATGCTGCGGATCAGCCACAGAGCGAAGCGGCCGCCGCCTTCGGGCCGCTGTTTCCATTCGGTGCTCATGTCGCGGTCTTCACGATGCGGTCTTTTCGATGTGAGGCGGCATTCGATGCAGATCGCCGTCGTCGGCCGCGCGCACTTCGCCGCTGGCCAGCAGCGCGTCGTCGCGCAGCACGCGGAACCGCCAGCGCGGCGGCGCGATATCCGGCAGCGCCTCCACTTCGATGCGCGCCTCCTCGCCGGGCAGCAGCGGCTGCGCGAACTTCACCTGCGGCATCCGCAGCGCGCCGAGCGCGCCAACGTGCCCGGCTTCGATCGCCGCCAGCACGCGGTCGAGCACCACCACGCCGGGCACGATCGGACGGCCGGGGAAATGGCCGGGCAGGCACGGGTGATCGCGGGGGATGGTGAAGCGGGTGATGGGGAATGTCGTCGTCGCAGGGCTCGTCATGCGGAAGGCGCCCGCTCCAGCATCGCGACGACAATCGCGTGGGCCTCGCCGGCCAGGGCCTGACGATCCTTGCCGGCGGTGGACAGCGGCGTGCCGATGCGCACGACGATCCGGCCGGGACGCACGCGGAACAGGCCTTCGGCCGGCAGCACCGCACCGGCGCCGGAGATCGCGATCGGCAACACGTCGACGCCCGCATCATCCGCCGCCTGGAATGCGCCGACCTTGAACGTACCCACGCGGCCATCGCGGCTGCGGGTGCCTTCCGGGAAGATGCACAGGGTGGCGCCGGTGCGCAGCAGCGCCGCGGCATCGCGCAGCATTTTCGAGGCGGCGCGGCCGCTGTCGCGGTCGATGAACAGCATCCCGGTGGATTTCGCGTAGCGGCCGACCAATGGCACCCGGGTCATTTCCTGCTTCAGCACGAAGCGCAGCGGCACCGGCACCGCGCGGAACAGCGCGCAGATGTCGATCACCGACTGGTGATTGGCGACGATCATGTACGGCCGGGACCAGTCGACGGCGTCGGCGCCCTCGACCGAGAAGCGCACGCCCGCGCCGTACAGCAGGCCCGGCGCCCACACCCGCGACGCGGTGCGCAGCAGGATCCGCGGCGAGTGCGTCAACGCGTCGAACGCCAGCACGATCACGATGCCCACGCCGGTCCACAGCAGGGTGAACGCGAGCTGCAGCAGGTTCCAGAGCGCCCACAGTGCGCGCACCGGGGCCGATTCGTGGCGTCGGGTATCGACGCCCAGCCGCGGCAGGTCAATCGACGACATGGCGTGCGGCCTCGCGAAGGATGTTGTGGGGCATACGGCGGAACGCATCGGCAAGGGACATGGGCATGGCCTCGCATGGATCGTGCCGAGCCCTCCGGTATCGACTCATCGCGGCGCTCCGGCATTGCCGGAACCGCGGCTGTCCGGGCCGATGCCCGCGTTGCCGGCGTTTTCGGCATCGAAGAAACCCTGCCAGAACGCGGGCCCGAGGGCGGCCATCTGCCGGCCGAAGTCGACGATGTTGCGGTAGGGCCGCACCGGAAACACGAACTTGCGCGCGTGGTATTCGATCAGCGCAAACCCGCCGAGCACGCCATAGTTGGCGATGTTGGCGACCAGCGACCACTGCGCGTTGGTCACCGTGACCGGCGCGTGCAGACCCAACTGCATCAGCACCCCGTCCGGCACCGCGATCAACGCGAGGACCAGATTCACCACGGTCAGCAGCCCCAGCAACACCGCCCAGGCCATCGTGAGACCGCGGGTATAGCGGCGATGCCGTTCCGAGAGCGGCATGCCGGCCCGCGCGTACAGCGCGCCCACGACCTTGGCGATGATCGGCTCGCGCCCCGGACGCAGGCTGCGCGCGAACCACCAGCCGATCATCGCGGTGAACAGCGGCGGCACCAGCAGCAGCGGCATCAGCGCATGACGCGACTGCGCCAGTACGAACAGCGCGACCGCGGACACCGCGAGCGCCAGCCATGCCGCGAGGCGTCGGCGCAGCAGGCCCTCGATCAGCACCATCAGCGCCAGATCGGCCAGCGCCAGCACCGCCAGCAGCGGCGATTGCAGGGTGCCGGCGAAATGCGCCAGCGGCGCGTACATCACCAGCAACAACAGCCGCAGTACGGCGATCACTCCGCCTTGTGCTGCTGGATGTGCGCCGACAGCGCGCGCAGCGAACCGAAAATGAGGCGGTTGTCGTCGTTGTCCGAACGCAGCTGGAAGCCGTACTTCTTGCTGATCGCCAGCGACAGTTCCAGCGCGTCGATCGAATCCAGGCCCAGGCCTGCGCCGAACAGCGGTGCGTCCGGGTCGATTTCGGCGGCGGCGACGCTGTCGAGGTTCAGGCTCTCGACCAGCAGTTCCGCCAGTTCGAGTTCGGCGGGAGTCAGTGCAGACATGGCAAACGATCCAGGATTCGAAGGAAACAGCGCCGCACGTAGCGGGCATCTGAGAGCCGCCGCACGGCGTCGTAGGACGCGCCGACCGGCAGTGCAGGTCGGCCTGAGAAGGGGGAAGGCATGCCGGAGCCTGTGTCGCCGCCCCATGAGACCGGACGGCGCAGGCACGCCACGCGGTATGATGCCAGTCTCAGACTGCAACAAGAAGAGCATGACGGCCCAATCTGTCGATGGACGCACGATGACGGCGGAAACGGAGCCACCGCCACCCGCGACGCTCCCTCCCGTGGATCGCGATGCCGCTGACCGCGATGCCGCGGATCCCGCTGCCGTCGAATGCGCTGCCGTCGAATGCGATGTGCTGGTGATCGGCGGCGGCCCCGCCGGCAGCACCGCCGCCATCACCCTCGCCCGCCGCGGCTGGCGGGTGCTGCAGCTGGAAAAAGCGCGCCACCCCCGCTTCCACATCGGCGAATCCCTGCTGCCGATGAACCTGCCGATCCTCCAGCGCCTGGGCGTGCTGGACAGGGTCGCCGCGATCGGCGTCTACAAGCCCGGGGCCGATTTCCCGCTGACCCTGGAGGACGGTACGAGCCGGGTCCAGATGTTTCGTTTCGATCGCGCCCTGAACCCGCAGTTCGGCTACGCGTACCAGGTCAAGCGCGATGAATACGACCGGCTGTTGTTCGAGGCCGCCGCCGAAGCCGGCGCCGACAGCCGCGAGGGCGTGACCGTGCTGTCGCTGGAGGACGCCGCCGATGGCCGGCCGACGCAGGCCCGTGCCCGCAACGCCAACGGCAGCGAATTCGAAGTGCGGATGCGCTATCTGGTGGACGCCAGCGGCCGCGACACCTTCCTGGGCGCGCGCCGCAAGCTCAAACGCAAGAATCCGAAACACCAGTCCGCCGCGCTGTTCAGCCATTTCCGCGGCGTGGTCCGGCGCGACGGCGAGGAGGCCGGCAACATCACCGTCGAGCGTTTCGCCCACGGCTGGATCTGGCTGATCCCGCTGCGCGACGACGTGATGAGCATCGGCGCGGTGTGTTCGCCCGACTACCTCAAACAGCGCGACGGCGATACCGAAAGCTTCCTGCTGCGCACCCTGCGCGGGGTACCGACGGTGGAAGCGCGGATGCGCCAGGCCGAGCGCGTGGCGCCGGTCCACGCCACCGGCAACTATTCCTATCTCTGTTCGCGGATGGCCGGCCCGGGCTGGACGATGGTCGGCGACGCTTATGCATTCATCGATCCGATCTTCTCGTCCGGCGTGTACCTGGGCATGCACAGCGCCGAGCGCGCCGCGATGATGGTGGACGGCGCCCTGCGCGAACCCGCCCGCGAAGCGGCGCTGCAGCGCGAGATGACGCAGCGGCTCGACCGCGGCCTGAAAGAATTCTCCTGGTTCATCTACCGCTTCAACACACCTGTGATGCAACGCCTGTTCGCGCGCCCCAGCAACAAGTTCCAGATCGAACAGGCAGTGATCTCGCTGCTCGCCGGCGACGTGTTCGACAACCCGGCAGTCGTCCGCCGGCTGCGCCTGTTCCGGCTGATCTACGCCCTGACCGCCGCGGGCATGGCGCCGCGCGCGCTGCGCACGTGGTGGCGCATCCGGCGCGGCCGCTGGGCGGGATTCAGCGGCGACACCCTGCAGGCGGAGCGCTCATGAGCCAGCCGATGTATCTCGCCGGGCAGGGCTCGGCGCTGACGGTCGACTATGTGCAGGCGAGCGCGCCGGACGCCCTGCTCACCGCCGACACCCTGGCAGTGTTCGGCTTCGGCAACGACGCCCCGCACTGCGACGACCCCCGCTATCTGCGCATTCCGCTGCAGCCGTACGGCACCGCGCCGTTCGAACGCTGGCGCTGCGCTGCGCCGGTCGAATTCGGGCACCACGGCGACCCGACCGGCGGCCAGATCCGCTGGTCCACCGACGGTCACCTCACTTTCGGCGTGATCGAGATCGACGAGCCGCCGGGCGACCATCCCGACCACAGCGACATCTGCGAAGCCGCCGAACGCGCCTACTCGCAGCTGGTCGATTTCGTCTCCGGCAGCCGCACGCCGCATCTGCTGCGGGTGTGGAACTACCTCGACGCGATCACCCAGGGCGACGGCGACACCGAACGCTACCGCCGGTTCTGCGTCGGCCGCGCCCGCGGTCTGGGCCGTTTCGACACGATCGAACTGCCGGCGGCCACCGCGATCGGTCGCTGCGACGGCCGGCGCACGCTGCAGGTGTACTGGCTGTCGGCGAACCAGCGGGGCACCCCGGTGGAGAATCCGCGCCAGATCAGCGCCTACCGCTACCCGCGGCAGTACGGGCCGCAGCCGCCGAGCTTCGCCCGCGCGATGCTGCCGCCGCCCGGCAGCGCGATGCCGCTGCTGCTGTCGGGCACCGCCAGCGTAGTCGGCCATGCCTCGCAGCACATCGGCGAACTGCTGGGCCAGATCGGCGAGACCTTCGCCAACTTCGACGCGCTGCTGGCCGAAGCCCGCCGCCACCAGCCCTCGCTGCCGGCCGGATTCGGCAGCGGCACCCGGCTGAAGGTGTACGTCCGCGATGCGGACGACCTGCCGCTGGTCGCCAAGGCGCTGGACGAGCGTTTCGGCGCCAGCGTGCCGCGGGTGCTGCTGCACGCCGCGATCTGCCGCCGCGAGCTGGCGGTGGAAATCGACGGCGTGCACGCTTGAATTCCCGCGCATCGCAACCATCATCGACATCGCCGGTCCGCGCATCCGCGGCCATCATGAGTGCATCGCCATGGGTCTGATCAGTCTGCTTTGGGGCATCGTCGCGATGCTGCTGATGTTCCTCGGCCTGATCCCGCTGCTGGGCTGGCTGAACTGGATGGTGATTCCGTTCGCCGGCGTGGGCGCGATCATCGCCGCCATCGGCATCATGTTTCGCGGCGAGAAGAGCCGGCGCGGCAAGGCCGGGCTGCTGCTCAACGGCATCGTGATCGTGATCGCCGCGATCCGGCTCAGCATCGGCGGCGGGATCATCTGACGAATATCCACCATCTGCGCCGTCTCCAGGCGTAGAGCGGCCTTCAGGCCGCTGCTTTTCTCGGAGACGTAGGGCGAAGCGTGCTTCTTCTTTTTCGCTGATAACGCTTGGAATTTTCTGCACTGCGCGCGGGGTAGTTTCCCGGGTGCCATCTGGCAAATGGACGGCAAAGCGGGCCCGAAGAGCCTGCTCCATACCCGGATACGGGACGAGCGCCGTAAGCGTCAGTCGAGAAAGCAACTGCAGAGCTTCCGCGCTTTGCGCGGGTAACTTTCTTTGTCGCAAAGAAAGTCAGGCGGATTCAATTGGTCGATGCAACACACT
>JAZKFJ010000029.1:0-53245 GCA_040386495.1 Pseudomonadota bacterium
GGGATGGATCAAGATCAGCTAAGTGATTGATTTGATTGGCTCCCCGGGCTGGATTGGGGTAGTCAACCCGACCCGAAATAGTGAAGCAATATCAATGCTCCGGGGAAGTATGCCGCGCCGGTGTGGTCCGTTTTGTGGTACGTTTTTGAAGCCGGGCTTGGCGCCGGGCTTCAGCCTCCTGCCGCCGTCGTGCCCCGCGTTTACGCATGGCTTCCAGCGCATCATCGACCCTGCCGGCTTCCATGGCGTCGGCAAGTGCCCGAAGGCCCGCAGGCGTGCTGCAGAGTGCCTTTCCGGGAGTGCGTTCCCGCAACAGGCCCTTTCGGACCAGCGAACGTGAGACCGCATCCGCGGTCAGCAGCAAACGATCCGGGGATGCTGTGAGGATCAGGATGTGCAGTTGTCGATCGCCGAGTCTCACGCGAGTATTTTTCCTTGGTCAGGCTGACGGCTTGCGACGAACCGCCTTGCCCGGGCGACTACGTCGTTTCGGTCCATGGCGGCTAATTCCTGTTCCAGCCTGTCATAGATGGGTGCCAGCACGGCCGCGTCTGCGTGGCTGCGCTGGCCTATGATTTCCGCCAGCAGCAACAGGGCGCCTTCTACGCGCTCCCGTGAAATATGCTGGCGGTTGTCGGTCACCCGCGCGCCTCCGCTTCGGCCATGGCGTCCGCGCGATCGGCGTGCCATCGGTCGTCTGGATGCTGACCGCAGTTGTCGCAGTAGTGTCCTTCGTATCGGTCATAAACGTAGTCATGATCCGGGCAATGGTCGGGACAATAAGTGTGACGCCAGAAGTAGGCCCAAAGGCCTCGCGAGTCATAGCTGATGACGTCCTTGCTCGATCCGCAAACCCGGCATTGCGACATCAGTTTGTTAGCGAGTTGGCGCGGGAGCATCATGACCGCGCCTCCGGCATGCCGTTGTATTCGACGCCGTCGAGCATGCGGCCTGCATTAGCCTTGCCGACCTTCGAAACGCGGACGACGCGCTCGCCGTGAAACCCTTGCCCGCCGGCGAGATTGAGCCACTGGCTATTCGGCCATTGCGATACTTCATCGCAGCGCCGCCAGTCGGGATCGTGCTGGTCGCGATCGTAGCGAGTTTCCCACGCGCCCCACTGCTTGAAGAAGAAGTTCACACCAGCCGCAGCGCACTGGTCCCGCAGGGATCGCGCCCAGTCCGGATGCATCGGCCGCGCGCCGTTTCCGCTCTCGCCGCCGACGATGACCCAATCGCCAAGATAGGGCGCGACGACTGGTCCAATCAGCGGCTCCATCGAAAAGAAGCGGACGGCGGCGGGCGTGTCACGCAACAGCGGCGCACGTTCGTCATACTCCTGCTGGCGCTCGGTTGAAACGCCTAGCCAGACATTCGGCAGCGGCCACGGCAACAATTCGAGAGGCTCGCGATACCCAAGTTCAAGCACCTTGGCCCCGAGACTATCGGCGCGGCGGGCATCGAATGGAGCGAACCATCGGTTCATTCGCGCGGCGCGTTTCGTCAACACCTGAAACGTGTGCTGCGGTGCCAGCGCCATAACGGCGAACACGCGGTCGATCACGTCATCTGGAATATCCTCGTGAAACAGATCGCTCATGCTGTTCACGAAGTAGGTCGTCGGCTTCTTGCGTTTCAGCGGCTGGAGAAGCGTAGCCTCCGGCGCGAGATTGATCTTTCCGGTCCAGACGGTGTTGCCGTTCACGACCTGCGTGGTGCCCGCGTAATCGACCTGGCCCATGGCTTCGAGCCGCCGGGCAAGCTTCATGGCGTAGCACTTCGCGCAGCCTGGCGATTTGATCGTGCAGCCCTTGGTCGGATTCCAAGTGTGTTCGGTCCATTCGATGCTGGACTTGGTCATGGCCGCACCTGTCCGGGCAGCTTCGTCCACTTCCAAGACTTTGGGATTTCGTCGCTGTCGCTTAACGGTTCGCCATCACGCACGAAGTAACTTTCCCGCTCGGGACCGCAGCAGGCCGCGTGAATGAAGCCGCCTTCCTTTTCGTTGTAAACGTCGTCGCCTTCGATCAGCGCAGCGTCGCAAGCCATGCAACGCTCGATGTCGTCGTCGGTCTGATGTTCGGCCATTGTCACTCCGCTGCATGTGTTTTGGGCTGAACGCACGCAACGCTGGCCAGATGTTCATTCGCAAGCCGCTCTGACTTGCGCCGGTCCGCAGCGGAAAGACGCTTCCCGCTGCTGGTGAAGCGCCCGCAGGCGCACTTCGCGACTGACAGTTTGATTCCGTTGGCGTGCGCGATCGACCAGGTGATGCTGTGGCTGGTCTGCATTGTCACTCCGCCGGCTGAAAGTGGGCGCCGCGCTGCTCCGCCAGCGTCTGCACGAAGCTGGTGATGGCGGAGCGGATGTCGGGGTTGCGGATCTGGACGAAGGCGCGGGCGATGATCACGCCGTCCTTACAGGCCATGAACTCCGCGCCGGCGTCGTTGTGGGTGGCCTTGCTGGCGCCGGTCAGGCCTTCGAAGAAGTAGGCGGGCTCGATCGCGAGCGCGTCCGCGATCTGCACCATGCGTGAGCCGCCGACGCGGTTCGTGCCTTTCTCGTATTTCTGGACCTGCTGGAATGTCAGGTCGAGCGCGCCAGCCAAGGCTTCCTGGCTCATGCCGATGGCCAGACGGCGCGTGCGGATGCGCTGGCCGATGTGAACGTCCGAGGGATGAGGCTTACTGATACTCATGTGTGAAACCTTTTCAGTGGGTCGGTGACGTAGGAAGGACCGGCGCAGCGCGCGATGGCGAACACCGGGGCATGCTCGAAGATTTTCAGATGCAGCGGACCAGTGCGGCCAGAGCCGGTCAGGGTGCCGTGAAGTTGCAGGATCTCGGTGCGCGTCAGGTTGCGCCACTTCGCGATCTGCCAGTCGCCATAGAGGATGCCGCGCGGCGACGCGGCACAGCTCGGCGCGATCGAGAAGCCATGCTGCGAGAGGTACCCTTCGGCTTCGCGCTCGGCGGAGAACTCCGTGCCGTTGCCGAAGAATGTTTTGTGGATGATCGCCAGCGGTGCGCGCGTCGGCACCGGCAGGCTGACGACATTAATTGCAGTCTGAATCATGGTTGAACCTCGCAGTTGGTGAAAACGTGTTCGAGACTGCCGGGCTTGCAGTTTCGCTTCGGCGGGAACGTGACGAAGGCGATGACCAGCGCGGCGACGAGCAGCGTCCGGACGATCAGAACGGTGCTGGGGATGCACTCGATCGCCTCAACAAGTTTACCGGCGAGCCACACGCAGCCAGCGAGGACGGCCAGAAACATGAGATAGGCGATCAGCGTGCCCATCACTTCGACCTCAGTTCGACAACGTGACCGTCATCCAGTCGGATACCGAACACGACATCGGAGAAGCGGTAGTTGTTGTCGTTGCCTCGCAGCCCGTAGCCCATGTCCGGCACCACGCGGACGTCAAACCATCCTCCGGCTGGGGCTTGGTAGGCGTATTTGCTGGTCCGCTTGATGCGCGCGACCAACTGCTGAAACCCGCCTGCCGCCGCGGCAGTGGTGCGTGCAGGTCCGCAGTTCATGTCGCAGATGCCGTTTACGCAATCGAGGCAGTCAGGCTTTCCCGCTTGTCCCATCATGGCTGCACCTGTCGCTTGGCCATCAGGTCGGCATGCTTCTGCGACAGACTCTTGCGCGGCTTCACGCCGCCGCCGATGCAGATCTTGATCCGGTCGTTGCGGCCGCCGCGCATCGGATACTTGGTGCGGAACGCGCCGATGAACTTCTGGCGGTTGCGCTTGGCCTTGGCGACCATGGGTGTGACGACTTCGGCGCCGTCGCGGCGGTTACACTCGGCGTGGGCAACGCCTGTCTCGGTGCCCCCCAGGGCGTGCGGCGCGCCTTCGTGGCTCTCGTGCCATGGTTGGTGCAGCAGGATAGGGCAGCCGCACAGGTTGCAGTCAGGCACGTCCTTATCGCCGCGGCAGCGGTCGTAAAGCTCTTCGCGCTGGCGGTTTGAAAGCTTCCTTCGGCGGTATGTGAGTTCAGGTCTGGACATCAGCCAACTCCGAGTTGAGTCGGCATCATGCCAGAAACTTCGACGTTCGCAATATTAATTTGCGTATTCAGTTTGCAAAATTGCGTCTGTTTCACGTGAAACGCAAATCGAAATTCAATAAGCTGAACTTTATCAGATGCTTAAATTGGATTTGACCAATGACGATTTACACCGATGGCCCGCGCCTTGAAGCAGTGGATAAGCCGGTCAGTGATTATCTGGCACTCAATGCCGCAGCGGATCAGCGGCAGATCATCATGGTGATCGCCGTGGTCTTGTCGTTCGCGCTGATTACGGTCGTGCTTGCTTACGGCCGACGGGTGTGGGGGAAGTTGAGCGCAGACTATAGCGCTCGCAAAGGTGCGGTGCCTGATTCCGATACGTCGCGGAATTCAGTTCGTCGCTCTTAGGCGGTGCGGCAACAGTACACCCTTAATGATCACGCGCTGATCATCGACAAGCTGCGGCTTGCGGAGGGTGGCATCGAAGGTCGCAGCTACCAGGTAGGGCGGTTCGTAAACGCGCATAATCGTATCGGCTTTGCCGCCGCGCCAGTCTAGCACTTGGGCGCAGCAGGCTTCGCCAGCCCTTGGCATTCTTGATAAATCGACCAAGACGGTATCGCCAGGCATGAAGCCGGCACATTCCAGCGCGCGTGTCTGAATGGTCCACGGGTCGATGTTCTTGCGGTTCCCGACGATCGCTTTGATGACGACCGATAAGGATGAGTCACCAGTTTCTCGGTAGGGCGTAGCATCTTCACGGAAGCCTTGAACGGGCCGCTCGCCCTCGGGCAACTCCAATGTCGGCGCCGGGATTCCGGAAAAGCTTTCCAGTTTGGCCAGTGTCGTGGCGCGCAACGTGGCCTTGCCGTTGTCCGGCTCATTGAGCAGTCGGGTCAGCGTCGAAGGTGCGACGCCGATCTCCGTTGCCAGCTTTGTCGGCTTCACGCCGGTCTTGTCCACAACCAGTTGGACATAGTCCCGATGCTGGCGGGCGACGATAAGGTCTGCCTTCTTGGACAAATGCAATTTCCCATTAGCGAATTCGCTAACGGCAGTATGCAATACGAAATTATCTACTACATCTTGCAACATCGCACTTGACGACTTTCGACGAGTCAGTCTTTCAATTGCGAATATGCAATATTTAGACACAATAAGCCAGATAAAAGAACGGGCAGAGAACATCCGGCTGCCAATGTCGAAGCTCGCCTCGCTGGCTGGCGTCGCCCCTTCGACCGCGCTGGCGCGCACCACTGACGGCGGCGAGCGGGATATTCGCTCGTCCTCAATGCGGAAATTGTCGGAAGCGCAGATCGCCGAGGAACTTCGCCTCCGCGACTACCTGCTCACGTTGCATCCGATCCAAACACAATCAGCGGGAGAGGCGGCATGACCCTTCGCCCCGATTACCTGGCGATGATGCGCGCTCATGCGGACGAAGGTGGGCAGCTCAGTCACCGGAACGGGCTTGATCTGCTGTTGGAAGTGGAGCGCCTGCGAAAGATCCTCGATACGCCAATTCTTGAGCCGTTCACCGAGGCCGTCGTCAGCGAAGCAAAACATCAAGTCTATCGCTGGGGCGAAGAGCAGGACGCGCAAAAGACAGCGTGGGACTGGTTCTGGACCCTCGGCCACCTCGGCAGCAAAGCCGCGCACGCTGCGCTATGCGGCGACTTGGACAAGGCAAAGCATCACACCATCACCGCTGCTGCGCTGCTCGCGAATTGGCACCGGCACATCGTCGCCGCTTCTCAGACCGGAGCCCAAGCATGAACCCGCGCACAGTGCTGACGCTGGCCGATGGTCGCAATGTCGATCTGCTCCATCCGAAGCCGTCGGACTTTCAGCCGCTGGACTGGGCGGCGGAGCATCTGGCGAAGGAGAACCGCTACAACGGCGCGACGCCGGGCGTTTGTTATTCCGTCGCGCAGCACATGTGTGAGTGTGCGGCGCTCGCGTTCCGCGCGACAGGCGATCTCAATCTTGCGGGCTATTTGCTGTTGCACGATGTGCACGAGGCGCTTTTCAAGGATGACACCACGCCAAAGAAACGCGCACTGGCGGCAGTCGCAGAAGAGAAGTTCGGGACGCTTGCGGCTGTGGTCATGCATGCGTTCGACGAGCTGACCAGCAGGTGCGACGCTGCCGTTCATGATGCCGCTGATCTGCCTTGGCCGCCGTCGCCAGAGATGGTTACGGCGATCAAACACTGGGACCGGGTGTTGCTCGTTACCGAATGGCGCGACCTGATGGGCGGCGTACCGCTGCCAAATGCGGAAGCTTATGCAGACGTAGCGCCATCCACACACACGATCATCGCGAACGAGTTTTGGGAAACGTCGCGCGATCTTTTGCTGTTGATGTGGCGCAAATTCCTTCCCGCGCTCCAGCCGGAAAGGGTGTGACACCATGCCCCTCGTCACGCATCTCATCGCAGTAGGTATCGGCTTCGCGATGGCCGGCGGCATCATCTGGTACGGGCGGCGCCGCGAGCGCGACATACCCAAGTTTCTGCCCAGCAGAGAATCCGCTCCCGAACCTTACAACTATGGATGGATGCCATGACGCCACTGGTCGTGCTGTTCGCCGCTGTCGCGATGGATGCCAGCCTCGCGTTCGTTGATGACGCGATTGATGAAGCTATCTCCAACGCAATCTTCTGGTTTCATCTGTGGATCATGCTTCTCGCGCTGCTGCTGGGTGGCGTGGTTGTCGGTTTGGCGTCCTCGATCCGCCGCGAGCGCAATGCGCCGGTCGGCATGCTGCTGCGGGAGCGCCGCTTCCGATGACCAGCGCGCAGCCCGAGCAAGAGATTGACCGCGAGACCGTGTCGCTGCTGACGCACGACATGGTGCTGTCGGTCGATCCGGAAACCGTCGTCGTTCGGATCTTCAGCAAGGGCGTGACTGCCGCGCATATCGGGCTGTCGCCAGAGCGCGCCATGAAGCTGGGCGCGACCTTCATGCGCGCGGCGCTGCGCATCAAGCCGTCGCTGCGATCCGAGACAATCACAGTCATCGAAGGCGAGGGGCCGAAATGACGGATTCAACACGCATGACGCTGGAAGTCCCAGGCATGGCACCGGTGTCGTTCACCGCCGACGATCTGCAGCGTGCGACAGCCACGCTGAAGGGCGACGACACCGCGCACAGCTTCGCCAAGGGGCAGCTCAAGGCCATCATTGAGCGCATCGAGCGGCTGGAAGAAGAAAAGAAGACCATCAGCGACGACATCAAGGATGTCTACGGCGAAGCCAAGGGCAACGGCTTCGACGTCAAGGTGCTGCGCACCATCATCCGCATGCGTAAGCAGGATGCCGACGAGCGCCAAGAGCAAGAGTCGATCCTCGAAACCTACATGCAAGCGCTGGGGATGCTGTGATGGAAATCTCCCGCCGTACCGTTCTAGCTGGCCTTTCGGCAGCCGCTGTTGTCGCAGCTATGCCGATCGTCCCGGCAGCCGAAGCAGCCGCGCCAATTGTGGAAAAACCTCCGGGCTGGTGGGGTTTCACGCACGACGGCGAAGTTTGGCACGGCAAGTTCGGCAGCCGCGAAGAGGCTATCAGCGAAGCGCTGGGGTGGGGTGACGGCGAGCCGTTCTCAACGGGTAGGTGCGTTTTCTACGAATTGAGTGTTCCAACGCTTGAAGAGCATTTGGCCGAATGGATTGCAGACACGCGCCCGCGGCAGTTGCCGCGGTGCTTGGCTGACTGGTTTGAAGGATCAAATCAGGATGCGGACTGGGAAGGTGATCTGTTGGATGAGATCGGCCGTGCCGACTATTCGGTCTTGGCCGCCGATCTCATTGAGTCACTGGCGACCGCGTGCTTTCGCCTAGGCCAGCCTGATTTGATCCCGGCGCTGTTCCGCGAGCGCGTTGGCGCGATCTGTGACGATGATGTCTTTCTTGGGCGTCTTGTTGACGATGCCCAATTCAAGGCCGACGTCGCGTCAGCCGGCGAAACCTGGCTTGCAGGTCAGGATGGAATACAAAATGCGGGGCGATGCCTCACGCCCCACGAGGAGCAAGATCATCCCGGCGAAGATGAGGCCTGAGTATGCGCATCATCAAGGACGTCCCGCCATTGTTCGACGAGATCGACGCGGCCTTCAACATCAAGGGCCAGCCGGTGATCCCCGCGTGGGGCGACAAGATTTATGCGCCGATGCAGCAGGGCGAACTGTCGCGCGCGCTGCTGCTCCACGAACAAGTTCATGGCCAGCGCCAGGCGGGCGACGTCACCGGCTGGTGGCGCAAGTACATCGCCGATCCTGAATTCAGGCTGGCGGAGGAAATCCCCGCCCATCAGGCCGAACTCGCGCACCTGCTGACCAAGGCCAAGGGACCGGCGATGCGGGCGCATTGCCTTTCGCGTGTCGCCGCCCGGCTGGCTGCGCCTCTCTACGGCAACCTGATCACGATCGCGGAAGCCAAGAAGGTGCTGACGGCATGAAACAGGAATTCATCTCGCTGAGTCCTGCCGCCGTCTTCGCCGTGTTCGCGATCGGATACTCCGTTCGTTCGATCATCTCGGCCTCCGACGCCATCCTGTTCGTTGGTTTGCTGATCTTCCTCTTAGGGCTGGCGCTTCTCGTTCGCGCCGATGCCCGCGAAGACATCAAGACCGGAACCTATCGGCGCGGATGGCTCGTCCGCCGCTGGGAAGGGCCGCTCTCATGACATCGCCATCCCGCGTCACGCTCGAACTCACGCAACACGCCGAGACATCCGGCGACAAGGCTGCATTCTTTCTGTCGCACGATGGCGACTATGACAACGCGGTCTGGATTCCCAAGTCGCTGTGCGCCCGGCTGGCCGACGGCAAGTTCTCGATCGAGCGCTGGAAGGCGACGCAGGAAAAACTGCTCGTGCCCGGATCTCCGAAGCAGGGGAGCCTGACGCTGTGACAGCAACACTTCCCGAAATGGCATTATCTGTTCGCCAGCCTTGGGCGTGGGCGATCATTTTCGCCGGCAAGGACATCGAGAACCGCTCTTGGCAGGCGGTCAATCACGGTTTGGTCCGGCGCGGCCGGATTGCCATTCACGCCAGCAAGGGCATGGGCAAAGCCGAATACGAAGACGCGCGCGACTTCATCAATGAAATTCTGGCGATGACGCCCGACGCAGGCCTGCGTTGTCCCGAAGCGAAGGACCTTCTACGCGGCGGCATCATCGGTTCGGTCGACGTGACCGATGTTGTGAAGGACAGCAACAGCCACTGGTTCATGGGACCGCGCGGGCTGGTCCTGCGCGAACCGCGCGCGTCCGAGTTTGTGCCAGCCGTTGGCGCGCTCGGATATTTTAAATGGTCCGCAGCCGATCCGTCCATCGTGCCTGCTCCTGAAAAGTGGATGTTGCCAGCCGAGCCAAAGTCCGCACGAGCAGCGAAGGCTGCCCCCTCATCAACGCAGGGGACGCTGCTGTGATCGTCATTCCGCAACGCATGCAATTGTCCCGCGCCAAGGGCTTCAAACTGCAAGCCGCGTCGCTGGCGTTGAATGGCATGCTGGCGGTGAAGGTCGATCGCACTTCGATCTTCGGTAATCCCTGCGGCTGTCAACGTCCCTATAGCTGTCCGTACTCGCCCGAGTTCGAGCGCGACGCGTGGGAGGACGATGAAGGTAATGTCGATCCGCTGCGCTGCTGTGCCGACGTGTACCGCCATTATGTCGAGACCGGCTTGCGTAACGAGCCCACCACCACGGGTCGGCTCTGGTTTGCCACCGAAGGTCTGGCCGGATATCCGCATCGGACAAAACTGCTGGCGCGGCTGGAAGAATTGCGCGGCAAGAATCTCGCGTGCTGGTGTGCACCTGAATTGAAGTGCCATGCCGATGTGCTGCTCGAAATCGCCAATCGGGTGCCGACATGATCGACCGGCAGCACGGCACAATTCAGTTTCAGTGCGACCGCTGCCTGGCGGTGCTGGAGACGGACACCAAGGAGTTTGCCGATGCCAGTGCCGCCGCGAAGCGCGACGGCTGGACCTTCATGAAGCTGGGCAAGGACTGGCTGCACAAGTGCGGCGCGTGCAAGGGGAAGATCGGCTGATGACAACGCTTGTCAAATACGATGCCGCCTGCGCCGCTCTTGCTGCCGCCGTCTCTGTCGACGAAGTCATGCAGATCCGCGACGGCGCCGACATGATGCGCGCCGCGGCGAAGATCGCCAAGAACCGCACGCTGGAAATGCAGGCGATCGAACTGCGCATGCGCGGCGAGCGGAAGCTTGGCGAAATGCTGATCGCACAGAAGGAAACGGTCGGATTGAACCGGGGGCGAGCCGGGGCCGGTCGCCCGTCTTTAGGCGGTGCCGAACCGGAACAGCGTAAAATCGACGATAGACCGACGCTGGCGGAGGTTGGCATCGACCGCAAGCTGTCGTCGCACGCGCAGAAAATGGCCAGCGTGCCCGAAGAGAAGTTCGAGGCCCTGATCGGAACGTGGAAGCAGGAGGGCGAGCAGCTCAACGCGCGGCTGACCACGAACCTGCTCGACATCGGCCGCGAGGAAGAACAGCGCAACGCCCGCCGGCGGCTGGCCACGGATCTGTCCGATGCATCGCTGGCCAGGACCGGCACGCGCAAGGTGCCCTGCATCTATTTCGATCCGCCTTGGAAGCGGAAGCAGGGCATCACCAACCGATCCTATGAGAACCACTACCCGACGATGACGTGGGACGAGATCATTGCCTGGGCGCAATCGTTCCGTGACCGTCTGCTGGAGGATGCGTGGGGCTTCATGTGGATACCGCGCGCGCATATGTTCGCGCTGCATCCGGTCGCCTTCACCGTTCAGATCGATGACGGCTCGTATCACGAGGTCACCATCAAGGTGCCGCTGGCGTATGCCGTGCAGCGTGCGCTTGGCTTTGATCAATATTCCACCTGCTTCATTTGGACCAAGACCGACGAGGAATTCCCCGACGACATCGGCGGCGGCATCCTTGTGCGCGACCAGGATGAAGTGCTGCTGATGTTCAAGAAGGGCCGGGGCCTGCCGAAGCCTGCGACGTTTGAGATTGTCGGCTCGAACCATCGCGAACGCTCGAAGCCACTGGGCCACTCCCGCAAGCCGCAATACTACCGCGACATGATCGCGCGCATGACCGGCGGCGTGCCGGTGCTGGAATGTTTTGCGCGCCACGACGAGCAATTTCCGCTGCCGCCGAACTGGGAAGCGTGGGGCAACCAGGCGCAGGGCAGCGACGCATCGGAGGCTGCATGACGCGGGAACTGATCGTCGACAATTTCGCCGGCGGCGGAGGTGCTTCAACCGGCATCCACATGGCATTGGGCGTCTCGCCTAACATCGCCATCAACCACGATGCCGTCGCACTTGCGATGCACGAGGTCAATCACCCTGAGACGCAGCACCTTTGCAACAACGTCTGGAAGATTGACCCGGACGAGATCAAGGGGCCGATCGGGCTTGGGTGGTTTTCGCCGGACTGCAAGCATTTTTCCAAGGCCAAGGGCGGCAAGCCTGTTGAGAAAGGTATCCGCGATCTGGCGTGGGTCGTTGTGCGCTGGGCCAAGCGGCGCGAGGGCGGCCCGCGTGTCATCATTCTGGAGAACGTCGAAGAATTCCAGACATGGGGACCGATCGGTGCGGATGGTCGCCCTTGCCCTATCCAAAAGGGCGACACTTTTAAGCAGTGGATAGGTGAACTCAAGCGGCTCGGCTATAAGGTTCAATGGCGCGAGTTGCGCGCATGCGACTACGGCGCGCCTACCATCCGCAAGCGGCTGTTTTTGATCGCGCGCAACGACGGCGAGCCGATTGTCTGGCCTGCGCCGACGCACGGGTCGCCGAACGACGCGGACGTGATCGCCGGGAAGAAGCTGCCCTGGCGCACAGCAGCCGAGATTATCGATTGGTCGCTGCCGTGCCCCTCGATCTTTGATACTTCCGAAGAGATTATGGCCAAGCATGGATTGCGCGCGGTGCGGCCATTGCAGCCCGCGACCATGGCGCGGATCGCCAAGGGCGTGAAGCGTTACGTGCTGGACGCGGCCAAGCCCTTCATCGTCAACTTGACGCATCAGGGCGGAGAGCGAACGGAATCAATCGACGATCCGATGATGACGGTGACCGGGGCTCACCGCGGTGAAAAGGCCATGGTGGTGCCATTCGTCAGCGCTGCGCAGCAGGGCGGATCAAGTCGCGACATTGACGACCCTATCCACACAATTACCGCGTCGCGCAAGGACCAGAACCAGATCGTCGCACCAATCCTTTCGGCTTACTACGGCATGGGGCAGGGCGAGAACGGTCGCGGTGCTACCCTCGAACAGCCGCTTCGCACACAAACCACGGAGAACAGGCACGCGCTGGTAGCGCCGCACGTGATGACAATGCGGAATGCACAGAAGCCGCACAATGGTGCGGACGAGCCGACGCATACGATCACGTCCGGGGGCGCTCACCTTCACCTGGTCGCGGCATTTCTCGCCCAGCACAATATCTCGCGTGGCGAAGGCAACCCGGGCCGTGAGGCAACAGAGCCCGTTAATACCATCCTGCACAGTGGATCGCATCAGGGGCTCGTCGCAGCGAACCTGCTCCGACAGTTCGGAACAGCGGTCGGATCATCGCTGGACGAACCCGCGCCAACCGTGATGGCAAATGGCGGCGGCGGAAAGACGCAACTCTCCGCAGCATTCATCCAGAAGTATTATGGCACGGGCGAGGGCCAAGAGCTTCAAGACCCAACGCATACAGTGACGACGAAGGATCGCATGGGCCTCGTGACCGTTGATATCGACGGCGAGCCCTACGTCATCACGGACATTGGCATGCGGATGCTGACACCGCGCGAACTGTTCCGTGCGCAGGGATTTCCCGACAGCTACGTCATCGACCGTCGTGCGGACGGCACGCCGATCACGAAAACCGACCAAGTTTCGAAGTGCGGCAACAGCGTTTCGCCGCCAATGGCTGCCGCGCTCGTCAAGGCAAACTTCAGCCCGCGCGACATCGAGCGGGCCGCACCACCCGAATTCCAGTTCCTCGAGGCGGCCGAATGACAAAAAAACTTCCATGGACGGACGAGGAAGTCGCCGAACTGTTCAGGTTGCGTGACGTCGAGCAGCTCATGTTCAAGGACATCGATGTCCGGCTGAACAGGCGCGCCGGAGCGTCCTGGCAAAAATACGATGCTGTGGCGTCGGCGAACGGCAAACGTATCAAGCCGGAGCCCGGCGCAATCACGATAAGCGTGACCGAACAGCAGATCGCAGAACGAGCGGCGCGCGCAGCCCTTAGTCACCGCACCCTTACAGCCGCCTTCTTCGGCGATCCGCTTCCCGGATATTCCGCGCTCGATCGGCGCCGCGGCAACGGAGATGCACGATGAAGGGCAACCGCCATCGCTGGTCAGAACCGACGCGCGACCCGAACGGGACGAAGTCCGAGCGGACGTGCCTGAACGGCTGCAAAATCATCAAGGTGACCCAGCATCGCCCGAACCAGCATTGGGTTGAGTTCTGGCGCGAGGGCGACGTCGAGAAGTTGGACGTCACGCACACGCCAGTCTGCGAACGGGTCAAGGTGTCAGAATGAACGCGCTGACCCCGACGCGCCCGGTGTTGCGCCGGCATGGCGGCAAGTGGCTGTTGGCGCCGTGGATTATCTCGCACTTTCCCGCGCATCGGGTTTACGTCGAACCGTTCGGCGGTGCGGCTAGCGTGTTGCTGCGGAAAGAGCGGGCCTATGCCGAGGTCTATAACGACCTCGATCATGACGTCGTCAACCTGTTCCGCTGTTTGCAAGATCCCGCGCGCGCCGCACGGTTGGGCGAGCTGCTGCGGCTGACACCGTTCGCGCGCGCCGAGTTCGAAATCGGCTGGAACGAGACCGATGATCCGATTGAGCGCGCCAGGCGGCTGATCATTCGCAGCTTCATGGGCTTCGGATCGAACGCGCACAACAACATGGGACAGGGCAGAAAGACGACAGGTTTCCGCGCGAACTCGTCGCGCTCCGGCACCACGCCAGCTTATGACTGGGCGAACTATCCCGACTGCCTCGATGCGGTGATCGCACGTATGACTGGTGTCATCGTCGAGCATCGTTCCGCTCTGCAGGTGATGAACTCGCACGATGGGGGGGCACGCTTCACTATGTCGATCCGCCCTATGTGGCGTCGACGCGCTCGCCGGCGAACAAGTACGACCTGAAACATCGGATGTATCGGCACGAACTGACCGATGCCGATCACGTCGATCTGCTCTCAGGACTGCGCGCTCTCAAAGGCATGGTGATCCTGTCCGGCTATCCGCATCCGCTCTACGACAACGCGCTCGCCGATTGGCAGCGCATAGAGCGCGAAGCTTTGGCGGATGGTGCGCGGCCACGCACCGAAGTTCTTTGGATCAATCGGGCGTGTTGGCAAGCGCTGCATCGCGACCGGCAGCAGTTCGATTTTATGGAGGGCGTCAGCGCCTGACCGGAGCGTCCTGAATCATTTTGTACCTGTTGCGTCGCGTCAGTTGAAATTCCAAAGCATCACGAGACACGAATGAGCATTGCGACGATGAACTGGGCGCTGCAACAGCGCCTAGAATCGCCCCTCCATCAGGTTTTGCTGTACGTCATCGCCGACAGCGCCGCGCCGGACGGGACAACACGCCACTGCGATTCAGAATATCTGATCGATCGGTCGCGGATGTCGCGCGCGACTGTGTTTCGCAAGCTGGCGGACCTGCGCGACTGGGGCCTGGTCGAGACCTTCACGCATCACGGCGAGCGCGGCCAGCAGATTTACGAGGTCCGCTTGCAGCTCAAAAAGTTCATCGACATGCCGATCCGCAAGCGCCGATCGAGCGATGAGGATGGTGAGTCTCACAGTGAGACTCCGGCAGAAAATGGGCAGAACGACGATGTCGAGTCTCAGAGTGAGACTGCACCCCAGTCGCACAGTGAGACTGCCGCAGTCGCACCTGTGAGACCGGGGCAGTCGCAGTCGGGAGACCGCATAGATCCTACTGTTTCCGAAGATTCCCCCCAAGCCCCCCAAGCGGGGGGGTGTGTATCGTCAGACGACGACGGGGAAGGGCAGGCAGAGCCGGAACACTTCGCCGAATTCTGGCAGGGCTATCCGGATCACGAGGTCATGGCGACGTGTCGCCCGAAGGCGCTGGCGCTGTTCCGTGCGATGACCGAGCCGGAACGCGAACACGCACGCGCCGCGGTGCTGCTGCTCGGCGAGCAACTGCGACGTCTGAAGCGGAAGCCGAAGAACGCGCACCTGTGGCTACAAGCCAAGGGCTGGCTGGAGTATCCGGGTGCGAAGCTGCCAACCGAGGCCGCCGCGGCGCCCGAACCGATCTGGTATGCCGAGGCCAGCGACGAGGCCCGCGCGCTCGCCGTGGCCTATGCGCTGGTCGGCGAGCAGCTTCCCGAAGGGCGCTATCGCGACGGCTACGTCGATCGCTGGATCAGGCGCGCCGAGCCCGTCTCAGCAGACATGCTGCCGCTCGCAGAGTTCACGCCCGATGACGTCGCCAACTTCGTGCACGACCACGTCGAAGGGACCGGCGAATGCGAGGCGTGGCGGTCGCGCCTCGCAACGTGGACGGGCCGCGCGGTCAAGGTGCGGCGCATCTGGCTTGAGCCCTACGACCCGCGCGTGCACGGGCTGTCCGCGACGCATCCGGATTTCCGCTTCCGCAAGCACATCAACGGCCTTCGCGTGCCGTGGACCTGGCCGCCACGCAAGGACGGCACGCTGATCGCCGAGCCTGAGCCGGTGATGACGGATAGCGCCGAGGACTTCGAGACCGACCACGCCTTCGATGAAACCGAGCAGGGAGCAGACCAATGAAGCCGCAGCCAATCGGGGACCACGTCAAGCAGGGTGACATCGTTGGCTATGTCGATGTCGAGAAGCCTGTCGAACTGTCGCCATCGCAGGGCGGGCGCTGGTACGTGTTGCAGGTCGAGCCCAACCGCGAACAGACGGTGATGACGAACCTGATCATTCGCCGGGTGTCCTGCTACATGCCGACGTTCCTGAAGCCAGCGAAGATCTCGGCAAGGGCGCATGCTGCTGGTTGCGAGCATCCAGACGTGCAGCGTCCGCTGTTTCCGGGTGTGCTGTTCGTTGCGGAGAACGTCGTTGCCGCCAAGGACCGGCTGATCCGCAGCGTTGCGGGTGTTTCGGCGAGGCCCTATATGCGCTTCGGCGATGATCTGGCCATTGTCTCGCCAGAGGCAATGCAAGTGATCCAGTACATCGAGGCTGGCGAGCGCGAGTTGTACTACCGCACGCCACGCGCAGGCACGCGAGGCGCGCCTATAGTGGTCAATGTTGGGGACATCGTCCGCATTACCGCCCAGGCGGCACTGCAAGGATACAACGGCACGATCGCGGACGTGGACGACGAAGGTCGAATCACACTACTGATAGAAATCATGAAGCGTAAGGTCCGCGTGAAGATGACGACGGACCAAGTTGAGGCGGTATAGCGGACCCGGCCGCTATCAGACGCACAACGGCGGCACAGGCTAAAGAGCCCCGCTACGCAGGCCTTCTCCAAAAACGTGGAGAAGGGGACGCGCAGAGCGTAAACGCTTCGCGGAACGAACCCAGAAACCTCGTTTTGTTCTCAAGCCCCGGCGGCAACGCGCGGGGCTTTTGCATTTGCATAGGTAGCGAGCCTGTCGTTGGCTGACCACGACACACAGCACGGGTGCACCCATGTAATACGATCCCACAGCTAATCAGACTGCAAAGCCCGGCCCCGGAGCCGGGCTTTTGCATGTCTAAGGGTAGGCATCCTGTCGTTCTTCGCCGGGCTGCTGCCCTCCTTGGGCGTTTCCTCCCTAAACTTGGGCCACTTGCGATAGGCGGGTGGCCCGTTTTCCTTTGGGGCAAAACTGAGTCCGAATGAGTCAAAATGAGTCAGACCGCAGAGGCGGTTCAGAAGCCGCTTAATCCCCGTCAACGTCAGTTTGCTCTTGAGCTTGCGACCGGCGAGAAGCCCCTCGACGCGCAGGAAAAAGCAGGATTCAAGCCGCATCGCGGCAACGCTGCCCGGCTTGCCGCCGATCCCCGTGTGCAAGCCATCGTTGAGACCGCCGGCATGGAAGCGGCGCGGCTCGCGGGTGTGCACCTTGGCCGCGTTCTGGTCGAGCAGGCGCGCATCGCTTACTTCAACATCGGAGAGCTACTGTTCCGCGACGCGCGCGGTCAGATCGTTCTCGACAAGTCCGGCATGCCGATCATCGACTATTCGGCGATGACCAACGATCACCTTGCCGCCGTCGCCAAGATCGACTTCGAGAAGGGCAAGATTGAGTTCCACGACAAGGTCGGCGTGCTTCGTGACCTGATGAAGTACCTCAATCCGAACGCCGAGAAGGACAAGCCGCCAGGTGGCGACACCTTCGTGCTGAACCAGACGCTGATGGCGATGGTCAACAAGTTCGACGGCATGAGCGACACCGACATCGCGCGGCGTGTTGCCTTCACCTTGCAGCTCGGCCAGCGCGCCATGAAAAACGTGACACCTTCCGCCGATGCGGCGAACAATGGAGCCTGATCATGGGTACGCCAACACGCCTCACGACGGTGCCGTTCAATCAGCCAGGCGAGAACCCGCACGCGCCTGCCGCCTACGTGTCTTCGAAACTGCTGGCAGCGGCCACGGCGGAATCGATCACGATCCCTGCGGGCGTCAACATCGTGCGCATCGCGGCGACCGCCGACATCTTCTACAGCTTCAGCGGCACAGCGACGGTGCCTGGTGACGTTGACGACGGCACCGCCTGCGAACTGATCAAGACGCAGTGCGATCCGGAATGGCGCATGATCCCCGCCGGCGCAACTGCGCTCAGTGTGATCTCGGCAGGAACGCCGATCGTCACCGCCAGCTTCTTCACGATGTAGCCAAGGGACCGGCTCGCGGCGTGTTCAGGCACGCAGCAATGGGCGCGGCACCCACCCCGATGAACGCGAAGGGCTATCCGGCCTGAGGTACGCGCGAGGGGCAATCCGGACAGGCCGGACAGGGCGGCGGGACAATCAGAGCCAAGAGCCTGC
The DNA here is from genome assembly GCA_040386495.1 of Pseudomonadota bacterium. Classification (GTDB taxonomy): domain Bacteria; phylum Pseudomonadota; class Gammaproteobacteria; order Xanthomonadales; family Xanthomonadaceae; genus Lysobacter_I. Next base: position 18,071 of record JAZKFJ010000029.1, read on the forward strand.
CGTCCAAAGTTTTCGTACCGCGTACCAACTCCCCAGCAACAGCAACAAGCAATGGAGAACTACGATGGATATCCTCACGTCGATTCACGGCCGCCGCATGGGCCTCGGCCCCGCAGACGAGCTTCTGCTGTCGGGCAAGGCCATTTACCTCGACAACAACGGCACGCCGGTCCCCGTCGCACGCGTCGGCACCGACAAATACATCGCCGCCGGCGCAAGCAAGATACTGACGCGCGCCGACGCTGGTCGCGTGATCAAGCTGGACACGCTCGCCGGTTCGGTCGTGACGCTGCCTGCCGCCGTCGGCTCCGGCGCCAAGTTCCGCGCGCTGGTCGCCGTGCTGGCGACATCGGCCTCGCACAAGATTCAGGTGGCGAACGCGCAGGACTTCATGATCGGTTTGATCCTTGGTTCGCGCGTGGATTCCGGCAACGCCGTGCTGGGCTTCGCTGCTGCCAATAGCGGCACGGTCGCAACCAATTCCGACACCATCACGCTGAACCGTTCGACCACGGGTTCGGTCACGGTCGGCGAGTACGTCGACCTCGAAGACGTCGCGGCGAATACCTGGCAGGTGTCCGGCCTGCTGTCGGCAACCGGCGCAGCCTTCGCAACGCCGTTCTCTGCGGCTGTCTGATCGTAACGAGTAAGGGGCACCTTCAAGATGAGGGTGCCCTTCGGCGTTTCATTCCTCAAACCTCGAAGGAGGCTTTCCATGATCCCGACTATTGGCCGCATCGTCCATTACGCCCTGACGCAGCTCGACGCCGAGGCAATCACCCAGCGCCGTGAAGGCCAGTTGTGCACGCAGGGTGAATCCATCCGACGCGGCAATCCGGTGAAGGAAGGCGACGTCTTCCCCATGATGATCACGCGCGCGTGGGGCGATGCCGAGACCAGCAGCGTCAACGGCCAGTTGTTTATGGATGGCAACGATAGTCATTGGCTGACCTCCGTCTCGGTCGGCGAAGGCCCCGGCAAGTTCGCCTGGCCGCAGCGCTGAGGCATGTGTGTCGTCTCTCGAGGATGTTCTGGCGCTGCTGACAGCAACACCAGAGAAGGAGCGAGAGACGGCCATCGCCGCGGCTTTGAAGGCCACGGCGGACTTTGCGTGGATACCGAACCCCGGTCCGCAGACGGCAGCTTATTTCTCCGAAGCGGATGAGCTGCTCTACGGAGGGCAGGCAGGCGGCGGCAAGTCGGACCTGCTGCTGGGACTCGGCCTCACGGCGCACGAACGCGCGCTGATCCTGCGGCGCGTCAAGACGGACGTCGAGAAGGTTGGCGGTCTCGGTCCGCGCCTCGTCACCATCTTGGGATCGAGCGAGGGCTACAACGCCCAGCAGCACATCTTCAAGGGCTTCGGTCGTGAGATCGAACTCAACGGCTGCGAGCAGGAAAAGGACAAGGAGCGCTTCAAGGGCCGTCCGCACGACCTGAAGGGCTTCGACGAACTCGCCGACTTTCTTGAGTCGCAGTATCTATTCATTATCGGCTGGAACCGCACGACCACACCGGGCCAACGCGTCCGCGTTGTGTCGTCGACCAACCCGCCGACAACGCCGGAAGGCCAATGGATTGTTCGGCGCTGGGCCGCATGGCTCGATCCGAACCATCCGAACCCTGCCAAGGACGGCGAGCTTCGCTGGTTCATCACCAAAGGTGACGAAGACATCGAGGTTGAAGGGCCGGGCGAATACGATGTTGGCCGCCGGCTGAAGGTCAGGGCGAAGTCCCGAACCTTCATTCGCTCCACGTTGCAGGACAACCCGGATCTGGCGAAGGACGGCAGCTATCAGGCCAACCTCGACGCCATGCCGGAAGAGCTTCGTCGTGCATACAGCGACGGTGACTTCTCCGTCGGTTTGCAAGACGACGACTTTCAGGTTTTCCCGATCGGCTGGATCGAAGCTGCCATGCAGCGCTGGACATCACAGCGCCCGCCAGGTGTAGCGATGACGGCGACCGCGACCGACGTCGCGCAGGGCGGCAAGGACTTCACGGTCACCGCGTCACGCTACGGCGGCTGGTACGCGCCGCTTGATGTGGTGCCGGGCACGGACACCAAGGAAGGCTACCAGGTCACGGCACGCGTCACACGCATTCGGCGCGACCGCTGCCCGGCCATCATCGACGTGGGCGGCGGCTACGGTGCCGACGCTGTCGTCTCGATGACGGAGAACGGCATCGCGGTGTTTCCTTACAACGGCGTGCTGCCATCGACGGCCAAGTCCGTCGACAAACAGTTCGCCTTCAAGAACAAGCGCGCCGAGTCGCACTGGCGATTCCGCGAAGCGCTCAATCCGGAACAGGAAGGTGGCAGTGTCATCGCGTTGCCGCCCGATCCGCTTCTCAAGGCTGATCTTGCCGCCGTGCATTTTAAGAACACGCGGCTCGGCATCCAGATCGAAGAGAAGGCCGCGATCAAGGATCGCATCGGACGCTCACCGGACCGTGGTGATGCGGTCATCATGTGTTTGGGCGACGGTGAACTGGCCGTCGCCAAGATTATGCGCCGCGCACGCAACAACGGGCAGGGGCCGCAGGTCAACCTAGGCCATTCGAAACTGAAGCAGGGGTATAGGTGATGCAGCCATGTCCGCGACAGACCGACGAAGCTATGCTGAAGATGCAGCTTGAACACAAGTCGCACTGGCGGGCTGACCGCACCTGTTCGTACTGCGGCAGCATGCACCCTGATGACGTGTTTGCCGCTATCGAAGCTGGCTCGCAGCTGACGCCGACCGACAAGAGCTACAAGGTCTATGTAGACCACGCCAACCCCAAGGCTGGGCAGGCAAGCGTCCGCAGCTCGGCAAACTTCGCACAGACTGCCGCTGGGTGGATCAAGGTCACGCCTGAGAATATAAACACGCTTCCGCTGGACGATTATCAGCGCAAGCATGCGGCGGAGTCGGACAAGGCCGGTCACGAATACTGGGTGTTGCCCGGCATCGAGCGCGAGCGAGAGACCGGCAAATTCTACTTCCAGCACTTCAGCGCCGAGGAGCAGCAGCGCTTCATTGACCTACTGAATGCCAAGAAGATCACGTTGGCCGCGCCGGGTTTCTTCTATGCGCGCCCGTTCTTTATCGCACCGCCTGCAAAGGCTACTGCGTGAACGACGATCGTCCCTATGCCGATCGGCGCGGTGATTACGCCGCAGCCAAGTTTGGCGACATGAAAGAACCGAAGCTGCCGCAGGACTTCAAGGACTGGCAGAGCGAGTTCGATCATGTCGTGAAGCCAGGACTGGAGCGCTCGCGCGCGATGCCTGAAGTACGCCACGGGTTATCCCACATCAAGGGCTCACGCTGATGACGAACATCCTTTCTCCGAAAGCGCCGGCACAGAACCCGGTGGCCGTCGCGCCGCCGCCCACCATGCCGGACTCGCAGAGCCCTGAAGTGATGGAAGCCCGCCGCCGGGCATCGCAGGAAGCGATGTCACGGGCGGGTCGCTCTTCGACGATCCTTTCGAAGGCAATGGGCGGAGCCGCATCTAGCGGCACGCCAGCGCCGTACAGCGGCAAGACAACCGGCGGCGTCTGATGGTGATCAAGCGCCGCGGCGTTGTCGCATCGCTCGCCAAGGTTGGCGACAAGGTCCGCAGCAAATCGGTAGGCCTTCGCGCGGCTTTCGACGGTGTCATCGTCGAGATGCTGGAGCGCGGCTGCAACGTCAAGGACGCCAACGGCCAAATCTGGCAGCGGCAATTCAGTGAACTGGAGGCGCAGTAATGGCCGAGGGTAAGAAGCGCAACCGCGCTCCCGTCATCAAGCGTGATCCGCTGATTGAAGCTGTGATCCGCAAGCTCCCGTCCGAAGGAGCGACTTGGCCGGTCGAGCAGCGCCAGGCGTGGCTGCGCATGGCAGTGCAGGCTTTCGATGTCGCCTACGGCGTGCAGCCGGAAATTCATATCGGGCTCGAGCCCGGCGTCGAACGCCTCGTGCGTGAAAACCCGGTCCTCGTCGCTGGTCCCGCTGGAGGTGGCGTGTCTGATTCATCGAACGTCGCTCACCTTCCGGCGCGCCGCGTGACCGCTGCGGAAGTCGCCGCGCTTGACGAGCAGCGCTACTTCATCGACGCAGACGGTTTTGCGCGCGGTCCGGGCGGCAAGCCAATCAAGGCGACCGAGGTGCCACGCGAAGCCGTGATTGAGGACGAGCGGCCCGCCGGCCAGCAGGATCTGGACAGCATCATGTGGGCGGACGGGCAGTGGCCCGCCAATGCCTTGCCTTCGCTCAACGTCGTCGCGGCCTGATAGGCATCCCAGCACATGCGCCAGCGCGTTCGTGACCTGATCGAAGAAGGCGACCGGCTGTTCAGCCAGCGCTCGCAGCTCATGACGCTGTGGCAGTCGCTGGCGGAGAACGTGCATCCGCTGCGTGCCGACTTCACGCGACAGCGTTCGCTGGGTGAAGAGTTTGCCTCGTTCATGATGACCGGCCGTCCGGCCATCGCACATCGTGACCTGACCAATTCCATCGGCGCCATGCTGCGTCCGCGCGACAAGGTGTGGGCGCGAGTGCGCACCGGCAACACCAAGGTCAACCAGAAGCCCGGTCCACGCCAGTGGCTCGACTGGGCGTCGGAAGTGCAGCATCGCGGCATGTACGATCGCCGCGCTCAGTATCTGTCGGTCTCGAAAGCGATCGACGGTGACTTCGTCGCGTTCGGGCAGGGCGTCGTTACCATCGATCCGAACCGCTGGATGGATGGCATCCTTTATCGCGATTGGCACGTGAAGGATGTGGCATGGGCCGAAGGCCCGGACCGCATTATCAACCAGGTGCACTTCAACTGGAATCCAGAAGTCCATCAGCTTTGCGCGATGCCTTCCTTCAAGGACAAGCTATCGCCGAAGGTGATCGAGCGAAACAAGGACAAGGACAAGTTCGGCAAGGTCCGATGCCGCCGCATCGTCATCCCAGTCGACAACTACGACATGGATCCGAAGCTCACGCGCGGCATGGGCTTCGTGTCGATCTACGTCGATTGCGAGAACCTGACGATCCTGGAAGAGATTCCGACGCGCACCGGGCGCTTCGTGATCCCGCGCTGGGAGCGTCTGTCGGGCTCGCAGTACGCCTTCTCGATGGCTGCCATGTATGCGCTACCAGATGCGCGCATGATGCAGGTCATCGCCATGACAATCATGGAAGCTGGTCAGAAGGCGGTCGATCCGCCGACCATCTCCGTGGGCGAGGCGATCAACGGCGGCGTCAACCTGTACGCCGGCGGCAACACGAACGTCGATGCGGACTACGACGAACGCCTGGGCGAAGTGCTGCGGCCGATCACGCAGAAGACGGACGGCCTCGGATTCGCGGCTTCGCGTGAAGAGCGGCTGGAGAAGATCATTCAGGACACGTTCTTCCTGTCGAAGATCAACATGCCGACGGTCACCAAGGAGATGACCGCGACAGAGACCCAGCGGATCTATGAGGAATTCATCCGCGGTGCGTTGCCGTTGCTGGAGCCGATCGAGGTCGAGATGAACGGGCAAATCTGCTCGGAGTCGTTCGACGTCATGCGCGACATGGGCACCTTCGGTTCGCCGCTCGATATGCCGCAGGAACTTCGCGGCGAGGAAATCCGCTACGAGTTCGACAGTCCGCTTCAGGAAGCCGCTGACCGGGCGAAGGTCGGATACTTTCAGCAGAGCATCCAGATCACGGCGGAGGCAATGCAGATCGACCCGAACGCCAAGGTCAACTTCGACGTCAACAAGGGCCATCGCGACGCGCTCGGTTCGACCGGAGCGCCGGCGGACTGGGTGCGCAGCGAAGACGACGCCAAGGCCATGCTCGACCAGAAGCAGCAGCAGGATCAGGCGGCAGAAGCCGCCGCTGCCATGGCGACCGGCGCCGACACCGCGACGCGGCTTGCCACGGCAGGTTCGAGCGCCGCCGAAGCCGCGCAGCGTCTGCAACAGTCGGGGATGATCTAAGTGGCCAAAGCACCCGCGCCCGTTGTGCGCATGCCATGGGATGCTGTCGATCTGACGCCGTCCGAAGCCGCCAGTGTCCGGGCAGTTAGCGAAGGCGTCGCGGACGAAGTGCAACAGAAGCTGGCATGGCGTGTCATCCGCGAGAAGATATGCAACGTCGACGCGCTCAGCTTTACGTTTGCGCCGGATGGCCAGCGCGTTGGCGACTTTGCGGAAGGCAAGCGTTGGGTTGCCAAAACCATGACGCTGTTCGCCACCATGCCGATCAAACCGAATTCGCGCGGCGCTCCGCCCGCGACACCAGTGCCCGAATAACCGCCTCTCCAGCAGCCACCTTACCGTGCGAGGACGAGCCGCACTCACGGCAAACACGCTTTCGATCCGGGGCTGTTGGGGCCGCTCACCGTCGGCAGATCGGTGTGCGGGTTCATGAAAGCGGCAATCGAAGGAAGAAAACGCGGGACGACTTGAACCCGGAATCCGCCGGGAGTGGACACGACCGCGTCGGCTCAGAAATTCATTCTCAAACCTGAAGGTGTTTCCATGTCTGAAGTCCCGGCACCCGCGCCAGCGCCAGAACCGTCGCCAGCACCTGCACCGGCGCCCGCGCCGTCACCTGCTCCAGCGCCCGCACCAAGTCCCGCTCCAGCGCCCGCGCCATCACCGGCACCGGCGCCGGGTCCAGCACCTTCGCCAGAGCCATCACCGGCACCGGCACCCGCGCCATCGCCAGAACCGCCGAAAGCCTTCGTATGGCCAACGGACTGGCGTCAGCAGCTCGCGGGCGAAGACAAGACCGTCCTGGCGCAGCTTGAGCGCTTCGCCGATCCGACGGCAATCTGGAAGCAGAACAAGGAGCTTCAGTCCAAGCTGTCATCCGGCAAGGTGAAGTTCGATCTGCCGGAGAACGCGACCGATGCGCAGAAGGCGGAATGGCGCAAGGAGAACGGCATCCCGGATTCGCCGGAGGGTTATGAGGTCAAGCTTCCCGACGGCATCGTTGTAGGTGAGTCCGACAAGCCGCTCGTCGCCGACTACCAGAAGTTTGCTCACGCGACCGGTATGTCGCCGGCGGACTTCAACAAGACGCTGGGCTTCTATTACCAGCTTCAGAACCAGCAACTCGCGGCACAGGCAACGGCGGACGTCGGCTTCCACGACAACGCGGTCGCCACGCTGACGCAGGAGTGGGGCGGGCAGGAGCAGTACACCCGTAACACGAACATCATCGGCAACTTCATGGCGTCGGTGCCGCAAGAATTCCAAGCCGACCTTCTCGCCGCGCGCACGCCGGATGGCCGCAAGCTTGGCGATCAGCCGCAGTTCCTGAAGTGGGCGGCGGAGATGGGCCGCATGGTCAATCCGGCTGCGACGCTTATGCCGAACTCGAACAATCCGCCGGCGGCAGTCAACGCACGGCATGCCGAGATCAAGGCGTGGATGTCGGCGGCCGAAGGCTCCGAGGACTGGAAGAAGTATTGGAAGAGCGACGCGGTGCAAGCGGAGTACCGCGAACTGATCAGCGCGCAGCAGGCCCACGGCGGGCGTGCGGCTTAAGACATCACCGAGGGCGATAACTCGCCAAGCACCGGGACGTAATCCCCGGTCACCGCGCCTGCCGGCAGCAGCAGGCACTTATTTCGTTGAGCGTTCCGACACCCTGCATCAGCAGCCCGGAACGGCAGCGACTTTCACCTGCCACCCGATAGCCCCGACCGATTGTGCAAAGGCCCCGCGCTGTTAGAGCGCGGACAACCCGGCGCGCTCTGCGATCGGACAACCTGCGACGGAGGCCACGCAATGTCCATTAAAGGGGCATCTCGATGGCTGATACAGCCTTTCAAGTCCAGTATCGCGACGAAGCGATCATGGGCTTCGAGCAGGGTATTTCCTACCTGCGCTCGGCGGTCACGACGGAGACCGTCATCAAAGGCAACCAGGCAACCTTCCTGGTCGCTGATTCCGGCACTGCTACGGCAAAGACCCGCGGCGTCAACGGACTTATCCCGGCGCGCGCGGACAACCTGAACCAGTACACCGCTTCGCTCGTGGAGTCGCACGATCTGGTCCGGAAGACCTCGTTCAACATCTTCGCATCGCAGGGCGACCAGCGTCGCATCATGCAGCTCACCACGCGGAAGGTGATGAACAAGAAGATCGACCAGGACATCCTTGTCGAACTTCAGAACGCCACGCTCACGACCGGTGCCGCCGCAACGGCATCGCTCGCGCTCGTGACCAAGGCGCTGACCATCCTGGGCAACAACGAAGTTGACGTCGAAGAAGAAGACAACATGTTCTTCGTCGCGTCACCGGCGTTCCAGGCCTACCTGCTCCAGATCCCGGAGTTCTCGAAGGCGGACTATGTGGAGATCAAGCCCCTCGTTGGGCCTGCTCGTCGCATGCGCCGCTGGGCAGGCTTCAACTGGATCTTCCACCCGAAGATCGTGGGCAAGGGTACCGCCCTCGAATACTGCTACGCGTTCCACCGGTCGTCGATCGGTCACGCGGTCAACACTGGCGACATGCAAGCCCTCGCCGGTTACATGGAAGAGCAGGATTACTCCTGGGCTCGCACCTCCGCGTTCATGGGTTCCAAGCTGCTGCAGAACAACGGCGTTGTCGTTGTGAAGCATGACGGCTCGGCCTATGTCGCAAGCTAAGGGGAGTCATCTCTATGGCTTACACTCCAGCAACCCTTAGCCTGATCGACAGTGATCTCGGCAATCAGTCTGCGCAGGTGTGGCGTTACACCACGGCTGCGGACGCTGATGCGACGATCGTTGGAGCGAGCTACTTCTCGGACGGTGCAAAGAAGGGCATGAAAGTCGGCGACCTCGTCGATGCGATTGCCACGACCGGCCCGAAGTACAAGCGCTACCAGGTGGCCAGCCTCAGCGGCGACGCTGCGACTGTTGCGGCTCCGACCGCCATCACCTGATCGAAGGCACCAAAGCAGTCACGACCGAAACGAGAGACCCCGGTTCACGCCGGGGTCTTTTTCGCCATCTCACGACAACCCGAAGGGATTGACCATGACCGACGCAGCCGCAGACCAGACCACACTGCTGAAGACGAACGAGCAGCCGCCAGCCGCTACGGTGCAAGGCAATCGCCGTCGTCGCGATCAGGATGCGGAAGGCAAGGACGAGAAGACCTATCAGCCGCTCGTCGCCAGCCGTTATGATCTCAGCGAGAACATCGCGCGCCGTCATGCGGTTTCACCAGAGGCGGGCGTTCCGCTCGGCGCGCTTCTGAAGCCATCGTTCTGGTCGAACGTCGCGCATCAGTTGCGCGACACCGACATCATCGAAGTCCGCGCCGAGGATGGCACCTACTACGCGGAGCTTTACGTCTGGAGCAAGGGCAAGGCCTTCGCCAACGTCTCCGTGATCAACGCGATCGAGCGTCCGCAGACCATGCTGATGAAGGCGGTCGAAGGGTTCGACGTCGAATTCCGTGCGGGCCCGACCAAGTTCCGTGTTGTCCGCGTGACGGATGCCAAGGAAATCAAGAGCGGCTTCGAGACCGCCGATGCGGCCACGGACTGGCTGATCGCCAACCGCCGCCAGTACGAAGCCTGACCGATGTCGGAGCCATTCGACATCAACGCGAAGCCCAAAGGTCAAGTCAACGACCGCTGTGTCGCTGCGTTGGCCCAGGCGCTAGCCGGCGCAAAGCGTGGTGAGTTCGTTTCCGCTGCCATCGTAGTGGTCGGAGCGCAGGGCGATCCGCTCGTTCTGTTCGGCGGCCGTGGCGAAGACAGCATGGCGGTGAACTTTGGGCTGGACCTGATCAAGGCCCAGCTTGTCTCGCGCACCAGCGCTCCTTCGACGCCAATCACTCCAGCGAAGTAGGCCTGACATGACCGACAAGCTGTCGATGTACAACATGGCTCTCGGCCACCTGATGGAAGGATCGCTTGCGAGCCTTTCTGAGGGTGTCGAGAAGCGTCGCGTTCTCGACAGCTTTTGGGTCCATGTCGTCGGCAAGTGTCTGGAAGAGACGTTCTGGAAGTTTGCGAAGCGCACGGTGCAGATCGATGCATCCAGCACGACGGAGCCAGCGTTCGGTTTCACTCAGGCCTTCCGCGTGCCTGATGACTGGATCCGGACCGACGAGATGTCTGCATCCGAAACTCTGTCGCCGCCGCTGATCGATGTGCGGATGGAGGCTGGATACTGGTACGCCAATGTCACGCCGCTGTTCCTGTCCTATGTATCGATCGATCCGCTCTACGGTATGAACCTCGGCGAATGGCCAGAGACCTTTGTAGAATATGTTGGTCTCGAACTGGCTCGGAAGTCCTGCAAGCGGATCACCGGCAGTAAGTCGCTGCTGGAAGGGCCGGACGGTCTCAACACCGAAGCCCGGCGCGCCAAGCGCAACGCCGTGGGCAACGACGCGATGAACGATCCGATCAAATTCCCGCCCACTGGTTCGTGGGTGCGATCGCGCCGAGGTAATACGCCTGGTACGCGGGATGGCGGCGGCAACTCGTCGCTGATTGGCTAGCGCACCATGGGCAAGACGAACGCCGCACTGCTGGCGATGAACCGTGGAGAGGTCAGCAAGATCGCGCTGGCCCGCATAGATCTTGAACGCATGCGGCTCTCCGCCGAATGTCAGCTCAACTGGATGCCGACCGTCGTCGGGGCAATGAGTCTGCGGCCTGGCCTCCAGTATGTAGGCGAGACACGCGGCAGCAACCCGGCGCTGCTTGTGCCGTTCGTTTATTCGAAGTTTGACACGGCGCTGCTTGAGCTGACGGCCAATGTGCTGCGCATCCGCGTCAACGATGTTTTGCTCTCGCGCGTATCGGTCGCGACGGCTATTTCCGATCCGACCTTCAATGGCGGGGGTGCATGGACAACGGCGGCGACGACCAGCGGGTGTGCCGTGGGCATTGGCTCGGGGCTCATGACGCTCGCGGCCGTGCCGATCGGCGGGCTCGCCCAGGCGCAGCAGATCATCAGCATCGCGGGCGGTGACTTCAACAAGGAGCACGGTCTGCGCGTTGTGGTGGTCAATGGACCTGTCACGCTGCGGCTTGGTTCGGGCGCGGGCCTGTCCGATCTGATCGCGCAGTCGTCGCTGGACACCGGCACGCATTCGCTGGCCTTTACGCCGACATCGGGGTCCGCCTATCTCCAGATCGAATCCACGGATGGCCGACAGAAGTCGCTGTCGGGTGTGTCGATCGAGGCGGGGGGCGTGCTGGAAATCCCGACGCCCTGGGCCGCGCCGGATCTCTCCACGGTCCGCCACGACCAATCCGGCGACATCATCTTCAGCGCGGCCTACGGCGTGCAGCAGTACAAGATCGAGCGCCGCAGCACGTCATCATGGTCAGTGGTCAAGTACCGGTCGGACAACGGTCCTTTCGGAGCGGGCGGCAGCAGCGACGTCAACCTGACTCCCAGCGTCTATGACGGCAACGGCACGCTGACGTCGGATCGGCCATACTTTCAGCCCGGGCATGAAGGGGCATTGTTCCGGCTATTCTCGCCGGGCCAGGTGAACCAGTCCATCCTTGGGGCGGCCAATGCGTTCACGCCAGCGGTCCGTGTCAACGGCGTGGGCACCGCGGCGCGCAACTATTCATGGACGCTGGCGGGAACCTATGTCGGCACGCTGACGCTTCAGCGGTCGTTTGACGGGCCCGATTCCGGCTTCACGGACGTGGCGACCGGCGCCAGTGGATCGGTGACGACGGTCAGCTCCGCAACCGGCACTGGCGGCACGCCGAACCTCGATAACGTCATCGCGTGGGAGCGCATCGGCTTCAAGGCTGGCGCCTACACCAGCGGGAACGTCACCGCGGCCAGCACGTTCCTGGGCGGCGGCGGATATGGCATCTGCCGCGTGACGCAGTACACATCGCCGACCGAAGTCGCCATCGAGGTGCTGGAGCCCTTCTCGAGCCTGCTGGCGACCAACAACTGGGCGGAGAGTGACTGGTCGAACCTGCGAGGCTGGCCGACATCCGTTGCCTTCCATGATGGAAGACTCGCCTTCGCCGGTCGGGATCAGTTGTGGTGTTCGCAGGGTGACAATTTCACCGGCTTCGCGCAGCAGGATAGCCAAGGCAATGAACTGGCCGACGCCGGCGCGATCATCGAGACGTTCGGCGCGGGCGCGGTTGACAGCGTCAACTGGCTGCTGTCGCTGCTGCGGCTGCTGGCAGGCCGCGAGCAACAGATCAGTTCTGTGCGCTCGTCGTCGCTCGAAGAGGTGCTGACGCCGTCGAATGCTTCGGCGAAGGATTGTTCGACGCAGGGTGCCGCGCGGCTGAAAGGCATCAAGATCGATAAAGATGGGATTATGGTCGAGCAGGATGGCCGCCGTGTCTACCTCCTGAGCTTCAATGCGAACAAGTCCGATTACGGCACCTCGGACCTGACCCGGCTGAATCTCGACATCGGCAAGCCCGGCTTTGTGGATCTGGCCGTCGCGCGTCAGCCGGACACTGTGATCCCGTTCGTGCGGCGCGATGGGCAGGTGGCCAACATCTTGTTCGAGCCCGAGGACGAGGTGACGTGCTGGTATCGGTATCAGACGCTCGGATTGTTCGAGAATGTCTGCACCATGCCGACCGCGACAGGGATCGAGACGGCGCAGTATTTTGTCGTCAAGCGCGTGGTCAATGGCGTAACGCGCCGGTTCATCGAGAAGCTCGCGCCGCGCGACAACTGCATCGGCGGCGACCTGTGCCAGTTGGCGGACAGCCATGTCGTGTATCAGGGTGCTCCGGCCACGACCATTACACTCGCGCATCTGCCCAACACCGATGTGATCATATGGGCGGACGGTAAGGACCGTGGCATGGTCACGACAGACGGTTCCGGTGTCGCCACGATGCCGGGCGGGGCCGAGTATTCCACCATTGTTGCCGGGCTTGGCGGGGAAGTTGTCACGCACGACGGCAACGGAACCAAGACAAACACCATCACCGTCGATGCCAAGTATGAAGGGCTTACGGCGGAAGTCTTCACCGACCGCCGTCGCATCGGCACGCTGACCGTGTCGGGCGGACAGTTGACGCTGCCAAACGGACGCGAGGAAGGCATCATCATTGCCTGCTTCGGGTACGTCGCGCCGTTCTATTCGTCGAAGCTGGCCTATGCCGCCCAGGGCGGAACTGCGCTGACCAAGAAGAAGAAGATCGATGCGCTTGGCCTGGTGCTGTTCGACACGCATCAGAACGGCATCCGGATGGGGCAGAGTTTCTTTCATCTCGATCCGCTGCCAGCCAAGATTCAGGAAGAGACCGTCGATCCGGATCATGTGTGGGACGAGTTCGACGAACCGATGATGTCGGTCCCTGGAACATGGGACACCGATGCGCGGCTATGTCTTCTGGCGCAGGCGCCGCGGCCCGCGAAGGTCGGGGCGGTTGTGGTCGGCATAGAGACGAATGGCTGACCGTGCGCGTTGAGTACCGCCCGACCGTCGCCGAGGATCTGGCGGTTGCCGTCGATCAAGTCCTGCCACATCGCATCCAGGCAACAACGGTTGTCATCGACGGCCGCGTGATGGGTTTTGGCGGGATAGGGTTTCTTCCTGACGGAACGGTCGTTGCGTTCGTGTTCTCCGTGCCGGAGGCGAAGAACTTTCCGGTCGCGTTTCATCGTGCCGGGCTCAAGACGATGGACATGATCCGCCGCATGGGCCTGCACCGCGTCGTTGCCGAAGCAACCAAGGATAACCCCGCCGCCGAGCGTTGGCTTGTGCGGCTCGGATTCGAACCCCTGACCGTTCTCGGTCGCACCGTCTTCGTCTGGACCAGAAGGTAATCCGCGCCGATGTGGAACGATCGCTTCCGGAATCCTTGCGGCCTTGTCTCGCGTGGCGCGGTCTTCGATCCGCTCTCGCTGACTGCTGCATCCATGGCGATGACGGCGGTCGGCGGTACGATCACGGCTGCCAGCACGATTGCGGGCGGAAACGCTGCGGCCACTGCCGGTGAGATGAAGCAGGCAGCGGCGAACCGGACGGCGTTGCAGATCGAATCCAACGCCGCGGGCGAGCTGGCGGCTGGCCAGCGCATTGCGATGGAGACCGAGCGCAAGACGAGGCTCGCGCGATCGACGGGCCTCGCGCGCGCCGCGGGCTCCGGCTTCAACGCCGGCGAAGGTTCGATGGTCACCAACGATGAAGAGCTTGCCGGTCGTGGCGAACTCGCCGCGCTGACCGATATGTTCAACGGCGAGAACGCCCGGACTGGATTGATGAACAAGGCTGCGTCGGTTCGCTTCGAAGGCGACATGGACAAGTTCGCCGGCGATGCGACGCGCAATGCGTCCTATCTGTCCGCCGCGGGCACGATCGCTGGCTCTGCCGGTTCAATGTTCAAGACTTACGGCGATTACAAATATCCCCGCAGCAAGTACGCCTGAAGGCAATCCGTAAATGGCAACGAGACTTCCCGGGACGTCTGACCTGGCCATGCCGCGCGCCGATGGCTCGCGTGCGATCGGCGTCGATGATGTATCGGGCGCATCGCGCGCTGCGTCCGCAATGGCCGCCGGCGGGCAGGCGCTGGGGCAGGGCATCGAGAAAGCCGCGCAGGGTGTCGCATCCTATGCGCAGGACGAGGGCTTCTACGAGGTCGCCAAGGCTAAGTCGGACTGGCTGACGAAAGACGTACAGGTCAAGAGCGGGCTCCAGCACGATACCGACTACACGACGCTGGAGACGCGCTACGAGACCGACACCACGAAGAAGCGCGATGCCGCAGCGGCAACGATCAGCAGCGGCCCGCAGCGCGATGCCTTCATTCAATCCACCAATGTGCAGATTCAATCCGGCAAATCGGTCTTCAAGGAAAAGGCCTTCGCGCTCGAAGGTGACCAGAACGTGGCCTGGGCCACGACGCAGGGCAACAACACGATCAACGCGGCGCTGGCGACCGACGATCCCGCCGAGCGCGGCAAGCTGATCCAGTCCCACAACGATCTGATCGACGGCATGACCGCGAAGGGCTTTATCCGGTCGACGCAGGCCTTGCAGATGAAGCAAAGCTGGGCGCAGCAGTTTGCGCTCGCCGACGGCATCAACCGCGCCAAGATTGACCCTGACGGCGTCATTAACGATCTGCGGGCGGCCCCGGGTTCGGACGCGGCTGTCACCAACCGCATCCTTCAGGTTGAGGGCACGGCGAAGAATGGCAAATCCTCCGCTGTGGGTGCCGGACAGTTCATCGACGGAACCTGGCTGGATGTGCTGAAGCGCAACCGGCCGGACATAGCAGTCGGCAAGACCGACACCGAACTGCTTTCTCTCCGCGCCGACAAGAGCCTTGGCCGCGAGATGACCGAGGCCTATCGCGCCGAGAACGCTGCGTATCTGACGCGGCAGGGCATCGAGGCCACGCCGGGCAATCAGTATCTGGCGCACTTCCTCGGCGCCGGCGGTGCCGCGGCTGTGCTGAAGGCCAATCCGTCCGCGCCCGTGCTTGACGTCCTGACGCAGGCTGTCGGAGCGAAGAAGGCCCAGCAGATGGTCGATGCGAACCGCTCGATCCTCGATGGGCAGCTTGCCGGATCGGTCAAGGATTGGGCCGATGCAAAGATGGGTGGCGCTACGCCCGGCGGCGGCCAGATCTTCGACTTCCTGCCGCCCGGTCAGCGCGCCCAGCTTTTGCAGCACGCACAGGTTCAACTCGACAAGACCACGGCGACCGATGCATCGGCGTTGAAGACGCGCGTCGAAGACACGCTGGCGGAAGCGGCGCGGACCGGCAGCGCCACGAACCCGCTCGGTCAGGGTGATTTCATCCGCACGCTGGGTTATGACCAGGGGCCAGCGGCGTTCAAGAGCTACGCCGCGCAGCTCAAGCTGTCGAACGACATCTCGACGCTGGCCCGGCAGTCTCCGGAACAGCAGGACGAAATGCTGGCGGGCTACGCTCCGCAGCCGGGTGACGGCTTCGCCGAACAGGCGCAGCGGCAGGATCAGATGCGCAAAGCCATCACGGCCGTGCGCAAGGAGCGTGATGATGATCCCGCGCGTTTCGCGATCTCTCGCATTCCATCGGTACAGGACTCATTTGGCACGCTGAATGAAGTGCTGCGCAATCCAGCCACCCAGCCAGCGGAGCAGCAGGCCGCGGCGCGAGATTTCGTCAACAAGACCACGATGGAGCAGGCGAAGGCTGGCGTTGCGCCAGCGAACATCCGCGTGCTGCCGCAGGCTTATGTCGACGACCTGAAGGCACGGTTGACATCGCCGCAGACCGCCGGCGGAACGGCCAATGTCGCGCAGGCGATCCAGAAGGAAGCTGACCTGTGGGGCAACAACTGGCCGACGGTCTATCGCCAGATCGCGAAGGAGGTTGGGCCGCTCGCGCGCGTGATCGGATCCGGCATCAATGAGAGTGCCGCCCGGATCTTGACCGAACTCGGTCCTCAGAAGATCGGCGACATTCTGAAGGACGACGACAAGGAGAAGGACAGCCAGATCAAGAAGGACGTGCTGGAGTCCTTCCAGCCGCTGCTGAAGTCCATGGCGGCGAACGAAGGCGGTCTCGCGGTCTTCAATGACTTCCGCAGCCAGGCGGAGAAGCTGTCGGCGTTCTACGTGGTCAACGGCTCGTCGTCGGCCGATGCGGGGAAGCGCGCGTTCAAGGAATTGGTCGGCGACAAATACAGCTTCAGCAACGACGGCTGGCGCGTGCCGAAAGATCAGATCATCCCGCTTATCGACATTCAGGTCGGTACGATGCAGGCAATGGTCGACATCGACAAGATCGGCATCATGCCGCCGCGCGATGACGTCGGCGGGCTGTCGAAGGAATATTTGCTCAAGACCAAGATTGATGCCATCCGCCGCGACGGCAAGTGGGTGACGGCCCCGGACGAATCCGGACTCGCGCTCGTGCTCAATGAAGAGGCTGTGCGCGGAGCAGACGGCAAGCCGCTGATCATGCAGTGGGCGCGGCTCGGGAACATCGCCGACCAGGTCAAGCGCAGCCAGATCGACATGTACGACTCGCCGCCGCGAGGTTCATTCTGATGGCAATCTTCACGGACGACCTTCGGACGGAATCGCCCACCAAAGGTGTGTCGCAGATCCCCGGCAGCTTCGGCGAGGCGCTGGGTGCAGGAGTTGGCGAGACGATCGACTCTTGGCCGGTGTTGCAGGCCGTCGGGCTCAACGAGCTCAACGCGGCGCAAGGTGGCCATCGCGCGCCTGCCGATGCCGATCCCATGGGTGCGATGACCGGCTTCGGCAACGAACCCGAACTTGGTAGGCCGGAAGTGCCGATGCTCGCGCGTGACGTCGCCGCGAAGCGTGTCGCAGCCGCCGGGCTCGACAAGGCGATCAAGCTGCCGGACCAGGACGCGATCGCGGAGCCTGCGCTGAACATCATGATCGACCGCGCGCGGGAGCGTCGTGAGCGTCAGACCGCGATCGAGCGCGGCCCCGACGGCATCCTGATGTCCGGCACATCACTGGCGACGTCGTTCCTTGTCGGTGCGCTCGATCCGATCAATCTTGCGTCGGCCTTCATCCCGGTGATGGGCGAGCTTCGCTACGGCAAGCTGCTGGCATCCGCGGGCGAGGGGGCGCTTGCTCGAGCGGGCGTGCGCGCCAGCGTCGGCGCCGCTGAAGGTGTCGTCGGTCAGGCGGTGCTGGAGCCGCTCGACTGGTTCGCCCACACGCAGGACGGCCGCGACTTCGGCATGGCCGAGGTGTTGCAGAATCTCGCCTTTGGCGCGGCGCTGGGCGGCATCATCCATCCCGCCGGCGGTTTCGTTGGTGACCGCATGCGCGCCCGGAAGGGCGAGCCGCTGTATCCATTCGGCGCGAACGATCCGCTGTCGGGTGTCACAGGGACGCACCTGCCGTCGTCGCTGCTCGACGAGGCGGGCGTCCTGCCGGACTCGCTGCCGGAACATTTGCAGCCCGCGCAGGAAGTCATCCCGGCCATGCAGATCCTCGCCGATCTGCCGCCGCCCGTTCATGCCGATGCGATCCGGGGCGCCATCGCCAAACTCACGAGCGGGGAGCCCGTGCGCGCCGGCGAAATGCTGGAGGCCGCATCCACGCTCGATCCGCGCATCGCAGAGTCGTTCGAGGCGTGGCATGGATCGCCGCATGTGTTCGATCGCTTTTCGATGGATCACCTTTCGACCGGAGAGGGTGTGCAGGCTTACGGCCACGGGTTGTATTTTGCCGAACGTAAGGCGACCGCGAAATACTATCGTGAGGCGTTTGCGAGCCCTCTTAATGCTCCCGATCATCTTGCATTCGACCTGCTGAAAGATGCCAAGGGTGACCGTCAGGCTGCCGCGATGGTCGCCGACGCCATGATGGCCGACCCGTTAGTCTACCAGCCGGATGTGGTTACGAAGGCAAAGGCCCTGATTGAGAGCGGCGCCGAAATACAGAAGGGTGAGCTTGGTGCCCTGTACCGCGTCCGCATCAAGGCAGACCCCGAACGGCTTCTGGATTATGATAAGCCTCTGAGCGAGCAGAGCGATTACGTTCGCAAGATCATGCGCGAGCATGGCGTTCCTGAAGAGATAAATGTTCCCCGCCTTTCCAACCGGATAGGCGCACCTGCAATCGACGAAATGAAGCCGGTCACGGGCGCGGATGCATATCGCCGACTTGGTACCAAGGTCGGCCCTAAAGAAATCAACAATACCATTGGTCGTGAATCGGCTGCATCGAAAGCGCTCCGGGAAGCTGGTGTTTATGGGCTTCAATATCTCGACCAAGGTTCGCGGGGCATTTTCGGAAAGGGCACCCGCAACTTCGTTGTCTTCGACGACAAGCATATCGAGATCATCGACCGCAACGGTCAGCCTGTGCCGGTGCCGCCGAAGGATGTCCCGGCCGGTAACCCGAAGATCACGCTGCCGGATGTCCCGGAGTCGGAAATCACCACGAAGGAAGTGAAGGCCAAGACCCGCCGCGGCCGCGCCGCTGCCGATCCGAATACATGGTCGCTGACCGAATTCCTCGCCGACGAGGGCGGATTGACCGGACATCCCGAACTTGAAGCCATCTATGGCGGCAAGCGCGGCCCGATGCTGTCCGGCTTTGGTCCCCTGATCCGCAAGCAGGGCCGTTCGCTGGAGGAAGCCTACCGGCTGGCCAAAGAGGGCGGCTACATGTTTGACGCATCGGACATCACCGGAGCGCAGGCCAGTGGCAACTTCAACGACCTGCTGCGGCTGCTGACCGAAGAGCAGACCGGCCGCAAGCAGTACCGGCAGGGTCATATTGCCGAAACGAAGTACGACCCCGAGCAGGAAGCGCATGTGATCCGCTCCCAGCTTGTCACAGAGTATGAGGCGACCGGCGGCAAGGCCTCGGATCTTGATCCGACGCTGATCGAGCGGACCGTTGAAATCCTCCGGCGCGAGGGCGAAACGGACGTGCTGAATGCTTACGAACGTGCTATCATGGAAGTCACGGAGCGATACGATGGCCCTTCTGACCTCATTCACACCGATCCTTCAGCCGGAGCAGCATCTCCGGCTGGCGGATCAGTTGCGGCAGAACGCGGGCCAGCCGGGCTTTCCGGAGAAGGACAAGGCCGAGCAGATGGCCAAGTCGCACGAAGCGCTGGCGGCAATGATAGCCAGGCGCGCGACGCAGCCTTCCGAAGCCTCTCTCGTGCCGGCGACGACTTCGACGCTCCCGCAGTCCTAGAAGCTTCGCGCGCGGCCGACGCGATTCCCGATCCGATTCCGACCAAACTGGACGAGCGCGTCGCGAAGGCCGAGCAGGCCGACGCTGAGGCGAAGTCGCTCTATGACATGATGCAGGACGTCTTCACTCCCGCAGAGCGCGAGCAGCTTAACGACGTGCTGCAGCAGCTCGACCGCGAGGCGGCGGACGTCGCCGCGGCCATCAAGCAGGGCGGCTCCTGCATTTTCCGGGGACCGCGCAATGGCTCATAATCGCAAGGACTGCCTTGAAGAAATCCTCGAGGCGCTGGGTGGGCGCGTCAAGCGCGAGGACATCGACGCGCATCTCGATGACATCGACGCTCGCGCCGAAGAGTATGTCGCCGACGGTATGGCCCGCGCCGAGGCGCTGCGGAAGGCGACCGAAGAGAAGCTCAAGGAAGAGAGCATCAAAAATGCCATCCTGAAGCGCAACGCCCGCGAAGACGCGATCAAGGATCGCTCGCGGATGCAGTTCTATCAGGAGGCCATGAAGAACGGCCACGGCGCCGAACTGGCGATCGAGGCGCGGCTGACCGGCATCAACACGCCGATGTTCGACCCGAAGTCGCGCACCGGACATCAGCAGTCCGCCGCGGCGCTGGCGCTTGGCGCGTCGAAGGACTGGATCGGCGGCGTGGTCACGGACCTCGAACGGCTGGGCCGCGATGATCCGAAGATGGCCGGTCTGGATCGCGTGATGTATTCGCGCGTGATCGAGGACGACATCTTCCGCGAGAAGTGGCAACTCGACAGCGGGGCGAAGGGCCAGCCAGGCATCACCAAGAACGAACAGGCGCTCGCCATCGCCAAGGTGTTGCACAAGTGGGACAAGGTCCGCGTCGCCGCGCTGAACAGCGAAGGCGCATGGATCACGGACTATGCGGGCTACATGATGCGGATTACCCACGATCCGGACCGCATTCGCAAGGCATCGAACCAGTCGGCGTTCTCGTTCCGCAAAGGCTTTGACCAGGCGGACCGTGAATACTGGGCCTCCTACACGCTGCGGCGGCTCGACGTGCGCCGCACCTTCGGCGGGCATGATGCGCCGGACAAGGCGCTGGCGGAGATGTACGGCGGTTTCGTCACGGGCGATCATCTGGAGCCGGAGACCATCTCCGGCGATCCGATGTTCAAGAGCGTGGCGCGGCAGGTGTCGCAGCAGCGCACGCTGCACTTCAAGGATGCGGATGCAGCACTGGAGTATCTGAAGGAGTTCGGGCGGTTCACACCGACCGAAGCCTGGCTGAACTCAATGAAGTCCAGCGCCAACCATTACGCGCTGATGAAGGTGTTCGGATCGAAGCCGAAGGAAGGTTTCGAAAACGATCTGGCCTTCGCCAAGAACCAGACCATGGGAACGCCCGAGCGTGCCGCGATCGACAAGCGCGAACGTGCGTTACGTGTCCGGTTCGATGTCGTCAGCGGCGAGGCGGACCGGCCGCTGGCCAGCCAATGGGCTGGCGTCGTCAATGGCATCATGGCCGTTCAGCGCGTAGCCAAGCTGGGATTCACGCCGTTTGCCATGATTCAGGACAACGTGAACATCTCGCGCGAACTGGCGCGTCATGGTCTGTCGTGGCTGGAGCGCAACGCGTCGATCTTCAACGGCTACTTCCAAGGGGCGGACAACAGCGCCAAGGCCGAAGTTGCGGACCTTCTGCACACCGGGATTCTCGGTCGCCTTCGTGGTGTGACGGCCCGCTTCGATATTTCCGACGCGCGCGCCGGTACGATGTCGGCCATGGAGAATGCCTTCTTCAAGTGGACCGGCATCAGCGCGATGACGGAGAACAAGCGGGCCGACGCCGAGCGAATGATGTCCTATGCGCTGGGCAAGAAGCGCGACGTCGCCTTCGCCGATCTTGGCCAGATGGAAACCAATCTGTTGCAGGGCTACGGCATCGGCGACAAGGAATGGGCGCTGCTGCACAAGGTGGACTGGCATGAGATTGAGGGCGACAAATACCTGACGCCGGACATTGTCCGCTCTATCAGCGACGCGGACGTTGCGGAATACCTCAAGGGCCGCGGCACGATCACGGAGCAGGCGACGTCTGCGATGATGTTGCAGCAGACCGGCCATGCCTCGTCTCTCCACGATCGCGTGAAGCAGGATCTGGCGCTGAAGCTGTGGGCCTACTTCTCGGAGCGTGGCCAGTATGCCGTGCTGGAGCCAGGCGCGCGGGAGAAGGCGATCCTGTTCCAGGGCACGCAGATGAACTCGCCGCTGAATCTTGCGCTGCGCCTACTGATGCAGTTCAAGCAGTTTCCGACGACGATGATCGTCAAGACGTGGGGCACCGAGGTTTATGGCGGCGGCACGCGCATGGACAAGATCGCGGGCATCACGGAGTTGATTGTCGCTTCGACGCTTGCCGGTGCGATGTCGCTGTATTTGAATCAACTGTTCAAGGGACAGGACCCGAACGCGCAGTGGCGCAACCAACCGGGGCAGTCTCTCGTCGCGTCTTTCCTGCGTGGCGGTGCGGCGACCATCTATGGCGACTTTCTGATCGGTGAATTTTCCCGGCATGGCTTTCAGGCGCTCGATGCGCTGGCTGGTCCGGTCTTCGGCCAAACCAATCTGCTGTTCGAGCTTTACAACGACATGAAGCCGGATGTGTTCGGTAAGAAGAAAGACACCAGCGGTTCGCCGGCGGCGCGGCTGGCCACCAAGATGGTGCGCGACAATCTTCCGTTCATGAACATGATCTACACGCGCGCGGCCTTCGACTACATGATCACTTATCGTCTGCAAGAAGCGCTTAACCCCGGTTACCTCAATCGGATGGAGCGGACGATGAAAGAGCGCAGCGGCATCGAGTTTCTGCTGAAGCCTTCGCAAGTCTCCAGATAGCTCCCGGACACATCGCCCATGGCCACTATTGATCGCCGCGGCGTCAGCGTTGACGCCACAGACAGCGCAGTTGCAGGCGACCCGAATCCGGGGCTCGCCATCAAGGTTGCCTGCCGCGTGGCAACGACGGCCAGCATCACGCTATCCGGGTTGCAGACGATTGATGACGTGGCCGTTGCCGCCGGTGATCGCGTGCTGGTCAAGGATCAGACCGACGCGACGCAGAACGGCATTTACAATGCATCGACCGGGCCGTGGACCCGCGCGAACGACGCCGACGGCAACACCGAACTGGCGACCGCGCTTCAGGTGCTGATCGTCGCGGGCACACTAAATGGCGGCTATCGCGGATTCGTTTTGACGTCGCCGGACCCGATCACGATCGGCACCTCCGCGATCGTATGGCAGGCATTGTCGTATCCAAGCTCCGCGATCGAGTTTGTGATGGACGGCGGCGGTGCGCCTATCACCGCTGGATACAAGGGCATCGTCGAAGTCCCGTTCGATTGTCTGATCACGCGCTCGACGTTCCTTGCGGATATCCCTGGCAGCATCGTGATGGATGTCCGCAAGACGTCTTACGCGAACTTTCCGCCAGGTCCTGCCGACAGCATTGTCGGCGCGACACCGCCGACGCTGGCTGCGCAGCAATCGACGCAGGACACCGCGCTGACCGACTGGACGCTGGCGCTGCGCAAGGGCGATCTGCTTGCGTTCTATGTGAGCGGGCTGACCACGGTCGGTCTCGCGACACTCTCGCTGCTTGTAACGCGTAACTAAAACCCTCCGACACAAAGGAATTCCAAATGGACAAGAAAGCGAAAACGAAAGCTGCGCCCGCAGAAGAAGTCAGCGATGCCAACCTTGTCGCGGAAATACGACAGAAGGTCGCGTATCTCTGTGCGTTAATCGGCAAGGCCGATCGGCGCGGCATCACTGTCGATTTTCAGATCCGCAAGGTCGACGACAAGAAGGGCAACTTTAAAGTTGTTCAGTGCGACGTTCGGAAGAAAATCTGAATGGCGTGCGGGACCGCTTCAGCAGACGGGTTTTGCGGTGCCTTGAGCGGCATGACGGCGAATGCTGTCCTTGGCGGTTGCTGTTCGTCATATCTGCCGGATGAAGACGACGTCACGCGTCATCGCATTCGCGCGATGACGACTGACGGCGCGATCTGCTGGGAAGGCTGGTTCGAAGACAAGCGCGAAGCGATCTGGTTTTTCAGGTCGATCCGCGCTGGCTCACTGGATCCCGACGACTACACGCTTCCTGATAGGCCTTGGTTTCCCGGCCTCAACAATATCCCGGGAATTGAATACCATTTTGCGACGGTCACTTTTCTAACGACCACGGGCGCGGGGACATATTCAGTCCCGGGCGACTGGAACAATTCCAACAATTCAGTCGAGTGTATCGGCGCAGGGGGTGGCGGCGGCTGGGGGGCTGGCGGCGGCACCACGGCAGCCGGCGGCGGGGGTGGCGGCGCGTATTCGCGCCAAGACAATCTCACACTCTCCGGCTCGGCATCTTACAGCGTCGGTGCGGGTGGACTCGGGGCAAATCCGACCGGCGCGACCGGCGGTGACACTTGGTTCAACGGCGCGTCGCTTGGTGCATCGAGTGTCGGAGCTAAGGGCGGAATCGGCGGCACGTCGGGTGCTGCGTCTGCCACTGGCGGGCAAGCCGCGTCCGGCGTCGGGTCAACGAAATTCAGCGGCGGCAACGGGGGCACGCAAGGTGGCCCTTACGTCTCGGGGACGGGCGGCGGAGGGTCCGGTGGACCTAACGGCACCGGAGCCAATGGCGGCCAAAATACTAGCGCTGGCAATGCTGGCGCCGGTGGCGGCGGCGCGGCAAGCGGTGGCTCTGTCGGAGGCAACGGCACGTCAACAACCGGCGGCACCGGCGGAAACAATTTTGGCGGATCTGGTGGCGGCACTGGACAGACAGCGGGCGCGGCTGCAGGCGCCGCTGGCGCTGGCGCCGGTGGCGGCGGTGGGATCCTTGGTGGCAGCGGAACGCCGGGCCGTGGTTCCGCTGGAGGTAACGGCACCGAATGGGATGCGACCCACGGAGCTGGCGGTGGCGGGGGTGGCGGTGTTGGCGCTTCATACATCGGTGGCGACGGAGCGCTCTATGGCGGAGGCGGAGGCGGCGGCGGCTATGTCGCCGGCGGAGTCGGCACGCCGGGCAACGGCGCGCAAGGAATTATCGTCGTGACGTACACGCCTACGGGGGTAGCAGCGTTCGTTCCTTATCAACCATGGGCCCAGCGCGGGCCGATCTTGGCAAACTGAAATGCAGCAACACTACTCGTTTAAGAGATTCCCGTTCATGGCTCCGCAGGGTCCGCACATGCCGATCACGGAATCCTATGTAGCAATTCCGCCGGCGCTCTTCATTCGCGATGAAGAGGATGCGCTATGGACGCTGGGCTTCGACTACAACGAAGTGGAATGGCGCAGCGGCAAGTATGAATACGACGTCGTGCGCAACGGTGCTGTCACTGGCGCATTCGCGCGCGTGATTGAGTTTCGAAAAAAGACAGTCCGTATCTGGGGCGCCGAGGGATGGCGCGCATGGAACGGTCGAACATTCGTTTAAACAACCAAATCATAGGAGACTTTCCATGGCCAAAAAGCCGGTGCGTGAACTGCGTGTGATGGCAAACAAGGCCCAAGGCAAGATCGAGATCATCCATCTCGCCGACGGACTTCCGGTTTGCAGCATAGAGTTTAACCAGGAGCAGGCCGAGGCGCATGCTCGCGTCCTGATCGATGCGATTGAGATGATCAACGGTCCGAAGTCATCCCTGATCCTGCCGGACCAACCAGCGTTCAATAACTGACAGCGTAACGCCCAATCGTCAGCCCTTGGGCAAGGTGCCGCGCCGTCATGAGACCGCGCTTTAACGGAGACTAAACATGGCTCGTGAATTTGTACTATCGGCGGCTGGCATCACCCTCGCGGGTGCGACCACACTGCTGTTCGTGAACCCGGCTGCCGCGCCGAATTTCAATCTTGAGTTTCTGCGGTTCTGGGCGGGCCAATCGGCGAACGCCACCTCGGCCCAGCAGCGCGTTCAGCTCGTGACCCAGGTGACAGCATTCCCGACGCTGACCTCGGCCACGCCTGCCAAGACAAAGCGGGCCGATCCTAACGTGTCGATCATTGTCGGCGGCACCGCCGGCGCGGCGGGCACCTGCGGCATCAATGCGGCGGCCGAAGGCGCTGGCACCAAGACGCCGGTTTGGGAAGATGCATTCAACGTCCTCAACGGCTGGCTGCATGTGCCGACGCCGCCGGAGACGATCGTGATGCCGGCTGGCTCGACGTCTGGTCTCGGGCTGTTTTTCCCGGTCGCTCCGGCGACCCTGACGAACTGGGCATTCGGGACTGTGTTCCGAGAAGTCTGATCTCAATAGCGGCAATCACAAGCGACAATAAAAAGGAACCCCCATGCCGACCATCAATTCGTCTCGTCCCATCACAAAGCCGCTGCACGGTAAAATCTGCGAACCTGTTCGTTCGGTCACGCCGGAACTGGACGGTGAGATGTTCGATGTGTCTCTCGCGAAAACCGTCGTCAAGCTTGACGACGGCAGCGAGACCATTGTCGCCAACATCGAACTGATCTTCTGACGGACTGATCCATCGTGGGGATCTTCTCCTATGCACCGCCGCCACTCATGGGCGGTCGGCAACCGCACCAGCCGCGCAGGCTCCCTGTCGCGGTGACGGCGGTGCCGGCGGAGCAGCCGCCGTTCTCGGACGGCGGTCCGGTCCCGCTACCGGCGTCTGTCATCGCCATCAACCAGCCGCCGACATGGACCTATTCGTTCATGGGCAATCGGCAGCCGTTCGGGGCGCGGCAACTGTCGCCGGGTATTCCTGGGCAGTCGATCAATCTTCCGCCAGTGCTGCACGAAGGCCGCGGCGTGCTGTTGGTGGAGATCACGGCGATCTGGCAGCCGAA
This sequence comes from Pseudomonadota bacterium, assembly GCA_040386495.1. Classification (GTDB taxonomy): domain Bacteria; phylum Pseudomonadota; class Gammaproteobacteria; order Xanthomonadales; family Xanthomonadaceae; genus Lysobacter_I. Next base: position 44,547 of record JAZKFJ010000029.1, read on the forward strand.
TCCATGGACCTATTCGTTCATGGGTGGAGCGCAGCCCTTTGGTCCCAAGCGGCTGTCGTCGGGCATTCCTGGGCAATCAGCCGATCCGCCGCCGGTCACGCAGGGCGGCGGACCGTATGCGCTCAAGCTGGAAGGCGTCGCGGTCAATCAATCCGACTGGTCATCGAAGGCGTGGCCTTTCGTTTTCATGGGCAACCGCCAGCCATATGCGCAACGGCTGTTGCCGCCCAGCTTTGCAAGCGTCGTGGTCAGCCCATTTCCCTTCTCGCACCGGGGGCGAATGTCGGTTGTGATGGCGATCCGGGCCGCATGGAATCCTCCGCCGCCGGATTTTCAAATGCAGCTCTACGCAACGCGACCGACGCCGCAGCGCCTGCGCCCGACCGCCCGCGGCTATATCATCCTCTAACGGAAGAAGCGCATGAACGCGATCAGCCGCACAGGCAATATCTTTGAGGACGTCGCGATCAAGGCCCCGGTGCGCGTCGCCACGACGGCGAACATCACTTTGTCGGGCCTTCAAACGATCGACGGCCTACTGACCGGTGATGGCGATCGCGTGCTCGTCAAAGACCAGACTGATGGCACGTTGGATGGCATTTACCAAGCCACGGACGGGCCGTGGGAGCGCACGCGCGATGCGGACGGCAACACCAACTTCATTCAGGGTACGTTGGTGTTCGTCGCCCAAGGGCAGCAGAACGCGGGCACGGGCTGGCAGGTGACGTGCGCGGATTCCCCGATCGTTATCGGGGTATCCGAACTTGCCTTCCTCGACCAAACGGAGGTGAAGACCGCGACCCAGCGGACGACATCAGCGACCAGCAACGTCGTCAGCACCGGGGCGAAGTCGTTCGCGATCGAGGCTGGCAAGGATTTCGCGATCAATCAGTGGCTGCTGATCTACGAGACGGCGGATCCCGCCAACGCGATGCTTGCGAAGATCGACAGCTATGCCGGTCCTGCGCTGGGTGTCACCGTCACATCCGTTGCTGGGTCTGGCACGCATTCCGGCTGGACGATCGTGTTGGCTAACTCGGCGGCGGCAGCCGGCATGATGCCGCCCTTGGGAACCGGCACCGTGACCGGACCGGGATCGTCGGTCGTAAATCGCATTCCGACGTTCGCCGATACGACCGGCCAGGTGCTAAAGGACAGCGGCCTTATCGCAGGCACGCTCGCCGGGCGTGACGCGCTGCACTTCGGCGACGCTGGCGACTCAACCATTCCGCAGTCGGCCTTGTCGCCAGGCGCGGCGCCACTGCCGTTCATCGGTGTGCAGACCGCCGATAACCTGCAGCTTCAGAACGACACCACGAACGCAACGCGTGACGTGCTGGTCACTGCCGGCCGTGTGCGTGATGACGCCGACATCGTGAACCTTCATCTTGCGGGCGCGATGATCAAGCGCCTCGATACCGCGTGGGCGGCGGGCGGTCTGTCCGGCGCGCCGGCGGGCGCGTGCGATACCGGGACGAAGGGGGCCAGCCAGACGTGGCATCTCTATCTGATCGGCAAGTTGTCGAGTGCGATCACTGGCGTGTCGCGAACCGGCAATGTCGCGGCGATCGATTGTGCGGGCCATGGGCTTGGCGTGGGCAGCACGTTGCGCGTGCAGGGCGTCGGCGGCGGGTTCGATGTTGATGCGGTGATCACGGCGGCATCACCTCTGACGATTTACTACGCCAATACGGGCCCAGACATTGGCCTCAGTGCGCCGAGCGCGATGGCGATCGCGGACGGCTTCGACATTCTTGCTTCGCAGAGCTATCCGTCGCCGACGATGCCATCGGGTTGGACTGCAAAGCAATGCATCGGTTCAGTGATGACTGATGGTAGTGGCAACATCCGCGCTTTCAACCAAGTGGGCGATACCTTTATTCTGAACGGTGCCGTTCAAGATCGAAACGCGGCATTGGGAGTCGCGACAGCCGTTACGCAAGTGCTTACTGGCGTTCCGAATGGACTGATCGTCGAGGCGTTCGTTCGCGCGGGATGGAACCCTGTTGCCGGCGTTGCCCTCGCTGGTATCCTCAGCTCGCTGGACCAGGCGGACGTCGCGCCCGCGTATACAAACGCTTCGCTGCAGAGTGGCTTCGTGAACCCTGGCCAAGGCAACGGTGCGGCTTCCGGGGACTTCCGGATACGGACCAATTCTTCCCGACAGATTCGATTGAGATCCAATTCTGGCGGGGAAACATGGGGCGTTGCCACCTATGGCTGGCGCGATCCACGCCGCCGCCTGTTCTGACTTCCTGACACATCGCTAACCCGCATCACACCGCGCCTCGGCGCGGCGCTTGGCTATGGAGAATTGAAATGACGATTGCGATCAAGAACGGCATGGGCTTCCGTAACGGGTCTGCGCTGCCGTTCAAGCGAAGCCCTAACGTCGGCGGAAAGCTCGCGCCGGAATACATCGTGCTGCACGACACGGCGTCCGGCCTTAGTTCAAGCAGCCCGATCAACTGGCTCACCGATCCGGCCAGCAAGGTGTCTGCGCACGTTGTCATCGCCCGTGATGGCACCATCACGCAGCTCGTGCCGTTCAACGTGAAGGCCTGGCACGCTGGCCAGTCGATCTGGAAAGGTCGCCCGCTTTTGAACGGCTTTTCCGTCGGCCTCGAAATCGTCAACCCGGGCCGCATGACCAAGGTCGCCGAGGGTGTCTACCGGAGCGCGGTCACGATCGACGCCAACAAAGACCCATCGCTGGTCGTGAAGTACGCGAAGACGCCGCAGCACGGCGAGGGGTACTGGCTGGCCTATACCGACGAGCAGGTGCGGGCCGTTACGGAGCTTTGCCGCGCTCTGTGTCTGACCTATCCGATCGAGGAAGTGATCACGCACTATCTGATTTCGCCCGGCCGCAAAGTGGACGTCAATCCACTCTTTCCGCTGGAACAGGTGCGGGCGGCGGTTGCGGGTTCGATCGGCGTGAAGGCGGTTGTCAAGCCGGTGACGATGGCGAGCGTCGGCGAGCAGGACGAAAGCGACGGCGCGCAGGAAACCTATCAGGGCAAAGATTACGACGCGCCGATCGGCACACCCGACACCGATGAAAGCGACGGCGGTTTTGGCCAGTTCGGCAAGCTGATCAAAAGCAAAATCGCGTGGGCCTCGACGGCGCTGGGCGGGGTCAGCCTGACGACGATCGCCGGCTTCTTAACCGACTGGCGAACGGTTACAGCGTTCGGCGTTATTGGGCTCGCCGCCTACATCATCTGGCTGCGGAGTCAGAAGCCATGATGGGCGATCTGTTCTGGGACTTCGCGACGTCGTTCGTCGTTCTTTCAATCATCGCGCTGATCGCCGCCGCGGCCTTCATCGTCGCCCATGTGCCGAAGTTCGTCGAGAGATTCATCCCGGCGCTGATGCCATACACCAAAGCCGCCGCGTTGGTGCAGGTGCTTGCAGCCTTGCTGCTGTTCTTCCTGATTGGGTTTCGCGTCTCCGATGAGCGCGCCGAGGCCAAGCAGCTCCGGAACGATCTGGCGTTCAAGGAGCTACAGCTCAAGAACGCGCAAGACACTGCCAACGATGCCGAGCGTCTGAAGAAGCAGGCGGAAGCCAAAGCCAGCGAAGCGAAGGGAAAACTCGATGAATTCCGCACGAAGTTTGGCGACAATCCTGAGGCTGTGTGTGCTTGGACTGACGATGAGCTTGGCCGCCTGCAGCACCTCCGGCGCGCCAAGCCCCGATAAGTCCGCCGTCATGATCCCGCGCGACTGTGAAAACCTTGCCGAGAATGTTGACGACCCCGACGTCAGCAAGACCAAAGATCCCAAGCTTTCGGTCGGCGAGTATGCCGTCGCCCTCGGCGAAGCAAACGACAATCTCGATGCGACGCGCGAGTGCCAGGCGGGGCAGCGCAAGCGGCTGGCGAAGGGAAGTCGATGAGCGATCCGGCAACTGAAGCAGCGCTGCGTGAAATGAGTCGTTCGATTGGCGGTCTGGAGTCGACCGTCAAAACGCTCGTCTCAACATGGCAATCGCAGGAGATGCACGCATCGCAAGGCCGCCGGGATCTTCATCAAAAGTTCGACGCTCTCGCCGAGAAGGTCCAGGTGTTGGCTTCAAAAGTCGAGGCCGCGATCAAGGACATCACCGAGATCAAACCGTCCGTCGATGCGTTCGAGCAAGCAAAGCATCAGGCGCAGGGCGCACAGACGCTCGGTAAGTGGATATGGGGTGGTATTCTGTTCGTGGGCGGGGGCATCGGATGGGTAATTGCCAACTGGGTCACGATAACCCCGAAGCCGCCATTGCCGCCGATGCACTGAGCGGAACCTAAGCCAACAGAAACGGAGACTATGATGCTGCGATCCATGATCGCGGCAGCGCTGGTGCTTGCCGCGTTGCCGCTGCCGTCCCGCGCGCAGGACATGCGCGGGCTCGTCGATGCTGCCGCTTTCGCCGCCGGCGTGCCGCAACATCTGGCGCATGCCGTGATCCGGCAGGAAAGCAATTACAATCCGCACCTGCGCGGCCGGGCAGGCGAGTGGGGCATTGGCCAGATCAAATGCGCGACGGCGCGCTCAGTCGGATTCGCCGGCGCGTGCAGCCAGCTTGCCGATGCCGCGACCAACCTTCGCTACTCGATGAAATACCTGCGGCTCGCGCTCGATCGGGGCGGATCTGGCTGCGCCGGTGTGTCGCTCTATCAGCGCGGCATCTATGGCCGCGCATCGTGTTCCGGCTATGGCCGCCAGGTAATGGCGCGCGTCGGTCAGTAACTCAGTCGCGTCCGCGCCGGACGGACTCCGGCAACATGAGGAAATGAAATGATAAGCGCATTTATGCTCACATCAGGATGGCTATTCTGGATATTCGTTACGGCGGTCATAGTTGCCGAAATATCAGCAACAGAAGCCGACAATCCCTTCATGGCAACCGTATTGATGGCGGTGTCGATCGCGGTCATTGCGCTGTTCTCTGACGCCGATCTGTTCGCGGTCCTTCGTCTGCATCCCATCTGGGCACTTTCATTAGTGCCCCTATACTTTGCGGTCGGTGCGGCTTGGGCTCTCTGGAAATGGCGATGTCTGGTTGTCGCGAGTGTAGCGGAGTTTGAGGTGAACAAAGCCGATTTGATCAGTGAGCATCAGAGAAGCGAGGCGTGGAAGTCATCGCCATTCGAAGATTTCATTCGACGTTTTAAAGACTATCCGCCATCAGCCGCGACGTATGAAAACAAGAAGCGGATCACGACATGGATCGGTTTCTGGCCGTTCTCCGTGCTGTGGGCTCTTTTGACCTGGCCGCGTCGGCTTGCGGCGCAGATTTACAAATGGATGGTCACGCTGTTTCAGCGCATGTCCGACGCAGCGTTTGTGGGGAAGTTCACAGGTTAACGAATTCCCCGCCGTCTGAATTCGCGAGGCGGCGGGGATTTCCCCATAATTGTGTGTTGCGGACTCGTCGCGCCGCGCCTTTTGTTTGCACCGCGACTCCGGCTGGCTTAGGAAGACGCATGACTTCTTCAACTGCGCCAGGCTTGACCGTGATCTTCGGTGCATCAAGCGATGTTGGACGTCGTTTGACGGTGCTTCTGCTGGACAAAGGTTACGCGGTTCGTGCGGTTGCGAAGGATTTTAATGATCTCGATGCACGTGCGGACCGTGTGCAAGGCGATTTCGGCAGTGCCCGCGAGCTTACCGCCGATGCGGCAACGGTCGTGTCGTGCGCCCATGCGCGTTTCTTGCCTGGACTTCTGTCCAATATTCCCAAGTCGGCACAGTTAATCTGCCTCGGTTCAGCGTGGCGGTATTCGCGTGTTCCTAACGAGCGCGCGGATCAAGTAAGAGAGGCTGAGGCGGTGTTTCTTGCGTCGGGCATTCGAGGTTTGATGATGCACCCGACCATGATCTATGGAGGATCACAGGAAAGAAACCTTCAGAGTCTACTCTCAATTTTGCGGGTCTGTCCGGTGTTGCCACTGCCTGGCGGGGGCAAAAATCTGGTCCAGCCTATCCATGTAGATGACGTGGCGGCGTGTCTGCTCTCCGCCTGCACTCGCGTTTGGGAACGCCCGCAGATCATAAATATTGCCGGGCCTCGATCTTTGACGTGGCGCTGCATGGCGGAAACTCTGGCGCGCGCAGCGCGACTTCGCTTCGTCCCAGTCTCAATACCACTTTCGCCTTCGATCTTCATCACGGCGGTGCTCTATGCGGCGTCATTCGGTCGGCTCGTTCATCCGAATGTTCTGCGGCGATTTCGTGAGAACGTCGATTTTTCCATCCATGGTATGACGGAATCATTGTCCGTGAAGCCACGGGAATTAGACGACGGCGTGCGACAGATGCTCGCCGATCAATAGTTTAGTGACGGATGCCCCGTCGTCTCTCGCGAGGCGGCGGGGCTTCGTTTAGACGTTCTCGCGTTTTTTACAGCCCTGGCAAGCCAGTCTGGATATTGCTGCGAGAAAGTGAAGGTTGCGCTCGATCCAGCTTTTGTCGAACCGCATGGCGATAACAGCATGAGTGTCGTCTTCGGCGATGATGCGAGCTTCGGTTTCTAGATAGGCTTTCGGGTCGTGTACTTCCGGCATCGGCTGCCCCCAACGCGATCCGATCTTGTGTCGGATGCCATGCACTGTGGGTCTGAGCTACGCAACTGAGAAGAAAAAGTTTTGCTTCTGCACCGTTGCGTCGTTGGACGGTTAATTAAGCGATACGGACGAATTTAAAAACGAGTTGTCAACTCGCAGCGCGCGCGCATACGCGCAGCATGGCATCAGGCGGGGAGAGGTACCCCCTTCCGTCAGCGACGCCTCGCCGCGCGTCCTGGCGAATCCGGGGAGGGATCGTAAAGACCAATCAGGTTGGGGCGGTGCGCGTTACAATTGGCGCAGCGCAGAGCCTTTGTGAGCGTGTGGACCTGTTTCTCGCGCGGCCAGATGATCTCTTTCAAATCTATCTCGCGCCCGTGACCGCAAGTCCGGCATTCGACACGCAGTAGCGTACAGCCCGCCAGAACTGCAGAGCCGATCATCGGGGATGGGTCGACCTCGCCGCCGATGAATTGCCGAAGGGTCCATTCTTCGCAATAGAGGCGGTGCGCAACATTATATGCGTCGATCGTGCGATCCAGCACGCGCTTGTGGGATTCCCGCGCCTGCCTCAATTCACGGACGTAATGCTTCCGGTCTCCGCCGGAGACGGGCAATTGAATGACGCGCGGGGACATGAGAACAGATTAAGAACAGGCATCCCCGCGAGTCAACGCGGAACCTGAAAGGCGATCTTTTCCACCCATTTCTGTTTCAGCATGAGTGATGGTCCGACACCGTATTTTGGACCCTTCTTCTTGTGGCCCATCAGGCTGTCGATCATTTCTTCGCTCGCCTCAACGTCGACCAGACTGTCACGGAACGTGTGCCGCAGCGAGTAAAGGGACGTCTTCGGATCGGGCCGCATCCCATTGGCCAGCATGTATTTATTGACCGTCGCCGAAAGTCCGTCTTCGTCGTCGTGGTAGCGCGGGAACCCTTCCGGATTGTTCTTTGCAGCGACTAGCGACACGCCGACCAGCGGAACATCTCGCTCCGATTGTCCCGTTTTCATCCGCCGTCCGTCAGGCCTGACCTGCACATGAGCGACGTCCACGTCGGTCCGGATTGTTGCGCGGGAGAAGTTCACGGCCTCGGCGATGCGCATGCCGCCGCTCGCCATCAGCATGACGACGCCTCGGGCCTCGTCGTTGAGCCCCATCAGGTTGTCGTAATTCAGAATAACATTCTGAACATGGTCGCGCGAGAACGGCGCGCGCGAGGCTTCCAGGCCTCCCTTGAATCGAAGGTCCGCGAAGATTGAATCCAGCCCTAGGCGGTGCAGCAGATTCATTTCGCGCAGCATTTTACTCAGGTGCCCGATGTCCTTGTTGGCGGTGTCGGGATCCAGCTTTTCTTCGAGAATGCGCTGTTTCCACCATTCCCGGAAATCGAGTGCATCGGCGCGGGATAAGTGGGTTAGAGGCTTGTCGCCGACCTGAGAGATGAAGTTGCGAACGGCGCGCTCCTTGGGGTGTCGCCATTTGCGCAACTGGTTTGGCGACAGATCCTGCAGCTCGGTCGAAAACTCCAACTCGAACGTAGAAACCAGCATCGACAGCGGAGGCGCATCAGGTCGGGCAGGGATGCCGAGTGCGGCGTCCTGCGACACCGGATCGCGCTGGGCTTCGCGTTCAACCAGTCGCTCGAGGCGGAGTACAATTTCCGCCAAGGGTGCGGCGGCAATTTCTGCGGCCGGAACGAACTGGAGCCCCATGGCGCGGGCGCGCTTGCGGGCTTCCTCGTGTGCGCTTTCCGCGGCAACTCGATCGCCCGCGCCGAGTGATCGCCAATAGGCTTCGAGATCGCTGTCCATCTGGTCGGCGACGATTCGAGCCTTGATCTGCTGCTTATCATCCGCGATGCGAATTTTGGTCGAATGACGCACGATTCCGCGCGTGTCGAGATGGGCGAGGTCTGCCGGCACGCGGCGCTTGTAGTGCCAGAATCCGTCTCGTTTGGTGAGGCGTGAGGCCAAGGAACCGCCCACTGTGGTACGTTTTGTGGTCCGTTTTTATGGCCGAAGGCAAAGGCGCGCGTCAATGCGCCTTAGCAAGTTATTGAAATGATTATGGAAGCGGTGTGGATAAGTGGCTCCCCGGGCTGGATTCGAACCAGCGACCATTCGATTAACAGTCGAATGCTC